>NZ_JAGKJI010000001.1 GCF_020329485.1 Bradyrhizobium cenepequi
TTCCGATCGCGCTCCGAGAAAAACATTCGTCCACCTCCGAAAGCGCGTCCGGGCCTCCTCGGGCAAGCCCAGCAGCTCCGAGATCATGGTCAACGGAAGCGGAAGGGCGAAATCCTCAATAATATCGGGCTTCAATTTTGCGCGCATCCGATCGACGAGATCCTCAGCCAGCACTTCGGCGCGGTTTCGTAACTGCTCGATGCGTGCACGACTAAACGCCTTGTTGATCAGGACCCGCAGCCTTCGATGTGCGGGGTCGTCCAGGTCCAGCATGTTTTCTGACAGCGTCCTAAGGCTCGCTGGTGTCCACCACGGAACAGACTTGGGCGAGCTCAGCCCTGCATTGCGCGGGTTCTTGACGAACCTGTCGCTGTCTTGCAGGCACAAGACTACGTTATCGTAACGTGTAATCAGCCACGCTCGCTTCAGGACGGGTACGCGAACTTCGAAGACCGGCGCCTCGCCGCGAAGAAACGCATAGAGCGGAAACGGGTCACGCTTGTGGGCGGCTGAGTAGATATCGACTTTTCGGGGGTCATTCATGGCGCTTAAAATCGGCAGGTCGTAGATGCTTAGTTCTTCCAGCCGTGCTACCAGTTCCCAGCACCCCTAGATACAAACCAAAGCAAGAATGTATTGCGTCGCAGTGCCCGTTCAACGATGAACGGTACGGGTCATTCGCGTCGTTTTGGCCGAACGTCAGCTATTTCCGGCGTAACCCCGCTAACTGACCCAGGGATGAGAATTGAGTGTGGGCGCAAAGGGCCAAGAGGCGACGTAACGCGTCCGGGTCAGCTCGGATCGAGTGGCCGGTCGGGGGACTTGGCTTCGTGCCACCACGCGCAACCTCGATTGGTCCAAGGGCGGCAACGGGAGTCTCTGCAGATGCGGCTGGTGCATTCCTCGCTACGGCACCACGCGGCGCGGTGGCAATAACGATCGTCTATCGACTCTATTTCCCGCGCCGGCGTTGCAAGGTCAATCTCGTTGGGTGATGATTAGTCATCTTTAACACGAACAGGAGCCACCATAAAGATTCAAGTCCGCAGCCTCGCGATGGCTGTTCCTATCGCAGTGGCCGCCACGGCCGAATCGTCTGCTGCGCCGATCAATGGCACGTTGATCAAGGCGGCGGTACCAGCCCGTGACGACGAACATGCGCTATCGAGTGCGGCGGGGCAGTCCACCTATAATGCGTACCGGGGGCTATCCCGTCTATAGTTCGTATTGGGGCTATCCGACCTATAATTCATATTAGGCCATTAGCAGACAAACGCAGGCGCAGCTGGATGTCCGCTAAGTGCAATCTTCCGGTTCGGCTGATTGGTTCAGCACAAGCCGCGCATAACGGCAGCAAAAGAATTGAGGAGAATGCACCATGGACAATCTCAAAACCTACTTGCCTCCGCTCGGACGTTTGTTGATGTCGAGCCTTTTTATCTGGGACGGCATCCGTCAGCTGCGCAGTCCGAGCATCTTCGCGCAGTATTTCGCGAGCGTACACGTGCCGCTACCCGCTATGGCAATTTGGATCTCGGTCATTATCCATCTTCTCGGGGGCATGGCTCTGCTAGTGGGTTTCAAGACTCGGTGGGCAGCTGCTCTACTCGCCCTATTATGTGTTGGCACTGGCTTTGGCGTGCATCTGCCGATCGGAGACCAAGACAACATGATCCATTTCTACAAGAATCTGGTGATGACGGGTGGGTTCCTCTACGTGATAGCCTTCGGGGCTGGTGCCGTCAGCATCGACGGCAAGGCCGGGTAGTGTATTCGCGCTCTTTGCCGTCATGTCGGAGATGGGTCATAGCTTTGATAATCGACCTGAACTCCGTCGTCGGTCAGGGTCATGTCATCGAGCGTAAAGGCGGATGCTGACTTGCTTCCGAGCTTCGACTTCCAATAGGCCGCGATGGACAGGCGTCCCGTTAGGCTTACGTGTTCGCAATCGCATACCAACGTCGAATTTCTACAGCGATTTCAACCTGATTTGCCCTGTCCAGCCTTGCCGCAAAAAACATTCCGCTTCCGCCGTCGGGCAAATCAGCACTATGACTCCGCGCATCTCACCCGAAATGAGGGGCGGATCGCGATCGTCACGAACGTTGCGGTGAGATGCGGTGGACGTGAAGCGTGTGACTGACGAGCACGCGCGTCACGGACGGCGAAGTCGTGTGGTCCTGGCGCCCCGACGCTGGCGCTAAGCTTTTTGCGCGAACAAAATTCGCACGAGAGGCGACGGTGGCAAGAAAGCCCGGTCACCGAGGAGAGCACGAAGTAAGCTGTAAAACCATCGCGCAGGGAATGCTGGAATGCTCCGGCTGTACCTGTGGTCCTACCCCCGTGCTTTTTGTTGCACGGGGCCCACGGGTGCGACCGGCACCCAGCATTCCCTGCGCCCTTGTTCGATTAGAGGGTGGAAAGTAGCGCAAACCTTGGACGCAATGCGCCGCGAGAATGCGGATTCATATCCGCTCATCACACTCCATCGTCATGCCCGCGAAGGCGGGCATCCAGTAACCCGCGGCGTCTGAGCGTAAGCACCACCGCCTCCGGATACTGGATCGTCCGCCTGAGCCTGTCATCGGGCGGCGCTTCGCGCCGACCCGGTGGCGGACGATGACAGCGGAGAAGCTGTTTGACAATTGAATCAGAAACCCCAGGCCATCCCGGCCTTCAGCCGGGACCCGCCCTTCTGCGGGACGACGCCCTAGGTCGTTATTGTGAGCGCCAGCGACTTGTCCGCCGTAGCTCACGAGCGAAGGCGGAAGAAAACCGTTTCTCCGCTTGCTGAGGCATGGATTGCTTCGTGCTAGCTCAGGCTGCGCGCGGACGGATCGAGAATGGCAGTGCTCGTATAACCGGCGATAAGCGCGTAGCCGCTCTGGTTGGGATGCAATGAATCGTTCATCGCGAACGAATTCCAGGTCCCGCCGAAGAGTCCCCAGATGTCGATGAAGGGCACATTGGCGGCGTAAGCGAGCGATTTCATATTGGCCACATAGGCCGCCTGCGTCGGGTAGGACGCATAAACGCCTGCCTCGGATGGAGCGCCGCTCATCAGGATCACGTCGCAGTTCACTGACTTGAGCGCATTGATCACCTTCGTCATGTTGGAGGTGACCGTCGAAAGCGGAATGCGATCGTCCCAATCGTTGATGATGCCGGCCTGGAATATCACCAGGTTCGGCGCTATCGCGGCGATAGCCGGCAACGTATTCCATGGGTAGCTGTCGATCACGAAATCGGCGCTGCCCCAGCGGCAGCCGCCGAGATTATAGACAGACACTTCCTTGATCGCCGAGTTGAAGCATCTCAGGCCGGTCAAATAGACGTCGTTTGCGTCGGCCTTCGGCAGATTGATGGTGTGGTGACCGGGCGTGCAGCTCGCGGTCGCCTTCATGAAGGCGTTAGCACCTGCGCAATCGATCACAGCCAGCGACGGCCCTCCGTCAACATCGATCGTGAAACGCCCGCTTCCCGGCGAGCGAGCGTACCAGACTTCAATGGTGTCTACCGGGTTCGTCGGCGTGAACGAATGTGAAGTCGCGCTTGGCTGGCCGTGGAAAAATCCTCCGCACAGCGTTCCGGAAGCACGTGTATTGCTGACCGCCCAACCGGCACGATGAAGCCGCGCATCGAAGGCATGAAGATCGCCGGCGGCCGCGCTGACATTGTTGTCACCCCATACGCTTGACCAGCTCCCGTTCGGGATCAGTCTTGCCAGTTGCGTTGGCCACGACAAGCTCTTGGCGTTGGAGGCGAGCTCATTGCTGGCGGCACCCTGGCCGGCCACCGTTGAATCGCCGAGGCAGCCGATGATCGCATCGGCCTCTCCGCGCTGTTGCGCCGCCGATGCTCTCTGCCAATTGATCAGGTTGGAGCCGGTAAAATTGTAAAAACCGGTGGGCAGCGGATTGCCGCCGCCGGGCAATACCTCGCCATAGGCCGCCGCCAGCACGCCACTTTGCTTTGGTAGTTGCATATAGGCCGCCAACGCCGCAGCGCCTGCGATGAATTCGCGTCGCCGCATCACGAGCCCCCCTGCATAATTGCAGGGGCTCTCATCAAAAACGCGCGCAGCTTGCCCATTGCCATTCCTGTGTTTGTAGGCAAATGAAAGACGCTGCTATACTTCTTCCGTAAACCTACGGATGTGGTCTTTCGTAGTTCCTACGGTCGGTTTGGGAATTTAGCCTTGGCTTGACCGAGCTAGGCTAGAGCATTTGAAACAATGTCTTCAATCGCTTTCTTCAGCGACTTGGATGGTTTTTCGCACTCCGCTGCGGTCGTCGGTTCGGATGCAGCCCGGAGCGTTGCCTGATGCAGCTCGATGTTCCCGCCGGATTAAGCCCCAACCGTGGGGGCCGATCGGTCGGTGACGCTGCCACGAGGGCGCCGTTTAAGGTCGCTGCGCCGCTGTGGCTGTTCTTGCTGTCCGTGAGCATCATCGTCGCAGCGTGGTGCTGGTTGGCGACCCCGGTCCCACTGGGACATGCGCCTGCCGATCTCGCGAAAAGGCTCGATTGTGTTTCCTACGCGCCATTTCGTGGCCACCAGACGCCGTGGAATTCTTCCGTCGTCATCAGCCCGGACCAGATCGCGCAGGATATCGCCGATCTTGCCAGGATCACCAATTGCATCCGCATCTACTCGGTCGAGAATGGCTTGGACAAGGTGCCGGAGCTCGCGTCAAAGGTGGGGCTGAAGGTGATCCTCGGTGTCTGGATCGGACGTGATCGCCTGAAGAATGCCAGCCTCATCGAAACCGCGGTGTCGCTCGCCAACCAATTTACCGACGTGGTCAGCGCCGTCATCGTCGGCAATGAGGTGCTGCTGCGGGGTGAATTGCCCGAGGCGGGCCTTCGCGAAGCCATTCGCTCCGCCAAAGGCCGTGTCAATGTCCCGGTGAGTTACGCCGACACCTGGGATTTCTGGCTGCGCTACCCGGAGCTCGGCCATGAGGTCGATTTCGTGACGATCCACGTCCTGCCCTATTGGGAGGACGTTCCGCCTCGCGCCGAGGACGCTCCCCTGCACGTGCTCGACGCGCGCAGCAAGGTCGCCCTCGCCTTTCCGGGAAAGGAGATCTTCATCGGCGAGGCCGGCTGGCCGAGCGGAGGACGCATGCGCAACGGTGCGCTGCCATCGCGCATCAATCAGGCGCGCTTCACCTTTGATCTTCTTGACCAGGCCAGTCGGGACAACGTTCGCATCAATTTGTTCGAAGCCTATGATGAGCCATGGAAGCGTCAGTGGGAAGGGACAGTAGGCGCGCATTGGGGCTGGCTCGATGGAGAAAGCCGCCAACTGAAATACCCAGCTGGATCCGCCGTCAGCAACTATCCGTTCTGGAAGATGCAGCTTGGCGCCGGGCTGGGTTTCTGCGTTGTCGTGTTCGCAACGGCATTGTTGACGCGCTGGCGCTCGGCTGCGCCAATGGCAATGCTGCGGTGGCTTGCAGTTGCGGCATCCGCCACCGTCGGCGGAGTCCTGCTAGGTGTGAGCGTCGAGAATGCGCTCTATGAAAGCTACGGCTTTGCCGGACTCATTCGGCAAGGATCGCTGTTGATTGGAGCAACGCTACTGCCGCTCCTATGCACGAACGCCTTGATGGCGGACCGCACACTCCCGGCCTTTGTGGAATTGATCGGACCACGCGAGATGCGAACACGATCCCTGCCGGCCCTGCTGCTCGGCGTTGTGCTTCTTGTCACTATTCTGGTCGCGGCGGAAAGCGCGCAGGGCCTTGTGTTCGATCCGCGTTCGCGCGACTTCCCATTTGCCAGCCTGACCATGGCGGCGGTGCCGATCTGGACGGTGACGCTGCTGAGCCGCCGAAAATTGCCGGTCTGCGCAACGTCCGAGGCGGTATTCGCAGGCCTGTTCGCGGCTGCCGCGCTCTATGTGCTGCTGAGTGAAGGCATTCAAAATTGGCAGTCCTTATGGTCCGCGGCTGCGTTCTTCCTGCTTGGCGGCGCGCTCTGGCGGTCGCGCTCGGCAGTCTTGAGCGGCATATCGGGCACGCCCCGTGCCGCCCAGCTTCTGACGCAAGTTTGATCCGGGAGTATACCGATGTCGTTCGGCAGACTTTCACGGCGTCATTTCGCCAGGCTCGCCGGAGGGGCGGTTCTCGGATTGTCGGCCACGCCGACCCATTCAGCCGATGCCGGCGGGACGCAGCAAGGCTTTCCGGCCGGCTTTCGCTGGGGCACGGCGACCTCGGCCTATCAGATCGAAGGTGCCGTCAACGAAGACGGACGCGGTCCGGCGATCTGGGATCGTTTTGCCCACATGCCTGGGACCATTATCGATCGCAGCAATGCAGATGTCGCGTGCGATCATTATCGTTTGTACAGGGACGACATCCAATTGATGAAGGGGCTGGGAGCCACGGCGTATCGTTTCTCGATCGCGTGGCCGCGAGTGTTCCCGGATGGATTGGGCACGCCAAATCCGAAAGGGCTGGACTTCTACGACCGGCTCATCGACGAACTTCTAGCGAACGGCATCGAGCCATTTGCTACGCTCTATCATTGGGATTTGCCCCAGGCACTGCAGGATCAATCCGGCGGCTGGATGTCTCGCGACACCGCGCGGGCCTTTGCGGATTACGCGGCTTATGTCGCGGAACGCCTGACCGATCGCGTCAGCCACGTCTTCACGATCAACGAATGTTCGAGGCTCGTGCATCTCGGCCATGGTCTTGGGATTGACGCCCCCGGTTTGAAACTGCCGCAAGCCGAGTTGAATCAGGTCCGTCACAACGTCGCGCTGGGGCATGGTCTTTCGGTGCAGGCGATCCGCGCGCGTGGCCGGCCGGGAACCAAGGTCGGACCCGCGGAGAACCTGGTCGTCTGCGTACCCGCAATCGATACACCCGCCAACGTCCGCGCTGCAGAAATGGCGACCCGCGAACTCAACGGCGGCTATCTGACCGTGATGCTCGAAGGACAGTACATCGACGGCTTTCTGGCTCAGGCCGGAAAGGATGCCCCAAAGTACACGGCCGAGGATCTCCGCATCATCTCGTCGCCGATCGATTTTCTCGGGCTGAACATCTACAAGCCCGACCATTACGTTCTGGCGGCCGACAATGAACGCGGCTTCACCTTGGCGCCGTTTCCCGCATCGTTTCCGCACATGGATGCGGATTGGTTGAGGTTCGGGCCCGAGGCGATGTATTGGGCGCCGCGTCACGCGGCGAAGCTGTGGGACCTGCGGTCGATCTATATCACCGAGAACGGGACATCGGCGACAGACGAACCCGCAGCGGACGGCAATGTCCACGACCTGGACCGGGTGATGTACCTTCGCAACTATTTGCAGCAGCTGCAGCGCGCGACATCACAGGGAGTGCCCGTGGCCGGGTACTTCCTGTGGAGCCTGATCGACAATTTTGAAT
Source organism: Bradyrhizobium cenepequi (assembly GCF_020329485.1). Classification (GTDB taxonomy): domain Bacteria; phylum Pseudomonadota; class Alphaproteobacteria; order Rhizobiales; family Xanthobacteraceae; genus Bradyrhizobium; species Bradyrhizobium cenepequi. Next base: position 7,406 of record NZ_JAGKJI010000001.1, read on the forward strand.
GGGCGGATGGCTACCAGAAAAGATTCGGAATTTACCGCGTCGACTTCAGGACGCAACGCCGCACGCCGAAATTGAGCGCCTCATTCTATCGTGAGGTCATCAAGCAAAACGCGGTCGTCTGATACGGCGTCGTTCAGTGAGGGCTATTGTCCTTCTCGGGGGCATCCCCGTTCAAAACATTTCAAAATATTCGCGATGCTCCCAGTCCGACACTTCGGCCTGGAAGCGTTCGATCTCGGCGTTCTTGATATGCACGTAGTAGTCGACGAACTCGGCGCCGAGCGCCTTGCGGAAGAACGGATCGTCGCTCAGCGCGAACACCGCCTCGCGCAGGCTCTGCGGCAATAGCGCCGCCTTGGCCTCATAAGGCGTGTCGGCCGACGGGCCCGGGTCGAGCTTGCGGTCGATGCCGTCGAGGCCCGACAGGATCTGCGAGGCCATGTAGAGATAGGGGTTGGCGGCCGGCTCCCCGATCCGGTTCTCCAGCCGCGTCGCAGGATCGCCCGCGCCGCCGAGCACACGGATCATCGCGCCGCGATTGTCGCAGCCCCAGATCGCGCGGTCCGGCGCCAGCGAATAGGAGCGGTAGCGCTTGTAGCCGTTGATCGTCGGCGTGGTGAACACGGTCGAGGCGCGCGCATGCTCCAACAGCCCGGCGAGGTAGCAAGACCCGAACGGGCTCAAGGCCTGGTCGGTTTCCTTTGCCATGAACGCATTCTCGCCGCTTGCGCGCGACACCAGCGACTGATGCAGGTGCCAGCCCGAGGCAAAGACGTTCGGCAGCTTCGGCCGGCACATGAAAGTCGCGTGATAGCCATGCCGCCGCGCGATCTGCTTCACCGCCGCTCGGAACAGCACCATGGTGTCGGCAGGCTCGATCCCTGCCGTCGGCTGGAAGGTGAATTCGCACTGGCTCGGGCCGAACTCGACCTCGACCGAGCGCAGCGGCAAGCCGAGCGCGAGGACGTCGCGGCGGATGATCTCCAGCGCCGGCTCCATCTGGTCGTAGCGTTGCTCGGTCAGGTATTGATAGCCGTGCGAGAGCAGGCTGACCGAGGGCGGGCGGCCCGGTTGTCCCGCGTCCTCCGGCGCCATATGCGCGTCGTCGAGCTTGAAGAGATGGAATTCGACCTCGAGCCCGGCAACGAAGTCATAGCCGCGCGCGCCGAGCTGCTCGAGCACCCGGCGATAGAGATTGCGCGTCGCGAACGGCACCGGCCGGCCGTCGTTGAAATAGATGTCGCAGAGCAGCCAGCCCGTCGTGGGCGCCCACGGCAGTATCCGGAACGTGGTGGGGTCGGCCACCATCAATACGTCGGCGGCGCCTTCCATCTCCTTCATGCCGAAGCCGCCGCCGGCGGTGAACACCGGGAACACCGTCTTGTGCGAAGTGTCCTTTGCCAGCATGGTCGTGGTGATGGAGCAGCCGCTTTCGAGCCCGCGCACCGCTTCGCTTGCGATCAGCGTCTTGCCGCGCAGAATCCCGTGCTGGTCCGGAAACGACAGCCTGATGACCTCGAGGTTTTTCTCTTCGACCATGCGGCGGACGCGCGCCGCCGCCTCCTTCTGCTCATCCGACCACAGGCCGTGACGCTGGACAAAGCTCAACGCGTCATTCCCCCTTGCTGAGGCCGCCCGCTCACTCGGCCGCCGAAAGATGCCGCACCTTGCCGGCGATTTCGCTCGGCACCGGCGCGGCCCACGGTGCGCCGCGGCGTCGTTTCACGTCGACTTCCATCCAGTAGAGCTCCCAGCCCTGGGTCGGCCCGATGCCGTCCATGGTCGCGGGGCCCTGGATGCTGCGGGACGTCGCCTTATCGAGGAACAGCATCGGCTTCTCGCCGCCAGAAACCTTTTCGATCTCCTGCCGCAGCAGCCGGCGATACTGCACGATCGCCTTGTCGCTTTGGCCGAGATGCTCCCTGGTGCGGTCCTGGATCGCGCCCATCGATTCCACTGCCCACTGGTCGTGGACGTTGATGTCGTTGCCCATGCCGGTATAGGTCGCGGTCATCTGCTCGTGTGGGTCGAAGCCGTAATCGTTCGACCTGTTCTTGCGCGACTTGTAGTCGGGCAGCTCGTAGAGCTGGAGCCGCTGGTCGCGCATCTTCTTCTTGTCGACCGGCGCCGTGTAGCTGGTGAAGATCGCGTACCAGTAGCAGTTCTCGTCATCGACAGGCACATGCCACTGCGTGATCGTCATCTCCGTGCTCATCGGGATGACGAAGCCGTGCGGGAAAAGCTGGTTGGTCACCCGCACATGCGTGCGCTCTTCGTCGAGTTCGCGCAGCGCGATCAGCCGCAGGCCATATTCGGTGCGCTCGACATTGATGATCGGACGGTCGTATTCGCGCAGGATCTTGGTCATCGGCATCTCGGACCCCGCGGATGCGCCGCGGAACTGTTTGCCATAGGCGGTCGAGGTATCCTCGTCCTCGAAGAAGCGGTGCAGATAGGAGGCGTGCGAGGGATCGATGCCGACTTCGAGCGCCTGCAGCCAGTTGCAGTTCATGTGGCCCTTGAACGCGAAGGTGTGGCTATCGGGCGCCACGAAGCAGTCGATCTCCGGAAAGGCCGGTGGCTCGCCCTCTCCGAGATAGGCCCAGAGGATGCCGCTCTTCTCCACCACGGGATAAGAGCGCTGCCTGATGCCCTTGCAGAACTGCGAGCTCTTCGGCTCGGCCGGTGTCTCCAGGCATTGACCGGTGATGTCGAACAGCCAGCCGTGGAAAGCGCAACGCAGCCCGCCATGTTCCAGCCGGCCGAAGGCGAGATCGGCACCGCGATGCGCGCAATGGCGGTCGATCAGGCCATAACGGCCCTGCTCGTCGCGAAACAGCACGAGGTTCTCGCCAAGCAGCCTGACCGGCCGGATCGGTCGTGGCCCGTCAAGCTCATCCACCAGCGCCGCCGGCTGCCAGTACATCCGCATCAATTTCCCGCAGGGGTCCTTCGGCCCGGTGCGGGTGATCAGGTCGTTCTGCTCCTGGCTCATCATGGCGGCGATCCTCCCTGGACGCTCGGATTTGTTCGCCTATTGAACGAATGGGCGAATTATGACATGGCTTAATGGAGCGGCAAGCACAATTTTTGATCTGCGCCACCGGGACGGGCCTATGCCGAAGCTGAAGCGAGAGGATCGGGAAGAGCGCGCCACCGATTTCGTCGAAAGCCTCGACCGGGGCCTGCGCCTGCTCCAGATCTTCGGCACCATCGCTGGCCCCACCACGCTGAGCGATCTCGCGCGCGCCGCTGATCTGCCGCGCGCCACGGCGCGGCGTATCCTGTTCACGCTGGAGCGCGGCGGGTTCGTTGCCACCGACGGCAGGCTGTTCACGCTCACACCGCATGTGCTGACGCTCGCGGGATCATATCTGCGCTCGAACCAGGTGATCGCAGTGCTGCAGCCGGTGCTCGATCGCATCGCGAGCGCGGCGCAGGAGATCAGCTCGCTTGCCTTGCTTGATGGCGATGACGTGGTGTTCGTCGCGCGCGGCAGCCCGGCGCGGATGTTCTCCAGCGGGCTCGATATCGGCTATCGCCTGCCGGCTTTCTGCACGTCGGTCGGCCGCGCCATGCTCGGCCGCTTCAGCGACGAAGAACTGGCGATACGATTGAAGGCTATGCGCCGCGAGGCCCTGACGCCACAGACGGTGACCGACCCGAAGCGGCTGCTCGCCGCCATCATCGCCGATCGCGAAAAGGGCTTCTCACTTGTGGACCGCGAAGCCGAGCCGCATTTCCGCTCGATCTCGGTGCCGGTCCGCCGCTACGACGACACCATTGTCGCCGCCATCAACATGGGCGCCCATGTCGACCGCGTGCCGACGGAAGAACTGATCGAGCGATTCCTGCCGCTGCTGCGTGAGGGAGCGGAGGATGCAAAGGACAAGCTTCTCTGAGGCGCCTGTTGTCCTGTTACATCGCCACGCTGCGCAATCCGAAATTGCGTGCCTGGTTCTGCAGCACGGGCGTCACCGCTTCGATCAGCCGTGCGGCGGCGGCATCCACGGAAAGTCCGGCGGTATCGACCACGGCGGAAGCACGCGAATAGAGCGGCTCGCGGCTGAGCAAAATGTTGCGCAGTTCCGCCATCGCCGAGCGATCGTCGGCCATCGGCCGCAGGTCGCCTTGGCGGCGCACCCGCGCCATATGCTCCTCCGGCTCGGCCTTCAGCCAGATCGTGTAGAACGACGACAGGATCAGGTCGAAGGTCAGGGGCTCGGAGACGATGCCACCGCCGGTCGCCAGCACCATCAGCTCGTTCCGCGCCAGCAATTGCTTCAGCGCGGCCTGCTCCATGCGCCGGAAACCTTCCAGGCCGTAAAGCGCGATGATCTCGGCGATCGAGAGGCCGTTCTCGCGCTCGACTTCCTTGTTGAGCTCGACAAAGCTCCAGCCGATCCGCTTAGCCAGCATCTTGCCGAGCGTGGATTTGCCGGCGCCGCGCAGCCCGATCAGGGCAATGCCAGAGAATGAGGAGCGCCGCGGCGCGGATGCGCTGCCATCGACGAGGATGTCCTTGGCGTGGGCGATCTGCTCCGGCGTTGCCTTGCGCAGGAGGTCGCGGATCACGGCCCAGTCCGGCGCCGGCTCGGTGGAGGGAATCAGGTCTTCCAGATGCGCGCCCATCGCGTGCGACACCCGGCGCAGCAGCACGATCGAGACATTGCCCTTGCCGCTTTCGAGCTGCGCGATATAGCGTTCCGAAATTCCCGAAACCTTGGCGAGCACTTTCCGCGACATGCCGCGCAACGCGCGCATTGTGCGCACGCGCTGGCCGAGCTGTTCCAGGAAGTCGGTTTCGGGATCGCCTTGGTCTGTCATGTCCCCCCGCAAAGGAGTCGCAGGAAGAATAGTGCCGACGAGGATTGACAGCAAGCCGCTCCGGTGGCCTTCTATGAATTATAATTCTTAAAATCTGGGAGAGACGTCGTGACGCGCATGGGCGTGAGGAGCGGGGCATGAGCGGCACCTCCTACAATGCGGTGACCTGGCTGCTGGACCGCAATGTCGACGAGGGCCGCGGCGACAAGCTCGTGTTCGACGATACGGTCTCGCAACTCACCTATGGTGAGTTGCAGCGACAGACGCGGTGTCTTGGCAATCTGCTGCGCCGGCTCGGCGTCCGCCGCGAGGAGCGTGTGGCGATGATCATGCTCGACACGGTCGATTTCCCGATCGTGTTTTTGGGTGCGATCCGTGCCGGCGTGGTGCCGGTGCCGCTGAACACGCTGCTCACCGCAGATCAATATGCCTATGTGCTCGCCGACTGTCGCGCGCGGGTGCTGTTCATCTCCGAAGCGCTGCTGCCGGTCGTCAAAGACATCGTCGGGCGGATGCCCGACCTCGAGCATGTCGTCATCTCGGGTGCGGACGCGCACGGCCACAAGAAGTTTTCCGAGGAACTGGCGCGCGAGGGCGATGACTTCATGACCGCCGTGACCCATGCGGACGAGCCCGCGTTCTGGCTCTATTCCTCAGGCTCGACCGGCATGCCGAAGGGCGTGCGCCATCTACACTCTAATCTCGCGGCCACGGCGGATACCTACGCCAAGCAGGTGCTCGGCATCCAGGAGAACGACGTTTGCCTGTCCGCGGCAAAGCTGTTCTTTGCTTATGGCCTTGGCAATGCGCTCACTTTCCCGATGTCGGTCGGCGCCAGCACGATCCTCAATTCCGAGCGGCCGACGCCCGCGGTGATGTTCGCGCTGATGAACAGGTATCACCCCACCATCTTCTACGGCGTGCCGACACTGTTCGCCTCGATGCTGAACGATGAGGCGTCGAAGGCGACGCCCGCCGGCAAGCGGCTGCGCATCTGCACCTCCGCCGGCGAGGCGCTGCCGGAATCGGTCGGCAATGCCTGGAAGGCGCGCTTCGGCGTCGACATCCTCGACGGCGTCGGCTCGACCGAGCTATTGCACATCTTCCTGTCGAATGCGCCCGGCGACATCAAATACGGCTCGTCCGGCCGGCCCGTTCCTGGCTACAAGGTGCGCCTCGTCAACGAGGCCTCCGCCGATGTGCCGGATGGCGAAGTCGGTGAACTCCTGGTCGATGCGCCCTCCGCCGGCGAGGGTTACTGGAACCAGCGCAGCAAGAGCCGGCAGACCTTTGAGGGCCACTGGACCCGCACCGGCGACAAATACATCCGCGATGCCGAGGGCCGTTACACCTTCTGTGGCCGTAGCGACGACATGTTCAAGGTCTCCGGCATCTGGGTCTCGCCGTTCGAGGTCGAGAGCGCGCTGATCACCCATCCCGCCGTGCTGGAGGCCGCCGTCGTGCCGGAAGCCGATCGGGAAGGATTGCTCAAGCCGAAGGCCTTCGTGGTGCTTCGCGCGGATGCGAAGATTGATGGCCTGAACGAGGCGCTGAAGGAATACGTCAAGCAGAAGATCGGCCCGTGGAAATATCCGCGCTGGATCGACGTGGTCGAGAGCCTGCCCAAGACCGCGACGGGAAAGATCCAGCGCTTCAAGCTGCGCCAGTGAGCGCGCGCCAATTACGCCGTCATTCCGGGGCGCGCGAAGCGCGAGCTACGATGCGCAATTGCGCATCGGAGAATCTCGAGATTCCGGATCGGCTCGCTTCGCGATCCGTCCGGAATGACTGAGCAGGAACACACTATGGCAAACCTCGCACCATCCGGCTTCCTCCACATCGGCAGCTCCGATCTCGAATACCGCATGATCGGTCCGGCTCCCGACAGCGCGCCGACCATCGTGATGCTGCATGAAGGCCTGGGTTCGGTCGGGCTGTGGGGCGACTTCCCGGAAAGACTTCAGGCCGCAACCGGCGCCGGCGTGTTCGCCTATTCGCGCGCCGGCTATGGCGGCTCGAGCCCGGCGAAGCTGCCGCGGCCGCTCGACTATATGCACATCGAGGCGCAGGAGGTGCTGCCGAAGCTGCTGGATGCCATCGGCTTCCGCTGCGGGCTCCTGGTCGGGCATTCCGACGGCGCGTCGATCGCCGCGATCTATGCCGGCTCGCACCAGGATCATCGTCTGCAGGGTATTGCACTGATCGCGCCGCACTTCATCGTCGAGGACATCTCGGTGAACTCGATCGCGGAAATCAAGACGACCTATGAGACCACGAACCTGAAGGAGAAGCTGGCGCGCTGGCACAAGGACGTCGACAACGCCTTCTACGGCTGGAACGGCGCCTGGCTCGATCCGAAATTCCGCGATTGGGATATTTCCGAATTCCTTGCCTACATCCGCGTGCCCATCGCGATCCTGCAGGGCGAGGCCGATCAGTACGGCACGCTGCGCCAGGTCGAGATCGCCAAGGAGGAGTGCTACTGCCCGGTCGATGTCACGGTCATCCCCGGCGCGGGACATTCGCCGCACCGCGAGGCGCCGGAGGCAACACTCCGGGCAATCGCGGATTTCGCCGAGGCAACCTTACGAACCGATCAGCCGCAGATGGCCTAGATTACTGACCCGCCGAGCGATCTTCACGAACATGAAACAAAGTGCACATTATAACCTTGACAAAGCAGGCGGACCATAGGTAGGGTTCCAGCATTGGAGCAACCCTATGACCGACCTTCTCAAAAACCCGATCTTCCAAGACGAAACCGCCGCCCGCGAATGGCTTGAAGCCCGCGTCTGGGCGAACGGTCGGGTTTGCCCGCATTGCGGCAACGCGGATCAGGAGAAGATCACCAAGCTTGAGGGCAAGGCGCATCGCCCCGGCGTGTACCAGTGCAACGAACCGGACTGCCGCCAGCAGTTCACAGTAACCGTGAATACGGTGTTCGAGCGCTCCAAAATCCCGCTCACGAAGTGGCTCGCCGCGCTGTTCCTGATGACGGCTTCCAAAAAGGGAATTAGCGCCCATCAGGTGCACCGCATGCTCGGTATCAGCTACAAATCGACTTGGTTCATGATGCATCGCCTGCGTGAAGCGATGCGCGTTGGCGGACTGATGCCACCCATGGGCGAAGAAGGCGGCGCGGTAGAAGTTGACGAAACCTACATTGGCCGCCTGCAAGGCGTTAAGAAGAAGCGCGCGGGCGCGGCTCATAAGAACACCGTGCTTTCGCTGCTTGACCGCAAGACCGGCAAGGTCCGCAGCTTCCACGTTGCCAACGCGACCGTGAACGAAGTTGCTCCCATCGTGCGCGCCAACATCTCGAAAGAAGCGCACCTGATGACGGATCAGGCCAAGATTTATCTAAGGCTTGGCGCTGAGTTCTCGCGCCATGATAGCGTCAACCATCAGGAGGACGAATACGTTCGCCGCGATGGTGATACCGTGATCACAACCAACACCATTGAAAGCTACTCAGTGTTCAAGCGCGGCATGCTCGGCACCTACCAGCACTGCGCCGAAAAGCATCTGCATCGCTATCTGGCCGAATTTGATTTCCGCCATAATAACCGCATCGCGCTAGGTGTTGATGATACGGACCGCGCTAACGAACTCGCCAAAGGCATCGTTGGCAAGCGCCTTACCTATCGACGGCCTAACCGCTCCGACATTTAAACTTAACGCCAAACGCTTCCTGCGCTGGAAGCGCAAGCAGCCGAAACCGAAGCCCAAATTCGTCAAATACTGGCGCACCCGCTGAACCTGTTCATAAGTATACAGAACAGGGACGGCGACTCGACTCCAGAATGTGAAGGTTTCACTCTCGGAAGTTGATTCGGACGCCGCCCTTCGCGGGAGCGGCGTCCGATCCTGCAATCAACCTTGGAGCCGGTCGCAGGATGAAGGGTGGTAACAGTCAGGACATTGAGTCCTAACTTTCCTTTAGTCAATACCGGCTCCGTATCACAGAGGAGCCGAAAATGGCTTTCAACTTGTTTATCTCTTACGATCTCGACAAACCGGGTCAGTCCTATGACGCGGTGCATGAACGCATCAAATCACTTGGCCGCTGGTACCACGCTCAGCAATCGTTGTTTTACGTCCATACTGAATTCACCCCCGAGCAAGCCCATCGGCATGTGTTCGCGGTTATGGACCGCAACGATAGGCTGATCGTGGTTGATGCTACTGGGGCTTGGATGTATCCGGCCCCGCCCAGCGATGTCGAAGCCATCAATCGCGTTTGGTTCGAGATGGCATAAGCCGCCTGATCCTATCGATTCAAACATTTGAGCCTCCGAAGCCCGGCTCACTTGCCGGGCTTCTTCTTCGTTCTGCGTTTCTTTGTCGCCGTCTTTTTCGTTACCCGATGCTGCGGCGGGCTCTTCGCGACCACCTTCACGGCACGCTCAAAGCGCTCCATCGCGTCGGGATGAAACTCGATCTCTTTCTCTGACGAGGATTTTGCAATCATGCGCGCGGCGCCTCGGTACCTAAGACCAAAAACCAGGTTCGACATTCCCACGGAAATTACCCAAGAAGTGGGCAACTTGATAGTTCGATGGGCCTATCTTGAGCACTGTCTGCAAACGATTGTCTGGAATCTCGCCCAAGTTATTCAACCAATCGGGCGGCTAGCCATTCGCGAGCCGAGGGCAGAAGAGCGTGTACGCTTAATTAAGGACCTAGCCGAATTGCGAGGCATCGAAATTGACGAAACCGCCGCGAGAGCGATTGCCTCCCAATCGCGGGAACTTGCCCTGCATCGCGACGTTCTTGCCCATGGGCACTGGTTCTACGATGACGAAACCAAAAACTGGTGTGTTGTACTTTCGCGCGGCAAGTGGTCAGACGATGAGCCTCATCATCGCTCCCGCAGCGCGGTGCCCGAGGCTCTAAACGTCACAGACGTTGCTCTTCAAGGTATCGTAAAACAGCTAGAAGCAGTCATAAAACTTGCCGAGTTACTCTCTCAGCAGGTTGAGCAACAGATCGAGCCGCCGCCAGAAGTACCTCCCTCGCAATTTCCTCGTAGGAAACCCAAGCGAGGTCCAAATCCATCACAGCCGAAGCACCCGCGGAAATCATCGCAGGAGTAACCTGAATCTCGGGCGCGCCATCCCCTTGCGGGGCAGCGCTTGGACTAGATGTTGCCATGTGCTTTGTCAAGGTTATAATGTGCAACAAAGTGCATGTTCCCGCGTTTCCAGCTAGACCAATTCAAAAACATGCATTATTGTGCATGTCAAGATAACCAATAACGCACAAGGGTGGCTCATGGCCGGTGAGGATCGCGTGCTCGCAAACGGCGCGACATACATCGATTTTCAGACCGACCCGTCCCGTTATCGGCATTGGAAGCTCGATGTCGACGGCGCGGTCGCGACGCTGACCATGGATGTCGACGAGAATGCCGGCCTGTTCGAAGGCTACCAGCTCAAGCTCAATTCCTACGATCTCGGCGTCGATATCGAACTCGCCGATGCCGTCCAGCGGCTGCGCTTCGAGCATCCCGAGGTGAAGGTCGTCGTGATGCGCTCGGGCAAGAACCGCGTGTTCTGCGCCGGCGCCAACATCCGCATGCTTGCGGGCTCGACCCACGCGCACAAGGTCAATTTCTGCAAATTCACCAACGAGACCCGCAACGGCATCGAGGATTCCTCGGAGAATTCCGGCCAGCGCTTCATCACCGTCGTCAACGGCACCGCGGCCGGCGGCGGCTACGAGCTCGCGCTCGCGACCGACCACATCATCCTCGCCGACGACGGTTCGGCCGCCGTGGCGCTGCCGGAAGTGCCGCTGCTTGCGGTGCTGCCGGGGACCGGCGGGCTGACGCGCGTCGTAGACAAAAGAAAAGTGCGCCGCGACCATGCCGACTTCTTCTGCACCATCGAGGAAGGCATCAAGGGCAAGCGCGCCGTGCAGTGGCGCCTCGTCGACGAGATTGCGCCGAACAGCAAGCTCGAGGGCAAGCTCGCCGAGCGCGTCAAGGAATTCGCCGCCAGATCGACCCGCAACGGCAGCGGCAAGGGCATTGCGCTCTCGCCGCTCAACCGCGTGATCGACGACAACGGCATCCGCTATGGCTTCGTCAGCGTCGATATCGATCGCGCCGCACGGATCGCGACGATCTCGATTCAGGCGCCGGAGGCCGCGCCGCCTGCCGATATCCACGGCCTGATCGCGCAGGGCGCCGCGTTCTGGCCGCTGCAGGTCGCGCGCGAGCTCGATGATGCGATCCTGCATCTGCGCATCAACGAGCTCGAGGTCGCGATGCTGGTCTTCAAGAGCCACGGCGATTCCGCTCATGTCGTGGCCTATGACGACTTCCTCGAGGCCAACAAGGCGCATTGGCTGGTCAACGAAATCAGGCATTATTGGAAGCGCGTTCTGAAGCGCATCGACGTCACCTCGCGCACGCTGGTGACGCTGGTCGAGCCTGGCTCCTGTTTCGTCGGCACGCTCGCCGAACTCGTGTTCGCCGCCGACCGCTCCTACATGCTGATCGGCTCGCGCGACGGCGACAACCGCCCGCCGCCCGCGATCCAGCTCACCGCGATGAATTTTGGTCCCTATCCGATGAGCCACGGGCTCACCCGGCTGCAATCGCGCTTCCAGGCCGATCCGTCCGATCTGGAGCGTGCGCGCCGCGCAATCGGCAAGGCGCTCGATGCGGAGGAGGCTGAAGAACTCGGTCTCGTCACCTTCGCGCTCGACGATATCGACTGGGACGACGAGGTGCGCGTGTTCCTGGAGGAGCGCACCAGCTTCTCGCCCGACGGCCTGACCGGCATGGAAGCGAACCTGCGCTTCGTCGGCCCCGAGACCATGGAATCGAAAATCTTTGCTCGTTTGACCGCCTGGCAGAACTGGATCTTCCAGCGCCCCAATGCGGTCGGCGAGGAGGGCGCGCTGCGCCGCTACGGCACCGGCCAGAAGGCGCAGTTCGATATGACACGGGTTTAGAGCATGATCCGGAAAAGTGGAAACCGGTTTTCCGCAAAGATCATGCTCAAGCAAAAGAGATGAGATCGTGATCCGATTTTCTCTAATCGGATCATGATCGAGACCGGAGGTCCCCATGAACGTCAACATCATGAACGTCGACTACTCGACCAAGATTCCCAACAATGTGAACCTCTCGTCCGACCGCCAGGTCCTGAAGGCGCTCGAGGGCTGGCATCCCGGCTACATGGACTGGTGGAGCGACATGGGGCCAGAAGGCTTCCAGCAGTCGCTGGTCTATTTGCGCACCGCCTATTCGGTCGATCCGCGCGGCTGGGCCAAGTTCGACTATGTCAAGATGCCCGAATATCGCTGGGGCATCCTGCTGGCGCCGGAGGAGGAGAATCGCGTGGTGCCGTTCGGCGCGCATTATGGCGAGCCTGCCTGGCAGGAGGTGCCGGGCGAGCATCGCGCCATGCTGCGGCGGCTGATCGTGATCCAGGGCGACACCGAGCCTGCCTCCGTCGAGCAGCAGCGCCACCTCGGCAAGACCGCGCCCTCGCTCTACGACATGCGCAACCTGTTCCAAGTCAATGTCGAGGAAGGCCGCCATCTCTGGGCGATGGTCTATCTCTTGCAGAAATATTTTGGCCGCGACGGCCGCGAGGAGGCGGATGATTTGTTGCGTCGCCGCTCCGGCGACGTGGATAGTCCGCGCATGCTCGGCGCCTTCAACGAGGCGACGCCGGACTGGCTCTCCTTCTTCATGTTCACCTATTTCACCGACCGCGACGGCAAGATGCAGCTGCATTCGCTGGCGCAGTCAGGATTTGACCCGCTGTCGCGCACCTGCCGCTTCATGCTGACGGAAGAAGCGCACCACATGTTCGTCGGCGAGACCGGCATCAGCCGCGTCGTGCAGCGGACCTGCGAGGCGATGCGTGAAGCCGGCATCGAGGATCCGACCGATATCGCGAAAGTGCGGGCGCTCGGCGTGATCGACCTGCCGACCATCCAGAAGAAGCTGAACCTGCACTATTCGCTGTCGCTCGACCTGTTCGGCTCCGAGGTCTCGACCAACGCAGCCAACGCCTTCAACGCAGGCATCAAGGGGCGCTACAAGGAGACGACGATCGAGGACGATCATCAGCTGCAGAACTCGACCTATCCGGTGCTGAAGCTGATCGACGGCGAACTCAAGCTGGTCGACGAGCCGGCGCTGACCGCGCTCAACATGCGCCTGCGCGACGACTACACCCAGGACTGCGTCAAGGGCATGCTGCGCTGGAACAAGGTGATCTCGACCGCCGGCTACGACTACAAGCTCGCGGTGCCGCATGTTGCCTTCCACCGCGCCATCGGCGAGTTCAAGGACGTCGAGGCGACGCCCGAAGGCATTCTGATCGGCGACGCCACCTGGGAGAAGCGCAAGAACGAATGGCTGCCGTCGACGGAAGACGGCGAGTTCATCGTCTCCCTGATGAAGCCCGTCACCGAGATCGGCAAGTTCGCCTCCTGGATCGCGCCGCCGAAAGTAGGTATCGACAACAAGCCCGGCGATTTCGAGTATGTGAAGATCGAGTCGTGAGGCGTTACTGAGCTGTCATCACCCGCACTGAGCTGTCATCACCCGCGAAGGCGGGTGATCCAGTAATCACCGGCATCTCGAATCTCACAGACGTCACGGCGTACTGGATGCCCCGCCGGAGCCTGTCATCGGGCTCGCCGAAGGCGCGACCCGGTGGCGGGCATGACGTGCTGGTGTGGAGCGGCGACCGCGTGTCCTTGCCCTCAGCTGTCCCACCCGCTGCCCTTGATCCCGGCATTCGCATAGACGATGCCGCCGTCCACCGTGATGGTCGCGCCGACCACATAATCGCCGGCGCGGGAGGCGAGATAGATCGCAGCACCGGCCATGTCCTCGTCGGTGCCGACCCGGCCCAACGGCACGCGCGTCGCCACTTCGTCGGCATGGTCGCGCGCGGCGCGGTTCATGTCGGACTTGAACGGTCCCGGCGCAATTGCGGTGACCGCCACATGGTCCTTGATCAGCTTGACCGCCATCCGCCGCGTCAGGTGGATCAGGCCCGCCTTGCTCGCGGCATAGGAATAGCTCTCCATCGGGTTGACGAAGATGCCGTCGATGGAAGCGATATTGATCACCTTCGCCGGCCGCTCGGCGCTTGCGGCTGCGCGCAACGGCGCGGCCAGCGCCTTGGTCAGGAAGAACGGCGTCTTGATGTTGAGGTTCATCACCTTGTCCCAGCCGCTTTCCGGAAACTCGTCGAAGTCCGCGCCCCACGCGGCTCCCGCATTGTTGACGAGGATGTCGAGCTTCGGTTCGCGCTTCTTGATCTCGGCGGCCAGCATCTCGATGCCGGCGAGACTGGAGATGTCGATCGGCAGCGCGATGCACTCGCCCTCATATTCGGCTGAAAGCTCCTTTGCCGTTTCTTCGCAGGGCCCGGCCTTTCGCGCGGTGATGTAGACTTTGGCCGCGCCTTGGGCGAGGAAGCCCGCGGCGATCATCCTGCCGATGCCGCGCGAGCCACCCGTCACCAGTGCGATGCGGCCCTTGAGCGAAAACAGATCCTTGAACATGCGTCCCTCCAAATGCGTTGCCCGCGGTTGTGAAAGGAGCCTCGAGACGAGTCAACCATCGCGTCGTCCCGGCGAAGGCCGGGACCCATACCGCGAAATCTATCGATGAAGCGATCTGGCAGACGCCTGCGTTACACAACCGCGCCCTGGGGTTATGGGTCCCGGCCTTCGCCGGGACGACGGCTACGACGGCGGAGCTACGCCGCGTCGATGCGGCGGAAGCCGTTCCAGACGGCGGTGGCAGCGCCGGAGGTCAGGACGGGGATCATGCGTGCTTCCTGGTAATTACCATTGAGCGAGACGCGTTGCAGCGCGGTCAGGTGATCGGCGCTTTCCGGGAAGATCATGCCGGGCCGCGTCGTCACCGCTGTCTTGAAGCCTGCGGCCCTGGCGAGCGCGAATTCGCGCTGGCCGGCGGCGATCTTGTCGCCATAGGGATAGGCGAGATGCAGCACCGGCCGCGCCAACGCCGCTTCGATCCGCTCCCGGCTCGCCGTCATCTCGAACGCCGCCATTTCCTCGGGCTGCCGTGCGAGATTGCAATGGGTGACGGTATGCGCGCCGATCGTCACCAGCGGATCGTCGGCGAACGCCTTCAGTTCGTCCCAGGACATGCAGAACTCGCGCGCGATCGTCGTCTCGTCGACATCATGGCGCGCGCACAGCGCCGAGACCTCGCGCTCGACATCGTGCTCGTCCGGCAAGCTGCGCAACCAACCGTGCAGCCGCTCGAAGGCGGCGTGTTTCGCCTCCGCTGTCGAGGTATCGATCGGTGTCATCGTTCCGCCGATCGGCGCCTCGATCGCGGCCACCTTGGAGATCACCTGCTCCAGCGCGATCCACCACAGCCGCCCGGTCCCTGCGGCGAAATCGCTGGCGACATAGACAGTGAACGGCGCGTCGAACTCGCGCATGACAGGCAGTGCATGGTCGCGGTTGTCGCGATACCCGTCATCGAAGGTGAAGCACGCAAAGCGCCGCGCGAAATCGCGTTCGACTATCCGCCGGTGCATTTCGTCCATGGTAACGATGTCGATATCGAGCGAGCGCAGATGCTCCAGCATCGCGCGCAGGAACTCCGGTTCGACTTCGAGGTGATAGTTCGGCTGGAACTCGTCATTGCGGCGAGGCCGGACATGGTGCAGCATGAAGATCGCGCCGACGCCTGCGAAGATTGGTCGCAGCAGGAAATGGGCTCCCGAAAAATACAGCGCTTCGAGTCCGGCGCGGATAACGGTTTTTCTGAGCTGTTTTTTCATCCGCGAAATTGGCCGGCCGGTTGCATTACGGGTCGAAATTAGCGAACCACCGCTGAACAAACGGTTAGCCCTCCCGATTATACGCCGCTCTTCACCAGGCGCAGTATTTCGGGTTTGACAGTCAGCCAAGGGTTTGTTTTCTCTCTGGTTCTGGAGCCAGGACCCCGAATGCACGAACTTTTCAAGTGGAGTCGCAAGTGGTGGCCGGGCGTGATTCCGCTGGTCATCTGTTGGGGTATCGCGGCCTGGACCTCGACCGCAACCGTGGAGGCTGATCTCGCCGCGCGATCAAATGCCGCGCTCAAGGACACCATCCTTGACAAGCGCAGGATCGTGGTCGCCGGCCGGGACGTGACATTTGCGGCGGAAGCCTTCTCGGAGGAGGGCCGTCAGAGCGCGGTGGCCTCCGTTGAGGCGGTGCCTGGCGTGCGCCTTGTCAATGACGAGACGCGGCTCGTTCCCGAAGCAAAGCCATTTGTCTGGTCGGCCGATCGCGACGTCGTGCGGGTGACGCTCACAGGCAGTGCGCCGCTACCGTCGAGCAAGGGCAAGCTCCTCGAAGCCGCGCGCAGCGCGCTTGGTGGCGTGGAAGTTGCCGACCAGATGTCGCTCGCGCGCGGCGCGCCGCCACGCTTTGACAGCGCGGCGCTGCTGCTGCTCGACCAGATCGGCAAGTTGAAGGATGGCAAGATCACGCTGACCGACACCAAGGTCAACCTGTCGGGCATGGCGCGCGAGCTCGGCGGGCGGGAGGCAATTGCGGCGGCGATGCGGAATCTGCCCGAGGGCTATTCGGTTGCAGCCAATGACATCAAGGCGCCGCCTTACATTTTCCAGGCTTACAAGGACCCGGTCGCGGTGACGCTGACGCTCACCGGCAACGTGCCCGACAACAACGTTCACGCCGCACTCGTCGCGGCCGCCGGACGCAAGTTCTTCTCGGAGAAGGTTGTCGACAACCTCAAGGCGAGTGTGGGCGCTCCTTCCAGTTTTGCGAACGCTGTGGTGCCGGCGCTCGGCGCCTTGTCGCGGCTGTCGACCGGCACGCTCGTGGTGACCGATCGTGAGGTGAAGCTGTCGGGCGACGCGTTCTATGACGCCGCCGCCAACCAGATCCGCGCCGGCCTCGGCCGCGATTTTCCGCAAGGCTGGCAGTACAAGGCCGATATTTCGGTGAAGCCGGCCGCGTCCCCGGTGGACGCGACCGTGTGCCAGCAGCTTTTCGCCGAGCTCCTGTCGAAGGCGAGGATTCGGTTTGAATCGGGCAAGGCCGATATCTCCGCGGACTCCGCCGGCCTGCTCGACCGCCTCACCGAGACAGCGCTGCGCTGCCCGAATGCCACCATCGAGATCGCGGGCCACACCGACAGCGACGGCGAGGAGAGCGCCAACCAGGCGCTTTCGGAGCGGCGCGCGGAAGCGGTGATGGACTATCTGGTCAAGGCCGGCCTGCCGGCGACGCGCTTCCAGGCGGTCGGCTATGGCAGTACGCAGCCGCTCGCCGGCAACGACAGCGAGGAAGGCAAGGCGCAGAACCGCCGCATCGATTTCGTGGTGAAGTGATGGCCCATCTGGCGACATTCTTCTGGGGTTGGCTGCTCGCGGCGCTGTTGATCGGCTTTGCGATGGGCTGGATATCGGTGGTGCAGCGCGGGGAGGGCGTGTCACGAAAGCTAGCGCGATGGCTGGCGCTGCTTGCGGTGATCCTGATCGGGCTTGCGCTCGGCCACGTCGTTCCCGGCCGCTTCGGCTATTGGCTCGACCTGTTCCTGATCATGTTCGCGCTCTACCTCGCCGGCTGCTTGGTGGGATCGCGCCTGCGTGACTGGGTGGTGTCGCGCAGCCAGCCCGTCAGGTCAGGCGGCTAGGAGAGGCTACCAAGTTGCGGCTGCCAAACGAGGTTTTCGTGATCCCGATGGCCGCCGCCGGGACGTTCGGTCGCATCGGCGCTGACTGGCCGCGGCGAGCGCCAACGTGTCAAAGCCTTGTCGGATCGACGGGAATGCAGCAAAACTGTGCATCCGCTGTCATGAACTCCCCCTAATGTGTTGAAGATGCGCGTTTTATCGTCGCTAGACGAATTCCACTTCGACCCGAAACGCGCTACGACAGGCGGGAGGGAGCAGCGGAGCGTCGGCGGGGTTCGCCCGGTAGCCGTCGTCGCGGGATCGCAATTCGAGGTCTAGATGCTGGAAGCAATCCGCAGGGCGATCGCGTTTCTGCGCCAGAAGCAGGTCCTGCACAAATTGGGCGTTGCGATCAGCATCACCGTCATCGCGATCGCCTGCTATGTGCTCTATCACATGCTGCGCGGCATCGACACCAACGAGGTGCTCGAGGCCATCAAAGGCACCGAGCCGCGCCAGATCGCCCTGGCGGCGCTGTTCGTGACGGCCGGCTACTTCACGCTGACGTTCTACGACCTGTTCGCGGTACGCGCGATCGGGCACCGCCACGTCCCCTACCGCATCAACGCGCTCGCCGCCTTCACCTCCTATTCGATCGGTCACAATGTCGGCGCCAGCGTCTTCACCGGCGGGGCGGTGCGCTACCGCATCTATTCGGCCTGGGGACTGAACGCGATCGATGTCGCCAAGATCTGTTTCCTGGCCGGGCTGACCTTCTGGCTCGGCAATGCCGCGGTGCTCGGCATCGGGATTGCCTATCATCCGGAAGCCGCCGCTTCGATCGACCAGCTTCCGCCCTGGCTCAATCGCGTCGCGGCGTTCGCCATCATCGTCGCGCTGGTGGCCTATGTGGTCTGGGTCTGGACCCAGCCGCGGGTGGTCGGGCGTGGGCCGTGGACGGTGACGCTGCCGGGCGGGCCGCTGACGCTCTTGCAGATTTGCATCGGCATCGTCGACCTCGGGTTCTGCGCGCTGGCGATGTACGTGCTGGTGCCCGACGAGCCCAACCTCGGCTTCATCGTGGTGGCCGTCATCTTCGTCTCGTCGACGCTGCTGGGCTTTGCCAGCCACTCGCCCGGCGGTCTCGGCGTGTTCGACGCCGCCATGCTGGTCGGCCTCTGGCAGATGGACCGCGAGGATCTGCTCGGTGGCATGCTTTTGTTTCGGATGCTCTACTATATTTCACCCTTTGTCATATCTGTAATCTTGCTGACGCTTCGGGAGGTTATCCTGGGAGCCCGAATCAAGCGCCTGCGCCACTTGGCGGCTGGCCCCGATGCCGAACCGCGACATGAGGCTGTTTATGTCCGCGAGCGCGGAGACACCAGCGCCTGACGCCGTCGCCTGAACAGTCGCCTGAACAGGAAGAAGCCGGCTCAATGGCACTTCACGAATCCTCTTCCTCCTTCTTCTCGCCGTGGCCTGACCGGTTGCGCCATTCGGCTATTGTCCTGCTTGCCGCGGGGCTGGCGCTCAGCGTGCTGGTCGCGTTCGATGAACTCTCGCTGATCCGGGCGCTTGCGGTGTTTCTCTGCATCGCTGCCGCGGCGCTAGTGCCCTGGCGTCTGCACGATCCGGCGGCCTCGCGCGAGGATACCCGTAGCGTCAACCCCGTCGAGGCCGGGGCGGTTGCCGCCCTCGTTGCCGGCATGCCGGACCCGGCGGTGCTGCTCGACCGCGCCGGCCGCGTCATCCATCTCAATGCCGCGGCTGCCCAGCTTGCACCGGCGCTGCGCAAGAACGAGCTGGCCCAGTTCGCGCTGCGCTCGCCGGAGATCATCACCGCGCTGCGCGAGGCGATCGCCACCACCGAGCCGCGGCGCGCCGCCTATCTCGACCATGTCCCGGTCGACCGTTGGATGGAGCTGGTGATCACGCCGGTGCCGGTGCCGACCCTGTTTGGCGGCACCGACAAATGCATGCTGATGACCTTCCACGATCTGACGCCGCTGCGCCGGGTCGAGGAAATGCGCGCCGACTTCGTCGCCAATGCCAGTCATGAATTGCGGACGCCGCTCGCGGCGTTGTCGGGTTTCATCGACACCCTGCAAGGGCCGGCCAGGGACGATCCACGGGCGCGGGAGCGCTTCCTCGGCATCATGCATACCCAGGCCACCCGCATGGCGCGCCTGATCGACGATCTGTTGTCGCTGTCGCGGGTCGAACTCTCGGCCCATGTTCGCCCCGACACCTGCGTCGATCTGATCCCGATCATCCGCCAGGTCGCCGACGGCCTCGAGCCGTTGGCGCGCGAGCGGCAGGTCGTGATCGAGATCGAGTTGCCGGAGACGCCGGTGATGATCGCCGGAGACCGCGAGGAGCTGTTGCGGCTGTTCGAGAACCTGATCGAGAACGCCCTGAAATACGGCGCCTCGGGCGGCAGGGTGATCGTCTCGCTGAAGGAGGCCACCTCCGGCGAGGGCGCCCCGGAGATCCGGATCATGGTGCGGGATTTCGGTCCTGGCATCTCCCCAGAACACCTGCCGCGGCTGACCGAGCGCTTCTACCGGGTCGACGTCGGCGACAGTCGGGCCCAGGGCGGAACCGGGCTCGGATTATCGTTGGTTAAACATATTCTTAACCGTCATCGCGGCCGTCTCTTGATCGAAAGCGTGCCAAAAAACGGCGCTACTTTTACCGCCTGCTTTCCCCAGGTGAAGGCTGCTGCGGCGGCATAAAGTCAAGCAATTTCAATTGCTTGAATATGTCATCCAACTGTCATCCAACCTTTATAAAACGAGCATCGACCGCTCCTAAACGGACCGGCGTGAGCGCGATCGGGCGCATCCGGCGCTTCGCTCACAGGATGGAGACCACCCTATGAATTTCTTTAGGACAATCGTCGCTGCCGGCCTGGTCGCCGTGTCGACGTCGGCCTTCGCAGCCGATATCACAGGGGCGGGTGCGACATTTCCGTTCCCGATCTACTCCAAATGGGCGGACGCCTATAAGAAGGAGACGGGCAACGGCCTGAACTATCAATCGATCGGTTCGGGTGCCGGCATCAAGCAGATCCAGGCCAAGACCGTGACCTTCGGCGCCAGCGACGCTCCGCTCAAGCCCGAGCAGCTCGAAAAGGATGGCCTCGTCCAATGGCCGATGGTCATGGGTGCGATCGTGCCGGTGGTGAACCTCGAAGGCGTGAAGCCGGGCGAGCTCGTGCTGTCGGGCGAAGTGCTCGGCAACATCTATCTCGGCAAGATCACCAAGTGGGACGATCCGGCCATCGCCAAGCTCAATCCGAAGGTTAAGCTGCCGTCGGATGCCATCACCGTGGTCCGCCGGTCCGATGGCTCCGGCACCACCTTCAACTTCACCGACTACCTCTCCAAGGCCAACCCGGATTGGAAGTCCAAGGTCGGCTCGGGCACCGCGGTCGAGTGGCCGGTTGGCGTTGGCGCCAAGGGTAACGAAGGCGTTGCCGGCAACATCAGCCAGACCAAGAACGCGATCGGCTATGTCGAATATGCCTACGCCAAGCAGAACAAGCTGACCTACGCCGCCATGATCAACAAGGTCGGCAAGACCGTGCAACCGACCATGGCAGCCTTCCAGGCAGCCGCCTCCAATGCCGACTGGTCCAAGGCTCCGGGCTACTACGTGATCCTGACCGACCAGCCGGGCGACGCCTCCTGGCCGATCACGGCGGCGACCTTCATCCTGATGCACAAGCAGCCCGCGGACAAGGCGGCTTCGGCCGAAGCCCTCAAGTTCTTCAAGTGGTCTTTCGAGAAGGGCGACAAGGCGGCCGAAGAGCTCGACTACATTCCGATGCCGGAAGCGGTCGTCAAGCTGATCGAAAAGACCTGGGCGTCGGACATCAAGAGCTGAGCCTTGCATCGCGCCCCTCGCGCCCCATCATCTTCCGGGGCGCGAGTACGGCAGGTGATCCCGGAATCCCAAGGGGTTCCGGGTCTGGTCCTCGGACCCAAGAGTGACGCTGGATAAAGTCGTCAGCAAGATCGCTCGGGAAGAAGCGAGCGTTTTTCCGTATCAGGTCAACACAGGGGATTGGCGTGGCAGACATGGCCGTTCAAAGCGACGTATTGGCAGCGGCTGGACCTTACGATCGTGCCAAGGCCCTCAGCGCTTTCAAACTCGGTGACATCACCTTCTACTGGATCACCCGCGCCTGCGCGATTTCGGTGCTCCTGATCCTTGGCGGCATCATTCTTTCACTGATCGCCGGCGCCTGGCCGGCAATCAAGGAATATGGCCTCCCGTTCCTGTGGACGCAGCGCTGGGCGCCCTCGGCCGATCCGCCGGTGCTCGGTGCGCTCGGCCCGGTCTACGGCACGCTGATCACCTCGGTGATCGCAATGATGATCGCCATTCCCGTCGGCATCGGTATCGCCGTGTTCCTCACTGAGCTTTGTCCGCAATGGCTGCGCCGCCCGATCGGCATCGCGATTGAACTCCTGGCCGGCATCCCCTCGATCATCTACGGCATGTGGGGCTTCTTCGTGCTCGGCCCGTTCCTCGCAAACACCTTCCAGCCGTTCATGATCCGGTTGTTCGACGGTGTGCCGGTGCTGGGCGCGGTGTTCGCAGGCCCGCCGTCCTATCTCAGCCTGTTCAATGCCTCGCTGATCCTCGCGATCATGGTGCTGCCTTTCATCACGGCGATTTCGGTCGACGTGTTCAAGACGGTGCCGCCGGTCTTGAAGGAGGCGGCCTACGGGGTCGGTTGCACCACTTGGGAGGTCGTCCGCAATGTCGTGATCCCGTATACCCGCGTCGGCGTGATCGGCGGCATTATGCTGGCGCTCGGCCGCGCCCTCGGCGAAACCATGGCTGTGACCTTCATCATCGGCAACTCGTTCCGCATCTCTTCCTCGATCTTCGCGCCCGGCACCACGATCTCGGCGGCGATCGCGAGTGAATTCGCCGAGAGCGACGGATTGCACCAGTCGGGCCTGATCCTGCTTGGCCTCTTGCTGTTCGTGCTGACGTTCATCGTTCTCGCCTGCGCGCGACTGATGCTGATGCGCCTGGAAAAGAAGGCGGGGAACTAAGCCATGAACCCAATTTACAGGTCCCGTCGCCGCAACGACATCATCATCCGCGGGCTTTGCTTCGCCGCTGCCCTGTTCGGCGTCACTTGGCTGGCGCTGATCCTCTTCACGCTGTTCTACAACGGTCTCGCCGGCCTTACCCTCGACGTCTTCACCAAGAACACGCCTCCGCCCGGCTCCACCGACGGCGGTCTCTGGAACGCGATCGTCGGTTCGGTGATCATGACCTTCATCGGCGTCGGCATCGGCGCGCCGCTCGGTCTGTTTGCCGGCACCTATCTCGCCGAATACGGCAGGCATGACCGGCTCACCTCGGTGATCCGCTTCATCAACGACATCCTCTTGAGCGCGCCGTCGATCATCATAGGCCTGTTCATCTATGGTGCCGTCGTGGTGCCGATGGGCGGCTTCTCCGCGCTGGCCGGCTCGCTGGCGCTGGCGGTGATCGTCATTCCCGTCGTGCTGCGCACCACCGAGGACATGCTGCTGCTCGTCCCCAGCCCGCTGCGAGAGGCGGCTTCCGCACTTGGCCTTCCGCGCTCGCTGGTGATCAAGAGGATCGCCTATCGTGCGGCGCGTTCCGGCCTGATCACGGGTGTGCTGCTGGCGACCGCCCGTGTCGCCGGCGAAACCGCGCCGCTGCTGTTCACCGCGCTGTCCAACCAGTTCTTCAGCCTGGATCTGACAAGGACGATGGCGAACCTGCCGGTGACCATCAACAACTTCGTGCAGAGCCCCTACGAATATTGGAAGCAGCTTGCCTGGAGCGGGGCTCTGCTCATCACCTTGACCGTGCTCGCGCTGAACATCAGCGCGCGCATCCTCGGCGCCGAAAGGAGCGCAAAATGACCGATCTCTCCATATCGACGACCAGCCCGAGCGCGGCCATTCCCCAGAAGTCGCTGCCGGAAGCGGCGCCGAAGGTGACCGCACGCAGCCTCAACTTCTATTACGGCGAGCACCACGCGCTGAAGGACATCAACCTGACGCTCGGCACCAACCGAGTCACCGCCTTCATCGGTCCGTCTGGTTGTGGCAAGTCGACGCTGCTGCGGATCTTCAACCGGATGTACGATCTCTATCCGGGCCAGCGCGCCACCGGCCAACTGATGCTGGACCAGACCAACATCCTCGACCCCAAACTCGACCTGAACCTGCTGCGGGCACGGATCGGAATGGTGTTCCAGAAGCCGACGCCGTTCCCGATGACGATCTATGAGAACATCGCCTTCGGCATCCGCTTGTACGAGAAGATCTCGAAATCCGAAATGGACGGCCGCGTCGAGAAGGCGCTGCGCGGCGGGGCGCTGTGGAACGAGGTCAAGGACAAGCTCAACGCGTCGGGCCTCAGCCTCTCCGGCGGTCAGCAGCAACGTCTTTGCATCGCCCGTACGGTTGCCGTGCGGCCCGAAGTGATCCTGTTCGACGAGCCCTGCTCGGCGCTCGATCCGATCTCGACCGCCAAGGTCGAGGAGCTGATCCAGGAGCTGTCGGAGGACTACACGATCGCGATCGTCACGCATAACATGCAGCAGGCGGCGCGCGTCTCCGACAAGACCGCCTTCATGTATCTGGGCGAACTGATCGAGTTCGACGACACCAGCAAGATATTCACCTCGCCGAGCGATCGACGCACCCAGGACTACATCACCGGCCGGTTCGGCTGAGGAGAGACATCATGGTTTCTGAACATACCGCCAAGGCATTCGATAGCGATCTTCAGGAATTGACTCGCCTCGTCGCGGAAATGGGCGGGCTGGTCGAGCGGATGATTACCGAATCCGTCGATGCGCTGATCCGCCGCGACATCGCGCTCGGCAAGCGTGTCGTCGCGTCGGATATCGAGATCGACAGCCTGCAGCGCGTGATCGAGGAGCGCGCCGTGCTGACGATCGCCCGCCGTCAGCCGATGGCCATCGATCTGCGCGAGATCGTCGGCGCGATGCGGGTGGCGACCGACCTCGAGCGGATCGGCGATCTCGCAAAGAACATCGGCAAGCGGGTCGCTGCGCTCGAGAACGACTTCCAGCCGCTGAAGCTGATCCGCGGCCTGGAGCACATGACCGACCTCGTGCTGTCGCAGGTCAAGTCCGTGCTCGATGCCTATGCCGCGCACGATCTGCCGGCGGCGATGAACGTCTGGAAGGGCGACGAGGAGGTGGACGCGATCTGCACCTCGCTGTTCCGCGAACTCCTCACCTACATGATGGAAGATCCGCGCAATATCTCGTTCTGCATCCACCTGATGTTCTGCGCCAAGAATATCGAGCGGATCGGCGACCACGCCACCAACATTGCGGAGACGGTCTTCTACATGATCGAGGGTCAGCAGATCACCGACAAGCGACCGAAAGGGGACATGACGACGTTCGCCACGACCGTTCCCGGCAACTAGAGCATCATCCGGGAAAGTCGACGCCGGTTTTCCGAAAAGATCCTGCTCAAAACATCAAAGGAAGAGTGGGGTGACGATACAAGAAGAGAGTCATCCCACTATAGGAGAAGCCAAGCCGATGAGCGCACGCATTCTGGTGGTCGAAGACGAAGAAGCGCTGACGACGCTGTTGCGCTACAATCTCGATGCAGAAGGCTATGATGTCGAAACGGTCGCCCGTGGAGACGATGCGGACACAAGGCTCAAGGAACGCATTCCCGACCTTGTGGTGCTCGACTGGATGCTGCCGGGGCTGTCCGGCATCGAGTTGTGCCGCCGTCTGCGGGCGCGGCCCGAGACCAAGCAGCTCCCGATCATCATGCTGACCGCGCGCGGCGAGGAAAGCGAGCGCGTGAGGGGACTGGCAACCGGCGCCGACGACTACATCGTCAAGCCGTTCTCGGTGCCCGAACTGCTTGCGCGGGTGAAGGGCCTGTTGCGCCGGGCAAGTCCGGAGCGGCTTGCCACCGTGCTCACCTATGGTGACATCGAGCTCGACCGCGAGAAGCGTCGCGTCGCGCGTTCGGGCCGGCCCATCGATCTCGGCCCGACCGAATATCGCCTGCTGGAGTTCTTCCTGGAGCATCCGGGCCGCGTGTTCAGCCGCGAGCAATTGCTCGACAGCGTCTGGGGCCGCGACATCTATATCGACGAGCGCACCGTCGACGTCCACATCGGCCGCCTGCGCAAATTGCTCAATCCCGGCCGCGAGCAGGACCCGATTCGCACCGTCCGCGGTGCCGGCTACGCGCTGGACGATCGCTTCGCGAAGGCCGAGCAGTCGTAAGTCCGCGCGCTCATGATCTGAGCTGTCGTCCCGGCTCAAGGCCGGGACGACTTCGTTGAAGCAGCAAATATTGTTACTTGCCGTGTGACGGCTTTACCGTCGGACGGCGACGGTCACCCACCGGCTGGTAGGCGATGCGCGAGTGGTGCGCGCAATAGGGCAGGCCGGGAAGCGCCTTGCCGCCGCAGAAGAAGAACTCCGGGGTCGAGGGATCGCCGACCGGCCAGTGGCAGGTAGCCTCGTTCAATTCGAGCAGCGACAGTCGTTGGCTCATCGGCACCACATTGTCGTAGGCCACGGGGTCCGCTTCCACCTCCACTTCGAAGGCGTGGGCGAGCGCGGTATTGCCGCGCGAGACCGGTCGCGCCACGCGCATCATCGGCTGTGCGGGACGCGCCTTGCGCTGCCGCGGCGCGGCTGCAGCCGGGCTCTTGGCGCGGCCGGACAGGCCCAAACGATGGACCTTGCCGATCACCGCATTGCGGGTCACGTTGCCGAGTTCCGCAGCGATCTGGCTGGCCGAGAGCCCGGCTTCCCAGAGCTTCTTCAACTGCTCGACGCGTTCGTCGGACCAGGTCAATACCGTCATCGCATGTTTCCCTTCGCGTTGCGCCGGCCGATCCTGGGACAGCGCTGCGATGCCAAATCTCAAAAATCCCAGCGGGCAGAATCCCTTAAGGCTCGCCGGACGCGAAAAGCGCGCCCGAACGTGTACGCCGCACACAAAAGACTCTTGGGATCAAAACTGCCGCACGAGATGTCGTACCCGACAGGCAGAACGCTACAATATGGCGTGACTCTGGCGCAAGAGTCCGCGCCTATGCGTCCACATGTTCCGACATTTAGGGATTGCAATCGGGGTTTTCCACCACACCGGAAAGCTACGGATTACCGGTAACTTACAGCGCAGCTTGGCGGCTTCGTGGCGATTGACAGCACCCGCCGCGCGCATAGAATGCCTCCACGTGCCGCCCTGCAAAGGCGGCACGTTTTGTTTTCGCTGGATGAGCCTCGAGCCGCGTGTCGCATCGCTGCACGCCGCCAAGGCTTATCTGAAAGGCTTGTCTGAAACCCCTCAGTGATTGCCATGATCGACAGCGCCACGTCGCATCTGCTTCCCGTTTTTGCTAGGGCCGATCTCGGCTTCGAGCGCGGCGAAGGCTGTTGGCTGATCTCGACCAATGGCGAGCGTTATCTCGACTTCACCTCCGGCGTCGCGGTGAATGCGCTCGGCCATGCCCATCCGCATCTGGTGAAGGCGCTGCAGGACCAGGCGACAAAGCTCTGGCACATGTCGAACCTGTTCAAGAGCCCGGACGGCGAGAAGCTTGCCGCGCGGCTGTGCGAGCAGAGCTTCGCGGACCTCGTGTTCTTCTGCAATTCCGGCGCGGAAGCAATGGAAGGCGTGATCAAGATCGTGCGCCATTATCACTTCTCGAAAGGACATCCGGAACGCTATCGCATCATCACCTTCGAAGGCGCCTTCCACGGCCGCACGCTCGCGACACTCGCCGCGACCGGCGCCGCCAAATACCTCGAGGGTTTCGGCCCGCCGATGGACGGCTTCGACCAGGTGCCGCATGGCGACCTCGACGCAGTGAAACGCGCGATTGGTCCAGAGACTGCCGGCATCCTGATCGAGCCGGTGCAGGGCGAAGGCGGCGTGCGTTCCGCGCCGCCGGTCTTCTTCAAGGCGCTGCGCCAGCTCTGCGACGAGCACGGCCTCCTGCTCGCCTTCGACGAAGTGCAGACCGGCATGGGCCGCACCGGCGATCTTTTCGCCTACAAGCGCGTCGGGGTCACCCCTGATGTGATGTCGCTGGCCAAGGCGCTCGGCGGCGGCTTTCCGATCGGCGCCTTCCTGGCGACGGCGGAAGCCGCGTCCGGCATGACGCCGGGCTCGCACGGCTCGACCTTCGGCGGCAATCCGCTTGCGG
Organism: Bradyrhizobium cenepequi; assembly: GCF_020329485.1. Lineage (GTDB taxonomy): Bacteria > Pseudomonadota > Alphaproteobacteria > Rhizobiales > Xanthobacteraceae > Bradyrhizobium > Bradyrhizobium cenepequi. The sequence continues at coordinate 35,115 of NZ_JAGKJI010000001.1, forward strand.
TCGCGGCCGCCGGCGCCGTGCTCGATGTGATGCTGGAGCCCGGCTTCTTCGATCGCGTGCAGAAGATGTCGCTCCTGCTCAAGCAGAAGCTTGCCTCTGTGGTCGACCGCTATCCGGCCATTCTCGCCGAAGTGCGGGGCGAGGGGCTTCTGATCGGCGTCAAGGCCGTGGTGCCATCGGGCGACCTCGTCAACGCGCTACGCGAGCAGAAGCTGCTTACGGTCGGCGCCGGCGAGAACGTGGTGCGCTTTCTCGCACCATTGATCGTCAGCGAGGCCGAAATCGAGCACGCCATCGCGTGCCTGGAACGCGCCTGCACCGCGCTCTCCAGCGCCTCCACAAAGAAGGCAGCGGGGCAATGAGCAAGACGCCTCGTCACTTCCTCGACATCAATGAGCTGCCGCTGAAGGAGCTGCGCACCATCCTCGCCGCCGGCGCGGCCATGAAGGCGAAGCTGAAGGCGCATGAGAGGAGCGCGCCGCTCGAGGGCAAGACCCTGGCGATGATCTTCGAGCGCCCCTCCACCCGCACGCGGGTGTCTTTCGACGTCGGCATGCGCCAGCTTGGCGGTGAATCGATCATGCTCACCGGTGCCGAGATGCAGCTCGGCCGTGGCGAGACCATTGCCGATACCGCGCGCGTGCTGTCACGCTATGTCGATGCGATCATGATCCGCATCCTCAACCACGAGGCGCTGTTGGAGCTTGCCGCGCATGCCACCGTCCCCGTGATCAACGGGCTGACGCGCCGCTCGCATCCCTGCCAGGTGATGGCCGACCTGATGACGTTCGAGGAACGTCGCGGTTCGATCGAGGGCAAGACCGTGGCCTGGACCGGTGACGACAACAATGTGCTGGCGTCCTGGGCGCATGCCGCCGAGCGCTTCAAGTTCAGGCTCAACATCGCGACGCCACCGCAGCTCGCGCCGAACAAGGCGATGCGCGACTGGATCAAGGCAACCCAGGCGCCGATCGTGCTTGGCAACGATCCCGAAGCGGCTGTACGTGGCGCCGACTGCGTCGTCACCGACACCTGGGTGTCGATGGGCGACAAGGACGGAGAGCACCGGCACAATGTACTGCGGCCCTATCAGGTCAATGCCAAGTTGATGTCGCTGGCAAAGCCCGATGCACTGTTCATGCATTGCCTGCCCGCGCATCGCGGCGAGGAAGTCACCGACGAGGTGATCGATGGTCCGCAATCGGTGGTGTTCGACGAAGCCGAGAACCGCCTGCATGCGCAAAAGGGTATTCTGGCCTGGTGTTTTGACGCGGCGGCGTAGCGCGTCGTCAACATAGCTGTCGTCCCGGCCAAGCGAAGCGCGAGCCGGGACCCATAACCACCGATGTGAGTTGTTGCATCAGGCTGCGGCCCCAGCCTTTCGCAATATTGACATCAGTGGTTATGGATCCCCGCTTTCGCAGGGATGACAGCTAACAACGATAGATGTGAACCCCTTTCGTTTCGCCTCTCGAGACCCCAGATAAAGCGCCATGGTTTCACAATCTCCCGACATCAAGATCACGGAAACGCCGACCCGCGCACCATCAGCTGTGCCGGTCGACGACGCGGTGCTGCCGTTCGAGATCGATGCGCTCGATCTGCGCGGCCGGCTGACGCGGCTCGGTCCCACCCTCGACGACATCCTGCACAAGCACGATTATCCGCCTGCCGTTGGCAAATTACTCGGCGAGGCGATTGTGCTGACCACGCTGCTCGGTTCATCCCTGAAGTTCGACGGGCGTTTCATCCTGCAGACCCGGACCGACGGCCCGGTCTCATTCCTGATCGTCGACTTCAGGGCGCCGGACCGGCTGCGCGCCTATGCGCGCTACGATGCAGCGCGGCTGCACGAGGGACTCGATTCCGGCGCGCTGCTCGGCAAGGGCCATCTCGCGATGACCATTGACCAGGGTCCGGACATGAGCCGTTACCAGGGCCTGGTCGCGCTCCATGGCGGCAGCCTCGAAGATGCCGCCCATGAATATTTCCTGCGCTCGGAACAGATTCCGACGCGGGTGCGGCTTGCGGTCGGCGAGGAATGGCGCGGCGGCGATGGCGGCAAGCATCGCTGGCGCGCCGGCGGCATGCTGCTGCAGTTCCTGCCGAAGGCGCCGGAGCGCGCGCGGCAAGCCGATCTGCATCCCGGTGATGCGCCCGAGGGCACCGTCGCTCATGAGGTCCCGGAAGACGACGCCTGGGTCGAGGGTCAGTCGCTGATCGGAACGGTCGAAGACGTCGAACTGCTCGACCCCGATCTTTCGGGCGAGCGGCTGTTGTACCGCTTGTTCCACGAGCGCGGCGTGCGTGTGTTCGCGCCTTTGCCGCTGCGCGCGCAATGCTCCTGCTCGCGCGAGGCCGTGTCCTCGATGCTGAAAAGCTTTACGCCGAAGGACCGCGCCGACATGGTGAAGAACGGCAAGGTCGTCGTCACCTGCGAGTTCTGCTCGTCGGTCTACGAATTCACCCCGGATGAAGCGGGGGTGGAATAAACTCTCTCAAATGTGGGGTGGGGCAAAGCGAAGCGTGCCCACCATTTGCGAGCGGAGTGCTGATGGTGGGCACGGCGCGAAGGGCGCCTTTGCCCACCCTACGATTCCTGCAAAATTCCTTTGAAGAGATGGATCACCGGGTCAAGCCCGGTGATGACGAGCAGCACATGCGCTCGTCAATTCAACACCCTTTTCCCGTCCGCCGGGCTGTCGAGCGAAAACGTCGGCACGTCGATCTCGAACCGTTCGCCGCTTTCGCTCACCATCTGGTAGCGCCCGCTCATGAAGCCGGAGGCGGTCGGCAGCGGCACGCCGGAGGTGTATTCGAAGCGCTCGCCCGGCGCGAGCACCGGCTGCTCGCCGACCACGCCTTCGCCGCGCACTTCCTGCTGGCGGCCGGTGGCGTCGGTGATGATCCAGTGCCGGGTGTGCAGTTGCACCGTCTCGGTGCCGGAATTGGTGATGACGATGGTATAGGACCAGAAATATTGCCGGTTCTCGATCGACGAACGTTCCGGCAGGAAGTTCGGCTCGACGGTGACTTCGATATCGCGGGTGGTGGCGCGGTACACTTTTGCAGTCTCCTCAGATCGCATCATAGCCAATAAGTCCGGAGGAACCAATCGTCAGGCCCGGCGAGGAAAGTTTGCTCGGCCGGCATTCTTCATCGCCGTTTGACCATAGTTCCGCTCTAAAGGCGCGAGCGTCCGCGTCAATCCCGTATCTTGTCCGCAACTCGCGAGCGGATATTATCTTTTTCAAGTCGGGGCGGCGCAAAACTTCGCACGGTCATGGTGCCTGATGCCGTCGATTGCCGATCCAATTTCCGGGATGCGTCTTGCTGATGCCAAGGACGCGAGTGCAGCGGCCGCCGCCGCGCCTGCGGTCACGCCGCAGGCCACCTCGGAGCGCGAATTGCGGCTCGACCTGTTCCGCGGGCTCGCGCTATGGCTGATCTTCATCGATCATTTGCCAACGAACATCCTGACTTGGCTCACGATCCGCAACTACGGCTTCTCCGACGCGACCGAGATCTTCATCTTCATCTCCGGCTACACCGCGGCCTTCGTCTATGGCCGCGCGATGCTTCAGGTTGGCGTCGTGGTCGCGACCGCACGCATCCTGCGCCGCGTCTGGCAGATCTACGTCGCGCACGTTTTCCTGTTCACGATCTTCCTTGCGGAAATCTCCTACGTCGCCACCCGCTTCGAGAACCCGCTCTACACCGAAGAGATGGGGATCATGGATTTCCTCAAGCAGCCTGATGTCACCATCGTCCAGGCGCTCTTGCTCCGCTTCCGTCCCGTCAACATGGACGTGCTGCCGCTGTACATCGTGCTGATGCTGTTCCTGCCCTTGATCCTGTGGCTGATGAAATGGCGGACCGACGTGACGCTGGCGCTCTCGGCCGCCCTCTACGTCCTGACCTGGCACTTCGATCTTTATCTCAGCGCCTATCCGAACGGCGTCTGGGCGTTCAATCCGTTTGCCTGGCAATTGCTGTTCGTGTTCGGCGCCTGGTGCGCGCTCGGCGGAGCAAGGAGGATGTCGCGCATCCTGGCCCCTCCGATCACATTCTGGATCTGCATCGCCTATCTGTTCGCGGCGTTCCTGGTCACGCTGTCCTGGTACCTGCCGCAGCTCGGCCACATCGTGCCGCGCCGCATCGAGCAGTGGATGTACCCGATCAACAAGACCGATCTGGACGTCTTGCGGTTTGCTCATTTCCTGGCGCTGGCGGCGATTACAGTTCGCGTCCTCCCGAAGGATTGGCCTGGCCTGAAATCGCCGTGGCTGCGACCTTTGATCCTCTGCGGTCAGCACTCCCTTGAGATATTCTGCCTCGGCGTGTTCCTGGCGTTTGCCGGGCACTTCATCTTGGCCGAGGTGTCCGGCGGCGCCGGGATGCACTTCCTGGTCAGCGTCACCGGGATTGTCATCATGTGCGCCATGGCGTGGGTGATTTCGTGGTACAAACACTCCGCCGACAAAGGCGCCTCGCGATACAAGAGCGCCGGCGGCAATGCCGACTTGGCGGGAGGGGCGGTATGAAGTCCGGCTTCGGGACTGTGCTGGGCCTGACACTGCTGGCCGGCTATCTGGCCGCTGCCCCGGCGCGCGCCGGCGACCCCGAGCAGATCTGCGACGTCCCATCCAATCTGCTATCCACCGAAAGCAAGTTGCCCAAAGTGGCCGAGGCGGTAAGGAGCGGCCAACCCCTGAACGTGCTCGTGGTCGGCAGCCGCTCCTCCACCATTCCCTCCTCGGAAGGAAGCGCCTACCCGGCAAAGTTGCAGGCCGCGCTCAAGGAAAGCCTGCCCTCGACGGCCGTGAACCTGTCCGTGGAAGTGCAGGGTGCCAGGACCACGGAGGACATGGGGGGCGGCCTTGTTAAGCTGGTGGAAGAAAAAAGGCCTACTTTGGTCATCTGGCAGACGGGAACCGTCGATGCTATCCGATCGACCGATCTTGACGATTTTCGTAACGCCGTCGATGCGGGGATTGGTGCGTTGCAGCAGGCGGGAACCGACGTGGTCCTGGTCAATCTTCAGTACAGCCCCCGCACCGAAAGCATGATTTCCGGCTCACCATACCTAGATAATATGCGGGTGTCGGCACAAGAACATGATGTTCCGCTGTTTGATCGTTTCGCCATCATGCATCACTGGAACGATGCCGGCGATTTCGACCTGTTCAGCCCCGCCCATGGCGTCGAACTGGCCAAGCGGGTGCATGCCTGCCTCGGCCGTGCGCTGTCGAAATTCGTGATCGACGCGGCCCATCTCGGACCGGCGCAGCAGAACTAGAGGGAAGCAGCGTTAATGAGTGCCTACCGCCCTTTTTGTCGAAGCACATGGCTGGTCGCAGCTGCCGCCGTCACGGCATCCATGCTCGTGACCTCGCCGCTGCGCGCGCAAGTTGCGCAAGGCGACCACCATGCGGCGCTTTCTGAGGGCGCGAAATCCCACCCCTCATCCGACAAACCATCCGACAAACCGGGACCATCCACGGCGGCTGCGGCCAATATGGCCGGTGCTGCTCAGCATGATGTCGCGCATAGGGGCCTCGCGGGCAAGGCGATCGACAAGGTGAAGGAAGTCGCAAAGTCCGCCGGCGACATTTTCCGTCGCGTCCCCTGCCTGCCGCCGAAGGGCGTATCGAAGACGATGGGCTCGCTGCCTCATGTCGCGAGCAAGCTTGCCGCGGGCCAACCGGTCACGATCGTCGCCTTCGGCTCGTCCTCGACCCAGGGCTATGGCTCGTCGGCGCCGGAATTCACCTATCCGAACCGGCTCGCGGCGCAACTGCACCGGCAATATCCCGGCTCCGACATCCGTGTCGTCAATCGCGGCCGGGGCGGCGAAGACGCGCCCGAAATGATGCGGCGCCTGCAGACCGAGGTGATCGATGTGCATCCGGACCTCGTGATCTGGCAGGTCGGCACCAATGCGGTGTTGCGCGACCTCGACCCCAGCGAGACCGGAAAGATGGTCGAGGACGGCGTGGCGCGCATCCAAGCGGCCGGCGCCGACGTCGTGCTGGTCGATCCCCAATACTCGCCGCGCGTCACCGAGCGCGCCGCCAACGCCAACAAGATCATCCGTCTGCTCAACCGGGTGGCCGAACTCCGCCATGTCAGCATCTTCCCGCGCTTTGAGGTGATGCGCGAGTGGCACGAGAAGCAGTCGATCCCGATCGACAGCTTCGTGATCGCCGATGGACTGCACATGAACGACTGGGGCTATGCCTGCTTCGCCCAGTTACTCGGCGACGACATCATCAAGTCGGTCGGCCAGATCAAGCTCGGCGTCAATGTGCCCGCCGACGTGCGGACGTACAGGCCGATGTGAATCTCACCCTCCCCTGAAAGGGTCGAGACGAGCGAAGCTCGCTCTGGGGGTCGACGCGAATGAAATGAGCGGCGGGGAGGGGTCAAGTCTCTCCGCGAAGACGCTGCCCGTGTTGAGAGAGATGACCCCTCCCCGGATCGCATTCCGCTTCGCTACATGCGATCCGACCCTCCCCTTTCAGGCGAGGGTGAAGGCCATCACACCCTCTCCAGCGCTTGGACAAAATCCTCGATCAGATCATCCGCATGCTCGAGGCCGGCGGAGAAGCGGATGAAGCCTTCGCTGATGCCGAGCTCGGCGCGCGCTTCTGGCGCGAGGCGCTGATGCGTCGTGGTGGCGGGGTGGGTGACGAGACTCTTGGCGTCGCCGAGATTATTGGAGATGCGCGCGATCTTGAGGGCGTTGAGGCAGCGGAACGCGCCGGCCTTGCCGCCCTTCACCTCGAATCCAATCAGGGTCGATCCCGAACGCATCTGCTTTTTCACCGTGGCCGCCTGCGGATGGTCGGTGCGGCCGGGATAGATCAACCGCGTGATCTTCGGATGACTTGCCAGCACATCGGCGATCTTCGCGGCCGTCTCGGTCTGCGCGCGGACACGCACCGCGAGCGTCTCCAGTCCCTTCAGCAATATCCATGCGTTGAACGGCGACATCGACGGCCCGGTCTGGCGCAGGAAATTATGGATGTGCTCGCTGATGAAGGCTTCGGAGGAGAGGATGATGCCGCCGAGGCAGCGCCCCTGGCCGTCGATATGCTTGGTCGCCGAATAGACCACGACGTCGGCGCCGAGCGACAGCGGGCTCTGCCAGATCGGGGTGGCGAACACATTGTCGACGATCAGCCGCGCGCCGCCCTGGTGCGCGATCTCGGCGATCGCGCCGATGTCGAGTACGTCGAGCGTCGGGTTGGTCGGGCTCTCCAGGAAGCAGGTCTTGGTGTTCGGCCGGATCGCCTTTTTCCACTGGTCGAGGTCGAGCCCGTCGACCAGGGTCGACTGGATGCCGTAGCGCGGCAACAGATCCTCCACCACGTAGCGGCACGAGCCGAACATCGCCTTGGAGGCCACCACGTGATCGCCGGCCTTCAGCGGCGCCAGGATCGCGGTCGTCACCGCCGCCATGCCGGTCGCGGTGGCGCGCGCGGATTCCGCGCCTTCAAGCTCGATCATGCGCCGCTCGAACATCGAGATGTCGGGATTGGAGAAGCGCGAATAGAGGAAGCCGGGATCCTCGCCCTTGAACCGCGCCTCGCACTCCTCGGCGGTCGCGTAGACAAACCCTTGGGTCAGGAACAGCGCCTCGGACGTCTCGCCGAATTGTGAACGTAGCGTTCCGGAATGAACCAGCCGGGTTTCAGGACGGTGGCGCGTAGCCGATTTTGACTCAGACATAGGACCTCCAACGTGACCCATCATTTTCGAAAATGGTCACAAAAAAACCGGCCTAAAGAGCCGGGATCGCTGAGGTCCCCGGCCTGTTTAGCGATTTATTTAACGTGGCTGCAAGCCGGCCGGCTCAAATCACCACGGGATAAGTGGTGCTGATATTCGTTCCCGCCCTTTCCGTCAAGCCACGCTTCGGTTAACCGATGAAATCCGATAATTTGGGGCCGCAAATGGCCGTGAACCGTCTTGAGGGATTGCGTCCGTGTCGTTCGTGCTGCAAGACGATGCCAATGGGATCCTGCCCGACCGCATGATCGCGGCGATGGCGGATGCGGGCCTGATCCTGCCGGCCTATCCCTTTGTCGAGAGCCAGATCCAGCCTGCGAGCCTCGACCTTCGCCTCGGCGACATCGCCTATCGCGTGCGCGCGAGCTTCCTCCCCGGTCCGGATGCCACCGTCGCAGAGCGCATCGACGAGCTGAAGCTGCACGAAATCGATCTGTCCGATGATGCGGTACTCGAGACTAACTGCGTCTATATCGTGCCGCTCCTGGAAAGCCTCGCGCTGCCGCCGGAGATCGTAGCCAGCGCGAACCCCAAGAGTTCGACCGGACGGCTCGACGTCTTCACTCGCGTGATCGCTGACGGCACGCGTCGTTTCGACATGATCGGTGCCGGCTATCACGGCCCGCTCTATGCCGAGATCAGCCCCAAGACGTTTCCGATCCTGGTGCGCGAGGGCTCGCGGCTGTCCCAGGTGCGCTTCCGCACCGGCGATGCCATCCTCAACGCCGACGAACTCGACACGCTGCATGCTCTCGAGCGCCTGGTCGATATCGACGATGCCGATCTCACCAATGGCGTTGCGGTCTCGGTTGATCTCTCGGGCGAGAATTCCGGCGGCTTCGTCGGCTATCGTGCCAAGCGCCACACCGGCGTGGTCGATGTCGATCGCCGTGGCGGCTATGCGGTCGATGATTTCTGGGAGCCGATCCGCGCGCGCCCCGACGGCAGCCTGATCCTCGATCCCGGTGAGTTCTATATCCTCGCCTCAAAGGAAGCCGTGCAGGTGCCGCCGGACTACGCCGCCGAGATGGTGCCGTTCGATCCTCTGGTCGGTGAATTCCGCGTGCACTATGCCGGTTTCTTCGATCCCGGCTTCGGCTATGCCGGCGCCGGCGGGCAGGGCGCACGCGCCGTGCTGGAAGTGCGCTCGCGCGAGGTGCCGTTCATCCTCGAGCACGGTCAGATCGTCGGCCGCCTGGTCTACGAGAAAATGCTCGCCCGGCCCGACGCGCTATACGGTCAGCGCATCGGCTCGAACTATCAGGCCCAGGGCCTGAAGCTCTCCAAGCATTTCCGGGTGTGATTGATCGCGCTCATCTGTAGCGCGCTGCGATAACCATGGCAAAACGCCGGGGCATGGCGCCCCGGCGCGCATGACGGGTATAGCCCGGCCGCTCACGCGTTGGCGCCGCCGTCGATGGTAAGTTCAGTGCCATTCATCGAGTGCGCTTGTGGTCCAGCCACGAATGCGACCAGCGCTGCGACGTCCTCCGCGTTGCCGTAGCGGGGGATCGCCATCCGCGCCCGCTGGGCGACCGCCTGCTCGCCTTCAGCGGGATTCATGTCGGTGTCGGTCGAGCCCGGATGCACGATGTTGACCGTGATGCCGCGGCCGCCGAGATCGCGCGCCAGGCCCTTGGTCCAGGCGATCAGCGCGGACTTGCTCATGGAGTAGAGGCTGATGCCGGAATCGGGTACGCGGGTCGCGAGATTGCTGCCGATCGAGATGATACGGCCACCCTCGCCCATGTGCGCTGCGGCTGCCTGCGATCCGACCACCACCGCCCGGACGTTGATCGCGAGCGTCGCGTCGATGTCTTCGAGGCTTAGTTCCTCGATTGGTCCGCCCCTGAGGATGCCGGCATTGTTGACGAGAATATCGAGGCCGCCGAAGGCCTTCGCGGCCTGATCCACGGCTGCTTTGACCGCGGCGGCATCAGCGCTGTCGGCCTTGATCGCAAGTCCCCGTCGGCCCAATCGCTCGATCTCGGCCACCACCGCCTGCGCCTTGTCGGCCGAACGTTCATAGGTGATCGCAACGTTCGCGCCATCGGCCGCGAGCCTTCTTGCGATCGCAGCGCCAATCCCGCGGCTCGCGCCCGTCACCAACGCCCGCTTTCCCTGCAATGCGCTCATGATGTATCTCCATTTATGTGTCGATTGATACAGAAATAGGTCGGTTGCACCGGATGGTCAAGCTGATTATGCATTGAACGACACAGAAATCGGGAGGACGGATGGTTGAACGCGGTCGCCCCAGAGGCTTCGACAAGAATGCGGCGCTGGCGCGCGCCATGGAGGTGTTTTGGGTCAAGGGCTATGAAGGAGCCTCGATGACCGATCTCACCACGGCGATGGGGATCGCTTCGCCGAGCCTTTATGCGGCCTTCGGCTGCAAGGAAGAACTGTTCCGGCAAGCGCTGCAACTCTATAGCGCGACCGAGGGGCCCGAGATCTGGGCTGGCACGGCCACCGCGCATACCGCCTATGAAGCGGTCGAAAGCTATCTCATGCAGACGGCGAGGGCGTTCACGCGACGGAACCGGCCGCTGGGTTGCCTGGTGGTGCTGTCGGCGCTGCATGCGACCGAGCAGTCCGAAACGGTCCGGCGTGAGCTGATTGCGATGCGTGCGCAGAACGTCGAGGATCTGCGGCGGCGTCTGCAGGATGGCGTGGCGTCCGGCGAGATATCAGCAGAGGCCGATCTCGCCGCGATCGCCCGATACTACGTCACCGTGCAACAGGGCATGTCGATCCAGGCGCGCGACGGCGCGACTCGGCGAGAGCTGGAACACGTTGCGCGCGCGGCGCTCGCTGCATGGAGGCCCCTGACCAGCGCGCCCGGCTGACCCGCGGGAAGATTGTCCCCGATGTTCTTCCGCGGTCCCGCGACCTACTTGGCGAGCAGCTCGGTCAAGTCGGTTGAGTTCGGACAGCGCAGCTCATCGATTCGTCGGGCCAGCAGCAACGCGCTCGCCTTCAGCGCCTCCAGCTTTGAAGCCTCGGGATGCTGTCTTTCGAGTTCCGTGATTCGTTCGTTGTACGAGGTAAGCTCACTTTGAAGCCGCTCAATTTCTACCGTGGCATGGCTGGACACCACCGGCGCAGATAGTCTGGTCGCCCGCATAACCATCTCCCCAAGTATGGTCGATGCTTCGTGAACCGAATTCGTGGCGAGACCGAGAAGCGATTTGGGCGAGGATGCGACCTCCGCGGGTAATGTTTGCGTTCGCGTGCAGCGAAGCCACAGTAGGAACTTTGGCCGCTGTGCAGCGCGCCTGGTTGATCCGATCGCTTATTTCGCCGCCGAATGCGTCGCCGGCGTCACGCGCCAGATGGTGTTGCCGAGGTCATCGGCCACCAGCAGCGCGCCGTCCTTGGCCATGCGCACGCCGACAGGACGGCCCTGTGCCTCGCCCTTGTCGTTGAGGAAGCCGGTCAGAATGTCCCGCGGCGGGCCGGAAGGCTTGCCATTGGCGAACGGCACAAAGATCACCTTGTAGCCGGAGCGTGGCTTGCGATTCCACGAGCCGTGCTGGCCGATGAAGGCGCCGCCGGCCATGTCCTGCGGAAAAAGATTCCCAGTGTTGAACGTGAGCCCGAGGGAAGCGGTATGCGCGCCGAGCGCATAATCCGGCACGATCGCCTTTGCGACCAGCTCCGGCCGCTGCGGATCGATGCGGCTGTCGACGTGCTGGCCGAAATAGCTGTAGGGCCAGCCGTAGAAGCCGCCATCCTTCACCGAGGTCATGTAGTCAGGCACCAGATCGTTGCCGATCTCGTCGCGCTCGTTGACGACGACCCAGAGCTCGCCGGTTTGCGGATTCCACGAGGGCCCGTTCGGGTTGCGCAGGCCCGAGGCGAAGACACGCCACTTCCCGCTCTGACGATCGACCTCCAGCACTGCGGCGCGGTTGGCCTCGGCCTCGATGCCGTTCTCGCCGACATTGCTGTTGGAGCCGACGGTCGCATAGAGCTTGCTGCCGTCGGGGCTCGCGGTCAGGTCCTTGGTCCAGTGATGATTGATGGTGCCCGCGGGCAGGTCGGTGAGCTTCACGCCGGCCGCGTCGATCTTGGTGTCTCCCTCATGATAGGGGAAACGCATGATCGCGTCGGAGTTGGCGACGTAGAAATCATTGCCGACCAGCACCATGCCGAATGGGGAGTTCAAGTCTTTCAGGAAAATGCTGCGGGTTTCGGCGACACCATCACCGTCGGCATCGCGCAGCAGCGTAATGCGGTTGGCGCTCGGCACACCGGCGCCGGCCCATTTCTGCGCCTGCCTGTAGACGAAACCCTTGATGCCTTTGCCGTCGTCCGGTTTCGGCGGCGCGTTGCTTTCGGCCACGAGTACATCGCCGTTCGGCAATACATAGATGGTGCGTGGATGATCGAGCCCGGTCGCGAACGCGTTGACCGCCATTCCGTTTCCGGCGGTCGGCTTGGTGCCGGCTGGCCACGGATTCGGCGTGGCGATGCCGATGGTCGGGATCAGCGAATGTTCGGGCGGCGGCAGCGCTGGCGAGGCCCCGTAGCTCTGCGCAACGGTCTTGGTGTCCTCTGGGTCGGAGCAGGCGGAAAGCGACAGCGCCAGCGCGCCGATCGACATTGCCAACAGCAGATTCTTGCGCATGTTGGGCTCCCTGAAAGATGGCCCAAGGACAATGCGGCAGGAGCGCGAACGTTCGTACCGTTTGGCGAGAATTTCGTGGCGCCACTCGTCTGGTGACCGCCAATCACGCAGGGGGCCTCTGCGCCGGACGCACGTGGAATTGACCGCGGCCGTGGTAGGGAAGCACCGCGCCGCGGCAACCAGACCGCGTGCGTGGGAGTGGAAATGCCTGATATTGCGGTTGCCGAGATACCTGTCGACGAGGAAGAGCGCCCGCTGCCGCCGCCGGTGACCGTGCCGGCGCGAAACCGCCTCCTGGACGGGCCGATCCTGCGCACGCTGTTGTGGCTCGCCTGGCCCAACGTGATCGCGCTCTCGGCCGGCACCTGCGTGGTGATCGCGGAGACCTCTTATATCGGCCGGCTCGGCGTGGAATCGCTGGCCGCGATGGCGCTGGTGTTTCCCTGCGTGATCCTGACCATGACCATGTCGGGTGGCGCGATGGGCGGCGGGGTGGCGTCCGCGATCGCGCGGGCGCTCGGCGCCGGCGAGATCGAGCGCGCCTCCACGCTTGCGGCGCATGCGCTTCTGATCGGCATCACCTTCGGGCTCGTCTTCATGCTGGGCATGCTGATCTTCGGTCCGCGCCTTCTGGAATTGCTCGGCGGCCGCGGCAATGTGCTGGCGCAGGCGATTGCCTACAGCCAGATCTTCTTCGGCGGCGCCGTGCTGCCGTGGCTGATGAACACCATGGCGGGCGTGTTGCGCGGCACCGGCAACATGAAGCTGCCGTCGACCATGATCCTTTCCTCCGCGATCTGGCAGATCATTTTGGGCGGCACGCTCGGCCTCGGGCTCGGACCGATCCCGCAATTCGGTATGCGCGGCGTCGCGGCGGGCTCGCTGATCGCCTATTCGATCAGCATTGCCGTGATGGGTTGGTACCTGTTCTCGGGCCGGGCACGTGTCGTGCCGAAGCTGATGGGATTGCGCGTGCAATGGGCGATGTTCATCGACATCCTCAAGGTCGGCGCCATCTCCTGCTTCTCGCCGCTGCAATCGGTTTTGACCATCAGCATCTTCACCCACATGCTGGCGAATTTCGGCACCGCGATCCTTGCCGGCTACGGCATCGGCGCGCGGCTCGAATTCATGCTGACGTCGCTCGCGTTTGCGACCGGCATCGCCTCGGTGCCGATGATTGGCATGGCCGTCGGGGCCGACCGCATTGCGCGGGCGCGGCGGATCGCCTGGACCGCGGGCACGCTGTCGTTCGTCTCGGTCGGCATGATCGGCACCTTCCTCGCCATCTTTCCCGATCTCTGGGTCAACATCTTCACCGATGATCCGGCCGTGCGTCTGGCCAGCCATCAATATCTGTCGACGGCGGCGCCGATGTACGCCTTCATTGGGCTGGCGATGTCGATGTACTTCTCCTCGCAAGGTGCGGCGAAGGTGCTCGGCCCGGTGCTGGCGCAGACCGCGCGCCTGCTGTTCATCGCCGCCGGCGGCTGGTGGCTGTCGACGCATGGGGCGACCGCGCAGAACTTCTTCATGCTCGCAGCCGCCTCGATGGTCGTGCTCGGCGTGCTCTCATGCTTAAGCGTGGTGCTGACGCATTGGGGGCCGAAGCGCGCGCCGATCGCGAAGGTGCGGCCGGCGTTGTCCTGACGCCCCGTCACGAAGGGGCGACCCGGCGGGCCGTGAACTCCACGTTGAGACGCCATGTCGCGCCCTGGTCGGCGGAGACTTCGCCGCGCCAGAGGAAGGAATTCGACGTGATTTGCGAAAAGCTCCAGCGTATCAATTGTCCGTCCGGGCGCGTGCCCAACTGCACGATGTCGTCGCGCTCGGCGCGGCCGATCATCTGCAGGAACGTGCGCGTAACCGGATCGGTCCACTGGATCCGCCAGGCGTCGAGCTCGCCATCGTAGATCCTGAGCGTGGTGCCGTAGGAATTGGCGTTGGCGGTGGCATCGGCCTGGCGCAACGCGCCGCGCGGCGGCACGATCCAGACATCCTGGATCGCGCGTCCCTCCAGCGCCCAGCCGAAGTGCCACTCGCCTTTTCGCTGTCGCTTCGTGCCGTCCTCGGCGATATGGGTGACATCGAGATCCCAGGAGCCGACGAAGCGGCCGTAGAGATCCATCTTGCCGGCGCGGTCGGTTGCAGCACCGTGCGCGCCGAGCGCTTCGAGGAACGGATTCATCACGCCGTTTCCCGCTCGAACTTGTTCCGCATCGCGCTCACGCCGAGGTCCATCTGCGAGGAGATGTAGGGCGCGATATCGTTCGGCAGCACATCGGCGATCCACGTCACGCGGCAGCCGGAGTCGCCGTCGGCAAATACCTGGATCGATGCGCTGTGCTGCTTCAGCCGCTCGCTTGCGACAGCATAGACCAGCCGACGCCTTGCGTCGTCGCAGTCGACCAGCAGCTCACGCGCGACCGTGCCGTTGGCGAAGGTCACGATGCGGGCATCACCGTCGAGCTTGGTGTCGAGCACGAAGCCCGGCACCAGCCGCGTATGCAGCGCGCCGAAATCGCGCAAGGCATCCCAGACCTGGTCGGGACGCGCTTCGACGATGAATTCCTTATGGATGGAAGCCATGGGTGAGTCCTTTGTTCTAATGAAGGTCGCGTAGGGTGGGCAAAGCGCAGCGGGCCCACCGTCACGAGCAGAGTGTTTGATGGTGGGCACGCTTTCGCTTTGCCCACCCTACGGCCGCGCATTGATGAGGGCGGCGTCTCACGTACACACCGCCTCCACATTGTTGCCGTCGGGATCGATCAGGAACGCCGCGTAATAGGTCGGGCTGTAATCCTTGCGATGGCCGGCCGCGCCATTGTCGCGGCCGCCGGCCTTCAATCCTTCGCTGTGGAATTTCTTGATTGCGTCGTGGTCCGGAGCGCGGAACGCGACATGGGCGCCGCTGTTGCTCTTGCCCTTGCGCAGATGCAGCCACAGCGCCGGTTCGCCCTTCGGACCGAAGCCGGCGCCTCCGTCATCGCGCGAGCACAGGACATAGCCGAGCGGGGCAAGCGCTGCGGTGTAGAAATGCACGCTGGCGTCGAGATCGCCGACGCGCAGGCCGATATGGTCGTACATGGTTTTTCTCCAGTGCTTTAAGCGCGCCTGATGACGCGCTGGACTGGAGGAAGGCTAGCTAATGCAGCGCCAGCCGTTCTTGGAAAATCTTGCGGTCGCCGCGCGAAGCTTTCCGGAACGCGTGCGGCGAGACGCCGGCAGCGCGTCGGAACGTGCGCACGAAATTGGAGAGATCGCCGAAGCCGACATCGTAGGCGATCTCGGTGATCGGGCTGTCGTCATCGGCCAGCCGCCGCGCCGCGTGGCGCAGCCGCGATCGCACCAGATATTGATGCGGCGTCACGCCGACGACGTCCGAGAACAGCCTGAGGAAATGGAACGTGCTGATGCCGGCCTGATCCGCCGCATCATCCAGGCCGATATCTCCTTGCGAATGTGCGTCGATCCACAGCGCAGCCTCGACCGCGCGGCGGCGGTCGCGCAGGCTTGCCGTCACCGGCCTCGCCGCGCGGCCCGAGACCACCGCGATGAAGCGGCTGGCCAGGAGGTGGCCGGCCTCGTCGAGGCCGATGTCGCTGTTGCCATCTGCTGCCGTCTGCGCGAGTTCGCCCAGCACCATCAATTCCGGCAGCGGCGGCACCGATCCGATCTGCCAGACCGCGCGGCTGTCGCCGATCGCCTGCACCAGTTCCGGATGCAGGTAGAACGACAGGCAGACGTCGCCGCCGACATGGTCATGGGTGCAGGTGTATTCATCACCGGGATGGCCGACCAGGATTGCGCCGGTCACCAGTTCATGGAAACGGCCGCGGCAATGGCAGCCGAAGCTGCCCTCGCGGACGTAGGAAATCGAGTGCGCATGATATTGTTCAGCAAACGGTTTCTCGCTGGGCACCGCGGTGCAGCGGAACTCGTTCACGGACATGCGCTCACGCTGCAACAGCGGCTTTCGGATCATGCATGAGATTTAGCGACGCGCCCGGGACGGCGCAACGCCCCAAACGGGGCATCCGGAATCCTGGTGTTTCCGTTAAGGAGAACGCGAGAGGCGACTTGGCGAACGCCCCGGTCTCGGCTAATCAGGAGGGGAGCGCGATCCGCGGGCGTAGTTCAATGGTAGAACGGCAGCTTCCCAAGCTGCATACGAGGGTTCGATTCCCTTCGCCCGCTCCAGCCCAGCAAATCTTCATCGGCCGTTATCAGGTCGTCGGTGTCGGCGTGCTCACAGAGGAGCAGGCCGAACGTCTCGCCCAGCGCCGTCCAGCGAGTCGAGGCGCTTGGTGCCCGGCCGCGTCAGGCTGACATGCATAGGCCTCACGCCGCGCCTGACGAGACGCTGGTCCGCGTGGAAGCCGCTCTATTGCAATTGAAACCAAGATCTTCGGGACCCGAAACACTCCCGTAGCGCGACTGCGACCAGATGGCAGGGAAGCAGATCGTGAGGAGTGAACATGAGTCGCCATGTGGGTCAGCGTGCCGTCGTGATCGGGGCTGGAATTGGCGGCTTGTCTGCCGCCGGAGCGCTTTCGTCCTATTTCAGGGAGATCGTCGTTCTCGAGCGCGACACGCTTCCGTCCTCAGCTATCTCGCGTGCAGGCACTCCGCAGGATCGGCATCCCCATCTTCTCTTGGCCGGCGGACTGCAGGCGCTCGGGGACATCTTTCCGGGCTTCGAGAGGGATCTTGCCAATCGCGGCGCTGTTTCAATCAACGTGTTTGGAGACGTCCGGTACGAGCGACCGGACGTCGGCGCTCTGCCGCAGCGTGATTGTGGCGCGTCGATTCTCTGCGCCTCGCGGCCGCTGATCGAGGACGTGCTGCGGCGTAAGGTGGCCGCAATCGCCAACGTCACGTTGCGATCGCAATGTCGCGTGATGGACATCGTGCCGGACGCGATCCTGCCGTCGGTCAGGTACGAGAGCGGTGCAAGAGAGCTTGTCGCAGTCGAGGCGGATCTCGTGGTGGACGCATCCGGTCGCGGTGCGCCGACGCTCGGCTTGTTCGACTCGCTCGGCTGGGAACGGCCGCTCGATACCGTCGTCGGCGTCGACATCAGCTACACGACCGTTGTTGTTCGGCCTGTGGGTACGCCGCCGGATGGGCAAATCCTGGTCACATTGCCCGATCCGCGCACCTCGGTGCTGGCCGGCTTGATAATGCCCATGGAAGGGGGAGGCTGCTTCGTCTCGCTTTCTCAGCACGGCGCGACGGAGCGCCCGGAGACGTGGGAGGACTTTCTCGCTCTCTCGCGCCAACTGAATACGCCGACGATCTACAACGCAATTTGCAAGCTCCCGCCACCCGATGGCTTGAGACACTTCGTATTTGATGAGAGTCGGTGGCGACATTTCGAGCGACTCCAGAAGCTACCGCGCGGGGTTCTGCCGGTGGCCGACGCGCTCTGCCGGTTCAATCCGGTCTACGGGCAGGGCATGTCTGTCGCGGCGCGGCAGGCAAAGCTGTTGTACGGGGTCCTGGATCGCGTGGCCGGCGAGGCGGACCCGATCGCGGCACTCCAAACTGAGTTCATGTCCGAAGTAGGCTCGCTGCTTCAAGCGCCTTGGAACATGGGCGTGAACGCCGATTTCGCTTATCCCGGTACACGGGGGGAACGCCCGGAGCGGTACGAGGAGAGCAGGCAGTTCGAAGCCGCCCTTTTCCGAGCTGTCGTGGCGGATCCGGTGGTCCAGAGGGCGTTCTCGGACGTCCTGCAGCTCATGAAGCCGTTCGATCTTCTTCAGGACGCTGACATCCGGCACCGGATCGAGGCCTATGCCACGGCGGAAGACGCGTGATCGGGCCTCGTGGCACCGCCAATGACCTTTTCACCCGACGTCGAACTTGACGCCCTGCGCCAGTGGCAGTTCGCGCGAGTAGTTGATGGTGTTGGTCGCCCGTCTCATGTAGGCGCGCCAGGCGTCGGATCCGGATTCCCGGCCGCCGCCGGTTTCCTTCTCGCCGCCGAATGCGCCGCCGATTTCCGCGCCCGACGGGCCGATATTGACGTTGGCGATGCCGCAATCCGAGCCGACCGCCGACATGAAGGTCTCTGCCTCCCGGATGTCGGTCGTGAAGATCGACGATGCGAGCCCCTGGGGCACCGCATTATGGCTGGCGATCGCCTCGGCAAGATCGCGGTAGCGCATCACGTACAGGATCGGCGCGAACGTCTCGCGCAGCACCGGACCCATTTGCGAGGGCATCTCGACCAGGGCGGGCGCGACGTAATAGGCGCTAGGGGATTGCTGATCCACACGCGTCCCGCCATGCACTTTGCCGCCGAGCGAGGTTGCTTCATCGAGCGCGCGGCCCATCGCCTCGAAAGCGGCCGCATCGATCAGCGGGCCGACCAGGGTGGCCGGCTCGCGCGGGTCGCCGATGGCAACGGAACGATAGACGCGGCCGAGCCTCGAGACGAAATCATTGGCGATGCTCTCGTGCACGAACAGACGGCGCAGCGAGGTGCAGCGCTGGCCGGCCGTACCCATCGCGGAGAACGCGATGCTCCGCAAGGCGAGATCCTGATCGGCGGAGGGCGTGACGATCGCGGCGTTGTTGCCACCGAGTTCGAGGATCGCCCGGCCGAAGCGCGCGGCGACGCGCGGGCCCACCTGCTTGCCCATCCGCGTCGATCCGGTGGCCGATAGGATGGCGACGTCGGGATGATCGACCAGCACTTCGCCGACGGTGCGGTCGCCCAGGACCAGTTCCGCGAGACCCTGTGGCGCATCGCCGAACCGCGCGAGCGCCCGCTCAACGATCGCCTGCACCGCACACGCAGTGAGCGGCGTTTTCTCCGAGGGCTTCCACACCACGGCGTCGCCGCACACCAGCGCGATCGCTGCGTTCCAGCACCACACGGCAACCGGGAAGTTGAAGGCCGTGATGATGCCACACACGCCGGCCGGATGCCAGGTCTCCATCA
Source organism: Bradyrhizobium cenepequi (assembly GCF_020329485.1). GTDB lineage: Bacteria > Pseudomonadota > Alphaproteobacteria > Rhizobiales > Xanthobacteraceae > Bradyrhizobium > Bradyrhizobium cenepequi. The sequence goes on from NZ_JAGKJI010000001.1 coordinate 54,494, forward strand.
TCCGATGACCGGGACGTTCGGATGCGATCGTCAATCCATAGAGCTGGCGCGACAGCCCGACGGCGAAGTCGCAGATGTCGATCATTTCCTGCACCTCTCCGAGCCCCTCGGAGAGGATCTTGCCTGTCTCGATCGTCACCAGCCGACCGAGCAGGTCTTTCGAGCCGCGCAGCTCCTCGCCGAGCAGGCGGACCAGTTCGCCCCGGCGCGGGGCCGGAACGGACCGCCAGGTCAGGAAGGCACTGCGCGCGCGGGCAATCGCCGCGCGCATATCCTCGTCGCTTCCAGGCTTGAGGTGCCCGATGACCTGCCCGTCGATCGGCGAGCGGGCGATCAGCCTACTATCGGCGACGAAGGCTGGCGCAGCCTGCAGCTTCGTCAGGAGATCGAGGGCTTCGTTAGCGAGAGCGGAGCGTGGCGTGGAGGTGCTCATGGCGGTTGTCCTCGGATCGGCCGCCAGGCATGCAAGCGCCCGCTCGATCCGCTACCAAGTCCCGCAAGCGCCTGTCCGCGTCAAGTCCATCCACCGCCACGCGAAGAATCTTCGCGCGGCGGTGCTGCGGTTCTAGTGCCAAGCTGTTATGGCCGTGCTTCCAGGATCAGGTTGAACGGCGTTTCGGTGGCGCGCCGGAACCGGGTGAAGCCGGCCTCGCGGGCAATCTCGCGGAGCCTCGCCTCGCCGGCCTGCGCGCCCAAGGCGAGCCCGACCTCCTGATCCAGGGACGCCGGGGTGCAGACCATCGTCGAGGCCGCGTAATAGAGCCGCCCGATCGGGTTGAGATTGTCCTCCAGCCGGTCGTTGGCGAAGGGCTCGACCAGCATGCAGGTGCCGTCATCAGCCATGGTGCTGCGAGTATGCTTGAGCGCGCCGACCGGGTCGCCCATATCGTGCAGGCAATCGAAGAAGCAGACGAGATCGTAGCCGTTGGCCGGGAACGTCTTGGCAGTGTGAGTCTCGAAGCGCACGCGATCGGACAATCCCGCATCCCGTGTCTGCTCGCGTGCGGCCTGGACTGAGCCCTCGTGATAGTCGAACCCGAATAATGTGGATTTGGGGAACGCCTCGGCCATCAGGCGGGTCGATATGCCATGTCCGCAACCGACATCGGCGACCTTCGCACCCCGCTTCAGCTTGTCGACGACGCCCTCCAGCGCGGGCAGCCATTCCTGCACCAGGTGATGCTTATAGCCGGTGCGGAAGAAGCGTGCCGTGCCGCAGAACAGGCATTCGCTGCGCTTGTTCCAGCCGACCCCTTTGCCGGTCTTGAACGCGTCGGAGATCTTCGGCTCGTCGAGGAACGTAGCCGCGATCACGTTGCCGACAGCGCCCAGGAAAACCGGACTGTCGTCGTCGGCCAGCGCCAGGATTTGTTCGGGCAACATCGAGAACTTTCCCGATGCAGTGTCATATTCGACATAGCCCGAGGCCGCTTGCGCCGACAACCACTCGCGAACATATCGTTCTGCAGTGCCTGTCGCTTTCGCCAGCTCCGCGGAGCTCATCGGTCCCTTTTCGGCCAACGCCTTGTAGAGGCCGAGCCTGTCGCCAAGCAGTATCAGCGATGCGTTCATCGCAGCGCCGACGTCGCCGATCATTTTTCCCATGAAAGAGTTCAGGCGATCATTATCAACTTCCATGATATGCCTCCATTGAAATTGTCTTTGACCCAATCTGTCGCTTCTACGCCGCAGAAGCACACCTAGCAGGATACAACACCGCTTCATCGCAGCGTCCCGATGATGGTAAGGCAATTTCGGTGTGGAGAGTGAGGCGTTGCGTCTCACGACAGCGAGATCACCGTCACAAGCGCGCGAGCGATAGCACGAACTTGCTCCGCGCCGGGTCATAATGACGCGCGCCATTCTTTCGTCATGACAGTGCATGGCAGCGAGGCTGACGGATGTTCGTCAGCCACACCGCCATGTACCGTCTCTCATCACGCGCCCTGTGGCACCTGGTCGAGAAAGCCGGTGATGCTCTTGATGCGGCCGTCCTTCAGCACCGCGAAGTCCGTGCCCTTGATCGGGCTGTCGGCGCCATCGGGACCGAGGCCCCAGGAAAAGCGGAGATGGTTGCCGAAACCGTTGGGCTCGCCGATCAATTTGAACTTGAAGGCTGGAAATTTTTCCTGGACGCCTGCTATCAGCGCATCGACACCTTCCTGGCCGTCACCGCTCATCAGCGGATCGACATAGCGTACGTCCGCGGTCCAGTTCTCGGCCAGCATCTCCCGGCGCCGGCTCGGCGTGCGCTCGTTCCACAGTTCGATATAGCGGCTTGCGATCGTCTTATGGTCGGTCATCTTGCTCTCCTTCGCTTGTCGCCGAATGCATCGGCTGCTGCGACTATCGAAGATTTGCGTGAGCTGATCGATTACCTCCGAGGTCATCACCCGCTGCTTGGGAATCGATGGTGGCGAAATCCGATCAGGTGCTGGTCGTTGGTTTCGGGCCAGCACGGATTTCCCTCGCCAGAAGCGCGAAGCGTTCCTGCGGAGAAGATGCTTCGACATAAGGATGGAGCGGGCTGACGATGCGATCAGACGTCTTTAGTTGCCAGATATTGGGATCCAATGATCGCCAAGCTTCTCATAGGATCGCTTCACCGCCGCCCAGGCGGTACGGTGCGCGATCTCCTCTTGCCGGCGATCTCCCGCATGCGCGGCAAAGGAATGGTTGAAGGCTTCGCGGTAGATGTCCTGTGCATGCGGAGGCAGGTGGCCGCGAACCGGAAATGGCAAATCCGCATTCGAGCGATAGGGCATGGATAACTCCTTCGGCCAGCCCGCTCGGGCCGGCGCCGCAATTCCTTGCGCGCGTGCGTTCCTTGCCGAAATGGAGCCGATATAGCAGTCCTGCGTTTGTTTGGTGCTTGATCGAGGTCAAACCTCCGGCCGCTGCCTGCCCGATCATGGCTCCGGCGTGCAAAAGGGGGAGTGAGCGTGAGCGAGAAGCCTAAACCACTGGAAAAGAAGGTGGACGCGGGCACTGATTGGGCGGTGCAGGCGCTGCTATGGCCAATGGCGGCCACCCGATTGGCGCTGGAAGCTTATCTGCATTGGTTCCCTAATGGCGAGCCCGCACTGTCCGATCAGCAGAGCGAGCCGCCCCTGTCCTGGACGACGCCGAATGTGATCGCGCTGCAGCTTGCTTCGATGCGGCTGCGGGATTTTTCACGGAGAGCCACGGGCCAGCCGCTTCTGATCTGCGCGCCCTTTTCGCTGCACAATGCCTTGATCGCCGATTTTGCACCTGGCCATAGCCTGGTGGAAGCGCTGCAACGCGCCGGCTTGGATCGCATTTACGTCACCGACTGGTGCTCGGCCACGCCGGAAATCCGCTATCTCTCGATCGACAGCTATCTGGCCGACCTCAACGTGGCGGTCGATGAAATCGGCACGCCGGTCGATCTCATCGGCTTGTGCCAGGGTGGGTGGCTGTCGTTGGTCTATGCCGCCCGTTTTCCGCACAAGGTGCGGAGGCTCGTGCTTGCCGGTGCGCCGGTCGATGTCTCCGTGCCGTCAGATCTGTCGCGGATGGTGGCTGGGGTTCCTGAGCCAGCGTTCGACGAGCTGGTGCAGCAGGGGAAGGGCATCGTGAGCGGCAAGCACACGCTTCGCTTCTGGAGCATGCCGCTCACCCTGCATGACATCGAAGCGACATTGCAGAGAAATGTCGGCGACGGATCGGAGCAGGGCACGGCACTGGTGGCCCGATTCGAGCGCTGGGATCGCAAGGTGCTGGATCTGCCGGGAACTTTTTACCTCGAGGCGACCAACTGGATCTTCCGCGAGAATCGTATCGCCGACGGACGCTTCATCGCGCTCGGCCGCAGGATTGATCTTGCCGAGGTGAAGGTGCCGGCTTTCCTGCTTGCAGGGGAGAGGGACAATGTTGTGCCGCTCGACCAGGCGCTCGCCACGGCGCGCCTGCTCGGTACGCCGCCGCAATGGCTGGAGCAGGCGTCCGAGCCGTGCGGTCACCTCGGTCTCTTCATGGGGCGCGAGAGCTTGGGCCGTTCGTGGCGCCGGATCGTCCGCTGGCTTCAAGCCGGCGGTGAGGATGTTGCGGCGCTAAGGCCCAAGATTAGAGCATGATCCTGGTGCGTGAAACTGGAAGGAAATTCTTGCGCCGCGCCCGAAAATTCGGACGCGGAGCTTGACGCCAGCTCGCAACGTCAATGCGACATCAGCGTCGGCACGGTCATGCTCTGGAGCATCTCGCGGGTGACGCCGCCGAGCAGCCGTTCCTGCAGGCGCGAATGCCCGTAACCGCCCATCACCAAGAGATCGAGGCTTTCGTCGGCCGCAACGGAGAGGATGGCCGGCTGGATTTCGGAGTGCCCGGCCGGAAAGGCCACAACCCTGGCCGCCATTCCAAGCCGCGCCAGATGCTGGACGAGGCGCTGCGGGCTCGCCTCGTCCGGAATCGAGCCTGGATTGCCGATGGAAATGATCGTGAGCGCCTCAGCGTGGCGCAGGAGCGGCATGGCATCCCGCAGCGCGCGGCCGGCGAGACGGCTTCCGTCCCAGCAAATCCCGATGCGCCGCGCCGCAAATGTGCCGCGGAAGGTATAGGGCATGAACAATACCGGGCCGCCCGACTGGAACAGGACCTCCGGCGGCACGTCGTTGTCGAACGTATCGCGCTCGGGTTCCGGCTGCAGGACGATGGTGAGATCATGAAGCCGCGCGCTGGCACTGGCAATCGCGATCGCCTCGCCCGGTGTCGCGCTCATCGTGCGGCAGGTATACGATATCCCTGCGTGCTTCGCCTGGACCTCGAAAACGCACATCGCTGCCTCTGCGCGCTCGAGCGCGCGCTGCCGGGTCTCTTCGACGATCATGGCGACCGCAGCGCCGCCTGCCGCGGCGATCGGAACATTGGCGGTCTCGTACGCGACCGCCAGCGCGTCAAGGTGGGCACCGTGCGCCATGGTCAGCAGCACGGCACCGTCGATCACTGGCCGAGCCGGACGTTCGGAAGGGATAAGCACCAGCAAGTTCTTGAACATCGTCGTTCTCCCCCACAATTGGTAGCCATCCGCGCAAATTGAACATGGCCATAAGAGCACAGCGGCCGATCGATGAATTGATCCAGGTCAGAGGGCGTCGTCGTCATTTTGACGCATATCAAGGCCGCGTCGGCCGGGCGGTGCACGCTAGAGCTTCAGTTTTGGTCGAATTCAATCAGAACCGACGCTCCAGAAGATCCTTGTCTTGATGCGTTTTCTTCATGCGAACCGGTTCCCACCCTCGGATCAGGTCCGAGGGCATGCTTCGCCCGAAAACGCTCTGGCGACAAAAGCTTGTTGGAGAGAAACAATGCTGGCAACGGATGTCATGCGAACCTGGTTCGCCACCATAAAGCCGAACGCGCCGCTGCTCGATGCCGTCCACCTGCTGCTGGAAACCAACCAGCGTGGCTTGCCGGTGATCGACGATCGGGGATCCCTGGTCGGCATCATCTCGGAGGGTGATTTCCTGCACCGGCCCGAGCTGGGCGTGACGGGCCCCGCAGGGTTCTTGCTGGAGTGGCTGGTCGGAAGAGCGGAGGGTCACGTCATGCGTGAACGGACGCAGGCGTTGCGGGTCGATGCCGTCATGACGCGGAATCCCGTGCGCGTGGATGAAACTGCAACCGTCGACGATATTGTCGCGCGAATGGACGCCCACCAGATCTCGCAGGTGCTGGTGGTCCGCGGCGAGAAAGTCCTTGGACTCGTCGGCCGGACACAGTTGCTTCTCGCGCTCGAACGCTGTTTGAGCCGGCAACACTGACGAAAGCGCAGCCCTTAGGGCTATTCGCACCGTTTCGGCTTGCTCTATGTTGAACATGCCATGCTGCGGCGGATTCCCAAAGCCTCCGCGCGGTGGTACTCGGACCTTATCGCCGCTATCAGGCGGACGCGGATCGGAACCGGCTGGCGGCTGACGGACGTCGCCGCGGCGAAAGGACAAAGCGGACGCCACTCGCGCACCGACGCAGCCCGACAGGAACGGAGGCAATGACCGCGATTAACCAAGCATTGCTCGCCGATATCGGCGGCACCAACGCACGCTTCGCGCTCGTCAGGGGTGGTGAGATCGGCCCCATCGAACACGTCAAGGTCGCCGACTTCCCAACCTCGGCGGATGCCATAACGGCTTTCCTCAGCCGTCATGCAGCCGGCGGCGCCGCTACTGCGGCCATCTTCGGCATCGCGGGGCCAATCGAGAACAACCGCGTCGTGCTGACCAACAGTCCGTGGATGTTCGACGCGGCCGGTCTGCGCCAACAATTCGCCTTCGCGGCCGTGCATCTCCTCAATGATTTCGAGGCGCTGGCCTGGTCGCTGCCGGCATTGGGCGCTTCCGATCTGGTGTCGCTCGGCAGCCGCACTCCGGTCGCCGGCGCTCCCATGCTCGTGGTCGGTCCGGGCACCGGCTTTGGCGCGTCCTGCCTGGTTCCGTCGAGCAACCCGCCCGTGGCTGTTGTCACCGAAGCCGGCCATGCCACCTTGCCGGTGACTTCGGAACGGGAGGAACGGGTGATCGATCGCCTGCGCGGGCGCTTCGGTCATGTCTCGATCGAACGTGCGCTATCCGGGTCCGGCCTGAAGAATCTCTATGATGCCTTGAACGCCATCGACGGCGCCGGCGCGCCCGAGCGCGACGCCGCCTCGATCACGCAGGCCGCACTCGATGGCAGTTGCGGGACGAGCCGGGCGGCGCTCGATATGTTCTGCGCGATGCTCGGCATGGTTTGCGGCAATCTGGCGCTAACCTTCGGCGCGCGCGGCGGCGTCTATATCGCCGGTGGTATCGTGCCTCGTTTCGTCGATCGTCTGGCGGGATCGGATTTTGGCACTTGCTTCACGAGCAAGGGCCGGTTCGAGACCTACCTGCGGGACATTCCGGTCCACATCATCACGAGGCCGGATGTCAGTTTCGTCGGTCTCAAGGCGTTCTTCGAGACGCACGTCACGGCCGCATAGTCTTCGAGAGTCGCAGAGGCCGCGCGCGGCGGATTTACAACATGTGCGCGATGTCGGCCGCGCCCGACGACCGACATCGCCATTCTCGTACGATGCCCGCTTACTTCGCCGCGGTCACCATGATCTCGACATTGTATTGCGGCGCCGCCAGCTTCGCCTCGACGGTGGCGCGCGCCGGCGTGCTTCCCGGCGAGACCCAGCGGTCCCACACGGCGTTCATCTCGGCGAATGTCTTCATGTCGGTGATGTAGATCGTCGTCGTCAGCAGCTTCGATTTGTCGGTGCCGGCCTTTGCCAGATGGCCATCGATGATCGAGAGGATCTCTTCGGTCTGTTTCGTCACGCTTTCACCGGCCGTCTTGTTGGCGACGATGCCGGCCAGGTAAACCGTGTTGCCATGCACGACGACCTGGCTCATCCGCGGCCCGGTTTCAAAACGCTGAATGGTCATGTTGTTCTCCCGTTGATTGGCGGTGACTACCTAGCGCAGGAGTGCGCCATCCGCCACTCCGGTTATCGATTGCCACGGTTGCACTCATCCCACCGCTTTCGCGGCGGCGCGTCCCGCATTTCGTCCCGAGAACAGGCAGCCGCCCAGAAAAGTCCCCTCCAGCGAACGATAGCCGTGCATGCCGCCGCCACCGAAGCCCGCGGCTTCCCCGACGGCGTAGAGTCCCCTGATGATCTGGCCGTCATGGCCGAACACGCGCGAATCGAGATCGGTCTCGAATCCGCCGAGTGTCTTGCGGGTGAGGATATTGAGCTTCACCGCGATCAGTGGTCCGTGCGCGGGATCGAGGATACGATGCGGCGCAGCGGTGCGGATCAGGCGATCGCCGATATATTTGCGCGCATTGTGCAGGTTCATCACCTGCGCATCCTTCACGTAAGCGTTGGCGATCTCCCGGTCGCGCGCCTCGATCTGCATTCGAATGTAATCGAGTTTCAGCAGATTGTCGCCGGAAAGCTGGTTCATCGCCGCGACCAGATCCTCGAGCCTGTCGCGCACGATGAAGTCGACGCCGTTTTTCTTGAACGCTTCCACCGGCGCCGGCGCGCCCTTGTTGGTGGCGCGCTTGATCGTCATGCGCCAGCTCTTGCCGGTGAGGTCAGGATTCTGCTCCGAGCCAGAGAGCGCGAACTCCTTCTTGATGATGCTTTGCGTCAGGATGAACCAGGAATAATCATAGCCAGTGCTCATGATGTATTGCAGTTGCCCGAGCGTGTCGGAGCCCGGAAACAGCGGCGCCGGCAATCGTGTGCCGGTTGCATCGAACCACATCGACGATGGCCCCGGCAGGATGCGGATGCCGTGCTTCGGCCAGATCGGCGACCAGTTCTGGATGCCCTCGACGTAATGCCACATCCGGTCGCGGTTGATCAGCCGCGCACCGATCGCCTCGGTGATGCCGATCATGCGGCCGTCGACATGTTCGGGCACGCCGGAGATCATGCGCTGCGGCGCCTCGCCCAATCGCCTCGGCCAGTTCTGCCGCACCAGGTCATGATTGCCGCCGATGCCGCCGGACGCCACGATCACGGCTTGTGCGCGAAGCGAGAATTCGCCGACCACGTTGCGCGAGGAGCTTTTGCCGCGCTCCACATTGGTCGGCTCGAGGATCGCGCCCGTGACGCCGTCGACGGCGCCGTCCGTCAGTGACAGCGCATCGACGCGATGGCGGAATTTAAAGATCAGCCTGCCGCTATTCTCGGCCTCCCGCGCGCGGCGCGCGAAGGGTTCGACGATGCCGGGCCCGGTGCCCCAGGTGACGTGAAAGCGCGGCACCGAATTGCCATGGCCCATCGCGTCGTAGCCGCCGCGTTCGGCCCAGCCGACGATCGGAAATAGCCGATGGCCTATCGCGCGCAGCCAATCGCGCTTCTCGGTGGCGGCGAACGCGACGTAAGCTTCCGCCCAGCGCCGCGGCCAGTGGTCTTCGTCGCGATTGAAGCCCGCCGCTCCCATCCAATCTTGCAGCGCAAGCTCGTGAGAGTCCTTGATGCCGAGCCGGCGCTGCTCGGGCGAGTCGACCAGGAATAATCCGCCGAACGACCAGAACGCCTGGCCGCCGAGCGATTGTTCCCCTTCCTGCTCGACCACGATGACGCGTTTTCCGGCATCGGCAATCTCTGTGGCGGCAACAAGGCCCGCCAAACCCGCGCCGACCACAATGACGTCTACATCCTCAGCCACTTCTTTCCTCCCGCGAGTTCCCTGTGAATGACACCTGCGCGTTCGTGCGCAGTCAACGGCAATGGAGCCTGCTTGTGGGCGGCCGTCCCGCAAGGACACGGTAAGGTTGTTCCAGTTCGGGACCTTTCATCCGCAAAGTGCAGCGCGCGCGCAACACTGGATTTGAATTTGTTTTGATCGACTAACGACGGCTGGACAAAAATCGAGTCCCGCAACACGCTGGCCAAAGTCTTGCATCACTAAGACCAACAGATTCGATATTCGACTGGGGCAGGCCATGAAGTTGATGACGGGGTTGCTCGCGGCGGTTCTCCTGCTGGCGGGTATGGGGGTTTCGCATGCTGTAGTGCGGATCGCCGACGATCGCGGCGGCAGGATCGGCACCTATGTTGACAGGTATCAAAGCCTTCGCAGTTCCGGCGAAACCGTCATCATCGACGGTCTCTGCGCGTCGGCCTGCACCATCGTTCTCGGTGCGGTTCCGCATGATCGGATCTGCGTCACCTCGCATGCCAATCTCGGTTTCCACGCCGCATGGGATTTCGCCGCCAACGGCCGCGTCGTGACCAATCCCGAAGCGACGCAGATGCTGTATTCGATGTACCCGGCCCCGATCCGCCGCTGGATCGCCTCGCGCGGCGGCCTTACCCCGCGGATGATCTTCCTGCGCGGCAGGGCCCTGCAGGCCATGTTCAGGCCCTGCTACCTCGACGCCCAGGCCTCCGCCAACCGGCCGCGCTAAAGGTTGGCGCTCCCGCTCTCCTTGCGGGAGCGCCGTAGCCCGGGTGGAGCGGAACGCGCAACCCAGGACAACTGCGTCACATTTGCGAGCTGCCCCGGGTTACGCTGGCGCGCTCCACCCGGGCTGCGGTAATCCACGAGGGTCTGAGTCAGACCTCATCCTGAGGGGCCGCGAAGCTGCCGTCTCGCAGGATGAAGCCCCCCGCTAGCGCCACTTGTTTTTTCTCCGCACGATGTGACGGCGCGTCGCAGCATTGCGCTTGCCGGCTGGCGGAACCAGGCTTATTTCAAGCATATGGTTCAGCCGGTTTCTGCCTCGCATGGAATGACCGCGCCGGCCCCGAGACAGGGCAAGGTGGCCTCTGCCATCGCCTGGGGGGCCGCGGGCCTGGGCGCGCTCGTGGTGCTGGGCGCGGGCGCGCTCTGGTTCCATTACGGCACCGCGGTGTTCTTCGAGACCATCGCAGCCGGCGTCTCGGCCTGTTTCTGATCCAACAAGAGGAATTTTTTCATGGATCGGACCACTCGCCCGCTCGTGATCGTAGCCGCCTTCGCCGGCAGCCTGGCGGTTGGGCTCTTGCTGTTGTTCTGGACCATGGGCGGCCTGCGCAGCATGACCGCGCCGTCGGCGATCGGCGGCCCGTTCCAGCTCACCGACCAGGCGGGCCAGACCGTCACCGACAAAAGCCTGAAGGGCAAGCCGACCCTGATCTTCTTCGGTTTCACCCATTGCCCCGACGTCTGCCCGACCTCGCTGTTTGAGATATCCGAAGTGCTGCGGGCCATGGGCAAGGATGCCGACAAGGTGAACGCCTATTTCGTCTCCGTCGATCCGGAGCGCGACACCGCAGCGGCGATGAAGGACTATCTCTCCAGCTTCGACCCGCATTTGAAGGGCCTCACTGGCAATCCTGAAACCATCGCCAAGGTGCTGTCGGCCTACCGCGTCTATGCCAAGAAGGTCCCGCTGAAAGACGGCGACTACACCATGGACCATACCGCGCTGATCTATTTGATGGACCGCGACGGTAAGTTCGTGTCGCCCTTCAACCTGAAGCGCTCGCCGGAAGAGGCCGCGGCCGACCTGAAGCGCTATCTCTAGCTCCCCAATAGGCCCTCGCATCGTGCCCCGTGTGATCTATAAGACGATCTAATTCCGCAACATTTCCGGCCACATGCCCGATCAGATCGCCAAGCTCGACATCTCCCGTGCTATCCGCGCCATGGCCGGATGGCTGGTCGTCGCGGTGCTGGTCGCCTGTAGCGGTGTGGCGATCGCGCAGATCCCACAGCCGCAAACGCCGTCGCCAAAACCGCCTGTCGAAGCCGCCCCGCAGGCGGTGCCCGGTTTCTGGGATCCACGGCGGCGGCCGGAGCGGCCGGATCTGTCGCGCATCACCGTGATCCGCTTCCTGACCGAAACTGATTATCCGCCGTTCAACTTCACAGGCCCCGACGGCAACCCGGCCGGCTTCAATGTCGATCTGGCGCGCGCGATCTGCGACGAGATCAAGGTCACCTGCACCGTCCAGATGCGCCGCTTTGAGACGCTGGTGGATGCGCTCGCCACCAACCGGGGCGACGCCATCATCGCCTCGATGGCGGTGACGCCGCAATTGCGCACAAGGGTGGATTTCTCCGATCCCTATTACCGCGCGCCGGCCCGCTTCGTGTCGCGGCGCGACGCCGTGATGCCGGAAGTGCGGCCGGAATATCTCGAAGGCAAGAAGGTCGGCGTCATCGGCGGCACCGCGCATGAAGCCTATCTGAAGGCGATGTTCACCGACGCCGAGCTCCATACCTATCCCAATGACGACGCGCTCAGGCAGGCGCTTCGCCGGGGCGAGGTCGATTTCATCTTCGGCGACGCGATCTCGCTGGCGTTCTGGATCAACGGCACCGACGCCGCCGAATGCTGCGCCTTCTCCGGCGGCTCCTTCGTCGAGAGCCGTTTTTTCGGTGAGGGCATCGGCATTGCCGTGCGCAAGGGCAACGACCTGCTGCGGCAGGCGTTGAACTGGGCGTTGTTCCGAATCTGGGAAAAAGGCCGCTACACCGACCTGTGGCTGCGCTATTTCTCCGTCAGCCCGTTTTAGGAACGGATTTGTAGGATGGACAAAGCGTAGCGTGCCCACCATCACGAGCGGAGCGTGAAGGTGGCACGGCGCTAAAGTGCGCCTTTGCCCACACTACGCTTCTTCGCCGCCACTTCTCGTCACTGAGTTGGGACCGGCGTGTAAGGCGACTGCGTCCGCCGTAGCTTCAGCGGAGGCGGAAGCAATCCATGCTTCAGCAAGCGGAGAAATGGATTACTTCGCTTCGCTCGCAATGACGGTTATGCTATCAAACCGGCCGTTTTTCTGGCCTCGGAGAAAGTCGTTTAATGTCCGTGATTGACCTCGCCGCAAGCCCGAGCGACCTGCGTGCGCTCGCCGAACAATCCAACGCCTGGCCGTTCGAGCAGGCGAAAGCGATTGTCGCGCGGCTGGAAAAAAATCCGAAGGACGAGGTGCTGTTCGAGACCGGCTATGGCCCGTCCGGCCTGCCCCATATCGGCACCTTCGGTGAGGTGGCGCGCACCACCATGGTGCGCCACGCGTTCCGCGTGCTCACCGAGGACAAGATCAAGACACGCCTGCTCGCCTTCTCCGACGACATGGACGGCCTGCGCAAGGTGCCGGACAATGTCCCGAACAAGGAACTGCTGGAGCAGCACCTCGGCAAGCCGCTGACGAAGGTGCCCGATCCCTTCGGCACCCATCCGAGCTTCGGCGAGCACAACAATGCGCGGCTGCGCGCCTTCCTCGACCAGTTCGGTTTCGACTACGAATTCGTCAGTTCGACCGACTACTACACGTCGGGCCGCTTCGATGCCGCGCTGCTGCGGATGCTGGAGCGGATCGAGAAGGTGATGGCGATCATGCTGCCCTCCCTCCGCGAGGAGCGCGCCGCGAGCTATTCGCCGTTCCTTCCCATCTGCCCGCGCAGCGGGCTCGTGCTCTATGTGCCGGTCACGGCGCATGACGCCAAGGCCGGCACCATCTCCTATGAAGACCCCGAGACGAAGGAGACCGTCACGGTCCCCGTCACCGGCGGCCGCTGCAAACTGCAGTGGAAGCCGGACTGGGCGATGCGCTGGTATGCGCTCGGCGTCGACTATGAGATGGCCGGCAAGGATCTGATCGATTCGGTGAAGCTGTCGGGCAAGATCTGTTCGGCACTCGGCGGCACACCGCCGGAGGGCTTCAACTACGAGCTCTTCCTCGATGAGAAGGGCCAGAAGATCTCGAAGTCGAAGGGCAACGGCCTCACCATAGACGAATGGCTGCGCTACGCCTCGCCGGAATCGCTGTCGCTGTTCATGTACCGCGAACCGAAGGCGGCCAAGCGGCTATACTTCGACGTGATCCCGCGCAATGTCGATGAATATCAGCAGTTCATCGACGCCTTTCCGCGCCAGGAAGCCCGGCAGCAATTGCAGAATCCGGTCTGGCACATCCACTCCGGCCATCCGCCGAAGGTGGACATGCCCGTCACCTTCCAGCTTCTCTTGACGCTGGTGTCCTCGTCGAATGCGGAGAACGCCGAGACGCTGTGGGGCTTCATCGGCCGCTATCGTCCAGGCGTGACGCCAAAGACGCATCCGAAGCTGGATGCGATGGTCGGCTATGCCATCAATTACTACCGCGATTTCGTCGCGCCCGGAAAGCAATTCCGCGAGCCGACCGAGAGCGAGCGCGCGGCGCTGCAGGACCTGCGCGATGCGCTGTCCAATATGCCGGCGGACTCGACCGCGGAGGACATCCAGAACGTGGTCTACGAGATCGGCCGCCGCGAGCCGTTCCTCGATCCCGTGAAGAAGGGCAAGGCCGGCCGGCCCGGCGTCTCGCTCGACTGGTTCAACATGCTCTACCAGGTCCTGCTCGGCCAGGAGAAGGGCCCGCGCTTCGGCTCCTTCGTCGCGGTCTACGGCATCCAGAACGCCGTCAACATGATCGACGGCGCGCTCGCGCGATCTTCGTAGCTTTCTCAATTCGTCATGCGCGGGCTTGACCCGCGCATCTATCCTGCTTCGCAAGACTCTTTTGGTCGATGGGTTGCCGGGTCAAGCCCGGCAATGACGACACTGTTCGTGGCTCACCATCTATCTCGACCGCAGCACGTTGATGCGTAGGGTGGGCAAAGCGCAGCGCGCCCACCATCAAGAGCAGAGCAAGAGGAGGTGGGCACCCAACTTACAGCTCACTTAGACTGACTGCAGCACGTAGCGGCGATTATCCTTCTGCACAGGGCGCGCGTTCATCGGATAGAGCTTTGCGAAGGCCGCGACATCGGCCGCCGCAACCTGGATCGGGTCGGTCAGCACCAGCCATTCGACGGTCTCCGAGCACGGCGGCGTCGTCAATGAACCGGGGTAACGGTAGTAGCCGAGCTTCTTCGGCAACAGCGCGTTCGGATTGATGCTGCTGTCTGCCTTCACCGCCGGCCCTTCCTTGGCCGGCATGGTGGCGACGATCTTGCCAAAGGCCGGATTCGCCTTGCCTTCCGCCATCAGCACCCCGACGACGGCGAGCGCGCCGGAATCGGCGCGATGGACGAAATGCGCCTCCATTGGAAAATTCTTGCCGCCGACCAGATGTTCGCTCGGCCGGTGGAAATGAACCTGCACCAGCTTGTAGGTGGTATCGCCGAGCTTGAGCGTAGAGCCCTCGGCGAAATTGAGCTGAATGGTGTGCCCGTTGTTGACGATGGTGTCCGCGGTCTTGCCCCAAGCAAGCTTCAGCGCCGGCAACTGTGATTTGATGGTTGAGCTAATATCGATGGGCGATTGCTGCGCTCCAACGGCGCACGCCTTGCTGGCAGTGTCGAGCTCGCCCCATTTGGCGGGCCCTGCCTCTCCCTCATAGCCCCAGTGTACACCTTCCGCGGCAAGGCCGGTGGTTGTGCAGAGCGGACAAACGGCCAGTCCGGCCAGTGCCTTCAGTAAATGTCGACGGTCCAAGTGAGCCCCCCAGGGTTTGAAGAAGGGCTCCGCAATATCCGATTCCAGGTAAACGTGAGGTTGCAAATGATGGCGCGTAGCCCCACTCTACAGTTTGCTCGCATCGCGCAGCCCGTCACTGGTCGCGCGCAACAGCGTCAATAGCAGCCCGTTGAGCGGCGTCGCCACGCCATGTCGCTCGCCCACTGCGACGATCGCGCCCGTGAGCGCGTCGGCTTCGAACGGGCGGCCGGCGAGACGATCGAAATACATCGAGGTGCCGGCGTCGGGTGGATAGGTCAAGAGCGTCGCCAGCGTTCGTTCGGCCTCATCCGGCGCCAGGCGAGCGCCATCGGCGCGACCGACGGCAACGGCCTCTTCAAGGATGGCAAGGCAGAGCGCCTTGACGTCTTCGCGCCGGAACACCGCCTGCCGCTGCAGCGTCAGCGCGGTGATCGGATTGGCGACCGCGTTGATCAACAGCTTTCGCCAGGCGCGCGTGGCGAAATCGTCGCTGCGCAGCACCCGCATATCAGTTCCTTCGAGCAAGGCTTCGAACGCCCGCCCGTCCACATCGTCCGTAACCGCAAATTCATATTCGCCTGCACGTCGGAAACGAACGTGGTCCGGCGCCAATCGCTCGCCGTTGTAATAGACAAGAGTGGGAACGATGGTCGCATGCCCGACCAGCGGCGCCAGTCGCTCCCTGTGCCCGATGCCGTTCTGCAGGACCGCGACGCGCGTGCCGGCGTGGCAGAGTCTTGCCAGCCAGGGCGTGCTTGAGGCGGTGTCCTGCGCCTTGGTGCACAACAGCACCCAGTCCACCGGCGTGGCATGCTGCGGATCGGTCAAGGCGCGAAGCGGAACATCGATTGTGCCTTCGGCACGCTCGACCATGAGGCGATCGAGCGGCCGCCTGACGCAGGCGATCACCTCGTGCCGGTCGGCGGCGCGCAGGAGGCCTGCGATGATACCGCCGATGCTTCCAAGCCCGACGACAGCAATGGTCTTGCGATCCGGGTTTTCAGTGCTCGGTGGCATTCGCTGGATACCTTTGACGCTTCTGTAGGACGGCTCCGCTGCCAGGGGAGCGGCTTCCCCTGTTCGGCGCGCCATCCCAAGGAATTGCACTCGGCCAATTCGCCGGCCGTTCTTCGCAATGCATCATCACACAATTGCGGGCTCGAGTGCAAAGGGACCGCCGCCGCCTCAACTAGTTTTCCGAAAGGACTCCAGTACCGTCGCCAGGATCTTCTGACCGCTCTTGCGAACCTTTTTCGGGTCGTCCGAGTGCGGCAGCAAGAGTCCGATCTTGCAGATCATGGCGTCGATCATCCGGCTGAGGAGATCAACGTCCTCAACATCCAGTTCGCCATCGCGCTTCAACGCGCGCAGCGTCGCGATCAGGAGCGCCGTCGGATAGATTTCTTCGATCTCGCGATAGCGTGCGTCTCCTAGCACGGCCTGTGCTTCCTGGATCACGATGCGCGCGTAGTCCTGCTCCTCACAGGCGTCCAGATAGGCTTCGATGCCGGCGCTCAGGCGGTCCCATATCTTGCGCTCGCTCCGCGCCGCCGCTTCGATTCTCGCCGCAGCCTCCTTCTGCATGGCAACCACGACGGCATCGAACAGCGCCTTCTTGTCCTCGAAATGGTGGTAGAACGCGCCGCGCGTCACCCGCGCTGCCCGCGAGATCGCTTCCATTCCCGCGGCCTGAAAGCCGTTCTTTGCAAACGCGTCCCGGCCGGCATCGAGCAGCGCCTGCCTTGTGGCCTCGCTGTACTCTTCCCGACGGCTTTTCGGAGAATTCTTCGCCCGCATCGCGCACAACCTATCGCTTGACCGGCATCTATCAAACATCGTATAACATACATAATGTATGTATTAGACAGTCCGTATGTGTAAAAGGGAGAGGTAGGTAGATGGACGGGAAACGAATGTTCGAGTTGGCCGAGGCGTTGGCCATTGCAAAAAGCCGGCAGGACGTCTCGGCCGCCTTAGCGGTTCTGCATCCGGAGATGGTGCTCGAGACTCCTGCCTTCGGCACCAGGGCGTGCGGCCTGGCCGAGAATGAGCGAATTCTGCAGCGGTTCTTCGAATCCTTTCCCGACTACGACGTGGTCCTCGAAGGCCATGCGAATACCAAGGATACCCTGGTTTGCTGGGGGACAGCCCGGATGACGATGACCGGCGACCGGTTCGGCGTCGTACCGAACGGCCGGCGCGCCGAACTGCCGGTGTTCATCTCGTTCGCCTTCAACGATGACCTGATCCTGCGCGAACGCTTCTTCTTCGACCTCTCGGAGCTCTGCGCGCAGTCCGGGGTCTCTACCGACGCGGTCCGGCGAAAGCTGTTCGGCGAAACGTCGCTGGCGGCCGCGTAGCTCTCGCTCGCCGTACCTCTCACTCCTCCATCCAAGAGGCACAAGACCATGGCAGATCCCCGCCTGAAATCCGTCGGTGAAATCAATACCGCGCACCTTTTCGACATCGTCGTTGATCTCAGCCCGCGACTGAATTTCGGCACGGGGCCCGTCGGCCAGCGCGTGTTGTTCGGCGCGGCCAAGGGTTCGTTCGAGGGCGCCCGCTTGCGCGGCGAAGTGCTGACGGGCGGCGGCGATTGGGCGCTGTTCCGGTCAGACGGCGTCATGGCGCTCGACGTCCGCCTGACCCTGCGGACACATGACGGCGAGTTGATCTGCATGACCTATGGCGGCCGCTTGGCGACGCCGCAGGAGTTGCGCGCCGAGATGGCCGATCCCGCCATGCGCTATCAAGTCGATCCTGCCAAATATTATTTCCGCACCAATCCGCTGTTTGAGACGGGATCAGAGCAATATCTCTGGCTCAACAACGTGGTCTGCGTCGGCAAGGGCTATCTGGTAGAAGGCGCAGTGGCCTACAAGATTTTCGAAGTGCTCTGAGGTCTGCCGTGACCTGACGGACACGTTGTCCGGAGTCTGGCGGCAGGATGTGCCGGGCTTTGTCCTTGCGGAAGCGGCGGGGGCCCTGGCGGCCGTGCTGCTGTTTCGATGGCTGGTGCCAAAAACGCCGTTTCGCCCGGGATTTCCTAGTTGACGCGCAAATCGAGATAGAAGGTGCGCGGCAATTTCAACGGATGCGGTCCTGAACTGGGCTATACTGGTGCCATAATAATCCGAGCCATGCGCCGCCATGCGCGGGAACTCGACAGGCAACAGGGAGGATCAACATGCAGTTCAGGGTTTCAAAGGATACGCTTACCGATCAAAGCGCCGCAGAGTGGCAGGCGCGCGTCGATCTCGCCGCCGCGCACCGGCTCGCTTTCAGCCAGGGCTTTAGCGAGGGCATCTTCAACCATCTGACCTTCGTGGTGCCCGGCCGCAGCGATCGCTACTACCAGATTCCGTTCGGCATGCACTGGTCGGAGGTGACCGCTTCCTGCTTTATGGAAGTCGGCATCGACGATGCCGAGGTCAAGCGCGGCGAGGGTGAGGTCGAGCGCTCCTGCTTTTGCATCCACGCGCCGATCCACAAGGCGCTGCCGCAGGCGAAGGCGGTGTTCCACACCCACATGCCGTTTGCCAGCGCGCTGACCCGGCTCGAGGATCCCCGCATCAAGGAGATCGGACAGACCGAAGTCGGCATGGCCGGCGAGATCGCCTATGACGACGAATATACCGGCCCTGCGCTCGATCCGGCCGAAGGCGCGCGGCTCGCGAAGGTGATCGGCGACAAGACGGTGCTGTTCATGGCCAACCACGGCATCTCGACCGTCGGCGAGACGGTCGCGGAGGCTTATGATCGGCTCTATTACATCGAGCGCGCCGCGCAGGTGCAGATTTACGCGATGTGGACCGGACAGCCGCTGAAGAAGCTGCCTGCTCCCGTGGTCGAAAAGACCATGCGCGATATCGGCGGCACCAGCCTCTACAACGGCCCAAGCCCGGCGCAGCGGCACTTCGATGCGCTGAAGCGCATGCTGGACCGCAAAGAGCCTGATTACGCGACGTAGTTTTCTGTCGTCGCGAGCTTACGGACGCACGGCCGGCGGTGCCTGCAGTGTTGGCGCCGCCGCCGCGAGAATCTCTGCGCGGCTACCGGTCCGCGGCGGATATATTCGCACGTGATTGATCGTCTGTTTGGTCAGTTTGGCGGCCGCCCCGCTCGTGTGCACCTGGCGGTCCCATCCTTCCGTGTACAAGGCGCCCCACGCGCCGAGATCCAGCACAGTGACATACCAATCGATATGGAGCGGGAGCATTGGCCTCCCAAGCAGGTCGGCTACCACGTTGTGGCCCGCGAAGCGGCCCATCGGTCGAGCGAACTGGCAGGACATCACTGAGGCGTGGACGCCGTCCACGAAACTGCAAGCCATGTCGCCGGCGGCAAAAACATTCGTTGCGCCAGCCGCGCGCATGAATTGATCGACGATGACGCGACCATGCCGGTCCCGTTCAACATCCAGCGTCTCGGCCAGCGGACTTGCGCGCATGCCCGCGCACCACACGATTGTCTGCGTGGGAACGGTCTCCCCCGAGCTGAGCGTGATGGCGTTTGCGTCGAGCGCGGTAACCTTCACGTCCAGGCGCGTTTCGACGCCGAGCGCCGAGAGCGCCTCATTGATGACCGGGCGGGCATTGTCTCCGATCGTGACGCCCACTTCGGGGTTGGGGTCCACGAGAATGATGCGTCGATCGCCGGTTACGCCTGCCCGATCGAGCTTGCCCGGCATCTCGGTCGCGACTTCAATCCCGGTAAAACCAGCGCCGACCACGACCACCGTGGAGCGCCCTTCTGATGGCGCCTGCGCGCCCAGCGCTGCGAGGTGTTTATCGAGCCGGACCGCCGCGGCATAGGTATCCACGTCGAAGCCGTTGGCCGCGAGACCGGGAATCGCGGGACGCGTCAGTTCGCTGCCAAGCGCCAGCACCAGCCGCTCGTAAGTCAAAACCTCCCGACTGTCGCTCGTTGCGATGGTCACCTGCTGTTTGACCGGATCAATCGCTTCCACCTCGGCAACCCGATGAGCGACGCCGATAGGGTCTAGCAGCTCGGCAAGCGGGATCGCCGCCTCGCTCAGGTCGACTTCGTAATTGCGAACCCGAATGTTGTGGTAGGGATTGCGGTCGATAACGAGGATCTCGACCTCGGCCGCTTGCCCAATCTCATCGAGCTTGCGCGCAGCACCGATGGCAGCCCAGAGGCCGGCGAACCCCGCACCGAGGACAATAACGCGCGCCATTTCCCCTCCGAGCTCCCTCTCTTCTCCGAGGTCCCTCAGTGAGCTTGTCCTGAACCGACGCGGCAATCAAGCCGGGCGAGCTCAGTCTCCCCTAAGCCGCTGGCCCTCGCTAGTGCTGCCGGCGGCGCGCCGGCCGGCCGGTGATATCCTGAGCACGCTCAATGTTGCGCCAAGCAGCGCGAATCCCGCGCCTGTGAACAGCGCGAGTTGGGTGCCGCTCGTCGGATCGCGATCAAGACACAGCGCGGCGAGCGTTGCGCCGGTCGTCATACCGAGCGCGCGCGCGATGCCTTGCATCCCACTCGCGCCACCCGAACGTTCGCGTGGCGTGGCGGCAATCATGGTGCGATTGTTGGGAGTCTGGAACATGCCGAACCCCGCGCCGCAGAGGAGCATACGCCAGACCACGTCGAGCAGTGCGGGGTGCTCCGAAATCATCGCGAGTGCGCTGAGACCGGTAGCCAGCAGGACCAGGCCGACGCCACACAGCAGGCCCGCCGAATAGCGTTCGACCAAAAGCCCAGCAACTGGTGCTGCAATAGCGATGGCGATTGGCCAGGGCGTGACCATGAGACCGATCTCGACCGCCGAATAGCCGAAACGATTCGCGAAGTAGAAGGGAATCGCGGTGAGCGCCAGCATCTGACTGCAAAAGGAGGTGATCGAGGTCCCGACCGATAGTGCCACCACGGGAATGCGTAGAAGATCGACGGGCAGCAGCGGCGAAACCGTATGTGTCTGCCGGTAGACCAGCAGAACGCAGGCGACAGCCGCGACGAAAAATTCCGCCAGACAGACCGGCAGGGCCGCGCCATGTCCTGCGCTGTCGATGGCGGCGATGCCGAGGCCAAATGTGATGGCGCTGAGGACAGCGCTCGGCCAATCGAACTTGTGCGCTGCGGGCTTCGTGTGCGGCAGAGAGCGTGCGCCCAGCATCAAGATCAAAAGTCCAAGCGGAACGTTGACGGCAAACAAATAGGGCCAGGTAGCGATCGACATGATGCCGGCGGCGACCGTAGGACCGACGGCCGAAGACGTCGCGACCACCATCACATTGAGTCCGAGGCCACGGCCGAGCTGGGCACGCGGATAGATGAAGCGGACAAGCGCCGTATTGACGCTCAGCAAGCCGGCGGCGCCGAAACCCTGCAGGATACGCGCAATGGTGAGCAGCAGCAGCGTGTGCGATAGCGCGCAGATGGCCGACGCTGATGTAAACAGAGCAAGTCCCGCCAGATAGACGCGTCTGTAGCCGACGATCTCGCCGAGCGAAGCGAGTGGAAGCAGCGAAATTGTGATCGCTAATTGATAGCCGTTGATGATCCAGATCGAGAGGGCGGGGCTCGCGTTCAGATCCTTGGCTATGGTCGGGAGCGCGACATTGATGATAGCGCCGTCGATCACAGCCATTACAAGCCCAAGCGCAATCGTCAGGATCGCAGGGTAACGCTGTGCTGAGGGTAGGCCGTCGGCATGTTCAGTCGTGAGGGATGCCGGGAGAATAGCGATTGACCTTGTTGGAACGAATTTACCCTAGATGAGGGCTCCTCGCCAACGTTGCAAACTCGCGAAGGTTCTCATCGCAAGCGTTTGAACGGTCCGGAACGAAGACGCCCGCACGGCGTGATCAGCGATTATCATTGGGGCAACTCTCAGGACCGTGGAACGCTATCACCTTGAACTGACGCACGCGCCCAACGCATCAGACGCCCTTGGCCCGCGGGTCGTCCGCGAAACAACGATGTACCCTATCAGGTCCATTGATGTTGCTCCGCGAGGCGTACAGCCGGCAGCGCGAGGCGGTGGTGCGGAAGAATAGTGTCGCCACTCGAACGATATGTGAGCTATTTTGGAGGCGATGGCATCGCCGAGGAATGGTGGTCGACGATCAGCCAACGCTCGCCGTTCTTGACGTAGGTGAAGCTATATCGCGCAGGCAAGCTCTTCGTCTCGCCATCCTTTGTATAGGAGAAGGTGTAGTAGCCGGTATTGACCGCCGCATTCCCGTACACGCGGATCAGCTGATCGCCGAAGGCGACCTTGAGACCGGGCAGAACTTTGAAGGCAGTCACGAAATAGTCTCGTAGCGCCGCCCGGTCGGATCGTACGGTCGGTGACAGCGTGCCCCAGAGCACGGCATCGTCCGAGTAGAGGGGTAGCACTTTTTCGGGATCGTCTTCGCCAAGAGCCTGCCCCCATGCCAGTGTTGCGGCTGCCACGTCCGCTTTCGGCTCGACCAAAGCGCGAGAGGAAAACGATAATGACACGATGCAGAGCGCAAGTGCTGCGCTCGCAACTTTTGGAGAAGACCGCACGACATCCTCCCTTACGAATACCGGACAGATAAGTGTCCGCTTGAGACGGTCTCTTGCGATTCGTGTGGCTACTGTTTGCGCGGATCGTCAGCTGGATTGATGTAATCGATACCACCTGGGCCGATAAATTGAACTTGAAGTACCCCTTCCTCGCTTCCGGTCCAAGCGTAATGCGGGTGTTTTGCGGGGTACACCCATAACGAGCCTGGCTTCAGGAGATCGCCCTTCTTTTCGAATTTTTCGCCATGGCTACTGCCGACGTCACCGCTTATGATTGTAACAACTTCGGAATAGGGATGAGTATGAGGAGGCATTTGGAAATTAGGTGGAAACTTGATGCGTAAGACGACAACCTCACCTGCTTTCGTGGGATCACCGACCAAAGGGGCAACCTGAACGCCCTTCGGAAAGGCTGGATTATCTTTCCAAACGAGCGTATCGGGCATGACCCGGACCTGAATATTTTGCGCCGCTGCTGGAACAGAGAGCGCAATCAAACCGGTCGCCGTTAGCAGTAATTTTTTCATGCGAATTTCTCACAAGCCGTCTGCAGCAAGAGACGCAAATCGCACTGCGCGGTCAGTGTTGAAACTAGCCTGAAGCTGCGCTGTTGGGTGCGTCAAACGAGGAAAACTACATCATCAGCGACGGGCGAACCACAAGTCAGAGACATTGACTTAATAGCTTACAAAGGGAGGCTGTCGGCTTGGGGTCATTTGCTACGAGGGCGAGCCACCGGCAAACCCGGCCCTGTCCGCTATCCCGCCGAAAGCGGAAGCAAATCTAGTGATTAGCGGATCCGCTACGGATGTGATTCAAGCTTCGAAGTCGTAGCCCTCGAAACCTGGTTCGAGGTATCGGCATCATCAGCGGCGCTGCCCTCATTGCCGCACCCACACGATCCTCGCGATCCACGCCACGTCCTCGGCTGCGAGCGTGCGATCCGCCTCCGCCGGATTGAGCGACTGCAATTCGAGTGTCTTCGCCGTTCGGCGTTTGCACTCCTTCACCAGCATCTCGCCGCCTTTGGTCCGCACCACCACGCGGTCGCCGCGGCGGATCGGGGTTGACGGCGACACCAGGATGACGTCGCCGTCACGGAAGGCCGGCCGCAGCACATCGCCGGAGATCTCGAGCGCGTAGGCGTGCTCGTCGGGAATGCTCGGCAGCGCGACCTCGTCCCAGCCTTTTCGGGTCGGAAAGCCGTTGTCGTCGAAAGCATCGTTTGCCGCCGCCTCGGCAAGGCCGATCAGCGGCACCGAGGGGCCGCCGCCGCGGCCGCCATCGCCAATCAACTGCACGAAGGTGTCGATCGACGTGTTGGTCGCGGCGAGCGCCTTGGCGACCGATTCAGTCGACGGCCAACGCTCGCGGCCGTCGGCGGTGATCCGCTTGGACTTGTTGAAGGTCGTGGGGTCCAGCCCGGCGCGCCGCGCAAGCCCGGATGGCGACATTCCGGCGCGCTCTGCCAGCCGGTCCAGCGCGGCCCAGACCTGGCCGTGGGTCAGCAGGCGCGAATGCTTGGGCGGTCTGGCCATTGGAATTCCGCCGTTCGGATTTAGGAATTATTGCCGGAACCTGCGGCTTTCTGCAAATGTCCCCAATCGGCCCTGCCGTGGCGCTTGAGTTGCGCCCCGGGCGCCGATACGGTCCATGGCTGGCCTGGCCAGCTTCGGGAAAATCCCAACAGACTCAAGCGACAAGCAGGGGACACCGGAGAGGTGCGCACGATCTATAAAATTAGCCCTGCCTCGGCCTGGCGCGAGGCCGAGAGGGCCGGTGTGTACCGGGGTAGTGCCGACGATCTCCGCGACGGTTTCATCCACTTCTCCACCGCATCCCAGGTTGCTGGGACTGCAGCCAAGCATTTCGCAGGCCAGACCGGCCTCTTCCTGATCGCAGTCGATGCCGATGCGCTAGGGGACGCCTTGCGCTGGGAGCCTTCCCGTAACGAAGAATTGTTTCCGCATCTTTATGGCGAACTCGATCTCGGCGCGGTCACCGTGGTCTACGACCTGCCGGCACGCGCCGACGGCACCCATGTGATCCCGGAGCAGCTCTCGTGATCCGCGCTTTCGACGCCGTGTCCCTGCCGCTGCTGCGCTGGCTCGATCCGGAGGACGCCCACCGGCTGGCGATCCAGGGCCTGCGCTTCCTGCCGCCGATCCGCCAGCGGGTCGATGATCCGAAGCTCGCAGTGCGCGCGTTCGGATTGAATTTTCCCAATCCGGTCGGTATGGCGGCGGGCTTCGACAAGAACGCGGAGGCGCCCGACGCGCTGCTCAAGCTCGGCTTCGGCTTTGTCGAGATCGGCTCGGTGACGCCGCTGCCGCAGGCGGGCAACCCGAAGCCGCGGCTGTTCCGGCTCGAGCGGGACGAAGCCATCATCAACCGCATGGGCTTCAACAATGACGGCGCGGCGGTGGTGCTGCGGCGGCTCGCCAGCCGCGCGCATCTGTCCGGCATCGTCGGTGTCAATGTCGGCGCCAACAAGGACTCGGCTGACCGTACCGCTGATTACGTCAAGCTGATCGAGACCTTTGCGCCGGTCGCGAGCTACTTCACCATCAACGTCTCCTCGCCGAATACGCCGGGCCTGCGCAATCTGCAGCAATCGGCGGCGCTTGACGACCTCTTGGCGCGGGTCATCGATACCCGCGAGCGGGTGCGCAAGAATGCCGGCGACTCGCCGGTGCTCTTGAAAATCGCGCCAGATTTGAGTCTCGCCGAGCTCGACGATGTCGTCCACATCGCGCGCTCGCGCCGGGTCGACGGCATGATCGTCGCCAACACCACGCTGGCGCGGCCCTCGACCTTGCGCGAGCAGGCCCGCACCAAAGAGCAGGGCGGTCTCTCGGGCCGGCCGCTGTTCCGCCTGTCGACGCGGATGGTGGCGGAGACTTACGTGCGCGCGGAGGGGGCCTTCCCGTTGATCGGTGTCGGCGGCATCGACTCCGGCGGCGCCGCGCTGACAAAAATCCGCGCCGGCGCCAGCCTGATCCAGCTCTATTCCGCGCTGGTCTATAAGGGTCTCGGCCTTGTCGACGACATCAAGCGCGATCTCTCCTCGACGCTCCTGCGCACCGGCCGCGACTCGCTGTCCGAAATCGTCGGCGCCGACGCCGCCACCATCACGGCCGAGGACTGGCCGGTACGGTAGGTGCCACGCGCTCCGCATCACCTCGGCGTTCTTCACGAACGGGCACCAAAGGCGGTCTACGCCTCCCCCCGCAAGCAAGCGGGAGCGGTGAAGGTTCAGTCCGATCGGATTATGCCCTAACCAAGCGGGTCGTCGCCGACGGGCAGCCTGCAGCGAACGATGGTCCGTCCGTCTTCACGCACCAGCTCGAGCGTGCCGCTCAGCGCGCGGGCCCGTTCCTGCATCCCGGTCAGGCCGCGGCCGAAGACGCAATCCTTGGGAAAGCCTATGCCGTCGTCGGATACCTCCACGACCAGCTCCGTCGCCTTCATCGAAGCCTCCACGGTGACCGAATCGGCGCGGGCATGGCGCAGCACGTTGGTGATGCTCTCCTGGATCACGCGATAGACGGTCTGCGAGAGCAGACCCTCGATCGCATTCAGCCTGCCGTCGATGCGGGAGACGAGTTTGAGTCCCGGTGCCGGCGCGCGGGCATACTGCAACAAGGTCTCGATGCTCCTCTCCAGTCCCAACTCCTGGATGTAGAGCGGTCGCAGCCGGTCGAGGATGCGGCGGTTGGCCTGCTGCAGTGCTTCGACCGATTGCAGGATGCCATCGGCGGACGCGGCAAGCTGCGCGTTGTCCTGCGGGATTGCTTCGTGCAGCGCAACCGTCTTGGCGCGAATCCCGAACAATAGCGGTCCGAGCTCGTCGTGCAGTTCGCGCGCCATGTCGCGTCGCTCGTCGTCCTGCAGCGAGACGATCCGGCGCAGCAAACTTCGATTGTCCTGACTCAGCCGGGAGAGCGTCCGGGCAAGCTCGTTGGCTTCCTCGGCGCTTTGGCGGATCTCCGGCGGGCCGGACGGGGAAATGAGCTGCTCATAGTCGCCCCCGCGCATCCGCGTGAGGCCCGCGCCGAGGTCTTGCACGGGACGCAGCACAGCGCCCGCGTTGACATAGGCGATAGCGGCGGTGAGCAGCGTCAGCGCGACCGCGGAGAACGTGATGGCGACAAAGCCGATCCACTTCTCGAAGATATCGGCGGACAGATCGGGCGAGAAAATGATCTCGCCGACCTGCTTTCCTTCGATCTGGACGGGAAACGATGCGCCCACGTCCGGTATTGTGAGCAGGCTCACGAACCATCGCGGCACCCATCCGATCGGGGTTCGCACGTCGGCCGGCTGCTGCAACGGCTGGCTTGCACCGTCGGGTTGGAAGCGGATGGCTTCGGATGTGCCTAGCGCCTGCGCGAAGGCATCAAGCGTCACCTGCGGATTGGCCGCCGTCCGGAGCGCGCGGTTGAGTGCGTCGGCAACCACCTTGGCTGAACGCGCAGCGGGTGCGCTTTCGTCCGACAGTTGCACCGGCGCGAACAGCCGCAGCGAGATCGCCCCAACCAGGAGCGCGGCCACGAACATGATCCCGAGTGGAAGAAAAAACCGCGTTCGAAGCGAAAACCT
Organism: Bradyrhizobium cenepequi; assembly: GCF_020329485.1. Lineage (GTDB taxonomy): Bacteria > Pseudomonadota > Alphaproteobacteria > Rhizobiales > Xanthobacteraceae > Bradyrhizobium > Bradyrhizobium cenepequi. The sequence continues at coordinate 81,527 of NZ_JAGKJI010000001.1, forward strand.
TTTCCACATTTGGATAATTCTAATTCGCTCCGGTGGTTTTCCCTTTTCATGGGTTCCCCGGGAACTATGTTCTCGATACAGAATGCAAGTGATGCAAGATACGCCGAAACCGGCCACAAGAATATTGATCGTCGATGACCACCCGGTGGTGTTGTCCGGGTGCCGCTCGCTATTCGCTTCCGACAGCTCAGTCAAGATCGAGGAAGCCGCTGACGCCAAATCGGGTCACCGGGCGTATGTCAGCAAGAAGCCCGATGTTACCGTGATCGACATCAATCTCCCGGATGTTTCCGGCTTCGAACTGATGCGCCGGATTCGTAAGGACGATCCGGAGGCCAAGATCATCATGTTCAGCATGAACGACGATCCGGCCTTCGTCGTCCGCGCGGTGGAAGCGGGTGCTCAGGGTTATGTCTCGAAGACCGATGACCCCAGGGTGTTCGTGAAGGCCGTCCGCAAGGTGGCGGCAGGGGACAATTTCATATCGCCGCATCTTGCCGAGGCAGTGACCTTTTCGGGTGCCGCCATCAAGGCCAATCCGGCCTCGCTGATGTCGCCGCGCGAACTGGAAATCCTGCGGCTGCTCGGCCGGGGCGACAAGATCGGCGAGGTCGCCGCGGCGCTCAACATCTCCTACAAGACCGTCGCCAATACCACTTCGCTTCTGAAGCAGAAGCTAGGCGCCAAGAATCATTCCGACCTGATCCGTATTGCCGTGGAAATGGCGTTAGGCTGACGGAACAGGTCGCGCCCAAGGGCGCGACCGTTCCCATCGCCGTATTCGCCTCTGCCGGGGCAATTAGAAACAGCAGCGCGATGCGGCGATTCCTGATTCCTAATAGGAGCGGCGATAGCGCCAGCCGTAGTGATGCCCGCGCCCGCGATACCGGCCGTAGTGATGCCCGCGGCCACGCCGGTACCCGCGATACCCGTGTCCGTAGCCGCCCCTGACTTGAACGAGTGCGTCGCTCGTCGATGCCATCGGCGCGATGCCGAGCCTTGCGGACGCCGACGCGGTCAGTCCGAACATCGACACGACCAGTGCGGCGCCGATCAACAGAATCCGTTTCATGATCTTCCTTATCCTCCCATTTGACGGAGCGTCGGCCGCATTGCTGATCGCTGCTCCTCTTGCCTTGATGGCGGAGGTAAAAACGGGAGAACCGGCAATGGTTCCCGGCGCGTCGCAGATGATGCCATACGAACGGGTAGAACGGCCCGAGAACGAACGACGGTGCGGCTGTCGTTGCGACGCCAGCATCTCGGATTGGCGCATCTCCGTGCGCTTGACGGTGCGCCGTCGTCAAATCGATCAGCCGACAGCGCCTTGCGGCAATGCCACACAAGAAGCGGTTTCCACTTGGCACGAAAACCCTTTATGGTGGCGTTTCGAGTCCGCGCAGCGCGAGCGCGATAAGTTCCATAATATCAAAGGCTTGGGATAGAGGCTTGGGCCTTTGGAGGGCGGTTTGACACGGTATGTTTCGACCCGGGGAGAGGCCCCGGCTCTTGGTTTCTGTGACGTGATGCTGACCGGGCTGGCCCGCGACGGCGGCCTGTACGTGCCCGAAAGCTGGCCGGTTCTGTCGCGCGAAACCATCGCCGGCTTCTTCGGACGGCCCTATTGGGAAGTCGCGGTCGACATCATCAGGCCGTTCGCCGGCGGGGAGGTTTCCGATCCCGATCTTGGTCGCATGGCCAACGAAGCCTATGCGACGTTCCGCCATCCCGCCGTCGTGCCGCTCGACCAGATCGGCCCGAATCAATTTTTGCTGGAGCTGTTCCACGGCCCGACGCTGGCGTTCAAGGACGTCGCGATGCAACTGATCTCGCGGCTGATGGATCACGTCCTGGCGAAGCGTTCACAGCGCACCACGATCGTGGTCGCGACATCAGGCGATACCGGCGGTGCCGCGGTCGAGGCCTTTGCCAATCTCGAGAACGTCGACCTCGTGGTGCTGTTCCCGCAGGGGCGGATCTCCGACGTGCAGCGGCGGATGATGACGACGACCGGCGCCGCCAACATCCATGCGCTGGCGATCGAAGGCACCTTTGACGATTGCCAGGCAATCGTGAAGGGGCTCTTCAACCATCACGATTTCCGCGATGCCGTGTCGCTGTCCGGCGTGAACTCGATCAACTGGGCGCGGGTCGTGGCGCAGGTGGTCTACTATTTCACCTCGGCGGTCGCGCTCGGCGCGCCGGCCCGGACAGTGGATTTCACGGTGCCGACCGGCAATTTCGGCGATATCTTTGCGGGCTATGTCGCCAAGCGCATGGGCTTGCCGATCCGGTGCTTGCGTATCGCGGCCAATGTCAACGACATCCTGCCGCGCACGCTGAAGACGGGCATCTACGAGGTGCGCGAGGTTCACACCACGACCTCGCCGTCGATGGACATCCAGGTCTCCTCGAATTTCGAGCGGCTGCTGTTCGAGGCAAGCCGGCGCGACGCTGACAGCGTGCGGCGGCTGATGGATTCCTTGAAGCAGTCTGGCCGCTTCGTGTTGCCGGCTGCGATGTTGGCTGCGATCCGCGAGGAGTTCGACGCAGGCAAGGCGGACGAAACCGAGACCGCGGCCGCGATCCGCGCCGCCTGGCGCGAGGCCGGGGACCTCGTCGATCCGCACACTGCGGTGGCGCTGGCGGTCGCCGACCGTGACAGCGCCGATTCGAAGATTCCCAATATCGTGCTGTCGACCGCGCATGCGGCCAAGTTCCCCGATGCGGTCGAGGCCGCTTGCGGGGTCCGGCCGCAATTGCCGGCCTGGCTCGACGGATTGATGACCAAACCCGAACACCTCAAGGTGATGAAAAGCGATCAGGCGGAAGTCGAAAAGTTCGTATTGTCGGTGAGCCGCGCCGCCAAGCAGGGAGTAACCGGATGAGCGTTGAGGTCACCAAGCTGCCGTCCGGATTGACCGTCGTCACCGACACCATGCCGCATCTGGAGACGGCCGCGCTCGGCGTGTGGGCCCGCGTCGGCGGACGCGACGAGAAGTCGAACGAACACGGGATCTCGCACCTGCTCGAACATATGGCGTTCAAAGGCACGACGCGCCGTTCCTCGCGCGAGATCGTTGAGGAGATCGAGGCCGTGGGCGGCGATCTCAACGCCGGCACCTCGACCGAGACCACGGCCTATTACGCGCGCGTGATGAAGGCGGACGTGCCGCTGGCGCTCGACGTGCTCGCAGACATCCTCGCCAATCCCTCCTTCGTTCCCGACGAGCTCGAGCGCGAGAAGAGCGTCATCGTGCAGGAGATCGGCGCTGCGCAGGATACGCCCGATGACGTCGTGTTCGAGCACCTGAACGAGCTCTGCTATCCCGACCAGCCGATGGGCCGCTCGCTACTCGGCACCGCCAAGACGCTGAAGGGGTTCAATCGCGACATGCTGCGTGGCTATCTCGCCACCCACTATCGCGGGCCCGACATGGTGATTGCCGCCGCAGGAGCGGTGGACCACAAGCGGGTCGTCGAGGAGGTTGCGCAAAAATTCGCGAGCTTCGATCCAGCGCCCGCGCCAAAGCCGCTGCCGGCGATGTTTGGCAAGGGCGGTTCCCGCGTCGTTCACCGCGACCTCGAGCAGGCGCATCTGACGCTGGCGCTGGAAGGCGTGCCGCAGACCGACCTGTCGCTGTTCTCGCTGCAGGTGTTCACCAACACGCTCGGCGGCGGGATGTCCTCGCGGCTGTTCCAGGAGGTGCGGGAGAAGCGGGGACTGTGCTACTCGATCTACACCTTCCACGCCCCCTATAGCGACACCGGCTTTTTCGGCCTCTACACCGGCACCGACCCGTCAGATGCGCCGGAGATGATGGAAGTCATCGTGGACGTGATCAATGAGGCCGTGGAGACCCTGACGGAGGCTGAGATCGCCCGCGCCAAGGCGCAGATGAAGGCGGGGCTGTTGATGGCGCTGGAGAGTTGTTCCTCTCGCGCCGAGCAGTTGGCACGCCATGTGCTAGCCTATGGCAGGCCGCTGACGGTGGACGAACTGGTGAGCCGGATCGATTCGGTGAGCGTCGAATCGACCCGTAATGCAGCCCGTGCGCTGCTCTCGCGCAGCCGGCCGGCGGTGGTTGCGCTCGGCAGCGGGAGAGGTCTGGACACGGCGGTGTCTTTTGCGGAAGGATTGACTCGGTCGAAGGCGAAGACGCTCCTGCACTAGGGCATGAAAGATCATGCCCAAATAGATCGACCGGCAGCCCCGACAGCGGGCAGGGGAGTTGACGGGCATGGCCCTGTTTCGTTTGCCATCCAGCGGACCGGCTGCACTGATGCCGCGCGGTCATGGCCTGCTGCTGCGGGCGCCGCAAATGTCCGACTTCCTGCAATGGGTGCAGTTGCGCGAAGCGAGCCGCGCCTATCTCACGCCTTGGGAGCCGATCTGGCCATCCGATGATTTGACCCGGGCGGGCTTCCGCCGCCGCCTGCGTCGCTACGCCGAGGACATCGCCGCCGACCGCTCCTATCCCTTCATCATTTTCCGCGAGGCGGACGGGGTGATGATCGGCGGTATCACGCTTGCCAATGTCCGCCGCGGCATCGTGCAGGCCGGCACCATCGGCTATTGGGTCGGGGAACCCTATGCGCATCGCGGCTACATGACTACGGCACTGCGGGTGCTGTTGCCCTCGCTGTTCGGTGAGCTCAATCTGCACCGCATCGAGGCCGCCTGCATCCCTTCCAACGCGCCCTCGATCCGGGTCCTGGAGAAATGCGGATTCACCCGCGAGGGCCTGGCGCGGCGTTATCTTTGCATCAATGGCATTTGGCAGGATCACCTGCTGTTTGGCCTGTTGCATGAGGATTTCCGGGGCTAGAGCGTCGTCTCCGGGTGCCTTGGGTTCGCCGCCATTGCGCTGCTATAACGCCGCCCGGGAAATGGGATGGCAGGGATTTCGGATGACAAGACATCATGTGATCAGGGCCGCGTTCGCCGCTGTGGTGGCGGCCGCGCTTGGTTGCGGCGCCCTGGCCGCGCCAGCGGCGGCACAGTCATTGACTGACCGCTTCAAGAGCCTGTTCGGCGGCGGCAAGACCGAGGAGCCGGCTGAGAAGCCGCCAGCGCCGGCCGAAGGCCAGAGCAGCGCATCGGACGTCCTCTGTCCGCCGGTGGCGATCCGGTCGGGTGCCTCGACTTACGCGGTGGGGGCGCCCGGCAAGGAGCCGGTCGGCAGTGACCTGCGGTTCCAGGCGACGATCACCCGTACCGCCCGCGAATGCGCGATCAATGGCGGCGAGATCACGGCGCGGATCGGCATCCAGGGCCGGATCATCGTCGGTCCCGCCGGCGCGCCGCCGACCATCCAGGTCCCGCTGCGCGTCGCCGTGGTGCAAGGCGGCGTTTCGGAAAAGACGATCGCGACCAAGGCCTACCAGACCACGGTGACGATGGGCGAATCCGGCAGCGAACCCTTCACGCTGGTGGCCGAGGATCTGACCTATCCGGCGCCGTCGGCCGACGTTGCCGAGAATTACATCTTCTACATCGGCTTCGACCCGCAGGCCCTGAAGCCCGAGCCAAAGCCGAAGGCGGTGAGGAGGAGGTAGCGGCCAACACACCGAAGACCTCATACCCCGCAAAGGCGGGGTATCCAGTAAGCCGCGGCCTCTCGGCTCAATCACAGGCGTCTGTGGAATACTGGATCGCCCGCCTTCGCGGGCGATGACGCGGGAGCAAAAAACAAAAAAGCCGGCGCGATCGTCTCGCGCCGGCTTTTTGATTTGCATTGAAGCCGCTCAGTTCAGCTTGGCGCGAACCTCGGCGATTCCCTTGGCCAGGAGGTCGTCGGCGATGGGGCCCTTGACCGACCGCGACAGGATGGTGGACGCCGCCGTCACGGCAGCATCCGCCGCAGCCGCACGGACATCCGCCAAAGCCTGGGCTTCGGCGAGCGCGATCTTGTTCTCGGCGGTCTTGGTCCGCCGCGCGACAAAATCTTCCATTTTCGCCTTGGTTTCCGCCGCGATGCGTTCGGCGTCCGCCTTGGCGCTCGCGACGATGTCCTCCGCCTCGCGCTCGGCGGTCGTGCGCTTGGCCTTGTATTCGGCGAGCAGCTTTGCGGCCTCTTCCTTCAGACGGCGAGCGTCGTCCAGTTCGGCCTTGATGCGTTCGCTACGGTTGTCCAGCGCCTTCAGCACCGTGCGATGGATGCCGAGATAGGCAAACACCACCATGAGGATGACAAAGGCGATCGCAACCCAGGTTTCCGGTTCGGTGAACATCGAGCTTATCCCTTCAGCGAGGCGTCGACGGCGCTGTTCACCGCAGCGCCATCCGGCGCCAAGCCAGTCAGCCGCTGCACGATCGCAGTCGCCGCATCCGCCGCGATGCCGCGGACATTGCTCATCGCCGCCGCCCGCGTCGCCGTGATGGTTTTCTCGGCGTCGTGGAGCTTGGCTGCGAGTTTGTCCTCCAGCGCCTTGCGCTCGGCTTCGGAGGCCGCGTTCAGCTTCTCGCGGGTCTCGTTGCTGATGGCCTGAGCGCGGGAACGTGCGGCCACCAGGTCGTTCTCATAGGCCTTCAGCGCAGCCTCGGATTCGTCCTTCAGCTTCTGCGCTTCCGCCAGATCGCTCTCGATCATGTTCTGCCGCGCTTCGATAACGCCGCCGACACGCGGCAGCGCAAAGCGCGACACGATGATGTAGAGCGCGACAAAGGCGATAGCCAGCGATACCAGTTGCGAGGCGAAGGTGGACGAATCGAACGGAGGGAAGCCTCCGCCGTGACCGCCATCGGCTTCGGTGTGGGCGCCGGCCTTCTGGCCCGATACTTCGCCATGACTCTCGGCCATGGAGTTCTCCTGTAGCTGTCATGGACGCCGCCCACAGGCGGCGCAAGAGTGTGCCGCTCAGAGCGGAACGAACAGCAAGAGCAACGCGATCAGCAGCGAGAAGATGCCGAGCGCTTCGGTCACGGCGAAGCCGAAGATCAGGTTGCCGAACTGGCCCTGGGCAGCCGACGGATTGCGCACGGCGGCGGCGAGATAGTTGCCGAAAATGACGCCCACGCCGACGCCCGCACCGCCCATGCCGATGCATGCGATGCCCGCGCCGATAAGTTTAGCTGCTGCCGGTTCCATAGTTTACTCCTTGGAGAGAAAGATAGATGTGGGTGGAAATTCCCCGGACCGCTCAGTGTCCCGGATGAATGGCGTCGTTGAGGTAGATGCAGGTCAGGATCGCAAACACATAGGCTTGCAGGAACGCGACCAGCAGTTCGAGGGCGGTCAGGGCGACCGTGAGTGCCAGCGGCATCACGCCGCCTAGCCAGCCGATGGCGCCCAGCGAGACGCCGAGCATTCCGACGAAGCCTGCGAACACCTTCAGCGCGATATGGCCGGCCAGCATGTTGGCGAACAGACGTACGCTGTGTGAGACCGGCCGCAGGAAGAACGACAGGATCTCGATGAACATAACCAGCGGCAGGATGTAGATCGGAACGCCGGACGGCACGAAAATCTTGAAGAACTTCAGTCCGTTCTTGTAGAGGCCGTAGACCAGGACGGTGAAGAACACGAGTAGCGCGAGCGCCGCGGTGACGATGAGGTGGCTCGAAACCGTGAACGTGTAGGGGATGATGCCCACGAGGTTCGAGACGCAGATGAACATGAACAGCGAGAAGATCAGCGGGAAGAACTTCATGCCTTCCGAGCCGGCGGTGCTGCGGATGGTGCTGGCGACGAACTCGTAGGAGATTTCGGCGACCGACTGCAGACGCCCGGGAACCAGTTGCCGACCGCTCGCGAGCATCAGCACCGAGATCACCGCCACCGCCAGCAACATGTAGAACGATGAGTTGGTGAAGGCGATCGTGTGATTGCCGATATGGCCGATCGTGAAGAGGGGTTCGATGTTGAACTGGTGGATCGGATCGATTTTCATCCGCGCGGCTCTTGGTCCCCCGGCTTATGCGCCGGCAATCGAATTACAGATGTCGTGACTTCCGCCAGTGCTCAGCGCTTGCCTGAGGCTACGCCCGCAGACCTCACCACGTTGACCACTCCGGCCGTGAAGCCGAGCAGCAAGAACACGATGAGACCGAACGGCGATGTCGACAGCAGACGGTCGAACCCCCAGCCAATCACCGCCCCGACGACAACGCCCGCAACCAATTCCGAGGACAGGCGGAAACCGAGCGCCATCGCCGAAGCTCTGGCGGCACCGTCTCCGCTTTCAGTACCGGATTGATCAGTCCTGATTTTGCGGCTGTCGCGTATTTTGGACAACCGATGATCCAGACTTCCGAGCCTTGCGGAAAGCGCAGCTTCGTCGGACGACGACTGGTCGCGATTTCCACTTGCGTTGTCGTTTTTGTTTTCCGCCATGCGGCAGACACTAAACGATGCTGCGGTTGATGGAAATTGCGCCGCCACCCTCAAAAGCCGCGCGGACCATACTTACCGGGTCCGATCAAGTCAAGATTGCGTAACGACCAGTTAGTGCATTGATTCGATTGCACTTATTTGGAGATATTCCAGATGTCTGCGACCTGTCATCGCAACGCAACAGCCAGCATTCAGGCCGCGGCGGTCTTGCACCGGTCGGGACGCTCTGTTGGGATGCTTGCATCGTCGTAGGAATCCTGCCCGGCCGGCACGCGATCGTGGCCGACCTGTTCAGCTCGCCGGGGAGTGGGGTGTTTTGGGACCAGGACCGGCTCGACTTGCCGGCCGATGCATTGAAGTCGGGCAGGCCGCCATATACGTCCGATATAGGATAGGCCAACCCTTGCGGGAGCAAGCCGATGTGCCACGCGACGTCATCCTGGAAGATATCTCCGGCCATGGCCGGTGCGGCGTTGAGCTTGATCCTGGGCGGCGCGGCCTTGGCCCAATCCCGACCAGATGCCGAGAATGGTCGTTACGCGCTGTCGAACACCGCGGACGGCGTGCTGCGGCTCGACACGCGGACCGGCACGGTTTCAACCTGCAACAATAATTCGGGCACGGGCTGGGCCTGTTATGCCGTGCCCGACGAACGCGCCGCGATGGACGCGGAAATCGGCCGGCTGCAATCCGAGAACGAAAAGCTCAAGGCCGAGCTCGTGCAGCGCGATTCGAGCACCGCCGGCAAGACCGACGAGGCGCTGCCGAAATCGGATTCGCTGAAGAACGGCGAGCCGAAGGTTGCGGAGGGTGGACGCAAGATCGAAATCCCGTTGCCGAGCGATCAAGACATGGATCGCGTGATGTCGTTCCTCGAACGAGTCTGGCGCCGCCTGGTCGAGATGGCCAGCCGCGTGCAGCGCGACGCGTCGGAGGGGAAGATTTAGTTCGCGGCTTCGTAGGATGGGCTTCGTTCATGACCTCGACCCGATCACTCTCGCGCAGCGCCCCGTCGACTGTCGGCGCCAGTACCATCGTGTCGTCGCTGCTGACGGTGCAGACACCGGGCGTTGGCTTCACCAATCTCACGTCGGAGATCGCTCGTTTCCTGCGCGAGGCGCGCGGGGCCGAGGGGCAAGTGACGCTGTTCATCCGCCATACCTCGGCGTCGCTGACCATCCAGGAGAATGCCGATCCAACCGTGCTCGAGGATCTCCTCACCGTGCTGCGCCGCCTGGCGCCCGAGAGTGGCGGGTGGCGCCATGACACCGAAGGTCCCGACGACATGCCGGCGCACATCAAGACCATGCTGACGTCGACCTCGCTGCAGGTTCCGGTGCTGGATGGCGAGCTTGCACTCGGCACCTGGCAGGCGATCTACCTGATCGAGCATCGCGCCAGGCCGCACCGGCGCGAAATCGTGCTCCAGTTCATTGGCAGCACGAAATAGGATAGCTCAAAGCAAATCGGCCGCGGAGCGATCCGCGGCCGATCGAGCAAGCGTTGGAAGAGCGCTTGGTCTCAGGTCTTGCTGATATCGACGTCCTTGGTCTCCGGCAGGAACAGGAAGCCGACCACCGCGGTGATCGCCGCGAAGATGATCGGGTACCAGAGGCCGGCATAGATGTCGCCGGTGGAGGCCACGATCGCGAACGCGGTCGCGGGCAGCAAGCCGCCGAACCAGCCGTTGCCGATGTGGTAGGGCAGCGACATCGAGGTGTAGCGGATGCGGGTCGGGAACAGTTCGACCAGCATGGCGGCGATCGGGCCGTAGACCATGGTGACGAAGATCACCAGGATGAACAATAGACCGATCACGGCCGCGACCTGCGGACGGAAGATGTCGAAGGGGTGCGCCATCTTCACGATGCCGGTGTCACCCGCCTTCGGATAGCCGGCCGCCTGGATTGCCGCCAGCACCGCCGGATTGGAGGCCTTGGCGTCGGCGTATGGCACTTCCTTGCCATTGACGACGACCTTCACACCGGAACCGGCCAGGCCGTAGGTCGTCGAGTACTTCACCGACGACTGGGCGAGATAGGCGCGTGCGGTGTCGCAAGGTGCGGTGAACACGCGGGTGCCGACCGGGTTGAACAGGTCGCCGCAGCCTGTGCGATCGGCCACCACTTCGACCTTGGCGGCTTCGATCGCCGTTTCCAGTGCCGGGTTGGCGTTGGTGGTGATCATCTTGAAGATCGGGATAAAGGTCAGCGCCGCGATCGCACAGCCGGCGAGGATGATCGGCTTGCGGCCGATCCTGTCGGACAGCGCGCCGAACACGACGAAGAAGCCGGTGCCGAGCAGGAGCGACCAGGCGATCAGGAGGTTCGACGTATAGCCGTCGACCTTCAGGATCGATTGCAGGAAGAACAGCGCGTAGAACTGGCCGGTGTACCAGACAACGCCCTGGCCCATCACGCCGCCGAACAGGGCGAGCAGCACGATCTTGGCATTGGCCCAGTTGGCGAAGGCTTCCGTCAGCGGAGCCTTGGAGCTCTTGCCCTCGTCTTTCATGCGCTGGAACACCGGCGATTCGTTCAGCCGCAGCCGGATCCAGACGGAGATGCCGAGCAGCAGCACCGACACCAGGAACGGAATGCGCCAGCCCCATTCCGCAAAGGCCTGTTCGCCGGTCATACTGCGCGTGAACAGGATCACCAGCAGCGACAGGAACAGGCCGAGCGTGGCTGTGGTCTGGATGAAGGAGGTGTAATAGCCGCGCTTGCCTTGCGGGGAGTGCTCGGCGACATAGGTTGCTGCACCGCCATATTCGCCGCCGAGCGCCAGGCCCTGCAGCAGGCGCAACGCGATCAGGATGATTGGCGCCGCGATGCCGATAGTGGCGGCATTGGGCAACAGACCGACGATGAACGTCGACAGACCCATGATCAGGATGGTCACAAGGAACGTGTATTTGCGGCCGACGATGTCACCGACGCGGCCGAACACGATGGCGCCGAACGGACGCACCAGGAAGCCGGCAGCGAAGGCCAGCAGCGCGAAGATGTCCCGGGTCGCCGGCGGATAGGCGGAGAAGAACTGCGCGCCGATGATGCTGGCCAGCGATCCATATAGATAGAAGTCGTACCACTCGAAGACAGTACCGAGCGAGGAGGCAAGGATGACGAAGCGCTCATCCTTCGTCATTCCGGCGGGGCGCGCCGAAGCTGCAGTCATTGTGGACATCTGGATCATTCCCCCCAAATTATTGCTGCTGGACTCGCCTGCCGAGTTCGGCCGGACGAGCTACGGGCTTGGCAGAAGCGTAACATCGCGGCAAAAGTCGCCCCAATAAGACTTTCGGCCCTCTGCACGACCTTCTGCACGCGAGGAACACGGCGGGCGTGCAGGCTTCGATCTCGACTTCGGCCCGCGTATTGCGGCGCACAAGCGGGCGGATTAACTGCTTCGAGAAACGGTGGAATTACGCGCTTGCACGCAGCCGCCGCTCGGAGGACAAAGGACCAAAAGGGGGCGGCGACCCGCTCACGAGATACCGATGACTGCTGCTGTTCAGACCCATCTTGTCATCGCCGATGACCATCCGCTGTTCCGTGATGCGCTGCGGCAGGCGGTCGCTAGCGTCGTGAGTTCGGCCGTCATTACCGAGGCCGGTTCGTTCGACGAACTCACCAGCTTGCTCGAGAAGGATGCCGACGTCGACCTGATCCTGCTCGACCTGACGATGCCGGGGATCAGCGGCTTCTCCGGCCTGATCTATCTGCGCGCGCAATATCCGGCGATTCCGGTGGTGATCGTGTCCGCCAGCGATGATGCCGGCACGATCCGTCGCTCGCTCGACTTCGGCGCGTCCGGTTTCATCCCAAAGCGGTTCGGCGTCGATACGCTCCGCGATGCCATCATGAGGGTGATGGATGGCGACGTCTGGGTTCCCGCCGATACTGACCTGTCGTCGGCCGACGATCCGGAGATGGCGCGACTGCGTGACCGGCTGGTGACGTTGACGCCGCAGCAGGTGCGTGTCCTGATGATGCTGTCGGAGGGGTTGCTCAACAAGCAGATCGCCTACGAGCTCGGCGTCTCCGAAGCCACCATCAAGGCGCATGTGTCCGCGATCCTGCAAAAGCTCGGCGTCGAAAGCCGCACCCAGGCCGTGATCGCCGCCGCCAAGATCGCCGGTGGCCAATGGCGGCAGGGCACGCCACAGGGGTGATCGTCCGCGCGTCCGCGCGATGCCTGCTACTCCGCCGCCACCATTTGCTGGGTTCGCCACTGTCCGAGCAGCGCCCGCAATGATGCCGGCTTTACTGGCTTGTTGAGCACCGCGATGTTTTCCTCGCGCGCGGCGGCGCGCACGTGGGGGCTGCGGTCGGCGGTGATGAGGATCGCAGGCAGTCCCTCGCCGAAGCGGCGGCGGATGTCGCGGATCGCGGCGACGCCGTTGCCGCGGTCGAGATGGTAGTCGACGAGGAGGCCGGTGAGACGCCGGCCGGCTGCCTCGATCGCACCGATCGCGCTTTCCGGATCGGTTACCGCGATCACCTCGGCCCCCCAGGCGGTCAAGAGCGTCTTCATGCCGTCGAGGATCGCCGGGTCGTTCTCGATGCAGACGATCAGCGCGCCGCTGATCGGGGTCTTGGCGAGCGGCGTTGCGCTGGTCACCGGGCCTGTATGATTGATGGCCTTCGCGACCGGCACGCTCACAGCGAACACCGAGCCGCCGCCGGCATTGGCGTCGAGGGCGATACCATGGTTGAGCACGCGCGCCAGCCGCTCGACGATCGACAGGCCCAGTCCCAGGCCGCGCGCGATCCGTGCGCCCTGCTCGAGGCGGTGGAACTCCTTGAAGATCTCGCGGCGCTTGAGCACGGGAATGCCGACGCCAGTGTCATAGACGCAGAGCTTGAGCGACTGGCCCCGACGTCGGCAGCCCACCAGCACCCGCCCCCGCGGCGTATACTTGATCGCGTTGGAAATGAAGTTCTGCAACAGCCGCCTGAGCAGCGAACGGTCGGACTCGACCGCCAGCGACGATGATACGAAGGTCAGCTCCAATCCCTTTGCGCGCGCGATCGGCGCAAACTCGATTTCGAGCGAACGCATGAGATCGCCGATCTTGAAGCGGCTGATCGACGGCGTCATCGCACCGGCATCGAGCCTGGAAATGTCGAGCAGCGCGCCGAGAATCTCCTCGATCGCTTCCAGGGAGTCGTCGATGTTCTCGACCAGGCGCGAATCCTCGCCGCCCTGCTGGCGCTCCACGAGGCTTGTGACGTAGAGCCGCGCCGCGTTCAGCGGCTGCAGGATGTCGTGGCTGGCGGCCGCGAGAAATCGCGTCTTGGAAATGTTGGCATCCTCGGCGGCGCTCTTGGCCAGTGCCAGCTCGGAATTGAGGCGGGTGAGTTCCTCGGTACGGTCGCGCACGCGCTTCTCCAGCGTCGCATTGGCGCGCTCCAGCGCCTCGGCCGCCTCGAAGCTCGGCGTCACGTCGGAGAAGGTGATGACGAAGCCACCGCCGGGCATCCGGTTGGTGCGCACCTCGATCACCATGTGGCGGTCGGGCAGCCGCTCAAGATAAGGCTCGCCCTCGGTGGTGTAGGCGGCGAGTCGCTTCTCCAGCATGATCTGGGCGTCGCCCGAGTCTTGCGGATTGACCGCGCCCATGAACTCCAGGATGTCAGGCAAGGGGATGCCGAGTTGAACCAGATGCGCCGGCAGCGCCAGCAGCTCGGCGAATTGCCGGTTCGAGCAGATCAGTTGCAGATTGACGTCGAATACCGCGATGCCCTGGCGCACATGGTTGAGCGCGGTCTGCAGGATCTCCCGGTTGAAATGCAGCGCCGCATGGGAATCGTCGAGCAGCTTCAGCGCGGCCTTCGCCGAGACCGTGCGCTTGCGCAGCAGCAGCGACATCACGAGGCGGGAGGAGGCGGCGCCGATCGAGGAAGCGATCAGGCGCTCGGCATGTTGCAGCAATTCGAGCCCGGCGGGCGCCGATGGGTCGAGGCTGCCGCCACGTTCGGCCGCAAATGCCTCGAAGGCGTGACCGGCGCGCTCGGGCCCGAGATATTGCGCCACGGTGTTGCGGATATCCTGCACCGTCACCGTGGTGCGCCAGCGCCGGAAACTCGGCGCGATCGGCGTGAACGTGTGCGGCACGAACAGGTCCGCCTGCAGCCGTTCGATCGAGGTCGGCTGCCGCGCCAGCGAGAACACGAGGTAGGTGAAGATATTCAGCGACAGGCTCCACAGCACCCCGTGCAGCAGCGGCGGCAGGTCGGTGCCGAGCAGCGCCTGCGGCCGCAGTGCCTCGATGCCGAACGGGCCATGCTGCAGCAGCATCAGCCCCGTGGTGCTGCTCTCCAGGAAGCTCGGCAGGAACAACGTGTAGATCCACACGGCGACGCCGACCACCATGCCGGCGATGGCACCGCGCGCAGTCCCCTGCCGCCACAACAGCCCACCGAAGAAGGCGGGCGCGAGCTGTGTGATCGCCGCGAACGACAACAGCCCGATCGCGGCAAGCTGGGTGTTGCCGAGCGCGCGGTAATAGAAATAGGCCATCACCATGATGCCGAAGATCGCGAAGCGGCGCACGCTCAGAAGGAAGTCGCTGAAATCCTTTTGCCCGGCGAGCGTTTCGCGGCTTCGCTGCAGCACCATCGGCAGCACGATGTCGTTGGAGACCATGATCGACAGCGCCACGCATTCCACGATTACCATCGCGGTGCCCGCCGACAGCCCGCCGATGAAGACGGCGCCGCTGAGCAGCGATGCGTTGGCCTCCATCGGCAGCGCCAGCACATACATGTCGCTGTCGACGGCGCCGAACGGGAAGGTGACGAGCCCTGCGATCGCGATCGGGATCACGAACAGGTTGATCGCGACGAGGTAGAGCGGGAACAGCCAGCGCGCGCGTCCGACCTCGTCCTGGCTTGAGTTCTCGACCACGCTGACATGGAACTGACGCGGCAGCAGCATGATGGCGCAGAACGACAATAGCGTGATGGTCAGGAAATTGCCGACCGACGGCACATATTCGATGGCGCGCACCGCCTCCGGCGTCTTCATCGCGCGCTCGATCAGTTCAGTCGGTGAGAACATCCAGAAGGTGACGAAGATGCCTGCGGCGAGGAACGCCACCAACTTGACGATGGACTCGGTTGCGACTGCCAGCATCAGGCCGTGCTGATGCTCGGTGGCGTCGGTCTGCCTTGTGCCGAACAGCACCGCGAATACGGCCATCGCCAGCGTCACCACCAGCGCGATGTCGCCAAGGATCGGGACGGAGGAAAATGCCCTGTCCTCGGTCAGGATCGTTTCCAGCGAGGATGCGATCGCCTTGAGCTGGAGCGCGATATAGGGCACCGAGCCGATGATCGCGATCAGCGCCACGGTGGCGGCCACCGCCTGGCTCTTGCCATAGCGTGCGGCGATGAAGTCAGCGATTGAGGTGATGTTCTGCGACTTGGCAAGGCCGATCACGCGGCGAAGCAGCGGCGTGCACAAGCCGACCATCAGGACCGGGCCGACATAGATCGCGAGGAAGTCGACGCTGGTGCGGGTCGCAAATCCGACCGAGCCGAAGAAGGTCCACGAGGTACAGTAGATCGCCAGCGACAGCGGATAGATCATCATGCCCGCGCGGCCGCGTTGCGCCGGCGGCGAACGGTCTCCGCGGCTGGCGACAAAGAACAGGAACCCGATATAGGCGAACGCGGCGGCGATGACGCCCCAGTCGTGCAGCATCGCTGCTGATCTCCCTTCCCGGCCTCAAAGAGGGCCGTGGTAGGGGAGTATAGCCGTATCGGACGGGCAGCGCACCGTGCGCCGCCGTTCCAATCGCTGATCTAGCGTCGTTAGGGTTATTCCGCCGCCATCGGCTGCTTGCGGAGGGGCAAGCCAAGTCGCTCCCAGACCTGCAGCAGGGCCTCGGCGAGGCCGTCCATCAGGCCGTCGTCGTGGTAGGGGGAGGGCGTGATCCGCAGCCGCTCGGCGCCCTTCGGGACGGTCGGATAGTTGATCGGCTGGATATAGATGCCGTGCTCCTCGAGCAGGATGTCGGTCGCGCGTTTGCATTTTTCGGGGTCGCCGACGAACAGCGGCACGATATGGGTGTCGCTCGACATCACGGGCAGGCCGGCCGCGTTCAGGATCGCCTTGAGGCGGGCAGCGCGGTCCTGGTGGCGCTCGCGCTCCCAGTTCGAGGTCTTCAGGTGGCGGATCGCAGCGGTCGCGGCCGAGCAGATCGCGGGCGGCAGCGCGGTCGTGAAGATGAAGCCCGGCGCATAGGAACGCACGGCATCGATGATCTCGGCCCTGCCGGCGATATAGCCGCCGAGGCAGCCGAACGCCTTCGCCAGCGTGCCTTCGAGCACGTCGATACGGTGCATGACGCCGTCGCGCTCGGCGATACCGCCGCCGCGCGGCCCGTACATGCCGACCGCATGGACCTCATCGACATAGGTCATGGCGCCATAGCGCTCGGCGAGATCGCAGATCTGCGCCAGCGGCGCCACATCGCCGTCCATCGAGTAGAGGCTCTCGCAGGCGATCAGCTTCGGCCGGTCGGGGCCGGCCTCGCGCAGCAGTTCTTCCAGATGCGCAAGGTCGCTGTGGCGGAAGATCTTCCGCTCGCAGCCGCCCTGGCGGATGCCTTCGATCATCGAATTGTGGTTCAGCGCGTCCGACAGGATCAGGCAGTTCGGGATCAGCTTTGCGATCGTCGCGATGCCAGTCTGGTTCGAGACATAGCCCGACGTGAACAAGAGCGCGGCGTCCTTGCCGTGGAGGTCAGCGAGTTCAGCCTCCAACTGCACCAGGGGATGATGGGTGCCGGCGATATTGCGGGTGCCGCCGGCGCCGGTGCCGACGCGGGTCGCAGTCTCGACCATGGCGCCGACGACCTTGGGGTGCTGGCCCATGCCGAGATAGTCGTTGGAGCACCAGATCACGACATTGCGCTGGCCCTTCGGCGAGTGCCAGATCGCGTGCGGGAAGCGGCCCGCGATCCGCTCGAGGTCGGCGAACACGCGATAGCGCCGCTCGTCATGGAGACGGTTGAGGGCGGCGCTGAAAAACTGGCTGTAATCCATGGGCAAACCTGGAGCAGGACCCGGCCGGGGTGGCCACCTCTTTTTTAGAGCTTTTCAATCTCTAATGTCTATGCGCTATCCCACGTTTGAGCATGCGCAAGACATTGGACAGATTGTCCATGGAAGCGCAGCAAATGTTGATGTGGATCAACGACCTAAACCGGTCGCGCGGAATCCGTGCCGAACTTGCAGCGTTGCGCAATCGCACGTCCGTAATTGTCCGGATCACCGGGCCCGTGCGTGGCGTCAGGTGGTGCGGAACCGCAGCACGCCCCCGACCTCCTCGGCCGTCAGCCGGCCCTCGACCAGCATGTAGTTGACGTGGGCGATCAGTTCGCCGGCGGCAAATCCCATCTGGTGCGCATCCAGCACGTGCTTGTGGAACACGACCGGCACCAGCTCCTTGGAGGTTTTCGCGGTCTCCCGGCAGGCTTCGGCGATCAGCCGGCAGCGTTCCTCGTGATGGTCGGCGAGCTGCTTGATCCGCGTCTTGAGGCCGTAGAACGGCACGCCGTGGCCGGGCAGCACCAGCGCGTCATAGGGCAGCGTGGTGGTGAGGCTCGCCAGCGAGGCCAGATATTCGCCGAGCGAGTTCTGTTCCGGCTCGACGGCCCAGACGCTGACATTGGGCGAAATCTTGCTCAGCACCTGGTCGGCGGAGAGGAACAGCTTATCGGCGGCGCAATAGAGCATCACCTGGTCGAGCGCATGCCCGCCGCCGGTGATGACCTTGAAGCGCCGCGCGCCGATTACGACCTCGTCGCCATGCGTGAGGCGGCGGTAGGACGGCGGCAGCACCGAGACCCGCTTCAGATAGTCCTGGCCGCGGCCGAGCAGCTTGTCGGTGAGGTCCTCGTCCATGCCGTGACGGCGGAAGAACAGCCGCTGTGCCTTCAGCCGTTCCTCGGTGCCGCGGTTCTGGTGATAGACCGACTGCAGGTACTCGACCTGCGACATGTGAAGTGCGCAGCCGAACCGCTCGATGATCCAGCCCGCAAGCCCGACATGGTCGGGATGCGAATGGGTCACGATCAGGCGGGTGATCTTCACGCCCTTGAGCGGGCCTTCGAACAGCGCGGTCCAGGCCTCGATCGATTCTTCGTTGCCGAACCCGGAATCGATCATGGTCCAGCCATCACCGTCGGCCAGCAGATAGACGTTCACATGGTTGAGACGGAACGGCAGTTTCAGCCGCACCCAGAGCACGCCCGGCATCACTTCCACGACCTGTTCGGGGCCGGGGTGATTTTCGAAGGGGTATCGCAGTGCCTCCGCCGAGGACTGCACGCTGTCCGTTTTTGAATGCATCGCCTACCCGCTTAGCGGTACCTGCCGCCCGGCGCTAGCTCAAAAAAGCAGACGCCGGTCCCGGATATTGGGCAGGAATATCCGTAGCCCGGATGGAACGAAGCGCAATCCGGGCTACGTTGTTCCCTCTTACGCCGCGCGGATGTTCGACAGGAACGCGTCGATTTCGGCGCGCAGCACCTCGGCCTCACGGCGCAATTCGTTGGAGGCGCTCAGCACGTCGCCGGCTGCGGTGCCGGCTTCCGCCGAGGCACTGCTGACGCCGACGATATTGCTGGAGACCTCGCTGGTGCCGCCGGCCGCGTGCTGGATGTTGCGGGCGATCTCGCGCGTCGCCGCGCCCTGTTCCTCGACCGCGGCAGCGATCGCGGTGGTGACGTCGTTGATCTCGCCGATCGTGTTGCTGATGTTGCGGATCGCGGAGACCGCCGTCGTCGTCACCTCCTGCATGCTGACGATCTGCTGGCGGATCTCGTCGGTCGCTTTCGCAGTCTGGTTGGCGAGGCTCTTTACCTCGGAGGCGACGACGGCAAAGCCGCGGCCGGCTTCGCCGGCACGCGCGGCCTCGATGGTGGCGTTGAGCGCGAGCAGGTTGGTCTGCGAGGCGATGGTCTGGATCAGGTCGACCACCACGCTGATACGCCCTGCGTTCTCGGCGAGACCCTGCATGGTGGTGTCGGTCTGGCCGGCTTCCTCCACCGCCTTGCGCGCGATCTCGGCTGAGGTCACGACCTGGCGTCCGATCTCGGCGATCGAGGACGAGAGCTCCTCGGTGCCTGCGGACACCGTCTGCACGTTCACCGAGGTCTCCTCCGCGGCGGAAGCGACCGTGTTCGCCAGCGCGCTGGACTGGTCGGCGGTCGCCGACATGCCCTGCGCCGTCGACTGCATCGAGTTCGCCGAGTTCTGCAGGCTGTCGAGCGCGCTGCGGACGGTGGATTCGAATTCGACGATGCGGGCCTCCATGCGCGAAGCGCGCTCCGCCTTGGCGATACGGTCCTTGTCCTGTTCGGCCGAGAGCGCGCGGCCCTCGATCATGCTTTCGCGGAACACCGTCAGCGCGTTCGCCATTGCGGCGATCTCGTCGTCCTGGCGGCTCTGATCGATCTCGGTGTCGAGATCGCCGGCCGAAAGTCGCTGCATCGAGTCCTGCAGGCCCTTGAGCCGCTTGAGAATGCTGCGGCCGACATAGAGCCACACGAACAGGATCGAGCCGACCAGGGTGGCGATGCCGAGCGCGAGCATCACCGTGGTCGCAAATGAAATCTCGCGTTGAGCCTGGCTGGCGGAGGTGTCGGTCGCCTTCCGCACGCCATCGACGAGCTGCTGCACGCTGATGCCGAGGCCGACGTTGAGCTTGCGCGTCTCTTCCAGGATGGTCTCGCCGAAGTCGGTGGCGTCCAATTCCTTCTGGCGGACCTTGAACACGCCGGTCTTGCCCTGGCCGAGCGCCTGCAGCGTTGCGGCGGCATCGGCCAGCGCCTTGGTGCCGGGATTCTTCGGCAGCATCTCCAGATTGGATTTCGTCTGCGAGAGCACCTGCTTGAAATCCTTCTCGATCGCTTCCAGCGTGTCGCTGTTGATCGCCGACAGCGCGGCGGCCATGTTGGAGGCCATCAGGTTGCCGCTCGCGATCACATTGCCGAGCTGCTCGACGACACGGGCGGCGCTGCTCGCGTCGTCGGACGACGGCTCCGCGGCGCCGAGGATGGCGTGGAGCTGGCTCTGCGCGTCCATCATCGCCGGTGCCGAGGCGGCGACGAACTCGGTCTGCGCCTTGCGCAGCGTTTCATACTGCTTGTCGTGCAGCGCCGCCGTCTCCAGCCGCTCGCGCGCGGCGGAGCCGAGGCTCTGGATCACGTCATCGATGTTCTTGACGGTCTCGGTGAGCGCGTTCCCAATTGTCTTGTCAGCGCCGAGCTTGATGATCTCGTCGAGCTTCTGCAGCGCCTGCTTCTGCGTTTCCTTCATCTTCGCGGAGCGCTCGTTCAGCGCCTCGTCGGTGCGTGAGGCAAGCAGCGCCGGACCCTGGCTCGCCAGGCTCGCGCTCTGCGCCGACAACTGCAGGCTCGCGGCAAGCCGCGGGATGTCGCGGCCGGAGAGGTCGCTCATGGTCTTGCCGAGCTGTTCGAATACCATGGCGGCGCCCGCGCTGATCACGATCGCCATGCCGGCGATGACAGCGAACGCCGCGAACAGGCTGCCTCTGACGCCCCATCGCGGACGACGGATGCCCTTAAGTTTCAATTTACCGAAGCGGAATCGTAACGCCATCTACCTGCCCCCCGCAGTCACTGTCCTTGAGCCCGAAATCCTCGCGCGGCAGTATCGCGATGGCGGGTTAACAAAATCGGGAACTTGAATGCTGAGCGCTGCAATTTTTGCCGCGCATGGCGGCGTTGAAGCAGCTTTGTTCCGCACGTCGGAATTGATCGCGCGGTGCTTGCATAAATCTCGCCTCTACAACCTATCCAGAATCAAAAAGGCCGGCGGGATGCCGGCCTTTTCAGATCTCTTAGAGCGTTTTCGAGCGAAGTGGGTACCGGTTCGCGTGAAGAAAACGCGTCAAAACAAGAAGCTAGAGCTTCGGCTCTGATTCAATCAGAACCGAAAACGCTCTAGGCCGCGCGATCAGTAGCCTGTGGCCACTGGGCCGCCGAAGCCGCCGAAATTGAAGCGGTAGTTGATGCCGGCCTTCACGGTGTGCTCGTCATTATGGAAGCTGCCGAACAGGACTGGTGCGATGAAGCGGCTGTCGCCGAAATCGTAATATTGATACTCGGCCTTGGCCGACCAGTTGGGCGCGAACATGTATTCGATGCCCCCGCCAACGGTATAGCCATTGCGATGGCTGTCACTCAGCGCGAACCCGACCGGGACGCCGCCGAACCTCAGCGTCTCGTTGTTGTCGGAATAGGCGTAGCCACCCTTCACGTAGACCAGGCCCGGACCCCAGGTCCAGCCGACGCGGCCGGTGATCGAGCCGATCCCGCGCTGGTCGTTATTGTAGACGAAGCCGCCAGGGAACGCCGCGTTGACCTGGTCGCCCCCGAGCCAGGAGTACTGGCCTTCGACGCCGATCAGGAAGTTCGGATGGAATTGCCAGTCGCCGCCCACCTGGACGCCGCCAAGGAAGCGGGTGTTGTCATCGCTGAGCGCGAAGCCGCCAAAGCTGTCGCTGCCGCTGAAGGCGCCGCCGATGTGGCCGCCGATATAGAAGCCGGTCCAATTGTAGATCGGCGCGGCGTAAGCTGGCGGCGGCGCTTTGCTGTAGTAAGGGCGGGCGCCGAAATCGGCACCAAACGCCGGCGCGGCTGCGGCGAGCGCCATGAGGGCAACGGTTGCGAGCAGGATCTTCTTCATTTCATTCCCCGGAGATTCACAAATGAGGCGCTGCGCGCAGCGCCCCCATGGCGCGAGTAAAGACCGCATTTGAATAAAATCATGTCAGCGGGGAATGATCGCGGTTGATAATCCAACCTATTGGCCGGTAATTGTTTTTTGTGCTTAACGGCGGCTTAAGGAAGGGTGAAGGAAGGCTTAATTTGCGGCTGGCTCCGAAAGCCTT
Organism: Bradyrhizobium cenepequi; assembly: GCF_020329485.1. Classification (GTDB taxonomy): domain Bacteria; phylum Pseudomonadota; class Alphaproteobacteria; order Rhizobiales; family Xanthobacteraceae; genus Bradyrhizobium; species Bradyrhizobium cenepequi. Next base: position 103,795 of record NZ_JAGKJI010000001.1, read on the forward strand.
GCGGAAGCCATTTCTCAACCAAGCCTGCGCCGGATGTCCTCGCGCATCTGCTCGCGGAATTGAGCCTTGCGTGCCGGCCGCTCCTTCTCCGGGACGTCATAACGGTCGAACACGTTGAACTTCTCGAGGATCGGATAGTGCTCGCTGGCCATCGCCAGCACACGCAGGAGATCGGCGGCTTGCGCGCTCGGTCCCGTCACCTCCCAGCGGCGGACGGTGTTGGCGCCGTCAGGCTCTTTCAGTCCGCACAGCCTGACCATGTCGGCCGCTGTGAGCGGCCGGCCGATGGCCTCGCCGAGATGCTCGCGGAGCTTTTTCAGTTCTGGACCGGTCACGGATTCCCCCATCCATTGGCGCGCACCATTCGGTGATTTGTGAACCAGGTCACACGGCCCACCGCGGAAGCAAGTTATACCGCTCGCCGATTCCTGATGAGGAGGAAATCATGCGCAGCCTGATTGAAAGCCTCACACCCGATGCTCGCCGAATCGACTGGAAGTGGATCGGCGCCATGTTTGCGTTTTATGTGGTGGTCATGGTGATTGCGGCCGGCCTGCTGATGACCCATCGATCCACGAAGGGCTCGGCCTATGAGATGTCGCTGGCCGCGGTTGCCTGCGTGTCCTGCACACTTGTCACCGATTGATCGACTGGATCATGATCCGATGAGACGAAATCGGATTGTGATCTCATCTCTTGTTTGAGCATGACGCGCGGTCGTGCTGTTTGAACTCCCGATGTCGCTACGACAGCAGGCGCCGCAGCAGTCGAACTTATCATCGTCGCGCTTCGTGCAGTTCGCAACTTCTCAAGTCGTCGCGCTGTCACGTGATGAATTGGCGGGCACCGTCGATTGCAATCGTTTTCTGCTCCTTCTCATTACGCAACCCCGCCATGCATCGTTCGCTTTGACAGCGATGTGATTTGCGCCGAAAGAAAGCCCGCATCTCTATAGGTCGAATTGGGGAAGAACAGCGCGCATGAACCTTTTGTAATGCGCGCGTTGGGCTGTTGAAGTTGGCTCAAGCATTTTGGGGGACGCGCTCGTTGCTGTTTCCGATTGTCGATTGTGGAGATCGCGGTCCTCGCGATCATCTCTTTCAGGTGGGGGTGGCTCCGGCCATGAGCAACTCTGATCTGAACCCGCAAGGGTGGGTCTGGTGGCCTGAACGTGAGGATCTGTCGCTCGAGTTCATGCGGTTACTGGCTTCCGCCCAGGAAGGCGGCGCGACTTTTTCGGAGTGCTGGCTCACGACCAGCCGCATCGATTTCACCGGCGACGATTCCTGGCATCGGGAATGGATTGGCGCTGCGGAGGCAAATCGCGAGCGGGCTTCATCCGCGGCCGCACAGGGTCATCCGGCGACCGCGAGGAGCAACTGGCTTCGGGCCATCAATTATTATCTTGCCGCGGCCCATCCGTTTGATCTTTCGCCGGACAAGCGGCGGTCAGCGATCGCATCGATGCGCGAATGCGCCGTGAACTATCTCAACTGCCGCGAGCCCCGCGGCGAGGTCGTCTCGATACCGTGGCTGAACGAGTTCACATTGCAGGGATACTATTTGCCGGCCCGCCCGAGCGGCGACCGTGCGCCGGTGGTCATCTGTATCGGCGAGCCCGGGCATCATAAGGAAGAGTTTCTGTTCAAGCTGGCGCGCCACGCCTCCGAGCGCGGGATGGCGCTGCTTGCGGTGGACGTCCTCGGCGACGGCACAGGCCTGTCGTTCGAAGAAGTGTCGCTCCGCCACAAGCCGCAGCGGGCGATTGCGCCCATCATGGATTATCTCGTGGGGAGGGACGACGTCGACGAGCGACGGATCGCGATCCTTGCCGACGGCTGGAGTTCGTCCTTTGTCGCGCGCGGCATCGCCTTCGATCATCGCTTTGCTGCAGCCGTTTGCGACGGCGGCATTTGGGATCTGCATATGCGGTCATTCCTCAATCCGGAGAACAGGCCGTTCGGCATCGAACCCTGTCCCGAGTTGGAAGCTGATCGCATCCTGAGGAGCATCAGGTGTCCGTTGTTGGTCGCCGCCAGCGAGCGCGGCGGGCTCAGAGCGGACCGAATCGCCGAGCTGACAGATCGGTTGCGGGCGGGACGGCGCGACCGCGACATTACGCTCGAGATCTTTGAGGGCGCGGAGGCCGCAGCAGGCCAGGGACGCTTCGACAATCCAGCCCTCGCCAACGAGTTCATCTTCGATTGGATCGCATCCCGCATCGGAGCGCAGCCTTTATATAATGGGGCGTAGTCTCGAGGCGCGCCGGCGGAGGTCCGGTGACAGGGTCCAGGAAGAGGTCGCGTCGTCCCTGAAGCAGGATCTGGAAAAGCCTTAGAAATCCGCGGCGACCTTCAGGCGCGCCTTCTCCAGCCGCTTCTTGAGGACGGCGAGCTTGTTGGTCAGATCATCCAGCTCGCGCGGGCTGAACTCCGCGAAAATGAACTCGTTCAGGCTTTCCTGCTGCGAGGTCAGGCCCGCGAGCTGCTTGTAGGTCTTGTCGGTCAGCGACATCTTCACGATGCGGGCGTCTTCCTTTGCCGGCCTGCGGCGGACGAAACCCTTCTTCTCGAGAAGCTTCGATTGGGTCGTGACGAACGACGGATCGACATGCAGCATTTTTGACACGGCGTTGACGGGCACGCCGTCGCCCCGATCGAGGTCGGCAAGCGCCACGATCATCATCCATTGCGGCCCACTGATTCCGAACTTCTTGGCCCAGAAGTAGCGAATCTCCTCAAGATGAACGCTGATCGCAGCGATTTCCCAGGCGAATCGCCGAATGACATCCTGATTCTTGGTGGCGGACTCATCCATGGTACCGTCTCTTCCCTTGCCCGTTTCCATAGCGGATGTCGGGCGGAAGCAACACGGTATTCCGTTATGTGCGTCAATTTGCACGGAAAACGGCGCCAAATGCGTCTTCGCCGCCGCCCAGGCCTCAGTTGCAGAAATGACACATCGGAACGTCAATCAATATATGAGTGAGTAAACTAATTTGATTATCTAAATATCGCATGCATAACTTTCATCCGACGGAGGGGGGCTCCCGACCGTCTCGTCTCAGGTGGGTTCGCATAAGTCCACCGGCTTGAGAGATGCGTTGATCCTCAACGTTTTTTCGATGGCAGTCTCATCTGCTTTGCACGGGGGTTCGTGCACAGCACTTACTTGGAGGTTAACAATGAAGGTGGCTAAGAGCCTTATCCTTGGCTCAGCGGCGGCTTTGCTCGCCATGGGCGGGGCGCAGGCGGCCGATCTTCCCGTCAAGGCCAAAGCGGTCGAGTACGTGAAGGTCTGTTCGCTCTATGGCGCCGGTTTCTGGTACATTCCGGGTACCGATACCTGCATGAAGATCGGTGGTTATCTGCGTGTCGATGCCACGTTCAACGGCGGCATCTACGGCGCGCAGGCCTGGAGCGGTGACGCCGGTCAGGGCAACCGCTATCAGAACTACTTCGCCGCCCGCTCCCGTATGGCGCTGACGGTCGATACCCGCACCGCGACGGAATATGGCGTCGTCCGCACCTTCGCTCAGGGCGACTTCCAGTTCTCGACGCTGGGTAACAACACCTACAGCCCGAACTCGATCAACGGTTCGCTCCCGGTTGCAGGTTCCAACCTGCTTGACACTCCCGGCGGCGGCTATGTCGCGGTCGAGTACGTGTTCATCCAGTTCGCGGGCTTCACCTTCGGTAAATCCTCTTCGGCCTTCGCAACGCCGTGGCATGGTTATCCGGGCAACATCTCGTCGAACCTGCTCGGCGGTCATGACACCGTCACCGGCGTGAACAACATCCAGTACACTGCGCAGTTCGGCAACGGCGTGTCGGGCACCATCGGCCTCGATGATCCGACCGTCTTCAACCGCACCTCGGTCTACAACCTCACCACCGCGATCGGAGCGGCCGGCACCACCGGCAACGCCTATGCCGGCGTGCATTCGCCCGACATCGTCGGCAACATCCGCGTCGATCAGGCCTGGGGTCTGTTCCAGATTTCGGCTGCGGCGCATGAAGTCAGCGGCTCCTACAACGTGCTGAACACGACAGGGGCTCCTGCCGGTGGCGTCGGTCTGCCAGGTGCGGCGCCGATCGCCGGCTCGGAACTGTCCGGTCACCCCGACACCAAGTGGGGCGGTGCGGTGATGGCTGCGTTGCAGATCAAGAACATCCCGACCGGTCCCGGCGACGACATCAAGTTGGATGCGACCTATGCCGTCGGCGACACCAAGCAGGTGATCTCGACTTCGGGCACTTCGCCGAACTTTGCGATTTTCGGCGGCAGCAGTGCAGCCTATCAGAGCATCGGCCTCGGTGTGACCACTGACGCCGTCTGGCTGCCGGGCTTCGCGGGCGGCGACGGATCGCTGAAGCTCACCAAGGCGTGGGGTATCCGCGGTGCGTTCAACCACAACTGGGATCCCTACTGGTCGACCAGCGTGTTCGGCAGCTACTCCTCGGTCCGTTACGACGGCACCGTGGGTGACCTGTCGACTGCCAAGGGTGCCTATTGCGCCGCCTTCGCTGCAAGCCATCCGGGTCTTGGCGTGAGCTACACCTGCGATCCGAGCTTCAACGTCTCGCAACTCGGCCTCGTCACCCGCTGGACTCCGGTCAAGAACCTGACGTTCTCGGCTGAAGCGATCTGGCTCCGCCTCGACCAGAAGTATCAGGGCACCTCGACCTTCGGCGGCGGCGCTCCGAAGCCGGTCGCGACCTACGAGTTCAAGGACCAGGATACGGTCAGCTTGCAGATCCGCGCTCAGCGCAACTTCTGATCCGTTCGATCTGAAGCGAATCCAGAATCCCCGGCAGGCAACTGCCGGGGATTTTTCTTTGGGCGAATGGCGAGTGGCGAAAGAGAACAGAGAGGTGTTACGGGAGTGCGCGATGCCGGCCGGCATTCCCTATTCGCGACTCGCTATTCGCCATTCGCTACCTCCGCTGCTCCAGCATAGTGCATGGTCGAAAAAACATGATTTACTCAGGTAATTTTCTAAGGTAGTAAGAAGTCAAGTCGGTGCAGCATGGCCGGCCCGTTAGGTCTCGCTGAGGCATAACCATCTTAATGCTAAACCTCCGAAACCTCCGGCAATGCCCTGCCGGAGGTTTTTCATTTGAGCGACCCCGGCGAGGCTGCACGCTTTCGCCTCGTCTGATTCGGATATCGTCCGCGGCACACCTAGAGCATGGTCCGGAAAAGTGGAAACCGGTCTTCCGAAAAGATCATGCTCAAACAATAGCCTAAAGCGCGATGATGATTCATCCTTATCTCATCGCGCTTTAGGCTCCGATGATCGTGGCACGTTCGCTCGATCAATCCCGTCTTTGCATTATCGCGACGCCGGCTTCGCTGCCACAGCGCCCGGGCGGCGTCTCGCCCCTGGCGGCGCAGAAGCGGGAAAAGGAGCGGTCGTTGAAGTACAGCGTGCCCGCATAGGTATTGCCGACCACCACCCCGTCGAAGACAAAGGAGTAGCCCTCCTGCCGCAGAATCATCCGCGCTCCGTCGCGCCTCCAATGTCCGGAAAGCGTGGCCTGGATCGGCCTGCCGCTTGCGGCATCGCGGCCGTCCTCGCGGTAGCTTCCGTCCGGACTCATGCGCCACGTGTAGACATAGCGCGGGAAGGCCTCGGGAATGATCGCCGTCCAGGCGGCATCGTCCGCTTCAGCGGCGGCATCGCGCGAGAGCACCGGGGCGACCTGCAGGCACCAGAGGAGCGCACACCAGGCTGCGAGTAGGAGAAAGCGGCCGGCCATCATTTGTCCTGAGGTGACTCCTGCCTTGGTTGGAGCGCAACGCACTCCCATCGTTTGTTTCGCCGCTGTAAGTAGCGGAATCAACAGCTTAGCGATTGTCGTCCGGATAGCGGACAAGATAGGCGGATGATGCACAATATATGGACAAAAATCGTGATCTGCTCTAGCAAAGCCGCATGACCATTTCCGTGACCCGCAAACCGACGTTCATTCCGTCTCCCTCCGCGGAGGCAGTGCTGGCCGAGAGTGCCGGCGATGCCGCTTTCGCCACGACGCTGGCCAAGGGGCTGGTGGTGCTCGAGGCCTTCGATCCCCAGGCGACCATGCTCGGCAACATGGAGCTTTCGGCGCGCACGGGGATTCCGAGGCCGACGGTTGCGAGACTGACTCATACGCTCGCCGAACTCGGCTATCTCCGCTACGACCAGGAGCTCGCGAAATACTGCCTCGGCGCGCGGGCGCTGCGCATGGCCCACCCGCTGCTGGCAAGCATGCCGTTTCGCCAGGTGGCGCGGCCGTTGATGCAGGAACTTGCGGAGAGCGTACGCGGCACCGTCTCGATCGGGCTGCTCGACGGAACGGCGATGGTCTATGTCGAGTCCGCGAGATCAGGCGACGTCGGACCGCACGTCCCCGACATCGGCATGCCGATTCCCGTTGTCAGCACGGCGATGGGGCGCGCTGCGGCTGCGACGCTGCCGGCGGCCGACGCCATGCTGCTCGAGAAGCAGATCAAGACTGATAACGCGGACGCGTGGTCCACGCATCGCGACAACTACCGCGCCGGAATTCAGCAATGCGCAGATCAGGGCTTCTGCACCTGCTACGGCGAATACATGCCGTCAATCCACGCGGTCGCCGCGCCGCTGTTTCACGCGCGGCGCTTGAAGCAGTCCTTTGCCATCAATTGTGGAATCCCGGCGTTCCGGTTGCAGCCTGGGCAGCTCGAGGCCGAGATCGGCCCGCGCATCAAGGCTCTCGCCGTCAGCATCCGCTCGCTCGTCAACGAGGCCGAGCCGACCATCGAGTCGCGCGAACAGCCCAGGAAGAAGATCACGAAATGATCCGGAAAACGGCCGCCATGGCCGAAACGAACCTCAGCGGCGGAGCATGAGATGGCTGGACCGCTCGAGGGATTGAAGGTTCTCGACATCGCCACCATCATCGCCGCGCCGCTGGCGGCGACCCTGCTGGCTGACTATGGCGCCGAGGTCCTGAAGATCGAGATGCCGGGGCAGGGCGATGGGCTCAGGTCGTTTCCGCCGTTGAAGGACGGCAAGCCCTTGTGGTGGAAGGCGGCGAACCGCAACAAGAAATTCGCGACTCTGGATCTTCGCACCCCGGAAGGGCTCGCGCTGTTCAAGCAGATGCTGCCACGCTTCGACGTGCTGATCGAGAATTTTCGCCCCGGAACGCTGGATCGCTGGGGACTCTCGAAGGAAGTCCTGTGGTCGATCCAGCCTCGCCTGGTCATTCTGCGCGCCACCGCTTTCGGGCAGGACGGCCCCTATAACGGCAGGCCCGGCTTCGCCCGGATCTTCGAAGCGATGGGCGGGCTGACCTACATCACGGGCGACGCCGACGGCGAGCCCACGCATCCAGGCTATCCGATCGGGGACTCGATCGGCGGACTGTTCGGCGCCGTCGGCGTGCTCGCGGCGCTGTGGAAGAGGGCGCGGGATCCGGATGCTCCGGGCGAAGAGATCGATCTTGCATTGACCGAAGCGGTGTTCCGGCTGCTGGACGTGCTTCCCATCGAGTTCGATCAGCTTGGTTCCGTGCGCGGTCGGATCGGCAATGCCAACGGCTATTCTGCGCCGGCGGCGGTGTTCCGCACCAAGGACGGCCATTGGGTCACGCTTGCAGGCTCGACCAATGCGCTCTATGCGGCGAACTGTCGGGCGATCGGAAGGCCTGACCTGATCGAGGACCCGCGCTTCTCCGGCAACGACCGGCGCGTGAGGCACGCAGGCGAGCTCAACGAGATCTTCGCGGCGTGGTGCGCCGAACATACGCTTCAAGAGGTGCTCGCGACATTCACCGCCGCGCAGGGCACGATCGCACCGATCTATTCGATCGACCAGATCGCGGCGGACCCGCAAGCCAATGCGCGCGAGATGATCGCCCGTGTTCCCGATCGCGACTTCGGCTCGGTGGCGATGGCGAATGTCGTTCCGCGTTTCGCCGTCGATCCAGCGCAGTTGCGCCATTCCGCCGGCGACGTGGGCCAGGACAACCGCGAGATCTATCAGGATTGGCTCGGCCTTTCGGAGCAAGAGATCGAACGGCTCACCCAGGAGAGAGTGATCTGACGGCCGGCCATGCACCGGCGCAGTTCCGAAGGACAACAAGAAACGCGGCGCGAACGTGCAACAAGGAAAGGGAGGCATTCATGGGACTCACACGCCGAACACTGCTGGGCAGCCTTGCCGCCTGCTTCGCTGCGGGCCGCGGTTCGCGGGCGTTCGCACAAGGCGCCTGGCCTTCGCGTCTTGTGCGCTTCATCTCGCCGTACGGAGCCGGCGGCGCCAATGACATTTCGCTGCGCATCCTGACCGAGCAACTCGAGCGTCAACTCGGTCAGCAATGCATCGTCGAGAACAGGCCGGGCGCGGGCACACGGCTTGCCAACGAGGCGGTCGCGCGCGCCGCGCCGGATGGCTACACCTTCCTTTACGCCGCGGCGCCCTATGCGACGGCCGAGGCCCTGTTCGGGAAACTCGGTTATGAACGCAAAGACCTGCAGCCCGTGGCGATGGCGGTGATTGCGCCGATCTTCCTGATCATCAGCGCGGAGGCGCCGTTCAAGAACCTGCAGGAGCTGATCGCCTACGGCAAGTCGCAAGCGAACGGGCTGACCTTCGCCTCTCCAGGCGCCGGCTCCCAACCCCATCTGGCGGCCGAGCTGTTGTTTCGGGACGCGGGCGTGAAGGGCCTTAACGTTCCCTTCCGCGGCGATGCGATGTCCTACACGGAATTGCTGGCAGGCCGCGTCGATGCCACGTTGACCGCGATCAGCACCGCCTTGCCCTATATCCAAAGCGGCAAGTTCCGCGTGCTAGGCGTGGCTTCAGCCGACCGCAGTCAGATCTATCCGGAAGCTGCCACCTTGCGCGAGCAAGGCCTGCCCAACGTGATCGCCGCCGGCTGGTACGGCTTCATGGCGCCGGCTGCAACGCCGCGCTCGATCGTCGATCGTCTGCAGGACAAGATCGTCCGCATCCTCGCCGATCCCGTCGTGAGGCAAAAGCTGTTTGCCCAGGGGCTGGAAGTTCGCGGCAGCACGGCCGCGGAGTTCGGCGCGTTCATCGACGAGGAGACGCGCAAGTGGGGCCTGTTGATCCGCGATGCCGGTCTCAAAGGGGAATGAGGCTAGCTGCGTCGTTGCGCTAGTTGCGCACACGCTTCGCGTTTATCGCGAGCATCAACGCGTGCACACTTTTTCGGATCATAACGCTGTTGTCAGTCACGCCTGTTGCGCCGCAACCAAGTCTTCGAGTGATTGAAGCGAAGATTGATCGGCACGCGTGGCGCGCGTCGAGGCCATCACTGCCCGCTGGAATCTAATGTACCAGCGCGTCTGCATTTGGCTGGTTGATCACTCACGAACATCTGGCTCTCGCGCAGGCGCGACCACGCCTTGTCGCTGCGCGCATCGTTGGAATGAAATGCATTAGCCGCATCATTCATTGGAATCCTTTTCCAGGCATCGGTCCTCTCGTCGCCATATTTTGGGATGATTTGTTTTTGCAACGAGCGTAACGTCGCACGTTAAGAAAACAAAAATGATCTTGGGAGGAACGCGCCGATGAATCGGACGGAGCAGTTCGTTTGGGCGTCCATCACCTGTCAGGCGCGGCCGACGGGGCACTCGCAGGGTCACGCTCGCGCCGGGACATAGCCGATGATCGCCATAGCGACATCGGGAGGCGATGGCGCGGGTCTCGATCGCGGCAGCCGGATTGCGTCGTCCCGCAGCGCGGGACTGCTTGCGATTGGGCTGGTTGTCGTCGGAACCTGGCTGGCGCCTGAAGCCGCCGCAGCGGATGTTGCGCTGCAGGTGACCAACGCCCGCGTGCCCGCATCAGATGAGACCGGCATCAATCTCCCGCTTCTGATGACGATCAGGAACGATGCGACCGAAGCCGACGCGATCCTGCGCGTCCGCTGTCCGTTCGCGAACTTCTCCGAGAAGCATACGGTGGATCGCGGCGAAGGCGCGCCGGCGATGCGCGAGATCAAGTCGATCCCGATTCCGCAGAACAAGACCACCGAGCTCAAGCGCGATGGATACCACGTGATGCTGCTGCAGACGCGGCAGAAGCTTGTCGACGGCGAGAAATTCACTTGCGCCGTCGTTTTCCAAAAGGCCGGAACCAGAGAAACGGAGGTGGAGGTTTCCCGAACGCCCTGATCGCGACAGCGGGCAAGGTGAGCCCGCTGAATGAGGCTTCTCGACTGAGCGGTCCGGATGTGCCGGACGCCCGATCCAACATGAACTTGCCAAAGGAGGGCATTACTCATGGAGCGATTATCAGGTCACGCAACAATCACCAGGCGAGCGCGTCTGCTCGCCATAGCGGCCGCCACTGGCGGGATGCTGGCTGCACTGCCGGCCTTTGCCGCGGACGAGGTCAACCAGGAACGGCTGCTCAACGTCGACAAGGAGCCGGGCAACTGGCTTCATCATCACCAGAACTACTCCGCGCACCGGTTCTCCAGCCTCAAGGAGATCAACCGCGATACCGTGAAGAACCTGAAGGTCGCCTGGACCATGCATCTCGGCGGCATCGAGCCCGGCGGCATCTGGAGCCATGGCGGCCTGGAAGGCACGCCGATCGCCGAGAACGGCTTCCTCTACGTCACCGATGGATGGGGCTCAGTCTACAAGATCGACGCGCATGGCGGCCGCGGCCAGCTGGTTTGGAAGATGGATCCCAAGACTGACCGTGACTGGGCTGGTGCTGTCGCCTGCTGCGGCGTCGACAACCGCGGCGTCGCGTTGTGGGGCAATCTCGTCATCTCCCACACGCTTGATGGCCGGCTGATCGCGACCAACAAGGAGACCGGCCAGGTCGCCTGGCAGCGCACCGTCGCCGATCCCGACAAGGGCGAGGTCATCACCGGCGCGCCGCTGATCGTCAAAAACATGGCGATCACCGGGGTGGCCGGCGCGGAATACGGCATCCGCGGCTGGATCGCCGCGACCGATCTCACGACCCAGAAGGAACTCTGGCGCACACACACGATTCCAGGCAAGGGTGAAGCGGGCAGCGACACCTGGAAGGATAGCAACAACGCGGCTGCCTCCGGCGGCGGCTCGACCTGGGTGACCGGCAGCTACGATCCGGCAACCGACACCATCATCTGGGGCGTCGGCAATCCGGGACCGGATTGGGACAACGAGTATCGGCCGGGCGACAACCTCTATACCGACAGCTCGCTCGCCCTCGATGCCACGACCGGCAAGATCAAGTGGCACTATCAGCACACGCCGAACGACCCTTACGATTATGACAGCGTGGCGGAGAACGTGCTGGTCGATATCCCCGGACCCAGTGGACCGCGCAAGCTCGCCCTCGAGGCCGATCGCAACGGCTTCGCCTATGCGATCGATCGCACCACCGGCAAGTTCATCTGGGGCCTTCCGTTCGTCAAGAAGGTCACATGGACCAAGGGGCTCGACCCGGAGAGCGGCAAGCCGATCGAGTATGACGCGAACAAGCCTGTGCAGACTTACATTGCCTCGGTGACGCCAAGCCGCACCAACCTGGAAACCGACATCTGCCCCGGCAACATGGGCGGCAAGAACTGGCCGCCGACCGCCTACAATCCGGACCTGAAGCTCTGGTACATCCCGGTCATCGAGAGCTGCAACCGGATCAAGGTCGAGGTGATGACTCCCGACAAGCTGAAGCCGCGTGAGTTCTGGACCGGCGGCGGCCCAAGCCAGCCGTTCAAGATCACCGGCAGCGTCACCGCGATCGACGTCACCACCGGCAAGATCGCCGGCAAGATGGAAACGCCGTTCCCGAATCTGGGCGGCATTCTGGCGACTCCCGATCTCGTCTTCAGCGGCCAGCCCTCCGGCGAAGTGATGGCGCTTGATGCCAAGTCGCTGCAGAAGCTCTGGGAGTTCAACACCGGCGGCGGCGTCAACGCGCCACCGATGACCTTCACGGTCGATGGCAAGCAGTACCTCGCCATCCTCGTCGGCCTCGGCGGCGCCTGGGACAAGTGGTTCATCGATTCGACGCCCGAGCTGAAGAAGATCCAGCCGGGATCGATGCTCTACGTGTTCGCGCTCTGACCTCTAACCACGGAGGGCCCGGCAATGCCGGGCCCTCCCACTTCTTCAACAAGAGACGTCATGATGATCTTCAACGCATCCTCGGCGATCGCACGCATACTGCTGATGAGCGTCGTCGCCCTGATTCTTTCGATGCCAGCCGTTGCGTTCGGTCAGTCGGCGCAAGCGACAGCCTCAGATCCGACCAATGCCGGCAAGGCGGTGTTCAGCAAGGCCAATTGCATGGGGTGCCACAAGTGGCACGGCAATGGCGGCGGCGGCTACGGCGGCGATGCGCTGTCGCTGCGCAAGACTCAGCTGACTCGCGAGCAAATCATTGAGACCGTCAGTTGCGGGCGGCCCACCACAGGCATGCCGTTCTTCGTGCGCGGTGCTTATGATGAGGTGAAGTGCTACGGCATGAATCGCGCGGAGGCGGGGAGTCACATGCCGCCCGAGGCCGGAACGTTGCTGCGGCAGAAGGATATCGAGGCGGTCGCCGACTATGTGCTTGCGCATATCAAGGGCGCGGGCGAGCCGACTTATGCGGAATGCGTCGCCTTCTTCTCGAGCACGTCGCGCGTTTGCGACATCTACAAGACCCAGGCGCAGAAGCCGGACGATGCGACGACGAGCACGGGGAAGAGCCAGTGACGATCAGGCTGAGACTTTGTGGAATCCTTGCCGGCCTGCTCGCCTGGCAGGCCGTCGCCCTCGCCAACTCTCCGGTGAGGGCGGAGGAATTCGCCGGCAACGACCTGCGCGACATCCGCCTTGGCATGGCCGTGAACGAATTGGCAGAATCAGGCTATGTCGATTTCTACTGTGCGACGGACCCGCGGCACACCTTGACCGGCTGGAAGGAATGGCGCGATTGCCCCGCCGGCGCGAGCGGGGCGCGGGCGATCCGGTTTGGATATGATCCCATGACCAGCCGGGACGGCACGATGGTGGCGGGCCATCCGGCACTCCTGACCCTCTTGATCGACGATGGCGGGCATGTGGCGGGCCTCCTGATCGAGACCGATCCGAAGGCACGTCTCTACATCCGCAAGAAGGCGTTCCTGCTCGGGCTGCAGGCCAAGTCGCGCTATGGCGCCGACGGCTGGGCCTGCACCGAGGGCCAGCCTGATCAGGGAGACCAGCCAGTGGGCGGCGTCTACCTCAAGGAGCGCTGCACCAAGACCATCAGCGGCCGTTCACTCGTCGTCGAGCGCAATCTGTTCCGCCGGCCCGACCAGGACACCAAGAGCTTCGTCGACGAAACGCGGATCAGCATCCTGCGCGCCAAGAACTAGAGCCTGGAAAGCAAGATCGAGTTGCACGCGCGAGAGCCGAAGTTGACCAAGGCCGGTCTCGCCGATATCCAGACGACGTACCGTGGATTCGTTTCCTGGTGTCCGGCGGCTGGTGGTGGATGACGGGCAGGCCGTTCAACGGCGGTCTCGTCACGAAATGAGGTGTCGTGCAATTCCAATGGATGGCCACAATGACCTGCATCAGAGCCATGAGATCTTCGTCCACATCCGCATCATCGTCGGAATGATTCTGGGCATCAGCATTGCCCGGCTCGTCAGCGGCGTGACTCGATTTCTTCAACACCCCGGCAAGGAAAGGATCAACCTCCACCATGTTGGGTGGGCCATCTTCCTGTTCGTCGCCATCATCCACTTCTGGTGGTTCGAATTCGCGCTGTCCAGGATCGAGCGGTGGACGTTCGAGAGCTATTTTCTCATCATCTGCTACGCCGTGGTGTTCGTCATGCTGGCCGCAATGGTCTTTCCGGACAACATGGGCGAACATGACGGGCTGAAGGAGTATTTCTGGAATCGCCGGAAGGTATTCTACGTTCTCCTTTTGATCATGTTTTCAGTTGATATTCTCGACACGCTCCTGAAGGGAGCGAACTACTACAAGCAAATCTATGGCTGGTATTATCCGGTAAGGCAGAGCCTCCTGATTGGCGGGACAATAGGGGCGCTGCTTTCGGCTTCCCAGCGATACCACGTTGCGTTCGTCGCCTTTGCATTGGCATTCCAGATTATCTGGGTCGTCAGTCTGTTCGGCGTGCTAGGTCCGGCCTGAAGCAGCCGAAAGCGCGCGGCATGACGCATGCCGCTAGCCCCAATGGCGACATCCGGCGATTGAAATCAGGCGGATGCCGAATACGGCGTCCGCGCGATCCGGCCCTCCGCGGCAACGGTGAGTGACGTGCCGTCCGCGAAGGCGAGGGTTGCGGGGCTGTACGGTCCGAGCTGCAGCGTGATGCTATCGTCGCTACCCTCGAAGCTGATCGTCGCCACGGAGCCGGATATGCTCACACGGGTGTTGTCCGCGCTGAGGCTAGTTCCTGCAATCGCAGCAGGAAGGCCCTGTACCACAGGCGAAGTGCCGATGCTGGTCGAGGTGTTGGCCGGCGCGCTCCGCAGCGGGCACGGCTCGCCGGTAACGCTCCATGTTGCACGCAAGCGGGGAACCAAGTCCTCTGCAGGTAAGGAGATAAGCAGGAATCGCCCGCTCCGGTCGTGATCGTTCCGGATCCACTGCCATCCGGTTGCCCTCGCGTCATGCATTTAAATGTGATTAGACTTCATGCAACTTTTGATTTAATTTATTTATTGCCAGCTAATTTAAATCGGTCCGTTGTTTTTCATTCTGCAAGAGAGATTTCGGATGCTCAACTCAGAAGAGCCAGATCCAATGGTCGAAGCGAAAGCGGATTCTGATTGGCAGAATTTCCCGTTCGCCTGCGGAAAATTCGCGGTGATTGCACTTCGTCGGCGACGAAATCCGCAATGGCAAGCGCGACGCAGGCCGGCAATCGAGAGGCCGATGGCGCGCTGAAGACGCTGCCCCAATCCGCGCGCGGGCAGGGCGTAATACCACAATTTAATTCTTGTTTATTTCGCGCTTTGCGAAATCGGATTTTCGTCGCTCGGCCTTGATCGACATCGTTATCGGCGTACCAAGGAGGAAAACATGGCGAATACCAATCAGGTTAAAACCCTAACCGCACAGCAATTGATGGGAACTGACGGGTCTCTCGCAGATCCCCGGGCGTTGGATTGGCTCTCCCTCATAGATCCCATCAACAATTTAATCATTGGCACCAGACACGACGATGTCCTCAGCGCACAGGCTGACGGCGACATTGTCCTCGGCCTTGCCGGCGATGATCGCTTGAGTAGCGCATTCAACCGGACAGCATTGATCGGCGATCGCGGCGACGACGCTTTGACAACCGAGGTTGTTGTCCCGCAGGGCGATGGGCCTTCGCACGGACTTGCCATTCAGTTCGGCGGAGCAGGCAACGACCATCTTGATGCGACCGTGACTCTTCAGGGTGAGAGCGCGCCTCAGAGTACTGAGAAGACCGTAGATGTGCTCCTCGATGGCGGCAGCGGAAACGACACTATCAACGCCACGGCGAATGTGGCGTCTGCGGTCTTCGGGACCGTAACCGTCAGAACAGATGTGATCGGCGGGAGCGGCGACGATACCATTCATGCCGTTGCAGATGGCCGTAACGCTATCGGAAACAGCATCGCCATGAACACCGTCGACGGCGGATGCGGCGATGACCACATCACGGCTCACGCCGAAACGGAATTCCATGCGATCGGCGGCACAGCCAGCAACGTGCTTTTCGGTGGTAGCGGCAACGATGTCTTGGATGCGTCAGCTGAGGGGCGATCCAATTCCACCGATTTGGTGACAAATGAGCTTCACGGCGGCCGGGGCAACGACGTATTGCACGCCTTCAACCTGACGGACTCCAATACCAGCACGCCGGTTGGCATCAACCAGCTATGGGGCGATGACGGCAACGACACCCTCGAGGCGACGCATTCCACCGATGGCGAGAACGCCGTTACGGATGTCACGAACTACCTGGATGGCGGGAAAGGCAGTGATACCCTGATTGCGAACTCCACCGCGCTTGGCGGATTTGTTCGCGCACTCAACCAACTCGAGGGGGGCAGTGGAAGCGATAGCCTCACGGCACATCTCGACGCGGTGGCGCACGGTGGAATTGGTCCTGGGGGAGACCTCTACAATGTGGCGAATGTCCTGAATGGTGGGGCCGGAGATGACCAGCTCACCGCGTTTCTTTCGGCAACTCCCAATCCTGCGGTGACGGACAACTCCATTGCCGAGAACCGTCTGGATGGCGGCGCTGGAAACGATGTCCTGACGGCAACCGTTGCGCCAGGTTCGCTCGGATCGAGCTTCCTCAGTGGCGGTGCAGGCAATGATCAACTCACGGTCATTGGTGGGTCAGGCAATGTCCTTGATGGGGGCGATGGCAACGACACGCTCACGGGCGGCATCGGGAACGATAATATGCTCGGCGGCCGCGGCGCGGATACCTTCGTCTTTGCCGCCCAGAGCGGGCACGACACGGCCGATTTCCAGGCGGGGCGAGACAAGATCGACCTCACGGCCTTGGCCGCGAACAACATCCACGACTTTGACGATTTGAGTATCGACGTCAGCGGTGGAAATACCATGATTCACTTTGATGCCAGCAATGACCTTACCATCACGGGCGCTCAGAACCTCAGCGCAAGTGATTTTTGGTTCGCGTAGCTGACTGCCGCGGTTCGTTTTCGGAAACGGGCTGCGGCCATCGCGACACCTGCCTTTACCTCGATGAGCCGGCATCGTCGGCTCAATCGCGGCTGTTTTCGCCTGCTTTGCTACCGCTTGGAGGCGCGGCCCCAGGCTTGGGCGGTGCTGGGCTGCCCACGCTACCGGATGAACCGGTCCGGGCTCCAGGTTTGAGTGGCGGTGCGCTCCCGCCCACGGCACCTGTAGCAGCAGCCGGGTCTCCAGGTTTAGGCGGCGGTGGACTGCCCACACCCTGGGCAAAAACCTGAATTGGTGTGAGTGTGAGAGCTACGGCGATCAGGATGGAGAGCTTACTTTCTGACATTCGTTTCTCCCGATGGTGTCTCACGACAACCTTCGGGTCTGGTGCGAAGTTCCTTGTCGGCCCCGGCCAGCAAGGCCACGATTTCTTGTTCACAGTGTGAATTGCAGCACACCGCGCAAGCGCGAATCGCCGTAAACTTTACGCGCGTCCTTAGGCGCGTTTTTCTCCCTGACCTTGAGCCCGTCGCAAATGGCGGGCTTCCTTCGGTAGGGCGCGCAGATCACTGGCGCTCTCGCGCAGCTATGATCTCGAACGGCGCGTCTCGCTTTCTCGGACGGCTGGCATCTCGAACGACGCAGGTCGAATTTTGTGGTCCATCCGATAGCTGGCCCGTGCGAACTGGTTGATGCTGTGGGCCATCGCATCGATCGAGACACGGCCGCCTTCGATAGCATGGCTGATGGTCTCATCACGCTGATCCTTGGGACGC
This sequence comes from Bradyrhizobium cenepequi, assembly GCF_020329485.1. Taxonomy (GTDB): domain Bacteria; phylum Pseudomonadota; class Alphaproteobacteria; order Rhizobiales; family Xanthobacteraceae; genus Bradyrhizobium; species Bradyrhizobium cenepequi. The sequence goes on from NZ_JAGKJI010000001.1 coordinate 121,212, forward strand.
CCATCGGTAGATCTATGCCTCCTCGAAGAAATCTTCGTCCAAACGTCTGAACTCGATGGTTCGGCTTGTTCGGACGCCTATGCCGTGCTCGATCATCAAGTCGGCCAAGCTAGGGCCGTCAAGAAGCACGACCCGCTGCGAAAGATGCTTCACGAAGTCGCGCGCCTGAGCACTGAAGTTGGAAGTGGTAACAAAAACACCCTTGCTTGCGCCGAGCCCGACAAGGCTGCCAACAAAAGCTTGCACATCCGGCCGACCGACGGCATTTCCGGCCGCGTAGCGCTTTGCCTGAACGTAAACGCGATCGAGGCCTAGCCGATCTTCATTGATCACGCCGTCAACACCACCGTCTCCACTCCGGCCAAGCTGGGCGGCAGCGTTCTTGTGTGATCCGCCGTATCCCATGGCGACCAGGAGTTCGACGATTAATTGCTCGAAGAAGGCCGGACTGTTTTTCGCAACGCGATCCAGGAGATCGGCGCGAAGGGTGCTTTCAAGGGTCTGGTAGGCCGCCTCAACCTGCTCTTCAGGTGTTGTCCCAGAATCGAGCGAACCTCTTGCAGAAGTGCCCTCGGTTGTACTGGAGGCCGCACCACCCTCGTTTCGATAAAACTCTCGAAACTCTGGCTGCCTCATTAATACCGAAACGTCGATGCGAGGCAGATTTTCCGCGAGCAACTCGCGGCCGGCTTGAGTGATAGAAAACAGTCCTCTTCCGGGCGAGGCGAGGAAGCTGGCCTTGGTCAAATAGAACTTTGCCCAGTGGATACGGTTATGCAAAACCCGCTGCCGTCCGCTTGGCAGGAGCTTCTGCCGCTCCTCCTCTGTCAGGCCGAGCCTGTCCGCGATAAGATCAACGACATCAGCAACCCGCTGCTCCCCCTCGCTGGCAAGTTGAAGCACTGGCAACATTAGCGTCTGATAATCCGGGATTGCCATGGTAGCTGAATCTCAGTTTGGACGACATGTTGTAGGCTACCACGGGCTCAATTCAAAGTTCGCAACGTGCCCTCGCGGGAGGGCTGGGGGGACCTACAATGGGTCCAGCGGCTGAGGGTCCCAAAAGAGGAAGGCCCCGTTTCCGGGGCCCGACGTGTCAAATGGTTTCGCCGCGAGCCCTCATGCCGGCAAGCATCGGCTACTGTGCATGGGGTTGTTTTCGGTTTTTTTTCGTCGTGTGCCCGGATCACCTCGACCTTGCTCGACGGTGCACAAACGCTCCCGTGCGGAGCCGCTCACTGCCCCGCGCAACGCGCAAAAACAGTCGCAAGCCGCCAACTGCGCGGTGTGAGTCTCAACTTGGTTGATTCTGTTGGGCTGCTGGTGCTGCCGGACAGGATTGAACTGTCGACCTCTCCCTTACCAAGGGAGTGCTCTACCACTGAGCTACGGCAGCATGCCCGGGAATGAAGAATCGGCCCAATTGGCCCCAGCGGGCGCGGCGGTTCTTGCCACAAGCCCCCCTCCGGCGCAAGCGCGGGGACGGCGGGGGCTCCTAAAAACGCTTCGTCCGGTCGAAATTCGGCCAATTCGGGGCGCTTCGGTTCCATGGGCGTTCGGGAGTGCGACTTTGGCCGACTTGCCCCCGCCAACGCACCCAAGGCCGGGAGTCCACCTCCCCGATCGACCGGTGCATGGCCGCCCGCGCGTGGTCTATTGTCATTTGCCTATGGCAGGTTCGGAAGACGGGTCCAGCATGCAGGACGAGAAGGACAAGCAGGAGCGGCAGACCGCGGTCGCGTCGAATGAGTCAAGACAGCATCGCCTCAAGCTCGCGCTGCGCGAAAACCTCAAGCGGCGGAAATCACAGATGCGCGGGCGCAGCGGTCTTGCATCTTCCGAACCGGCTGAGGGCCGACTAGATGACGCAGGCGATGGCGAGCCGGATCGCTAGCAGGTCCAGTATGCTTCACATGTGGCTGCCGTGTCTGGTTGAGGGGGAGTAGCTGAGATGGCTGCAGAGACGATAGCGAATCCAGCGAGTCCGATCAGCGCGAGATCCCTCGCGTTTCCGCGGCATGAACAGACCTTTCCAACCCTGACCGAGCACGAGATCGAGCGCATGCGCCGGTTCGGCGAGGTCAGGCACTATAGCGACGGCGAAGCACTGTTCGAGACCGGCAAGCCGGGGCCGGGCATGTTCGTGGTGCTTTCGGGCACCGTCGCGATCACCCAGCGCGATGGCCTCGGCCATGTCACGCCGGTGATCGATCAGGGGCCGGGACAATTCCTGGCCGAGATTGCCCAGCTGTCCGGCCGGCCCGCGCTGGTCGATGGTCATGCGGAAGGCGACGTCGAGACGCTCTTGATCCCGCCGGACAGATTGCGGGCGCTGTTGGTGGCCGAGGCCGATCTCGGCGAGCGCATCATGCGCGCGCTGATCCTGCGCCGCGTCAACCTGATCCAAGGCGGCGTCGGCGGCCCCGTGCTGATCGGTCCCCCGTCGCTCGGCAAGATAGCGCAGCTACAGAATTTCCTGGCGCGCAACGGCCAGCCCTATCATGTCGTCGATCCTGACACTGACAAGGATGCGGCCGATCTGGTGGCGCGCTATTCGCCGACCCGCGCCGAACTGCCGCTGGTGGTCTGCCCCAGCGGCAACGTGCTGCGCAACCCGTCCGAGACCGCGCTTGCGATGGCGATGGGCATGATCGGCGACCACACCCATGACAAGCTCTATGATGTTGCCGTCGTCGGCAGCGGGCCGGCCGGGCTCGCCACCGCCGTCTATGCGGCGTCCGAAGGCCTGTCGGTCGCGGTGCTCGATTCGCGCGCCTTCGGCGGCCAGGCCGGCGCCAGCGCCCGCATCGAAAACTATCTGGGCTTTCCGACCGGCATTTCCGGCCAGGCACTCGCCGGACGCGCCTTCAACCAGGCGCAGAAATTCGGCGCGGAAATCCTGATCCCGGTCTCCATCAGATCGCTCGATTGCTCCAAGCAGGACGGCCTGTTCTCGCTCGCGACCGACTGCGGGCATACCTTGCGCGCAAGGTCGATCGTGGTGGCGAGCGGGGCGCGCTATCGCCGGCCGGGAATCGAAAATCTCGAGGCCTTCGAGGGCCGCGGCGTCTGGTACTGGGCCTCGCCGATCGAGGCCAAGCTGTGTGCCGGTCAGGACGTGGTGCTGGTCGGCGGCGGCAATTCCGCCGGCCAGGCCGCGGTGTTCCTGTCGGGCCATGTACGCAAGGTCTACATGATGATCCGCGGCGGCGGCCTGGGGGCCAGCATGTCGCGCTACCTGATCGAGCGCATCGAGGCGACGCCGAACATCGAATTGATGTTCAACACCGAGATCACAGCCCTCGAAGGCGGCGAGGATTCCACGCTGCAGCACGTGCGCTGGAAGAGCCGCCTGGCGCCGGAGGAGCACACGCTCGACGTCAACAATGTCTTCCTGTTCGTCGGCGCCGATCCCGCGACGAGGTGGCTTGAGGGCTGCGGCGTCAACGTCGACCGCGCAGGCTTCGTGCTGACCGGTCAGAACGGCGGGCGACAGGGACAATTACTCGAGACCACGGTGCCCGGCGTGTTCGCCGTCGGCGACGTCCGCTCCGGATCGGTCAAGCGCGTCGGCGGCGCGATCGGCGAGGGCGCCCAGGTCGTGGCGGCGTTGCACGGTTTCCTCGCCGACAACGCCAATTCCACGGCGTAGGAAACAGCGGATGTCCAAAGGCTGCAGCCATATCGCCGGCATTCAGACCGTCACGCCGAGCGCGCTCGGCTGCGAGGAATGCTTGAAGGGCGGCAGCCGGTGGCTGCATTTGCGCATCTGCCGCACCTGCGGACATGTCGGCTGCTGCGATGATTCCCCGAACAAGCATGCGACCGCGCATTTTCACGCGACCGGCCATCCGATCATCGAAGGCTATGATCCGCCGGAAGGCTGGGGCTGGTGCTACGTCGATCGCGTGCTGTTTGATCTCTCGCAGCGCAAGACGCCGCACAACGGCCCGATCCCGCGCTACTACTAGTTCGAATGCTTTGGCGACTGCTGTCATTTATGACAGGCATGCAAACAGTTTCAGCAGATCCGATACATTAGTTTACTCCCGTCATATCCAATCATCTTATCTGCATCATATAAATCCGACCTCCAGTCCGCGAAGTGTGTAGCAATCCCGTTTGTTGCATCGTATTGTTCCCCGCGGTTCTCAATGGGGAGTGCTTCACATGGTCCTGGGTATGAGCTTGGCCACGTTTACGCTTGTTCACGTGGTGATCAGTCTGATTGCAATCGTCGCGGGCTTTGTGGTGATGTTCGGGCTGCTCAGCTCGAAGCAGATGCCGGGGCTCACCGCGATCTTCCTGTTGTTCACGATCCTCACCAGCGTCACCGGCTTCCTGTTTCCGTTCAAGGAGCTTTTGCCCTCGCACATCTTCGGCGTCATCTCGCTGATCCTGCTCGCGGCCGCCTGCATCGCGCTCTATAGCATGAAGCTCTCGGGTGCCTGGCGCCCGGTCTACATCGTGACGGCGATGACGTCGCTTTATCTCAACGTCTTCGTGCTGGTGGTTCAGTCCTTCCTCAAGATTCCCGCGCTGCAGGCGCTGGCGCCGAGCGTGCCGCCGGCTCCGCCGTCCGGCCCGGTGTTCGCCGTCGTGCAGGGCATCGTGCTGGTGTTGTTCGTGGTGGCGATCATCGGCGTCTGGCGGCGCTTCAGGCCGATGGCCTTCGCCTAAAGACCCGGAGGGCCGTGTTAGCGCAAAGTGGAAGCGGGTTTTCCTTCGCTACAAACGCGAAGCGTTTGCGCGGAGATCATGCTCTTGATCTGATTGACATCGTGGTTTGATACCGCAGGGCGATTTTGAAATCCGGAGCATGCCAGGATCGGTATGTTCCACACTTTAACTCATACGAAAGGCTGCACGATGCCCACGATCACCACCAAAGACGGCACCATGATCTTTTACAAGGACTGGGGAAGTGGTCAGCCGATCGTCTTCAGTCACGGTTGGCCGCTGTCATCGGATGACTGGGACACCCAGATGCTGTTCTTCCTCAATCAGGGCTTTCGCGTCATCGCCCATGACCGCCGCGGCCATGGCCGGTCCAGCCAGGTGAGCGACGGCCACGATATGGATCACTATGCCGACGACCTCGCGGCGGTGACCGAGCATCTCGATCTGAAGGATGCCGTTCACGTCGGTCATTCCACTGGCGGCGGCGAGGTGGTCCACTATATCGCGCGGCACGGCGAGAGCCGGGTGGCGAAGGCGGCAATCATCAGCGCGGTGCCGCCCTTGATGGTGCAGACCCCGGCCAACCCGGGCGGCCTGCCCAAAGAGGTATTCGACGGGCTGCAGGCGCAACTCGCCGCCAATCGCTCGCAATTCTACCGCGATCTCGCGGCGGGCCCGTTCTACGGCTACAACCGGCCGGGCGCCAAGCCGTCAGAAGCCGTCATCGAGAATTGGTGGCGCCAGGGCATGATGGGCGGCGCCAAGGCGCATTACGACGGCATCGTCGCGTTCTCGCAGACCGACTTCACGGAAGATCTGAAGAAGATCAACGTGCCCGTTCTCGTCATGCATGGCGACGACGACCAGATCGTTCCCTATGCCGACTCCGGGCCGCTGTCGGCCAAGCTGCTGAACAACGGCACGCTGAAGACCTATAAGGGTTTTCCGCATGGCATGCCCACCACGGAAGCGCCCACCATCAACGCCGACCTGCTCGCGTTCATCAAGAGCTGAGTTCGCTGTGTTCCCTCTCCCGCCTGCGCGGCTTGCGGGGGAGGAGCCCCTCACCCGGCTACAATGCTGTCGCATTGCCCCGGAATAACGCCCACGGAATTGCCCTAAATTTCAACACTTTTGCGCTAGCCTCGCCGCTTCGGTAAGTTCCTCGCGGACCAGGGGACGAAGCAGCATGGACAGCATCCGTATCGTCGGCGGCAACAAGCTCAACGGCACCATTTCGATATCGGGCGCGAAGAACGCCGCGCTGCCGCTGATGATCGCAGCGCTCCTCACCGAGGAGACGCTGATCCTCGACAATGTGCCGCGGCTTGCCGACGTCGCGCAGCTCCAGCGCATCCTCGGCAACCACGGCGTCGACATCATGTCGGCGGGCAAGCGGCCCGGTGGCTGCGAATACCAGGGCCAGACGCTGCACATCGCAGCCGCCGATATCATCGACACCACCGCGCCGTACGAATTGGTGTCGCGGATGCGCGCCAGCTTCTGGGTGATCGCGCCGCTGATCGCGCGCATGCATGAGGCGCGGGTGTCGCTGCCCGGCGGCTGCGCCATCGGCACCCGGCCGGTCGATCTCCTGATCATGGCGCTGGAGAAGCTCGGCGCGGACATATCGATCGACGGCGGCTATGTGGTGGCAAAAGCGCCGGGCGGCCTGCGCGGCGCCGACATCGCCTTCCCCAAGGTGACCGTGAGCGGCACCCATGTCGCGCTGATGGCGGCCACGCTCGCGAGAGGGACCAGCGTCATCACCAACGCCGCTTGCGAGCCGGAGGTTGCCGATGTCGCCGCCTGCCTGAACAAGATGGGCGCCCGCATCACCGGGGCTGGCACGCCCCGCATCATCGTCGAGGGCGTCGCCGGGCTCCACGGCGCGCGCCACACCGTGCTGCCAGATCGCATCGAGGCCGGCACCTATGCGATGGCGGTCGCGATGACCGGCGGCGAGGTGCAGCTGTCCGGCGCGCGTCCTGAACTCATGCAATCGGCGCTCGACGTGCTCTGCGAAGCCGGCGCCACCGTCAGCGTCAACAATGACGGCATCCGCGTCGGCCGCAACGGCGCCGGCCTTCGCCCGGTGAAGGTCGCGACCGCGCCGTTCCCCGGCTTCCCCACCGACCTGCAGGCACAGCTCATGGCGCTGATGACCTGCGCCGGCGGCGCGTCCGTCATCACCGAGACGATCTTCGAGAACCGCTTCATGCATGTGCAGGAGCTGGCGCGGTTCGGCGCCAGGATCTCGCTCGACGGCGAGACCGCCACCATCCGCGGCACCGACAGATTGCGCGGCGCGCCTGTGATGGCGACGGACCTGCGCGCGTCCGTCTCGCTCGTCATCGCGGGCCTTGCCGCCGAGGGCGAGACCATGCTCAACCGCGTCTATCATCTCGATCGCGGCTTCGAGCGGCTGGAGGAGAAGCTGTCGGCCTGCGGGGCGTCGATCCAGCGTATCAGGGATTAGAGCATGATCCGGAAAAGTGGAAACCGGTTTTCCCTCGCGACAAACGCGAAGCGTTTGCGCGGAGATCATGCTCTGATAAAGAGATGAGATCATGATCCGATTTCGTCCAATCGGATCATGATCTAGCGGGACTTTCGCGAAAGGCAGTGCGGGCACATATGGGAACCGGTTTCCGTCCAGGAGCTTCTTTCCACATGACGCCGCTCACGCCGCTCAAGCTGATCGCCCTCGACCCCGACGATCTCGCCGTGATCTCGGCGCATGTGCAGGATGCCCGCGTGCAGGCCTCCGACATTGTCTGGCGGCAGCACGAGAAGCGGCTTGTGGTCGGCATGTCCCGCCTGGACTGGGAGCAGACGCTGTCGGGCGAAACCGCCTCGCGCCGCCTGATCGCGGCGCTGCGCTTCGACCGGGTGCTCGCCTGCAAGTCGCGCAAGATCGACCTGGAGGGGCCGGACACCACCCTGGAACTGCTCTGCATCGAGTTTCAGCAGGGCGATCCGCCCGCTGGCAGCGCGCTGCTCCGGTTCAGCCAGGGCGCCGCGCTCCGGCTCGACGTCGAGTGCCTGGAATGCGAATTGACCGATCTCGGCCCCGACGACCTCGGCACCGCGCCGACGGCCCCGGATGGGTAATTCCGAGTGCCGTAGGGGTGGGCACGCTGCGCTTTGCCCGGCCTGCGGCTCTCGCCCCTTTGTCCGCCATCAAGGGTTGACGGCCCCCTATCCGCCGCGCCATTGAGCAGGGACCCTGAATCCAAATTCAAGAACGCCCCATGCCCCTCCGCCTGGACCGAAGCAGCGCCGATTTCGAGCAGAGCTTTGCCGCTTTCCTTGCCGCCAAGCGCGAGGTTTCGGCCGATGTGGAGCGCGCGACGCGGGCGATCATTGACGACGTGGTGGCGCGGGGCGATGCCGCGCTGATCGAAGCGACGCGCAAGTTCGACCGGCTGGATGTGGATGCATCCACCCTGCGCATCACCGCGGCCGAGATCGACGCCGCGGCGAAGGCCTGCGATGCCGCCACGCTCAATGCGCTCAAGCTGGCTCGCGACCGCATCGAAAGCTTCCATCAGCGCCAGATGCCGAAGGACGAGCGATTCATCGACCTGCTCGGCGTCGAGCTTGGCTGGCGCTGGACCGCGGTCGAGGCGGTCGGCCTCTATGTCCCAGGCGGCACCGCGGCCTACCCGTCCTCGGTGCTGATGAATGCGGTGCCGGCGAAGGTCGCCGGCGTGCCGCGTGTGGTGATGGTGGTGCCGGCGCCGGGCGGCAAGCTCAACCCGCTGGTGCTGGCGGCCGCCCATCTTTCCGGCGTCTCCGAGATCTATCGCGTCGGCGGCGCGCAGGCGGTGGCGGCACTCGCCTATGGCACGGCCACGATCGCGCCGGTCGCCAAGATCGTCGGCCCCGGCAATGCCTATGTCGCCGCCGCCAAGCGGCTGGTGTTCGGCAAGGTCGGCATCGACATGATCGCGGGCCCTTCGGAAGTGCTGGTGATCGCCGATGCGACCTCCAATGCCGACTGGATCGCCGCGGATCTGTTGGCGCAGGCCGAGCATGACACGAGCGCGCAATCGATCCTGATCACCGACTCTGCGCGGCTCGCCGCCGATGTCGAGCGTGCGGTGGAAGCGCAGCTTTCCACACTGCCGCGCGCGGACATCGCGCGCACCTCCTGGAATGATTTCGGTGCGATCATCCAGGTCGAAAAGCTCAACGATGCGGTGGCGCTCGCGAACGCGATCGCGGCCGAGCATCTGGAGATCATGACAGAGGATGCCGAAGTGTTCGCGGCGAAGGTCCGCAACGCCGGCGCGATCTTCCTAGGGCCGCATACGCCGGAGGCGATCGGCGACTATGTCGGCGGCTCCAATCATGTGCTGCCGACCGCGCGCTCGGCGCGGTTCTCGTCCGGCCTCGGGGTGCTCGACTTCATGAAGCGGACGTCGATCCTGAAATGCGGCCCCGACCAGTTGCGCGCGCTGGGCCCGGCCGCGATGACGCTGGGCCAGGCCGAGGGGCTGGACGCCCATTCCCGTTCAGTCGGATTGCGCCTCAATCTCTCATGAACAAACCGCCCGCTGACGAGGACCCCAACAATCGCATCGTCGCGGTGACGCTCGATGAGGAATCGATCGGGCGTTCCGGGCCTGATATCGAGCATGAGCGCGCGATCGCGATCTACGACCTCATCGAGCAGAACCTGTTCGCGCCACAAGGCGCGGAGGGCGGGCCGTTCACGCTGCACCTCGCGATCACCGGCAACCGGCTGATGTTCGATATCAGGCGGGAGGACGGCACGCCCGTGGTGGCGCATCTGTTGTCGCTGACGCCGTTCCGGCGGATCGTGAAGGACTATTTCATGATCTGCGACAGCTACTATCAGGCGATCCGGACCGCGACGCCGGATAAGATCGAGGCCATCGACATGGGCCGCCGCGGCATCCATGACGAGGGCTCGCGCACGCTGCAGGAGCGGCTGAAGGGCAAGGTGCGGGTCGATTTCGAAACCGCGCGGCGTCTGTTCACGCTGATCTGCGTCCTCCACTGGAAGGGGCAGGACGCATGAGGCGTGCGCGGCCGCAATCAGACAAAGCATAAGGCATGGAGGCGCCGCCCGCGCGCAACCCGCAGGCCGTGCTGTTCGCATGCGGCCAGAACAGCGTGCGCTCGCCGATGGCGGCGAGCCTGTTGCAGCAGATGTTCCCGCAAGGCCTCTATGTGCGCTCGGCCGGCGTGAAGAAGGGCGAGCTCGACCCGTTCGCGGTCGCCGTGATGGCCGAGCTCGGCCAGGATATCTCCGCCCACAAGCCGATCACCTTCGACGAGCTCGAGGATTGGGAGGGGCTGAATTTCGACCTGATCGTCACGCTGTCGCCGGAAGCCCACCACAAGGCGCTCGAATTGACCCGCACGCTCGCCGCCGACGTCGAATACTGGCCGACCCAGGATCCCACGGGCACCGAAGGCAGCCGCGAGCAGAAACTGCAGGCCTATCGCGAAGTCTGCGACAGCCTGTTGATGCGCATCCGTCGCCGTTTTGCAAAAGCCTTCGCGAGCGATTAGCCAATTACTCCGCCGCTCCCGCGTGCTCCTTGCCTCTCCCTGCAAGGGGGAGAGGGCCGGATTGCATGCAGCGAAGCGAAATGCAATCCGGGTGAGGGTCTCCGGTCCCTCGAGGGACTACCACTCGCGGAGGCAACCCCTCACCCAACAGAGTTCGCGTCGACCACCTGAGCAGCCCTCTCCCACAAGGGGCGAGGGCACATCAATCGGCAGCGCGAATAGACCCTTCGCCCCTTGCGGGAGAAGGTGGCGCGAAGCGCCGGATGAGGGGTTCTCTCCGCGCGCACAGACAGACGCGGCCTCGCACCCCTCACCCCCTTGTCGCTTCCCTGACAAAGAGCTGTGCTTATGGGCCTTACGTCCTCTCGGCGGAAATGATTCGCACCCGGTTCCACGGTTGTGAAAGAAAGCCCCATCCGATAGGTTCCGCGCGCCTTTACCCCTTATCCCGCTTCTTCCATGAACCTGATGCTTGGCCGTCCCAAACTCGTTCTTGCTTCCGGCTCGCCGCGGCGGCTGGCATTGCTCAACCAGGCCGGGATCGAGCCCGATGCGCTGCGTCCGGCTGATGTTGACGAGACCCCGCGGCGGGGCGAGTTGCCACGCGCCTGCGCCAATCGCCTGGCGCGGGCCAAGGCGGAGGCGGCGCTGAAATCGGTGCAGCTCGACGACGACATCCGCGGCTCCTTCATCCTGGCCGCCGACACCGTGGTCGCGGTCGGCCGCCGCATCCTGCCGAAGGCCGAGCTGGTCGACGAGGCCGCGCAGTGCCTGCGGCTGCTCTCGGGCCGCAATCACCGCGTCTATACCGCGATCTGCCTGGTGACGCCGCGCGAGGCGTTCCGCCAGCGCCTGGTCGAAACCCGCGTGCGTTTCAAGCGTTTGAGCGAGGATGACATCGAGGCCTATATCGGTTCGGGCGAATGGCGCAGCAAAGCCGGCGGCTATGCCGTGCAGGGCATTGCCGGCTCGTTCGTGGTCAAGATGGTCGGGTCCTACAGCAACGTCGTGGGCCTGCCGCTCTATGAAACCGTCACGCTGCTCGGCGGCGAAGGTTTTCCGATCCGATATGGCTGGCTGAACACTGCTACGGTTGGCTAAAATGCCGGAACAGCGACGACAGGCGGGCGCCGCGGAGGCGCCTGCGAAGGCGGAGAAAACCTCCAAGCCGTGCCCGATCTGCGGCAAGCCGGCCGAGCACGCCTTCCGTCCCTTCTGTTCCTCCCGCTGCCGCGACGTCGACCTCAACCGCTGGCTCTCTGGCCGCTACATCGTCCCCGGCCGCGACGACGTAGCCGAGGAGGAATAGCGAGCCTTTCCAATAAGTTGGGGAAAATTCCACTTCACCCTCGATCAGGCCGCGAAGCCGGGCCAGCCGCGCCGTAGCCGAAGGCGAAGGCGGGTGGACAGCAGCCCTCCACCCCACTATAACCCGCCCGCTCGCTTGGCCTTTTCCGGCCGTCCCGCGACCTGCCCAGGTAGCTCAGTTGGTAGAGCATGCGACTGAAAATCGCAGTGTCGGTGGTTCGATTCCGCCCCTGGGCACCATTTCTCCGGCAAAGCAACACGCTCCCCCACCTCCAGCCTTTGGCGGCGGCTTGGCCGTTGTCACGCCGGTCGCGCGTCAGTGATGGCCCGAAACGCTCCTGACGCACTCGGACAGGAGATTGTCACCAGACGCAGAATGGCTGACATCACCCAGACTGAGGATGCCGACCATCCGCTTGCTCTTGTTGATCACCGGCAGTCTGCGGATCTGCAGCGTCTCCATGTGACGTATCGCCTTTGCGAGGTCATCGTCCTCCCGGCAGCAATGGATGCCTTCGGTCATGACATCGCGCGCCGTCGCGCGACGAGCATCGAAGTTGTTGCTCGCAAGCCCTTTGCAGACGATATCGCGATCGGTCACCATCCCGATCAGCCGATCGTTCTCTCCGATCGGAATGCAGCCGACGTCATGCTCCCGCATCAATTTCGCGAGTTCGTTGACAGGGGTGTCGGGGCTGACCCAGTCGACGCCCTTGTGCATCACTTCTTTGACTTTCATGGCAGACCTCCGTTACTGGATTTCAGGTGCACTTGATGCAACGCAGCGCCAATCCTCAGTCGTGTGCGCTAAAGCGTCCATGCGGTGCGTTTGCCGTCAGGCGCGCAAACTGCTCATGCGTGAGATGAAGCAGGGTCTCATGATCGCCGGCTTCCATATAGATTTCCGGCTGTGTCTCGATGCTATCGTCGACGATGATATCGAGCCCATAGCACTTGCCAACGGCAGGGACGGCGCCGCGTGCGCAGTCGCGAAACAGTCGATTGATCTCGGTTTCATCCGCCATATCGACGGTATCACCGAGCGTTGTCCGCAGTTCCGCCAGACGGAGGTGGTGTGATGCGGGCACGACGGCGAGAATATATTCGCCGTCGCGTCGCAACACGACGCCCTTGGCAAGACGGTCGCCCGAGATATTGCATGCTTCAGCCGTGCGAGCGGACGACATGCTCGGCTCGTGCCGGATCTCATCGTATTGGATGTTTTCAGCGGCCAGGTATTTTTGCAGTGTGGGAGCGATGGACATGACGTGACCTCCGGTGCGGGTAGGCAAACCATCCGCCGTAAGGTCTTCCTGCAGAGCCTCGCCTTACGATGGGCGGCTGCGTCGTTATAAGGCCAACATATTCCTTCCATCCGCCGGCTGCAATTCTTCGTCAGCGAGTGGGGGTGCGATGCAACACCTCCACCTTGGCGTTGGTATGCCGCGTACGGATCACCGATTAGGCAGAGTCCTTGGCCCAATTCTCGAGCGCTCTGGCCAGGTGCCCCCTCAAAGAAAAATCGGAAGGCCGAATTGTGTGACGTTCCTAGCCCGTCGCCCGTAGGATGGGTGGAGCGCAGCGATACCCATCAAACCACTATGCTAACGTGTGGGCATGACCGACTATCGCCGCAACTTCATCGCCGGAGGCAGCTTCTTCTTCACCGTCAATCTGGCGGAGCGACGTCTGCGGTTGCTGACCGAGCACATCGACGAATTGCGAGATGCGTTTCGACAGATACGTCGAGTCCATCCCTTCACAATCGAAGCGATGGTCGTCCTGCCCGATCACCTCCACACCATCTGGACAATGCCTCCGGGCGATGCGGATTTTGCCACGCGCTGGCGCTTGATCAAAACGGGCTTCTCGCGCCGCCTGCCTGCCGGCGAACGAGTTTCCGAAAGTCGTGCCGCCAAGGGCGAACGTGGCATCTGGCAACGGCGCTACTGGGAACATACCATTCGAGACGAGAGCGACTTCGCCCGTCACGTCGACTACATCCACATCAATCCGGTTAAGCATGGGCTGGTGACGCAGGTCCGGGATTGGCCGCATTCATCTTTTCATCGTATGGTGAGGCTCGGAGTTTATCCCGAAGACTGGGCCGGCGATTTCTCGGATATCGACGATACGTTCGGCGAGCGGACACGGGAATGGACGGCGGGATGATGGGTATCGCTTTCGCTCCACCCATCCTACGGCTAGCTGGTGCCGCACCAAGGATGGTGGGTTACGCCTTGCGGCGTTGCGTGTTGAAGCCGCGGAATGTACGTTCGGCTAACCGATCCTTACCGGCTTACACGCGCTGCTACTCCCACTACTTCGTCACCATCCCCCGGTCTCCGGATGCTGCAGCCATCCCAGCACGGCGTCGTGGAAGCGGGCTGGCGCCTGGACTTGTGGCGAGTGGCCTAAATCAGGAAATTCGATCAGTTGCGCGTGCGGGAAGCGCTTGGCGGCTTCCTTGCCGAGCACGGGATAATTGCCGAGCTTGGGACGAATGGCCGGTGGCGCGAGGTCCTTGCCGATTGCGGTGGTGTCCTTGTCGCCGATCAGGAGCAGCACTGGCGTTTTGATGCGCTCGAATTCGTAGAACACCGGCTGGGTCGCGATCATGTCGTAGATCCGCGCCGAGCTCGATGCCACGGCCTCGCGTCCGGAGCCGCGATACATGCCGGCCAGCATCTGCACCCAGGGTTCGTACGCCGCGTCCCAGGTGCCGGCATAATAGGTCGCGCGCTCGTAGGCGCGAATGGTGTCGGCGGTCACGCGCTTCTCGCGCTCGTTCCAGCCGTCGAGGCTGAGCCACGGCACACCCTTGGCTGCCCAGTCCTCGAGCCCGATCGGATCGACCAGCACGAGCTGATCGACGGCCGCCGGATACATCAGCGCATAGCGCATCGCCAGCATGCCGCCGGTCGAATGACCCATGATCACCGAATGCTCGATGCCGAGTGAGGCCAGCAATGCGCGGGTGTTGCCCGCGAGCTGCTGGAAGGTGAATTGATAGCGCTCGGGCTTGCTGGATTTGCAGAACCCGATCTGGTCGGGCGCGATCACCCGATAGCCGGCCGCCGTCAGCGCCTTGATCGAGCCTTCCCAGGTGGCGGCGCAGAAATTCTTCCCATGCAGCAGCACGACGGTGTGGCCGTTCGGCGTCGACGGCTTCACGTCGAGATAGGCCATCTCCAGTTCCTGGCCTTGCGAAGCGAACCGATAGCGCGCCACCGGGAAGGGATATTCGAAGCCCTGCAGCTCCGGCCCATAGGCCGGCCCGTCGTCTGCGGCGGAGGCCGGTGAACTCAGGCTCACGGCGGCGGTCAATGCGAGAGCGAACAAGGCGGCAAGACGGATCATCGGGCAATCCTGCAGATTGGAACATCAGGCGGCCTCGGACTAACGCAGCAGTGCAACGCTATCCAGAAGGCTCGCGATGATTTGTTTGTGATTAGCGTTGAGATCGACCACCTACCGGCTGGCCCTACGCCGTCATTCCGGGGCGCGCGAAGCGCGAGCCCGGAATCCATTCATCCACGGGCGCAAGCGGCGAAATGGATTCCAGGCTCGTCCTTCGGACGCCCCGGAATGACAGCGTGTGTTGAAGCGCGAGCTGCGACAAATCAACCCGACGGGCAAATCACCCGAAAGTCTGTCCAGACCATCGCGCAAAAATAAATCGCTTAACCCGACGGGCAAATCACCGCTATGACTCCGCGCGTCTCACGGCGGATGAGGGGCGGCTCGCGATCGTCACGAACGTTGCGGTGGGATGCGGTGGACGCGGGTGTTGCGACTGACGAGCGTGACTATCCGTGGACGGCGAAGTCGTGTGGTTCTGGCGCCCCGACGCTGGCGCTAAGTTCGCGAGCAGCAAGAGCTGCCGCGGGCGACGGTGGCAAGAAAGCCCGGTCACCGGGAAGAGCACGAAGTAAGCCGTAAACCACTGCGCAGGGAAAGCCGGTGTTGCTCCGGTTGACCTGTGGTCCTACCCCCGTGCTTTTTGTTGCACGGGGCCCACGGGTGCAACCGGCACCCGGCTTTCCCTGCGCCCTCTACTCAATGAGAGGGCGAAACGAGATGCAAAGCTCGGACGCAAAGCGCCGCGAGAACGCGAGCTCACACCCGGCGTCTAAATCAGACGTAGGATGGGTAGAGCGCAGCGAAACCCATCATTCGCACCGCCTGCTCCGAAGCTGATGGGTTTCGCTGCGCTCTACCCATCCTACGGAATTGCTGTTTGAAATTTGAATCAGAACGCGAACGTGCCACACAACAACGGAGTGCGTAGGTACCGGCGATAAGGATCCGCGCTCGCCGTGACAACACGCAACGAACAGCTCGCGCCGTCAGCTTTTCGAAAGCTGCGCTCGATAGGTTTTCTGCGGTGAGCAAGTTGGTTTTGAAGGGCCTCGGCGCGCGAGCAGCATGCCAGGGCTCGTGTAGATCATGCGGGCTGGCCTCGCCGGTCTCGCCGTCTTCAAGACAACAGGAGTGAATAAATATGACGTCTCTTTCCCTGGTGGGCGGATTCAATTTGTCGCTGAATGGCCTGTCGCCGCAAGGCGCGGTTGATGGTGCTCTCTTCAACACGCTGTTCGGACAGATCGGCGGCGGCGGTTCCTTTGTCGGCGAGGTGCAGGCGGCGCAGACGTCGGCGGAAAAATGCGCGCTGATCAACGCCTATGCGCAGGGCTTTGCCGCAGCGAGCGGGCAGGGCAGCGGCTCATCCTCGCCGGTTCCGGCGCAGCTTTACCAGGCCAACCAGGCCCCTGTGCTTTCGGCGAACCTTTCGGCGGGCCTTTATCCGTCGCAGAGTGCAGCGTTGCCCGAGGTGATGCAGGGTTTCGCCTCGCTCGCCAATCTTGTCGACCAGTCGCAGTTGCCCGAGCCTGTGCAGCGTCAGTCGCTCGACGGCATCGCGAGCCTGATGTCGCAGCTTCAGGGATTGTCGCAATCCTATCCGCCCGCGCCGCCGAGCTGGAGCAATCCTCCCTCGATCCTCCCGGCTCCGGTCAACCAGAGCCCGGCGCCATCGGCGGATCCGGTGTGGACGCATGAGACCGGTGACGGCAAGGCCACGATTCGTCTCGGCGACAAGTACACGATCACCGCCAACGAGAAGGATGCGAGCTGGACCGTCCGTAACAACGAGACCGGTCATGTCACCAAGGTTCACGGCGATCCTCACGTCGATGACGACAATGACGGCAAGAACGATTTCGACTTCAAGAAGGACATGACGTTCCAGCTCGAGGATGGCACCAAGATCACCGTGAACACGGTGCCCTACGGTAACGGCGAGACCATGTCGTCGAAGCTGACGATCACCAACGGCAACAACGCCATCACCGTCGAAGGCCTCGGCGACAAGAAGGATGGCGCTGACAATCTGAAGGTGACACAGTCCAACTCCGGCGTGGCGCTCGATCAGCTGACCGCGGATGGCGCGCAGACCATCTACGAGCGGGGCCAGGATTGGGTCAACGCGTCAGGCCAAAAGGTCAGCCAGGAGTCGATCAACGCCGGCGAGGCCGGTCAACAGAGCAGCGGCGCGCCCGGTGCCAGTCAGAATCCCGGCGCCTCGTTCAACATCCCGACCTACATCCTGCCGCCGGCGCCCGTCACGGCCGATGCCTGGTCGCACGAACAGCAGAACGGCAAGGCCACGCTCCGTCTCGGCGACAAATACACGATCACGCTCGACGAGAACGATGCGAGCTGGACCGTCCGCAACAACCAGACCGGCCATACCACTAAGATCAGCGGCGATCCCCATGTCGATGACGACAATGACGGCAAGAATGACTTCGACTTCAAGAAGGACATGACCTTCCAGCTCGAGGACGGCACCAAGATCTCCGTCAGCACGGTTCCCTATGGTAACGGCCAGACCATGTCGTCGAAGCTGACGATCACCAACGGCAGCAACGCCATCACCGTCGAAGGCCTCGGCGATAGCAAGGATGGCGCCAATAATTTGAGGGTGACGCAATCCAACGCCGGCGTGACGCTCGACCAGCTGGCGCAGGACGGTGCGCAGACGATCTATGAACGGGGCCAGGATTGGGTCAATCGCTCCGGCCAGGTCGTCACTCAGGCGACGATCAACGCCGCCGAGCAGGCTGCGGCCTGAGTCGAGTCCGAACTCGGAACCTCGAAAGCGGGCGCCATGCGCCCGCTTTCTTGCGCTGTCGGGAAGGCGGCAAGTGATGAAGCCAATGCCGATGCGCGTGCTGGCGACGACCGTCTTGATGCTCGCCGCAGTCCCTGCGCACAGCGCCGAGACAGTCCGGGACGAGGCGACCGGACTCACCGTGACGCCGCCGGATGGCTATGTCGTGCAGCGCGAGACGCCGCCGGTCGTGATCCATGAAGGCGTACGCTTCGCGCTCAGAAAGCCGCTCGATCCGCCATCGACCGGCTGCACGGTCGAGGCGCAGTTCCTGCCCTCGATCGATGAAACGAGTGCAGCGCTGGGACGCGCGCTCTCAGCGCGGTCGCAGCAGGCAAAGACCTCCTGGCGCGACCAGGCGCTGCTGCAGATCATGTCTGAGGTCGCGGTGCAGTCGAGCCGGCCCTATTCGCGGGACGGGATTGAAGGGTTGGATGTCGAAGCATGGCCGCACCGGGACGGAGCGGGATCCGAGATCAATCGAACGACACGGATGCGCATCGTCGTGCTGAAACTGGGTAACGGCTACACCAACGTGACCTGCCGTGCCGCGACTGCTGACTTCGCCACCAGGCGCGCCGAATTCGACGCAGTGGTCCGCGGCGTGAGGCTGTCGCGCTGACCGGACGAGGTGAGCATCGATCGATCAATCCGCATGGCTGCGCGGCTGAAGAAAAGCCCTGATCTGTCCTTCCGGATCAGATCAGGGCTTGGCAGACAAGCCGCTGACGTCGCCGAGGCGCTATCCGAGCACGGGCTGCTCGAACAGCGCGCGTGCATAGTCGCGCAGGGCGGTCAGGCTGTGGGCGTTCGGATCCTCGTTCCGATAGACGCCGCCGCTATTGACGCCATAGCCGCCGCGGTAGCGCGTATCCTGCGGATCGTAGAGATAGTGCCCGCCATATTGCGGATCCTTGCCGCCCGGCGCCCAGACGTTGCGATCGTTGGACGCGGTGAGAGGATAGTTGCCGTTCTTGTCGGGCTCGACGGTCCAGACCTCCTTGATGAGGTCGTGGATTTTGTCCGGATCCTGCCTGTTGAGGCGCTGCATCAGCTCGTCGCCACTGATGCCGAACTGGCGGGCCGCGGCGGCGAGCGTGGGACCGGAGCTGTTGCCGTCATTGTCGTCATAGTCGGCGAGCTGCTCTGCGATCTCCGGCTTGTAGCCGGCCGCTTCGAGGAATTCGCGGCTCGGCTCCTCGAAGCGAGCCTTGTCCTTGGCGTCGTTGTAGAGATAGAGGCCGACGGCGGAAGCCAGTACCACGCCCGCGCCGACCGGGCCGCCGAACGTGGCGAGCCAGCTCTCGCTTGCCGCAACCGATCCGGCTGCCGCCAGAAAGCCGCCGCCTGCGCTGGTGCCGTAGAGCAGCGCCGCCGGCACGTCGCCTTTGGAGGCCGCATCCACCGCATAGGCCGCGTCGATCAGGCCGCCGCCGATCTTGAAGTAGGTGCTGAACTTGACCCAGCCCGGCTCGGTCGACAGGCCGGTGCGGTTGGCCTTTTCGAGCAGCGTGCCGGACAATTGCTGCGCGTTGGGAATGCGGTCCAGTCCGAGCCAGCCGCGCTGCGCCATCACGGACAGTCCCTCGGCCGTCTCCTTCAGCGTACCGACGGCGTAGTAGACCGCTTTGGTCTTGTCCAACATCGTGGTGCCGCCGTTGGCGAGCTTCTCGTAGGACAAGTAGGTCTGGTAGCCGCTGAAGGCCGCGCCAAGGCCGTTCATGCTGCCGCCGAACAGCGATACCTTCTTCGGATCGATCGTGACCGTCTGACGGGTGAAGAGATCGACGACCTGACGCGGCGATCCGGCGTTACCGGCGCCCAGCGCGCCGAGCGCCGAAGGCTGGCTCTGCATCGCGGCGTTGCCGAGCTCCTTGACGAAGTTGCGCGAACCGCCAATCGAGGAGTTCGGATTGGCCCTGGGGCCGCTCGCAACCTCATTGGCCAGCACCTGCCGCAGCACCTCGTCGCTCGCTTTGTCGCTGATGCCGGCGGCGAATTGCGCTTCCTTGCTTTCGCCCAGCTCCTTCTTGGCCTTGCCGAGTTGGTCGGTCTGGCTCAGCCCCTGAAGTTGCGGCAGCGCTGCATTGATCGCGAGATTGGTGCGGACGATGGCGTAGCCGTCGCCATCGAGCGCGTTGTAGCTCTGATCGAATTTCGGCAGGATATCCGGATTGCGGTTGAGATAGTCGATGGTCGCGGCATCGAGCTTTTCCTTCGACATGATGCCGGACCAGTCGGCCCGCAGGCGCGTGATGTCGCCGGATGCCTCGCTGAACGTCTTGACGTCGCTCTCCACGCGGCCTTGCAAGCCTTGGGTTCCGACTGAGATGGCGCTGACCAGGCTATCCGCTTCCGATGTCCGGCCCGACGCCTTGAGCTGGGTTGCGGTGGCGAGCTGAAGGGAAGCGCCCTTTCCGTCGAGCACGCTCTGCATCACCGCCTGCTGGTAGGGCTGCAGCGGATAGGAGGGGCTGTCCTTGACATGCGGCTGGAATTTCTCGCTCGGCAGGTGCTTGATCATCGCAGCCGCGACATCATCGACCACCTTTTGGCCGTCGGTTGCCCGGGCCGCCATGTCGGTGGCCGCCGCGAGATTGCCGTAGACCGCGTTGTAGTCCTTGTACGAGATCGGCCCGTCGCCGTTGCGCATGCTCTTGTCGAGGTCCGACGCAATCGCGTCGATGGTCGGCATGCTGGCCGCTACGATCTGCTTGGCCGTCTCCGGCGAGACGGTGGCCGTCTGCGCATTCAGCGCGTCCGCCGCCGCCTTCGCACCACCCTTCTGGTAGGCGGCTCGAACGGCATCGACGCCCGGCTTCACGGTCTTGTTGTAGGCCGCCTGATCAACGAGCGAGGAGAAGCCCGCTTCCTGAGGGCCGTTGTTCTGAATCAACGCCGCGCGCGCCGCGATCGCGAGCTCGCGCTTTTCCTTCGGAACCTTGCCGGCGACATCGTCGAGCTGACGTTCGATCTCCTGCCGCACACCGTTCTGCGCGTTGGTCAGGTTCTGCTGCAGCTGCGGAAGGTTGGCGGCGCCGGTCTTCTTTGCCTCGTCAACGGCAGATTGGGCCTTGCGGACATCGTCGTATTTGCTGACGGCGACGCCAAGCGTGTCGCGGGTCCATCCCTGATCGTGCCATTCGCTGGTCACCGTCTTGTAGGCGCCATCCACTTCCGAGGCGACCTTCGGATCCTTGGCGAAGTGCTGCTTGATCTCGTCGAGCTGCGGCTTCACGCGTTCCTCAGGGTAGGCCTGACCGTTGCCGAGGTCGCGCAGACGATTCTCGATCGCGCCGCGCACATCCTTCCAGGCCGCATCGGCTTCCGAGTCGGTCGCCTTGTTGGCCTTGTCCACCAGGCCCTGGAAGTGGGACAGGCCGACACCGTCCTTGTCCCATTCAGCGTTGACGGTGGCCCGTGCACGGTCAACGGCGCCCTGATAGGCCTTATCCTTCGGCAGGCGGCTGCGTATTTCGCCAAGTGCTTGATTGGCACCGTCGTCGGGGAAGAACGAGGTCTTCCCCGCATTGCGAAGATCGCCCTCGATGGTTTTTTGTACGTCGTTCCAGCGGCGGTCCACCTCGGCACGCGCGCCGGAGAGCTGCGAAGCCGCTACCGAGCGTGACTGGTCGGTGCCCTTCGGATCATGGGCGAGGCGCTCCAGCGATGCGACGGAATCTTCGGCCCGGTGGGCGGCACCGACCTGGTGCTTCGCGGTGACGACGCGCTGATCGGCATTCGGCACCGTCACGTGCTCGCCGGGATGGATGAGGTTCGGGTTCTTGAGGTCCTTGTTGGCGTTGAGAACGTCTCCGTAGGATGTCCTGTAGTCCTTCGCGATCCTCGCCAGCGATTCGTCCTGCTCGACTTTGTGGTCGACGGTTGTACGAGGAACGTTGTCGGTTGCTTTCGGGTCCGATGTCGGCGCGGCAGGGTTCGGTTGCTTGTCGTGTTCGGTCTTGGCCGCCGCCAGCGACGCATCGAAATCCTTCTTCTCGGGCGTTTTCGGCTTCGCGACCGGCGCATCGGTCGGTTGAATGCGGTTCTTGCGGGGCGCGGCATCTGCGACGGCGGCAACGGCCATGATTGTTCCTCTCTTCATGGTCGGCGCGGCACACCATACGGACGCTAGGTCCGAGGCGCGTTATCCTGCCCAGCCCGAATGGTCCGCACCTTCGGGCACAGGCTAGAAGTGCAAGCTGATTGTAACCTGACGATGCAGCTTAGAGCGTCGGCGGCTCCACCCCATGCACGACGTCGAGGAATGCGGCGCGCCGGCTTTCGAACTGCTCTTTCTCGGCGGTGCAGACGACGGTCGTACGGCCCTTTGGAGTCTCCAGAATGGCCATGAAATTGCGCAAAGCCTTGGCCCGATCCGGAGCGGCGAATGTCGGCTTCATCTCCGCAATCAGCGATACGCCGACGATGCCGGACTGCAGATAAGGCTGCTCTTCACTGACGTCGGAAAAGGTGGCGATCGACCAGCGCGCGCGCTCGCGCCAATTCGGCTCGCTCGCGATTCGATTGATCTCTGCTTGGCTGAGACGCGCATTCTGCGGCAGCGGCTCGAATGCCACCTGGCAGCCGGTGTCGCGGTCACCGGACTGCTTGACCGCGACACGCACCGTGAACGGTGCGGCCAGACTCATCGGCTGCACCGCGTAGCCCGGCGGTGGCTTGATGCGCAATCCCGAGTCCGCATCCGACCATGGTTCCGCTGCAGTGGCCTCGAACGATGTGACGTGCGCGCTGACGAGCATAAGGGCGGCCAGTTGTAAGCGAGATGAGATCATTCGATGGCATCCTTGATTGCAGTTCGGATCGAATGCGCGTGTCATGAAGCGCGCGGCGTATGGAAGTCAGTTCCATGATCGCGAACATTCCGCGAATGAACCGACCCGCGTGCATGCCTGCTTTGCTGCCGAAGCTGATGTTGCGCGAACGCCGCAAGCGGAACACGCAAGCGGGCGAGCGCTGCGCGAGAATCGAATCTTGTCTCGACTTCGTAGCGTCGCGCGGTGCGTTCATGAAAATAGATCATGCAAAACATAGGTTTTTGACGTTGATGTGCTGCGGATATAGCGAGACGATCGAACAGTGGCTCTGAACGATGATCGCGATCGCCATGAATGACGTGTGACAGAAGCAAGGAATATGTAAGGAAAGCGTCCGCTCGAGAATTCTCGCTGTAAGAAAACTTTCGCGTGATTTCTTTCTTAACCGTCCCTAACGTTCGTCGATACAACGGATAACCAACAGGAAGGCAGGCGCCATTACGAGGATGGAGCCCTATGCGAATTTTGCTCATTGAAGATATGAAAGTACTTGCCTCAATGATGGAGGAGGCCCTGATCAATGATGGATTTGTAGTGGATGTTGCAGGATCGCTCGAAGAGGCGGCCGCCGCGACGGGCTGCGCGCCCTATGACATTGTGCTGCTCGACCGCAAGCTTCCGGATGGAGATGGATTAAGTTGGTTGAGAGCGCGCCGCCGCTCCGGCTTTTCATGCCCTGCGATCATCATGACGGCAGTGGCGGGCGTGAATGATCGTATCGAAGGTTTGAATGCGGGAGCGGATGATTATGTCGCAAAGCCGTTCAGTGTCGAGGAACTGATCGCGCGGATCCGCGCGATTCTGCGGAGGCCGCCCTCGATACAGGATGCCAATCTTCGCGCCGGCAATCTCGAGTTCGACACCGTGAGCCGACAGGTGTGGGTCGACGGATGCGAGATCCGCATTCCGCGCCGTGACCTCTGCCTGCTGGAGGTGTTGATCAGGCGGTTCGAACGCGTGGTCACGCGAAGCGCGCTTGAGGAGAGCCTCTACAGCTTCAATGACGAAGTCTCCTCCAATGCTATCGAAGTGGGTGTCTACCGTTTGCGTGCGCATCTGTCGGAGGCGAGTGCGAATGTCCGTGTCCGCACTGTCCGCGGCGTCGGCTACCTCTTGGAGCCGATGCTTCGCGAGGCGGGCGGGAGTGCTGCGAGCGGCGGGCTGGTTGCCCGGCAGATGGCAAAGGGCTCGTCGAACGGCCGCGAGACGTCGCGACGTCTGCTCGATACCGGAGCCGGCTAGGCGGACCCGGATCGTCGGTTGGGGATGGCCGATCGCCGCCGGGCGATCGGCGGGAGGAGAAAGAACCTTTGATCGCGAGTGGAGCGCGTCAAACTGCTGCGGCCATTCTCAGTATTTTCGTGGTACTTGCATCGATGGGGTCGCTCGATGCGCAAACAGTTCAGAGCGGGCGGGGGCTGCCGGGGCAACAGGCCGGTGCAGTTGTCGCGGCGCGTCCGCGTGCGCCGGCAACTGCGCCACGCAATGCGCCGGCCAAAATGTCGGGACGACTGGACATCACCATCTCGCGCGGGGAGACCATCCATCTGCCGGGTCCGGCCACCAACATGTTCGTCGCCGATCCGACGATTGCCGATATCCAGACGCCTTCGAACGAAACCATCTTCGTGTTCGGCAAGAGGGCGGGCAGGACCAGCCTGTTTGCGCTGGATGCCCGCGGCGAGGCGCTCGCCGAATTCCAGGTGGTGGTGACCCAACCGATCGAGGATTTGCGCGCTCTGCTGCGCAGCGAGGTCGGCGACTATCCGATTTCCGTCAGCTATACGCCAAACGGCGCCGTGCTGAGCGGGCTGGTGCCGAATGCGGCGGTGGCGGAGAGCGCCAAGGCGGTCGCGTTGCAGTTTCTCGGCAACGGCGCGATCGTCAGTAACCGCCTCAAGGTGGCCGGCGCGACGCAGGTCAATCTCAATGTGCGCGTGGCGGAAGTCTCGCGCAGTGCGATGAAGGCGCTTGGCATCAATCTCAACGCCTTTGTCAGGGCCGGCAACTTCACCTTCGGTCTCGTGAACCCGAGCCCGCCGTCGGGAGGCGGGCAATTCGGCGTCGGCTATGTGACCAACGATGTCGGAATCGGCGCGGTGCTCGATGCGCTTGCCCAGGAGAAGCTGGTTACCATCCTCGCCGAACCAAACCTGACCACTGTCTCCGGCGAGCCTGCCAGTTTTCTGGCAGGAGGTGAGTTTCCGATTCCCGTCTCCCAGGGGCTCAACCAGATCTCGGTCGAATTCCGCAAATTCGGCGCAAGCCTGGAATTCGTCCCGACGGTGCTGTCAGGCAATTTGATCAACATCCGCGTCAAGCCGGAGGTCAGCGAGCTGTCCTCGCAGGGCGCCATCGTCATCAACAATTTTTCGGTCCCCGCATTGTCGACGCGCCGCGCCGAGACGGTGGTCGAACTCGCGAGTGGCCAGAGCTTCGCCATCGGCGGCTTGATCCGGCGTAACTTCAACACCAACATCCAGACCTTTCCCTGGCTTGGCGATGTGCCGATCATCGGCGCGCTGTTCCGATCGAGCCAATTCCAGAAGGAAGAGACGGAGCTTGTCATCATCGTCACGCCCTATCTGGTGCGACCATCCCCGGCAGCGAGCGCGATGCAGGCGCCGACCGATCGGGTCGGCCCGCCCACCGACGCGGGACGAATCCTGTTCAACACGCTGACGAAGCCACCCAGGGGACGCGTCGCGCCCGCGACCAGCGTGCCGGGTATAACCGGCGAAGCTGGTTTCCTGATCGAATAATGGGGCTGTTCATCATGATCGTTCTGTCTCGTCGCCTTGCTCCGCTCGTGATTGCGGGTCTCGCATTGTCCGGCTGCTACTCGGCACCGATCTTCGTCGAGCCGACCGCGCAGGCGATCATGGTGCAGCCAGAGGTGAATGTGCTGGTCCTGCAAGGCGGGTCCGCCGGCAGACTCGCTTCCTCCGAACGCAACCGCCTCGTCGACTTCCTCCGCCTTGCCGGCAACGGCCGGATCGACGCCTTGCATCTGAAAGTGATCGGCCTCAATCCATATTTGCGCCGCTCGGTGGCGGTCTCCGCCACCTCAATCGGAGTGCAGCCCTGGAACATCGTCGAAGTTGCCGAGCCAGCCGATGACCGCGGGCGATACGCCGTGCGGGTGCTGGCTGACCACGCCGCTGCGCTCCCTCCGGTCTGCCCCTCGCTGTCCATCGTCGGACCGTCCGGCAATAACAATGATTTCGATCAGACGCTCGGCTGTTCGAACCGCGCCAATCTGGCGCTGATGGTCAATGATGGCCACGATCTGCTCGGCAATCCCGCCGTCGCCGCAACCGATGGCGAGCGCGCTGCCGTGCCGATCGAACGCTACCGCGGCTTCAATACCCAGGGGACCGCGGGACGTACGCCACCGCCGAGCGGCGGACCGGCGCTCACGCGCTCCGTGCTCGGGGGCGCTCCTCAATAGATTTAGCCCGCCAGGCCCGCGGCAAAGATCACCTTGGCGACGCGATTGAAGAGCCGGGAAGGAATGGCGGCGCCAAGCCTGGCGCGACGCATCAACAGCCTGGCAAGCTCACCATCCTCGACAATGGGTTTGGCAAAATCCCTTGCCTCGGCAAGGATGCGGTCAGCCGCTGCACCGGATCCGCGACAGACGACGACCGGCACGCCGGCCTCGCCGGCGATGTAGCGCAGGCCGACCACCGCGCTTCGGCCGCGAATGATGAGTGTCGCCTGCCTCACGCCAAGCCGCGGCTCGCTGGCGCTTTCGCGGCGCAGGCGTTGATGGGCGCTGCGGATGTGTGGATTACCCTCCAGCTCCTGCATCTCCCGCTTTGCCTCCGACGGCGTCATGCGCATTTCGCGCAGGAACAGCCAACGCTGGATGAACAGATCGGCGATCGCCGCGGCAAGGAAGCAGCCTCCGGCGATCGCGAGCACGAGCTTTGTCTCCAACCCCACCACGAAGGCGAAGCAGCCCATGCCGCAAGCCGGCAATAACACCAGCGTCTTCCAGGTGCCGAGCATGACCAGCAGGAACACAGCGGTCAGCGCGGACGTCTTGACCAGGGTCTTGGCAAGCTCGATCCAGCCCCTCAATCCGAACATTCGCGCAAGGCCGCTGAACGGGTCGATGTTTTGCAGCTTCGGCTTGATCGGCTCGAGCGAAAACAGCACGCCACGATTGACTGCCACATTGGCCACCAGGCTCGCCCCCAGCACGAGGCCGAGCAGCGGGGCGATCGTGCGGAAGCTTGCCATCAGCAGCACGGATACAAGTTGGCGCAGGCCGGTATAGAAATCGCCGGTCTCGATCTGGCTGGCGAAGGTCAGCGCCTGGCGCCAGTCCTCGACAATTGTTTCCGACCAGATCCAGAGATAGAGGATGGCGGCGACGCCGCCGGCCGCGCTGACCAGATCGGAGCTGTGCGCGATCTGCCCCTTCTTGCGCGCATCCTCGAGCTTCTTGGAGGAAGGCGGAAGGGTCTTCTCCTCGCTGGTTTCGCCGCTCATTTCACGAAGCCCTCGAACAATTGGATGACGCTCGGGACCGTTGCGACCTCTGCCCGCATATAGTCGAACAAGAAGGTCGCGTAGATCGCGATGAATATGGCGAAGCCGACATTCTTGATCGTCGGTGCAAGATCGAACGGCTTGAACTGCGGTGCAAAGCGCCCGACCAAGAGGACGCAGATATCGATCAGGAGCAGAAAGATGATCGCGGGCCCTCCGACCAACATGCCGAATCGCATCAGGCGATCGAGCAAGGCCAATGACGCAAGCGCGCTGTTGGTGTCGATCTGCGGCATGAAATTGCGCAATGGCCAGATTGCGTAGCTGCGATAGAGCATGTCCACGACGGTTTGCAGGCCGTCTGCGGCGACGAACAAGGCGATCCCGCAAAGGCTGAGGAAAAGCCCCATCGCGGACGCCGGCGAGCGGCTCGACGGATCCACAGGCGCCACCTCGCTGGAAACGCCGCGCTGCACGTCGATGATCTCGCCAACGATCTGGATCGCCCAGAACGGGATGCTCATCATGAAGCCGATCGTTACTCCGACAAAGAGTTCCTTCAGCGCGATCAGGCAGAGCTGGATGGTCCGCATCGGGCGCTGCAGATCTGCGAGGCTGTCAGTGGCGTAGCCGACGATCGGGACCGCGAGCGCTAGCGTCAGCGCGGCACGGAGCAGGCCGCCGAAACTGATCCGGCTGAACACCGGCAGGATGATAACGATGCCGACGGCGCGCGTCGTTGCCAGCGCCAGGTCCGGCAGGATGCCAATGAGATCGACGATCAGCCGGTGCAACTCCGGCAGAAGGAGGAGCCCTGGATCCATATCGGCTAGCCGGACGCTGTGAGCGCCGGGAAATCCGTGAAGAGCTGCTTGGCGTGCTCGATCAATGGCCCCGCCAGGACCGGCGACAGCAGGCCAAGCACCGCGACGATGACCAGAAGCTTGACCATCAGCGGCAGGGTTTGATCCTGGATCTGGGTTGCAGCCTGGATGATGCCGATCACGACACCCACCACCAGCGCTGCGCCGAGCGGCGGCACCACCAGCGTGAGGAACAGCACGAGCGATGTGCTCATGTGGGTCAGGATGCTTGCCTCCCCCAAGACCGCCTCCTTTCGCTCAACTCTGCCCGTAGCTGAGCACCAGCCCGTGCATCAGGCGGGACCAGCCATCGATGGCAATGAACAGGAACAGCTTGAAGGGAATCGAGATCACCGTCGGCGACACCATCGACATGCCCATCGCCATGAGAATGGTGGTGACGACAAGATCGATGGTGATGAATGGCAGATAGAGCAGGAAGCCGATCTCGAATGCCCGCTTCAATTCGGAGATCAGAAACGCGGGCACGAGGATGCTAAGATCACCGATATTGGTGCGCTGGCGCATGTGCTCCGGCCAGACCCGCTCAGTTGCGGACAAGAAGAACTGCCGCTCCTGCACGCTAGTGAAGCGGTTGAGATGGTCGCGCAACGGCTCCTGGCCGCGGATGAAGGCGGTCTTGAAGTCGTCGAAGCTTCGGTATTGCAATTGCGGATCGTTCAGCCGTTGCGATATCTGCTCGATCACGGGTGCGCTGATGAACACGGTGAGGATCAACGCCGCACCGTAAATGACGATGGTCGGTGGCACCTGCTGCGCGCCGAGCGCGTTGCGCACCAGGAACAGGACCACCGAAATCTTCATGAAGGCGGTGGTCGTAACCACAACGAAGGCCAACAGGCCGAGCCCGACCGAGACCGCGATGAGAGCGAGGATACCGGGCTGAAGGTCAGTCATGAAGGAAGAGCCGCGTCGCGCGCACTCCGATCGTATCGCCGATCCGCACGATCTCGCCGCCGCCGATCGTCTTGCCGTTGGCCAGGATGTCGACGGGGCCCTCGGGATCGCGGCCGAGATCGAAAACATATCCGGGCGCCATCGCGCGCAGGGTGCGCAGATCGACCGTGCGTCGGCCAAGCTCGAAGGTCAACGTCACCTCGATCTGGTCGAGCGTCGTGTCGGCATCCGCCGACGAAGCTTTGCCGTCATCGGCCTTGTTCATGCTCATCTCCATTGCAAGCGCAGGGTGGGGGCCGAATCGGCCACGCAGGGTGGCGGCGCGGCCTGCCAGGGCAGCGTCGGCCGCGGTGCAGCCCAGTGCGACGAGAATTGTCCCGTTGGCGGGATAGTAGCTTTGCAGCAGGACAACGTCGCCCGGACGCCAGTTCGAGAGCAGCGCGACGGTAAGGCGGCTTGCGCCGATCTCGAACGCCAAAGAGAGCGGAAGCTCGTTCATCGCGGCTGGCGCCTCAGGCAGCCGGTCGAGCAGACTGGCAACGGCGGCGAGCGACGCGCCGTCGTCCGAGCGCGTCAGGTGCAGACAGGCGCGGCCGTGCCAGTCGCCCCATTGGATACCGAGCATCACGCGGTTGAAATCCCAGCCTGGTGGATCGGCCGGCTCAATCCGGGTCGGCATGGTGACCTCTGCGTCGAGCGCATCGAGCAGGCCGGCAAGCGCAAGCTCGACCAGCAGGCTGCGCAACGGTTCGTCGAGCAGGCCGAGACCATCCTGGATGCTGCTGATGAGGCGTTCGACGAGCGATTGCGGCAGCGACAGGACGGCGCGCGTCTTTGCCGATCCCAGGCCGAAGTGGCATGACGGCTCGGATTCCGGAATCGTCTGCTCCAGGCCGATCGCCGCGATCGCAAGCGGCTTTCCGGCAAGTTCCGTGACGAAAGGAAGCCGCCGCGTCGCCACCCTGTTCAGCGCAGCGAGTTGCGCGCGCGTCAGCCATATCAGCGGTTCGTAGCCGATCACAAGATTCACTGGGCGCGCCGGCACGTCGTGGGTGCGGACATTCATCGCAACCGTCCGTATCGGAGTTCGACGTCATCTTCGCTCTCGCGCTGCTGCACCATCTGCAAGCGCGCGATTTCGGCGGTTTGCGTGCGGGTTTCGATCTGTTCCCATTTGCGCCTGTCGCGCGTTTGCACGGTCAGGCGCGCTCGTCCTGCCTCGACGGCCTTGCTGGCCTCGAGGAGAGAATGGGACGCAGCGTCCCGGCGATGAGCAGCCTCGCCGACCCGCACGCCCAACCTGCGGATCGTTTCGCGGTGGCGCTCGAGGCTGGCGCGCGGCAGCGGCCCCGCCTCCGGCAACGAGCGATAGATGTGATCCTCACTGGCGCGCTGTGCGTGCTTTTCAGCCTCAAGGTTTCGGTTGGCCGCGTCGCGAACAAGCGCCGCCTCGGCTTCGCGTTGATGAAGCGCAGCCAATTCCTGCAGCGCGCGTCGCTCGCGTTCACGCCGCAGCCGCGCGAGAGCCGCCACCTGCAAGAGGTTCACCCCGCCAGCCGCGTCAGCCATGCCAACGTCTCCTGGAAGTCGATGCGCTCGGTGCCCGTTTGGCGCAGGAAACTTCGTATTTCATTGATCTTCGCCACTGCCTCGTCCGCGACCGGATCGGCGCCGCTCTTGTATTCGCCGACCTGGAGCAGGAACTCGATCTCCGCGTAGCGGGACAGCAATTCGCGCAGGCGAGCGGCTGCGCGCTGGTGCGCGAGATCGGTGACCGCGTTCATGACGCGGCTGCGGCTCGCCAGGATGTCGATCGCCGGATAATGGCCGGCGCTCGCCAACTGGCGCGACAGGATCACGTGGCCGTCGAGGACGCCGCGGGTCTCTTCCGCGATCGGATCGCCGCTGCCATCGCCTTCGACCAGGACCGTGTAGAACGCGGTGATCGAGCCGGTGACGCCGGGACCGGCCCGTTCCATCAGGCTTGGCAATTGCGCGAAGACGGACGGCGGAAAGCCCCGCCGGGTCGGCGGCTCGCCGGCGGCAAGCCCGATCTCGCGCAGCCCACGCGCAAACCGCGTAATGCTATCCATCACCAGCAGCACGCGCCTGCCGTTATCGCGGAAATGCTCGGCGATCGCGGTCGCCACATAGGCCGCCTTCACCCGCTCCATCGCCGATCGATCGGACGTCGACACGACGAGCACGGCACGGCGCATGCCGTCCTCGCCGAGTTGAACCTCGACGAATTCGCGCACCTCGCGACCTCGCTCGCCGATCAGGGCGATGACCGCGACGTCGGCGTCCGCGCCGCGCACGATCTGCGCGAGCAGGCTCGACTTGCCGCCGCCCGGCTCGCCATAGATGCCCATCCGCTGCCCTTCGCCGCAGGTCAGGACTCCGTCGATGGCGCGCAAGCCGAGCACCAGCGGGCGATGGACCAGCGACCGGGTGAGAGGGCTCGGCGCAGATCCGTGCAACGGACGAGCGGCGTCTGCATGAATCGACCCTTTGCCGTCGAGCGGATGGCCACCGCTGTCGATCACGCGCCCAAGCAGGGCTTCGCCCACCGGCGCCTCCATCACGCGCCCGGTGGGGATCACTTCCGCCCGCGCCGACAGGCCAGCAAGATCGCCAATCGGCGTCAACAGGGCATGGCCGCCGTCGAGGCCGACCACTTCCGCATCGCGCATCCATCCGGTGTGAGGATTGTGGAGGCGGCACAATTCGCCGATCCGCACGTCGGGCACGACGGCGTGAATCATGGTGCCGACCGCGCGCGTCACGCGTCCGCGCAACGGGCGGGTTTCCGTCTCCCTGATGCGCTCGCGGATGTGCGACAGCGCCTGATCCAGGCGTCGCCCCGGCGTCTCCACATCGGACGATGCGACAGGTGCCATGACGTCCATCATTGTGACGCCTCATTGCCGGCGTCACCATGGTCATGGTGCGCAAGCAGGCCCCTGCGCAGGGCCGACAGTTGCGCTTCGAGGCCAAGCTCGATATTGCCAAACTCGCTCCACAGCACGCATTGACCGGACGCGAGCGTCGGATCGACCTCGATCTCGATCATGGCCGAGCCGCCGTGGTCGCCGAGCTCGGCCAGCGCCTCGCGCAGGCGCATGGACTGTTCAGGTGCCACGCGCAGACGCATCTCGCCGCCGGCCTGCAGCTTCGTCAGCGCATGGCGCACGGCGTGTGCGAGGAGATCGCCGGGATCGAAGCGGCCGAGCAGATTTTCGATCACATCGAGAACAAGGGTCGGAACATCCTGCTCGAGGCGACGCAGATAGGCATTGGTGCGCGCCGACGTCGCCGCGATGAGTCTGCTGGCCTCCTCGCGTCCGATCGCAAGTCCCTCGTCCCTGCCGCGCTGGCGCTCGCGCCGGTAGATCGCGCGTGTCCAGTCGCGCATGTGCGCGTGGTGGCGCTCGGCGGCGTCAAGGGCAGACTGTGCTTCGCCCCAGATATTGAATTCTTCCTGCCGCACCAGCGGACCGAGCGGCCGCAATCGCGGAGGAGTGGGAGCCTCGGTCTGTTCGAGGGGCATCAGCTGGTCTCTCTCTCCGCTATCACAATCGTCATCACCGATTGGCAGGCGGTCATGTGCTCGGGGCTGAATTGGCGTGCTCGCTCAGCCTCCTCCGGCGGCAACCTGAGCAGCACGGCGTCACGGCGCGGCTTGGGTTCGCCCGCAAGCCATGCGCCAAGACAGGCCACGCCGTCGCGATCGATCGCATGGGCAAGTTCGGAAACACCGATCGCCTGCGCCGGCACAACCGACGCGGCGGCGTGACGAAGACCAAAGGCAAACGCCTTCTCGCCGATCGTCGCGACCAGCTCTGCGGCCGCTTTTCCTGTTACCACGAGCCGCAGCGAAGCCGCATGCCAGATCGCGCCGGCAAGTCTTGCTGCGTCTTGGGGATGCGCGGGGCCAGCGAGAAATTCAGCGGGCGCGGGAATCGGCCACAGCTCTTGGTCCGCAAGACCGGGTCTCATCTGCATGGCGAGCCGTTGCTCAAGCCGCCGGCAATTCTGCAGCTTGCGAATGGTCTCCGCTGTGAGGCGCTGATCGAGGACCGCGGCGATCCGCGAAGGATGCAGGAACGACAGCGGATTTGCCGTCATGGTCCGTGGGCTGGCACCAATTCTCATTGGGCCCGCATCCAATAATCAGGCCGCCTGACGCGGCGTGCCCCGCGACAGCTTTGGCTGAGCGGCGCCGGTCTGGAAAGTCCCCGGCGGAAGGCGATCTACCATTGCGTGCACGGGCTGCACTTGTGCCGGGCCTTGCTGAGCCGCGGCTGTCCGGCGGCGGCTGAACCAGTAGACGCCGCCTGCGCCGATGAGGAGGCCGCCGAACATCGCTATCGGCCATTGCACCGTCTCAGTCATCGGTGCGGTACCGGTTGCCGCGGTTGTGATTACCGGCTGCACCTCATTGCGTTCGACGGGAACGAGCACGACAGAGACCTTCTCATAGGAAAGCCCTTCGATGCTGTTGGCCACCAGCATCTTGATCTGTTGCAACAGAGCCTTCACCGGCGCGCGTGCATCGTAGCGGATGAAGACGGAGGCCGAGGATGGCGTCGCATCCTGCCGCAACAGATCGTTCTTCGGCAACACGACATGGATGCGCGCCGACAGCACGCCGTCGATGTCGGAAATCGTCTTCGACAGTTCCTCGCTCAAGGCGTAGACATAGCGTGCGCGCTCTTCGGTCGGCGAAGCGATCAGGCCCCCGCCTTTGAACACTTCGCCCATGTTGGTGAAGGTCTGGTGCGGATAGCCATTGGCCTTGAGCAGTTCGACGGCCTGGGCGAACTGCTTCTGCTCGACGACGACGGTGCTGGTGCCGTCCTTGGATTGCGTGCGCCCGGCATCAAAGCCGTTGCCGAGCAGCAGCGCGACCATCTCATTGGCTTCGCGCTCCTGCAATTTCGTGTAGAGATCGGCCTTGCAGCCGCCGAGCGCCGCAGCTAGCAGACAGGCGATGAGCGCGGCACGCCTTCGGCATGCTGCGCCAGCTACATTCCGAAGATTGGATTGAGAGGCCATCTCTGTTGTGACCCTTCAGCTCGATGACATCAGCCGGTTCATCGACGACGTGAAGCTGCCGCTGCTCTTGGACACGACAGACACCTGAATCACCTGCCCATAGGTTTTCTGCAGTTGCTCCAGCATGTGGCTGAACTGGCCGGTGCGAGTCTCCTTGGCCGCCAGTTCCGGCGCGCCGCTCGGCACTTCGCGCAGGGCGCTCGCGGCCGGTCCCGGCTCGGCGGAGGCGACCTTGAGCAGAGGAGCGGAGGGCGCCTTCTTTACGTCGCCACTACTGAGCTTGTCGTTGCGATGAATCGCCTCTAGGCGGTCTAGAATACGCTCGCCAAGCGAATCGTTGCGCGTCGTGGGGCGGCTGATCTCGCGCGATGGTTCCGCAGGAGGAACGGGCGCAGCCGTTTCTCGCGCCGCGGCAAAGGATCGAGCGAACTCCTGACCTTGGGCCGCGGTTTGCGTCGTGGCTTGCGCTGGGCCGCCATCCATGACGCCGCTTGTTCCGATGCCGTTGATCGCGACACCAGAAGAGATCGCTCCGACTGTCATCTCGCCTCCGCTCCCGCCCGATCGATCGCCGCAGGGCGGGCGGAGCATAGGAACGCCACCTTACGGCAAGGTGACGAGATCGGTGCATGGCGCTGACCGAAGGCTGTCGCAATGTCGGACTAAGATCGCCGGATTGGAAATATTTCGAGAAATCAGTTCGATGATCACTGAGCCCAACACCGCTTCCAAACGAGGAATGTCAGCGCCCACTGGGATAGCTTTGTTGGTTCTCGCTTTCCTGTTTGCTTCGACCGCGTGTGCCGCGCCACTGACGCTGCCGGACACTTCTTATAACTATACTGTGGTGGATCAGGATCTGCCGGCGGCCTTGCAGGAATTCGGCACCAATCTCGGTATCAAGGTCAACGTCAGTCCGGACGTGCGCGGCCGCATCCAGGGGCGCTTGCCGGAGTTGCGCCCGCGGGCCTTTCTCGATCGTCTTGCTGCGATGTTCAATTTCGAATGGTACTACGACGGTCAGGTCCTTTATATCAGCGCGGTCAAGGAATCTCAGAGCCGGCTGTTGGTGCTTGCCCCAATCGGATTCGATCAGTTCAAGATCGCGCTCGATGCCTTGAAGGTCGCCGACGACCGCTTTGCGGTTGTGCCCGCGCCCGGCAACGGGCTCGTGCTGGTCTCGGGGCCGCCGCGCTTTGTTGCGCTCACCGAGCAGACGCTTGCGGGATTGATTGCCGAGGAACAGGCAAAGCCGAAGCCCGGCGTTCCAGCGCCGCCGGCTCAGAAGGAAACCGTGTTGAATGTTTTCCGCGGCACGCAGGTGAGCATCTGGCGCAACGGCCGGTTGGAGCAGGTGATCGGTCCCGATCCGCGTGTCGAGGGCCAAGCCGCGCGTCAGCCGCGCGGCGATGATGAGCCGGGCCGCCTCTCGCATTCACCGGTGCCCGCTTCCCTGCATCCGTACTGACCGAGACCCGGCCCGTTCTCGTTAGCCGTCAGGTTTTCGAAAGCTAGGCCGCTTACATATCGATCCGCGATGGGCGGAATGTCCGATTGCCGCCTTCTTGCAATTGTCGCGACGCGGGGTTCCGCGGCGTGCAGCGAATGGAGCGACACCAGATGTTCGGAGCGATCGGCAACATCGCCGGCGCCATGCTCGGAGGACCAGTTGGCGCCGCTGTCGGCGGTGCCGTTGGCAATGCGATCGATGGCGGCGGCAATCAGCAGCAGGCGCAGGCCTTTCAGGCGGCACTGCAGAGTTTCGCGATGCAGATCGCGAACGATTCGATGGGTGAGTTCGACGAAGCCATGGCGGATACCGAGGAGGATTTCGCCTGACCTCGGGAGTTGGGCCCTGCTCAATCCCGACCAGGGGCCACAAGCGGCCCTTCAACATCCGGCTCGCGGCGGAGGCCCGCGATTTGGATCAATCCAACCGATATCGAAACAACGAAGGAGAGCGACATGGGCGATACTGTTGGCGGTATCAACAATGCCTTGGGCGGAGCGACCGGCGCTGGCGCGACCGGCGGCGCCGGCGACAGCGGCAATTTCCAGTCACAGCTTGCCGAACTGAAGCGCGTGAGCGAAGAGGCGCAGGCGAAGAGCATCGAGATGCGCAAGCTCTCGACGGTGCTGAGCTCCGACAAGAAGGTTGCTGACGAGCGCGTGCAGTAATCCAGCAGGAAGGCGCGCGTTTCGACGCGCGCCTTTCCGCTTGTGGCGGAAGATTTTCAGTCGGGAAGGACCGCGGCATTGGCTCAGTCGAACGATTACGTTCTCGCGATCGGGGCCGGGCTCTATGCCGGGACCTCGCAGGACCTGCCGGCCGGCACCTATGTGATCGGCGGCGCCGTCGAGGCCGATGTCGTGCTGATCGGGGAGAATCTGGCCGCGCGCCACGCCGTCGTGGTCATCGACGACGACAAAGCGCGCGTCGAAGCGCTGGCGGATGGCGTCTCGCTTGCAGGCTACGGGGCCTTGAACGCCGGACATCCCGTGGCGGTGACGCTGCCTTTCGAGCTTTCGATTGCGGGTGTCGTGATGTCCTGGAGCAGGGCTATCAGCAAATCCAATACGGCGCACGACCTGCATCTTCTTTCTGGCAGACGGCTGCGTTCGGCAGCCGCGCTCAGCGTAGCCGCCGTGATCATTGCCGCGATCGCATCCAATCTCGCAGCGGTCGGAACCGGATCGGCCGGCAGCTTCATCGACAGCTTGCGCCCGCCGCTGGCCGCCCCTGCCGCACCCAGCGGATCGGCAAGGCCGGAGCGCGCGCAACTGAGCACGCAGCCGGCCGGCGCCATCAAGGATGCGGCGGAAGAGTTGACGCGCGAGGTCGAGAACGCGGGACTGCTCAACGTGACGGTCGAGGCCAGCGGCGGAGCCGTGATGGCGCGCGGCTCAGTCGAGCCGGGCGTCGCCGCACAGTGGCAGAACGTCCAGCAATGGTTCGACCAGCGCTTCAAGGGAGAAGTGCTGTTGGTGAACGGCGTCGCGGTCAAGGCGGAGAAGCTGCCGTCATCGCTTGCGATCGAGGCGGTATGGCGAGGGCCGCAATCGCATCTGGTGATCCGTGGCCAGAAGTACCTGGAAGGCGCGATGCTGGACGATGGCTGGACGATCCAGCACATCGAGGCTGAGCGGGTAGTGTTGAAGCGCGATGGCCGGCTGGTGGCGGTTCGGTACTGACGGGTGGTGCGATGGTCAAGGTGCCGCAACGGCTGTTGAACCGCCAGGTCGCCCCGCCCCAGGGCAGGGACGTTGCGCCGTCCTCGACCGAGATACGCCGCGATATCGCAACCGAGCTCAGCGTCACCGGCGTCAATGCCGATCGGCGCGGGGTCAGCGGGCATGCCGCGGCCGCGGCCGATGAGGGCATAGAACTCGATGCTGCGATCGATGCCACACTCGCCGCATCCGATGTCGATCCGGTCACGCGTGCCCATCTCGGCGAGGCGCGCGGCGCGATCGGCGCGGTGGAGCATCGCCGTGGGCTCGAGGGCTTTCAGGGACAGAATCTGGCAGAGGCCCTGTTTCGTTTCGTCATGCCGCGTCTGCGCCATCCGGATGTCCTGCACGCGGAGCGGCATCGCGCCATCCTGGAGCACCTGTCCTTCGAATTGGATCGCCTGCCGGCGGACAGGACGTTGCAAGAAGGCGCGGTCGCCATCCATCGCGAGCTGCGCGGCCTGGCGTTGCTGCGTCAGGGGCGCAATAGCCTCATCGAGGGATGATTGGTGTCATCGTTATTGCAGGAGCTCCCATCGCCGGCTCGGCCTGCCAGTTCTGCCGCAGAGGTCACAGTTCCGCTCATCGGCGGCCCGCAACGCGATCTGCTCTGCACGGTTTCTTATATCTATCTCGCCTGTGGCCAGCCTGAGCGTGCGCTTGCTCTGCTCCGCCTCGTCGAACGAGACGTCGAAAACGATATTGGCTTCTTGCGCGTGCTAGCCTACGCGCTGATCGCGGCCGAAGATGGCACTGAAGCAATGCGTATCATCGAGCGGCTTCAGGAACTTGACAGTAGTGTCGGTGCGCGTGCGCCACTCCTCCTGATGCGCAGTCATGCGCTGCGCCTGACCGGTCGCCTGGGCGAGGCGCGGGAATGTTTTCGGGCCTTTACCGCTGCGCGCAAGCAAGCAGAAGGAGACGCTTCGTGACCGCTCAATTGCGCGCGCTGCTGCTTCGCCTCCCGAATAATCCCGATCTGATGGTCGCTGCGGTCCTGCTCCTAGCCGTCGCGATGATGATCCTGCCGATGCCGTTGTGGCTGGTCGATCTCTTCATCGGCTTCAATCTCGGCTTTGCGGTGCTGATGCTGATGGTGGCGCTCTATATCCTGACGCCGCTCGATTTCTCGTCGCTGCCCGGCATCATCCTGATCTCGACCGTGTTCCGCTTGGCGCTTGCCATCACCACGACGCGGTTGATCCTGTCGCAGGCGGAAGCCGGGGACATCATTCGCACTTTCGGCGAGTTCGTGATCGGCGGAAATGTGGTCGTTGGCCTAGTGGTCTTTCTGATCGTCACGCTGGTCCAGTTCATCGTCATCGCCAAGGGCGCCGAGCGCGTGGCGGAGGTCGCGGCCCGCTTCACCCTCGACGCGCTGCCGGGCAAGCAGATGGCGATCGATGCCGAAATGCGCAACGGCGACATCGACCAGGCCGAAGCGCGGCGTCGGCGTGGCGCCCTGGAGAGCGAAAGTCAGCTCTACGGCGCCATGGACGGCGCCATGAAGTTTGTGAAGGGCGACGCCATCGCCGGGCTCGTCGTGATCGTGGTCAATCTGCTCGGCGGCATCTCGATCGGCACGCTCTCGCGCGGGCTGTCTTTCAGTGCGGCCGTCCACGAATATTCACTGCTGACGATCGGCGATGCGTTGATCTCGCAGATTCCGGCGCTGCTGCTGTCGCTGACCGCCGGCACGGTGGTGACGCGGGTGACGGGAGACAAGCAGGTCAATCTGGGGCGCGATATCGTCGGGCAGCTCGGCGCGAGTTCGCGGGCGCTGAGGTTGTCGGCCGTCGTCCTGCTCGGGCTCGGCCTGATTCCAGGCTTTCCCACCATGGTCTTCGTCGTGCTCGCGCTGATCTTCGGTGTGGCGAGCCTGGTGAGGCGGGATACGTCGCGCGAGAGCCAACGGGCATCGCCGGCCGCAGCCGCTTCGGCGTCACCGCCGGTGTCCGGCATCCGCCGCGCCGCCGTGCCGTCGGAGGTATCAGCGATCGCGCTGAAACTGGCGCCGATGCTTGCCGACAGGCTGGATGAAAACCAGCTTGCCGGTCACATCGATCGCCTGCGCACGCAATTATGCGCGCAGCTCGGCATTCTCATCCCCGAGGCGGTGGTCGCGCGCAACGAATCGCTCACCGAGACGCGGTATCGTATCGACATCGAGGGTGTTCCGGTCGAAGAGTGCGAGGCGCGCGTGGACCAGCTTCTTGTGGTCGACGATCTCGCCAACCTGGAGCTTCTGAACCTGCCGTTCGAGCGCGAGCAGGATAGCCGGCGCATGGCCTGGGTCGGCGTGGCGCATGCGCAGGCCTTGCGCGATGCGGGGATCGGATGCCGGGCGGTCGAAGAGGTGATGGCCGTCAAGCTGCGTGACATCGTCGCCCGCTACGCCTCCCGCTTCGTGGGCATCCAGGAAACGCGCGCACTGCTGGCGCGCATCGAATCTGGATATGCCGATCTGGTGAAGGAGACCCTCAGGACCGTTCCGGTGCCGCGCATCGCCGACGTGCTGCGCCGTCTCGTCGACGAGGGCGTGTGCGTCAACAATGCGCGCCTGGTGCTCGAAGCGCTCGCCGAATGGGGCGAGAAGGAGAGCAACGTCGTCCTGCTCACCGAATATGTCCGCGCGGCGCTGAAGCGGCAGATCTGCTACAGCCATGCCAATGCGCATCGGGTGGTTATGGCCTATGTGCTCGAGCGCGAGGCGGAAGATGTGGTGCGTGGCGCGATCCGGGACACCGCCGTCGGTCCCTATCTCGTGCTCGATGAGCGAAGCGGCGAGCAATTGTTGTCGCAGTTCCG
This sequence comes from Bradyrhizobium cenepequi, assembly GCF_020329485.1. GTDB lineage: Bacteria > Pseudomonadota > Alphaproteobacteria > Rhizobiales > Xanthobacteraceae > Bradyrhizobium > Bradyrhizobium cenepequi. The sequence goes on from NZ_JAGKJI010000001.1 coordinate 161,138, forward strand.
GAAAGTGGCCGCCGACGCAGCCGCAAGCGAAGTCAAGCCTGTCATTCTCTCGTCGATGGATGTGCGCCGCTATGTCCGTGGCTACATCGTGCGCAATGGCCTCGATCTCGCGGTTCTCTCCTACCAGGACCTCGCCGGCGATTTCATGGTGCAACCGGTCGGCTCCATCAGTCTGAACAGCCAGCGGCAGGACCTGCCGGCGCGCAAGCCGGCAAAACCTGGACAGGACGTGCTCAGTGCAGCGTGACGGAACGAAACAGCAGAGCGGTCGCCATGCGCTAGAGCGCTGCCGGTTCCTATGGCCGGTGGCGGCGATATTCATCCTGGCGCTGCCAGCATCGGGCTGCATGCTGACCGATCAGGCCGCGCTCTCGTTGCGGCCGGAGGTCCGGCCGCCGCTCGCCGACGTTGGCGATCTCGATTCCGCTGCACTCACCCGCCTTGCCAGGGCGACCGCGCAAAATGGCGGCGATGCGGTCGACCCGGTCATTCTCTATCGCCAGCTGGCAGCGCGGGCACCGTCGGATCCGTCGCCACGGATCGAACTCGGCCGTCTGCTGATCAAGCGCAATGATATTGACGGTGCGGATGCCGCATTCCGCGAGGCGCTGGCGCTCGCGCCGAACAATGTGGACGCGCATGTTGGTGCGGCGCAGATCCTGCTCGCGCGGCGCCAGTCGAACGATGCACTGGCAGCATTCGAGGCGGAGCTCACTGATGCGCCGGACAATGTCCGCGCCTTGAATGGTCGCGGCCTTGCGCTGGATCAGCTTGGGCGCCGCGACGAAGCGCAGGCAAGTTACCGCCGCGCGTTGACCATCGATCCCGACAACGCCGTTGCGCGCAACAATCTTGGCGTTTCCCTGACATTGGCCGGCCATCGCAAGGAAGCCCGCGCGGTCCTCGAGCCGCGCGGAAGCGAGCGCACCACTCCGCCGCAGGTTCAAGGCAGCCGGTCTCCACGCGCGGAAGCAGATGACGTCAATTGATCGAGGCGCGAGCCCGCTGTCAGGTTGATATCAGGCAGCAGCCTTAGAGTGTGATGATCACGAGGAGCGGGTGTCCCTTGCGGGATTGTTGCCGATAAGGAGTTGTTCATGGCTGCGCCGACGCCTGCCACGCCGTCATCTCGCGCTGCGCCGGATGCCGGCGCCACTTGGCGCGCCGAAGATGGCAACCGTTCGCAGCGTGTCTTCGACAATGCGATGGCAGCCCAGCTTGCGCTGCAGGCGGAACGGGCCGCGTCCGCGCGCGAGCCTGCACAGCCCGATCAGGATCGCCGCGCAGGGATTAGCGATTGGGTTGATCAAAAATCAGATCGCAGCGGAGACTTTTTCGGAATCGGCGGCACGTCGGGCGTCGACAAGGTCAAGGACGCGCTGCGCGGTCAGAGCGAGCTTGGGCCGCTGAATGCACGGGAGCAGCGGTTTTTGCTGGACCGCGTCCTCGATCGCTGGACCGCCGGTCGCGGCGAGGGGATTTGCGGCACTGTGCAACTGAGCCGTTCGCTCGATGACGTGCCAGAGCTCCGCGGCGTGGTGGGCGAGCGGCTGGCGCTCAGGGCGGCCGAGCTGTGGCGGGCTGCGCGAGTGGCCGACGGCGTCGACGAGACCTGGCAGCAGGGCGCTGCGGCTTCATCCTACGCGATTGCGGCCGTGACCGCCTTGTCCGAACCGCCCGGTGGCGGTCAGGACGTCTTGCGATCGGTGATATCAGCGCTTGATCCTCGCGATGCCGGCAGCTTTGCCCGGGCGCTCGCTGGCGACCGGCAAAATCCGATCCTTGGCTATGGCGGCAGCGCCATGAGCCAGGTCCTGGAGGCCCTCGGCAGTGCGCCGATGAGCGATACGACCAGCGCGTTTGCGCAGAATGCGTTCGCCGGCACCTCCTCCTTCGACTACGCCTCCCGCCCGGCGCTGCGCCAGATGATGGCGGGAGCGCTGGCGCGGGAATGGTATCCCGATGACAGCAATCGCCAGGCACAGGAGCGAGACCGTCTCGCCGGCATTCTCGACACGCGGCAGGGACGCGAACTGCTCGGCATCACGGACCGGAATATGCCGCTTGAGGCGCGTGTCGGCGCGCTCGCGGCGATCAGAATCGATAGCGCGATCACCGGACGAAGCCTCGGCGAGGTGGACGATCCCTGGACAGCTCCCGCAATCGTTGCGCCGTTCGCGGAAGCGAGCGCCGGTCGCTATCTCGCGACGCGCGGCGATGCGCCCTTGAGCTTACGCGGCAGCGATCTCGACAACACCGTCGGCTATGCGATGGGCCTGCGCCCGAGCGTGGCTCCGGGAGCGGATTTCACGCAACTGCAAGCGGCCGCCGCTCGCGGCGAGCATTCGTTCTATGCAAGCGGCGAGGATGGCGAAACGGTGCGAGCGGTGGCCGATCAGATCCGCGCGGTCGCGGCCGACGGCAATGCGCAAGCAACGGTGCTGCCGATCACCTATTCAAGCAACGAGACCGGACCGGTGCAACTTCCGCTGTTTCGCGTGCTCGATCCCGCGGGTCGCGAACGCTTCGTGGACAATATCGGTCGCCGCTACGACAGTTTCGAGGATTGGCGCACGAGCAACCAGTTGCCGGGTGGAAGCGTGACTTATCCGGCGGACGGCCATCTGCGGACCGGCGCCGATGGCGGGGTCGCGCTTGGCCACGGCAATACGCCGCGAACCGTCGATACGCTTGGCGAGCACATCACAGAGTTCGTCGATAAGGCAGCCCTGGTCGGCGGCATCGTCGCGGGTGGCGTGTTGATTGTGGGATCGGGAGGGCTTGCGACACCGATCGTGGCCGGCGCCGCCGGCGTGGCGGTCGGAGCGGGCGCCTGGGGCGCCTATCGCAGCGGTGATGCGCTGTTGGATCGCGCCCGGCATGGCCAGTCGCTCGATCCGATCCATGATGAAGAGGCGCGAGGCCTCTGGCTTAATCTCGGCGCGAGCGCCGCGTCGGTGGGCGCATTCGGCAGCGCGGCGCGGCTTGCCCAGCTCGGGCGGGCCGGCCGCGCCATCGCGCCGCTGGAAGCCTCTGCGCATGGTTACGTGCAGGCCGGCGCGGCGGTCCTCGACAGCGCCGCCATCGCCAATCAGGGCGTCGATCTTTCGCGCAACTGGTCACGCATGTCCGCGGGCGATCGCGTCGAGGCGCTGCTCTCGATGGGCTTCTGGGCGACGGCGGCTGCCGTCGGCGCCCGTGGCGGAACGCGACCGGGCGACATCTATAACCCCGTTCGCATCCGCGACAATCTGTTGCGCGACCTTGCCCCGCCGGTCGCGCCGGATCCGGCTTTGCCTGGCAACGCCGTGAGTATTGACTACGATCCGGCCACGGGCGCGGCGACGCGCGTCCGGCATGGACTAGAGGCCAGCGCCGAGGATATCGACCTTCACGTACGGACGGCTCAAAACATCCAGCGCAGCCTGATCCTTGAAGGCCAGCTGCGATCCCTGTTCACCGAGCATGGCGAGCCGCCTCCCGGCACGGTTGGCTGGGCCGCGCGTCTCGACATCGCCAAGCTCCGCGAGCGGATGCAATTGCGGGCCAGCGAACGCGCCGGTCCACAATTGACGGCGGCGCGATTGACGGCGGCGCGGCGTGCCGAGTTGGCGCAGGCGGACGCAATCGATGCGCGGCACATTGACGAGTTGTCCGAAGAGGTCGCCTCTTTCGTGCGCGATCCGGCGCGGGCAACGATCGATGCCCGCAGCACGCCGCGCGTCGAGCGTGACACCGCTGCCGAGCGGCAGGCCCTTCATGTCGGCGAGACCACGCGCAGCCTCGGCCGCAATGAAGCCACCTGGAGGGTGAACGAGCGGCACGAAACCGTCAGGGTCCGTTTCCATCTTCGCGAGATCCCGCCCAAGAAGGAACGGCCGGCCGAAGAGAACGAACTGACGTCGAACGTCGGCAAGGAAGGCGGCCGCGTCGGCGAATTCCCCGAGCGGGATGACGGCGGCCACATGATCGGCTTCCAGTTCATGCACGATCAGGGGCTGATCAACCTGTTCCCACAGAACTCGGAGTTCAATCAACAGGTCTACAACCAGTTCGAAACCGAGATGCGCCAATGGATCGAGGCCGGCGCCGAAGTTCGCGGCTCGGTCGAGGTCGGCAGCGCAGGCGCACATGGCGCCCTGGAATGGGGCGGGGCGCGTCCTTCGGAGGTTGCCATCCGCTATGAAGTGGTCAATCCTCGGACCGGCCGCGTGACCTACCGGAACCAGGCACTGTTCGACAACGAGCAGGATCAGAATTTCCGGGGATTCGAGAGCGAGGCCGGTGCGGGCGGGCGCCAACTTGCCGCGGCGATGCGCGCGCGCCTTCGGGACGGGAGATGAGGTTGGCCATGATGGATCAAAGGCAGGCAGACGCGCTGTTGCACGAGATCGCCGGCATGGTCGCGCAAAGCGAAACCATGGAGTCCCGTGATTGGGCCGGCATCTCGGTGGTAGCGATCGTCGACGAGGCTTCCGTTCAGGTCAGCAGCTACCGCTATGACGTCGGCGGCCGGGCCGAGCCCGGCGACCCCGGAGACCTCTCCATCAACCGGAAGTTTCGCGAACTCCACACCCTCATGCGCCAGCCGACCGGCCGGCACTGGAAATCGGCGCTGATGCAGATCCGCCGCGACACCGGCGAGGTGACGACCGACTTCGAATATGACGATGCCTCGCGCTGGAAAGTGACCCCTCTCAACCTCCACACCATGCCGGAGCAGTTGCGACCGCGCTAGCACCGGCACGGTCCGCGCCGGCGTCAGTTTGCGCGCCGCAAGCATCCTCTCCCCAACTCCACCGTCATGCCCCGCCACCAGGTCTCAGGCTCCGGCGGGGCATCCAGTATCCGACGGCCTCTCGGCTCAGGTACTGCCGTCTCTGGAATACTGGATCGTCCGGTCAAGCCGGACGATGACAGCGGAGAAGCTGTTTCACAATTGAACCGCTGCCCCAAAAACTCCCGTTCTTCTCAAATTTGATGAAAGGTGTTTCGCGGAATTTGGTGATTTGGCAACGGCATCGGTTTCTATTTTCAGCGCACTACCTCAGGATGCAGGTCTCGTGAGTTAACTCGTTGGCCAACAGCATTCGGTTCAGTTCCCATGGACCCAGCGCGGAAGTCTCCCTTTGCTGAGGCGCAAGCTCCGGCACCGCCTCAGGACCACGGCACCCAACGTTCGGATGCGCAGGGCAGCGCCAAGGACCTGCAGCGCGATCTCGACGAGCGGCTCAGGCACAATTTCAGCGAGCCGCCGGGCGACGTATCGTCCAATCACCAGGCGTCAGCCCGCACATTTCTAAATGTGCGACGGCTTCTGAAGATAGCGATCGGCCTCGCCATCATTGCTGTGTTCGGCTGGCTGCCGCTGCGGGCCATCTGGCAGACATCCAGCGTCGAAGCCGTCGTCAACGCCAGGCTCGTGACACTGAGAACTCCAATCGACGGCCAGGTAACGACGAAATCCGATCGTCCCACGCCTCTTAGTTCGATCGCCGAGGGCGACACCATCCTGCGCGTGGTCAATCCGCGCGGCGAGAGAACCCGATTGGATGACCTGCGTCGCCAGGTGTCACGACTGGACAATGAGCGGCCGAGTCTCGCGGCCAAGCTCGCCACCGCGCAGGCGGCGCAGCAGGATCTCGCGCGCCAGGCCGCGCAGTTCAGGGAAGGGCGGATCCTCCAGTTGGAGGCGCGTATCGCCGAAATCCAATCGGCGATCGAGGCCGCCGGCGCGCGACGGGAGGAGGCGGTTGCCGCCGTGGAGCGGGCCACATCGCTTGCAAGAACGGGGAATGTTTCCAGTGTCGAGCTGAACCGCTTGACCCGCGAGCAGGCCGTCGCGCAGCAGACCGAGACCGGCGCGCGCCGCCGGCTGGATGCCGCGAAAGTCGAGCTCACCGCGGCCCGGCAAGGCACCTATCTCGGAGACAGCTACAACGATCGGCCAAGTTCGGTTCAGCGCGAGGAGGAGATGCGGCAGCGTGCGGAGGATCTAAAGGCGGATCTGGCGCATGCCGACGCCGAGACCAATTGGCTCAACGGAGAGATCGCGTCCGAACAATTCCGCTATATCGGCCGGGCAGAGGCCGACATCAAGGCTCCCGTTGCCGGACGAATCTGGGAGATGATGACCTCGCCGGGCGAGGACGTGCGGGCCGGCCAGCCACTATTGAAGCTGCTCGATTGCAGCGGCGCCGTGGTCACCGCCAATGTCACCGAGAGCGTCTATAACCTGCTCCAACTTGGCGAGCCGGCGACCTTTGAACCCAACGATGGCGGACCGTCTGTCGAAGGTACCGTCGCGAATCTTACCGGCGCCTCCGGCGCACCCGCGAACCTCGCCATCAATCCGGATGCTCTCAGCAAGGAGCCATATCGTGTGACGGTCTCGCTGCCGAGCTCCGACAGCGTGGTCAAGGACTGCAACGTAGGGCGCACCGGCCGCGTCGTATTTCGACACGACGCATCAAAGTCATGATCTCGGCGCTTGCGCCAGGCCTGGTTGCGTTCGGCGCGTGTCTGGCGATCTTGCCGCTCTTGAAGCGTGAAAATACGTTTGCGCGATCGCTGATGGCCGGGATCTCCTTCATCCTGTTGTGCCAGTACTTCATTTGGCGCGTGACGCGAACGCTGCCGCCGGCGGGTTGGAATGCGGATTTCCTTGTGGGTTATCCGTTCATGCTGGCGGAAGCCGCGTCGATGCTGTCCGTCACTCTCTCGCTATTGTTTCTCAGCCGAACCATCGACCGCAGCGACGATGTGCAGGCGATCTTGAGGGGCTCCGCAGCGACGCTGGCCGTGCCGCTCGTCGATGTCTTCATCTGCACCTATAACGAGGAAAAGGCGATCCTCGAACGCACCATCATCGGCGCCACCGGCCTCAACTACGGCAATTATCGCGTCTGGGTGCTGGACGATGGACGACGTCCCTGGCTCAAGCACCTGGCCGAAGAACTCGGTTGCCTCTATCTGACCCGTCCGGACAACCGGCACGCCAAGGCCGGCAACATCAACCACGCATTGCGTTATGTCGCGACTTTGCGTGACAAGCCCGAGTTCATCTCCATCCTGGACGCCGACTTCGTTCCGATGCCGGACTTCCTGGTGCGCGCGACCAGCCTGATGAAGGACGATAGCGTCGGCGTGGTGCAGACGCCGCAGCATTTCATCAATCCGGATCCGATCCAGTCGAACCTTGCCGCGACCGAGGTGTGGCCCGACGAGCAGCGCTTCTTCTTCGACATACTGATGCCGGCAAAGGATGCCTGGGGCGTCGCCTTCTGCTGCGGCACATCGTCGGTGATCCGCTTTTCAAGCCTGATGCGGATCGGCGGCTTCCCAACCGATTCAGTCACCGAGGATTATCTTGTCACATTGCGTTTGAAGGAGCTCGGCCATCGGACCGTCTACCTGAACGAACGGCTCACGATTGGATTGGCGCCTGAAGGAATCAAGGAATACATCACCCAGCGTGGCCGCTGGTGTCTCGGCTTCATGCAGATCGTGCGCGGGCAGAGCGGGCCATTCTCGTTGCAGTCGAAGCTCTCCTTCATCGACCGGCTTTCACTGGTGGACGCCTTCATGAGCTGGGCTGCGGTCTACGGCACGAAGGTCCTGGCCCTAGTGGTTCCCTGGCTGTACCTGCTGTTCGGAATCAAGGCCGTCCATGCCGACCTGTCCGAGCTCTTGAAGTATTTTCTTCCGTTCTACATCTGGCATGCGTTCACGATGGCGTGGATTTCCCGCGGCCGTTCGCTTGCGATCATGACCGACGTGTCGCAGTACATCGCGGCGCCCGCCGTGCTCAAGGCGGTCGTCGCGGGGCTTCTGAAGCCGCAAGGTCACAAGTTCAAGGTGACGGCGAAAGGCGGCGATCGCAGTCAGCTTTTCGTCGAGTGGCCGCTCGTGCGTCTCTATGGCGCGATGCTCGCGATAACCCTGGTGGCAATCGCCTATGCCTTCATCATCCGTCTTCGGGGCGATAGCATCGCCTATGGCGGGCTGGCGCTGGCCTGGAGCCTGTACAACTGCATCGTCCTCACGATCGTCTGCTTCATCTGTATCGAACAGCCGCGCCGGCGCAAGGCGGAGCGGTTCGCGCGCGATGAGCCGGTTCTCGTTTATCACGGGAGCGACGCCCGCCTTGTACGGATGGCCGATATCTCGATCACGGGCGCCCGCTTCGTCGATCCGGAGCCGCCACCGGTCGGAACGATGCTCAGGTGCACCGTGTACGGACAGGACGTGTCGGCCCTTGTCGTGCGGCGGACCAGAGACGGCTTCGGCGTTCGATTTGAAGAGAGCGTTGCCACGCGGGTAGGTGTCGTTCGCGCGTTTTACGCCGGCGAGTATGTTCGTGCCTTCCGCAGCGTTAGAGCCGCCCCGGTGGGCAAGGCCATTGTTGCCCGCTTGTTCAGGTAGAGACGCAACCGGTGGCGCATCCTAATACCAGCCGAGGTTGCGGCAGGATTTCGCAATCGTCGATCTGTATTGAGTAGAGCATATCTCCGCCTCAATCGGTCGCGCATCTGGCGGTCGTCAGCATAGCCGTCAGAAACAGGACTGCCAGATGGTCGTTCATCGCCTGCTACCGAAGGTGCTCCGATGGCGGATGCGAAATCTGTCCGATCGCGCCACGTTGCGGGTTGCAGCGGCGTTGACTGCCGCCTCCCTGATGTCCGGCTGTGCGACGGTGGCGCTGGATCAGGGCGGCTCGCTGACATCATACAGTCAGCTCCAGCCCTCCGACGGCGTGCTCACGAAATCGAAGCTCTATGCGCATGAAGATCAGGTGCTGGCGGCACGCACCGTGCGGATCATTCCCGCGACGATTGCCGACAAGGCAAAAGCGGAGGGGATCACGGACCAGGAGCGTAGATTGGTCGCTAACGCCATCGATCGCTCCCTCTGCGCCGGCCTCAGCGAACGCTTCACCGTGGTGGCCGCGAGCGACGACGCGGATCTCACCGTTCATTCGCTGATCATGGTGATGACCCCGACGGACGAAAAGGCGGTGGCTGCATCGAAAGGGGCATCCATTGCCAAGACCGTGCTGCTGCCTGGCGTCCCGGTGCCGATCCCTCGCATTCCCATTGGCCTCGGTTCATTGTCGGTCGAAGCGGAAGCACGGGGCCGCGACGGCAGGCAGGAGGCCGCCATGGTCTGGGGACGCGGAGCGAACGCGCTGTCTGGTTCGGCGCGCGTTTCCCCGTCCGGCGACGCCTACGAGCTGGCGAGCGCGTTCGGCGATGATTTCAGCCGAATGCTGGTCACCGGCAAGACGCCGTTCGGAACGCTCGCGAAGCCACCTTCCATGGACCGCATCCAGTCATGGGCGGGCGGCGCACCGAAATACGCAGCCTGCGAAGCATTCGGCCGCGAGCCCGGTATCGCCGGCCTGGTCGGCGGAGCGATCGGCGTGCCGCCGGATTGGAACGACAAAGTGCCCGAGGCGGGCACGGCGACTGCGCAGGCTCAATAAGCGAGACAATGTCACCGCGCCGCCGACGCGCGGCCTTCGCCGTCGATCTGCCGGCCCATGATCGCGATGGCCTTCTGATAGACGCCGGCGGCATTCCAGGCCTCGATCGCTGCGAAGTTGGCTTCGCCGGGCTGGTAGCCCGCGCCGGCGCGCCAGCCATGGGCTTTAAGGAAGTTGGCCGTCGAATTCAGCGCGTTGGCGGCAACGTCGAGATTGCCGGTGCCGTAGGCCAGGATGTTCTTGGGCATGAATTGGGTCTGGCCGACCTCGCCATGCATCGATCCACGCGTCGAGGCCGGCAGCGCGCCGCGATCGATGAGCTTCAGCGCCGCGTAGAGCTGGTCGGTGAAGAACTCAGGGCGGCGGCAGTCGTAGGCAAGGGTGGCGATCGACGACAGCATATGCTGATTGCCGCGCTGGCTGCCGAAGCCGGTCTCCATGCCCCAGATCGCGATCAGCGGCCCCGGCGGGACGCCGTAGCGCTGCTCGATCGAGGCGAACAGCGCCGCGTGGGATTGCTTGAGAGCACGGCCGCGCGAGACGATGGTCGAGGCGCCGCGCTTGGCGAGAAACTGGTCGAGCGACAGGCCAAAGCTGCGCTGGCCGCGATCGGCGGCGATGGTCGCGCTCGCATAGTGCGTCTGCATCAAAGCGGAGACACCGGTTTGTCCGATGCCCTTGCCGCTTGCCTCCCGGGCGAATTCGGCCTTCCAGGCCTCGTAACCACCCGGGCCGTTACCGCATTGCGCGGCTTTCGCGACGGTGCCGAAAGGCGCCAGCGTCGCCAAAGCGATGAGGGTGGCTGCTGCAAGTTTCCTGGTCATCTCGAACTCCGTTGGTCGGCAGACATGATTTAAGCATAAAATTGGCGGACGCATAAATCGCATAACAATCGGGCAAAATCCGCACCCCGGGAGGAAATCATGAAAAGGCTTATCGCTGCGGCCGTGGCTATCGGCCTCGCTCTCGAAATGGCACATGCCGCCCCATTACCCGAGGCCAAGCCTGACGATGTCGGATTCTCGGAGCAGGGACTGGCCCGGCTGGACGATTTCTTCGCCCGCGAGATAGCGGCGAAACGGGTGCCCGGCGCCGTGGTCGCGATCGCCCGGGACGGCAAGCTCGTGCACTACAAGGCCTATGGCCAGCTCGATCCGGTCAAGGGCACGCCGATGCCGGTCGATGCCGTCTTCGCGCTTGCGTCCATGACCAAGCCGCTTGCCGCCGTCGCTGGGCTGACGCTGATGGAGCAAGGACGCCTGCCGCTTCAGGCCAGGCTCGCGGATTACTATCCGGCCTTCGCCGAGATGAAGGTGGGCATTCCGCAGGCGGACGGTTCGTTGAAGATGGAAGTGCAGGCCTCGCCGATCACCATTCATGACCTTTATCGCCACACGTCCGGTCTGATGTACGGCGGACGGCCGGACAGCTCGAGCCCGCTCGCGCGCCTCTATCCCGACGGCACGGCGCCGGCCGTCGAGGGCGATACGCCGGCCTTCATCGATCGCATCGCGAAGCTGCCGTTGGCACACCAGCCGGCAACGGAATTCGAATATGGCTTCTCGATCGACGTGCTGGGCGCGGTGATCGAAAAAGTCACCTCGCAGCGGCTCGGCGACTATCTGGATGCAAATGTGTGGCAACCGCTCGGCATGAAGGATGCCACGTTCCATCCGTCGGAGGGGCAGCGCGACCGGCTCGCCCGTCCGTTTCCGAATGACCCGCTAACTGGAAAGCCGCATGGCATCAGGCTGCTCGACACCGCGACGAAGTTCGATTGCGGCGGGGCCTGCGCGTTTGCCACGGTCGGCGACTACCTCCGCTTCGGCCAGATGCTGCTTGACGGCGGCGAACTCGACGGCAAGCGCATCCTCGGGCCCAAGACGGTGCACCACATGATCTCCAACCACCTTGGGCCAGAGATCAAGAACAACGTCGCGAATGTGGAGCCGCATCGCGGCGGCTTCAGCTTCGGCCTTGGGGTGGCGGTGCGAACGAGCGAAGGCCTGTCATCTGTGCCCGGCAACCCCGGCGAGTTCACCTGGAACGGCGCCTACGGCACGCAGTTCTTCTGCGACCCGAAGGAGCGCCTGGTCGTGGTGGTCGGAACGGCAGCCCCCGGGGAAATACGGAAATACTATCGCGAGCAGGTGCAGGACATCGTCTATGGCGCCATGGCGCGGTGAGGCGCACCCACGATCATTAGAACTGTCCTGAGATCCTAGGGGCTTTGAGATCAAGCTGTGCGCAGCACGGGGCGCGAATTGCCCCCGTGAGCGCAGCATGCGATAAGTCGCCGCGTCTTCAACGCTTGGCAGGGATTGCCGCACCTTATGGTTGGCCTGGTCGAGGCTGCGCCCATCTATTTGAATGGCCTGGCCGCATTGCTCTTTATCTTCGTTCTCCCCGGCGCCGCCCTTGTTCACAATTTCTCTCTGCCAGGTTTCTCACAGAGATGGCTGACGGTGGTCGTAGCCAGTCTTGCCACGAACTACCTCGTGGTGACCCTTGTCGCTCAGCTCCATCTGAATCCGCTCCTGACGTATCGCATACTTGCTGCGGTGACGGTGGGCAGCCTGATCTACATGACGCTGCGTCGCGTCCGGTCCACGGCGCGCCTGCGGGGCGCATCGCAAATTTCACGATCGGAAACGGGTTTGCTCCTCAGCGGCGTCGTTGTCGTGGCCCTTACCTACTTCAATATCTGGAAGCATGGCGTTCCAAACGTCTTCCATGGTGGCGATGTCTCGGTCAGCTGGAACGTATGGTCGCTGGTGTGGGCGGAAGGCCGTTTCCCAACGGGGTCCTACGGCTATCCGCAGTTCATTTCCACGCTATGGGCCGTGACGTACGTCTTCACCGGATCCGACATCCAGTACTTTGCCTTCTACGTCTACATCGTGCTCATTATCGTCCCTCTTGTGCTGACGATCGGAATACTGGGCCGCGTTTCCGCGCTCGTTCCGGCAGCGGCGCTGGTGGCTTATGTCTGGTTCATCGCCGAGATTCGGCAGCCCTGGTTGAGGGAGACTCTGCAGATAGGCTACCCGGACTGGGTGGCTGCGATCTTTTGCTTCTGCGGAATATTGCTGTTCCTCTTTGACGGTGCCAGGCCTCAAACCGATGATGACCGGCCCGTCCTTCCGCTCCTTTCGCTGTGCCTGCTGTTGATAGCGACTTCCACCAAGCCGCTTTACGGCTTGTTCGCATTGTCGGTCCTGGCAGCCGTCTGCACCGACGCGGTCAGATATCTATCCCCGGCCAAGCGGAAGCAGACCATCATTGCAGCCATCGGCCTCGTGCTTGTCTTCGCGGCGGCCTACGCCATGAGCTATTTGCATCTGACGGTGCGTTCAATGCCGAACTATCCGGTGGCGGCGCTTTCAGAGCGGCTTTCACATGCGTTTGAGCTGTTCAGCACCAGCTTCACCATCGCTTTTCGGCTGATGATTCTCGCCGGTCTTCTCCTCTGTCCTTTCTTGCCGAGAGTACGATGGCTGTTGTTGCCTCTGCTGATCGGGATCGGCGTGTGGGCGAATACGGCCAGCTATGATCTGCGCAATGTGCTCGGGTTCTTCCTGGTCAGCGCCTTCATCACCGTTTATGCCGCGGCACGCGTAGTGGAAACTGCACGGGTTCGTTCGCTGCACGAACGAACCGTGACCGACACGGCAGTGATCGTCGGCGTGGCTGCCCTGTCGCTCGGCCTCACGCTGCCATTGGCTCTGGACGACAAGGGGTTGAAAGAGAGATTCGCCAGGGATCAGTTGCGTGGGGGCAGGGGAATTGAGTTCAATCAGAAGATTGGTGAGTTGCTGAAGAGCGGCTGCACCGTCTTCGACTCAGATGGGTACGCCCGGACAATTTCCGCGTTTGGTCCCTTTCGCGACCGGATCCAATTCTTCCATTATCCAGAGCCGCTGACCGGGGCCTTCGTCGAGCGTTTCAATGCATCTGAGCCGTGCAAGGTCATCGTCTTTCCGCCCGGGTCAACTCATCCCACCACATTGGAGTTTATACGAGCGACAGAGAATTCGACAGCCTATCGCAAGGTCAATGAGGCAAGCGACCCCGGACTCCTCGTCTTCGCGCGAGCCTCTGACTAGAGCATGATCCGGAAAAGTGGAGGCCGGTTTTCCCTCGCGATAAACGCGAAGCGTTTGCGCGGAGATCATGCTCAAACAAAGAGCTAGACCGGGATGACAATTCGAAGAAGAGTCATCTCGCTCTAGGCTTGGCCTTTGCGTGTCACCACAAAGTATTGGGTCAGAACGAGCGGCCACAAGATGCGGGAGGATTCGATCTGGCCCAGACCTTTGACGGCCTGCTGAAACTCCTGCAGTTGCAAGGGTCGCTCGTCGTGGAAGATCCAATTGTTCGTAGCCTCGGCCAAGGCGCGGACGCTACGGTAGAGCCACGTGGGGGTGGGAAACGTGATGATCGCGGTCCCGCCCGCGCGCAGGTAGTTGAAATGGGCCTGGATGGCGCGAGCCGTGCCCTCGGGGCCGAAGTGTTCGACCAGCCCGACGCTGAAGACGACGTCGTACACGCCTTGTACGGGCGAAGCCGCGAGCACGTCGTCCTGCTGTACTGTCACGCGCGCGTCATTCGGATAACGTGATTTGAGCAGATCGAGGCCGAGGCGGCTGCTGTCGATCACGTCATAGCGAGCCGGGCCCACCTCCGTCAGGATCTTGTCGATGAAGCAGCTATTGGCACCGCCCAGTTCGAGAATATTGGCTCCTGATCCGCCATGTTCCCGGATTTGCTCCACCAGCACGGAAGCTGTGTATCTGCGGGTCAGCGACGCGGTCTTGTACGGTCTCGCGTAGTAGCTGTTCCAGTCTGTGTGGGTGGGCTTCAAACCTCGCTCCATCTGCGGAAGATGATGTCTCGCAGGAACATGAAATTGAAGATCCAGATCGCCAGCTCGACGACGGTCTTTGCCAGCAAGGGCGACTGCACGATGTGTGCGGTGAACTGGATCTGCGCAAGCGACGAGACGTAGCCCGAGAAAAATACATACGCAACATACGCGGCAAAGGTAGCCAGCCCCGCCTTGCTCTTGAAGACGTACTTCTTCAGCAGCATGAACTGGATCCAGAGCGCAAAGCCACGGGCGCCCATATTTGCGCTGAGCACGGGCACATTGCTGTTCGTCAGCACATAGAACGCGATGAAGTCGGCGATGGCCGTCGCAATGCTGGAAAGCGCGTAGCGGAGAAGAACGAAATAGATCCGAAAGGAGTCCAGGAGCGGATTGAAATGCGAGGCGCGATTGTCATCGATATAGATCGTCTGAATGGGGATTTCGTGCGTCGCAAGACCTTCCTGCTTTGCGACGATCAGCTGCTCGGTCTCGTATTCGTAGCGGTTTGCGCGAATATGAAGGCTTGCAGCCATCAGTTTGCGCGGAATGCCTCTGAGGCCGGTCTGGGTGTCCGAAAGGTGGAGCCCAAGCAGCAGCCGATAGACGTAGCGGGAGACAACATTGCCGAACCGGCTGCGGAACGGGATGTTCTTGCCAAAGTCGCGGCAGCCCAGAATGACGTGATCAGGCTGCCGACGAAGCTCGTCCCGAAGCCGGACGATGTCCTTCGCTGAATGCTGGCCGTCGGCGTCTGCTGTGACGGTGCCGATGCTGTTCGGATGCTCCAGCAGGATATGGTTCATGCCATGCTTCAGCGCGGCGCCCTTTCCGAGGTTGACCGCGTTCCGAAGCAGCGTCACGCCAGGCACCGCCTTGACGGCTTCAAAGACGTTCGCATGGACCGGGTCGCTTCCGTCATCGACGACCACAATCGGTGTGGAGGCATCCAACTGCCGAAGCGAGTTTAGCAACCTGGGGAAGCTGGCCGTCGGCCGGTAGGAAGGAAATAGAAAAACAACGTCGCCCATGCGGCGACGTCTACCATCTCGACGCGAGCATACACAACCAAAAGTGACGCCCGCGGCAGCCGCTATCCTCAATGCAGATGATGACGATGAGCAGCGCCCAGCCTACGCTTCTCGTTCCGTCATTGCGAAACGCGAAGCGCCGCGGCAATCGAACCGTTAGCACGAAGGGGGATTGCTTCGGTATTCGCTAAGGCTTTGGCGGACAGTCGCTCTGTTCGCAATAGCGATCTCGTCCCGGCTGTGCGCAACGACCGAAGAGATGCCCCAACGATCTCGTTGAGCATGGCATGTCAGGACGCCTGCGCCCTCAAAGAAAAAAGCCCGCCTTTTGGCGGGCTCTTGTATTGCTACCAACCGCGATACCCGCCTCCACGGAAGCCGAAGGTTACGCTCGGGCCGCCATAGTACGGTCGTCCATAGTAGCCGTAGCTATTGTAGTACGGGCGATGGTAGCCGTGGCGCCAGTGGTGGCGATGGCCCCAGTGACCGTGGCCCCAGTGGTGATGGCGATGCCAGTGCCGACGTTGCGAACTGAAATCGGTCGACGGCTGCGTCACATCGGCTCCGTCTTTCGCTTTCACTCCATTGTCTGCGGCATTTGCAACTGATCCGCCAACCAATGCGGCCCCGCCAACTGCCATCGCGATAAGCAACTTCTTCATATGAGCACTCCGGTTGTCGTGTGGAGGGCTAATGACGACGAACCCTGCGCGTTCCGGAGTGCGACAATAAATCCCTACCTAAGTCATTGAATAAACGTTCATATTCATTAACGGGCATTCATTGACGAGGCGCTGGTCTGCCGTCTTCCTGACGCTTCAACCCGGTTCAAATAACTCGGCAGCCACAGCGTGAGGCCGGTCCGAAGATACATCGGCACCATGCAGACGATGACGATCAGCAGGGCATCATGCCCGACAAGATCTCGTTCAGTGTTGATGTGCTTCGGCGCGCCGTCCTTCGAATAGAACGCCGGCGGCGACAGGACGCGGCCGGCAGCCTCGCGAGATGAGGAGACGCCGTCTCCCCCTTTGCTGCGCCGCGACAGGCGACTGTATGTCCGGCTGCTGAAAGCCCGAATGGGATCGTCTACGACCAAAATGCGACATCGCGCGGCTTGTCGGATGCTGACAATGCGTCCAGACTGTGATGAAAGTCGCTGGAATCCGGCGTACCTCCAGCGGCTGACAACAAAGAGCGCACCTAAGTGCCGTTCGTACACAACGCCGCCAGGGAGGACGTCCATGACCGTAAAGTCCGAAAAGACCAAGACAACCCGTCGAAAATTTTTGCTCGCCGCCGGTGCTACCGGCGCCGCCACCATCGCCATGCCGCAAGTCAGCCGGGCGCAGACAGCGACGCTGAAGATGCAGGGCTCGTGGGGCAAGGCCGATGTCTTCAACGAGATGGCCGAAGACTATGTGAAGCGCGTCAACGAGATGGCCGGCGGCCGGCTGCGCATAGACTATCTGGTCGGCGGCTCGGTCGTGCATCCGTTCCAGGTATTCGACGGCGTTCATGGTGGCCAGATCGACGCGGCACACACGGTGACGGTCTACTGGTACGGCAAGCACAAGGCGGCCTCGCTGTTCGGCACAGGCCCGGTGTTCGGCTTCAACGCCAACGAAGGCCTCGGCTGGATCCACAACGGTGGCGGCAAGGAGCTGTTCGAGGAACTGCAAACCAAGATCATGAACGTCAACATCAAGAGCTTCTTTGCGATGCCGATGCCGACCCAGCCGCTCGGCTGGTTCAAGAAGCCCATCACGAGCGACGCTGACCTCAAGGGCTTGAAGTATCGCACCGTGGGCCTTGCCGCCGATCTCTTTCAGGCGATGGGGGCATCCGTCGCGCAGCTTCCTGGCGGCGAAATCGTGCCCGCGATGGAGCGCGGCGTGATCGATGGGTTCGAGTTCAACAATCCGACCTCGGACCGGCGCTTCGGCGCGCAGGATGTCGCCAAGAACTACATGATGGGCAGCCACCATCAGGCGACGGAATACTTCGAAATCATGTTCAACCGGACGAAGTTCAACGCCCTGCCGAAAGAACAGCAGGCGATCCTCCAATATGCCGCCGAAGCCGCTTCCTCCGCCAACGAGTGGAAAGCCATGGACTATTATTCCAAGGACCTCCAGGAGCTGATCAGCAAGGACAAGGTCAACGTCCTGCGGACGCCGAAGTCGGTGTTCGACGCGCAGATCAAGGCGTGGGACGGTCTGATCGTCCAGCTCGGTTCGGATCCGTTCATGAAGAAGGTGATGGACTCGCAGAAGGAATGGGTGCGCCGCGTGGTTTACTACAACATATACAACGCGACGGATTACCGCGGCGCATTCGAGCATCACTTCCCGGGTGTGATCAAGGTCTGACGGCGTTCGCGGCGCGGCGCTGACGCCGCACGATGACGGGCGGCGCAGTGAAGCGCCGTCCAGCCACGAATTGGGAGGGGGAACATCCGGATGTGCTGCGCAAAGCGAGTTCGACTCGCATGACGAAGTTTCTGTTCTTCATCGATGAGCTCAGCACCTGGGTCGGCAAAGCGTTCGCCTGGCTGATTCTCGTGCTTACGCTGGGTGTCAGCTATGAGGTGTTCGTGCGCTACGTGCTGCGGGCGCCGACCACCTGGGCTTTCGACATCAGCTACATCACCTATGGCGCGATGTTCCTGATGGCCGGCGCATACACGCTCTCGCGCAACGGCCATGTGCGCGCCGACGTGGTCTACCGCCTCTGGTCGCCGCGCACCCAGGCGGCGATGGACCTTGTTCTCTACATTCTGTTTTTCCTGCCGGCGATCGCAGCGTTGATGTATTCGGGCTGGAACTATGCCCAGATGTCGGTGCGCTTCCGCGAGGTCAGCATCTTCAGTCCGGCTGGCGTGCCGGTCTTTCCGCTGAAAGCGCTGATCCCGCTCACCGGCTTCCTGCTGTTCCTGCAGGGCTTCGCTGAAATCATTCGCTGTGTGCTGTGCATCCGCACCGGCCGATGGCCGCAGCGCCTGCACGACGTCGAGGAGACCGAAAGCATCGTCATCCGCGAGCATCAGCAGCAGGCGGCCGCACAGCAGGACGAGAAGGGAGCAGGCACATGACCGATCCTCAACTCGGCATGCTGATGCTGGGCCTGTTCATCTTCATCATCATGCTCGGCTTCCCGATCGCCTTCACGCTGATGGCGATGGGCGTCTCGTTCGGCTACTATGCCTACTACACCCCCGGTCAGGACTTCTTCCAGAACCGCATCTTCACGCTTCTGGTGCAGAAGACTTTCGAGGTCACGTCCAGCGACGTGCTGGTCGCGGTCCCGCTGTTCCTGTTCATGGGCTATTTGGTCGAGCGCGCAAACATTCTCGATCGCCTGTTCTACTCGCTGCAGCTATCGATGAAGAACGTGCCGGGCGCGCTTGCGGTGGCCACGCTGATCACCTGCGCCATGTTCGCGACCGCCACCGGCATTGTGGGCGCCGTTGTCACGCTGATGGGCCTATTGGCTTTGCCCGCGATGCTGCGAGCCGGTTACGACAGCAAGCTGTCGGCAGGCGTGGTGTGCGCCGGTGGCTGCCTCGGCATCATGATTCCGCCGAGCATTCTCCTGATCGTCTATGCCGCTACCGCGGGCGTTTCGGCGGTCAAGCTTTATGCGGCCGCGTTCTTTCCGGGGTTCATGCTGGCGACCTTCTACATTCTCTATGCGATGGCGCGCGCGATCATCAATCCTGCACTCGCGCCGAAGCTGCCGCCCGAGCAGACCAACGTGCCGATTACCAAGGTGATCTGGGCGCTCACTACGTCATTCCTGCCGCTTGCGTTGCTCATCGTTTCGGTGCTCGGCGCGATCCTGTTTGGCCTGGCGACTCCGTCCGAGGCGGCCGCTGTAGGTGCCCTCATGAGCATCGTTCTGGCCGCTGCCTACCGTTCGCTCAACTATGAGATGTTGCGCGAATCGGTGTATCTGACTGTGCGCGCCACCGCCATGGTCTGCTACTTGTTCATCGGGTCGTGGACGTTTTCCTCGGTGTTTGCGGTGCTTGGCGGACAGTCGGTGGTGGAGGAGTTCTTCACCTCGATGAACCTTTCGCCGGTCCAGTTCCTGCTGTTGACCCAGTTGATCATCTTCCTGCTCGGCTGGCCGCTGGAATGGACTGAGATCATCATCATCTTCGTGCCGATCTTCCTGCCGCTGCTTCCCCAGTACGGCATCGATCCGATCTTCTTCGGCATCCTGGTCGCACTGAATACGCAGACAGCGTTCAATACGCCGCCCGTCGCGATGGCAGCCTTCTATCTGAAGGGTGTGGCGCCGCCGGAGGTGAAGCTTACCGACATCTTCTCCGGCGCGCTTCCCTTTGTCGGCCTGGTCTTCCTCACCATGGCGCTGGTCTATATCTTCCCGGACATTGCATTGTGGTTGCCCGGCTACCTCTATGGATCGCGGTGAGCTGCCCGGTCAACCGATGAAAGGGTACGCATGAGTCTCAATGCGCTGGGTCTCGCGGAAGCCGCGGCCGGCATCCGCGACGGCCGGTTCAGTTCGGCGGAGCTTGTCGGCGACTGCCTCAAGCGCATCGACGAGTTCGATCGCGATATCCGTGCGTGGGCGTTTCTCGATCGCGACCACGCGATGCGGCAGGCCGAGGCTGCTGACGATCATCGCAAGCAGGGCAGGGCTGTAGGCCCACTGCATGGCGTGCCGGTGGGCATCAAGGATATCTTCGATACCGGCGATATGCCGACGGAATTCGGATCAGAGTTGTGGGCCGGACGCACGCCGCGGCGCGATGCGGCGGCTGTGGCGCGGCTGCGCGCGGCAGGAGCTGTGATCCTCGGCAAGACGGTGACGACCGAGTATGCCTATTACAATCCGGGCAAGACCCGAAATCCGCACAACCCGGATCGCACACCGGGCGGATCCTCCTCCGGCTCCGCCGCGGCCGTTGCGGCGCTGATGGTGCCAGGTGCCATCGGCTCGCAGACCAATGGCTCGGTGATCCGCCCCGCCGCTTTCTGCGGCGTGGTAGGCTTCAAGCCTACGCATGGCCTCATTCCGCGCAGCGGCGCGCTTGAATTGTCGCGCACGCTCGATCATGTCGGCGTGTTCGGGCGCAGCGTCGAGGACGCGGCCCTGCTGGCCGAGGTGATGGTCGGGTTCGACGAGGAAGATTTGGACACGCGGCCTGTTGCGCATCCGCCATTTTCTGCCGTAGCGGCGAACGAGCCGCCATTGCCGCCGCGATTTGCCTTCGTGCGCTCTGCGGTTTGGGAGCAGGCCGAGCCGGTGACACGTGAAGCTTTTGCCGAGCTTGTCGAGGCTTTGGGCGAGGCCGCGAGCGAAGTCGAGCTTGGGCCGAGCTTTGACAGGGTCGTCGATATGCACCGCGTCATAATGGACGTTGAGATGGGCCACAATCTGCGCCGCGATTACGAGCGAGGTGGCGACAAGCTCAGCACGCAGTTGCGGCAACTGATCGAGCGCGGCCGCGCGCACCTCGCGATGGATTATTGCAACGCGCTGGCCGGCATTACGGCGCTCAACCAGATTCTGGACCTTACATTCGACGAATACGACGCCGTTCTGACGCCTGCTGCGCCGGGCGAGGCGCCCGGAATCGAGACGACCGGCAGCCCGATTTTCTGCACGACCTGGACCTATCTCGGCATGCCTGCCATCAGCTTGCCGTTGATGAGGTCCGAAACCGGCCTGCCGTTGGGGATTCAGCTTGTCGGCCGCCGCGGCAACGATGCGCGCCTGTTGCGCACCGCGCACTGGCTTGTCAACAATGTCGGGCGCAGCGGCCGGCGGGGAGTCACGACCGTTGGATCGAAGCCGGCGCCCGGCGGAGAGAAAAGGAAAGCGCGATGACCAATCTGATCACCGGAATCATCGGCCTCGGGCTGGTGATGACATTTCTTGGAGTCATATTGGCTTGGGTCAAGGCCATTCCGCTCATCCTCATTGTTGTGGGTGTGATGATTCTGGCGGTGATCGATTTCGTGAAATCGCTGCGTGCGGCAAACGGCGCGCGTCGCTGACATCGGGCGAAGTCGCGAGTTGCCGGCGGCAGTCGCGCGCCGTGGTTAATGAAGCGCCACCGATACTATGCGAAACGTCGGTAATTTTTGCGGCGCAACAGGGTCGATCCTGCCGGTCGCGCCTGTGGGCTTCGGAATTCTTCCGGTTCCCGCTCAGGGCCATCTCATTGCACTGCACGCAGTCCGCTCAATGAGAGCGGCAGGCGCAATACTACCTTAAGGCCGAGATGTGAGGTTGCACCGGATTGGAGTGAACCTCCATGGTAAAGGGCCGCAACGAACTGAGCTCAAACCGTCTCGCCTTGGTCGCGACGGCATTTGTCGCGCTTGCGTGCGCGGCCATTCTGGCGCTGAGCGGCTGGCGCGAATGGGAATCGCGTGCCGTCTACCTCAGGAACGCCGAAGTCGACATGACCAATCTCGCCCGCTCGCTGACGCAGCACGCGGACGACACGTTTGATCTGGCCGAGACGATCCTTGCCGGCATGGTCGACCGCATGGAGACGGGCGGGACAGACCCGGCGGCGCTTGCAAAGCTCCAGGCGTTCCTGCAGCAACGACAATTCAACAGGCAGCGCATTCGCGGCATCTTCGTCTATGACGAGACCGGCCGCTGGCTGGCTACCACCGAGCAGATCAACTTCGCCGGCCTCAACAACAGCGACCGCGAATATTTTCAGCATCATTTGGCTCGGCCCGATCGCAGCAGCTTTTTCGGCCGCCCCGTCAAGAGCCGCTCCGGCGGCCAATGGATCGTCACGGTCTCGCGTCGTTTCAACCATCCCGACGGCACGTTTGCCGGCGTCGTGCTGACGACCATCGACGTGGCCTATTTCCTGCGCTTCTACGAGCAGTTCGAAGTGGGCACGAACGGGGCAATCTCCCTGCTCAGTGCCGACGGCATCTTGCTCGCGCGCAGCGGCGACGATGAAGGCGCCTATGTCGGGCGCGACATGTCGAGCGCACCCTTGTTCAGGGAACAGCAAACCCGGCCGGCGGCCAGCGTCTATTACTTCAAATCGCCGCTCGATGGCCTGCAGCGGTTGAGTTACTACCAGCGCAGCAGTCGCTACCCGTTCTTGGTGCTGGCGACGAAGGCGCAGGACGACGTGCTGGCGCCCTGGCGCCAAGCCGTGCTCGCGCGCATCGCGATAGTTCTGGGCCTCACGCTGCTGATCGCCCTGATCGGCTACTACCTCATACGGCAATTGGCGCAGCGGCAGCGCATGGCGACGGCGCTCTTGGCCAAGGAAGCCGATTTCCGCCTGTTGGCCGAGCAGTCCAGCGATATGGTGATGCGGATCGGCTTGGACGAAGTGATTCGTTACGTCTCGCCCTCCAGCGTGCGCGTGATTGGCTGGACCGCCGAGAGGCTGATGGGAACTCAGGCGTTGGGTGGCGTCAATGCCGAAGACCGGCTGCGGGTCGAGCAGGCGGTCGCGGCGCTGAAGAACGGCGAGGCCGAAGAGGCGAGGATCGTCTATCGCAACCGCCATCGCGAGAAGGGCGAGATCTGGGTCGAAACCGCGCTACGCGTGACGCGTGCGCCGGACACCGCTGCAATCGACGGCGTCGTCGCCATTTCGCGCGACATGACCAAGCAAAAGGATCTGGAGGACAAGCTCGCTGTGCTTGCCACCTCCGACGGCTTGACAGGGCTTGCCAATCGCCGGCAATTCGACGAGCGTCTCGCCGACGAGTGGGCCCGCGCCCGGCGCGCCGGCGGGCCGCTGTCGCTACTCCTGGTCGACGTCGACCATTTCAAGAAATTCAACGATCATTACGGCCATCAGGCCGGCGACGGTTGCTTGCGCGCGGTGGCGCGGATCCTGGCCGCGCAGGCCCGGCGGCCGGCCGATCTGGCGGCGCGGTATGGCGGTGAAGAATTCGTGCTGCTGCTGCCGAATACTGATGCGGAGGGCTGTGTGCAGGTCGGTGAACGGATTCGCGAGGCGCTGCGCGAGCTCGGCATGTTGCATGCGCAAAATCTGCCGTCGCGACTCATCACTGTCAGCATCGGTGGCGCGACCAACGTTCCGCGCGAGGCGGTGACCGAGTGCGGCGCGCTGGTGGCCGCCGCCGACCGTGCCCTTTACGCCGCCAAGGAAAGCGGTCGCGATCGCCTGGTGATGTCCGGCGAGGTGGTTGCCTGGCCTGCAAGGAGTGCGTGAATTTCCGGATCAGCAGCTACGATGGCTCCGCCGTCCGCGCGCGTCGCCCCTCGATCGGATAGGCCGGATCGTTGTAGCCCGGCGTGGAAGGGTGCCCGCTGACGACGAGCCGGTCGATCAGCGCCTCGTCTTCGGCAGTGAAGCAATAGTCGAGTGCGCGGATATAATCGTCCCATTGCGCTTCGGTGCGCGGGCCGGCGATCACGGCGGAGACGAAGGATGAGTTCAGCACCCAGGCGACCGCGAATTGCGCGGCGGTGATGCCGCGGGCTTCGGCATATTGCTTGATTTCCTGCGCAAGCCTCAAGGATTCCGGCCGCCATTCGGTCTGCATCATCCGGGTATCACTGCGGCCGGCGCGGCTGTCCTTGTCGGGGGCGGCGTCGGGACGGTACTTGCCAGTCAGAACGCCGCGGGCCAGCGGGCTATAGGGCACCACGCCGAGCCCGTAATGGCCGCAGGCCGGGAGATGCTCGACCTCGGGCATGCGGTTCATCGCGTTGTAATAGGGCTGGCTCACGATCGGGCGATCGAGGCCGAGCCGGTCGCAGATGTTGCAGATCTCGGCGAGGCGCCAGGCGCGATAGTTCGAGACGCCGAAATAGCGCACCTTGCCCTGTCGGATCAGGTCGCCGATCGCGCGCACGGTCTCGTCCGGCGGCGTGGTGTGATCTTCCTTGTGTAGGTAGTAGATGTCGATGTAGTCGGTGCCGAGCCGCTTCAGGCTCGCCTCGGCCGCCTGCAGCACCCAGCGTCGCGACAGCCCGCCAAAATTGGGATCGTCGCCGATCTGATTGGCCAGCTTGGTGGCGAGGATCCAGTTCTGCCGGTTGTTGGATATCGCGCGGCCCACCACCTGCTCGGAATTTCCGGCATTATAGGCGTCGGCGGTGTCGATGAAGTTGACGCCGGCCTCGCGTGCCTTTGCGACGATCCGCGTCGAGGTCGCCTCGTCGGTCGGGCCGCCGAACATCATGGTGCCGAGGCAAATCGGCGAAATCTTCAGGCCGCTGCGGCCAAGTTGACGGTACTGCATTGTCTGCTCCTCCTGGAGTCATTCCGGGGCGATGCGAAGCATCGAACTACGATGCGCAATTGCGCATCGGAGAATCTCGAGATTCCGGGTCTGGTGCTCGCGCACCATCCCGGAATGACGAATGTTAAGCCTACTCGCTCTTCAATATCTTGAACACGCCGTTCGCCATGGCGATGCAGCGTCGCTCGACGGTCACTTCCGTGGTGATGAAGATCAGGCTCCTGGTCGAGCGCACCACGCGCGGCTTCGAGATCAAGGTTTCGCCGATCTTGCCGGCCTCCACGAAATGCGTATCCAGCTGCACGGTCGCCAGCGCCGGCTTGCCCGAGACGTAGCGGGCGGTCATGCCGCAGGTGCGGTCCGCGAAGGTCATGATCACGCCGCCTTGCACCAGGCCACGGCGATTGTGATGCTTGTCCTCGGTGACCAATGCATATTCATGCTCGTCGCCGACGAGGCGCTGCCACAGCGGTCCGACCAGATGCAGGAAGCCGGATGTATCGACGATCTTCCAGCCGTCGGATCTGAGTTTTTCCGCGGCCCGTTTCGTCATGTGATGCTTTCCATTCGGCAAGACGTGATATCAGGTCGTTTCATCGAACGCGGGACTGTTGTAGTCAAGATCAATGGCCCGCTCATTTGATGATGCCACCCGGCGGAATATCGCGGAGCTCTGCGCGGCATTCACGCCCTTGCCGAACGACTCCGCGCTGCTGCTCAAACGCGCGGCGGTCGCGATCGCGCTCACTGGCGGCGAGAGCGAGGAGACCGCGTTCCTGCTCACCCGCCGCGCGGCCGGCCTGCGCAGCCACAGCGCGCAATGGGCGCTGCCCGGTGGACGCTGCGACCCCGGCGAGACACAGGCGGAAGCGGCATTGCGCGAACTGCACGAAGAGCTCGGTCTCCGCGTCGATGATGGCGACGTGCTGGGCGTGCTCGACGATTATCCGACCCGCTCCGGCTATCTCATTACGCCGATTGTGGTGTGGGTCTCGACCCAGGCGCCGATCGTGCCCAACCCGGACGAGGTCGCCTCGGTCCATCGCGTCACGCTGCAGGCGATCGAAGCGGATGATGCGTTCAGCTTCACCACCATTCCCGAAAGTGCCAGGCGCGTGATCCGCTTCCGCCACGCCGGCCAGCATATCCACGCCCCGACGGCGGCCTTGATCTACCAGTTCCGCGAGGTGCTGGCCGGCCGCGACACCCGTGTCTCCGATCTCGAACAGCCGGTCTTCGCATGGAAATAGCGTCAACCCGGCTGCGACGGGTTGCACATGCGGGCTCTTTCTAGGACGATGCGGCGACAAGAAACGTCAGGGGAGACTTTTGGACATGCTGTCCTGGAGGAAACGACTTTGCACCGCTGTCGCTGCGCTTGCTGCCAGCGCAGCATTCTGGCCAGCGCAGGCCCAAGACTATCCGAACCGGCCGATCACGCTCGTCATCCCCTTCGCACCCGGCGGCAGCACCTCCATCGTCGGCCGCGGCATCGCCGATAAGATGAGCGAGCTGCTCGGCGAAAAGATTGTGATCGACAACCGTCCCGGCGCCGGCGGCACGGTCGGCACCAAGGCGGTCGCCAAGAGCGATCCGGATGGCTACACGCTGGTGCTCGGCTATACCGGGACGCTCGCGATCGGCCCGTCGCTCTACAAGAAGGCGGGCTACGATCCGCGTAAGGATTTCGCGCCGATCGGGATGATCGGCAATGCACCGAACTCGCTGGTCGTGCATCCGTCGTTCCCGGCCAAGAGCGTCGCCGAGCTGATCGCCTATGCGAAGCAAAATCCCGGCAAGGTCAGTTTCGGCTCGGCCGGCGCAGGCACCGCAAGCCACGTCACCGGCGAATATTTCGCGCACAGCGCCGGCATCTCGCTGGTGCATGTTCCCTACAAGGGAACCGGCCCCGCGCTGGTCGACCTCATTGGCGGGCACATTCCGATGGCATTTGCGCCGATCCCGGCCTCCCACTCCAATGTCAGCGGGGGGACATTGCGGGCGCTGGCGGTGACCAGCGCGACCCGCTCCGGCCTCCTGCCCGACGTGCCGACGATCGCCGAAGCCGGTGTTCCCGGCTTCGACGCCTCGCTCTATTACGGTCTCGCCGCACCGGCCGGCACGCCGCGGCCGATCATCGACAAGCTCAACAAGGTGCTGCGCGACGCGCTCGCCTCCGACGAGGTGAAGCGGCAATTGGGCGCTGATGGCACCGAGATCACACCGGGCTCGCCCGAGGATTATGCCGACTTCATCGACAAGGACGAGAAGAAGTGGGCGCAGCTCGTGAAGGCCAGCGGCGTCGAGCCGGAGTGATGCGCCGATTCGCGCCCGTCCTGCAGTGGGCATTGCGGTTGCCTTGGGTCTGGACGTGACCGGCTTGGCGGTTCTCTCCGGTTCCGGATCCGGGCGCTCGCGACACATTGTCGTTCGATTGCACGCTGACTTCGCGTGCGTCCTTGCTACAAGAGAGCGATGCGCCTGCCGTTGATTCGCTGTTCCCACGGATTGGTCGCGCTCGCGCTGTTCGCGAGCGCGCCGGGCGCCGTGGCGGGCGAGACCGCCACCCTTTCGGCATCCACCATGGACGCGATGGCGCAGGCCGCGACGCCGCAGGCGATCGCCGAATATCGCCGCAAGCTGCAGGAATATCAGGAAGCGCGCGCCGCCTTCGAGGAGGAGGCGGGCGCTTACTGGAGCGCGATCTCCGAGAAGCGGCGCACCCGCAACGCCAAGCGGCGCGAGCGGCAGCCGATCACGCTCGATGACTATGTGCTCGACCAGCCGCCCGTCTATACCGGGCCGAAACGGCCGGTGAGTCCGGTGCCGGAGGAAGAAGAGGAACCGTCGCGTCCGCGCAAGGCCATTCCCCTCGTTGCCGATTTCCTGAAAGCCGCCGCCGAGCAGTTTCAGTTCAGGCCGCAACGGCCGGCCAGCGAGGCCGAGTTCAAGCGCGCCTATGCCCGCCACGCGCTCGCAGCCGGCCTGACGCGCGAGCAGGCAGTTCGGGTCTATTCCTTCGAGACCGGCGGCAGCGGCAATCACGACATGCAGTCGGGCTACCGCGGCCCCGGCACAAGGGCGATCTCGACCGCAATCGGCTACAACCAGCTGCTCACCACCAACACCGTCGAGTTGATTGCCCAGCAGGGTCACGAGTTCATCAAGGCGCTGACCCAAAAGGCAGCCACGCTGTCCGATCCCGCGCGCACGGCGATGGATCACAAGATCGCGGTGCTGAGGAAGATGGTGGCATTCGCACGCTCGGTTCCGGACAGCTGGTCGGCGCACGAGCGGCTCGCGAATACGCCGCAGGGCTGGGCGGTCCATGCCATGGTGCTCGATATCGACGTCGGGCCGATGCTGCAGACCCATAAGCTGTTGACGTCAGTCATTTTCGCGCGGGCCAAGGGCTATACCCGCCCGCTGAGCGCGGCCGAACTCGAGATGATGAACCTGACCGGCGACGGCACCGGGTTCGACATGGTCACGATGCCGCAGGCAATGCGCGAGAAGGTGCCGACGTCGAACTTCTTCCAGCGCGGCGGCTATCAGCGCAACCCGGTCGCCATCCGCCATAACACCGTCGCCAAGCTCCTCGCAGTCACCGACGAGCGGATGGACTACAACAGCAACAAGCCCGGCGCCAAGGAATTGGCGTCAGTGTTTTAGTTTCTTCATGCTCCCCTGAAAGGGGAGGGTCGGTTCGCATGTAGCGCAGCGGAATGCGAACCGGGGCGGGGTCATCTCTCAACACGGGCAGTGTCTCCGCGGAGAGACTTGACCCCTCCCCGCCGCTCATTTCATTCGCGTCGACCCTCCCCTTTCAGGGTCTTTCAGGGGAGGGTGAAAGCAACGCATGCGCGATCTTTAGTTCGATCCGAACATGAACTTGCCGTCGCCCTCGAGATAGGGGCCGGAGCGCATGTAGAGCTGCCCGTTCTGGCCGATGAAGAACAACGTGCCTCTCGGCACCTTCTTCGCGCCTTTGAGCAACAGGCCGGCATTGTTGGTCCCCATCTTGTAGGCGAGGGTCGAGCCGTCCTTGCCATAGGCGTAGCCCATGTCGGGCTTCAGCTCCCAGGGTGCAGGCGATGCGCGTTGTGCGAGTGCGGGAGTGGCCAGCATCGTCAGCGCCGCAGCCATCGAAAAGGTCGCCATCAAAAAGGTCTTGGCTTGAAATCGAGTCATGATCACCTCCCCAGTCATCATTGCCGAAACTGGCGCTCTTGTTTGAACAAATCACGAACGCTGTTATTCCGTCAATACGACGGAAGTCGTCGTGCGGCATCGCGTGCATCCCTGCGGGTTTGTGATTTTCAGCCTCGCGACTATGTTGCCGTTTCCATCTACAAACGCATCATTGCGAAAAGCTCGATAGGGATGATTCGAATGAAGGCCGGCATGAATATCGGTTTCGGTTTTGCGCTCTCGCTCATGACGATGGCCACCGCGGCTTGTGCCGACGAATTCAAGCTCTCCAACAATCAGCGGATTGCCTGCAGCCGGGGATTGTCCGCCGGCAAGCTCAACACCGCGACCTGCAGGTCCTACGCCTATCTGTTCAACACCAAGACCTCGGAATACTTCCGCTGCCAGGTCTCGCTGGCGCTGACGCGCGACAACAAGGAGGTCATCAACGTGCAGGCCGATGGCGGCTGCACCAAGCGGCCGCGCATCTTCGACACCGACGGCAATTACTCGTTCGACGCCGCCGAAACCGAACCGCCGAACACCAACTCGTTCTTCGGTCCCGGCGGCTATTCCGTCTGGGCCAGCGACAATAACGTGCAGAAGGTGCGTGGCTGCATCACCATCTCCTCCGGCCTCGGCTCGGACATCTCGAAATGCATCGACATGACATTCCAGTGAACCCGGGGGATGGCCCCAGGGAACGTCACGATTTCGATTCGGCGCTCGCGGCGGGGGAAGGCCGTGAGCGGGCGAACTTCTTCACCCCCATCGGCTTGCCGAACAGATAGCCTTGCACCAGGTCGAAGCCGACCGCATGCGCGGTGAGGAAGTCGGCGCGTGTTTCGACGCCCTGGGCGAGCGCCCGCGCGCCGTGGTCGTGGGCGAGTTCGACGACGTGTTTGCATACGGTCTGCTTCAGCCGGTCATCGGCGGCACCGGTGACGAATTGATGATCGATCTTCAGCTCGACGAAGGGAAAGCTCTTCAGCCCCATCAGCGATGGCCACTCCGTCCCGACCTGGTCGACCGAGATCGCGATGTTGTGGAACCGCACCTGCCGCGCCACCTCGATCACGAGATCCGGATTCTCGATCACCTCGGCGCTTCCGATCTCGAGCAAGAGGCCGCCGAAGGCAGGATGCTGCGGCACACGACCGCATAGTTCGCGCACGGCATGAGGATCCCTCAGGAACGACACCGGCAAGTTGATCGACAGGTCCACCGGTCCTTTCTGCTCCAAGAGATAGTGCCAGTCCTCGATGGCGCGACCGACCACGAATTCGGACAGCGCATGGAAATGCGGATCGCCGTCATCGGGAATGAAATAGGCCGGCGGCACCACGCCCCACGCCGGATGCCGCATCCTGACCAGCGCCTCCGCGCCCGCAGGAACCAGCGTGCGCAGGTTGATCTTCTGCTGGTACCACAATTCGAGCCAGCCCGCCTTGAGCGCCTCCGCCACGTCGACCGCAGGGCTCGGCGCGGGCTCCTGCGGCAGCAGCATCGCGACGCTGTCGCGCAGCGTTCCTGCGCCAAACGGCGTCGCCAGCGGCGGCAGCATGGCTACGCCGTATTCTTCGCCAATTTGCCTGACCGCTTTTACCATGATTGACTCGGGCGGGCCGATGACGAGAACCTTGCCTGCGAAATTCTTCCTGACGAGAACCTCCAGAATCTTGCCGACCTCGATGCCGTTGACCGAGACACCAAGCACAAGCAGGTCCGGCCGATGCTCGTCCAGCGCGCCATCCAGCTCAGTGGCCTCACTGCACTCCGAAGTGATGAAGCCGAGATCCTCGAGAGCATCGGAAAGGAAGGTGCGAAGGTGCTTCTTGCTGTCAGCGACGCAGGCCCGCGGTGTCAATTTGCGATGACCGAACCAGCCGGGTCGTGCGTATTCCTTGGGGTTGATTTGATTCATGCCCGCCTTTCCCGTGATGTCGATTTGACTCGTACATCTCCGTGGCGGCCTTAATCTGGAAATTTGAGGACCCTCCCTGCAAATCCCCATGAATGCTTAGGTAGGGTTAAAGAAGCTAATAAAGCTAAAATTGTAATCAAAAATCGAAGCGCACGAGAGCATGAGCGGCTGCAAATGCCGTGCTCCGCGGCCATTCGGTCCGAACTGCTCGCAAGCCGATCGCAAATGATGCGCCGCCGCGTCATTTCGCGACGGCGGCATACGTTAATGTCTATGGTTGTTTGTCGTTATCGTCGGGATCGATTCCCGTTCTGGGAATCCCGTTCACGCGATCCATCCCTAGTGTCCCATCCGTGCCGAAGCCGGGTGACCCGGCACCTTGAAGCGTTTGCCGGTGTCGACAACCTTGCCGCCATTGACTTTGAGGATCGAGAAATCCTGAGTCAGGTAATTTCCGGCGAGAAGGTACTTGCCATCCGGCGTGAACGCGACCGCCTCGGGCAAGCCACCGACCTCGATGTCCTGAGCCTTGGTCACTTTCTTGCCATCGATCTTCAGCACCGTGAGGCTGCCGTTCTTCTGATAGTAGTACGCGTTCTTCATGTTTGAGCCGCGCAAAATGGCGGCGACGGCGAGATCTCCCTTCGGCGAAATCGCAAAGCCCTCGGGACCGTCGCCGACCACCACACGGTCGATGATGCGCGGCGGATTGGCTTCGAGATCGATCACGCTCGTGGTATCGACGCTGCCGTCGGATGAGCCGGCGCCGCCATTGTCGGACGTCAGTGCGAGCTTGCCATTTGGCGTCACCGCGACATTGTATGGCCATTGGCCCGTCGGCAGATCGACCTTGTTGTAGGTCACCTTGTCTCCGGCAATATCGAGCACCGAGACCTTGTGCGCGGGGAAGCGGACAGCGAGCGCCCGCTTGCCGTCCGGCGTGAACGCCACATGGGCGACGCTGTCGGGCAACGTGATCGTGTCGGCGGCCTTGACGTCGCTCCCATTGATCGAGAGCACGCTAACGGAATTGTCGCCGCGATTGGCGACCAGCGCCATCTTGCCGGACGGGCTGATGCTGAGCCCCGAGGGCTGCTTGCCGACGGTAACAGTCGCTGCCAGCTTCGGCGGGGTGGCCTTGAGATCGATGACATAGACCTTGTTGTCCGGCGTCTGCTTCAGCGCATCGCCGTCCTTGGTCACATCGACCGAATCGGCGACGAGAGCGATAGAGCCGGTCGGGTCGATGTCGAGATTGACCGGCGGACCCACCACCGAATTCTTCAGCGGCAGTGAGGCAACAGTCTTGGGATTTTCGGGATTGGCAAGGTCAAGGATGAGCACCTGGTCCTTGCCGGGCGCTGACAGGATCGGTTTTCCGGCGTCATCCCATAATAGCTTCTCGTCGAGCCCTACGATCATGAAAGGCTTCGCATGGACAGGATTGAAGCTGACGCTGCAAAGCAGGACAGCGGCTCCCAAAGATAGTCCCACGGCGCGGTAAGCAGGCATTGGCGTTTCTCCCGGTTGCGCCGGCCACTGGCGAGCCGGTTTCGCGGAGCGAAATTAAGCAGGGAACAGGGTCGTTGCCAATGACCGAACTGACATGTGTGTCGGTGCCTGGCTCTATGCGCCGTTGGATGGGTTTGCCGAGGCGCCCTGTCCGGCCCATTTCCCGGCCTGCTACGGGGAGAGCAATGCTCATGAATTCGATGTTGGTGGCCGCCGCGGTGCGGCGGCCACCATGTTCGAGATCGCCGTTCGCGTGACCACGCGGCTGCCGATCGTCACTCCGGCTTGATGCCCGCGAACTTGGCGACCTTGCCCCACTTCTCGGTCTCCGCCAGCACGTAGGCCTGCATGTCTTCGGCCGAGCCGCCGGCGGGTTCGGCACCGAGCTTGCGCAGGCGCGCGATCCCGTCCTCGGTCTTGAGGAATTTGTCGATGCTCGGGTTGAGGCGGTCGATGATCTCCTTCGGCGTCTTCGCGGGAGCTGCGATCGTGAACCAGGACGCGGCGTCATAGCCGGGCACGCCAGCCTCCGCGATCGTCGGAAGATCCGGCAAGAGCGGCCAGCGCTTGGACGTGGACACCGCAAGTGGACGGATCTGTCCGGCTTCGGCGAAGGACTGCGCGGCGGGCAGGTTGTCGATCATCAGATGGACGCGGCCGGCGATCAGGTCCGTCAATGCCGGCGCGCTGCCTTTGTATGGCACATGCGTGATCTCGACGCCGGTCATTGAGCGGAACAGCTCGGTCGAGACATGGGCGGTGCTGCCGAGCCCGGGCGTGCCGTAGAACAATTCGCCGCGCTTCGACTTGGCATAGTCGATCAGCTCGGCGACGGACTTCACCGGCAGCGAATTGGTGACCGAGCAGAGATTGGGCACCCGCGCGATGATGATGACCGGCGCGATGTCCTTCAGCGGATCGAACGGCATGTTCTTGAACACGAACGGATTGATCGCATGCGTCCCCGGCGTGCCGACGAGGAAGGTGTAGCCGTCGGGATCGGCCTTGGCGACTGCGTCGGCCGCGATGTTGCCGCCCGCGCCGGTCTTGTTCTCGACGATGAACTGCTGGCCGAACTCCTCGGAGACTTTGGCCGCGACCACGCGGGCCAGGATGTCGGTGGTGCCACCGGCGGAAAACGGCACCAGGAGCTTGACCGGCCGCGTCGGCCATTCGGCGGCGCGGGCCAGGTGCGGCAGCAGCGATGCGCCGGCAACCGCGGCGGTGCCGCGCAGCAGCGAGCGGCGGCTGAGATGTGACGAAGTGAGGGTCGAAGAGGGCATTTGAAGTCCTTGAGTGATGCTGGCGGTTGCCGGCGAAAGAATGAGCGGCGCACGATGGCGCCGCTCAGCGTGCGGTCTGGAATTTGGATTGAGGCGTGCTAGCCGCCGATCCCCATTTCCTTGAAATACTTCAGCGCGCCGGGATGGAACGGGATCGGGGAGCGATCCTGCCGCTGGTTGTCGAGCGAGAAGCTTTGGGCTTCCTTGTGCACGGCGACGATATCAGCCTTCTTCTCCACCAGCGTCTTGACGATCGTATAGGCATCGTCGTTGCTCATCTTGTCGCCGGTGACGATCAGGTTCCAGACCTCGGCGATCGAGTTGTCCTTGTCGTAGCCCGGATACGAGCCGGCCTTGATCGTGCTGGCGGAATAGAGCTTGCCGTATTTGGCGTTCATCTTCTCGGCCAGTTCGCCATGGTCGATCAGTTTCATCTTGATGCCGGGGGTTGCGGCCAGATCGGTCACCGCCGCGGTCGGAATGCCGCCGACCCAGAAGAAGGCATCGATCTTGCGGTCCTTGATGGCGTTGACGGATTCGGCGACGCCGAGCCGCTCGCGCTTCATGTCCTTGTCCTTATCGAGGCCGGCGGCTTCGATGACACGGAACGCCATCACTTCGGTGGCGCTGCCGGGCGAACCCGTCGAAACGCGCTTGCCCTTGAGGTCCGCCATCTTCTCGATGCCGGTGCCCTCGACGGTCACCACATGCATGCGGTTCGGATAGACCACGAGGAGGGCCTGCAGCGGCACCTTGTTGTTCTTGAACTTGTCATGGCCCTGCAGGGCGTCGAGCGCGGCATCGGCCATGGTGAAGCCCATTTCGCTCTGCCCGGTGCCGATCAGCTTGAGATTGTCGACCGAGCCGCCGGTGACCTCGGCAGTGGCCTGCACGTTGGGAAGGTTCTTCGAGAGCACGTTGGCGACCGCGCCGCCGAGCGGATAGTAGACGCCGCCGGTACCGCCAGTGCCGATCGACATGGTCTTCTGCTGCGCGTGCGCGATGCCGGCGAAAGCGAAACCTGCTGAAATCGTCACAGCGAGTATCGCCACAGTCTTCTTCAGTTTCTTCATCTCTATCACTCCCTGACTAAATCGTAAGCGCCGGTTGCTTCGGGTTCGCCGTT
Source organism: Bradyrhizobium cenepequi (assembly GCF_020329485.1). GTDB lineage: Bacteria > Pseudomonadota > Alphaproteobacteria > Rhizobiales > Xanthobacteraceae > Bradyrhizobium > Bradyrhizobium cenepequi. Next base: position 195,795 of record NZ_JAGKJI010000001.1, read on the forward strand.
CTCGCCTGCCACAGCAGCACGCCGAGACCGATGACCAGACCCGGCACATAGGTGTAGCTGATATCGCGGCCGATCATCCATTCGACGATCGCTTCGATCAAACTCGGAAACACCAGCAGCAATCCGGATAGCAGAAGCAGGCCGCGTTCGATCGGCGTAGTTTGTCGCAGGGCCCAGTTCTGGGCAAACGCGGCAAGCGCGAGTAGCCCGAGGGTCGTCTTGATCGTGATTTCAAGGATATCGATCCACGAGCCGCCTTTGGGGATCGACAGCAGCAGGCCGACGCCCTGCGGGTCGAGCACGAACACGAACGGCACCAGGAAGGCCGGCAGCGTGTATTTCCACGACTGCAGCGTCGTGCGGTAGGGGTCGCCGCCGGTGATGGCGGCAGCCGCGAACGGAGAAAGCGCTGTTGGCGGCGACACCTCCGACAGCACAGCGTAGTAGAAGATGAACATGTGTGCGGCGTAATCGGGCACGCCGAGCTTGATCAGCGCGGGCGCTGCGATCACGGCGCAGATGATGTAGGAGGCGGTCACCGGCACCGCGAGACCGATGGTCCAGACGATCAGCGAGGTGTAGATCGCGGTCAACAGGAGGCTGCCGCCGGCGTAGCTGATCACGATGGACGAGAATTTCAGGCCGAGGCCCGTCAGCGTCACGGTGCCGACGACGATGCCGGCGCATGCACAGGTGGTCGCGGCATTGAGCGCGCCGATCGAGCCGTCGGCCAGCGCCTTCATCAGCTTCGAGGGCACCAGCGCCGTTTCCCTCCGCAGGAAGCTCAGCACGAAGGTGACCACGACGGCGTAGAACACCGACAGTGACGGCGAATAGCCGATGATCATGAACACGACCACGGCGGCCAATGAGATGAAGTGAAAGCCGTAGCGCTTGGTCATTTGGCCGAGCGTCAGTTCTTGCGTGAAGCTGACGTCCTTGGCGCCGAACTTGCGAGCGTCCAGTTCGACCATGAACAGCAGCGACATGTAATAGAGGCAGGTCGGGATGGTCGCCATCCAGATCACGTCGAGATAGCTGATCTTGAGAAATTCGGCGATCAGGAAAGCGGCTGCCCCCAGCACCGGCGGCGACAGGATCGCGCCGAGGCCACCGGCCGCCAGCAATCCGCCAGCGGCGTTCTTCTCAAATCCCGCTTTGGCCAGCATCGGATAGGCCACGGTGCCGATCATCACGGTGGTGGCGACACCCGAACCCGAGGGGCCGCCGAGCAGGAACGACGACAGCACCACCGTCCTTCCCGCGCTGTTCGGCTTGCCGCCCATCAGCGCCAGCGAGAAGTCGATGAAGAACTTTCCGGCGCCGGATTGCTGCAGGAACGCGCCATAGATCGTGAACAGGATGATCAGGGTGGCCGACACATCGACCGCGACGCCGAAAATGCCTTCCAGGGTGATGAAGAGATGGCCGACCAGACGGGTCAGGTCGTAGCCGCGGTGGGTCCATGGCGCCGGCAGGTGCGGGCCGAGCATCGCGTAGGCGATGAAGAACAGCGACACCACCGGCATGATGGGTCCGGTCGTGCGCCGCGTCGCCTCCAATAGCAGCACGATGAAGACAATGCCGACGATGACGTCCAGGTGGTCGGGCGTGGTGGCGCGGTCGGTGAAATCCTCGCCGCCCCACAGCGCATAGATGATGGTTGCGACCGCAACGATGCCCGGCACGATGTCCCACCAGCGTACGCGGTTGCGAAACCGCGTAGCGAGCGGAAACAGCAGGAAGCTCAGTACCAGCGTGAAGGCGACGTGGGTATAGCGAAGTTCCTGGGTCGGAACGATCGCGTAGGCTGCATAGAGATGAAACAGGCTCATGACCACCGCGATCGTGGTCGAAATGCGTCCTGCCCAGCCCATCAGGCGGTTGGTCGCACCTTCCTCCGCCTCGACGAAGGTTTCCGCCTTCTGCAGCGCCTCCTCGGAGATCGCGACGACGTCGTCATTGGGCGACGATTTGCCTGACGGTCGGCCTTCTGCAGTCATGCTTCCTCCGGAATGCTCTCATCTAGCCCGGCGGGACGGCCGAGATACTGGGCGGCGCATTCATGCTGGTTTGGGGGAAACGTTGCAAGAGGCATCGCGCCTGCGACTTTCGGATGATGCATGCGGACTTTGCATCGGGCACATCAGCCGGATTGGGTTGACCGCGGGCGCCTGGCTGCAATACGAACTACAGCAAGGGAGAAACCAATGGATCGGCTCAAGGGCAAAATCGCGATGGTGGTCGGCGCAGGCTCGATTGGGCCCGGCTGGGGCAACGGCAAGGCGACCGCCGTCACCTTTGCCCGTGAGGGTGCCAGCGTGTTCTGTGTCGACCGTAATGCGGCTGCAGCAGAAGAGACGGCCGGCATCATCACCGGCGAGGGCGGCAGGGCGACCGCGTTCACCGCGGATGTCTCCCGTGCATCCGACATCGAGGCGATGGTCGCGGCGTGCCTGAAGACGTACGGCCGCATCGACGTGCTCGACAACAATGTCGGCATCGCCGAGATAGGCAGCGTCGTCGAGGTGAGCGAGGCGGAATGGGATCGCGTCTTCGCCGTCAACCTCAAGAGCGCCTATCTTGCCATGAAGCACGTTATTCCTGTCATGCAGAAGCAGGGCGGCGGCTCGATCATCAACATCTCCTCGATCGCCTCGATCCGCCATCTCGGCATCTCCTACGTCACCTACGCCACCACGAAGGCGGCGATGAACCAGATGACGCGCACCACGGCGGTGCAGTTCGCGGCCGAGCATGTGCGCGTGAACGCGATCCTGCCGGGCTTGATGAAAACGCCGATGGTAGCGCATTCCGCCGGCCTCGCCGCCAGCTATTCCGCGGGTGACGTGGAAGCGATGTGGCGCGCCCGCGATGCGCAAGTGCCGATGGGCCACATGGGCGACGCCTGGGATGTCGCCAACGCCGCGCTATTCCTGGCCTCGGATGAATCGAAATATGTCACCGGCATCGAACTCGTCGTTGATGGCGGGACCACCTGCAAGGTCAGTTGATTTCCGGCGCTATCGCAAATCGCGCGATGATTCGAGGTTTTTTCGGCATATAGGAACGCCTGCCGATCGCAAGGAAGGTGGGATAGGGTACGTTGATCCGTCGCGCCACCGCCGACAGTGGAATGGCGACGAGCAGCAGGACAATGGTCCATTCGAAGGTTGATACGCGTCAAATTCCCGTTGGCAGTCATAGGTCAATCTAGCATCAGTTTGCGAGCTTATGAGCAAGCGCGTAAATCGCGACAAATCTCCCGCTGTGCGCGATATGCGTCGTTTGCTACCATCGGCTCGAGATCAAGGATTCCTGCCGGACCAATCGATGCAATCCTGGCTCTTCATCCGACGCGTCATCATCGCGTCGAGTCTTTGCATGGCGCTCGCGCAGCCTGCCTTTGCAACCAGCGTCGAGCCGCTGAAGGATGTGCAGGCTGATCCCGCGCCATGCCTCACTGCTGCCGGCGCTGACGATGACGACAAGGTCGTCGATCTCTGCACGGCGCTGATCGACAATGAAAACACCGTCAAGGCCGATCGCGTCAAGGCGCTGATCGCGCGGGGTGACGCCTATGCCCGCAAGGACATGGTCGACCGGGCGATCTCCGACTACGACGCGGCGCTGGGACTGGATCGGACGCTCGCCGATATCTTCAATGCGCGCGGCGAGCTCTGGCGCAAGAAGGGCGACCGGCCCAAGGCGCTCGCTGACTTCGGCGCGGCTATCAAGCTGAATCCGGATCACGCCGCGGCGCGCGCCAACCACAAGTCTTTGGCCCTGGAATTGGAGCGGTTGGGCGCGCTGATGGCCGTTGCCGGCAAGCCGAGTTTCAATTGCGCCAAGGGCCGCCGCACAGTAGAGAAGGTCATCTGCGCCAATCCCGAGCTCGCCGACCTCGACCGCGAGATCTTTGCAGCAAATGCCAGGGCGGTCCGCGAGGCCGAGAACCCGCGAGCGGCCCGCGCCCTGCAGCGCGAGCAGGATGAATTCATCGCCCGCCGCAATGCCCAGTTCGGCCGGCCCGGCTACGACTTGCCGAAGGAGATGAAGCAGCGGCTGGAGAAGCTGAACGGGGCCGACGGGTCTTAGCTGCGGCCACCAGTCCTGCGCTTTCGGCTTGAATCCGCGCCGCTTCCCGTGACAATGGCGACAAGAACGGAACGACAATCGCCCGCCTCGTCAGGGCTGGCGACCGCCGGGAGGAACGCCATGAACATTCACAAGCGCCGCTATCACGAGGTCCATGCCCGCTCGCTGGCTGATCCCGATGGCTTCTGGGGTGAGGCGGCGCGCGAGATCGATTGGATCGAACCGGCCAGCAAGGTTTTCGACGCTTCGATCGGCGCCTACGGACGCTGGTTCACCGGGGCCGTCGTCAACACCTGCTACAATGCGCTCGACCGCCACGTCCTGGGCGGTCGCGCCGACCAGGTCGCGCTGATCCACGATTCCCCGCTCACCGGCAGCATCACGAGATTCACCTATGCCGAGCTTCTGAAGGAAGTGGAGACGCTCGCCGCGGTCATGCAGGATTTCGGCGTGGCGAAGGGCGACCGCGTTATCCTCTATATGCCGATGGTGCCGGAAGCGGTCGTCGCGATGCTGGCCTGCGCGCGGATCGGCGCGGTGCACAGCGTGGTGTTCGGCGGTTTTGCTGCAAAGGAGCTGGCCAGCCGTATCGACGACGCCAAGCCGAAGCTGATCTTTTCTGCAAGCTGCGGCATCGAGCCTGGTCGCATTGTGCAATACAAGCCGCTATTGGACGAGGCGATCAAGCTTGCCGGCGCGAAGCCGCAAGGCTGCATCATCCTGCAGCGCCCGCAGCAGTCTTGCGATCTCACCGCGGGCCGCGATCACGACTGGGCCAGCCTGCGCCGCGCTGCGCTCGATGCCGGCAAGGCCGCACCTTGCATCGCTGTGCTCGCGACCGATCCGCTCTACATCCTCTACACCTCAGGCACGACGGGAATCCCCAAGGGCGTCGTGCGCGACAATGGCGGACATCTCGTTGCGCTGAAATGGTCGATGTTCAACCTCTATGGCGTCAAGCCGGGCGAGATCTGGTGGTGCGGCTCCGACATCGGCTGGGTGGTCGGCCACAGCTACATCGTTTACGGGCCGCTGTTCCACGGCGCGACCTCGATCATGTACGAAGGCAAGCCGATCGGCACGCCCGATGCCGGCGCCTTCTGGCGGGTGATCTCCGAGCACAAGGCGGTCGCGTTCTTCACTGCGCCGACCGCCTTCCGCGCCATCCGCAAGGAGGATCCAGACGGCAAGTTCATCCGACAATACGACCTGTCGAAATTCCGCACGTTGTTCCTTGCCGGCGAGCGCGCCGATCCGCCGACGCTGGAATGGGCGGAAGCGCAACTGAAGGTGCCGGTGATCGACCATTGGTGGCAGACCGAGACCGGCTGGTGCATCGCCGGCAATCCGGTCGGGCTTGGCATGCTGCTGGTCAAGCACGGCTCGCCGACGGTGCCGATGCCGGGCTATCAGGTTGACGTGGTCGATGAAGCCGCGCGTCCGGTGCCCGCGGGCACCATGGGCTCGATCGTGATCAAGCTGCCGATGGCGCCCGCCTGCCTGCCGACGCTGTGGGAGCAGGATGAGCGCTTCAAGGAATCTTACCTCTCCGAATTCCCCGGCTACTACAAGACGTCCGACGCTGGCTACAAGGATGAGGATGGCTACGTCTGGGTGATGGGACGCACCGATGACATCATCAATGTCGCCGGCCACCGGCTCTCCACCGGCGGCATGGAGGAGATCCTGGCCTCGCATCCCGATGTTGCCGAATGCGCCGTGCTCGGCGTCAAGGATGCGATCAAGGGCGAAGTGCCCTGCGGCTTCCTGGTGCTGAAAGCCGGCGTCGGCCGTCGGCCCGCCGAGATCGAGCAGGAGATCGTCGCATTGGTGCGCGAAAAGCTTGGGCCGGTCGCCGCCTTCAAGCTCGCGATCACTGTCGGCCGCCTGCCGAAGACACGCTCCGGAAAGATTCTCCGCGGCACCATCAAGAAGATCGCCGATGGCGAACCATGGACCATGCCGGCCACGATCGAGGACCCCAAGGTGCTCGACGAGATCGGCGACGCGCTGAAGGGGAGGGTGTGACCGTCGGGATCGTCATGCCCGGGCTTGACCCGGGCATCCATCAAGATCGGAGAAGCTGCCATCTTTTCGATGGATTGCCGGGTCATCCCCGATCAGGTCGGGGACGGGCGCCCGGCAATGACGAAAGAGGGAAACCACGCATGCGACGTTACTTCGCCAGATCCTACATCGTGCTGTTCCTGCTCGCGCCTCTGCTCGTGGGCTGCCTCGAGCGGAGAACGGCGCCGCTGGCCGATGCGGCGGGCGATGACGACGCGTTCTGCCGCGCCAACAACATCGAGCAGGGCTCGCCCGAATATGTCGCCTGCCGCAAGGATCGCGACGTCCAGAAGCAGCATGCCGAAGCGCGCGCCGACCGCCGTCAGCGCAATCTCGGCGAATACATGCTGAACAATCCAGTGAGGCCATGAGCAGAGGAGGAACGTCATGAACGAGGACGTCTTCAACGAAAGCCTGCGCCGATTTCTCAAGCGCGTCGGCATCACCTCACAGCGCGAGATTGAGAAAGCCGTACGCGACGCCATCGGAGCCGGTAGCCTCAAGGGCAACGAGAAGCTGACGGCGAAGATGACGCTGACGATCGATGCCGCCGGACTAAAGCACGAGGTGACGGAAGAAATCGCGCTCTCATGAAGCCAGCATCTGTTGAGGGCCGTTGAGGCAAATCAGTTGAAATGGAACCGGGCCTGTGCGAGCTTCGGGCTTCGTGAATTGACAGTGTTTTGGCCTTCAAAGTGCGGCGATGAGCGTGGAAATCGAGTTTCCGCTTGAATTCTTAGTGGCCGGAACCCCCGTTTCCTTATCTGCCAAGCGCCGGGAGTCAGTCGATCAATGGAAGGCGCGCGTTATTGACGCAACGCGAGCGGTCCTGCCGGAGGGCCATTTCGCGACGGAAGGCCCGGTCGCGGCAACATTGTTCTATTTTCCGGCTGCCGAGATGGCCGGTGATATCGATAACATTGTCAAGCCTGTGCTCGATGCATTGGGCAAGCACGTCTACGTGGACGATCGACAGGTTCATCGGGTGCTGGTTCAGAAGTTCGAACCTGGGAATGTCTTCGGATTTGGGACTCCTAGTCCGATCCTGCAGGACGCGCTAAATAGAACAAAACCCATCTTATATGTTCGGTTGTCGAACGATCCATTCGAGGATCTGACATGACGAGTGTCCCTGGAAGCAGCGAAGCCGAAGTGATCGAAAGTCTCCTGCCCCGCTATCAGGCGGAGGGATTTGACGTTTACATAAACCCCTCTCCCTCGATCCTTCCGCCCTTTATGCAAGAGTATAGACCGGACGCCATCGCTCTCAGAAAGGACAAGAAGATCGCAATTGAGGTTGTCGGCTCAAACACAAGCTCCACTCAGAAGATAAAGACGCTCCAGTCTTTGTTTGCCGATCGTGATGACTGGGAGCTGAAGGTATTCTACGCATCACCCGCAGCTTCCGGCAAATTGCTGGAGATCGCTTCGACTGCCGCAATTAGCGAATCGATTCAGCGTGTGGATGATTTGCGTAATGCCGGCCATCCGCTACCCGCTATCGTGATGGCATGGGCGACGCTTGAAGCTATCGGCCGAGCTTTGCTTCCGGATCAATTCCAGCGGCCGCAAACGCCTGCGCGTCTCGTAGAGGTACTTGCGTCCGCAGGATATGCTACACCAGAAGAAGCCGATACGTTGAGGGCAGCAATCGTGGTCAGGAATGCAATAGTTCACGGACAACTCGACTCCAAGGTTAATCCTGAACTGCTCGACGGTTTCGTTGTTGTCCTGAAGACATTGGCGAAGCTGCTGCCTGCTAAAAACAGGTAGCGACCTCGTCGATGCACGGCCACTCGTTACCCCCGCGCCTGAATCGCATCGGCGTTTTCCGTGATACTTTTGCAACGGCGCGACTTAATCGCGTCATGTCTCGTCTTATTTGATCCGCATCAAATCCTTCACCGTCCTGCTTCTGGTCTGAGAGAGGCAACGCGCGACTTTCCGCGCGGACTTGGCGATGGGGAATTTGATGAGGACAAGAACAATTTTGACGGCGTCGCTCGTGCTTGCGGCGGCGTTCGGTGGGGCCGCCATGTCGGCGCAGGGTGCGGATCTGGCGCCGGTCTACAAGGCGAAGGCGCCGCCGCCGGTGGAGACCTTCAACCCCTGGATGATCCGCCTGCGCGCGCTCGGCGTGCTGCCGGATGCAGGTGGCAGCTCGGTTAACGTCTTCGGCGTTCCGGGCCTGTCGTCGCCGAACTCGGGGCTCTCGATCAGCGATCAGGTCATCCCGGAGCTCGACATCACCTATTTCTTCACTGAGAACTTTGCCGCCGAACTTATCCTCGGCGCGACCAGGCATCACATCAGCGGGACCGGGACGCTCAACGGCCTCGACATCGGCAAGGCCTGGCTGTTGCCGCCGACCCTGACCCTGCAATATCACTTCACCGGGCTCGGCGCGTTCAAGCCGTATGTCGGTGCCGGCATCAACTACACCGTGTTCTTCAACCAGTCCGCCGCCAATACGCCGGTCGGCGGCCTTGCGGTGACGGACTTGCACATCAGCAACCAGGTCGGCGCCGCCGTCCAGTTCGGCTTCGACTACATGCTCGATCGCCACTGGGGTCTCAACGTCGACGTGAAGAAGCTGTGGCTGCGGCCCGATTACTCGGCAACCGTCAACAACGCGATTCCAGTCACGGGGCGCGCCAATATCGATCCGTGGCTGGTGGGCGGCGGCGTCACCTACAAGTTCTGACGCCGCGGGGGGCGGCGGCGCCGGGAGCCGGGCGGCCCGGCGCCGCATCCGCCAGCATGAGGTGACGGGCCAAGCCGAATTGGGCTAAAGCGCGATGAGATGAGGATGAATCATCAACGCGCTTTAGGTTGTTGTTTGAGCAGGATCTCCGCGCAAACGCTTCGCGTTTGTCGCGAGGGAAAACCGCTTCACACTTTTCCGGGTCATGCTCTAAGACAGATCGGTCAGGTATCCTCTCATCTCAGCGCGCGTCGCGGAAAGCACCACATGGACATCAAGATCAGGGATTCAAACGGCACGCTGCTCGCCGAGGGCGACAGTGTCACGCTGATCAAGGACCTGAAGCTGAAAGGCTCGTCCACGGTCTTGAAGCGCGGCACGGTGATCAAGAACATCCACCTCACCGACAACGAGGATGAGATCGAAGGCCGCACTGACAAGGTCAAGGGTCTGGTCCTGCGCACGGAGTTCCTGAAGAAGGCGTGAGGGCGCTTGCGGCATCACGCAAAACAAAAACGCGGCGGGGCGTCCCGCCGCGTTCGCGTCTCCGATACTCTAAGTGGAGGAGACTTACTCCTCCTCCGCCTTCTTGCCGCCGATCGTCTTCAGCTTGGCGAACACGGCGTCGACGTTGAGGTCTTCGCGCTGCTTTTCGGTCGGCTCGAATTCCGGTTCCTTGCGCGTGGTCTCTGAGGCCGGCAGCAGCGTGGCGCCGCCATAGGTGGAGGCAGCGGGCTTCTCCTTGGCGGCGCGCTGTACCTCGAAATCGAGCTCGATCTGCGAGCACAGGCCGAGCGTCACCGGGTCCATCGGGGTCAGCGTCGAGGTGTTCCAGTGGGTGCGGTCGCGGACGCTGGCGATCGTGGTCTTGGTGGTTCCGACCAGCCGCATGATCTGGGCGTCCTTCAGTTCGGGGTGGTTGCGGACCAGCCAGAGGATCGCGCTCGGCCGTTCGTGGCGCCGCGACACCGGGGTGTAGCGCGGCCCCTTCCGCTTGGCGGCCGGCGGCAGCGCCACCTTGGTCTCGCCGAGCTTGAGGCGGTGGTTCGGGTCTCTTTCGCCCTTTTCGATCTCGTCGCGGCTCAATTGGCCGGTCGAGATCGGATCCATGCCCTTGATGCCTTGGGCGGCGTCGCCGTCGGCGATGGCACGGATCTCCAAGGGGTGCATCTTGGTGAAATCGGCGACTTGGTCGAAGGTCAGCGCGGTGTTATCCAGCAGCCAGACGGCGGTCGCCTTGGGCATCAGAGGTGCGTTGCTCATGGCAAATCTCCTTTGTGCTTCGCCCACCTCTTTGGAGGCGAAACCGGGGGTCATCAGCGATGACGGGGAATTAAGCGCTATATAATCCTTCGGGTACCGGTGGCGCAATGGTTCTGCTAGAGTGCCTTGACACCGTCCAAAACCGAGCCCAAGTCGAACCAAAGTCCTAGCCAACTGACCGTTCCCTGCCCGCCGGCGAGGGGTGATTCGGTCGCGAGATCGCTCCATGCCAGCCAAACCAGACCTGAGAATCGTGCTTTGTTCGCCACGCGGCTTTTGTGCCGGGGTGGTCCGGGCCATCGACACCGTGGAACGGGCACTGACCATTTACGGCGCGCCGGTTTATGTCCGGCACGAGATCGTCCACAACAAATATGTCGTTGACGGCCTGAAGAAGAAGGGCGCGATTTTCGTCGAGGAACTCGCCGAAATTCCTAAAAATACCACCGCGCCGGTGGTATTTTCGGCCCACGGGGTCCCGAAATCGGTTCCGGCGGATGCGCAGGCGCGCCATCTGTTCTCGCTGGATGCGACCTGTCCGCTGGTCACCAAGGTGCACCGGGAAGCCGCGATCCATTTCAAGCGCGGCCGGGAGATCCTCCTGATCGGGCATTCCCACCATCCGGAGGTGGTCGGCACGCTCGGCCAGTTGCCGCCGGGCGCCGTGACCCTGATCGAGACCGCCGAGGACGCCAAGACCTTCACCCCGAAGGACCCCAACAACCTCGCCTTCGTGACCCAGACCACGCTGTCGATCGACGATACCGCCGAGATCGTCACCTTGCTCAAGGCGCGTTTTCCCAACGTCAACGGGCCGCACAAGGAAGACATCTGCTACGCCACCACCAACCGCCAGCTCGCGGTGAAGAAGGTGGCGCCAGTGGTCGATGCGCTGATCGTGGTCGGCGCACCGAATTCATCCAACTCGCAGCGCCTGCGCGAGGTCGCCGAGCGTGAGGGCTGCCCGATCGCGGTGCTGGCGCAGCGCGCCAGCGACATCGACTGGGCGCGCTTTGAGGGCATCAAGAGCCTCGGCATCACCGCCGGCGCCTCCGCGCCGGAAGTAATCGTCGAGGAGATTATGGACGCGTTCGCCGAGCGCTATACGCTTCATGTGGAGACGGTTTCGGCCGCAGAAGAGAACGAGTTCTTCCCGCTGCCGCGCTCGCTGCGTCCCGAAGCCGCCGCCGAGTAGTCTCTTATGGCGGTCTACACCGACGTCGCCGCCGAAGAGCTAGCGGAATTCCTCAAAGGTTACGACATTGGCGATCTCCTCTCCTACAAGGGGATCGCCGAGGGCGTCGAAAATTCCAACTTCCTGCTGCACACCAGCCGCGCCGCGTTCATCCTGACGCTCTACGAGAAGCGCGTCGCGGAAGATGACCTTCCCTATTTCCTGTCGCTGATGGCGCATCTCGCCGAGCGCGGCGTGAGCTGCCCGCAGCCGGCGCGAAATCGGAACGGCGAGGTCTATAGCCGGCTCGCGGGACGGCCGGCCGCGATCATCAACTTCCTTGAGGGCATGTGGCCGCGGCGGCCGAATGTCGGACATTGCGGCGCCGTCGGCGAGGCGCTGGCGAAGATGCATCTTGCCGGGATAGATTTTCCGATGTTCCGGAAGAATCCGCTCTCGGTTGCCGGCTGGCGGCCGCTGTTCGATCTCGCGAGCTCCCGCGCCGACAGCGTGCAGGTGGGGCTGCGCGAATTCGTCGAACGCGAGCTTGAATATCTTGAGGCGAATTGGCCGACCGATCTGCCGGTCGGCGTCATCCACGCTGATCTGTTTCCGGACAACGTGTTCTTCCTCGGCGACAGGCTGTCCGGCCTGATCGACTTCCCGTTCTCCTGCAACGATATCCTGGCTTATGATGTGGCGATCTGCCTCAACGCCTGGTGCTTCGAACCGGACCATTCCTTCAACGCGACGAAGGCGCGCGCGCTGCTCAATGCGTACGGCCGGGCGCGGCCGTTGTCGCAAGGAGAGCAGGCGGCGCTGCCGCTGCTTGCGCGCGGCGCCGCGTTGCGCTTCCTGCTGACGCGGTTGGTCGATTTCCTCAACGTGCCGCCAGGTGCGCTGGTGAAGCCCAAAGACCCGCTGGAATATGTGCGGAAGCTGCGCTTCCAGCAGAGCGTGAAGACGCTCAGCGACTACGGCGTGACGCAGGCAGGGTGCGTGGCGTGAGCGAAAAGCCGCATGTCACGATCTTCACCGACGGCGCCTGCTCCGGCAATCCCGGCCCGGGCGGCTGGGGCGCTATCCTGAGATTCGGCGACGTCGAGAAGGAATTGAAGGGCGGCGAGACCCACACCACCAACAACCGCATGGAATTGATGGCGGCGATCTCAGCGCTGGAGGCGCTGAAGAAGCCCTGCGTGGTCGATCTCACCACCGACAGCCAATATGTCCGCCAGGGCATCACCGGCTGGATCTTTGGCTGGAAGCGGAACGGCTGGCGTACGGCCGACAAGAAGCCGGTGAAGAATGTCGAGCTATGGCAGCGGCTCGATGCCGCGCTGAAGCCGCACGACGTGCGCTGGCACTGGATCAAGGGTCATGCCGGCCACGCCGAGAACGAGCGCGCCGACCAACTCGCCCGCGACGGCATCGCCATGGCGCGGCTGAAGGAGAAAGTGGGCGGCTCGTAGGGTTTTGTAGGGCGCCTCGTAGGATGGGTAGAGCGAAGCGAAACCCATCATCCGCGAAGGCTGCGACCAAGCCGATGGGTTTCGCTGCGCTCTACCCATCCTACGGGAGTCCATCATTGCGAGCGGAGCGACGCAATCCATTTCGCCGATTGCGGCGGCATGGATTGCTTCTTCGCGGAGCCTGTCATCGGGCCCGCCAGAGGCGGGACCCGTTGGCTCCTCTCAATGACGCTATCAGCTCACAGCTGCGCCAGCAGCGTATCGCCGCCGGAGACCTCGACCTTGCCCGGCGCGGGCTCGAGGTTGAGCTTCTTCACCACGCCATCCTCGATCAGCATCGAATAGCGCTTGGAGCGGATGCCGAGACCATTACCCGAAGCGTCGAGCTCCATGCCGATCGCCTTGGTGAAATCGGCATTGCCGTCGGCGAGGAACAGCGCCTCGTTGCGCTGATCGGTATCGCGCTTCCAGGCGTTCATGACGAAGGCATCGTTGACCGAGACGATCGCGACGGTGTCGACGCCCTTGTCCTTGATGGCGTAGGCATTGAGGAAGATGCTTGGCAGGTGCATCTTGTGGCAAGTGCCGGTGTAGGCGCCGGGCACGGCGAACAGCGCCACCTTCTTGCCCTTGAAGACATCATCGGTGGTCCGCACCTGCGGACCTTCCTCGGCCATCACGCGAAACTTGGCATCGGGCAGCTTGTCGCCAACTTGGATCGTCATCGTCCATTCTCCCTGAATGAGCTGGAGTTTTGTAGACCGTGCAGCCTGCGGGCACAATATCGCGAGCCTCAAAACCGCAACGGCCGCGCGCCTTCACCGTTCCGTCATCATCCCAAGAATCCGCCTTCGTCGAGAAAAGCCTGCTCATCGGGCGTGGTCGCGCGTCCGAGGATGCGGTTGCGGTGTGGGAAGCGCCCGAACCGCCGGATGATATCGGCGTGGTGCTCGGCGTATTTCAGCTGCTCCGTGTTGCCGACATGGCGGAACAGCTCGATGCAACGAAGCTGGTCGGGCAGATGCTCCGAATGCATGAAGGGCAGATAGAGGAATTCGAGCAGGTTGGGATCGATCCGCAAATCCGCGCCGCGGTCGATGGCGCGGCGCGCCACCTCGCGCGCCAGCGCGTCGCTAGAATAGGTCTGGGCGTCGCCGCGGAACATGTTGCGGGGAAACTGGTCGAGCACGATGACGAGCGCCAGCGCGCCGTCATCGCTTGTTTCCCAAGACGATAATTCGCCGCCCGCCGCACTCTGCCACAGCTCGAAATAGCGGTCGCGTATTTCCGCATCGAACGCGTCGTCGCGCGCGTACCAGCGGTCGCGGCCGGCCGCGCGCCAGAATGACAAGATTTCGGCCGGCGTGATGTCGCGACCGTCAGGCATGGTCCCAACGTCCGCTCGCGCGCGGCTTAAGCCGCAGCCGCCGGCTTGTTCTCGTCGCGCAGTTCGCGGCGCAGGATCTTTCCGACATTGGTCTTCGGCAGCTCGGTCCTGAACTCGACCTGCTTCGGCACCTTGTAGTTGGTGAGCTGGGTGCCGCAGAATTTGATGACCTCCTCGGCGGTCAGGCTCGGGTCCTTGCGGACGATGAAGGCCTTGACCGCCTCGCTGGTCTTGGCGTCGGCGACGCCGATCACCGCGCATTCGAGCACGCCCGGATGGCTCGCGATCACTTCCTCGATCTCGTTCGGATAGACGTTGAAGCCGGAGACCAGGATCATGTCCTTCTTGCGGTCGACGATCTTGGTGTAGCCGTTCTCGTCCATCACGCCGATGTCTCCGGTGCGGAAATAGCCGTCCGATGTCATCACCTGCGCGGTCTCGTCCGGCCGGTTCCAGTAGCCCGCCATCACCTGCGGGCCCTTGGCGCAGATCTCGCCGGCCTGTCCGAGCGGCAGTTCATTGCCGTCATCGTCGCGGATCGAGAGATAAGTCGAAGGCACGGGCAGGCCGATCGAGCCAGAGAACTTGTCGGTGTCGGCGGGGTTGCAGGTCAGCGTGGGCGAGGTCTCTGATAGCCCGTAGCCTTCCGACAGCGCGCAGCCGGTCACCGCCAGCCATCTCTCGGCCACCGGCTTTTGCGTCGCCATGCCGCCGCCGAACGAGGTCTTCAGCTTCGAGAAATCGAGCTTGTCGAAGCCAGGCGTGTTCAACAGGCCATTGTAGAGCGTGTTGACGGCGGGGAAGCTGTTGATCTGGTATTTCGCGAGCTCCTTGACGAAGCCGGGCAGGTCGCGCGGATTCGGGATCAGGAGGTTGACGCCGCCGGCGCGCACCGCCAGCAGGTAGCAGGCGGTCAGCGCGAAGATGTGGTAGAGCGGCAGCGCGCAGACGATGAAGAGCTGGTCGACATGCGGCGGCTTCTTCAGCGCCGGCTGCAGCCAGGCGTCGTTCTGCAGCACATTGGCGACGATGTTGCGCTGGAGCAGGGTGGCTCCCTTGGAGACGCCAGTGGTGCCGCCGGTATATTGCAGGAAGGCGACATCATCGGGCGTGATCCTGGGCCGGTTGAGCTTCAGACCGCGGCCTGCGGCGACAGCGGTGTTGAACGGAATGGCGCGCGGGATCGAGAACGGCGGCACCATCTTCTTCACCCGGCGCACCACCAGATTGACGATCACGCCCTTGAAGCCGAGCAGGTCGCCCATGCTACCGACGATGACATGCTTGATCGACGTCTTGCCCAGCACCTGTTGCACGGTGGCGGCGAAATTCTCCAGAACGATGATGGCTTCCGCGCCGGAATCCTTGAGCTGGTGCTCGAGCTCGCGCGGGGTGTAGAGCGGGTTGACGTTGACGACGGCGTATCCGGCACGCAGTACGGCGGCGGTCGAGATCGGATACTGCAGCACGTTCGGCATCATCAGTGCGACGCGCGCGCCCTTTGCAAGGCCCAGGCTCTGTAGATAGGCGCCGAGCGCAGTCGACATCTCGTCGAGCTCGCGATAGGTGATCGCCTTGTCCATGCAGATGAAGGCCTTGCGGTCGGCGAACTTCGCAAAGCTCTCCTCGAGCAGCTCAACCAGCGATGAGTATTGCGTGACGTCGATGTCGGCGGGCACGCCGGCCGGATAGTGCTTGAGCCAGATGCGCTCCATAAAAACCCCCTCTCCTCGTCTCCGGTCCGCGGCCCGGACTGCCTTCTTTTGGGCAGTATTGGGCTAGCCGGCCGCCGATGGCAAGCCGGCCGCGCTCCTTCGACGCATCAGCAGATCGGGATGTTGCGGCGCAGTTAACTGGCTGGCTTGCTGTCGTTCTTCGGCTTCGCGACAGCCTTGGGCTTGGCCGGTTTGGCGACGGGCTTGTTGTCGCCCGCGGCGGCAACGGGCTTCTCCGAAGGCTTTGCGGCAGCGCCGTCCGACTTGGCACTCGCGTGCCGGGCGGCGGCAGGCTTCGCCGCCGCTTTCGCGTCCGGCTTGGCGGCCTGCTTGGTATCCGCCTTCGCCTGCTTTGCGTCCGCCTTGGCGTCGGACTTGCCATCCGATTTGCTGTCGACGGAGGCGTCTGGCTTCTTGCCCGCGACGTGCGTCTTCTTCTTGTTCTTGCGCGGCTTTGGCGCGTCCTTTTCGGCGTCCGCTGCGACGGCGGCGATCAGCGCCGCGCCCGTCCGGGTCGGGCCGGTATAGACCACGACCGGCTCGGAGGGCTCCGCAGGCTGTGCCAGCAAGTCGGCCGGCTTGAAGACCGGCGGCGGCAGGGCGGCGGCGAAGAAGGTCGCGCCGGTCTCGCCGCTGCTGCTGGTGCTCGCGACCGTGTCCTCGTCTTCGTCAGTGGCGGGCCGCTTGCGCTTGGGGCCGCACATCTCGTCGCGCAGGTTCGGCGGCGAGGCGTCGATCGGCGCCAGGTTCTCCACCGTGCCGAGCGAGGGCCTCAGCCACGACAGGCCATTACCGGCAAAGCCGCGGTCGAGCAGTTGCGCGGCGCGCACCGCGCGCATGCGGCCCGACGAGGCGCCGAGCACCACCGCGATCAGCCGCTTGCCGTCGCGCGTCGCCGACGCGACGAGGTTGTAGCCGGAGGCGCAGATGAAGCCGGTCTTGAAGCCGTCGGCGCCGGGATAGCGGCCGATCAGGCGGTTGAAATTCTGCGTGATCCGGCGGCCGAAGCGGATCGAGGGGATGTGTACGAAATATTCGTATTCGGGGAGATCGCGGATGATGGCGCGGGCGAGGATCGCAAGGTCGCGCGCCGAGGTGATCTGGCCGTCCGCCGGCAGCCCGTTCGGATTGACGTAGCTCGTCTGGGTCATGCCGAGCTTTTGCGCGGTGCCGTTCATCATCGCGGAAAAGCCGTCGATCGATCCGCCGACGCCTTCGGCGAGCACGACCGCCATGTCGTTGGCTGACTTCACCAGCATCATCTTCAGCGCATTGTCGACGGTGACCTGCGTGCCCGGACGGAAACCCATCTTCGACGGTGACTGCGAGGCCGCCGTCGGCGAGACCGTGAGCAGCGTGTCGAGCGAGATGCGGCCTTCCTTCACCGACTTCAGCGTCACGTAGGCCGTCATCAGCTTGGTGACCGATGCCGGATACCAGGGCATGGTCGCGTTGTCGGCCTGCAGCACCTTCCCCGTATCGGCTTCCACGACCAGCAGCGCCTCCGCATTGCTCGCGCGTGGCGCGAGAGCGAGGGCCGCCGCGGCGACGAAGAGGAGAAGCGATGGGCGAAGCAGCGGGCGAAGAAGGTGCACTATCCTGGTCCGGTCCTGATTGAAGAGCCGCCTTGAACAAACGGCAAGGTGGGCTTTCAGATGTGACGTTCGGGTTTCAAGCGTGTCCGGCGCGGGCGCATCTTGCGGTGGTGCAAACCCTATACCGGGTCTCCTTTGGAGAACAGAGGCCGGCCGATTTAATCGTGGACGAAATCGGCTGAATTTCGACAATTCCGTGGCCGACGGACCGCAGCCTATTCTGCCTGCAGGCTGGCCCGCGCGTTCTCCTGAACCATGAACTGGGCCCGCGCCAAATCGGCAAAACGGCCGCCTTTCGCGACCAGCTCATCGAAAGTTCCGCTTTCGATCACCCGGCCATTGTCGAACATCAGGATGCGGGTGGCGTGGCGGATGGTGGAGAGGCGATGCGCGATCACGAAGGTGGTGCGGCCCTTCATCACTTCATCGAGAGCGGCATTCACCTTGGCCTCGGTGACGGCGTCCAGCGCGCTGGTGGCCTCGTCCAGGATCAGGATCGGCGGGTCCTTGAGCAGCGCGCGGGCGATCGAGAGGCGCTGCCGCTCGCCGCCCGACAGCATGCGGCCGCGCTCGCCGGCATGGGTGTCGAATCCCTTGTCGCTGCGCTCGATGAATTCCAGCGCCTGCGCCCGCTCCGCCGCGACGCGCAGTTCCTGATCCGTCGCGTCGGGTTTGCCGACGCGCAGGTTCTCTGCGAGCGATCGGTTGAACAGCAGCGCCTCCTGGAACACGACGCCGATGTTCCGTCGCAACGCGGTCAGCTTCAGCGCGCGGATATCCATGCCGTCGATCTTGATGATGCCCGACTGCGGATCGAACGCGCGGTGCAGCAGCGCGATCGCGGTGGACTTGCCGGCGCCGGTCGGGCCGACCAGCGCAATGGTCTGGCCGGGCAGCGCGGTGAAGGTCAAATCCTCCACCGCCGGCCGCTTGCCGTCATAGGAAAAAGAGACGTCGTTGAATTCGACGAGCCCCGACAGCCGGCCGCTGTCGATCGCGCCGGGACGGTCGCGCACCGCCGGCACCGCATCCAGCACGTCGAAGAATTCCTTCAGGCGCGGCGCTTCCATGAACACGTTGTTGATGAAGCTCACCACCTGCTCGAGCTTCTGGATCAGCATGGTCGCAAAGGAGACGAACATCACGATCTCGCCGACCGAGGTCAGCCCCTGCTGGTTCAGCACGATGCCGACCGTGAAGATCGCAAGCACGGTGATGGTGGTGGAGGCGCGGGTGATCACGGTCACCAGCGCCCACCATGACAATACCGGCATCTGCGCGGCGAGCAGCTTGTCGGCGACGAAGCGCAGGCCCTGCACTTCCGAATCGATGCGGACGAAGCTCTGCACCAGCGCGACATTGCCGAGCGCGTCGGAGGCGCGCGCGGAAAGGTCGCTGTAATGCTCCTCGACCTCGCTCTGCATGCCATACGTCTTGCGCACCACCAGCGTGGTCAGCACGGTGAAGACGACGCAGAGCGCGAACAGGAGGATCGCAAGCCGCCAGTTGATGTAGAGCGACAACGGCAACAGCACGACCAGCGACAGGATCGCGGCGAAATGCTCGCGGAAGAAGCTGAGCCAGAGCCGCCACAGCGCGTCCGTGCCGTTCAGCATCACCTTCATCAGCCGTCCCGAATGGGTTCCGGTGTGGAAGGTCAGCGGCAGTTGCAGGATGTGCTCGAAATAATCGGTCAAAACCGCCTGCCGCTGGCGATGCGCGAGCCGGTCGGCATGCAGCGCCACGATGGCATTACACCCGATCGTGAACAGGCCGAACGCAACCCAGGCCGCGAGCAGCGGCCATGGCGAGGCGGAGGCGATCAGGCCGGTGACCGGCTTGCCCGAGAGCACGTCGACGATCTTGCCGAACAGCACCGGCTCGGCGAATTGCGCGACGGCGAGCAGGAGATTGGCGCCGGCCAGGATCCAGCCGAGCCGCGCCTCCTTGCCAAGCAATTCGAGAACGCGAACGTAAAGACGAAGCAGTGACATGCCCTATTCTAATCCGGGATCGCAGCTGAGAACCAGAGCGCGATGGTTAGCGAAAGATATTATCCACGTTGTGTGACTACGGTCCCGTGGGCCATGCTCTTGCCCCTCATCCTGAGGAGCTTGCGCAGCAAGCGTCTCGAAGGATGAGGCACCCGCTGGTGCCTGCGGCCCATCCTTCGAGACGCGCGCATGCGCGCTCCTCAGGATGAGGTCAGCGAGCGTGGAAAAATTTACTCAATTCACCACACGCGCGTCGGCTGGCGGCAGGAATGCGTCGTCGAAGACGTCTGATGCGGTCGGCCGCTTCTGGAATTTGAAATCCTCCGCGATCTGATCGATCGACCGCTCGAACCTCTTCGCATCGATGCCGCCGATGCCGTGCTGCTTCACTTCCGCGGTGAGGATGTTGTCGCCGATGATGGCGCGCAGCCGCTCGGATTCCAATTCGCGCGAGCCGGCATCCATGCGGCTTACCACCTCGGTCACCGCTCGCGCAGGCTCCTTGATTGCGAGATGCGTTCCCGTGATCACCGCACGCACAAAGCCCTTCACGACCTCGGCATTGGCGGTTGCCAATTTCGGGTTGACGATCAGCGCGGCGCCATAGGCCTCGCAGCCGTATTCGGCGAAGCGCAGCACCGCGAGATCGTCCGCCGGCACGCCGCGGTCGCGCAGGTTGATCGGCGACAGGTAGGAGAAGCCGGTGACCGCGTCGACCTGTCCCGCCGACAGCATCGGCTCGCGCACCGCGGCGCTGATGCTGCTCTGCTTCACGCTTGCCGGCTTGATGCCGTTGTGCCTGGCGACCGCAGGCCACAGCCGGATCGAGAGATCGCCCTCGGCAACGCCGAGATTCTTGCCCTCGATGTCGGCGAGTGCGCGGATGCCGCGGCTCCTGCGTGCGATGATGGCGTAGGGCGCGTGGTTGAACAGCACGAAGATCGCCTTGACCGGTGGCGCGCCATGCCGGTCGCGCGCGCGGATCAGCATGTTGATGTCGACCAGCGCGAAATCGCTCAAGCCCGAACTGACGCGCGCGATCGCATCCTGTGATCCGCCGGCGATGTTGGTGGTGACGGCGAGCCCCTCCGCACTGAACGATCCGCCGACGCCTGCCATCACGAAGGACGACACCGCCGCGTCGATCGGGTGATCGAGCGTGAGCTGGATCGCGATCGGCTGCTTGGCATCGCTCGCGTTCTGTGCGCGGCTTGCGCGAGACCACAGGCTGCTGCCGAGGCCGATCGCAAGACCCAGGAAAGTTCGGCGGCTCGGAGTCCTGATTGCGCGCATGATCATGTCGAAAGGCGCGAGACAATCTGTCGCGCGGGCTAGGTCTGTTTCTTGACACCGAACGCGCGTTTTCGCCCGCCCAGCGGTGCCATTCTGCCGCTTGTAACCTGAATGCTTGATGACTGCCACGATTTCGCCAGGGATCGTTCAGCCTGCATTCGGTTTGGGGAACTTAGGATCATGCCCGTGGTTGGCTATCAGCGGCCCGACGGGCCGAGCTTCCACGGAGGACTACTCAGATGTTTGCGCGAAAAGGTGTGTTTTCATCGATCGGTCGCGCCGCCGCGCTGGCTACCGTCGCGGCGGTCGCGCTGACGGCGGTCGAGCCGTCGATGGCCTATGCGGGCTCGGCCCCGAAGGCCAAGGAAGTCACGGCGCAGACCGGCAGCAGCGGCGTCACCGATATCAGCGCCCGCCGGCGACATTATCGCGGCGGCGGTGGTGGCGCGGCTGCAGCGGCAGCCTTTGCCGGCATCGTCGGCACCGGGCTCGCGATCGCCGCCGCCCAGAACCGTCGCGCCTACTATGACTCGTACGGCTACTATGGCGGTGGCCCGGTCTACTATGGCGGTCCGACCTACTATGGCGGCGGCCCGTATTATTACGGCGGTGGCTATGGCAGGGGCGTGCCGTATTATCGCGGTCACCCGCTCGCGAGCTGGTAAACACGATTTTGATCGAGACGGCACCACCGGCCCGCGCGGCCGGTGGATTTTTTTCGCCTACCAGTCAGCATGTTAACACGCTGGCCAGAGGTTTGATTTAGGCTTGAAGAATGAGTGATTCGCTCGAGCGGCTCTACCAGGCGGTTCTCGCGGCCCGGCATCTCGATCCGGCGACGTCGCGTACCGCCCGGCTGTTTCAGCGCGGGCCGTCCAAGATGGCCAAGAAGCTCGCCGAGGAAGCGATCGAGGTCGTGATCGACGCTCTCACCGGCAAGACCGAGGCCGTGGTCCGCGAGAGCGCCGACCTTCTCTATAACCTGACCGTTTTGTGGGCAGCCGCCGGGGTGAAGCCGGAGGATGTCTGGAAAGAAATGGAACGGCGCGAGCATTTGCTTGGAATCGCCGAAAAACTGCCGAAGACAGGTGCCAGGCTCTCGAAGCCGCCGGCCGAGCCGGTCGTGCGGCGGCGAATTGTCGCGCTCGAAAGCACCCTGCGGAAGCGGCGCTGACCCGTCAACAATCCTCTCTTGCCGGCATGGACAAATGCGCTCCATGATGGTTGATCGCGCCCATGCTGAAACGGATCTACGACTGGTGCATCGACGCCGCCGACAAACCCCATGCGCTCTGGATTCTCGCAGCGGTCGCTTTCGCTGAGAGCTCGTTCTTCCCGGTGCCCCCCGACATCATGCTGCTGCCGATGTCGCTGGCGCAGCCGAGGCGCGCCTGGTGGTTCGCCACCGTCTGCACGATCGCGTCCGTGGCCGGCGGCGTGCTCGGCTACGCCATCGGCGCGCTGCTCTATGACTCGCTCGGCCATTGGCTGATCACCATCTACGGCCTCAGCGACAAGGTCGACACCTTCCGTGCTTCCTATGCCGAATGGGGCGCGGTGATCATCCTGCTCAAGGGCCTGACCCCGATCCCCTACAAGCTCGTCACCATCACCTCGGGCTTCGCCGGCTACAACATCTGGCTGTTCATCCTGTGCTCGATCATCGCGCGCGGCGGCCGTTTCTTCATCGTCGCGGTCCTGCTCAACCGCTATGGCGACTTCATCCGCAAGGAATTGGAGAAGCGGCTGGGGTTCTACGTCACGCTCGGCGCGATCGTGCTGGTGCTCGGATTCTACATCGCCTTCAAGCTGGTTTGATCCTGCGCGACCAGGTCCGCACTCTAGCACTCTAACCCCTCATGGTGAGGAGGCGCATTAGCGCTGTCTCCGGACGATGCTTCGCATCGCCTTGAGAGCCATGAGGCCCCCGGTCGGGCCCGCGGCCCATCCTTCGAGACGCGCGCGAGGCGCGCTCCTCCGCATGAGGGTGGCAGGTGTGACGCAAAGCGCTTTACCGCAGCGGCGTCGTCGGGTTACGCTTCTCTATGCTTGGTCGACTCGGGCTTCTTGTTCGCATCGGACCGTCAACGGCCAAGGCGGGCCTTGCCCTGTCGATGCTGACACTCTCGCCCGAATTCGCCTTTCCGCAAGCCGCACCGCCGGTCTCGCTCGGCGTCCAGTCTCAACCCCAGCAGCCGCCTCAGCCGAACCAGGCACCGCCGCCCGTGCGCGAGGAGAATCCGGGCCTCATCAACGAGATCGGCAAGCTGTTCGAAAAGTCCAAGTCGATCCTGCCGCCGCTGAAGAGCCCGGGCGAGACCATGGATGACCTCAACACCAGCGCCAGGGATGTGGGCGATAGCCTGTCTGCTCTCACAAAGCCGTCATTGATCGTCACCGGCCGCGTGGCCTGCCTGGTGGCGGCCAATGGCGCACCGGATTGCAAGGTCGGCGCCGACAAGCTCTGCCAGAGCAAGGGCTACAAGGAGGGCAAGAGCCTGGACACCGACGCCGCCGAAAAATGCTCGCCGATCGTGTTCGTGCCCGGCCATAAGCGCGGCCCCAACGATTGCCGGACGGAAAATTTCGTCACGCGGGCAATCTGCCAGTAGCGCCAAAACGCAATACTTGACACTGGAAAGATTGCCTTGCTGGTATGATGTCTGGCATCTTTAGCCCCAGTTGCTGTTCAGCTAACCGAAGGATCTTCCCTGATGTCCATGCCTGCCTTGTTCAAGGGCCGTCTGTCGATTCCCGTGATCGGTGCGCCGCTGTTCATTATCTCCGTGCCCGATCTCGTGATCGCGCAGTGCAAGGCCGGCGTGGTCGGATCGTTTCCGGCGCTGAACGCGCGGCCGCCGGAGCTGCTGGACGAATGGCTAGCGCGGATCAAGGAAGAGCTCGCGGCCTATGACAGGGCGCACCCTGAGCGGCCGTCGGCGCCGTTCGCGGTCAACCAGATCGTGCACAAGTCGAACAACCGGCTCGATCA
The DNA here is from genome assembly GCF_020329485.1 of Bradyrhizobium cenepequi. GTDB lineage: Bacteria > Pseudomonadota > Alphaproteobacteria > Rhizobiales > Xanthobacteraceae > Bradyrhizobium > Bradyrhizobium cenepequi. The sequence continues at coordinate 219,549 of NZ_JAGKJI010000001.1, forward strand.
TGACCTTGCGCTTTGCGAGAAGCACAAGGTCCCGATGATCATCTCCTCGCTCGGCGCGCGCGAGGAGCTCAATCAGGCCGTGCACAACTGGGGCGGCATCGTCTTCCACGACGTGATCAACCAGAAGTTCGCCCACAAGGCGATCGAGAAAGGCGCCGACGGCCTGATCCTGGTGGCGGCCGGCGCGGGCGGCCATGCCGGCACGCTGTCGCCGTTCCCCTTCGTTGCGGAGACGCGGCAGTGGTTCGACGGCCCGATCGCGCTGTCGGGCGCGATGGGCAACGGCAAGGCGATCCGCGCCGCGCGCATCCTCGGCGCCGACTTCGCCTATATCGGCTCGGCCTTCATCGCGACGAAAGAAGCGAACGCGGTCGAAGGCTACAAGACAATGATCACTGGTTCCGCCGCCGAAGACATCGTCTATTCCAACCTGTTCACCGGCGTGCACGGCAATTACCTGAAGCCGTCGATCGTCGCGGCCGGCATGGATCCGGACAATCTGCCGACCTCCGACCCCTCCAAGATGAGCTTCGGCACCGATGCTTCCGGCGAGCGGTCGAAGCCGAAGGCGTGGAAGGAGATCTGGGGAAGCGGCCAGGGCGTCGGCAGCGTCGAGAAGATCGTGCCTGCCGCCGAGCTGATCGCACGCTTCAAGAAGGAATATGACGAAGCGGTCGATCTGCTGCTGTAGTCACCGTCGTTGGGTGCGGCGTCTTTCCTGGTTCGTCATGCCCGGGCTTGACCCGGGCACGACGGAGCGGGGCGCCCGTTGCCGTCCGCACACCCTTGATGCGCCCATCACGCCTATGCGAAAAAGACCGCCATGAGCGCCGCCGCCGTCATCGTCGTCAACCATCCTTTGGTGCAGCACAAGCTCACGCTGATGCGTGAGCGCGACCGGTCGATCAAAAGCTTCCGGGAACTCGTCAACGAGGTCGGCATGCTGCTCTGCTACGAGGTGACGCGCGACCTGCCGCTCGAGCTCGTGGAAATCGAGACGCCGCTGATGCCGATGCAGGCGCCGATGATCGCAGGCAAGAAACTGACCTTCGCGCCGATCCTGCGCGCCGGCGTCGGCTTCCTGGACGGCATGCTCGCGCTGGTGCCGTCGGCACGCGTGTCGCATATCGGGCTCTATCGCGATCCCGACACGCTGGAAGCAGTCGAATATTTCTTCAAGGCGCCGCACGATCTGTCGGATCGCACCGCGATCCTGATGGACCCGATGCTGGCGACCGGCAATTCCGCGGTCGCCGGCGCGACGCTGTTGAAGAAGCGCGGCGCGCGCGACATCCGCTTCGTCTGCCTGCTGGCCGCGCCCGAGGGGATCGCGCATTTTCAAAAGGAGCACCCCGATGTGCCGCTCTGGACCGCGGCCATCGATGAGCGCTTGAACGACCACGGCTACATCCTGCCCGGCCTCGGCGACGCCGGCGACCGCATGTTCGGCACCAAATAGGCCCTGATATCATGGACCCCATCTTCCGCGTCGACGGCAACAAGGTCTCCACCAGCCCCGATGCCGCCGGCCCCTGGCATCCGCACATGCAGCACGGTTCCGCGCCCGCAGCGCTTGTGGTGTGGGCCGCGGAGTCCCTGGCCACGCCGGTGCCGATGCAGATCGCACGCGTCACCATCGACCTGATGCGGCCGGTCCCGGTCGCGCCGCTCACCATCGAGACCGAGATCTTGCGCGAGGGCCGCAAGATCCAGCTCTGCGGCGTCCGGCTGTCGGCCGAAGGCGTGCCTGTCGTCGCGGCTTCCGTGCTGCGGATCAAGTCGCAGGCGCAGGCATTGCCGCCTGATGTCGTTGATCTGCCGCTCGCCTATCCCGGCCCAGATCAATCGATGTTCGAGCCCGCCGACAACGCCGGCAGCCCGTTCACGAAATGCATCTCGATGCGCGCCGCGCGCGGCCGCTTCGGCATCGTTGGCCCGGCCGCGATCTGGTTTCGCGTCGACCGGCCGCTGATCGCGGGATCGCCGGTGTCGCAGGCGATGCGCGCAGTGATCGCCGCCGACTTCAGTAACGGCACCTCGTCCGCACTCGATTTCCGGGAGTGGACGTTCATCAATGCCGACCTCACCGTGAGCCTGGCGCGGCAGCCAGTCGGCGAGTGGATTCTGCTCGACGGCGAAAGCTGGATCGGATCCGACGGGACCGGGCTTGCGATGTCGCGCCTCGCCGACGAGCGCGGCTATTTCGGCCGTGCCGTGCAAAGCCTGGTGATCGAGAAGCGCTAGAAAACGCTCGCGCACGCGGCGAAAAATCGCCGCTTCGCCTTGGAACGCTTCGAGGCTGAGCGAGTTTGGCCCCTCGTTGAGGGCCATCATGAAGCGCGTTGATTTAGCGACCGGCGGAGTGACGCTCGCTGCCGGGCAAGCGTCAGTCGTCATCGCCTCCTTTCCTATTGCAGTTGAGCCTTTTTCAAGTCGGAGCGTGCCGTGAGGCCGGGTCCTTCCTCCGAGCGTGCGGTGGTCCTTGCTTCGACCGAGCGTGAGGCGCTCGAGACCGCCACCCTGATCCGCGAGGCCGGCTATTATGCCAACATCTGCGGTGATCTCGCTGAGCTCAGTCGCGAGATCGCAGGCGGCGCAGGCCTGGCCGTGATTGCCGATGACGCCATCAAGGGGGCGGATCCGACCGGCCTGACGCGATGGCTCAACGATCAGCCGGCATGGTCAGATTTTCCAATTGTGCTCCTGACTCAGGGCGGCAGCCCGGAGCGCGATCCGGGCGCGGTACGGCTCGGCAAGATCCTGGGCAACGTGACTTTCATCGAGCGCCCGTTTCATCCCACCACGCTTGCGAGCATTGTCGGCTCCGCGGTGCGTGGCCGGCGCCGCCAATACCAGACCCGCGCCATCCTCGAAGACCTCACCGAAAGCGAGGGTCTGCTGCAGACCGCGCTGAATGCCGGCCAGCTCGGCGCACTGGAACTGCATCTGCCGGAATTCGAGCTCGAGGCCTCGGATATCTGCAAAACCTATTTCGGCCGCCGCACGAGCGAGCCGTTCACCTACCAGGAACTCCTCGACGCCGTGCATCCAGATGACCGTGCGCGGCGTCTTGGCGTCCTCGAGCAAAGTATCCGCACCGGCAAGCATTACGCGATCGAATACCGGGTGACCTGGCCGGACGGCTCGCAGCACTGGCTCGACGTCCGCGCCCGCGCCGTGCGGCGGCCCGATGGCAGCCTCAAATCGCTGGTCGGTGTCTGCTCCGACATTACCCTGCGCAAGACCGCTGAGATCGAGCGCGAGAACCTGCTGGCCCAGCTTGCAGCCGAGCGCACCGCGCTTTCGGAACTGACCGCGACGCTGGAGCAGCGCGTCGAGCAGCGCACCGCCGACCTCTTGAAAGAGGTCGCGGCGCGCGAAAAGGCGCAGGAGCAGCTCCGCCATGCGCAGAAGATGGAGACCGTCGGTCAGCTCACCGGCGGCATCGCCCATGACTTCAACAATCTCCTGATGGCGGTGATGGGCAACCTCGAGCTCTTGCGCAAGCGCCTGCCGAGCGACCAGCGCCTGCATCGCCTCATCGACGGCGCGATGCAGGGCGCCGAGCGCGGCGCCTCGCTCACACAGCGTCTGCTCGCCTTCGCCCGCCAGCAGGACCTGCGCGTCGAGCCGGTCGGTCTGCGGGCGTTGGTCCAAGGCATGAGCAACCTGCTCGAGCGCTCGCTGGGCCCGCGGATCGCATTGCGCCTTGACCTGCCTGAGGGCCTGCCGCCGGCGCGGGTCGACGCCAACCAGCTTGAGCTTGCGATCCTCAACCTCGCGATCAACGCGCGCGATGCGATGCCGGATGGCGGCACGATCGACATCAAGGTTTCGGAAGATCAGGCAGCGAAGGATCCGGCGCTCAAGCCGGGCAGCTATCTGAAGCTGTCGGTGATCGACACAGGCACCGGGATGACGCCAGAGATCCTGAAGCGCGCGATCGAGCCGTTCTTCTCGTCAAAGCCGCTCGGCAAGGGCACGGGGCTCGGACTGTCGATGGTGCATGGGCTCACGGTGCAGCTCGGCGGCACGCTGCAGCTTTCCAGTATCGAAGGCCAGGGGACCACCGCGACGCTGATGCTGCCGGTTGCGACGGTCCTCGCTGAAGCCGCGAACCCGGCGCCGCCGGCGCGCAAGCTCAAACGCTCCGCTGTGATACTGTTCGTCGACGACGATCCCCTGATCGCGATGTCGACCAGGGAGATGCTGGAGGATCTCGGCCATCGCGTGATCGGCGCCACCTCAGGCCTGCACGCGCTCGATATCCTTCGCAGCGAGCAGCCACTCGACCTGATGATGACCGATCACGTGATGCCGGGGATGACCGGGCTCGAACTCGCCGCCGCCACGCGAAAAGTGCGCCCATCGCTGCCGATCCTGCTCGCCACCGGCTATGCCGAACTGCCCGACGGCGTGCAGGTCGACCTGCCGCGGCTGGCGAAACCGTATCATCAGGACCAGTTGCGGGATCGGCTGGATCAATTGCTGCGGTGAGAGGGCTTTTGGTAACGCCGGTGGCCTCATGGTTCGAGACGCGCGTGCCGCGCTCCTCACCATGAGGGTCTGAGAGCGTCAAAGATCAAAGAGAAGTCTTAGACCCTCATGGTGAGGAGGCGCAAAGCGCCGTCTCGAACCATGAGGCCACCGCCCTCTCATCTATGCGTCACCCCACCATCCGCTCGCGGCCGGCCCAGAAGCCTGCCTTCAACACCTTCTTGTCGACCTTGCCGACGCCGGTCATCGGCAATTCTTTCACGATGCGGATCTGCTTCGGCGCGTGCGCCGAGCCTTTCTTCGCTTTCACCAGGTTGATCAGTTCGTCGACGTCTGGTCGCGCGCCGTCGCGCGCGACGATAACAGCGGTGACCGCTTCGCCCCATTTGTCGTCGGGCACGCCGACCACCGCCACCATTGCCACGTCAGCATGCTGCGACAGCACATCCTCAACCTCGCGCGGGAAGATGTTGAAGCCGCCGGAGACGATCATGTCCTTCTTGCGATCGAGGATGTACATGTAGCCGCGCTCGTCGGCGCGGGCGATGTCACCGGTATGCAGCCAGCCGTTCTTGAGCGTCTCCGCGGTGGTGTCCGGCCGCTTCCAGTATTCCGCCATCACGTGCGGCGCGCGCACGCAGATCTCGCCGGGCTCTCCGGCTCTGACCTCCTCGTCATTGTCGTCGAGGATCTTCACATCACAAACCGCAATGGGGAAGCCGCAGGACAGGAACAGCTCGGGCGTTTTCGGATCATGGTCGGCCTTGCGCAGCACCGAGACCGGATAGCATTCGGTCTGGCCGTAGAGTTGCGAGAACACCGGCCCGATGCGCTCGATGCCCTCGACCAGCCGGCTCGGCGACATCGCCGAGGCCCCGTAGAGCAACAGTTCAAGCGAGGAGAGATCGGTCTTGTCCAGCAGAGGATGATCGAGCAGCACGTAGATCATGGTCGGCACGAACAGCGTGAAGTTGATTTTGTCGCGTTCGATGGTCTTGAGCACGGCCTCGGGATCAAAACCTTTCAGCATGTGCACGGTGCCGCCACGCATCAGCGCTGGCAGCACCTTGGTTCCGGCGACATGGCTGATCGGCGCCACCGTGAGATAGCGCGGCGTCTCGGGGATCTCGAAATCGGCCAGGATGGCGGCGGCAAAGCCGCCATATTCGCGATGGTAGCGCAGCGCGCCCTTGGATTTGCCTGTCGTGCCGCCGGTATAGTTCAGCGTCGCGATGTCGTCTGGTCCGGCCAGGCAGCGCGCGGTGGCGCGCCCCGCCTGCTCGATCGCCTGCAACAGGTCGACGCCGTAATCGGCGGGCCCGAGCGTGAACACGGTCTTCACGCCTGCGGCTTTGGCTGCGAGATCGCCACCGCGGTCGCGGAAGGTCGCCGCATCGATGATGAGCATCTCGGCGTCCGAATCCTCGATCTGGAACAGCTGATCGTCCAGTGATCCCAGAGGATGCAGCCAGGTGATCGCAAGCCGCGCGAGCTGCGCGGCGACGCCGGCGCACCAGGTGTCGGCGCGGTTGGCGGTCAAGAGCGCGACTCGGGTGCCGGGCGCGAAGCCGAGCCGCATGAACACGTTCTGCATCCGCCCGATCAGGTCGGTTGCGCCCTGATAGGTGATCGAGCCGCCTGGCCAGCTGAAGGCGGTGCGCGAGGGATAGCGTGCCAGCGCCCGCAGCGTCTGCTCGCACACCGGTGGAAACGCATAGAGCGGATGGCTCATCTGAAAATTCCTCCCTGTCGGTTTTGTGTCTGGCATTTCTTCATGCCAATGTTGGCGATGACGCTAACACAACAAGGAAGTGGCTCAAGCCGGAAGAGGGAAGAAACGCCTTGCCGTCGAACGACATGCTGTCGCGCTTTCGCGAACGCCTCTCGCTGCCGCTGATCGCAGCGCCGATGTTTCTGGTCTCCGGTGTCGAGCTGGTGGTGGCCGCCTGCCGTAACGGCGTGATCGGCTCGTTTCCCACGGTGAATTGCCGCGAGGCGGAACAGCTCGATCAGTGGCTCGCCGAGATCGAGAATCGATTGCAGTGTCATTCCGACGCAAGCGGCAAGGCCGCCGCGCCGATCTGCGCGAACCTGATCGTGCACCGCTCCAACGCCCGGCTGCAGCAGGATCTGGACATGCTGCTGCGTCATAGGCCGGAGATGGTCATCACGTCGGTCGGCTCGCCGGCGCCTGTGCTGGAGCCGCTGCACGATGTCGGCGCGTTGGTGTTCGCCGATGTCGCCTCGATCCGTCACGCGGAGCGCGCGATTGAGGCCGGCGCCGACGGATTGGTGCTGCTCACCGCCGGCGCAGGCGGGCAGACTGGCTGGCTCAATCCGTTCGTGTTCGTGCGCGCGGTCCGCGCCTTCTTTGCGGGTCCGATCGTGCTCGCCGGCGGCATCAGCGATGGCCATGCGCTCCGCGCCGCCGAAGCGCTCGGCTGCGACCTCGCTTACATGGGTACGAAATTCATCGCCACGCGCGAGAGCATGGCGGACGCCCGGTACAAGGCGATGCTGGTCGCAAGCAACGCCGACCACGTCCTGCTCACCACGGCTTTCACTGGCCTGCAGACCAACATGCTGCGGCCCTCGATCGAAGCCGCTGGACTCGATCCCGACAATCTGCCGCAGCGCGGCGCCATCGATATCGGCAAGGATATCGACATCGGTGCCCGCGAAAGCCGCCCCAAGCGCTGGCGCGACATCTGGAGCGCCGGTCATTCGGTCTCAGGCGTGACGGATGTGCTGGCGGTGGACGACCTGGTGGCGCGGACGGCTGAGGAATATCGCGCCGCCCTGTAGCCCGGATGGAGGGAAGCGTCATCCAGGATGAGGGTCCCCATTTAACCCGGCCTTAACCACGTTCGCTCCAACAATAGCTGCGCAGGACAGCCCGCCGCCACGGCCGGGCTGGCGCAGGATCAAAGGGGATGCGACGTGCTTCTTGAGGCCTTTCTCACCAAAACCCCCGCAACCCTCGATGAGCTCTGGATCCGCGTCCACCGTGCCTTGCAGCGCCATCCGCTGTGCCGCAACGTCGAATTCGAGATCGTCAGGATGCCCCGAACCCGCCGGACCAACTGGACCATCAGCCTGCATTCGGTATCGGGGTCCGCGCTGTTCGAGGCCCATGAGATCGTCGCCGACATCCAGGAGGCTTATGAGCTGGCTGCCGCGGCCTGATTTTCGCTGGTTTGGATGCGATTTTTTCGGCTTTTCCCCGCGCTGGCGGTTCCAAGGGCATGCTAACGCCGCAATTGGCGTTCAATTTCACAGAAAGTCCGGCCGGGATGGAGACTTCGTTGACTAGGGCCATTACCATCATCGCGCTGACCTGCTTCCTCGTGGTTGGCGCCGCCGCCACCAGCATTTTGAGCCGCGACAGCGTGCCGATGCCGCGCAGTGAGGTTGCCGCGGGCGATCCCGCGCTCGCTCATCCCGTCTCCAACAAGGAGAGCAAGAAGGACCGCCTCGCGGTCGTGGCCTACGCGCTCGCCGCCTATGAGCCGCAGCCGCAGACCCCAGCGCAGGCGCAGCTTCAGGCCCAAGCCCAGGCCGCCATCCCGGACCTCACGGCTTCGCTGCGTCAGGCCTATGCCTCGACCGAGCCCGCCGATGTCGGTCTGCCGAAATTGACCGAGCCGCCGGCGAACCAGCCTGCGACCGCCCAGCCGACCGCGCCGGCACCCGCGAAGCCGAAGGCGGCCGCCAAACACGCCCCGCAGAAGAACCACGCGCTGCTCAGCGACGCGCAGATCGCCGGCATCAAGGAGCGGCTGAAGCTGACCTCGTCGCAGGAATATTACTGGCCTGCGGTCGAGACCGCGCTCCGCGCCGTCGCCCGCAAGATCCACCAGAACCGCCAGGCAGATCCGAACGTGACCGGCGTGCCGATCGATCCGGACTCCGATGAAGTGCAGCAATTGAAATCGGCGGCCATGCCGCTCCTGTTCCAGCTGCGCGAGGATCAGAAGAACGAAGTCCGCTCGCTCGCCCGCGTCATCGGCCTGGAAAAAGTCGCCGCGATGATCTGAGCGCCGCGGATCCACTTAACTTCTCCGGCAAGCAAGCGGGAGAGGGCGCAGGCCTATCGAGCGCGCCCGGAATAATGCGACTAACGATCGCCCGCGATCAATGCAGCAGATCGTACGCCGCGACGCGATTGATGTCGGCCAGGCGACGATCGGCATTGGCCTGAAGGTCGAGGCTTCCAACCAGGTCAAGCAGACGCTGATAGGCGCGGTCCGCGACGTCGACCGGCAGAGGTTCTTCATCGAAGGCTTCGATGTAGCCGTCGGCGAGATCGCTCAGCAGCCGGCACAAAGCCTGCTGCCCGGGCTCGTCCCTCACCAACGTGTCGAGTTTTTGCTGGAAATTTCTGAAGGTTCGCAAGCCATGGTGCTGCTGCGAGAGCCATGCATGCAAGTCGTTCATATGAGCCTCTTCATGCTACGGAAGAAGCTACCGGCTTATACACGCGGCCGGCCTCTCGCGCCATGGCAATTTTTTTGCCATCCGGCTCTTGAAAGAGACGAACGGGGTAACATCAAGCCTCGTCGCGCCAGCCTCCCAACAGGAAAACCCGGCGCGGTCTGCGATTTGCTCCCGCCTGGGCCTGAACGTCGGTGAGATCGACGCTGCTTCGCTTCATCAGGGCCTTGGCGATGATCCCGATGATGAAAAAGGGCGCGAGATAGACCACGAACACTTCGAGCGCGCGCATGGGACCGCTCCACGTGATTGTGACCCCCTTATAGCACTGGGACGGCGCATGCACTGCCCGAACGCTGCGGTGCGGAAGGTTACACGCGGATGCTGTCCCCGTTCAGTGCCGGTCCGGGCGGGCTTCCGCCCCCGCCCCACGCCGGTATCGGAATTGCGCAGGCGTGCTAATATCCCGAGTCCTTCACGCCCAATTCTCTTGGGCGACGTCTGCATGCAAAGAGGAGAATTCAACCTACAAGATACGGGAGGACACATCATGGCTCGCATAAATCGGCGTGAGCTTCTTAAGCTTTCCGGCGGCGGTGCAGTCGCGGTAAGGACTGGGGGACTAGCGTCAATACTTGCCCTGAAGCAGGCGCCCGCCTTCGCACAAGCAACGACGATTCATTGGCTGCGCTGGAACGATTTCGTTCCCGCCTCGGACGAGGTGCTCCGCAAGACGATCGTTCCCGAATGCGCCAAGGCGCTCGGCATCAAGCTCAACATCGAGATGATCAACGGCAACGACATCCAGGCCCGCACCACCTCGGCGATTCAGTCCGGCACCGGACCGGACGTGATCTGCGCGCTGAACAACTGGGCGCAGCTCTATCCCGAGAGCGTGATCGACGTCAGCTATGTGGCGGAGGAGATCGGCAAGGCGCAGGGCGGATTCTACGAGGAATCCCGCACCGTCGCCAATGACGGCAAGAAATGGATCGCGGTCCCCTGGTGCGTGCTCGGCGCGCAATTGGCGTACCGCAAGTCCTGGTTCGCCGAGGTCGGCTACGACGCCCCGAAGTTCCCGCAAACCTGGGAGGAATATCGTGAGGCCGGCAAGAAACTCAAGGAGAAAGGCCGGCCCCTGGGCCAGACGGTCGGCCACAGCTTCGGCGACCCGCCGACTTATGCCTATCCGTATCTTTGGTCATGGGGCGGCAAGGAGGTCGAAGCGGACGGCAAGACGGTGGCGCTGAACTCCAAGGCAACGGTCGATTCCGTCAAGTTCGCCGTTGGCTTCTGGAAGGACGCCTATGACGAGGGCGGGCTCGCCTGGGACGACACCAGCAACAACCGGGCCTTCCTCGCAGGCACCATCAGCTCCACACTGAATGGCGCCTCGATCTATATCGAGGCCAAGCGCAAGCCGCAGGTCTATCTGACCGAGACCGGCACCCCGCTCTGGCAAGACATCCTGCACGCGCCGCTGCCCAAGGGCGTCGCCGGCCAGTACGGCTATCACCTGCCGATGTCGAACATGCTGATGAAGTATGTAAAGGACCCAAAGCCCGGCAAGGAGTTCCTGCGCTGGATCACCTCGAAGCCGGTCTATCAGGCGTGGTTCGAGTCGCAGCAGGGCTATTCCGTCGGGGCGACCACGATTTGGGAGCAGGACAAGCTCTGGGACAAGGACCCCGTGATGCTGCCCTTCCGGACGGCGGCGCGGGCCGGACGTTTCCCCGGCTACGCCGGACCGGCCGACCGCCGCGCAGCCGAGGTGCTCAGCAAGTACATCGTCGTCGACATGACGGCAAAGGCGATCCAGGGCACGCCGGCGGAAGACGCCGTGAAATGGGCGCACGAGGAGGTCGCAAGGATTTATGCCGCTTGAAGCGCCTTCCTCGGCGCGCTAGGTTTTGATCTCGCCTCGGTGCTGCGGCCCGCGGCCGCAGCGCTCCGGCAGCCGTTCGGAGAACCGCTCGATGGCCGTCGACTCCGTCGCCGCCGCAAGACCCTACGTGGCCGCGCCGCGGCGCGGGCCGGTGACGCGAATTCTCGAGAACGAACACTGGTTCGCTTTCTTCCTGCTGCTGCCGACCGCAGTGCTGCTCGGCCTCTTCATCGCCTATCCCTTTGTCAAGGGCGTGCTGCTGGCCGTGACCGACGCCAAGGTCGGCGTGCCCGGAAACTTCGTCGGACTGCAGAATTTCGCAGTGCTGATGAACGACAGCATCTTCCGGATCGCAGTCTGGAATACGATCCTCTACACGGTGGTGACGACGATCTTCAAGCTGGCGCTCGGCCTGTGGCTCGCTCTGCTGCTCAACCGCCATTTCAGGGGAAAGGCTCTAACCCGCGCCTTCATCCTGTTGCCCTTCATCATCCCGACCGTGCTCTCGACCTTTGCGTGGAAGTGGATGTTCGATCCGACCTTCAGCGTCATCAACTGGACGCTGTTTCACCTCGGCATTATCCGCACCCGCATCAATTGGCTGGGCGATCCCGGGCTTGCGCTGATCTCGGTGATGATCGTCAATATCTGGCGCGGCGTGCCGTTCTACGCGATCAGCCTGCTCGCTGGGTTGCAGACCATCAGCCCGGAGCTGGCCGAGGCGGCCGCGATCGATGGAGCGCGGCCCTGGCAGCGCTTCCGCTACATCACCTGGCCGCTGCTGCTGCCGGTCACCATGGTCGTCGTGCTGTTCTCGGTGATCCAGACATTCGCTGACTTCCAGCTCGTCTATATCCTGACCGGCGGCGGACCGGCCAACGCCACGCAGCTCTTTGCGACCTATGCCTATCAGATCGGCGTCGGCACGGGTCTGCTCGGCGAGGGCGCGGCGATCTCGCTCGCCATGTTCCCGGTGCTGCTCATCGTCGTGGTGGTGCAGCTCCTCTATATCCGCCGCGTGGAGACACACTGATGATAGAGGGCGCGCGCTGGCGACGTTGGATCTTCTTCAATCTCCCGCTCGCACTGTTCGTGATCGGGCTGCTCTTCCCGTTCTATTGGATGATGGTGACGACGGTGCGGCCGGACGCCGAGCTCTATCGTCCCTGGATGGCGCCGAACTACACGCCGTTCTGGACGCTCAATCCCACCCTTGACCATATCCGCTACCTCCTGAACAAGACGCTGTTCAACAGGTGGATGCTGAACACCTTCTTCATCTCGGTGCTGGCCACGGTGATCTCGCTTTTCTGCGGGCTCCTCGCCGGCTACGCGCTCTCCCGGCTCAAATTTCCGTTCGCCGGCAGCCTCGGCACCGGAATCTTCATCACCTATCTCGTGCCGCAGACGCTGCTGTTCATTCCGCTCGCCGATATCATTCGCAACTTCCGCCTCGGCGATACGCCCTGGGCGCTCGTTCTCACATATCCCACTTTCCTCATCCCGTTCTGCACCTGGCTGCTGATGGGCTACTTCAAGGCGATCCCGCGCGAGCTCGAGGAGTGCGCGCGCATCGACGGCGCGACGCGGTGGCAGGCGATGGTCTACATCGTCTTCCCGGTCGCGGTGCCGGGCATCCTTTCAGCCGGAATCTTCGCCTTCACGCTGTCGTGGAACGAGTTCATCTATGCTCTCGTCTTCCTGTCCTCGCCGGAGCAGAAGACGGTCTCCGTCGGCATCACCTCGGAGCTTGTCCGCGGCGATGTGTTCTACTGGGGCTCGCTGATGGCCGGCGCGCTTCTCGGTTCGGTACCGGTAGCGCTGATCTATTCTTTCTTCGTCGAGTACTACGTCGCCGGCATCACCGGGTCGGTCAAAGGGTGACGCATATCCGAAGGGTGAGCCAAAGGGTGAGCTATGGCTCGGGTCATCATACGGGACTTGAACAAGAAGTTTGACGCCGTCCATGCCGTCAAGGACGTGAATCTCGAGATTCACGACAAGGAGTTCGTGGTGCTTGTCGGTCCCTCCGGCTGCGGCAAGACGACGACGCTCCGCATGGTGGCCGGACTCGAAACGATCACGTCGGGCGACATCCTGATCGGTGACCGGGTCGTCAACGAGTTGCCGCCGATGGACCGCGACATCGCCATGGTGTTCCAGAACTACGCGCTTTACCCGCACATGAGCGTCTACGACAACATGGCCTTCGGCCTGAAGATGCGCGGGTTCGATCGCAGCGAGATCGCCAGCCGCGTGAAGGCGGCGGCCGAAATCCTCGGCATCGAGGAACAGCTGAAGCGCAAGCCGCGGCAGCTCTCCGGCGGCCAGCGGCAGCGCGTCGCCCTGGGCCGCGCCATCGTCCGGCATCCACAGGTGTTCCTGTTCGACGAGCCGCTATCGAACCTCGACGCCAAGCTGCGCATCCAGATGCGGGTGGAGATCAAGAAGATCCACGACCGTCTCGGCACCACCGCAATATACGTCACCCATGACCAGGTCGAAGCGATGACGCTTGGCGATCGCGTGGTCGTCATGAAAGATGGCCTCGTTCAGCAGGTGGGCGAGCCGCTCGAACTCTACAACGAGCCCGCCAACCGCTTCGTCGCAGGCTTCATCGGCTCCCCCGCCATGAACTTCGCGACGGTGGAAATGGCCGACGCTGACGGCGCCATCTGGGCCCGCCATGAGGGCATCCGCATCAAGCTGCCGGCCGAGCTCGCGGGCCGCCTCCGGCAGCATGTGGGAGGGAAGGTCACGCTCGGAATCCGGCCGGAAGATCTGCGCCTCGCGTCCGGCAGTGACACGGCGGACTTCAGCTTCGATGCCGTGGTCGAGGTCATCGAGAAGCTCGGCTCCCAGATTCTCCTGGACGTCAGGGTCGGCCCCAACACGATGGTGGCCGCGGTGGAGCCGACCGTGAAGGCGAAAGTGCACGACCGGCTCCGCCTCGCGCTGAACCCCGACCGGCTGTATTTCTTCGACCGTGTGTCGCAAGCGGCAATCTGATGTTTCGTAGCCTGCCGCGTTCGAGGGATGCTTCGGATATGCCCCCAACGATGATCGGGCTTGCTGTCATGGTAGCTTTCTCGTTGGTTGCCTTCACAATGCCAACATCGGTCTGGGCAGCCGGTCCGACGTTGACGGTGTCAGCTGATGGCAGCGTGCAGACCTTCGATCGGGACGCCCTGCTTGCCCGCCCGGATGTCGTCGAAATCACCACGTCGCGTGATGTCGCATATCGCAACGCTCGGACGTATCGGGCCGTGCCGCTCGCGAAGTTATTTGAAGGAATTGGCATTCCGCCCGATGCGGTGGTGGAAGCGGTAGCGCAAGACGGCTTCGTGACCCAACTTCCTCGCGATCTGGTCTATGCCAACAACGGCATCATCGGGTACTTGGCAATCGAACTCGGCGACAGACCGTGGCCGCCAATGCCGGGCAAGGACAAGAGCGCAGGCCCCTTCTATATCGTATGGGTCGGCCATCAAGCGTCATCCGTCCCAACCATGAAGTGGCCGTACCAGGTTGTAAGTTTGTCGGTGCAGGACGCGCCGGCCAGGCGATGGCCCTCGCTCGCAGTTGATTCCAGGCTCCCCGCACTTCATCCGGCGCGAGACGGCCAGATCATTTTCATGAACAAATGCTTCACATGCCACGCGCTGAACCGGGCAGGACCGGCGTCTGTTGGCCCCGATCTGAATCTGCCGATGAACCCGACGGAGTATTTCACCGACGCCGGTTTGCGCGCGTTGATCCGAGATCCGCGCTCAGTCCGGGTGTGGCCCGAGCAGCGGATGCCCAGCTTTTCCGAAGAGGACCTGAGCGACGAGGAAATCGCGCTGATATTGGCGTATTTGAAGCACATGGCGGACAAAAAGAGCCAGGCCAACGAGCGCGGAGGCAGCAAACAGTAAGCAAATCGAAAGCCGCCGAACTGCGCCGCCGGCTCGACATCCGTGAGCCGGCCTGACCCAAAGGGGTCCTCAGCCACAAGCCAGCATCACGGTGCGCGCTTGTATCCCGGCGTTATTCAGTCCCACCTCGGGATGTATTCCTCTTGATTTCCATAGCGTATCACCGGCGCTACGGGCGGGCCGTAGGGATCGACCCGGTCGTCCTCAGGGCGATAGCGATATCGTGGAACGATATAATAATCCCAGTAAGGAATTGTCCTGACCACGGGCACCCTGATGATCGGCCTCTCCCGAACGACTCTGGCCTGCTGCGCATGGGCTGCGGCACCAAACGTCCCCAGACTACACAGCACCACGGCCATTCCGAGAGCTACGGTCATTATCCTCATGCGTCGACCTCCTTGCCACAGAGGCAAACTAACGAGCACCTCTTCATGATTGTTCCAGCTCCGCCTCGCTTAAAGGCGACGGTGGGGGACGCCGGAATCGCGGCGCTTGATTGCTGGCGCCGTCGGTAATCGCCCTCGCCGGCAGTCAGGGTCGTTCGGCATGATCGTTCTTGCGGAACGGGTTGCGCAGCAGCGGGATGAAGCCGATGAGCCAGACCAGAAATGCGCAGGACCAGAGAGCCGCGCTCAGGGTATAGTGAACGCCGATCAGCGATGTTCCCACACCGATTTCCGGCAGCACCCGGGTGGCTGCGGCAGCGACCATGAGGATGATGGCCAGATGCGCCTGCCACGGCAATTCGAGGGAGCGCCCGGTGTGGCGCAGCCCGGCAATGACGAACACGCTCAACACCGCGAGCCCCAGGCTGCCGACCGACAGCATGTGCAAGCCCGAGTTTACCGAGAGAGGCGCGCCGAGCCCTGCAAGGCCAATCAACAGAAAGCCGACGCCACCGAACAGATTGGCGCCAGCCAGCGCAAGCACATGCGTCCGGAAGACGGCGGGTCCGATGAACCATTCTGCGAGGCGATCGAAAAACGCGGCCGCCACGGCGAGCGCCAGATAGGCGGGCACCAATGACGTCGGCGCGACAAGTGCGGCCACCGCATAGACCGCCACGAGCCCGGCGGTGAGATTTTGGCGGCCGGGGTGCGGCCGATACGGCGTGGTCTCGCCGCTCGGATCGAGCGCAAGATTAATG
Source organism: Bradyrhizobium cenepequi (assembly GCF_020329485.1). GTDB lineage: Bacteria > Pseudomonadota > Alphaproteobacteria > Rhizobiales > Xanthobacteraceae > Bradyrhizobium > Bradyrhizobium cenepequi. The sequence continues at coordinate 235,432 of NZ_JAGKJI010000001.1, forward strand.
ACCACGATGTTGATGCGCGCGAGCGCAAGCGAGAACAGGACAAGGAAGACCATCAGCGCCGACGACAAGAGCCGGCCGGCGAGACCGTCGAGGCCCGCCAGCCAGGCCAGGCGGATGCCGAGCTCCAAGAGCCAGAACAGTGCGACCCAGCAGGCAAAGGACGTGTGCCGCGTACTGCCGCGTTCGATCAGCGCGCTCACAACGTACCAGAGCAGCAGGCCGAGAAACGCAAGGTCGCCGACCGCCGCGATGCCGATGAGCGCATCGGGCCCGACCAGGCCGATGATCCGTGCCGGTAGCCACAGGAAGAGGAGCGCGAGGAGCGAGCGGCCCTGGCGCGGACGCGTATTGGTCCATTCGGGAACCGCCGAGGCGAGGAAGCCTGCAAGCGCAGCGCCGTAGGTCCCGAAGATCATCTCATGTGCATGCCACTGGCTCGCGGGAACAATCGGCGCGAAAGGCTGGTCGAACGCAAAGACGACGACCCAGAGCAGCGGCAGCAGGACGGCATGAATCGCTGCGACCGGAAAGAACAGCCGCAGCCCCTCGACAAGCCAAGGGCTTGTCGTGTCGCGGCCGGCGGGAGCGCAGGCTCGCGTCACGATGCATGCTCCCGCGCGCCGTCGAACAGCTCGTGAAATGCCGGATCGCGCGACCACGTTTCGACGATATCGAACACCTCGCGATCAGTTCTTGTCCCGGGGGTGCCGTCGATTGATCGATCCGTCGCGAAGCCTTCTCCGTTGCCCGAAAGTGCGACGAGACGATGCGCGACACGCACGGCTTCCGCCAGATCATGGGTGACGAACAGCGCGGAGAAATGATCGCGCGCGGCGGCTTCGATGACGAGGTCCTGGAGCACGCGCTTCAATCCGACGTCGACGGCCGCGAACGGTTCATCGAAAAAGACGATGTCGGGATCGACAGCCAACCCGCGCGCGACCGCCACGCGCTGACGCATCCCGCCGGACAGTTCTGCCGGATATTTGTCGAGGTCGCGCGCGTTCAAGCCGACTTCTGCGGCGCGCCGTTCGACCGCCTTCGCGCGCAGCTCCTTTTCCACTCCGACCGAGCGCAGGCCGTAGGCAATGTTGTCGCGCGCGGTCATCCACGGCAGCAGTCGCGGCTCCTGAAACACGACCGCGTGCCGCCGATACTTGCGGTGCAGCCGCCCCTGCGACGGTTCGATCAGGCCCGCCGCGATCTGCAGCAGTGTCGTCTTACCGCAGCCTGAAGGTCCGACCAAGGCGATTACCTGGCCGCTGTCGATCGACAGATCGATCTTTTCAAACACCTGGCGGCCCAGAAAGGCATGGCCGATCGCTTGGAGACGGAGCTTCATCGCTTCACGCCCCAAGGCAGGCCGGCCTCGCGCCAGCGTCCCAGCCAGTCGCGTAGCGGGTGGATGAGCAGGTATTCGGTGGCCAGGACACAGGCGACGACGGCCACGATCAGCGCCATGACCCGCGGAATGTCGAACAATGCCCGCGCCGTCGCAAGCTCGCCACCGATGCCTCCCGAATTGGAGAGAAGCTCGGCCATCACCGTCACCTTCCAGGCGGTGCCCGCCGTGGTGGTCCACGCCGGAAAGAGATAGGAGACCAGGTGCGGCGCCGTGACGGTCCGGAAGCGCATCCATGCGCTCGCGCCGAAGGACCGCGCCATGGCATCGAGCGCACGGTCCCGTGTCACGACTCCTTCGAGACCGCCTGCAAAGGAGATCGGCAGGCCCGCGACGACCACGGTCATGATGGCGGACCCTCCGGTTGATCCAAACCAGACGAGCGCCAGCACGATCCAGGCGATCGGCGGGACACCGAGCACAACGGTGATGATGGGACGCATGAGCCGCATTGCGGCGAACGAGTAGCCCGCGATGGCGCCGGCGATCGTGCCGAACCCGACGGCCAGGACGAAGCCGGCAGCGGACCGCTTTGCTGTTTCCTTTGCGGCCTCGGCAAAGGTCGGCTCCCGGATCAGAGCGGCCAGTGCCTCCAGCGCTTCGAGCGGTGATGGCAGAATGAACGAACCATAGAACTCATGGCCGGCCTGCCAGGCTGCCGTCAGACAGCACAGGCCGGCCGCGCCTGCCCATGCCGACCAGATCGTGCGGCCGAGCCAGCCGAGGAAAACCAGACCTGGTGCGACCTCTCTCACAATGCGTAGAACGCGTCGCTGGGCAGCTTGCCGCCGATAATCCGGGGATCATCCTCGGCCAGCAGCGAGAAAAACGACTCCAGGTCGGAGCGAACTGAGGATGCCGGCAGCGCGATCAGATTGCTGTACGGGACCGCCTCCGCGACGACGGGGCTCATCACACCGAATTGAGCCACCGAGGCCAGCGAAGCGCGCAACGGATTGTTCACGACGAAATTCACGGTCGCCTGCAAGGCGTCTTGAAGCGTCTTCAGTCCGTGCTGCCCGATCCGGTCGACGAAGCCGCGGGTGACGGCAAGACCGGCCTGCGGAATGAAGCCGCTGCCACCGATTGTCCGCGACCATTCCTTCTGGCAGTCGATCGCCCGCGCAAGATGCGTCAGGCCAAGCTTTGCGCGCAGGATCGCGGCGGTCGCAGCCGGTTCCGCCAGAAGCGCTGCGTCGACCCTGCCTGCGAGCAGCATCTGCATCGCTTCCGGCGGCGTGCCGCCATAGTCGAACTTGACGTCCTTCTGGGGATTGAGCCCGGCTCTTGCCAACAGGCGCTGCAGGACGAAATCCGGCATGTCGCTGCGAAACGGCACGGCGATCGTCTTGCCGCGGAGATCCTCGATGCCCATGATCTTCTCGCCTGCCACGACGTAGAGCAGGCCGCGCGTCATGATGTTGAGAAGACGAACATCGAGACCTCGATTATGGAGGTTCGCGGCCACATTGGTGGGAACGATTACGGCCTCCATCGTGCCCGAACTCAGGCCGGCACGCATCTCGTCCGGCGTACGCCATATCTTGAATGCGGCCGACGCGTCGATCTCCTTGAGAGCACCACTCGCAACGGCATGCGCGAGCACAATCGAGGGCGCGGCCGGCGGCCCCCAGAAGGTCAGCGGCCCTGCGGCGATGGCCAGGCCCGGCCGCGGGATGACGGCCGCGCCGGCGGCAGCAAGAAAGGTGCGGCGGGTGAGCATGGTGGTAGCCTTCCTCATTGCAGTGCGGGCGCGTCGGCCGTATGGATTGCCTGCCCCCGGCCAGGACCGGCGCTGTCGACATCGACCGCCATGCGTCCTCCTCTCGTTCAGAATGCCGCCCTGATCCCGGCGTAGAAGCCTCGGCCGTCCCCAGGCAGGAATGCTGCCTGGTCGGGCCTTGCCTGATCGACGATCAGGACCGACGAGGCATAGGTCTTGTTGAACAGGTTCGTGATTTCGCCGAAGGCGCGGAAGTTCTTGTCGATCCTGTATTCGGTGCGTAGGTCGACGACCGCGTAGGGATCGGCGTAAAGCGTGTTCATGTTGTCGACGGGTATGCTGGCTGGGCTCCAGCGAACACCCGCCTGCATCATCCATGCGTCCGTCGCCTGGAATTGAAGCTGGGCGTGGATCAGATGCGGCGGCGCGCCTGCGAGACGGTTGTTGCCGCGCAATGGATCGTTGACGAAGCGGAAGTCCTGGTAGGTGTAGGCGATGCGGGCCGACCACCGGTCGTCGAGCCTGACACCGGCCCCGAGTTCGATGCCGAAATGCGTGGTGCGGTCGGCATTGATCGCGCCGATCGAGGCGCCGGTGACGTCGCGCAGGCTGAGAAGCTCGTTGTCGATCCAGGAGAAATAGGTTACGGCGTCCCACGAGAAGCGGTCTGCGCGACCGCGCCAGCCGCCTTCCACCGTGGTTGCCGTCTGCGCCTTCAGGTCGGGCGTGGTGAACACCGCCGCCGCCAGCATCGGATTGGCCGGGTTAGGCCGTCCGGCGCTGGAGTTCGGTGTACCGTTGATGGTCGCAATCAGGTCGTCATGAGTCGGCGGCTCGAAGCTGCGGCTGCCGGCGACAAAGACTGTCTGCGTTGCGTCGGGACGGTAGGACAGGGCAATGCCCGGAGTCCAGCCGCTGTAGGTGCGCGCGTAGCTCGTGTCCTGCGTCGGCACCGCGCCATTCGGCAGAAGCATCGAGGGATTGGCCGGATTATAGGCAATGGTTGGCCGCGTCGACCCCCCGTACAGATCGTCGTTGTCCCGTGTCGCGTAAGAATAGGAGATCGTCGGCGACAAGGTAACCTGCCGCCATACCGGCACGTTTAGACCCGCGTACAATGACAGCGTCTGGGCCGTCAGCTCATTGTGGCCGAACTGCGCGCCCGCCTGACCGCCCTGATTCAGATAATAGCCGCGATCGGCGGAGCCACCCGTATATTGAACAGTTGCTTCGAGCAGCGGCAGCAGGCTCGCGGCGGGATTGTACGCATAGCGAACCAGCCCTGTGAAATCACCGCCCTGTGTCGTGCGCACGCCGGACGAGATGGGGAAACGAAACATATCGTCGGTGTATGTGTAGCCGGCAGCGACATCGAACAGATGCGCGTCGAAAGTCGCGGTGGTGCGCGAGCCGATCAGGAACTGGCTCGCCTCGCGACGCGGCTTGTCGCGGACGACGTTGGGCCCGGGGTTGATCGCGCCGCCCGGCGTGACGGTTGGTCCAGTGAAGACCTGCCGCGGGTCGGCGTACATCGCACTCTTGGTCAGCGGGCCGGCCACATCGAAGTTGAGGTCGGTATAGCCCATGAAGAAGCGGGTCTTGACGTTTTCGGACAGCGCAACGCCGACATTGCCGCCAACGCTGACGCGGTCCGACGAGTTGTAGTTGCGGAAGCCGTCACGCCGGCTGGCATCAAACTGGAACAGGCCGTCGACGCCATCCTGCCGGAAGCCGGTCTGTCCTGAGACATTGGCCTGTCCAAAACTGCCTCCGGAGGCGGAGAAACGAACGCCGGGGCTGTCCGAGCCAATCGGCGACACAAAGTTCAGTGCGCCGCCTAGCACGGTCGCGCCGAGGCGATTGGCCAGATAGCCCCGATACACCTCGATCGACTGGGCCTGCTGCGGATTGGCGAAGCCGACGATGTAGGAGCCGTCCGCACGATTGAGCGGAAGCCCATCTTGCAGCACGAGAATGCCGCGCTCGACCGGATTTTGTTGAAGGCCTGATCCGCGAATCTGGATACGAGGCTGATCGTTTCCTCCGAAGAAGTCCTGGACAACGACACCCGGAACGCTGCTCAGTGCCTTCGACACGGTGGGATTTCCCGTATTCGCGTAGTCTTCGCGGCCAACCACGCTCGCGCCGCCCCCGAGCGCACCGATTCTCTCCTGGGCAAGTGACGGCGCCGTCTCCCGCGCAGCGGAGCCCGCATTTGCCACGTCCGCACGCACCGGCGAGGGTGGTCTGCGCCGCGACGTCATCGACCGTTTGCGCTGAGTCGAAGGCGTGGCGCGCGGCGGCGCATCGACGGTGATGGGAACCAATTCGATCGCCGCACCAGGCGCAGCCGATTCCGCCAGAGAGTTCTGACTGGTTAGCGTCGGAAGCAGCAAGGCGGAGACGGCCCACGGCAGCAACAATCTCGCACTGCATCGGTTTGCCCCAAATGACGACACTCCGAAGAAGGGTCCCTTTCTGCTGTTCACCACACGTCCCCTATCCCTTCGCGTCGCACGCATTGCCCCAGGCCGGTCCAACCGACCGCGCCCCCTGATGAAATTGATGTTTGAACTGGATGGCGGTCCTGCCATCTCGATCGGCGCGCACCGTGGACGAGCGCAATTGCGAATTATTTGCGCCAGCGCAAAGAGCGGCAGAGCTTCAAGCTATTCCAAAAAGCTTGAGATGCCGTCTGTAGCGCACGGAGGGTGGGAGAGACCTGCCCTGAACTTATCCGCGAGCGGCCGATGTCGTGCCTGTCGCAGCCCGCGGATTGTCCGACAGCGACAAGACGCTCGAGACGAGCGCCTTCCAAGCGCCCGCGACGACCCGGTGCTGAACTCCGGCGATCAAGCGCCGTGCCGAGAGTTAGCAGGAGTACGGCGAATTTCGTGCTGAGCCATCGGGATGGCTCTTCGAATCGTCATCCCGCTCTAGCTCTTTGCTTGAGCATGATCTCCGCGCAAACGCTTCGCGTTTGTCGCGAGGGAAAACCGGTCTCCACTTTTCCGGATCATGCTCTAGCGCACATATCCTTCGATTCGTTCGATGTAGTTCATGAAGCGGGGCATGACTTTCTGAAGTATGCCGGCGCCGGAATCGCACATGTTGAAGTAGCAGGTGGAGATTTTTACTTTTTGATCGAGGGGGAGGGAGGCGGCGTCAGGGATCGATATCTTGAAAATCTGCCCCCTCTGGCGCACATCGCCCGGGATCTGGAATTCAGGCGGCATGGCATCGGTCATGGGCAGCAGGTCCTCCACCACTCCTACGATGGACTGCGTGTAGGAACGCACATAGACGCGCTGGCCGACCTTGAGATCGAGCAGATAGCTGTCCGGTAGATAGGCGAGGATGAAGCTCGGGCCTGTGTAGATGGTGGCGATGTCATTGCTGCCCGGTCCGAGCACGGCTCCGGCGCTCATGACCTTGCTGCCGACATATCCGGCGACCGGCGCATACAGCGCTCCACCGGCATAGGCGCGCTGCAACGATTCATACGTGTCCGACACCTCCTTGAGCGCGCTTTGATAAATGGCCAGTTCTCCTGCAAGCGAGACTCGCTCTGCTTTCAGGGACTGGTGCTTCTCTGCCGCCGCAAATGCCGCGCTGGTCATGTCGGTCAAGAGCTTGTCCACCACGAGGCCGTTCCTGCTCGCGCCGGCTATCTTGTCGAGATATTCCTGCGCCTGCCTGGCGTTGGCCTCGGCGGCCGGCAGCAAGGCACCGATTGCAGCTTGCCTCGTCTCGATCGCCCCGATCCGGGTATTGAGCCTGGCCTTCTCAACGGCGAGCTCCGCGAGCGTGCGGGAGACGGATGTCGATTCGACGATGGCTATCTTCTGCCCAGCCTCCACTCTGTCTCCCGGGCGAACGAAAACCTGCCTCACACGCGTTTCCTGAAAGGGCGCGCCGATGGCGATATGCTCGCGCGTGACCATCCCGGAGGCCTTCAGCAGCACGACTCCGCCGGAGATCAGGTAGACGAGGATTGTGCCGGTGACGGCGAGGCCGATGGAGATGAGGACAAGGTTCCTGAACCGGCTCCAGCGCACCTGGCTGACGTTGAGTGGCGCACTCGGCGCATATTCTTCTAGAGTTGCCATCTTTCTACTCGGCGGCTTGCTGCATCGGACTGACGGTAAGAATCCGCTCCGCTATGCGGCGCGCCGCTTCGCCGTCCCCGAACGGATTGCGGGCCGGCAGAAGCTGCGGGGCATCGGAGCTGGTGAGGCGTCTCACCGCGGCGGTAATCGCATCGCGGTTGGATCCCACCAGCGTCCCAAAGCCGGCCTCGACAACCTCGGGCCGCTCCGTGCTCTCGCGCGTGATGAGGATGGGGAGACCGAAGGTCGGCGCTTCCTCCTGGACGCCGCCCGAATCGGTCACGACCGTCCATGACCGGCTGAGCAGGAAGACGAAGTCGGTATATTGGAGAGGCTTCAGCAAGCGGATATTCTGTTGCGAACCGAGCGCCCGCACGACCTGCGCCCGGATATCAGGGTTGGGGTGAACGGGAAGGAGGATCAGCTTGTCGCCGTCATTTCCAAGCTCGCGGAGTGCCTCGAGAATGCAGTCCAGGGGCGCCCCGATGTTCTCGCGCCGATGCAATGTCGCCAACACGAGCTTCCTGTCGCGCGGGAGGTTCGCGATCTCGTGGTCGATCGGGACATAGCCTCCGGCGAGCCTGGAGCGTGCATAGAGCAGGGCGTCCACCGCAGTATTGCCAACCACGCTAACAAGATCGTGCTGCACACCCTCGCACAGCAGGTTATCGCGCGACCGCTCGGTCGGCGCGAAATGCAATGTTGAGGCGATCGTGACGAGCCGCCGGTTGAACTCTTCCGGCCATGGCGAATGAAGCGTCCCGGTCCGCAGCCCAGCCTCGACGTGCGCAACGGGGACATGGTTCAGAAAGCCCGTCAGCGCACCGGCCGCAGCGGTCATCGTGTCGCCTTGCACCACGACCCAATCATACTTCCCCGACCCGAGCAGCGATTGCATCTGTTGCGTGATCAGCGCGAACTTGCCGGCGAGACTGGGCTCCTGCATGACCCCAGTGCCCGCATATGTAAGCTGGATTTCGAACAGACCCAGCAGCCCATCCGCCAGATCGATATGCTGCCCCGACCAGAAGACATCCACATGCGCGCCGGCTTCGCGCAGGGCGCGATGGACAGGACCGAGCTTGATGATCTCTGGCCGTGTGCCAAAGGCGACGAGGATGCGCATATCTGTTGTTCTCTATGTAGCCGGGAGATCAGCGTGTGGCGGCCAGGAAATCGTCGGGGACGTCGTGGGTCGTTTTCGACCACACGATGGGCGAGGTGGCGAACTGCGATTCGCCCAGATAAATTTTCCACGCGCGGAAGGTGGCGACCATGTTGATGTACAGGGCTACGGGCCATCGTATCGCGACGCCGAGCCAATCGAGCCTGCCGTAGACCCGGTAGCTGGAGGTCAAGCGCGCGACATAGCGAAACACCACAGCGAGAAGATTGAACGACAGAGACCATTGGAAGAGCTGATACATCTCGCGCGGCAGGGTCTCGGGATCGATCAGATCCGCAAGCGCCAGGATCATCAGAACGATGGATCCCGGGGCCAGGAAGTTCGTAATCATTCCCTTGCGATCACGCAGGAAGAAATAGATGTCCCAGAGCTGGCCTTGCCAGCCGAGCTTGTGCATCGCTTCGAACGCGATGCCATAGACCCAGCGGGTCTTCTGCTTGATCGAGGCTTCCAGATGCTGGGGGAAGAACTCGCGAGTTGCGACATAGTCGACCCCCTCGTCGGCCTGCGCCGACGTCGCGGCGAATATCGATCTGAAGCCAGCGCGCTTGGCCTCGACGCCGAGGATGTAATCCTCGGTCACCGTGCCGGACATCAGGACCTGACCATGCGTCTTGAGAAAGTGTCTGACGAGCGCCTGCGTCAGGCAGGTGCCGACGCCGGCGGAGGGAATGGCGGCTCCGACCGCGTTGCGCACGATCAGTTCGCGCGTGTGGCGCTCGGCAAACTCCTCCATATAGGTCGAAGCCACATAGGCCCGTCTGCGGCGGCTGAGCGAGAAGACGGGAACCTGGATGAAATCGAATTCGCCCGCATATTTTGCGTAGACATCAAAGCTGCGTGGATCGATGACATCCTCGCTGTCGTGCAGAACCACGAGGTCGGGAGCCTGCTCACCCGCAAAGGTCTGGGCGAACATCTCGTTGAGCATCTGCCCTTTGGAAGTGGGGCCGGGCAAGCTGTTCACAATGACCCGCACGCGATCGGGATGGGCCGCGGCGAGCGCTTCGGCAACGCTTCGCGTGCCTACATCGTTCGGATAGACGCCGAGGAAGATTGACACGTTCGGATCATCGATCCGGGCGAGGTTGCCCTCGACCATTTTGCCGATGATGTCCTCCTCGCGCCAGTTGGCGACGAAGATTGCAATATTTGGGATCGGACCTGGCTTGGCGGAAGCGCGCCGAAACGGGAAATGCGCGATGCCGAAGGAGAGCAGATCAATAAAAATGTCGTCCAGTGATGATAGGTTTATCAGCAGGCTGACGAGCAGGAAAATCGAGACCAATATTTCGTTCATGATTCGGAGCGGGCTCGCTCCCTATTTGGGGGACCCGCGATACAACCTTTCAAAGCGCATAAGTTTGGTCGCTACTGCGACGGCAACTGGGATCGCGATCGACGTTGCCAGTATTCACCCATTCTGATCGACAGTTGATCTGCATCAACGGAAGGCAAGACTTGTGACGATTTAATTTTCATTAGTCATAAGTTAGTCATAAGATGGAACGGTCGCCCTTAAGCCAAATCCACGCGGGCATCCATTCCGGATAATTACGGCCACGCGGCCTGTGCTTCGCCCAAACTAGCAGACGCTGCCGGTAGCAGATGCGTAGCAACGCCCCGCAGCGCGCAGCTTTGGCTGCCGGACCACTGTCATGCGGTGTGATGGGCGCTTGAGCTTGAAGTTGATGAGGTCGCGGCCCGCGATCCATCAGCTGTTTGAATTGAGTAATGTCCTCTTGCGAGGAGGAAAGAAGGCGCAAGGTCGACGGGAGTCGGTGCCTTATGTCCCCGCCGGCGATCTAGCGCTCGATCGATTGACACGCCCGATTGCAGGCGTCAGCCAATCCATGCAAGCCGCGACGCCGCAATGCTTAAAATGCCAACGGTTTTCTTCCGCGGTTTCTCATTTTTCGTCCCTAGAACAATCAGGTGACGGAAATGGGGGCGATCGATGTCTATCCTCGCGAAGGCATTGCGGTTGACGGGAACGGTCTGGCTGTGGGCGGCGGGCTTGCTTATCGTCTCCAGTCACCTCATCGTTCTGCATCTGGACGGCTTCTGGGCGCTCGTTAACCTCCTCAACCCGTGGAACATCGCGAGTATGCTGACGCTGGATCTCGCAGCGGCTCCCGGATTGCTGCTGCACATGGCGGCTGATCAGCTGACGACAACCTCGTCTCAAACAGATAGGCCGAGTGCCTACGCTCACTTTGCGCGGCGTTCGTTCAGACCGGAACTGCCGTCCCTCGTGCCTTTGAAAAATGGCGCGCCGAATAGTTAATAACCCACCATTGGTAAGCCCTGATCTTTGACAGCGGCGAGCTATTCGCTGTCTGCTGCGGCACGGACCTGCATTGTGGCTCTGTCTGATGGGACGGAGTTGACGCTGGCCTGCGCAATCGGCGCTGCAAAGCAGCCGGGACTTGTCCCGGCGTTCGCGACGGTGGAAATGGCCGAAGCTGACGGCGCCCTCTGGGCTCGCCACGAGGGCATTCGCATCAAGCTGCCGGCCGAGCTTGCGGATCGGCTCCGGCGGCATGTGGGCGAGAATGTCACGCTCGGAATCCGGCCGGAGGATCTGCGCGTCGCATCCGGCGGCGACACGGCCGATCTCAGCTTCGATGCCGTGGTCGAGGTCATCGAGAAGCTCGGCTCCCAGATTCTCCTGGACGTGAGAGTCGGTCCCAACACGATGGTGGCCGCAGTGGAGCCGACCGTCAAAGCGAAAGTCCACGATCGGCTCCGCCTCGCGCTGAATCCCGACCGGCTGTACTTCTTTGACCGTGTGTCGCAAGCGGCGATCTGACGGTCTTTCTTGCGTTAGAGCATGATCCAATCAGGTCGAATTGCAGCCGCTGCATTGACCGCTGCTCGGGCCAAGGCGTCGATCGCAAGCCTACGATGGGAGGCAGCGATAGTTGCCTCCGACTCATCAAGTAAGTCTAATGCTTCTCTGAGAAGAGATAGCGCAACCGAATGGCTGTCGATTGAGCCATGCACCATGATGCCATGCTCCTTCGCACGACGACTTGCCCGTTCAGCGGCTCTCCTTCAAAGCTCACATGTAGTCGGGTAAATGGAGCGAACTATGCACCTCCCGCGACGTGTCGCCAGGCATGGCCTCGGCGTCAGAGGAGCTTAAGCTAGCAAGCACCCGGTTGCGCGCATCGATCTCCACTTGGGTACGTGGCAGCAAAAAAGCCCCTCCGTCGCCGGCAAGGTTCTGATTGGCCACGGCGAAGGGCCGCATCAGCCTTTCGTAGGCAGCGAATGCGTCCGTGGGATCGTCGTGGGTCGCAAGTTCACCGGCGAGGATGTAGGCTCCGACCATTGCGAGGCTTGAACCCTGGCCAGACAAGAACGAAGGAGCGAAGGCGGCATCCCCGACTAACACCACGCGGCCCTTTGACCAGCGATCAAGGTGTATCTGGCTCACTACGTCATAGTAAAGATCGTCTGCCTGCTGCATCGCTTCGACTAGCTTCGGCACTTCCCACCCGACCCCGTCGAATTTTTCAGCGATCAGTCGACGCTGGCTCGCAGGGTCCTGGTGCCGGGAGAAGGGCGGTTCTTCAGAGGCAAAGATCAGAAAGGCATGCAGCGTCGGGCTATCCTTCACTGCCGACAGAACAGCATAGCGGCCTGGGACCGTATAAGTCAGCGATTCATGCGACAGCTCGAGGAAGTTGGGCGTGGTGAAGCCATTGTAGCAATAGCCCAGATAGTGGATGAATGGCTCCTCCGGCCCAAAGATTAGACGTCGCGTATTGGAGTGCAGGCCATCAGCGCCGATGACCACGTCGTAATTCTCGGTCGTGCCGTTTTCGAAGGTGACGGTCACGCCGGCACCATCGTCATCGAGTGATGCGATCGATTCGTTGAAAATGTAGCGGACCGACCCGTCCCGGGTCAGGCCATAAAGAAGCTTGGTGAGTTCACCGCGGGGCAGCTCAATGTCGCGGTTCTCTACGCCGCCCGTTATCTCTTCGGGGCGGATGGTGCCGGCGACGCTGCCGTCAGGAAGCAGAAAGGTAATGCGCTTCGCATGGATATGCGCATCTTTCAGGCCAGGCAGGATACCCATCCGATCGGCGACCTCAACCACAGGACCGCGCACGTCGATCGGATAGCCGCCGCTCCGCACGGCCTCAGCACGCTCGACCACTGTGACATCGAATCCAAAGTGATCCAGCCAGTAGGCGATTGTCGGACCGGCAATGCTTGCACCCGATACGAGGATGCGTCCTCCTTGATGGGTTGTGGAATGATCACTCATAGCAGACGCCTCCATCGTGATAAGATGCTATATGCATCCTATTTGGTTGGCGGCGTCAATAGGATTCGAGCCGCATCTTATGCTGCGCATGGCATGGGTGTCATCGGCTCCGATCCGATTGAGCCGTATGTGTTAATGGAGCGGATGGACCAGTATGCGCAGAAGCCTTGTAGGCGCCCCACCGCAGCGTCGTCGCGGTGCTGCGCTTGAGGACGCGTTGTTGGAGGCGGCGTGGGCCGAACTTGAGGAGCATGGCTATGCCGATCTGACGATAGAGGGTGTTGCACAGCGTGCCGGCACCAGCAGACCGGTTTTATCGCGGCGCTGGGCGGGGCGCGCCGAGCTGGCCGTCGCCGCGATTGGCCACCACTTCGCTCTTAATCCGGTTAACGTCCCGGACTTGGGCAGCGTGCGCGAGGAACTAGCACTGTTGCTGCGCAAGTGGTCAGAACGGGCGACACCCGCACCGGTCAGGTTCATGCTCGACCTGCGCAACGATCTCGCGCCAGCTCGTGGCGACTTGAGCGGTGTGCGCCGTAACCTTGCCGAACAGATCGGCGAAACAGACATGCTTGAGGAAATACTGCGACGCGGCGTCGCGCGTGGCGAAGTGGACGCCGAAAAGTTATCGCCGCGTGTGACAGCTGTCCCAATCGATCTAGCCCGCAATGAGATCTTTGTGACGCTTACGAAGCTATCGGATCAAGTGATTTACGAAATTCTAGACTTGGTGTTCCTGCCGTTGGTGCGAAAGAATTGATGCGGGCAAAAGAGGTAAGCCACTAAGACGTAATCAATAATCATACGCCTCCCAATTTGTCCCAGCGACACTTTGGTTTGGGTGATGGCGTCTCGTAGTGGCGAACAGGCTCCTGGGTTGACACATCAGGCTGACAACGCTCTTCATCATGCCGCAATTTGCGATTGTCGAGATCCGCTAAAATCGATCCGCTTCCCGCACGAGTTGCACAAGTGTCGACGACTATCACGTGAGCTTGCCACGGATCGAATTGGGCAACATTCCACGCCTGATGATGGGTGACTCAAGCCTGCGCGCCTCCCTTGATCGGTATCACCTTCTTGGGATCGAGCCAGTGGTCGATCCGATCAGCCCAATGCTGCATCAGCTTCGTGCGCGAGCCGATCAGTGCGAGCGGTCCGTGCTTCTTGTAGAGACCTTCCACAGTAGAGTTGTCGAGATGCGCGAGCTGCAGCTCGACGACATCGCCATCCCATGCCTTGGCGTCCTTGATCTCTTCGTGGTGAGACAGGGTCGAGAAGGTGGTCCGGAATCCGTGGGCACAATGATCGGTCTTGGTGTCAATGCCCAGCAGCCGCAAGCGCTTGTTGAGCGTGTTGTTTGATAGCGGCGCGTCCTTCGAGCAGGAAAACGCGTACCGGCGATGGCCGGTCAGCTTCTGAACGCTGCGCAGGATTGCAAGTGCCTGCCGTGACAAAGGCACGACATGGTCCCAACCGGTCTTCATTTTGGCGGCCGCGGCGCGGCAGTCGACGTCGGTCTTGATCTGCCTGGGGTTGGCGCCCGCGCCACGGTTCTTGCGGGCCATCTGCTCAAGTCCTTCGTCCGGAATAGCCAAAGTCACCGTGAACGTTTGTTCTCCCGATACCAACAAAAATACCAACAAATCGGACGGCTGGGATCGGATGAGAACAAACGGTGACGAACACCGATGTACGCGGAAAGGCCTGTTTTTCAAGGGCTTCCGGGCAGCGCGCGGACGGTTGCGGACGCTTTGGAACGGGCTTGGTGCCCCTGGCCGGAATCGAACCAGCACTCCTTGCGGAACTCGATTTTGAGTCGAGCGCGTCTACCAGTTCCGCCACAGGGGCATTCGCCCCATCAGCCCCAAGGCTGGCGTCGCGAAGCGGGCGGAATATAGCGGGCGGGGTGTTGGGGTCAACCCGCGCGGTTTTGATCCGGACGCGGCTCGACAGCGGCGGGTCCAGGGGATAGCACGTTGGTATTGCAGGAGCTTTAACCGTGACGCTCGCGACCGCCAATCCGCTGTCCACACGTACATCGGTCAATCCGGCGCTGGCGGCGTCGGCGGCCGTGGCGGTCATCGCGGCGGCGACGCTGGCGGGAGCCTGGTTCTTCCAACTGGTGCTGGAAATCCTGCCCTGTCCGCTCTGCCTCGAGCAGCGCTATGCCTATTATCTCGCGATCCCGCTCGGGGCGCTGGTCGCCTTCGTCGCCGGGAAGGGGGCGCCGCGGCCACTGCTGCTCGCAGGATTGGCGATCCTCGCGCTCGCCGCGTTCGCCAATGCCGGGCTCGGCGCCTACCATGCCGGCGTCGAATGGGGCTTGTGGCAGGGGCCGACCGATTGCACTGGGCCGGTCGGTAATCTCGGCAGCGCCGGCACCCTGCTGCAGCGGCTGGATACGGTGAAGGTGATCCGCTGTGACGAAGTGCAGTGGCGCTTCCTCGGTCTCTCGCTCGCCGGCTACAACGTGCTGATCTCGTTGCTGATGGCCGCCATCGCTGCTTGGGGCTTTGCGCGGACGACGCGCGCCTGATTGCGCGGGAAAGTGCGCTTCGCAGCGGGCGATGAAGTTGCGAGCCCGGAATCCACAGGCGGCCAACCGCTTTTCGTCATTCCGGGGCGCGCCTCTTGGCGCGGGCGCGGAATCCATCGGGCCGGATGCGCTGGGGGAGAAATGGATTCCGGGCTCGATGCTTCGCATCGCCCCGGAATGACGGCGGAGAAAAATTCGCCAGCGATTCCAACGTGATTTGGGTCGTCCAGTCCTCGCGCGAAAAACATTCCGCTTCCGTCGTCGGGCAAATCAGTGATTTAACTCCGCGCGTCTCATCCAAATGAGGGGCGGCTCGCGATCGTCACGAACGTTGCGGTGAGATGCGGTGGACGGGAGTGTTGCGACTGACGAGCGCGGCACTCACGGACGGCGAAGTCGTGTGGTTCTGGCGCCCCGACGCTGGCGCGAAGTTTTTTGCGCGAAGAAATTTGCGCGAGAGATGACGGTGGCAAGAAAGCCCGGTCACCGGGAAGGGCACGAAGTAAGCCGTAAACCACTGCGCAGGGAAAGCCGGTGTTGCTCCGGTTGACCTGTGGTCCTACCCCCGTGCTTTTTGTTGCACGGGGCCCACGGGTGCAACCGGCACCCGGCTTTCCCTGCGCCCTCACTTCAATGAGAGGGTGAAACGAGATGCAAAGCTCGGGCTATGCATGCCGCGAGAACGCGGACGCACATCCTCTCACCATTCTTCACCGTCATGCCCGCGAAGGCGGGCATCCAGTAATCGGCGGCCTCTCGGTTCAAGCTCAGACGCCTCTGGAATACTGGATCTTCCGGTCAAGCCGGACGATGACAGCGGAGAGCTGTTGGACAATTGAATGAGATTTCTCCGCTTGCAAGGACGACCGCTGCTGCACTCACTTCTCTCGTGGCGTCTCGCTCGCCGCGCTCCGGCTGGCCATCAGCCCCAGCGCCAGGCCGCCAATCGCCAGGATCGGGACCAGCCGTTTCACGCCGATCGCGCGGACAAGCTGCAGGCCGGTTGCGATCATCGCGGGGTTGGTGAGGAGGGACTGCCGTGCGGCCCGTGCCATCTCCTCGGCGCGCAGCCGCATCTGCCGCTTGCGTGCGACATACAAGCCGGCGGCGATCAGCGCGAGCACCACGAAGAGCGCGGCGCAGGCGAGGCATGCCCATATCGGACCGTAACTCTGCTGCACCCAAACAAAGAATGCCCCACACAGGAAAGCGAGCGCGATGAGCACGGTTACGGCCATCACGACCGCAAGCGACGTCAGCCGCATGGCATTGCCGGCCTGCTCCCTGACGTCACTGACCAGTCGCTGCAGCATGGGATGGCCGTCCGCCGCTACCTTCGCCAGGCTATGCCGATCAGGAAGCCGAGGCCGAGCGCCAGGCCGACGGTTGCCAGCGGGCGCTGGGTGATGACGTCCTCCAGCGTCTCCTCGATCGAGGAGGCCGCATCCTGCGCAGCGCCCATCATCGCGCTGCCGCGCTCCGACACGTCATCGACGGCGGATTCGGCGCGGTCGCGCGCCTGGTCGTATCCGCGGCGTGCCTGTTTTCGCGCGTTGCCGGCGAACGAGTTGAGCGCGTCGGTGATCTGGTCGGTCAACGCCGCGATATCGTTCTTCACCGCCGCCACGTCCTTTTGCAGGCGTTCATAGGTCGCTTTGTCCGTCATGTCCTTGAATCCGAAATCGCTTGTCGCCACCATCGAACAGCTCCCGAACCAATGTTGCTTGTCGGAAAACGCCGCGTCGGGAGCGAAGTTCCCAACGCGAGGATTGGGTTCATTCCTCCGGCAGATGCGGCGAATTGACCGGCATCAGATGCTCCTTGAGGATCAGTGCGACGATCAGGAGCGGCGAGGCCAGGAAGGCGCCCATCGGGCCCCACAGCCAGGTCCAGAACGCCAGCGCGATGAAAACGGCGAGCGCATTCAGGGCAAGTCTTCGACCGACGATGGTCGGAGTGATGAAATGCCCCTCGAGGAAGGTCAGCACGGTGAAGCAGGCCGGCGCGATCAATCCGGCGGCAATGGTCGAGAAACTAACGAGACCGACCAGCACCAGCACCACGAACATTGCAACCGGCCCGATGATCGGGATGAAGTTCAGCGTGGCAGCGAGCGCGCCGAGACCGGCCGGATTGGGCATGCCAGCGATGGCGCAGATGAAGCCGGTCGCGACGCCGACGCCGATATTAATCATGGTGACCGTGAGCAGGTAGTTGCCGAGATGCTCCTCGATCTCGTTGAGGATCCGCAAGGTGCGAAGCCGCAAGTCGCGATCGCCGAACGCCATGACGAGCGCCCGCCGCAAATCCTTCCAGCTCGCGATGAACAGGACCAGGGTGGCGATGAACAGCAGGAATTCGGCAAGGGTCGGCGACAGGAACTCCAGGGTCGGCTGCACCCATTCGATCTTCGGCAGCTGAAACGGAGTAAGCGTCTCGGAGCCGCCGATCATGCCCTGCAACTCCTGCCAGAGCGCGAGCGGCCGGTCGAAGATGTGCATCTTCTCCTTCAGCCGTACCGCGAGCTCCGGCAGCCGCGTGCTCCATTCCATCACCGGGGAGGAGATGAGCCCGATGATGAAGCTGGCGGCTGTGCTGACCGCGGTCACGATCAGCACTGCACCGACCGCGCGCGGAACGCGATAGCGCGCGAGGACGTTTGCCGCCGGCGACAGCATGGTGCCGACGATGAAGGCCATCGTGATCGGCAGGAAGAATGCCTTGGCAAGGTAGAGAACCGCGACCACGGCAATGACAAGCAGCCCTACCAGCGACAAGGCCACGAGTTCGGTGCGGCGGATGACCGGCGGCAGCTCGGCGTGGCCATTGGGTAAGGGTGTGCCTTCCGCGCCATTGGGCAGGAGACGCTCACTGGGAAGGACACGCACGCTGGTTCTCCCCGCGGCAGGCGCAAATCAGGGCGACGCGCGGCACTGCGCGCGGGCCTCGAAGGGAAATGCTTGGGGGCCAACTCCCCGACAGGCGTCAGGTTCCATCGCGCGATCGTGAGCGTTTGTGTCCTTGACTGATGCGGTCAGGCCACGGCGGCGCCGGAACCGCGAAGCTGTGGGCGGCGTTTGTAGAAGCAAAGCATCAGCGTGATGCGTATCCAATGGGGCAGCACATGACACTGTCATCCGCCATTTTCCGCCGATCCTCGCGCGCGGCAAACGCGCTTGTCTTCGCCACCAGCCTTTTGGTGACGCCAATCGCTCTCTCGAACTCCGCAACTGCGCAGTCGCTAGGCTATGCCTCGACGCCGCAGAACAGCTTTCCGTCCGACGAGGCGCTGACGCCCGAGGCGAGGGATGCGCAAGCCGGCGTGCTGCCAGAGCGGCTGCGACGCGCGGTGGTGCCGTTTGCGACCAGCGAAGCGCCGGGCACGATCATCATCGATACCGGCAACACCGCGCTCTATTATGTGCTCGGGCAGGGCCGCGCGGTCCGCTACGGCGTCGGCGTCGGCCGCGAAGGCTTCACCTGGTCGGGCGTGGAGACCGTCAGCCGCAAGGCGGAATGGCCGGACTGGTATCCGCCGGCCGAGATGATCAAGCGCCAGCCCTATCTGCCGCGCTTCATTGCCGGCGGTCCCGGCAATCCGCTCGGCGCGCGCGCGATGTATCTCGGCTTGAGCCAATACCGCATCCACGGCACCAACGATCCCTCGACCATCGGCAAGTTCGTCTCTTCCGGCTGCATCCGGATGACCAACGAGGACGTCATGGATTTGTTTGGTCGCGTCAATGTCGGCACCAAGGTCGTGGTGCTGTCCAAGCATGCGCCGGTGCTCGCCCGCGGGTCGGATACCAGGACCGCGATCAGCGTGCGCCCGGCGCCGTCGCGGCCGCAGGCGGCGGCGACCACCTCGCCGTCCGGCCAGCAGGCGATGCAACTGAACGTGTCGTCGGTGAATTGAGGCGAAGATGGCCCCGATACCGCATTGGCGATGGATGTTCGGTGCGACGGCACTCGCCGTCGCTCTCGCCGCGCCCGCGGCGCAGGCCCAGGATTTCTTCTCGCTGCTGTTCGGTGGTTTCGGCCGGCCTCCGATGATCCGGCCGCCCTTCGACGACGGCCCGCCCGTTATGCAGCGGATCGAGCGTCCGCACGGCTACGGCAGTGGGGGACAGGCGTATTGCGTGCGCACCTGCGACGGGCGCTACTTCCCGCTCCAGGGCTCCGACAACGCCAGTCGCGCGCAGAGCTGCAACAGTTTCTGCCCGGCGAGCGAGACCAAGCTGGTCTATGGCAGCAGCATCGACGACGCCGAGACGGACGACGGAGAGGCGTATTCGGAACTGCCGAACGCGTTCCGCTACCGAAGCGAGATCGTCGCGGGCTGCACCTGCAACGGCAAGGATCCCGGCGGACTGGCGCAGGTCAAGATCGAGGACGATCCCACCTTGCGCAAGGGCGACATCGTCGCCAGCGAGAACGGCCTGATGGTCGCGGGCCGCCCCGACAGGCGCGGTGCCGCGCTGCAGTTCTCGCCCGCGCCCGACCGCATCCGCGCCAAATACGGGCGCGTGCCGGTCATGGCGCGGGAGTGAGAGGGACTAGGCGGCGCGGATCTTGGCCAGGAAATCGGTGACCTGGTCACCGAGCTCCCGGCTCTGCGTCTCCAGCGTCTGCGAGGCGAGGCGAACGTCGTCGGCGGCGGCCGCCGCAGTATCCGCATCGGTCTTCACGCCGGTGATGTTCTCGGACACGTTCTTGGTGCCCTGTGCGGCAAATTGCGTGCTGCGCGTGATCTCCTGGATCGCGGCGCCCTGCTCCTGGACGGCGGCGGCAATCGCGGTCGCGACCTCGTTAACCTCGCCGATGATGCTGCCGATGCCCTGGATGGCGTCGCCCGCGACCTTCTGGATGTCGGCGATCTGCTCGGAAATCTCCTCCGTCGAGCGACTTGACCTCGGAGGCGACGACGGCGAAGCCGCGTCCCGCCTCGCCGGCGCGGGCGGCCTCGATGGTGGCGTTCAGCGCCAGCAGTATATTTACGGGGTGCGCGTTCGAAATGGCTGAGCTTCGCGCGCAAGCTGGGTTCCCTATCAGGAACCAGGCAAGCTTCCAGTCGTTAAGAAACCACTAAACGCCATTCACGACGTCCCTGGGGGCCGCATGCTCGTCAGCATACTCATCACGTTTCTGGTCGTTATCCTCGTCCTTTACCTGATCAACCTGCTGCCGCTTGACGGCCGCGCCAAGCAGATCGCGCGCGTCGTCGTGATCATCCTCGGCGTGATTTCGCTCTTGAAATACATCGCGGTGTTCTGACGCCGCACGGGCAAAAGCCCCCGGCGTCCAGCCGGGGCTTGTTCGGGCGAGAGCCTATCGCAAGCTTCGGAACCAGTCGTCCACGTCCTTGTGGATCTGGTCCTTGGCGAAACCGTAGCGCTGCTGGAGCTTGCCTTCGAGCTGCTCGCGGCGGCCTTCGATCACGTTGAGATCGTCATCGGTGAGCTTGCCCCATTTCTCCTTGGCCGCGCCCTTGAACTGCTTCCAGTTGCCCTCGATCCGATTCCAATCCATTGCCATCTCTCCGATGCTTCAGTTGAGATGGCGTTGAAACGGATTGATGCCGCACGGGTTCCCGGAAATCGTGCGGCATCGTGACGTGTAGTCTTGTGCAATCAGGTCAGCCGGCGGCCTTGGCTTCGCGACGGCGCGCGGTGAGGATGAATTCGGTATAGCCGTTCGGCTGCTCGCGACCCTTGAAGATCAAGTCGCAGGCAGCCTTGAAGGCAACACCATCGAAGGAGGGCGCCATCGGCTTGTAGAGCGGATCGCCCTTGTTCTGACCGTCCACGACCACAGCCATGCGCTTCAGCGACTCCATCACCTGGTCTCTGGTGATGACACCCTGGTGCAGCCAGTTCGCGAGATGCTGGCTCGAGATGCGCAAGGTGGCGCGGTCTTCCATCAGACCGACGTCGTGAATGTCGGGCACCTTGGAGCAGCCGACGCCCTGATCGATCCAGCGCACCACATAGCCCAGGATACCCTGGCAGTTGTTGTCGATCTCCTGCTTCACGTCATCCGGCGCCCAGTTCGACTGCGACACCGGAATAGTGAGGATGTCGGAGAGCTTTGCGCGCGGTCCGCCCTTCGCCAGCTCCTGCTGGCGCGCGATCACGTTGACCTGGTGATAGTGCAGGGCGTGCAGCGTGGCGGCAGTTGGCGACGGCACCCAGGCGGTGGTGGCGCCGGCCTGCGGATGGCCGATCTTCTGCGCCAGCATGTCAGCCATCTTGTCGGGCGCCGCCCACATGCCCTTGCCAATCTGCGCATGGCCAGGCAGGCCGTCGATCAGGCCGATGTCGACATTCCAGTCCTCATAGGCCTTGATCCAGGGCTGCGCCTTCATGTCGTTCTTGCGGATCATCGGACCCGCTTCGATCGAGGTGTGGATCTCGTCGCCGGTACGGTCGAGGAAGCCGGTGTTGATGAACATCACGCGCTTGGCCGCATTCTGGATACAGGCCTTGAGGTTGACGGTGGTGCGACGCTCCTCGTCCATGATGCCGACTTTGAGCGTGTTCTCCGGCAGGGCGAGCAGCTTCTCGACTTCGCCGAACAATTCGCAGGTCAGCGCGACTTCGTCGGGGCCGTGCATCTTCGGCTTGACGATATAGACCGAACCGGTGCGGCTGTTCTTGATCTTTGACTTGTCCTTGAGATCATGAATCGCGAGCAGGCCGGACACCGCGGCATCCAGGATGCCTTCCGGGATTTCGTCGCCCTTTTCATCGAGCACGGCGTCGGTGAACATGTGGTGGCCGACGTTGCGCATCAAGAGCAGGCTGCGGCCGTGCAGCGTGAGGTCCTTGCCATCGGGCGTCTTGTAGACGCGGTCGGGATTGAGCGAGCGCGTCATGGTCTTGCCGCCCTTCTCGAAATCGGCCGACAGCGTGCCGGTCATGAGACCAAGCGTGTTGCGATAGACCAGCACCTTGTCCTCGGCATCGACGGCGGCGACGCTGTCTTCCATGTCGAGGATGGTGGAGACCGCCGCTTCCAGGATCATGTCGGCGACTCCAGCCGGATCGTCCTTGCCGATCGGATGATTGCGGTCGATCGTGATATCGACATGCAGGCCATTGTTGACGAGCAGCACCGAGCTGGGCGCAGCCGGATCGCCCTGATAGCCCGCGAACTGGGTGGCTGATTTCAGTGCGGTAGTGCTGCCGTTCTTCAGCTTCACCGCGAGCTTGCCACCGCTGACGCTGTACGAAGTCACATCGGTGTGGCTTCCGGTCGCGAGCGGCGCGGCCGAATCCAGGAACGCCTTGGCCTTCGCGATCACCTTGTCGCCGCGCGCCTTGTTGTAGCCCCGGCCAGTTTCGCTCGGATCATGCGGGATCGCGTCGGTGCCGTAGAAGGCGTCATAGAGGCTGCCCCAGCGCGCATTGGCTGCATTCAGCGCGTAGCGCGCATTGGTCAAGGGCACCACGAGCTGGGGACCGCAGATCTTGCCGATCTCTTCGTCGACATTGGCGGTCTCGACCTGCTTGGTCGGCGGCTCCGGGAGCAGATAACCGATTTCCTTCAGGAAAGCGGTGTAGGCGTTGAGGTCGAACTTCTTGCCCTTGTTGGCACGGTGCCAATCGTCGATCTTGGCCTGCAGCGCGTCGCGGAAGGCGAGCAGCTCGCGGTTTTTCGGCCCGAGCTTGGCGATGATGGCGGCGAGCCCCGCCCAGAACGCGTCAGGCGATATCCCGGTGTTGGGGATCGCCTCCTTGGCGATGAAATCGAACAGGACAGGAGCGATCTTCAATCCGTGGGCTTCGACACGCGTCATGTTGGGCTTTCCAAGAGAAGTGGCGTTTACGGACTGTTTTCGGGACGAAAACAGCAAAAAACGCGCCAAAAGGCGGGCGGTTCAGCGCCCTTTTAGCGCTAAAGCCACGGCCATGAGAAGGCCCCCCGGCGGGCCGTTTTACCCCACACCTGTCATGCCCTGCGCAGGCGGGGCATCCAGTACGCTGCGGCTTCTCGGCTCAATTACCGCTGTCTCTGGAATGCTGGATCGCCCGGTCAAACCGGGCGATGACGGGAGGGAGGGCTGCTTTCTAGATATTCGCGGCGAGGTCCGCGACTTCTTCGAACAGGATGCCTGTCCGAGCCAGCATCCGTTCGATCTCGTTGACTGCGTCCGCGACCGATCGGCTGGACGTGTCGATCGTCAGTTCGCTCGCGCCCGGCGGCTCGTAATCATTGGTGATGCCGGTGAAAGAGGGCAGGCGGCCGGCGCGGGCTTTGGCGTAATGGCCCTTGGGATCGCGGCTTTCGCAGATTTCCGCAGGCGTCGCGACGTAGATCTCGCGGAACGCACTGTCCGCGATGCGGCGTGCCGCGGCGCGATCGGCTGCCGCGGGCGAGACCGCAGCGACGATCGCGATATGGCCGTTGCGCGCAAGATGCGTGGCGACCTCGGCGAGGCGGCGGATGTTCTCGCTGCGATCCTTCGGCGAGAAGCCGAGGTCACTGTTGAGCCCGGCCCGCAAGGTGTCGCCATCGAGCAGGATCGGCGAGCCGCCATTCGTGAACAGCCGGCGCTCCAGCGCCAGCGCCAGCGTCGATTTGCCGGAACCGGGCAGCCCCGTGAACCAGAGCACGGCGCCACTGTGGCGATAGCGGGCCGAACGCTCGCCGCCGTGCAAGGCCGACTCCACCGGCACGATGTCGATGGGCATGGCGCGCTGGCCGGCATCGACGGACAGCACGAGGCCGCCGCCGGCGATCCGGCCGTTCACCTCAATCACGAGCCGCCCGGTGCGCGCGCTTTCGCTGTAGGGATCGGCCGCAATCGGCTGCGCCAGCGAGATGTCGATCTCGCCGACATGGTTGCGTGCGATCGAATTGGTTTCCTTGTTGGAGAGCGCGCCAGGATCGACCGCCTTGTCGATCGCGACCACGCTCGCGCGGGTCTCGCGGGTGCCGAGCCGGATCAGTATCTGGTCGCCCTTCGACAGCGGCTTGTCATGCAGCCAGAAGATCCGGGCGTGGATGCGGCGGGTATCGCGCGGGCTCTGGCCGACATGGCCGATGACGTCGCCGCGCTCGATGAAGAGTTCGCGATCGAGCGTGATGCCGACAGAGCGGCCGGCCGTTTGCGGGCCCTGAAGCGGTGTGACCGGCCAGCTCTCCACCGTCCTGATCCTGGCGATCTTGCCGGCCGGCATGATCACGATCTCGTCACCGGCTTTCAGGCTGCCGGATTCGATGCGGCCTGCGATGATGCGGCGGTCGTCGAACTTGTAGATCGCTTGCACCGGCAGCCGCAGCGGCAATGTTTCGGCCGGCCGCGCCGGCTCCAGCGCATCCAGCGCCTCGACCACGCTCGGTCCCTTGTACCAGCCGATCCGCGGCGTGTGCGCGGCGACGCCGTCGCCGTCGCGCGCGGAAATCGGAATCACCGCCGATGGCTTCACGCCAAGACCGGTCAGATGCGCCGATATCTCGTCGCTGATCTCGTCGAAGCGCTCGGCACTGAAATCGACCCGGTCCATCTTGTTGACGACGACCGCGACCTGCTTGATGCCGAGCAAATGCAGGAGATAGCCATGCCGCCGCGTCTGGTCGCGCACGCCTTCCAGCGCGTCGATGATGAGCACGGCGCCGTCGGCCTGCGCGGCGCCCGTGATCATGTTGCGCAGGAATTCGGCGTGGCCGGGCGCGTCGATCAGCACCACGTCGCGCGAGCGGGTGCGGAAGCGGATCTGCGTGGTATCGATGGTGATGCCCTGGTCGCGCTCCGTCTGCAGCGCGTCCAGCAGGAACGACCATTCGAAGGGCATGCCGCGCCGCGCGCTGACGGCTTTCAGCATTTCGAGCTTGCCATCGGGCAGGCTGCCGGTCTCGTGCAAAAGGCGGCCGACGAGGGTGGATTTGCCATGATCGACATGGCCGACGATGACGATGCGGACTTGCGGACGCGTGGTGCCGTTCGGTGTCGCGGAAATCGCGCTCGGAAGAATCATATTCATCGGAAACGCCTTAGCTCGCTTCTCAGAGATAACCGGCGACACGCAGCCGCTCGAACGCATCTTCGGTCTCGTGATCGAGCGCGCGGCCGGCGCGCTCCGGCACCTTGGTGTCTTCGAGCTCGGTCAGGATCTCATCGATATCAGATGCGGTCGACGCGACGGGGAAGGTGATGTCGGCATCACCAAGCGAACGATAGCGCTTGCCGTCCTTCGCCAGATAAAGCGGGATGATCGGGATGTTCTCGCGTTTGGTGTAGGCCCAGATGTCGGCCTCGGTCCAGTGCAGGATCGGGTGGATGCGCAGGTGCGCGCCTTGCGGCGGGGAGGCGTTGAAATGATCCCAGAATTCCGGCGGCTGGTCGCGCACGTCCCATTCGCCCTCGAGGCCGCGCGGCGAGAACACGCGCTCCTTGGCGCGCGTGGCCTCTTCGTCGCGGCGGATGCCGGCGATCAATCCGTCAAAGCCGTGCTTGACCAGCGCGAGCTTCAAGCCCTCGGTCTTGCGCGCCGCGGAGCGCGCGGCGGGCGGCAGCGTGGGGTCGACACTATCGATCGGCGGGCAGGGGTCGACGCGGAGATCAAGGTCCCATTCCCTGGCGTAACGATCGCGGAAGGCGTACATCTCCGGAAACTTCTTGCCGGTGTCGACATGCAGCGCAGGGAAGGGCACGCGGCCGAAGAAGGCCTTGCGCGCGAGCCAGATCATCACGTTGGAGTCCTTGCCGAGCGACCACAACAGGGCGAGCTTCTTCAGCCGGGCGAATGCCTCGCGCAAAATGTAGATGCTCTGCGCCTCGAGTTCGTCGAGGTGATCCATTGAAGGACCTTTCGCGGGTGCTTCGACGAGCATTTTCCGCGACGCCTTTATTCGCTCTTGTCGCTCGGAAGGGCGCACCCGTGCTGCGCCGGATTCGTTGTCGAGAAGATGCATCTCTGTGCCTTGGCCTTAGGAGGCGAAAATTCTATAGTTGCGATGCAATAGAGAAGAAATAAATTTCTCTTTGCGGGCGCTTGTCGAGACATATATAGAATAAAATTCCAGTCAACCCATAAGTTGGGGAAGCGAGCGGCGCATGCGGTTCTTGCCGGTGTTCCTCGATCTGCAAACGGGCGCGGTGCTGTTGGTCGGCGCCGGCGACCTCGTGCGTGCGAAGCTGCGTCTGCTCGCAGCAGCGGGCGCGCGCGTCCGCTGGTTTGCGACTGACGGCAATCATGATGTCAGCGGCATCGATTTGACGCGTGTCGAGCTCGCGACAGGCGATCCGCTTGCTGCCGATCTCAGCGGCGTCATCGCGGTGCTCTGCGCGGGCGCTGGCGACATCGGTGTTGCGATGGCGGCGCGTGCAAAGGCTGTTGGCCTGCCCGTCAACGTGATGGACGATATCGAGCATTCCACCTTCATCTTCCCGGCGATCGTCGATCGCGGCGATGTCGTGGTCGCCGTTGGCACTGGCGGCGCATCGCCGGTGGTGGCGCGCCGCGTGCGCGAGCGGATCGAGGCGATGCTGCCGGCCCGCGTCGGCGATCTCGCGTCCTTCATCGGTCAATTCCGCAAATCGATTCACGCGCGCATTCCCGAATTCGCGCTGCGCCGGCGTTTCTGGGAACGCATTGTCGACGGTCCGATCGGGGCGCTGCTGCTGGCCGGCAAGAGAAGCGAAGCGGAACAGGCCTTGCTGAAAATTTCCGATCCCTCCGCCTTTGCCGGCGCGACTGCGCAGGGCAAGGCCAAGGGCCATGTGACGCTGGTTGGCGCCGGACCGGGCGACCCGGATCTCCTCACCATCAAGGCATTGCGCGCGCTGCAGGACGCCGATGTCGTGTTCTACGACGAACTGGTGTCACCAGAGATTCTCGATCGCGTGCGCCGCGATGCCGCGCGCATTCCGGTCGGCCGCCGCGTCGGCAAGTCCGGCATCGGCCAGGATGCCATCAACAGGCTGATGATCGAGGCTGCGAAATCAGGACAGCGCGCGGTGCGGCTGAAGGGCGGCGATCCCTTCATCTTCGGCCGCGGCGGCGAGGAGATCGAGGCGCTGCGTCAAGCGGGCGTCGCTTATTCGGTGATCCCCGGCATCACGGCGGGTCTCGGCGCTGCCGCGCAATTCGAAACGCCGCTCACCTTTCGCCATGAGGCGCTGCGCATCACGTTCCTCACCGCGCACAAGGCGCGCGACGCCGAGAATGTCGACTGGTCAGCGCTGACCGACCAGAAGATGACCGTCGTCGTTTATATGGGCATGACCGCGGCGCCTACGATCCGCGCCGGCTTGCTCGCCGCCGGGCGCTCGCCGCAAACGCCGGTCGGTGTGTTCGCGCGGGTGACGCGGCCGGATGCCAAGGCCGCAGTCGGAACGCTCGAACATCTGCCGTCGCTGGTCGAGAAGATCGACGGCGGTCCCGCCATCCTCGTCATCGGCGACGTCGTCTCTCACTCCGCGCCGTGGCGTCATGCCAACCTCAACCAAGTGATCTCGGAACTTTTGGAAGCTGCCGAATGACCTCTCCGCTTGAACAGAAGAAAATCAGAATAACCGGGCCTTCGGTGGTGACCGCCAACCGCACCCGCGATGGCGTTGTGATCTATCGCACGGCGCAACGAGGCTGGTCATCGCGACTTGCGGACGCCGCGATCGTCCGCACTTCCGACGATGCGCGGGCGCTGCTTGCCGAAGCGGTCGCCGATGACGTCGGCGCGATCGGCGCTTACATCGCGCCTGTCGAAATCAAGGACAATGGAGAGATTGCACCCGGCAATCTCCGCGAACACATCCGCTCCCAGGGTGTCACCATCGAGCTGCCGGTACCGGCGTAAGGTCTCATCACGATGTATGCATATGACGAACTCGACCGCACGCTCATCAACGAGCGTGTCGAGGAATTCCGCGACCAAGTGAAGCGCCGGCTTTCGGGCGAGCTCACCGAGGACGAATTCAAGCTGCTGCGGCTGCAGAACGGCGTTTATCTGCAGCTCCACGCCTACATGTTCCGCGTCGCGATCCCCTATGGCACGCTGTCATCGAAGCAACTGCGCGCGCTCGCCCATGTCGCGCGCCGCTACGACCGCGGCTACGGGCATTTCACCACACGGCAGAACATCCAGTTCAACTGGATCAAGCTCGCCGAGCTGCCGGACGCGCTCGCCGATCTCGCCGAGGTCGGCATCCATGCCATGCAGACCTCCGGCAACAACATGCGCAACGTCACCTCCGATCAATGGGCCGGCGTTGCGCCCGGCGAGGTCGAGGACCCCCGCATCTGGTCGGAGCTGCTCAGGCAGCACACCACGCTGCATCCGGAATTCTCGTTCCTGCCGCGCAAGTTCAAGATCGCGATCACCGCCTCCGACCACGATCGCGCCGCGATCCGGATCCATGACATCGGCCTGCGGCTGCACAAGAACGCCGACGGCGAGACCGGATTCGAGGTGCTGGTCGGCGGCGGGCTTGGCCGCACGCCGTTCATCGGCAAGACCATCAAGCCGTTCGTGCACGGCCGCGACATCCTGAGCTATGTCGAGGCAATCCTGCGCGTCTACAATCAGTACGGCCGCCGTGACAACATCTACAAGGCGCGCATCAAGATCCTCGTGCACGAGCTCGGCATCGAGAAGTTCGGCAAGGAAGTCGAGGAAGAGTGGCAGCAATTGCGCGACAGTGCGCTGACGCTCGATGACGCCGCGATCGAGGAAGTGCGCTCGCGCTTTTCCTATCCGGCCTACGAGAAGCTGCCGCATATGCCCGACGAGCTGAAGCAGGCGGCGCATGATCCTGTGTTCGAGCGGTGGCGCAAGAACTCGGTGTTTCCGCACAAGGTGCAGGGCTATTCGATCGTGACGCTGTCGCTGAAGCCGGTCGGCGGCCCTCCTGGCGACGCCACCGCCGAGCAGATGGATGCGATCGCCGATCTCGCCGACCGCTATTCCTTCGGCGAGATCCGCGTCGGCCATGAGCAGAACCTGGCGCTGCCGCATGTTGCCAAGCGCGACCTGCCGGCGCTGTGGAAGGCGCTCGATAAGCTCGAGCTGGCGACGCCGAACGTGAACCTTGTCTCCGACATCATCGCCTGCCCGGGGCTCGACTACTGCTCGCTGGCAAACGCGCGTTCGATCCCGATCGCGCAGGAATTGACGCGGCGCTTTGCCAATCATGACACCGCGGGTCTGATTGGTCGGCTGCACATCAATATCTCCGGCTGCATCAACGCATGCGGCCATCATCATGTCGGCCACATCGGCATCCTGGGTGTCGAGAAGAACGGCGAGGAGTTCTATCAGATCACGATCGGCGGCCGTGCCGACGAAAGTGCAGCGCTCGGCACGCTGATCGGCCCCTCGGTGCCCTACGCCGAGGTTGCCGACGTGGTCGAGGACATCGTCGAGGCCTATCTGGCGCTGCGCGACTCCCCGGATGAACTCTTCATCGACACGGTCAAGCGGCTCGGCGTCGAACCTTTCAGGGAGCGGGTCTATGCCACTCGTTAAGAACGGAAAAATCGCAACCGACATCTACGTCCATGTCGCGGATGGCGCGGAGATTCCGCCCGAGGGCGCCATCTTCGTGCAGGCGGCCCGTTTCCTCGAAAACGCTGAGACGCTGTTGCAGCGGCCGGATAAGGTCGGCGTGCTCTGGCCGAACAATCGCGACCTCGACGAGCTTGTGTCCTATCTCGACCGGCTCGCTGCGGTCGCGCTGGTATTTCCATCGTTCCGCGACGGCCGCGCCTATAGTCAGGCGCGGCTGCTCCGTGAGCGCTATCGCTTCAAGGGCGAATTGCGCGCCACCGGCCAGGTGCTGCGCGACCAGTTCGTGTTCATGCTGCGCGCTGGCTTCGACGCGCTCGACGTGAAGAAAGAGAAGGATGCGGACGCCTTCGCTGCGACGGTGAAGCGCTATACGGTGTTCTATCAGCCGACCGGCGACGGCCGCGCCACCGCGCTGAGCCGCCGCACGCAATTGCGCCATTCCGAAAGCGCCGGCCCATGAATGCGCTCGCGCAGCAGATGTCGGTCGAGATACGGGCCGCATTGCCTTTGGCGCAGGAGCTCGATCGCGTCCTGCGCACGGCGACGCCTCACGAAATCATCGAGGCTGCGCTGAAGACGGTCGGCCGTGAGCGCCTTGCACTGGTCTCGTCTTTCGGCACGGAATCAGCGGCGCTGCTACAGGTGATGGCCGACGTCGATCCGGCCATCCCCGTGATCTTCCTCGATACCGGCTGGCTGTTTGCGGAAACGCTCGCCTATCGCGACACGCTGATCGATGCCCTCGGCCTGCGTGATGTCCGCTCGATCAAGCCGCTCGAGGAGACGCTGACCCGCGAGGATCCCGAGCGCGATCTCTGGTTCTCCGATCCCGACGCCTGCTGCCGCATCCGCAAGGTCGAGCCGCTCTCGCGTGCGCTGGCGCCGTTCGCGGCCTGGCTCAACGGGCGCAAGCGCTTTCAGGGCGGCGCCCGTGCCGACATTCCCGTGGTCGAGGAAGATGGCGACCGCCTGAAGTTCAATCCCTTTGCGAATGCGACGCGGGAACAGATCGAAGCGATGTATCGCGACGCCAAGCTGCCGCCCCATCCGCTTGTTACCTCCGGATACATGTCGGTCGGCTGCATGCCCTGTACCAGCCGCACCGCCCCCGATGAGGATACGCGCGCCGGCCGCTGGCGCGGCCGTGCCAAGACAGAATGCGGCATTCATACGATCAAGATTTCTTAGGACAATGACGCTGCGCCGCCGCAAACAATGAAATGCGGTTCCGTTGACTAAAGTGCTCTCCGCCGCGAGTTATGTTCCGCGTGCTCCGGTGTTCCTTCATCCGATTTGAATGGAGATAGAGATGGTCCGTCGTATCCTGCCGCTGGTCGCGGGCTTGCTATGGGCGGGTTCGGCCTTCGCTGCCGATTACTCGCTGCTCAACGTGTCCTATGATCCGACGCGTGAGCTCTATGTCGATTTCAACAAGGCGTTTGCCGCCGCCTATCAAAAGGAGACCGGCAAGACCGTCGAGATCAAGCAGTCGCACGGGGGCTCGGGCTCGCAGGCGCGCGCCGTGATCGACGGCCTGCAAGCCGACGTGGTCACGCTCGCGCTCGCCTACGATGTCGATGCGGTCGCAGCCAAGGGGCTGATCGCGCCGGACTGGCAGAAGCGCTTACAGCAGAATGCCGCACCCTACACTTCGACGATCGTGTTCCTGGTGCGCAAGGGCAATCCCAAGGGCATCAAGGATTGGGACGATCTGATCAAGCCGGGCGTTAGTGTCATCACGCCGAACCCGAAGACCTCGGGTGGCGCGCGCTGGAATTATCTCGCCGCCTGGGGCTATGCGCTGAAGAAGTTCGGATCCGCCGACAAGGCCAAGAAGTTCGTCGCCGATCTCTACCAGAACGTGCCGGTGCTCGACACCGGCGCGCGGGGTTCGACAGTCACCTTTGTCGAGCGCGGCGTCGGCGACGTGCTGCTCGCCTGGGAGAACGAGGCGTTTCTGGCCCAGCGCGCATTCGGCAAGGACAAGTTCGAGATCGTCTCGCCGCCGCTGTCGATCCTCGCC
This sequence comes from Bradyrhizobium cenepequi, assembly GCF_020329485.1. Classification (GTDB taxonomy): domain Bacteria; phylum Pseudomonadota; class Alphaproteobacteria; order Rhizobiales; family Xanthobacteraceae; genus Bradyrhizobium; species Bradyrhizobium cenepequi. The sequence goes on from NZ_JAGKJI010000001.1 coordinate 267,207, forward strand.
GAGCCGCCGGTCGCGGTCGTCGACGCGGTCGCGAACAAGAAGGGCACCAAGGCGGTCGCCGAGGTCTATCTGAAGTATTGGTATACCAGGGAGGGCCAGGAAATCGCCGCGCGCAATTCCTACCGTCCGCGCGATCCCGAGATCGCCAAGGAATACGAGAAATCGTTCGCCAAGGTTGAACTTTTCACCATCGACGACGTTTTCGGTGGTTGGGCCAAGGCGCAGAAAGAGCATTTCGCCGAAGGCGGCATCTTCGACCAGATCTACAAGAACTGATCTGGAGCATGATCTGGAAAAGTGGGTACCGGTTTTCGACAAGATCATGCGCGAGTTTGCCGCCGCAAAGCCGGAAGCAGGGGGATAGGTGAGCACAGCGGTTGCACGGCGCAGCACTCTGCCGGGATTCGGTCTCACGATGGGACTGACCCTGACATGGCTTTCCGTTATCGTCCTGATTCCGCTCGCCGGCCTCTTTCTCAAGACGCTCGAGCTGAGCTTTGATCAGTTCTGGGGCATCATCACCAGCCGCCGCACGCTGAGCGCGCTGAAGATTTCGTTCGGCCTGTCCTTTGCCGCAGCCTGCGTCAATCTGGTGATGGGCATGATCATCGTCTGGGCGCTGGTGCGCTACCGCTTTCCGGGACGGCGGCTGTTCGATGCCATCGTCGACATCCCCTTCGCGCTGCCGACCGCGGTTGCCGGCGTCGCGCTGACCCAGCTCTTTGCGCAGAAGGGCTGGCTCGGGGCGCCGCTGGCCGAGCTGGGCATCAAGGTCGCGTTCACGCCGATCGGCATTTTCGTCGCCATGGTCTTCATCGGCATTCCCTTTGTGGTGCGGACGGTGCAGCCGGTGCTGATCGATCTCGATCCCGAGATCGAGGAGGCCGCCGCAAGCCTCGGTGCCAACCGCTGGCACACGGTCTTCCGCGTGATCCTGCCGAGCCTGATCCCGGCGCTGCTCACCGGCTTTGCGCTCGCCTTTGCGCGCGCCGTCGGCGAGTACGGCTCGGTGATCTTCATTGCCGGCAACCTGCCGAATGTCTCCGAGATCGCGCCGCTCCTCATCGTGATCCGGCTCTCCGAATTCCGCTATGCCGATGCCACCGCGATCGCAGTGGTGATGCTGCTCGCTTCCTTCGTCATCATCTTCGCGGTCAATCGCCTGCAGCGATGGGCGCAGACCCGCATTCCGATGCACTGAGGGGCCGGAAGCAATGTCGCTGCAATCGAACCTGGCTTCCTTCACCACGCAATTGCGGGCCTATGCCCCGGCGGCCGACCTCAATGTCTCCTCGTCGCCGCAGCAGCGGGAGAAAGGGCGTCCGCACGCAGCCGCCTTACAGCGGGATCTGCGTACCGAGCCCGGGCCGATCCGCTTCCTGATCATCGCGCTGGCGCTGATCTTCCTCACCGTGTTCGTGGTGCTGCCACTGGTCGTGGTGTTCGCGCAGGCGTTTTCACGCGGCATCAATGCCTATTTCAGCGCGCTCGCCGAGCCGGAAGCGCTCTCGGCGATCCGGTTGACGCTTTTGATCGCGGCGATCTCGGTCAGCCTCAATATGATCTTCGGCCTGATCGCGGCCTGGGCGATCTCGAAGTTCGATTTCGCCGGCAAGACCATCCTGATCACGCTGATCGACCTGCCGTTCTCGGTCAGCCCCGTCATCTCAGGCCTGGTGTTCGTGCTCCTGTTCGGCGCGCAGGGCTTCTTCGGGACGTGGCTGCAGGCGCACGACATCCACATCCTGTTCGCGGTGCCCGGCATTGCGCTCGCCACCATCTTCGTGACCTTCCCCTTCGTTGCCCGCTCGCTGATCCCGCTGATGCAAGAGCAGGGCACGCAGGAGGAGGAAGCGGCGATTTCGCTGGGCGCGTCAGGACTGCAGACCTTTTTCCGCGTCACTTTGCCCAACATCAAATGGGGCCTGCTCTACGGCGTGCTGCTGTGCAATGCGCGCGCGATGGGCGAGTTCGGCGCGGTGTCGGTGGTCTCGGGCCATATCCGTGGCGAGACCAACACCATGCCGCTCCTGGTCGAAATCCTCTATAATGAGTACCAGTTCGTGGCGTCGTTCGCGATCGCGTCGCTGCTTGCGATGCTGGCGTTGATCACGCTGGTCGTGAAGACAATCCTCGAACGGCGTCTGGATGAAGGACAGATGGTCAGTGGCGATTGAAGTCAATAACATCGTAAAGAAGTTCGGCGATTTCACAGCGCTCGACAATGTCAGCCTGAAGGTCGGCGACGGTGAGCTGCTGGCGCTGCTCGGGCCGTCCGGCTCCGGCAAGACCACGCTGCTGCGGATCATTGCCGGCCTCGACTGGCCCGAGGCGGGCGAAGTCACGATCGACGGCGAGGATGCGCTCGGCCGTGGCGCCAGCGAGCGCCACGTCGGTTTCGTGTTCCAGCACTACGCGCTGTTCCGCCACATGACGGTGTTCGAGAACGTCGCCTTCGGCCTGCGCGTGCAGCCGCGCGCTATCCGCAAGGACGAGAAGGCGATCCGTGCCCGCGTCAAGGAGCTGCTCGATCTCGTGCAGCTCGACTGGCTGTCTGACCGCTATCCGAGCCAGCTATCCGGCGGCCAGCGCCAACGCATCGCGCTCGCGCGTGCGCTTGCGATCGAGCCGCGCATCCTGCTGCTCGACGAGCCTTTCGGTGCGCTCGATGCCAAGGTGCGCAAGGAGCTCCGTCAATGGCTGCGCTCGCTGCATCAGGAGATCCACGTCACCTCGATCTTCGTCACCCACGACCAGGAAGAGGCGCTCGAGGTCGCCAACCGCGTGGTGGTGATGGACAAGGGCCGCATCGAGCAGATCGGCACCCCTGGCGAAGTTTATGACAATCCGGCGACGGCCTTCGTCCACGGCTTTATCGGCGAATCCATCGTCCTGCCGGTCGATGTCAGCGACGGCGCGGTGCGGCTCGGCGGCAAGCCGCTCAACATCGCCGCCAATGGCGCAGCGCCCGGCGCCTCCAAATTGTTCGTGCGCCGCCATGACATGCAGATCGGCCCGGCGGGAGGCGGCTCGCTGGAAGGAGCGGTGCGCCACGTCCGCTCGTTCGGCCCGATCCAGCGCGCCGAGGTCGCGCTTGCGGGCAGCGAAGGCACGACCGTGATCGAGATCGATGCGCCACGCGACCGGGAACTGCAGGCTGGCGAAATCATTTCGCTGGAGCCCCGCCGCTACCGCATTTTCGCGGTGCAGGAATAGTTTTTGCGCGAAAGGCGCCACGACTGCCGCTGTCATACCCGCGAAGGCGGGTATCCAGTAAACACCACCGGGCATGATTCCCGCGTCGCGCTGTACTGGATCGTCCGCCTTCGCGGACGATGACAGTCACCATGGCGGCAAAAAATCGCCCCGCGTTCACCATTCAGCCACGGTTGGTATGCAACAACGGCAGACCAATCTTGGGGGAATCCTTTCAGTGAAACGGACGACCACGGCCCTTTTCGGGCTTCTGGTGCTGAGCGGCTGCGCGACAGACACTCCACTTCCGGAACAGCCGACCATGTATGTCAACATGGCGGCGCCCGGCGCTATCCTGGACACCCAGGCCGCCGCGACCATGATCTCGCAATACCGTCAGAACAACGGCCTCGGCGCCGTGGTGGTGGACCCTGCGCTCACGACGCTCGCCGAGCAGCAGTCGCAGGCCATGGCCGCCCGCAACAAGATGGACCATGACGCGAAGGCTCCGCTCGGCAAGAGGCTGGAAGGCTCCGGCTATCCGGCGACGGTGGCGGTCGAAAACGTGTCCGCCGGCTATCACACGCTGGCGGAAGCGTTTTCCGGCTGGCGCGATTCGCCGCCGCACCGGGCCAATATGCTCAAGGGCGGTGTCACAAAATTGGGCATCGCGGCGAGCTATGCGCCGAACACGAAGTACAAGGTGTTCTGGACGCTCATCCTGGCGTCAACCTAACTCTGCGTGATCTGGAGCATGATCCGGAAAAGTGGAAACCGGTTTTCCGAAAAGATCATGCTCAAACAAAGAGATGAGATCATGATCCGATCGGATCATGATCTGGCCCTCGATCACGCCGATTGACGCGGTCGCGAACTGCGGCCACGGTGCGCCCCACTATGCTCCTTTGATTGACGGTCACGATGGATACTTCCGATCCCGCGCCCGCCACGACGCCCGCTAAGGCGCAGCGCGTATTGGTTCTGCAGGGCGGCGGCGCCCTTGGCTCGTATCAGGCCGGCGCGTTTGAAGCGCTGTGTCGCTCCGGCTTCGAGCCTGAATGGATCGCTGGCATCTCGATCGGCGCCATTAATGCCGCGATCATCGCCGGCAACGAGCCCGACAAGCAGGTGCCGCGCTTAAAGGAATTCTGGGAGATGGTCTCGTCTCCGGTGTCGTGGAATCCGATCACGCCGGGCGACCGTGCCCGCACGTTGTTCAACGAGACCAGCGCCGCCATCATCGCGACATTCGGCGTGCCTGGCTTCTTCGCGCCGCGGATTCCGCCGGCGCCGTTCTGGCCCACGGTCAGGCCGGAGTCGCAAAGCTATTACGATACCGCGCCCTTGAAGAAGACGCTGGAGCGGCTGGTCGATTTCGACCGCATCAACGACCTCAAGACCCGGCTTTCGGTCGGCGCGGTCGGCGTGACCTCTGGCAATTTCAAGTATTTCGACAATTACGAGTTCAAGAAGCTCGGCAAGAAGATCGGCCCCGAGCACATCATGGCCTCCGGCGCGCTGCCGCCGGGCTTTCCGTCTGTCCTCATCGAGGGCGAGCATTACTGGGATGGCGGCATCGCCTGCAACACCCCGCTCGACTTCGTGCTGGACGAGGAGACCAACCGCGATCTCCTGATCTTCCAGGTCGACCTGTTCAGCGCCCGTGGCCCATTGCCGGTATCCTTGCTGGAGGCCGCTGAGCGCGAAAAGGACATCCGCTATTCCAGCCGCACGCGGATGAACACCGACAAGAACAGGCAGATCCACAATGCGCGCATGGCGGTGCGCGACCTCATCGGCAAGCTGCCGGACTATCTGAAGAACGATCCCTCGGTGGAATTGCTGCGGCAGGCATCCAAGGAAAACACCGTCACCGTGGTGCACCTGATCTACCGCAGCAAGAACTACGAGACGTCGTCGAAGGATTACGACTTCTCCCATGTCGCGATGGTCGAGCACTGGGACGCCGGCGTCCGCGATGTGCATTTGTCGATGCGTCACAAAGAATGGCTAGAACGGCCGCAGTCCGGGGAAACCATGGTGACCTACGATCTCACGGAGGACGTCGATCCGTTCCCCGCAGGCAAGAAGGAGTAAAGCAGATATGGCTACGTTGACAGGCAAGACCGCCGTTGTGACCGGCTCAACCAGCGGCATCGGATTGGCGATCGCGCGCAAATTCGCCAGCGCCGGGGCCAATGTCGTCATCAACGGCATGGGCGTGCCGGCCGATATCGAGCGCGAGCGCTCCGGCATCGAAACCGACTTCAAGGTCAAGGCCGCCTATTCGCCCGCCGACATGACCAAGCCCGCCGAGATCGCCGAAATGATCGCGCTCGGTGAAAAGACCTTCGGCTCGGTCGACATTCTCGTCAACAATGCCGGCATCCAGTTCGTCTCCCCGATCGAGGAATTTCCGATCGAGAAGTGGGATGCGATCATCGCGATCAACCTGTCGTCGGCATTTCACGGGATCCGTGCCGCGGTGCCGGGGATGAAGAAGCGCGGCTGGGGCCGCATCATCAACACCGCGTCCGCGCATTCGCTGGTCGCTTCGCCCTTCAAGTCGGCCTATGTCTCGGCCAAGCACGGCATCGCCGGACTCACCAAGACGGTGGCGCTCGAGCTTGCGACCTTCAAGATCACCTGCAACTGCATCAGCCCCGGCTATGTCTGGACGCCGCTGGTCGAGCACCAGATTCCGGAGACCATGAAGGCGCGCAACATGACCAAGGAGCAGGTCATCAGCGACGTGCTGCTGGAGGCCCAGCCGACCAAGGAATTCGTGACCGCCGATCAGGTCGGCTCGCTCGCGCTATTCCTGTGCAGCGACGACGCCGCGCAGATCACCGGCTCCAACTACTCCATCGACGGCGGCTGGACCGCGGAATAGGTCCGTTCTCGTGCGTCCCTCTCGGCTGCAATCGCGAGGGACGTGATCCCGTCAATCCAACTTGGTTGGACTGAAGGGGCGCCGCGAGGTGTGGCGGATGTGCAGGATATCGATATCCTCGCCGCGAACGCGATAGAATATCCGGAATGGATGGCGGACGACCGCGACAACGCGGACAGAGGATCGTTGCGACACTCGTGGCGCTGACTCGGGTGCGCGGCGAATGCGGTCTAACACGACCAGGAATCGGTCCTCGATGGATCGGGCTATGGTCGGACTTGCGTTAATCGAATAGTAGGTCGCGATTTCGGTGAGATCGGCGAGCGCTCGCCGAGACCAGACAAGCTTCATTTCAGGCGAAACTTCGCAAAGGCAGCCTCAACCTCGCGCTCGGTTGGCACTTCACCGGCATCAATCGAGGCTATCGCGGTATCAATCGCCAGCAGTTCCTCTCGCGTTGCGACATACTCATCGCTTCGCAGTTCATTCTCGATTTGCTCCGCGACGGCGACAAGTTCGTCTTGCGCGGCTTCGGGCCACGTCTGAACACGTTCCAGAAGGTCTTTTAGTTCTGCTGCGGTCATACTGAAAATATACGCCGCATCGGCAGGAATTGCTATGGCCTGGAACCGATCTTCCCGAACGCCAGCACGTGCAGCCCGAGCCGCTGGCGGACGATCCAGAACAGGAGCACGGTCTCGAAGCTCAGCGAGATCGACGTCGCCACGGCGGCGCCGTGGCCGCCGAAGCGCGGCACCAGCGCGACGCACAGCACCAGGTTCATGACGAAGGCGAGCGCGTAGGCGAGCGCGCAGATCTTCTGATGGCCGAGCATGTTGAGGAGCCGTTCGACCGGGCCGATCGCAGCGCGAACCACAAGCCCGATCGCTGCCAGGAACATGATGTCGTAGCCGGCGACGAATTGCGGCCCGAACAGCCAGAGCAGCGGTTTGCCGAAGGCGAGCAGCAGGATGGTCGCCGCCAGCGACGGCCAGAACGTCCACTGGATTGCATGCGCGACATAGGCCGACAGCCGGGCCTTGTCGCCGATCGCGTTGTATTCGGCGAAGCGATGCGCCGTCGTCGCCGACATCGCGTAATGAATGAACGAGACCAGCGCCAGTGTCTTCACCACGGCAAAGTAGACGGCGACCTCGTCGGAGGGGCGGAACTGCTGCAGCACCAGCACGTCGGTGTAGGACAGCAGCAGATAGAAGCTTTCGACCAGCAGGATCGGCAGCGAGACTGCAAGCCAGCCGCTGACGTCGTAGGCTTTCTCGCCTGGCTCGACATGGGCCGCGAGCCTGCGGTTCAGCACCAGCATCTGGCCGATCATGGCGATCCACACCGCTGCGGCGCTGGCGAGCATGGCGGCGGTGGCGCCGAGATGGAAGCCGAGCACGACGGCGCCGGCGGTGAAGCCGATGATCAGCGCCTGGCGCACGATGAATTGCGGCATCAGTCCGAGCCGCATCCAGTCATATGACCGGGCGATGCCGTCCTGGGTGTTGGCGACCACGAAGGCTGGCAGCGTCAGGCAGCCGATATAGAGCGGCACGATCGTTTCGGCATCGATCCATGGCGACAGCAGCTTGACGAGGCCTGCGAGCAGCAGCGAGACCACGCTCGATACCGCAAACGTCAGCCAGCGGCTGCCAGAGAGAAAGCCACGCAGCAGCGCGTGCTCGCCTGCCGTGCGGTATTCGGGAATAAGCTTTTGCGCGGAGGCCGAAATGCCGAAATCCATCATGCTGCCGAGCAGCAGCACCCAGGTCCAGACATAGACATAGACGCCATAATCCGAACTGCCCATCCAGCGCGCGAGCAGGATCTGCGAGAGATAGGCGACGATGGCGCTGACGACGCGGATGACGAAGATCGTCCCCGCCAGCCGCCGCGTGACGGAGGCCTCGCTCGAGCCGCCAACGAGGCCGCGCAGGCGCGCGATCGTGCCCGTGGGCGAAGCGGTTGCGGATTGGGTGTCCATCACGGCCAAGGCGGAGTTCCGAAGCAGGGCGGCGAGGGCCGTGACGTATCAACGAAACGTTAAGAATGGGTTCGGTGGATAGCGGTGAAACCGTAGCCCGGTGGAGCCAACGGGCCGTGCGATGCGCGTCCGATGACAGGCTCCACGCAATGCGGGGCCGGTCTTTCCGCGGGCACTGCTGTGCTCAGGTTGCGCTGTGCATCACCCGGGCTACGGCTTACTCCAGATTGGTGTTGAATTCGTAGGCGCGGTCGCCGCCGACCAGGGTCAACTTCAGCGCGGCGCCATCCGCATTGGCGCCCGGGGGCAGGCCGTCGAGCTCGAAAAAGAAGCGTTTCACCCCGGGTGGCGAGTTCGGCACGAGCTTCGGCACCGGCAGCGCCCAGTCCGGCGTCGGTCCCTCGACGAACAGGCTGACTTCCTTGCCTTCGGGCGCGGCGACGTCGACCAACACGGTCGACTTGCCGCTGCGCTTGACGTCGCGGATCGTGACCGGATTGGGATCGCCGATATTGGCAGGCTTCGGCACCGTATCGAGCGCGGCTGACAGCGCGCCGTCCTCGGTGGAGGCGACGCTCGCAAAGGCAAGTTCGATGCTCGCCTCCACGGGAATACAGAGCTTCTCGCACACGGCATAGTTGATGTTGGCGCGCAGCGTCAGCGGCTTGTCGGCATTCTTGGCGACGATCCGAAGCGGCAGCACCACCTGCTGCTTGTAGCCGAGCGAGGTGCCGCCGGCGCCGTCGTCAAATTTCATCGGCGCCGGCCACAGCACCGTCACCGCGTCGACATTTTCCGACTTGGAGAAATCGAAGCGCGGCGGCACGCCGGAATCGCCGGGGGTCCGCCAATAGGTTTTCCAACCGGGCTCGAGTTGGATGGCGATACCGCCAAGCAAAACCGCGCCGCTGCGCGAGCCGGCGAGCAGCCGCACCGCTGAATGCGCGTCCCGTTGCCAGGGCGAGGAGTCCTCGGCGCGCACTTCTGTCGCTGGCCAGACAACTGAAAGAGTGGCTAGCAGGCCGAGCGCAACCCGCATGGGAACTATGGCGATCATGGGACGTCTTTACCGGCTAGTTCTTTCGTAAACCATTGAATTGCGTGTGATGGATGGCGCGAATGCGGCCTTGTGCTTGATTGACAGAAGCCTCACCCAATATCAGGATGTCAAATCAGCATGGAGGCCTTTCAGATGACTCCTGAAGGCAAAGCACCAAAGACCGCCCGCGGCAAGGCTGCTGTCAGCGGCGACAATTCGTCCGGCAGCGGTTATCTCGACGGTCAGATCCTGATTGCCATGCCGGTTATGGGCGATCCCCGCTTCGAGCGCTCCGTCATCTACATGTGCGCGCATTCCGCCGAGGGGGCGATGGGGATCATCGTCAATCGTCCCGCTGGAAGCATCGATTTCCCGGGGCTGTTGGTGCAACTCGACATCATCCAGAAGGCCGACCAGATCAAGTTGCCGGAAAATGCCGAGACCATGAAGGTGATGAAGGGCGGCCCGGTCGATACCGGCCGCGGCTTCGTGCTGCATTCCAGCGATTTCTTCATCCAGGATGCGACGCTGAATATCGACGACGATATCTGCCTGACCGCGACCGTCGATATCCTGAAGGCGATTGCCAAAGGTTCCGGTCCGAAGCATGCGATCCTGGCCTTGGGCTATGCTGGCTGGGCGCCAGGGCAGTTGGAAAACGAGATCCAGCACAATGGCTGGCTGCATTGCGACGCCGATCCGGATCTGATCTTCGGTGACGACGTCGAGGACAAATACGCGCGCGCTCTGCGCAAGATCGGCATCGACGTCGGCATGCTCTCCAACGAAGCCGGGCACGCGTAAGTCTTTGTCATGCCCCGCGAAGGCGGGGCATCCAATAAGCAGCAGCCTATCGGCTCAATTCACTGCCATCTCTGGAATACTGGGTCGTCCGGTCAAGCCGGACGATGACTGCGGAAGCGCGGACGACGACTACTCCGCCGCCTGCGGCGCGACGGTCGGCTCGGTGCCGGCGACGGTGGCGCGGCGCATGTCGCGCGGCTGCGACTGGTCATAGCGGCGGACGCGATGCATGGTCTGGCGGTTGTCCCACATCACGAGGTCGTGGACCTTCCACTTGTGGACATAGACGAACTCCCGCCGTGTCGCGTGCTCGGTGAGGTCGCGCAGCAGCAGCCGGCCTTCCGGCATGCTCATGCCGCGCACCGCACCCGCATGCGAGGAGAGATAGAGCGACTTGCGACGATGCACCGGATGGGTCCGCACCAGGCGCTGCAGCACCGGCTTGAACATCTCCTTCTCCTCGTCGGTGTAGTCAAGGAAGCCGAGCGAGCCGCGTGAATACATCAGCGAGTGCTCGCAGATCAGGTCTTCGATCTCCGCCTTGGTCTCCTCATCCAGCGCGTCATAGGCCGCGCGCATGTCGGCGAATTCGGTGTTGCCGCCCTTCGGATTCACCACCCGCGCCGACAACAGTGAGAATTTCGCCGGGATCGGCCGGAACGAGCTGTCGGAATGCCACAGGCAATTGCCGAGGTTGAACAGATGGGTGCGGTGACCTCTCGCCAGCGGCTTGCCGTCCTTGCCGAGGTTGGAGACATCGTTCAGCCCGGAGGTGAGGCGATAATCCTCCTTCTTGGTCACGGTGCCGCCGCGCGCGTTCTCGCGCTCGCCGAAGTTCAGCGCGAAGGCCAGTTGCTGCTCGTCTGTGATGTCCTGGTCGTGGAAGACGAGCACGGCGTATTTGTCCATCGCCGCCTCGACTTCGGTCGCTTCCTGCCTGGTCAGCGGCTTTCGCAGATCGAGGCCTGTGACCTCACCGACAAAATGCGGGTGAAGCTGCCGGATCGCGATGGCCATGGCGTTCTCTCCTCTGTGCGGGCAGATTTTTCCGCTTCGTTTGAGGGAAGGCTATCCTGTGACTTTGCCATGTCAACGCGGCGCGGGCGCATGGCCCCTTGCGCGAGGCGGCCCTTCAGACGCTGCAGCGCATCACGCATTCCGCGCCATCAGCCCGCCGTCCACCTGGATCACCGCGCCTGTGAGGAAGGACGCGGCCGGCAAGCACAGGCTCAAGGTCATGTGCGCGACCTCCTCCGGCTCGCCATAGCGGCCGAGCGCCGTGCGGCGCTTGGCATAGATGGTCTTGTGCTCCTCCGGAATCCGGTCGGTGATCCCAGTGCGGATCGGGCCCGGGCAGATGCAGTTCACGGTGATGCCTTCGCGGCCCAGTTCCACAGCAAGCGAGCGTGTCAGCCCGGTAACGCCGGCCTTCGCCGCGGAATACGGACTGTGCAATGCGGTAGCGCCAAGCGCCTCGGTGGAAGCGATATTGACGATGCGCGGGCATTTCGATTTTCGCAAATGCGGCAAAGCGGCGCGGATGATGCGCTGATGCGCCGTCAACATCACCGCGATTGCCTTGCCCCAGGCCTCGTCATAGCCGTTGTCGTCGATCGCAACCCGCACGGAGATACCGGCATTGTTGACGAGGATGTCGAGCCCGCCGAAATGCGCGGCGACGCTGTTGACCACGGATGTGATTGCATCGCGATCGGCGACGTCGAGTAGCCACGCCTTTGCATTCCCTCCGCTCTTGCCAATCTCCTGCGCAACCGCCTCCGTGCCTTCGGCGGTGATGTCGGTGACGGCGACATTGGCGCCCTCAGTGGCGAACACTAACGCAGTGGCGCGGCCCATGCCGCTGGCGGCGCCGGTGACGAGGACGGTCAAGCCTCTCACCGAGCGGCTGAGCTGTGTGAAATCGGACATCGCGCGACTCGTGGGATGGAGCGATCCAGGTTGCAGGATTGACAACGCTGGCATCGATCCGCAGACAGGTCAAACGAACAAGATCAAGACGGAGGAGGCGTGCGATGAACGAACTGGATTTCACTGGCAAGCAGGTTCTTGTTGTGGGCGGCTCCAGCGGCATCGGCAATGGCATCGCACAAGCGTTTCGCGTCAAGGGGGCACACGTGCATGTCTGCGGCACACGCGCCAAGGCGAGCGACTATTCGGCCGAAGAAGGTTCGCATCTCAACGGATTGGAATACTCGCAGCTCGACGTCAGCGACGCTCGTGCAATCGAACAATTCAAACCGGCTTTCGACCGGCTCGATGTGCTGGTGCTGGCGCAGGGCGCGGTGATCTACCGCCGCGGCGAATTCGAGATGGAAGGCTTTCGCAAGGTCGTTGAGGTCAATCTCATGAGCTTGATGGCTTGCGCGACCAAATTCCAGGCGATGCTGAGCGCGAGCAAGGGCTCGCTCATCATGGTCAGTTCGACCGCCGCCTATCATTCGACGATGGGAAATCCCGCTTACAATGCTTCGAAGACCGGTGCGGTCGGATTGACGCGGACGCTTGCCGAGGGCTGGGCGGAGGACGGCATCCGCGTCAACGGCATTGCGCCCGGCCTGGTCGACACCAAGATGACCAAGGTGACGACGGCGAACCCGAAGCGGCTCGAAGGTGCGCTCGAGCGCATTCCGCTGAAGCGGCTCGGCACCCCGCAGGACATGGCGGGAGCGGCGCTGTTCCTGGCCTCGCCGCTCGCGGCCTACATCATCGGCCAGACCATCGTTGTCGATGGCGGGCTGATCCTCTGACCGCAGGAACCGCCGCGCCGCTCGCCGGTTACTTTCTCCGACAATGGGAAGACAATGGAGAGGAGTGACCGCGATGGACAACGATCGGATCGCTGGCGCCACCAAGGATTTCGCCGGCAAGGCGGAAGGCGCTGTTGGTGAAATGACCGGTGACAGCAAGACGGAAGCATCAGGCCGCGCACGCGAAGCGGCCGGAACAGTGCAGAATCTCTACGGCCAGGCCAAGGATGCTGCGCGTGAAGCTGCGGACACGGCAGTCAACTACGCCAAGGAGACTTACGAGAATCGCGGCGAGACCATCCGCGGCGGCCAGCAGGCGCTGACCAAGACCGTGCAGGACAATCCGCTGGGTGCGTTGCTGGTTGCCGGCGGCCTCGGCCTTGCCCTCGGGCTGCTCCTGACGCGCCCGCCACGCCGCCCGCCGCCGCGCTGGCGCTACTAGAGCATGATCCGGAAAAGTGGAAACCGGTTTTCCGAAAAGATCATGCTCAAACAATAACCTAAAGCGCGATAATGATTCATCCTCATCTCATCGCGCTTTAGGGCAGCACGGCGTAGGATGGGCAAAGCGACGCCACGCATGGCAGCTCGAACAAACACCGGTGGAAGCGTGCCCATCATGTGAGTGGTAGGCACGGCGCGACGCGCCTTTGCCCACCCTACGCCGTCACCATCTCATGAAATTGCCAAACGGCGCTTCCGCCGAGCGTCCGACATCTGCCGGTGGACGTGGCACGATCGGCGTCGGCGGACGCGGCGGCGGCGCCGCCTGTTGACGTGGCCCGGCTGCAGGCGACGGGCCGAAGCCGAAGAAACCGCCAAAGGTCGAGGCAGGTGGCGGCTGATTGGTCTGAGTCTGAGACGGCCGGAATAGGCGCTTCTGTGGTGCCGGCTTCGGCGGAGGTGCAGGAGCTGCGGCGGTCGGCGCCGGGGCCGTTCCGGCTGCGCCACCTGCGCCGGCGCCCTCGGGAGTGGTGGCGGCAACCGGCGTTTCGCCCTTGGCCTGCTCGCGACCGATTTCGCGGCGCGGCCAGGCAAAATCGTCGGCGCGGCCCGCAGGCGGCGCGAGCGGTTCGCCCTTTACCAGGGTGCGTGCCGCGAGCGGATCGACCGCGGCCGGACGCGAGCCGGGACCGCCGAGCAGTTGATCGGTGCCGACGGAGGAGGCGACCAGCGGCACAATTGGTCCGGCCAAAGGCCGCGCTGGCTGGCCGGGTGCCGCATTGGCGTCCGGCGTCGCCGGCTCGGTCGGCAACGCGATCGGCGTGCGTGCGAGCAGCCGCGTCACCTCGCGCTCCACATAATGCGCCAGCTTGCGCGCGCCGGCCTTGGTGAAGAAGACGCCGTCCGAGGTGCGGAGCTGGCGGATCTGGCCTTCGAAATCCGGGCCCTTATGCATGAAGCGACCCGCCTCGTCGACGAAGCCGTCCCAGATATCGACATAGGTGATGCCGGCCTTGGCTGCGCTGTCCCGGTACAGCGTATCCAGGAACAGCATGTCGGACGTGCCCTTCTGGCCGCGGATCGCCGGCAGCCCGACCCACAACACCGGCACGCCCTTGCTCTTCAGCACGCCGATCAATTCATCGATCTTCTTGTTGTAGAGCTCGATCCAGCGTTCGTCGCGGAATTCATAGACGCCGTTTGAGGAACGCGCGCTCCGCTCGGGAGCCGCGGTCTGCGGCGCATCGGCGGCATCGTCAGGCGACAATTCGGCATCGACCGGCTTGTCGTCCGGCTTGGCGCCATCCGAAGGCTTGGTGTCCGAAGATTTGGCGTCCTTGGCGCGGGTGTTCTTGTCGTCTTTCTTCTCGGTTTTCTTGTCGTCCTTCTTGTCGACGACGGGCTCGCGGATCGAGATACGGTCGCTGAGGCCGAGCATCACCACGATGGCATCGGCCTTCTCGGCAGCGATGATGCCCCTGGCGGCGGCGGCCCAGTCGGAAGGCTCGCCCTTGGGCTGGTATTTGATCAGGCCGGAGACCGTCTTGTGCTTGCGGATCACGCCCATGTCGGGCTGCTCGGCATAGGCGTCCTCGAGGCCATAGGCGAGCCAGTCCGCCATGGCATCGCCAAGCACCAGCACGTTGCGCTCCGGCGCCGTGTCACGCTTCGCCGGGGGCGGCGCTCGCGAAAAATCCTGGCGCGGTTGCTGCTGCTGCTGTTGTTGTTGCTGCGGCGGCGCATGCTGGAAGGGGGCGAAGAAATCCGAGCCGAACCAGCCGCCATTGCTGCGCGGCGCCGGCCGCTGTTGCGGCGGACCGCCGCCAAATCCTTGAAAGCCGAAGAACTGCGCCGAGGCAGGGCCGGCGATCCCGACCAGAAGCGCGATCGCAACCGCCAGCGCGACCAGGGGGCCGCTCTCGGTGAACACGCGCAGGAAGGGTTTTGGCTTCGGCATCAAAGCTCGGTCGAAATGGATCGTGAAGACAACGCCATACTAGCGGAATCGGGCCGCAGGCGGGCATATTTTCCAGCATAGATCGGACCCGCTCCGCCGCCGTCAAGGCGCCGGTTAAACAGCGGTATTCAGGGCCATTTTTGCGAACCTATCGCGTCCTCAGGCGCTCCAGCACGTCCGAGGTGGCAAATCCGTCGGCCGGGGTGCCGATCGATGCCTGGAAACTGCGCAGCGCTTGACGGGTCTGGCCGCCGATCTGGCCGTCCGGCGTGCCGCGGTAGAAGCCGCGCTGGGCGAGCAACTGCTGCAGTTCCAGCCGCTCGGCGCGCGACAGTATCCGTTCCTGGCGCGGCCAGGGCTGCACGAAGGGCGGTCCGCCGCGCAGGCGATCGGCGAAATGGCCGATCGCCAGTGCATAGGCCTCCGCCGGATTGTACTTCATGATCACCCGGAAATTCTGCAGCATCAAGAAGCCGGGGCCTTCTGCGCCGGCGGGGGCGAGCAGGTAGGCTCTCGTGGCCGGCTGTGGGAACGGCTGGTTGTTGGCGCGCCGGAGCCCGAGTTGCTGCCATTGTGCGAGTGTCATCGCCTTGGAACGGTCGGCCAGCATGTAGTTGAAGTTCTTGGGAACGATGACCTCGTAGCCCCAGCTCTGGCCGGCCTGCCAACCGTCCTTTCTAAGGTTATTGGCGGTCGAGGCGATCAGGTCGGCCGGGTCGTCCACGACGTCGCGCCTGCCATCGCCGTCACCATCGACCGCGTAGCGCTTGAAAGCGGTCGGCATGAACTGCGTCGGACCGAAGGCGCCAGCCCAGGAGCCGCGCATCTGCTCGGGGCGGAGATCGCCGCGATTGAGAATCTCCAGCGCCGAGAGGAATTCGTCTTTGAAGTAGGCCTGCCGGCGGCCGATGCAGGCGAGCGTGGCGGTCGATTGTACCACGCTGCGGTCGCCCATCTGGGTCGAATAATTGGATTCGATACCCCAGATCGCCGCGACCGCGTAGCGGTCCACGCCATAGGTTCTCTCCGCGGCATCGAATTGCGCCTTGTGTTTGGCGAGGATCTCGCGGCCCTTGGCGAGGCGGTTGTCGTTCACGAGGATATCGAGATAGTCCCAGATCGCCTTGGTGAATTCGGGCTGTGAATCCAGCAGGTCCATGATGCGCAGGTCGGGCGTCAGCCCCGCCGTGAAGCGCTCGAAATTCTCGCGTGTGACGTTGCGTCGCGCCGCATCGGGCCACATCGAGGCGACGCAATTGTCGAAACTGGCAGCTGCCTGCCGGATCGCGGCCGCCGTCATCAAAGGGTGACCTGAGGCGCCATCCTCGCCGCTCCATGGCGGAGCCGAACCGTCGCCGGTGGCGGCTGCGGGTGGTGGTGGGGAGCTGGGTGCCGAGAGCAGGTTACTGAACAGTTCCGCCAGCCCGCCCTGGGACTGAGCGAAAGCCTGATTGGAAACAAGCAGAACCCCCGCGATTATCATCGCGCTGGCTCGGCTCCTGGTCGCTGTTCCCGTCCGCCGCATGGCTCGATCTGCCCGTTCCAATGATTGGTTCAGAAGGCCTTGTGACGGTTTCCAACAGCTTAACAAAGGCGAGATTTTGTTTTGATCTGCCCCAAGGACAAAAGCGACGCGGCATCACACATCCGCCTTTGTTCCCGGCTGCAAACCGGATAGCAAGGTGCGATACCCGTCTCACACATTTCAAGGCGCCCCGACAATCCCATGAAGATCCGTAAAGCCGTCTTCCCCGTCGCCGGTCTCGGCACCCGTGTGCTGCCCGCCACCAAGGCAATGCCGAAGGAAATGCTGACCATCGTCGACAAGCCGCTCATTCAATACGTGTATGACGAGGCGAAGGAGGCCGGGATCGAGCATTTCGTCTTCGTCACCGGCCGCAACAAGGGGGTCATTGAGGACCATTTCGACCGCATGTTCGAGCTGGACACCACGCTTGAGGCGCGCGGCAAGAAGGCCGAGATCGACATTCTGGCGCAGAATCAGCCGGAAGCGGGTGCCGTCAGCTTCACCCGGCAGCAGGCGCCGCACGGGCTCGGCCACGCCGTCTGGTGCGCGCGCGACATCGTCGGCAATGAGCCCTTTGCTGTGATTCTGCCGGATGAGCTGGTGCTGAACACACCCGGCTGTCTTGCCCAGATGATCGAAGCCGCGGCCAAGCTTGGCGAGAAGTCAAATTTGATCGCGGTCGAGGAGGTGCCCGACCATCTCACCCACCAATACGGTATCTGCGGCGTAGGGCCGCGCCACGCCCATCCCACCATGTTCGAGATCAATGGCATGGTGGAGAAGCCGCCGAAGGGCACGGCGCCGTCCAACCTCTCGATCACCGGCCGCTATATTTTGCAGCCCGAAATTTTTGAAATCCTGGAGACACAGGAGCGCGGCGCCGGCGGCGAGATCCAGCTCACCGACGCCATGATCGGGCTGGCGAAAACGCAGAAATTCTATGGCGTGGAGTTCGAAGGCGAGCGGCACGATTGCGGCTCCAAGGCCGGCTTCCTGCGCGCCAACCTCGCCTACGGCATGCGACGCCCCGAACTGCGCGATGGCCTGCTCGCCGAGATGAAGAAGTATTTGGAGAAGTGACGACTCAAGCTACCAGCGACAGTGCCTGCAGGCGTGCGACCACGCTCTGGTTGCGGCCATTGGCCTTGGCGGCATAGAGCGCCCTGTCGGCGGCTTCCACCAGGTCGGTCCAGTTCTGACCGGCCAAAGGCGTGAGACTTGCAACCCCAATGCTGACGGTGGTGATGGTCTCCCCGTCGCACCATTGCTCGACCTTGCGGCGGATCATCTCCGCCACGGCGAACGCTTCCACGGCGGTATGACCGGGCAGCAGCACCGCGAATTCCTCGCCGCCCAGGCGCGCCGCGCAATCGCCGGCCCGCCGGACCGAATCCGAGATGCAGATCGCGATGCCGACCAGCACCTGGTCGCCAGCCTGGTGACCGTAGGTGTCGTTGAACGCCTTGAAATGGTCGGCGTCGATAATCAGGAGCGCAAGTGGCGCCGCATGCCGGCCGGCGCGGCGCCATTCCACATCGATCTCAGCATCGAACTTACGCCGGTTCCGCAAACCGGTCAGCGCGTCGGTGGTCGCGAGTTCTTCGAGCTTCTCCTCGGCCTCGGCGCGGCGGCCGATCTCGCGCGCCAGGAACAGCGTGGTGGCGAGCACGAACAGGACCAGTGCCGCCATGATGGCGCCGATCCGGGTCGCTTCCTTGCGCCAAAGACTGAGGACACCGTCGAGTGGTTTTCCGACCACGGTGAACAACGGGCCGTTTCCGCTGCGACGGACATAGAGCCGCGGGGTCTGGTCGATCGGTCCGACACCGGAATAGGATCCGTTCTCCTTCAGATTGTTCGGGGTCCAGTTGCGCCGCTCCGCCAGATTGGTGCCGATGATGTCGAGATCGAACGGCGTGCGCATGATGATCGTGCGGTCGCGGCGCAGCACGGTGATGGTTTCGTCGGGAGCAAGCGTCAGCCGCCCGAACAGCTCATGGAAATAGCTGAAGCGGATCGACCCTGCGACGACGCCAAGGAAGCTCCCGTCTTCGGCGCTGATGCGCCGGCTCAGCACGATTGCGTAGGCGCTGCGGTGAAGCATCGGCTTTGAGATGTAGAGGCCCGTATAGGGCTGGTCCCGATGGATGCGGAAATATTCTTCGTCGCTGCGGTTCTCCGGGCGGGGATCGAGCGTCGACGCATCGACCACCAACTGCCCCGTGCTGTCGAACACCTGGATTGCGCCAAAGTGTTTTGCGGTGGCGGCGTGGTCGAACAGGATCAGGTGCCGGACCTCCCTGCTGACTTGCTTGATCTCCGGCATCACCATGGCGCCGGCGACGGCGCGTAGCGACAGGTCGAACAATTCGATGTTGCGGCTGATATCGGCGTCGATGCCGGCGGCGAGGTTTTCCAGCGTTTGCCGGGCCAGTTCTTCCTCGCCGCGGCGCATATCGAGCAGGACGCTGGTGCAGACAGTGGAAAAGCCGATCACGGTCGCGACCGAGGAAGCGATCAGGAGCTTCGTCGATAGCCGCCAGCGTCGCCTTGCTTGTTGTCGCCGTTCGTGTGGCATGTTTCGTCCCGGGCCATCCTTAAATGCACCGGAAACATTGTTGCTGCCTTAAACGGCGACAGCGTTCCGCGAATGGGTTAACGGTTGGTTGGTTCGACTGACGATTTTCGGCAATGGCGTGAATTCAAGGGACTTGAAGTGAACGATTACGGCCCGTTGCGGGATTATCTGAAGAAGCAGACGCTGCCCGAATTGGTGCTCAGCTTCGAAGAGATCGAGGCCATCATCGATGCGCCCCTGCCGCGCGCGGCACAGCGCGCTTCCTGGTGGGACAGCCTGCGCAGCCCGCAGGAAAGGATGCCGCAGCGCGAAGCCTGTCTCGAGGCCGGCTATGTCGCCACGCGCCAGGCGGACGGCAACAGCGTGAAGTTCAGGCGGCTGCCGCGCAACGCGCGTCGTCCCAGCGAAGGCATCGAACGATAGACAAGGCTGGTTTCGAAACTCAGAACGTCCAGCGGTCTCCCACCTCTCCCCTTGTGGGAGAGGTCGGATTTCACGCGGTACGTGGGAAATCCGGGTGAGGGGTTTGTCTCCGCTTCGGTGGTCCCTCGATAGACCGGGACCTCTCTCACCCGGACGCATTCCGCTTCGCTGTATGCGCTCCGGCCTCTCCCACAAGGGGAGAGGCGAAGCGAAGCAAGCGGAGATATCGATCAGCTCGCGGCTTCCAGCCGCTCCTCGGTGAGCAGGCGCATCGCGGCATCGGCGTCCATCGGCTCGCCGAAGGCGAAGCCTTGCGCGTATTCGCAGCCGAGCTGGTAGAGCTCGACCGCATCCGAATCCGTTTCCGCGCCTTCCGCCACCACGTCCATGCCAAGGTCGTGGGCGAGCGCGATGATCGATTTCAGGATCACCGGCCGCGTGCCGCGGCTCGTGGTGCGGACGAAGGACTGGTCGATCTTGATGGTGTCGAATGGGAAGCGCTGCAGGTAGGACAGCGAGGAGTGGCCGGTGCCGAAATCATCCAGGGAGAGTCCGGTGCCGAGCTCACGGATGCGCGCCAGCATTTGTGCGGCGTGCTCCGGATTTTCCATCACCAGCGATTCCGTCAATTCCAGTTTCAGAGTGCCGCGCGCGACCGAGGAGCGCGACAGCACGGTCCTGATGTCGTGGATCAGATCGTGCCGCAGCAACTGCCGCGAGGAGACGTTGACGGAGGCAAAGATCGGCTCGCGCGCGCGCATCGCGCGCTGCCAGATCGAAAGCTGCCGCGCGGTCTGGTCCATCACGAAGGTGCCGAGGTCGACGATCAGGCCGATCTCCTCTGCAATGGAGATGAATTCGGACGGCGACATCCGCCCGAGCTTGGGATGATCCCAGCGCGCCAAGGCCTCGAAGCCGGCGATCGAGCGGTCCTCGAGCCGCACGATCGGCTGGTAGAGGATCGTGATCTCCTGCCGCTCGATGGCGCGGCGCAGCTCGCTCTCCAGCGTCAGCCTGTCGCTCTTGCGGGCGCGCATCGCCGGCTTGTAGACGTCGATGCGGTCGCCGCCGATGCGCTTGGAATGATACATCGCAAGCTCGGCGTCCTTGATGATCTCGTCAGTGAGCTGCGTCTGCGGGTCGGAGAGCGCAAGCCCGATCGAGGCGGTCAGGAAGATCTCGCGGTCGTTGAAGGCGATCGGGGCGCGGATGGTCTTGCGGATGGTCTCGGCAAAGGCGGTGATCCGCGCCGGATCCTGCTCCGACAACAGGATCAGGCCGAACTGGTCGCCGGCCAGGCGTGCCAGCGTGTCCTGGGGTTTAAGGATGCGGATCAGGCGGCGCGCCAGTGTCAGCAGGATGGAATCGCCGACTGCGATGCCGACGGAGTCGTTGACCTGCTTGAAGCGGTCGAGGTCGATCACCATCAGGGTCGGCCGCAGCGTCGGCACTGTCTTGGCGAGATTGGCGACCGCGCTCAGCCGGTCCATGAACAATTTGCGGTTCGGCAGGCCGGTCAGATTGTCATGAACCGAGTCATGCAGCATCCGCTCTTCGGAATTCTTGATGTCGGTGACGTCGGTGAGCGTGCCGACCACGCGCGAGACCTCGCCGTCGGAGCCGACGACTGGTCGCGCCTTCAGCGCAAACCACATGAAATGGCCGTCCGGCGTGCGCAGCCGGAAATCCTGCAGCAGGCGGCCGCGGCGCTGATCGAGCACGCTGTCCAGCGCGGCGCGGAAACGGTCCTGGTCGAGCGGATGCAACACCTCGAGCCATTTCGCCGCCGGCCCTTCCAGCGTGCCGCGTTTCAGGCCGAGCAGGGCCTCGGTTTCGGGGCTGGTGAACACCTTGTCGGCGGAGACGTCCCAGTCCCAGATCAGGTCGCCCGAACCGGTCAGCGCCAGCGCGCGGCGCTCGACATCGGAGACGACGCCGGTGGTCGCGCCACCGCCGGCAAAGGCGTGCTGCATCACCGTAAAGCCGATCAGCATCACGATCAGCACGAGGCCGCCGAGCAGCGCCGGGCCGACAATGTCGTTGGTGACGCTGCCCGCCACCGTCATGCCGGCCGCGACCACCCAGACCACCAGCAGGAACCAGGTTGGGATCAAGAGCACGGCGCGGTCGAAGCCGTGGGTCGAGAGATAGACGATCAGCGCGAAACCGGCCACGGCGATCAGCACCAGCGACATGCGCGCGATGCCGGAAGCCACCGCCGGATCGAACAGCGCCAGCGCCACCAGCGATCCCAGGAAGAGCAGCCAGCCGATGGTGATGTGGGAATAGCGCACGTGCCAGCGGCTCAGGTTGAGATAGGCGAACAGGAACACGAGCAGCGTCGCCGCCAGGATCGCCTCGCCCGCAGCGCGCCAGACGCGCTCGGCGTTGTTCGACATGTCCAGCACCTTGCCCCAGAAGCCGAAATCAACGCCGATATAGACCAGCACCGCCCAGGCGAGCGCTGCGGCTGCCGGAAACATGATGCTGCCCTTGACCACGAACAGGATCGTCAGCACCAGCGCGAGCAGTCCGGAAATGCCGATCACGATGCCCTGGTAGAGCGTGAACGAGTTGACCTTGTCCTTGTAGGCTTCCGGCTCCCAGAGATAGAGCTGTGGCAACTTGTCGGTGCGCAATTCCGCGACATAGGTAACGACCGCGCCCGGATCGAGCGTGATGCGGAAGACGTCAGCGGTCGGGCTCTCCTGCCGCTCCGGACGGTCGCCGACCGATGGCGTGATGGTGGCGATGCGCGACAGGCCAAGATCCGGCCAGAACAAGCCGGATGACACTATGCGGTAATGCGGCGCGACGATCAGGCGGTCGAGCTGGTCGTCCGTATTGTTGGCGAGCGCGAACACCACCCAATATTGTCCGCCCTCGCGGGCACGCACCTCGATGCGGCGGACGATGCCGTCGGTGCCGGGCGCGGTCGAGACCTGGATGCGGTCGGTCTCGCTGCGCTGGTGGTCGAGGACGGCGGTGAGATCGATCGCCGGCGCGTCGCTGCGGACGCTGACGGCGTCAACTGCGCGCGCCGGAGCGGCGCCGACAACAATCATGAGGGCCAGCGCAAGCGGCGCAAGCCACCTGATCAGACGCAATGTCAGTACTCCGCGCTTTAACGATTCATGCGGGCGAACCGGCGCCCCGCCGTTCCCGGATAAATGCCACGAAAGCGAAGGAAATCAAAGGGTTTCCGGCTACGCTGGACGGTGGAGGAATTAGACAACCAACACAATTTTGCCAATATGTGCGCTGGTCTCCATCCGTCGGTGGGCGTCGGCAGCCTTTTCGAGCGGGAAAGTGCTGTCCATAAGCGGCTTTACGCGCCCTTCGCGCAAGAGCGGCATCACGTTGGCCTCGATCGCCGCGACCATCGCCGCCTTGTCCGCGTTACTACGGGGGCGGAGCGTCGAGCCGGTATGGTGCAGGCGCTTCACCATCAATTTTGCAAAGTTGGCGCTCGCCTTCGGCGTCCCGGCGAGGAACGCGATTTGCACGATTCGCCCTTCGACGGCGGCGGCGTCGTAGTTGCGGTCGATGTAGTCGCCGCCGACCATGTCGAGGATCACATTGGCGCCAGCGCCATCGGTCGCAGCCTTCACTTCGGCAACGAAATCCTCGCTTTTGTAGTTGATTGCGCGGTCGGCGCCGAGCTTGAGACAGGCCACCGCCTTGTCCTGCGAGCCGACGGTGACGATCACCTTGGCGCCGAACGCCTTGGCGAGCTGGATCGCCATGGTGCCGATGCCGGAGGAGCCGCCATGGATCAGCAATGTCTCGCCTTTTTGCAGCGCGCCACGCTCGAACACGTTGTGCCACACCGTCATCAGTGTTTCGGGGATGGCGCCGGCTTCCTCGATCGACAGCGAGGGCGGCGCAGCCATCGCCTGGGCGTCCTGCGCAATGCAGTATTGCGCATAGCCGCCGCCGGCGACCAGCGACATCACGGTGTCGCCGACCTTGTGCCTGGTCGCCCCACGCCCGACCGCAACCACTTCGCCTGATATCTCGAGGCCCGGCAGGTCGCTCGCGCCGGGCGGCGGCGGATAGGAACCGGAACGCTGCGCCACATCAGGCCGGTTGACGCCGGCCGCCTTCACCTTGACCAGGATCTCGCCTTGGCCCGGTACTGGCACCGGGCGCATCTCCGGCAGCAATACTTCGGGTCCGCCGGGCTTGCTGATGCCGACGACGGTCATTTGCGCGGGCAGCTTTTCCATGGTTTTTCCTTGGCAGAATGCGAGGATTCCGAACGCGTCACGTTGATTACCCAGCCCGCATCGGGCTGGCAACCGCCGCAACGGGATCGTGACAGAGCATGACCGGAAAAGGAGACCGGCTTTTCATGCTTCAAGCAAAGCACGGAGGAAGCGCATGGCGATGGAAGATGACGACCGGCCGCGGAAGAAGATTTCGCACGAGATCGGGCAGGACCTGTCGCTGCTCTCGGTCGAGGAATTGACCGACCGCATCGCGATGCTCTCGGCCGAAGTCGAGCGCCTGCGCGAAGCGATGACGAAGAAGCGCGCCTCCAAGGAAGCCGCTAACAGCTTCTTCAAGTCGTAGCGCTGTCGCCCGGGCAAGTGAGCGCAAGCGAACGCGATCCGGGATCCATAACCAAGGCAATTGTGATGTGCGGAGCTTTGGCCCTAGCCCGCCGCAACAACGAACGCTTGCGGTTCTG
Organism: Bradyrhizobium cenepequi; assembly: GCF_020329485.1. GTDB lineage: Bacteria > Pseudomonadota > Alphaproteobacteria > Rhizobiales > Xanthobacteraceae > Bradyrhizobium > Bradyrhizobium cenepequi. Next base: position 291,516 of record NZ_JAGKJI010000001.1, read on the forward strand.
GGTCCCGGCTCAAGGCCGGGACGACGACAAAAAAGTGGGCGCCTGTCCCAAACTAGGCCAGTGGCCGATATGGCAAACGAAGTTTAAACAAAACCGCTCATTTACGATCAATTAAGCTTTCTCGTTTATGACTGCACTGTCCTCGTTTGGACACCGAGTGGCTCCTGTCCACTCTGTTTGACGCCTCCCTGTTATCAACTTCAAAGCCGCCGGAAACGGCGGCTCTTTTTTGTCTTTGTCACAGGCTTGTCGTCTCCGCCATCCGGCCGGAAACCATAAATCCGGATGCATCTGGACTCTTCGCTCCGCAAGCGCAATGATTTGTTCACCATAGGCTGGCGCAAAGGTCGGCGGCGGGAAAAACCATGATCCAAAAAGGATCATGCTCAAACAAAGATTAAAAGTGGCGTGAGGGCGTTAACCATGCTGGAGCGGTCGCAAAGCGATTCCGCGCTTGTTCTGTTCAGTGAGCGGCTGACCAATTCTGCGGCGTTCGGAGCCTTGTTCCGCGAGGGCATGGACCTGGTCGAGGAGACCGCCGCCTATCTCGATGGCGATGGCCGTAGCGAGGCCAAGGCGCTGGAGCGTTCCGTCAGCCTGACCTATGCGACCGAAAGCATGCGCCTGACCACCCGCCTGATGCAGCTCGCCTCCTGGCTCTTGCTGCATCGCGCGGTGAAGGAAGGCGAGATGACGCTGACCCAGGCCAATCGGGAAAAGACCAAGGTCAAGCTCTCCGCGGCCGATCCGGGCCCTGCGGAACTGATCGAGAAACTGCCGCAACAACTGCAGGACCTGATCGCCCGCTCGATGAGCCTGCAGACGCGCGTACGCCGGCTCGACAGCACGATCCATGCGCCGCCAGCCGATCGCGCCGCGATCGGCAACCCGCTGGTGCCCCAGCTCAACCGTCTGAAGGCCGCGTTCGAGCAGTAATTCCAATGACGGCAAACAAAAACGCCCCTGACCAAGCAGGGGCGTTTTCGCTGAGCTGACGAGGAAAGCGCGGTTTGCGCGCTCAGTCCTTTTTCAGAAAGCCCGAAAACTTCTTCTGGAACCGCGACACGCGGCCGCCCCGGTCAAGGATCTGCTGGGAGCCGCCGGTCCAGGCCGGGTGCGACCTGGGGTCGATGTCGAGCTGCAGCTTGTCGCCTTCCTTGCCCCAGGTGGAGCGCGTCTGGTACTCGGTGCCGTCGGTCATCACGACCGTAATCGTATGATAATTCGGGTGAATATCGGCTTTCATGGCAGTTCCTTCGGCGCGTCGGCGCCCGTCGCAAATGGTCCAAAGATACGGGATTTGGGCAGCTCTATAGCGTAAGGAAACCCGCAAAACAAGCCACCGGGGATCACCGGATTAGGACTCTTCCGGATTTGCCAGCCGCTGCCGCGGGGCCTATTTGGAAAAGATAAAAACTGGTCCTTGTCCCGATGAGCGCAGCCGAACAGCTTGACCACCCACCCAGCACGACGCCGCCACGCCGCGACGCGCTGCTCGAAAGCGAGGCTCTGGTCGAATCCACATTGACCGAGCCGCAAGCGAAGAGCCGCGCCAGGCTGAAGCCGCTGCTCGCGCTCGCGCCCTATGTAGCGCGCTACCGGGGACGGGCCATCCTTGCTCTTATCTCTCTGACGGTTGCGGCGATTACGACGCTGATCGTGCCGATCGCGGTCCGGCGCATGATCGACTTCGGCTTCACAGCCGAAGGCATCGCCATGATCAACAGCTATTTCAGCGTGATGATCGCCGTGGTGGCGGTGCTCGCCGGCGCCAGTGCGTCCCGCTACTATTTGGTCATGACCATCGGCGAGCGCATCGTCGCCGATCTCCGGCGCGACGTGTTCGCGCATCTGATCTCGCTCTCGCCCTCCTTCTTCGATTCCGCGCGCAGCGGCGAATTGGTGTCGCGCCTGACCGCCGATACCACCCAGATCAAATCAGCGGTCGGCGCCTCCGTGTCGATCGCGCTCCGTAACATGATGCTGTTTCTCGGTGCCGCTGCGATGATGGTGGTCACCAGCCCGAAACTCTCTGGCTTCGTGCTGCTCGCTATCCCGATCATCGTGATCCCGCTGGTCGCGTTCGGGCGCTGGGTGCGCCGATTGTCACGCAATGCCCAGGATACGCTCGCGGAGGCCAGCGCCTATGCCTCCGAGCTGGTCGGCGCCATCAGGACCGTGCAGGCCTTCACCAGCGAGCGCCTCGCGGCCACGCGCTTCGGCCGCGAGGTGGAGCAGGCCTATGAGGCCGCACGCAGCTCGACCGTGGCCCGCGCCGTACTAACTCTGATCATCATCTTCATCGTGTTCTCGAGCGTGGTCGTGATCCTCTGGGTCGGTTCGCACGACGTGCTCACGGGCGCGATCACACCGGGACGGTTGAGCCAGTTCATCCTCTATACCGCCTTCGCCGCGAGCGCCCTCGGCCAGCTCAGTGAGGTCTGGGGCGAAATTTCTGCAGCGTCCGGCGCGGCCGAGCGGCTGTTCGAGATCCTGCGGGTCAAGCCGGAGATCACGGCGCCGGCCGCGCCGCGTGCGCTGCCGCAGCCCGCCCGCGGCGACGTTGCGTTCGACAATGTCAGCTTTGCTTATCCGACGCGGCGGTCCGTGAAGACCATCGACGGCGTCTCGTTCTCGGTACGATCAGGCGAAAAGGTCGCGATCGTCGGTCCCTCCGGCGCGGGCAAGAGCACGCTGTTCCATCTCTTGCTGCGCTTTTACGATCCCGCCTCGGGCACGATCTTGTTCGATGGCGTACCGATCCGGCAGGCGGACCCGAACGCGGTGCGCTCGCGCATGGCGCTGGTGCCGCAGGACACCGTGGTGTTCGCGACGTCGGCGCGCGAGAACATCCGCTTCGGCCGGCCCGGTGCAACCGATGCCGAGGTCGAGCGCGCCGCCGATCTTGCCCACGCCACCGAATTCCTCCGCCGCCTGCCTGGCGGCTTCGAGGCGCAGCTCGGCGAACGCGGCGTGACGCTGTCGGGCGGCCAGCGTCAGCGCATCGCAATCGCACGCGCGATCCTGCGGGACGCACCGCTCTTGCTGCTCGATGAAGCGACCTCCGCGCTCGATGCCGAAAGCGAGACGCTGGTGCAGACCGCGCTGGAGGAGTTGATGCGCCACCGCACCACGCTCGTCATCGCGCACCGGCTCGCAACCGTGCTCTCCTGCGACCGCATCCTGGTGATGGAGCATGGCAGGATCGTCGAGCAGGGCACCCACGCCGAGCTGGTCGCCGCCAACGGGCTCTACGCCAGGCTGGCGCGGCTCCAATTCGAGGGAGCGTAAGCTCGCCACGTTTCCCAACAACAGATGTCATTACCCGCGAAGGCGGTGATCCAGTATTCCAGCGACAGTGATGCGATACGGAGAAGCCGCCGCTTACTGGATGTCCCGCATTCGCCGGGCATGACAGCGGAATTTGTGGTAGGCAATTGCCGTTACGGCCTCCACGCCATCTTCAATACCGGACGTCCTGACGTCGGGTTGACATCCTCGCCGGCACGCACAAAGCCGTTTCGTTCATAGAAGCGGATGGCCCGGGCATTGTCCTTGTTGACGAGCAGCTTCACGCCATCAGGTGAAAGGCGTTTGGCTTCATCGACCAGCGCGGTGGCAAGCTTCGAGCCCCAATGTGCGGGATCGACCACGAGCTGGTCGAGATAGCTGCTTCGATCGATGGTCACGAAACCGATCAGCGCATTTGCGTGCTCCGCAACAATAATGCTCGCCTTCGGCACCAGTTCGCTGCGCCAGCGCTCGCGCCACCACGCCACACGCGCATCAAAATCGATCGTCGGATAGGCTTGCTGCCAGGTTCGCCGCCAAAGCTCGATCGCGGCGTCCTCATCCTCGGCGCGGTAGGGGCGAAGTTGAAACTCAATCGCCACTTATCGTTCCGTCAGCTTCAATTCGATACGGCGGTTGCGCTTGTAGGCTTCCTCGGTCTGCGCGGGGTCGAGCGGCTGGAATTCGCCAAAACCGGCGGCGACGAGCCGCTGTGCCGGCACCCCGAGCGAAACCAGATATTGAACCACCGAGATCGCCCGTGCGGCGGAGAGATCCCAGTTTGATTTGAACACCGGGCTGTTGATCGGCCGCACGTCGGTGTGGCCGTCGACACGGAGCACCCAAGGGATGTCGCTCGGGATCTGCTTGTCGAGGTCGATCAGGGCGGCCGCGAGCTTGTCGAGCTCGGCCCGGCCTTCGGGCAGCAGCGTGGCCTGTCCGGTATCGAAGAAGACTTCCGACTGGAATACGAAGCGGTCGCCGACGATGCGGACGTCCGGCCGGTTACCAAGGATGGTGCGCAGGCGGCCGAAGAACTCCGAGCGGTATCTCGACAGTTCCTGCACCCGCTGCGCCAGCGCCACGTTCAATCGCTGGCCGAGATCGGCGATGCGACCCTGCGATTCCTTGTCACGTTTCTCGGAGGCATCGAGCGCTTCCTCGAGCGCGGCAAGCTGGCGGCGCAGTGCGCTGATCTGCTGGTTCAGCACTTCGATCTGCGCCAGCGCCCGCGCGGAGACCTGCTTCTCCGAGTCCAGCGCCTTGTTGAGCTCGCTCGCGCGGCCCTGAGCGTCGCTGCCGGCGCTGGCCAGGCCTTCATAGAGTCCTTTGATGCGGTCGCGCTCGCCTTCGGCCGACGCAAGCCCGGCGCGGAGCTGCGCTATCTGTTCCCCGAGGCTGAGCTTGCCGAGCTTTTCCAGCGACAGCATGTCGTTGAGCTGGGCGATCTTGGCGTTGAGCTGCTCCAGTGCCTTGTCCTTGCCGGAAACTTCCTGCGACAGGAAGAATTGCACCACCAGGAACACCGAGAGCAGGAACACGATCGACAGCACCAGTGTCGACAACGCGTCCACGAAGCCCGGCCAGTAGTTGAAGCCGGATTCACCGCGGCGAGCACGGGCGAGGGCCATTCAAGCTTCTCCGCTAACTCTTCTCCGGCTGACGCGCGAGGCGTTCGAGCAGGCGCTTGATCTCGCGGTTCTGCTCGCCCTGGCCGTCCGCCCATTCCCGGATCATCTGTTGCTCAGTGCGCATATGCGCAACCAGCCCCTGGATCGCTTCGGCGAGATTGGCCATCGCCGCCGTGGTGCCGCGGGTTCCGGCGCCTTCCTCCACCGCGACACGCAGCCGCTCGATCGCGTGCTGCAGGTTGCCGCCACCACCTGCAGCGACGGCACCGTCGCCTCCATATTCGCGGACTGTGCTCGCGAGCCAGTCCTCGAGGTCGGTGTAGAAACGGTTCTGCGCCTGGCTCGACTGCAGGTCGAGGAAGCCGAGGATCAAGGAACCGGCGAGGCCGAACAGCGAGGACGAGAACGAGATGCCCATGCCGCCAAGCGGCGCTGCCAGGCCTTCTTTCAGCGTGTCGAACAGCGTACCGGCATCACCGCCGGCCTTCAGCCCGTCGATCACCTTGCCGACCGAGCCGACGGTTTCGATCAGGCCCCAGAAGGTGCCGAGCAGGCCGAGGAATACCAACAGGCCCGTCATGTAGCGCGAGATGTCGCGCGCTTCGTCCAGGCGGGTCGCGATGGAATCGAGCAGGTGCCGCATCGTCTGCTGGCTGATCGACATCCGCCCGCTTCGCTCGCCGCCGAGAATCGCCGCCATCGGTGCCAGCAATGTCGGCCGCCGCTCGATCGCGAGCCCGGGATCGGCGATCCGGAAATTGTTGACCCATCGCACCTCGGGATAGAGCCGGATTACCTGGCGGAACGACAGGATGATACCGATCAAAAGCACGGCGCCGATCAGCGCGTTCAGCCCCGGATTGGCGAAGAAGGCGGTGATGATCTGCTTGTAGAGGACGATGCCGATCAGCGCGCACAGCACCAGAAATACCAGCATCCGCACCAGGAAAATCCGTGGAGAGGACAATTTGCTGAGTTCGGTCTCCATGTCGGAGCGGGGAGAGGAGGGCATTGCCGGCATGTCCGTTGCGAAAAGCCGCGTTCGGCCGCCAATATGGCACAGCGGCCATGGGAAGAAAGGTCGGAAACCGGAGTGTCACCAGAACTCCGACTGAAGCGGCGTGATCGGCTGCTTCGATACGACTGCCTCAGAACGCGGTGTGTCGGAACCTAGGGCTGGTCTCTAGAGGTTCTCCGGACAGGCCGAACCTGTCATCGGCGCGAGGTCGCGCAGCGAGTCGGGAGCTCTGCGCAGCTCTCGATGGGCGTAATGGAATACCTACAAGCTTCGATAGAATTGCTCTCACAATCCGGTGAATCCCAGAAAGCTTTTCCAGCTCAATGTGTTCCCGTGTGTGACATTGAGCCGCCTGCCTGATGTATTGCGTCGCAGCACCCTGTTCATATCCTATGGCCGTGGGTAGCGTGGAGTCGGCAGCAGCGCCGCGCTTTGACTAATGTTCAACAATCAAACTCGGGGCGACACTGTCAATGTTCGGACGACGCGCACGAACGGCATGCATTCTCCTGATGCTGGCCGCTACGGCGCCAGTGCTAGCCGGCTGCGATGAGCCGACTGCCGCGAGCGCTGCGGCGGAGACGGCGCCCGAACCCGAAGTCAGCGTTGTCGTCGCCAAGCCGCAGCCGCGGGCCGTGCTGCGTGAGTTGCCCGGCCGCGTCGCCCCGACGCGCGTCGCTGAAGTCCGCCCGCGCGTTTCCGGCATCATCGTCGAGCGTCTGTTCCATCAGGGCACCGAGGTCAAGGCAGGCGATCCTCTGTATCGCATCGATCCGCGGCCGTTCGAGGTCGAGGTGCAATCGAATCAGGCCGCGCTGGCGCGCGCCAAGGCCGTGCTCGATCTGGCAACCCAGCACGCGCACCGCGTCAGGACGCTGTACAGCCAGAAGGCGATGCCCGAAGCCGAAAACGAGAAGGCGATCGCCGCGCAGCGCCAGGCCGCAGCCGATGTCACGGCTCGCGAGGCGGATCTCGCGCGCGCCAAGCTCAATCTGGATTATGCCACCATCCGCGCGCCGATCGACGGCATCGTCGGCGCCGCTCTGGTCAGCGAAGGCGCGCTGGTGGTGCAGAACGATCCGACCTCGCTTGCGACCATCCAACAGATTGATCCGATCTATGCCGACTTCACCCAGTCGGTCACCGAGCTCAACCAGCTGCGCCGCGCATTCGAGACCGGCGAGCTCGACCGCATCGCGGCTGACGCGATGAAGGTGCGCCTCGTGCAGGACGATGGCGCGCTCTATCCGATTTCAGGCAAGCTGCTGTTCTCCGACGCCAAGGTCGACGCCTACACTGGTCAGGTGACGCTGCGCGGCGAGTTCCCCAATCCCAGGCGCGAATTGCTGCCGGGCATGTATGTGCGCGTGCTGATCGAGCAGGGTATCGACAGCGATGCGATCGCCGTGCCGCAGCAGGCGATCCAGCGTAATGGCGGCGGCGGCAGCGAGGTGTTCCTTGTGAAGGACGACGGGCACGTCGCAGTGCAGCCGGTGCGCACCGGCTCGCTGCAGAACGGGCAGGTGTTCGTGACCGAAGGTCTGAAGTCCGGCGACCGCGTCGTGGTCGAAGGCTTCCAGAAATTCGCGGCGGGCGACAAGGTCCGGCCGCAGGCGCTGACCGAAGCGGCGGATGCGTCGATCGGTGCGCAAGGGGAAAATAAAGCCGCGCAAGCGCTGCGGTGATCTGAGATGCCGAGCTTCTTCATCGACAGGCCGATCTTCGCCTGGGTCGTCGCGCTCTTCATCTGCCTGATCGGCGCGATCTCGATTCCGCTTCTGGCGATCGCGCAATATCCGATCATCGCGCCGCCCTCGATCTCGATCTCGACCAGCTATCCCGGCGCCTCGCCCGAAAACCTCTATAACAGCGTCACGCGGCTGATCGAGGAGGAGCTGAACGGCGCCAACGGCATCCTCAACTTCGAATCCACAAGCGACTCGCTGGGCCAGGTCGAGATCATCGCCAATTTCGTGCCGGGCACCGAGACCAGCCAGGCCTCGGTCGAGGTGCAGAACCGTCTCAAGCGCATCGAGGCGCGCCTGCCGCGCGCCGTGATCCAGCAGGGCATCCTGGTCGAGGAAGCCTCCAGCGCCGTGCTGCAGATCATCACGCTGAACTCAACCGACGGCAGCCTCGACGAAATCGGCCTCGGCGATTTCATGATCCGCAATGTGCTCGGCGAAGTCCGCCGCATCCCCGGCGTCGGCCGCGCCACGCTCTATTCGACCGAGCGTTCCTTGCGCATCTGGCTCGATCCGGCAAAGCTGGTCGGCTATGGATTGACCGCCGACGACGTCAACAAGGCGATATCAGCGCAGAACGCGCAGGTCGCCTCGGGCAGTATCGGCGCCGAGCCGGCCACGGACTCGCAACGCGTTTCAGCGCTGGTCCTGGTGAAGGGCCAGCTCTCCTCGCCGGACGAGTTCGGCGCCATCATCCTGCGCGCCAATGCTGATGGCTCGACCGTGCGCCTGCGCGATGTCGCGCGGCTGGAGATCGGCGGCCTCAGCTACCAGTTCCAGACGCGCCTCAACGGCAAGCCGACGGCGGGCCTCTCGGTGCTGATGTCGCCGACCGGCAACGCGCTGGCGACCGCAAGCGCGGTGGAAGCCAAGATGAAGGAGCTGTCGCGCTTCTTCCCGGCCAACATCACCTACGAGATCCCCTACAACATCACGCCCGTGGTGGAGGCCGCGATCGAGAAGGTGCTGTCGACGTTGGTCGAAGCCGTGGTGCTGGTCTTCATCGTGATGTTCCTGTTCCTGCAGAACATCCGCTACACCATCATTCCGACCATCGTCGTGCCCGTCGCGCTGCTCGGCGCCTGCGCCATGCTGATGCTCCTCGGCTATTCCATCAACATGCTGACCATGTTCGGCATGGTGCTGGCAGTCGGCATCCTTGTCGACGACGCCATCGTCGTCGTGGAAAACGTCGAGCGCATCATGGCCGAAGAGGGCTTGTCGCCGAAGGAGGCGACCCGCAAGGCGATGTCGCAGATCACCGGCGCCATCATCGGCATCACGCTGGTGCTGGTCGCCGTGTTCATCCCGATGGCCTTCTTCCCGGGATCGGTCGGCATCATCTACCGCCAGTTCTCGGTCACCATGGTGGCTGCGATCTCGTTCTCCGCTCTGCTTGCGATGTCGCTGACGCCGGCGCTGTGCGCGACCTTGCTCAAGCCCGTCACCGCCGGGCACGGTCACGCGCGCAGAGGCGTGTTCGGCTGGTTCAACCGCGCGCTCGATGGCACTCGTGACGGTTACACGCGCACGGTCCGCGGAACGCTGAAGCGCACCGGGCGGCTGATGCTGATCTATGTGGCGCTTCTGGTCGGGTTGGGCTGGGGTTTCGTGCGGCTGCCCGGCGGCTTCCTGCCGGTCGACGACCAGGGCTTCATCACCACCGACGTGCAGACGCCGTCCGATTCCTCTTACGCGCGCACCGAAGCTGCGATCGAGAAGGTCGAGAAGTACTTGCTGGCGCGCTCCGCCATCGAGAATGTCACGTTCCTCACCGGCTTCAGCTTCCTCGGCCAGGGATTCAACACCGCACAGGCCTTCATCACGCTGAAGGACTGGTCGGAACGTGGACCGAAGGATTCGGCGGCCGCGATCGTCGCCGACATCAACCGCGATCTTTCATCGATCCGCGACGCCAAGATCTCGGCGCTGCAGCCGCCGCCGATCGACAACCTCGGCAACTCCTCCGGCTTCTCGTTCCGCCTGCAGGATCGCGGGCAGAAGGGCTATGCCGCGCTCACCGCCGCCGCCGACCGCCTGGTTACCCAAGCCAATGCCAGCCCCGTGCTGCAGAAGGTCTATATCGAAGGTCTGCCGCCGGCACCGCAGATCAATCTGGTGATCGACCGCGAGAAGGCCGGCGCCTTCGGCGTCACCTTCGAGGACATCAACAACACGATCTCAACCAATCTCGGCTCGAACTACATCAACGATTTCCCCAACCGCGGCCGCATGCAGCGCGTCGTGGTGCAGGCGGACAAGTTCACCCGCATGAATGCGGATGACATCCTGAACTACAACGTCAAGAACAACCGCGGCCAGCTCGTGCCGTTCTCGTCCTTTGCCTCGATCGAATGGCAGCGGGGACCGACCCAGATCGCCGGCTTCAACTATTATCCCGCGGTACGCATCTCCGGCGAGGCGCGCCTTGGCTACACGTCGGGCGATGCCCTGAACGAGATGGAGCGGCTCGCCAATATGTTGCCGCGCGGCTTCGGCTATGAATGGACCGGCCAGTCGCTGCAGGAAAAACTCTCGGGTTCGCAGGCGCCATTCCTGCTCGCCTTGTCGGTGCTGGTGGTGTTCCTTCTGCTCGCCGCGCTGTACGAGAGCTGGACGATTCCGCTCGCGGTGCTCCTGACCATACCGCTCGGCGTCACCGGCGCGGTGATCGCCGCGACCATGCGCGGGCTGGCCAACGATGTCTATTTCACCGTCGGTCTGATCACCATCATCGGTCTTGCCGCCAAGGATGCCATCCTGATCATCGAGTTCGCGAAGGATCTGCGGGCGCATGGCAAGCCGCTGATCGAGGCAACCGTGGAAGCCTGTTCGTTGCGTTTCCGCCCGATCCTGATGACCGGCCTCGCCTTCGTGTTCGGCGTGTTCCCGATGGCGATCGCCCACGGCGCCGGCGGCGCCAGCCAGAACGCGCTCGGCACCGTTGTCATGGGCGGCATGATCGCGGTCGTGATCCTGGCGCTGTTGATGGTCCCGGTGTTCTTCGTCAGCGTGCAACGCGTGCTGGCCGGCGACCGCGAGCCGAAGGAAGCCAAGGCGCCGCAGCCGCACGCGCCGCCGGTGCCGGCGCAGACGAGCCATTGACGCGTCATTCCGGGGCGCGCGTCAGCGCGAGCCCGGAATCCATTTCGCCACTGGTTCTGCGGATCAATGGATTCTGGGCCCGCGCCAAGAGGCGCGTCCCGGAATGACAGCGCTCAGGAAAACACGCGCTCGTTACCCCAGCGGCTTCAAAATCTTCACGAGTTCCCCGTGCACGAACTCGTTGCCGCACACGACATTTCCCGTCGTCAGTGCGTTGTCGTGCCCTTCGATGCCAGTGATGGTGCCGCCGGCTTCGCGCACCATGATCTGGCCGGCCGCGATGTCCCAGGGGGAGAGGTTGCGTTCCCAATAGCCGTCGAGCCGGCCGGCGGCGACGAAGGCGAGATCGAGCGAGGCGGCGCCGAAGCGGCGGAAGCCGGCGACCCTGTTCTGCAGCGCCGCCATCTCCTTCAGTGCCAAGCCATGGTCGCCGCGGCCGATGTGGGGCAGCCCGCAGGCGACCACACATTCGTCGAGCTTGCGGCGGCCGGCGACGCGCAGGCGCTGGTCGTTGAGGAACGCGCCCTTGCCGCGCTCGGCGATATAAAGCTCGTCATTGGCGGGGTTATAGATCACCCCGGCAATCACCGTGCCCTCGCGCGCCAGCGCGATCGAGATCGCGAATTGCGGGATGCCGTGTAGGAAGTTGGTGGTGCCGTCCAGCGGATCGACGATCCAGCTATGGCTCTTGTCGGTGCCCTCGCGGGTGCCGCCTTCCTCGCCGAGGAAGCCGTAGCCCGGGCGGGCCTTGGCGAGGTCGGTGTAGAGCATCTCCTCGGCACGCTTGTCGGCCAGCGAGACGAAATTCGCCGGCCCCTTCAGCGACACCTGCAGGTGCTCGATCTCGCCGAGATCGCGCTTGAGGCTGCGGCCGGCGCGGCGCGCGGCCTTGACCATGACGTTGATGAGGGCGGAATAGAGCATGATGGAGGGCTTGTCGGGTGGGAAACGGCCCAATGCCGTCGGAGATTTCCGACCTGCGTGCCCTCTCGGGATGGCGCCGTCAAGGCGTCATTTGCCGGTGCCGAGCCATTTGCGCGCGGCCTCCTCGGCCTTGGCGCGATCCTGCGGGGTCATGTCCATAAGCATGTCGTCCAGTTCCGGATCGCCCTTGCCGGCGGTCTTGGCGACGGTGTGCCATTTCAGCGCCTCGACCTTGTCCTGCGGCGCGCCCTGGCCGGTGGCGAGCACGCGGGCGAGGCGGTTCTGCGCGATCGGCGAATTCTGCCGGGCCGCCTTGCGCAATAGCGCCACCGCCGCCGGCTGATTCCGCGGGGTGCCATTGCCGTTGTAAAGGGCGATCGCATATTCGACCTCGGCATCGACATTGTCGGCAAGCGAGGCCGCCTGCAACAGCCGCACCGATTTCTCGAGATCCTTGGGCACCCCGGTGCCTTCTTTGTAGAAGGTCGCGAGCGCGTATTGCGCTTCGGGGCTGCCGGCGTCGGCTGCCATTCGCAACAATTCGGCACAGCGCTTGAGATCCTGCGGCAGCGTCTGGCCGTCGAGGTAGAGCAGCGCCAGATTATAGGCCGCCTTGGGGTTGCCGAGCTTGGCCGAGGACGCCAAGAGCTTCACGGCTTCGTCCTTGTTCATGGGGCCGCCGCGGCCCGCGAGCCGCATCATCGCGAGCGCGAACATCGCCTCGCGGTCGCCGGCGTCGGACGCGCGCTGGTACCATTCGGCAGCCTTGCCGTAGTCACGCTTGATGCCGAGCCCGTTGGCATAGAGCTCGCCGAGCATGGTCATCGCCTTGGGGTCGTGGGCGTCATTCGCCCGCGTCGTGGCGAGATCGAAGGCGGTCTTGTAGAGGCCGCGCTGATAGGCGCCGTAGACCAGATCGACATTGGGATCCTCGAACTCGTGTGTCGGGCTCGGGGATGGCGTCGGCGAGGGCGCCGGCTTCGGCGAGGGCGCCGGCTTCGGCGTGGCCGGCTTCTTTTCTGCCGCTGCCTTCGGCTTCGGCGTATGCTTCGGCGCTTTTTTCTTCGCGGCCGGCTTGTTGGCTGGCGTTTGCGCGGCCGGCGGCGTCAGCGAAATCTGCGCGACCGCGCCCGTCGCCAGCACAGCGCAGCCGAGCACCACCGCTATCGGACGCAGGAGGCTCATTCCGGCGTCAGTCCTGCCCTTGCTTTTCCAACCGCGCTCGCATGCGCTTCCCGGATGGTCGCGCCGACCTCGGCGAGCGCTGTGCCGGCGCCGCGCGAATCGGCGAAGATGAAGTCGCCGACCAGGACGAAGTCTGCGCCGGCGGATGCAAATTCAAGAGCCTCTGCGCGCGAGGTGGCGTAGCCGATGCAGGGCGGCTCAAACAACTCGTCCCACCAGTTGAGCCGCTCAGCGATCGCCTGTGCCGAGGGCCGCTGCCCCTGCGCATCGGGCTCGCCGAACAGCACGTAATCGGCGCCGAGCTCGCCCGCGGCCATGGATTCGTGCCGCGTCGGCAGCCCGCCGACGCCGGCGATGCGGTCCGGCTTCAGCGACGGCAGCGCCTCCTCCAGCGCGGCAAGGCCGGTGAGATGCGCGCCGTCGGCGCCGGCACGGGCGACGAGCTCGACATGGCCGTCGATCAGGAGCGCGGCGCCAGCGTTCTGGATCACCGGCACGAGCGCCTTCACGCGCGAGATCATCGTGCGCTGGTCGGTCTCGCGCAGCCGCAGCAGCACCGCTGCGACGTCGGCGGCGGCGAGCAGGGCAGGCAGGCTTGCGATGAGTTCAGAGGGATCGTCCACCACCGGCGTCGCGAGATAGAGGCGCGTCGCCGGGCGTGGCGGAACGGGCTTTGCGGCCAACTATGCCACCTTCTTTTCCAGGCCGGTCTCCCACTCGCCTTTGCTCGCGAGCCCGTTCATGCGGGCGCGGTGGCTGAAGGCGCGTTGGCCAGCCGCGACATTCTCGGCCTTGCCGGACCACGCCTTCTGCGGCGCCGCCTGCAGCGCGCGGCCGTAAGAGAAGGTGAGCTTCCAGGGCAGGCCGCCGATCCGGTTCATGGCATCAAGGTGCGCGGTCGCCTCTTCATCGCTCTGGCCGCCGGAGAGGAAGGCGATGCCGGGCACCGCGGCGGGCACGCAGGCCTTCAGCAGGCGGACGGTCTTCTCGGCGACTTCCTGCACCGATGCCTGCTTCGGGCTCTTCTTGCCTGACACCGCCATGTTTGGCTTCAGCACCATGCCTTCGAGTTCGACCCGCTGCACGAACAGTTCATGGAATACCGTGCGCAGCACCTGCTGCGTCACCTCATAGCAGCGGTCGATGTCATGGCCGCCGTCCATCAGCACTTCCGGCTCGACGATCGGCACGATCTGTGCCGCCTGGCACAGCGCGGCGTAGCGCGCCAGCGCGTGGGCGTTGACATGGATCGCGGTCCTGGTGGGAATGCCCTGTCCGATGTCAATGACGGCGCGCCATTTCGCGAAGCGCGCGCCGCGCTCGTAATATTTCTTCAGGCGCTCGGCGAGCTTGTCGAGGCCGATGGTTACGAGTTCGCCGGGACAGCCGGGCAAAGCTTGCGTGCCCTCATCCACCTTGATGCCGGGGATGCTGCCGGCCTGCTCGATCAGCTTGATCAGCGGCGTGCCGTCCTTCGCGTTCTGCCAGATCGTCTCGTCATAGAGGATGACGCCGGAAACATATCTGCTCATCGCCTCCGTCGAGCGAAACAGCATCTCGCGGTAGTCGCGCCGGTTCTCCTCGGTCGATTCCACCCCGATCGCGTCGAAGCGCTTCTTGATGGTCCCTGAGGATTCGTCGGCGGCCAAAACGCCCTTGCCCGGGGTGACCATGGCAAGCGCGATCTTGTTGAGGTCAGCGAGGTTCATAGAACGTCCTCCAGATGGTTTCATGCCCTTGCAAACCAAAATAGGCGGTTATCGGGCAATTGCCTAGAAAACGTTCGCCGCAGCGCGCGGCCGCGCGGTTCGGCGCAGGATTAACATTAAAACCGAACAGCGGCCACAAATCGAACTCCCCTCCGCCTTCCGCGTGCGGGGGGAGCGGAGAGCCTGTAGCCCGGGTGGAGCGAAGCGTAACCGGGACCCCTCTGTCCGTATCGCGAGCGGCCCCCGAGTTACGCTGGCGCTTCACCCCGGGCTACGCCATCCGTAAGCCGATGCAGTTACGCCACCTTCGGATCGAGCTCGCCTTTGGCGTAGCGCTTGGCCATTTCCGCCGTGGTCAGCACCTTCTGGATCTTGCTGGCCTGGCCAGCGGTATTGAACTCCTGCAGCCGCTGCTTGCACAGCTTGGTCATCGCTTCCATCGCGGGCTTCAAATATTTGCGCGGATCGAACTCTTCCGGGTGTTCCTTGAACACCTTGCGGATCTGCCCGGTCATTGCCATGCGGTTATCGGTATCGATGTTGATCTTGCGCACGCCGTTCTTGATGCCGCGCTGGATCTCGCTGATAGGCACGCCCCAGGTCGGCTTCATCTTGCCGCCATGCTCGTTGATGATGTCCTGCAGGTCCTGCGGCACCGAGGAGGAGCCGTGCATGACCAGATGCGTGTTCGGCAGCTTGCGGTGGATCTCCTCGATCACGTTCATGGCAAGGATGTCGCCATCCGGCTTGCGGGTGAACTTGTAGGCGCCATGCGAGGTGCCCATCGCGATCGCGAGCGCGTCGACCTTGGTCTCCTTCACGAACTTCACCGCTTCGTCCGGATTGGTCAGGAGCTGGTCGTGGGAGAGCTTGCCTTCGGCGCCGTGGCCGTCTTCCTTGTCGCCCATGCCGGTCTCGAGCGAGCCGAGCACGCCGAGTTCGCCTTCCACCGAAATGCCGCCGAGATGGGCCATGTTGGTGACGGTCCTGGTCACGCCGACATTGTAGTCCCAGTCGCCGGGCGTCTTGCCGTCGGCTTTCAGCGAGCCGTCCATCATGACCGAGGTGAAGCCGGCCTGGATCGCGGTCATGCAGGTGGTGGGCTCGTTGCCGTGGTCGAGATGCACGCAGACCGGGATCTGCGGGTAGATCTCGGTGAGGGCGTCCATCATGTGCTTGAGCATCACGTCATTGGCATAGGCGCGGGCGCCGCGGGAAGCCTGGATGATGACGGGTGCATCGACGCCGGAGGCTGCCTCCATGATCGACAGCGCTTGCTCCATATTGTTGATGTTGAAGGCCGGCACCCCGTAATCGTGCTCAGCCGCATGGTCGAGCAGTTGCCGCAAGGTAATGCGAGCCATCCGGATTCTCCTTGTAGTTACAGCGCGTTCGCGCGTGTGCTGGTAATCAGCGAATTTTCAGAACTTCGACGCCCGGCAGCGGCTTGCCTTCCATCCATTCAAGAAATGCGCCGCCGGCGGTCGAGACATAGGTGAAATCATGTGCGACGCCGGCCTGGTTCAGCGCCGCGACAGTGTCGCCGCCGCCTGCGACCGAAAGTAGCTTCTTCGCCTTGGTGCGCTCGGCGGCGTGCTTGGCCGCCACCACGGTCCCACGATCGAACGGCGTCAGCTCAAAGGCGCCGAGCGGGCCGTTCCACACCAGCGTCGCCGCATCGTCGATTGCGGCATGGATGCGGGCGGTCGATTGGGGGCCGACGTCGAGGATCATGCCCTCAGTCGGGATCGCGTCCAGGCCATAGGCATGCGACGCCGAATTGGCTGCGAAGTGGAAGGCGACGATGGCATCGACGGGAAGGATAATGGCGCAATTGGAGGCTGCCGCCTTGTCCAGGATGCGCAGCGCAGTCGCGGCGAGATCCTTCTCCGCCAGCGACTTGCCGATGCCGACGCCCTGCGCGTGCAGGAAGGTGTTGGCCATGCCGCCGCCGATCACCAGCGCGTCGACTTTCGTGACCAGGTTCTCGAGCAGGTCGATCTTGGTGGAAACCTTTGCGCCGCCGATAATCGCGATCACCGGCTTGGTCGGGGCTTCCAGTGCCTTGCCGAGCGCATCGAGCTCGGCCTGCATGGTGCGTCCGGCATAGGCCGGCAGCTTGTGGCCGAGGCCTTCGGTCGAGGCATGGGCGCGGTGTGCCGCCGAGAACGCGTCATTGACCCAGATGTCGCCGAGCTTTGCCAATTCCGCGACGAAGGCCGGATCGTTCTTCTCTTCCTCCTTGTGGAAGCGCGTATTCTCCAGGCAAAGGATCTCGCCGTCCTTTAAGCCCGCCACGGCCTTTGCCGCGGCCTCGCCGATGCAATCGTCGGCGAAAGCAACCGGCTTCTTGATCACCTTCGACAGTGCGTCAGCGACCGGCTTCAACGATTCCTTGGGATCGCGTCCCTTGGGACGGCCGAAATGCGCGAGCAGAATGACCTTGCCGCCGTTGTCGGAAAGCTCGGTGATCGTCGGCGCGACACGCTCAAGCCGCGTGGTATCGGTGACGCGTCCATTTTCCATGGGCACGTTGAGGTCGACGCGGAGCAGCACGCGCTTGCCCTTCACGTCGACGTCGTCGAGGGTGCGGAATGATTTTGTCATTGGAGGGTCCTCTGCGGCCATCCTTCGAGACGCCGCGCCAGGCGCGGCGTCTCAGGATGAGGTCTCTCCCTCATGGCGAGAAGCGCGCTTTCGCGCGCGTCTCGAACCATGAAGCCGAGAAATCAGAGCAGCTTTCCGATCGCGACCGCGGTGTCGGCCATGCGGTTGGAGAAGCCCCACTCGTTGTCGTACCAGGACATCACCCGCACCAGCGTGCCGTTCAGCACCTTGGTCTGGTCCATGTGGAAGGTCGATGAGTGCGGGTCGTGGTTGAAGTCGATCGAGACGTTCGGCGCGGTGGTGTAGCCCAGGATGCCCTTGAGCTGCTGCTCCGAGGCACGCTTCATCGCCTCGTTGATTTCCTTGACGTCGGTTGCGCGCTTGGCGACGATCTTCAGATCCACCACCGAGACGTTCGGAGTCGGCACGCGGATCGCGACGCCGTCGAGCTTGCCCTTCAGCTCGGGCAGCACCAGGCCGATCGCCTTGGCCGCGCCGGTCGAGGTCGGGATCATCGACATCGCCGCTGCGCGGCCGCGGTAGAGATCCTTGTGCAGCGTGTCCAGCGTCGGCTGGTCACCGGTATAGGCATGGATCGTGGTCATGAAGCCGGTCTCGATGCCGACCGTGTCGTTCAAAACCTTCGCCACCGGTGCAAGGCAGTTGGTGGTGCAGGAACCGTTGGAGATCACCAAGTGATCCTTGGTCAGCGTGTCATGGTTGACGCCGTAGACGATGGTGGCGTCGGCGCCATCGGCAGGTGCCGACACCAGCACGCGCTTGGCGCCGGCGGTCAGATGCGCGGACGCCTTCTCCTTGGCAGTGAAGATGCCGGTGCATTCCAGCGCGACATCGACGCCGAGATCCTTCCAGGGCAGCTTGGACGGATCGCGCTCGGCCGACACCTTGATCTTGCCGTTGCCGAGGCTGAGCGAGTCGCCATCGACGGTGACGGTGCCCGGGAAACGCCCGTGCACGGAATCATAGCGGAGCAGGTGGGCATTGGTTTCGACCGGGCCGAGATCGTTGATGCCGACCACTTCGATGTCCTTGCGGCCAGACTCGGCGATGGCACGTAGGATGTTGCGGCCGATGCGACCGAACCCGTTGATAGCGACCCGGACTGCCATGCTGTTTCACTCCTCTAATAGCTGCTGCCGTCCCCGCTAGCGCGTGCTCCAGCGAGGGTGTTACGGCGGATCGCCCGGTTCGGCCGGACGAGGACGGATTAGATAGAGGTTACCTAGTCCTTTTT
This sequence comes from Bradyrhizobium cenepequi, assembly GCF_020329485.1. Lineage (GTDB taxonomy): Bacteria > Pseudomonadota > Alphaproteobacteria > Rhizobiales > Xanthobacteraceae > Bradyrhizobium > Bradyrhizobium cenepequi. The sequence continues at coordinate 309,986 of NZ_JAGKJI010000001.1, forward strand.
CGGGGCAAGCTCAACCGCTAGCCAACGCGCTTCAGGGCAGCGTGAACGGCGGCCTCGGCGGTAATTCCGAAGTGCTTGAAAAGGTCCTTCACTGGCGCGCTGGCGCCGAAACCGTGCATGCCGATGAATTCGCCCTCCTGGCCAATCACGGCATCCCAACCCCAGCGCACGGCCGCCTCGATCGCGATCTTGACCGGCGCATTGCCGATGATGGCCTTTTTCCGGTCTTCCGGCTGCGCCAGCAACAATTCGAGCGAGGGCACCGACACCACCCGCGACGGGATGCCGCGTTCTGCAAGCTGTTTCTGCGCGTCGACGGCGATCTCGACCTCGGAACCGGACGCGAAGAGTGACACTTTTGCGTCACCTTGCGCCGAGACCAGTTCATAAGCGCCGTGGCTGCACGGATTGTCGGCAGGCGCGGTGGTCCGAAGCTGGGGCACGTTCTGCCGCGTCAGCGCCAGCACCGTCGGACCGTCGATCCGGTTCAGCGCCAGCTCCCAGCATTCTGCAACCTCAATGGCATCGCAGGGACGGAACACGCGCATGTTGGGAATGGCGCGTAGCGCGGCGAGGTGCTCGACCGGCTGGTGCGTCGGGCCGTCTTCGCCGAGCCCGATTGAGTCATGGGTCATGACATAGACGACGCCGGTGCCCATCAGCGCCGCGAGCCGCATCGCCGGCCGCGCATAGTCGGTGAACACCAGGAACGTGGCGCCGTTCGGCGCAAAGCCGCCATGGAGGAAGATGCCGTTCATCGCAGCCGCCATGCCGTGCTCGCGGATGCCGTAATGGATGAAGCGGCCCTTCGGCGTCTTGGCGGAGAAGTTGGTCGCCGACTTCGCCTTGTTGTTGTTGGAGCCGGTGAGGTCGGCCGATCCGGCCAGAAACTCCATCGGCATCGCAGCCGCGATCACCTCGATCGCGGCCTCCGACGACTTGCGGGTCGCGACGTTGAGCGGGGTTTCGAGCAGCGCCTTCTTGTGCCCCTTCAGCGCCTTTGCGAGCGACGCCGGCCGTTCGTGCCGTATCCGGCGCTCGAATTCCGCGCGCTTGCGGCTGCCGAGCTCGGCGAAGCGCGCTTCCCATTGCTGACGCTCCGCAGCGCCCCGCGCGCCGGCTTCGCGCCAGGCCTTCAGCACGTCATCCGGCACTGAGAACGGCTCGAGCGAGATGCCAAGCTTTTCCTTGGCACCTTTCAGCTCGTCCGCACCGAGCGCTTCGCCGTGCACCTTGGCGGTGCCGGCTTTCGTCGGCGCGCCGTAGCCGATCGTGGTCTTGCAGGCGATCAGCGTCGGCTTGCTCGATTTCTGCGCGCGCGCGATCGCATCCGCGATCGCTTTCTGATCCTGGCCGTTGATGTGCTCGGCGGCCCAGCCGGCTGACTTGAATCGCTTCACCTGGTCGACGGAATCCGCAAGCGATGTCGGACCGTCGATCGAGATGCCGTTGTCGTCGTAGAGCACGATCAGCTTGTTGAGCCGCCAGTGACCGGCGAGCGCGATCGCTTCCTGTGACACGCCTTCCATCAGGTCGCCGTCCGAGGCGAGCACATAGGTGTGGTGGCTGACGATCTTCTTGCCGAACTCCGCGGATAGCATCTTCTCCGCCACCGCCATGCCGACCGCGGTCGAGATGCCCTGGCCCAGCGGGCCGGTCGTGGTCTCGATGCCCTTGGTGTGGAAGTTTTCGGGATGCCCCGGCGTCAGCGAGCCCAATTGACGGAAGTGCTTGAGGTGGTCGAGCGTCATGTCCTTGTTGCCGGTGAGGTACAACAGCGAATAGAGCAGCATCGAGCCGTGACCGGCGGAGAGCACGAACCGGTCGCGGTCCGGCCAGGCGGGGTCGGCCGCATCGAATTTCAGAAACTGTGTAAACAGGACGGTCGCGACGTCGGCCGCGCCCATCGGCAGGCCAGGATGGCCGGATTTCGCCTTCTCGACCGCATCCATTGCGAGGCCACGAATGGCGTTGGCCATACGGGTGTGATCGACCTGCGTCATGATGAAAATCCGTCCGAAATGAGAGGCTTGGCTTGCATGCGCCGCCCGGAGGGCCGCCATATGCGGGTGGTAGGCACGAAAGAGAGGGCTGGATAGCACCTCAATTCCGGAAGTCCAAGGGAGGTTCAAGGCAAGGAAACGTGCTTTCGGGGGCAAAAGTTGCGCTCGGCGGGGTCTGCCGAAGGGGGCATGAACCGGCGCGGGCGCCGGTTTCCCGAAAGGGCGGGCCTGGGTAAACCGACAGGAGCGGCGGCCTGTGTGGCTCCATCTATCGGTGCATAGTTTACCGGCGACGTTGCGCCGGCCTCGCTCACCACGTAAATTTCGCCGCCTAAGCGCTTGCCGAACCGTGAGGATTCGCGGAACGGCCACGCCATCGAGGGTCCACTTTGTCTCGTATGAGCGATCGTTCCACCAACGCGGCTGCCAATGCCGAACCCGCTATCGCCGACGTCGATGCCGCCACGAGGCGGCTGATGGCGGCGCTGGATGCGCTGGAAAGCGCCGTCGAGCGGCGGCGCGAGGCTGACCGCGACGAGAACGAACTGGCGAGCCGAATCCAGGCGCTCGGCGCCGACCGCTCGCGACTTGCAGATGAGCTCGATAACTCGCTGGTGAAGACGCGCAAGCTCGAGCGCACCAATCGCGAGATTGCTGAGAAGCTGGGTACTGCGATCGGCACCATCCGCGCCGTGCTCGATGCCGGGGAGGACACGTGATGAGCCACATCAACGTCACCATCAACGGCCGGCAATACCGGATGGCGTGCGAAGAGGGGCAGGAGGTTCGTCTTTTGAAGCTCGCTGAGAACCTTGAATCGCGCATTGAATCGCTGCGCGGCAAGTTCGGCGAGATCGGCGATGCGCGCCTCACCGTGATGGCCGCGCTTACTGCCTGCGATGAACTGGTCGACGCCGGTGCACGCATCCGCAGCCTGGAGGAAGAGATTGAAGCTTTGCGCAACTCCGGAGCCGCCGCGGTCGATCGCGCCCGCGCCACGCAAGTCGCGATCTCGAACGCACTCAACGCCGCCGCCGAGCGGATCGAAAAGACCACGCAGGTGCTCAACCGCACCATCGGTGGTGGCATCGCGATCGGTTGACTCGCTATTTCACCCTCTCCTGAAAGGGGAGGATCGGTTCGCATGCAGCGAAGCGGAATGCGAATCGGGGAGGGGTCAACTCTCTCCACTCGGGCAGTGTCGCTGGTGGAGAGACCTGACCCCTCCCCGCCGCTCATTTCATTCGCGTCACCCTCCCCTTTCAGGGGAGGGTGACGACGGAGGTTTTCCATTCCCGCTGGCGAAACCCTGCGCTCATCGCTACATTACTCCTCGCGAAGCTGCGTTGCGCGTCAGGAGCTATATATCCCCGGGGCCTTATCGATCCTTTAGGGAACTGTCCCTGGCCGGGTCCGTGGACCCGGACATATGGTGCCCACCTACTTTCGTAGGGAACTCCGGGATCGAACGCTTCAACGGCCTCTGCGGCTTCGCGCTCTGGTTTTGTTGCCTGCCGTCGTGCTGCGGCGGTTAAGTTTGTGTATCGATATCATACCCCGCCAACGGGTCGGCCGAATGGCCGCCCGATGACAGGCTCCGGCGGGGGTATCCAGTACGCCGCGGCCTCGCCGTCAAAGTACAACTGTCTCTGCAATACTGGATCATCCGCTTGCGCGGATGATGACAGCGCAACAGGGGTAATCGCATGCGCGCCATCTCTCCGAAGGCTGAGCTTCGCAGCGCCGCGCTCACCCGACGTGATGCGCTGAGCGAGGAGGAGCGCACTGCTGCCGCAGCGAAGATCGCCAAGCGCGGCCTGCCGTTCGAGATCGCGCGCGGCAGAATCGTCTCCGGCTATTCCCCGATCCGCAGCGAGATCGATCCGATGCCGCTGATGCTCGAGCTTGCGGCGCGGGGCGCGCAGCTTGCACTGCCGGCGGTCACTGCGCGCGGCCACTCCCTGGTCTTCCGCGCCTTCGCCAAGGGCGATCGGCTGACGCTTGGCGCGCTCGGCATTCCCGAGCCATCGCCGGCCGCCGCCGAGTTGATCCCCGACATCATGCTGGTGCCGCTCGCGGCCTTCGACCGGGTCGGTCACCGGATCGGCTATGGTGCCGGCTATTACGACTTCACCTTGACCCATTTGCGCAAGGCCAAGCACGTGATCGGCATCGGGCTTGCCTTCGCGGCGCAGGAAATCAAGGCGGTTCCGGCTTTGTCGCACGACGTCGCGCTTGATTATGTGCTAACCGAGCGTAAGACGTTCGATTTCCGGGAGTAGCCTGATTTGCGTATCCTCTTCGTCGGTGATGTCGTCGGCAGGACCGGCCGCACCGCCATCTCAGAGCATCTTCCCCGCATGATCCGTGACTGGTCGCTCGATCTCGTCATCGTCAATGGCGAGAATGCCGCCGGCGGCTTCGGCATCACCGAGGCGATCTACCAGGAATTCCTGGATGCCGGGGCCGACGCGATCACGCTCGGCAACCATGCGTGGAATCAGAAGGAAGCGCTGGTGTTCATCGAGCGCGCGCCGCGGTTGATCCGCCCGCTCAACTTTCCGCGCCACGCGCCGGGCCGCGGCGCCACGCTCGTCGACACCAAGAACGGCAGGCGTGCGCTCGTCCTCAACGCGATCGGCCGCGTCTTCATGGAGCCATCCAACGATCCGTTCGCCGCGGTCGAGCGCGAGCTCGAGGCCTGTCCGTTGCGGCAGGCGGCGGATGCGATCGTGGTGGATTTCCACGGCGAGGCCACCTCCGAGAAGCAGGGCATGGGCTTCTTTTGCGATGGTCGCGTCAGCCTCGTGATCGGTACCCACACCCATGTGCCCACCGCCGATCACCAGGTGCTGCCCGGCGGCACCGCCTATATGACTGACGCCGGCATGACCGGCGACTACGATTCCATCATTGGCATGCAGAAGGAAGAGCCGCTGCAGCGCTTCCAGACCGGCATCCCCTCCGGCCGTTTCGAGCCGGCCTCCGGCGAAGCAACGCTGAGCGGCGTCGCGATCGAGACCGACGACGCCACCGGCCTCGCGCTGCGTATTGCGCCCGTACGCGCCGGTGGACGCCTCGAGCCGGCCGTGCCTGGATTCTGGGTCAGTTAGTTCAAGAACGCGTGCCGACTGCGAACGGGTGCTGCTCGACGCCATCGAGCAACTGAAGACCTAAAGCCGCTTGATCGCGAGGATGTCGCTGCCGGCCGCCTTGATGCGTGCGATGGCCTCAGCGGTGTTCTCGATCACGGTTGCCATGTGATGCGCGTTGGCGTGCACCATCGTTGCCGCGTCGCGCACGATGGCGACATGGCCCTTCCAGAAGATCAGGTCGCCTCGCTGCAGCTTCTTTGTTTCTGCCGCGCTCAGCTCGCGCCCGAGACCCTGCTGCTGCATATCGCTGTCGCGCGGACAGCCGGTGCCGGCGGCGGTCAGCGCGACCTGCACCAGGCCTGAGCAATCGATGCCAAGGCTGCTTTTGCCGCCCCAGAGATAGGGCGTGCCGACGAAACGTTCAGCAACAGCCACGAAATCGGTCTCGATCGCGTCGATGCCGCCGACGTGGCGGCGCGGCAAATGCCAGCCTTCGCGCGTCACCGCAAACCCGCCGTCCTCGCGCGCGAGGTTCAGCCTGGCGCCGAGTGGCAGCGTCTCGACCGGCGGCAGCTTGATCGAGGGGCCGGGAAAGGCGAAGGTCCGCAGCGCCGTCACCTTGTGGGTTGGCGCGGCGGAAGGCTTTGTCAGCGCGGCGTCGGGCAGCCAGCCGACATAGCCGTCGCCATTGAGCTGGCCCCAGGCGAACCCCTCGCTGGTGCGGTCATAGATGGTGACGCGCTCGCCCTTCAGGGCCTGCGTCAGCAGCGTGGCGTCGGAGCGCGGCGCTCCCCAAAGCGGTGCGAGAGCGTGCGCGACCTCGAATTCCTCGCCGGCAACGAACCGCTCTGCGCTCACCTTGCCTTCGAGATATTTCGCGGCGATATCGCCCCGCGTAGGCGTCAGGCGCGGATCATCCATAGCGCTGGCTCAACAGTTTGTAGATCGCGCGCGCCGCCTGGCATTCGCCGCCTTCGGGCCGCGCCGGTTTCGCGCTGGGAGTCCAGCCATAGATATCGACATGCAGCCAGCGTTTGGCGTGCTCGACAAAGCGCTGCAGGAACAGCGCGCAGGTGATCGAACCGGCGAACGTGCCCGACGGCGCGTTGGTGATGTCCGCGGTCTTCGAGTCCATCCAGGCATCGTAGGCGGGCCATAGCGGCATGCGCCACAACGGATCGTGCTCCGCCTTGGCGTGAGCCGCAACTTCGGCGGCCAGCGTGTCATCCTGCGTATAAAAGGGCGGCAGGTCCGGCCCCAGCGCCACGCGCGCGGCGCCCGTCAGCGTGCCCAGGTCGACCAGGAGATCCGGCTTCTCCTCGTCGGCGAACGCCAATGCGTCGGCGAGGACCAGCCGTCCTTCGGCATCGGTGTTGCCGATCTCGACCGTCAGCCCCTTACGAGAGGTGAAGATGTCGAGCGGGCGGAAGGCGTTGCCCGCCACCGCGTTCTCGACCGCGGGGATCAGCACGCGCAGCCGCATCTTGAGCTTCGCGTCCATCACCATCTGCGCCAGCGCAAGCACATTGGCGGCGCCGCCCATGTCCTTCTTCATGATGAGCATGCCGCTCGATGGTTTTAGGTCGAGCCCGCCGGTGTCGAAGCAGACGCCCTTGCCGACCAGCGTCACCTTGGGGTGATCGGGGTTACCCCAGGTGAGATCGATCAGCCGCGGCGCGCGGGGTGACGCCATGCCGACAGCATGGATCAGCGGAAAATTCTGTCGCACGAGCTCGTCGCCCGTGATGCAGTTGAACGCGGCGCCGAACCGGGACGCGATCTGCTCTGCCGCCTGCGCCAGCTCCTGTGGCCCCATGTCGTTCGAGGGGGTGTTGATGAGGTCGCGCGCCAGGCATGCGGCTTCCGCCGTGCGCGAGATGTCGGGTGCATCGATGCCATCCGGCGGCACCAGTCGCACGTCGGGCACGTCGGCCTTGCGATAGCGGGCGAAGCGGTAGCTGCCAAGCGCAAAGGCGAGCGCGGCGAGCCGCGTATCGTGCGGCGCATTGGCGAAGCGGTAGACGCCTGGCGGCAGCAACCCAGGCAGGCTACCCGGCCGGAACGGATCGCGCGACCGGCTTGCCTCATCCTCAAGTCCGAACAGCACCTGTGCGAGCGAACCGTCCGGCGCCGGCAGCGCCAGATATTTGCCGGGCTTGGCCGCAAAGCCATTGGCCTGGGCGAACTGCCGCGCATGGGCGGGAAGCATCTCGCGGATCTGCTCCCAATTCGATTTGGTGACGAAGGTGATGGGAATGGCGTTTGACGCGGATGCGGTTTCGAAGATGGATGGCATGCTGCTCTCATCAAATGGCAGGGGCGCTGCCCAATTAACCAGACGTTAGGGTTAACAGTCTATTGCTGGCACATTCGGCTCAATCTTTTCGCCTGAAATCGTGAGTTAAAGCGCCATGCGTCGACAGTCCAGTCTTGCCCGCGCTCTCGCGGCGGCGGCCCTTTCGGCGCTGCTGGCGGCAGGTCTTGGTGGCTGCCAGACACTCTCCGATGTCGCGGGCTCGCTGACGACACGGACGAAGACCGCCGCAGCCGCGCCGGATGATCCACGCCGTGCCGTCGAATTCTATGGCGAGCGCTATCGCGCCAACCCGAAGGATGTTGAGGCCGCGATCGGCTACGGGCAGGCGCTGCGTACGACTGGACAGCGGGCGCAGGCGGTCGCGATGCTGGAGCAGGCCACGATCGCCAATCCCGGCAACCGTCTGCTGCTCGCGGCCTACGGCCGGGCGCTTGCCGACAACGGCAATGCGCAGGCAGCGTTCGACGTGCTGAGCCGCGCGCACTCGCCCGACAATCCAGATTGGCGCATCCTCTCGGTGCAAGGAACCGCGCTCGACCGGCTTGGCCGCCACGAGGAGGCGCGCCGCTATTATGCGAGCGCGCTGCGTATCGCTCCGGACGAGCCGTCGGTACTGTCCAATCTCGGACTGTCCTACATGCTAAGCCGCGATCTGCCCAAGGCCGAAGAGAGCCTGCGCCGCGCCTATGCCAGCGGCCGTGCCGACACGCGGGTGCGACAGAACCTTGCCCTGGTGGTCGGCCTGCAGGGCCGGTTCGCGGAAGCCGAGAACATCGTCAAGGCCGACCTGCCAGCCGACGAAGCCGCCGCCAACGTCGCCTACCTCCGCGACATGCTGAAGGGCCGCGATAATCCGCGGACCGCGGCAGCGAAACCAGTGCCGGTCGTCGCGCGCGACGACTGATCCGTCCCGAGCGTTGTTGGTCAAGATCCCGCGTCGGGCGGGCACATCCGGCTCAGTGCAGCTCAGTGATCCTGATATAGCTCGGACCGAGAATAACGATGAAGAGGCAGGGCAGGAAGAACAGGATCATCGGCACTGTCAGTTTCGGCGGCAGCGCGGCGGCTTTCTTCTCGGCCTCGGACATGCGCATGTCGCGGTTTTCCTGCGCCATCACGCGCAAGCTCTGGCCGAGCGGCGTGCCATAGCGTTCGGACTGCTGCAGCGCCAGGCAGACCGACTTCACGCTCTCGAGCCCGGTGCGGGTGGCGAGATTTTCATAAGCCGTCTTGCGGTCCTGCAGGTAGGAGAGCTCCGCCGTGGTGAGCGTGAATTCCTCGGATAGCGCCACCGATTGCCCGACGATCTCGGTCGCGACCTTCCTGAAAGCGACCTCGGCCGACATGCCGGATTCGACGCAGATCAAGAGCAGGTCGAGCGCATCGGGGAAGGCGCGCCTGATCGAAAGCTGACGCTTGGTGATGGCGTTCTTCAGGAACAGCATGGGCGCCTGCAGTCCGATATACGCCGCGCCGATGCAGATACCGATCTTCATCAGCATCGATATTTGCAGTTGCGCAACCACGAAAACATAGAGCGCGGCGCCGATCAGCATGACGATCGGCGTCAGAGCGCGGAAGAACAGAAAGGTGATATAGGGAGCGTTGCCGCGATATCCCGCCATGATGAGCTTGTCGCGAGCGCTCTCCTGCGCCACCCATTTGCTCAGGTTGAAGTCTTCCACGACCTTGGAGACAATCTGCTTCGGCGCCTGCCGCAGCGAAGCCTTCTCCGATTTGGCCAGCCGCTCGCGCTCGCGCTGGCGGATGCGCTCGCGTTCGCTCGCCACCGCCTTCATCCGCTTCTGCAGGTTCTCGCCGGCGAACAGCGGCATGATCAGCGAATAGCAGGTTGCGCTCACGGCGATAGCCGCGAGCAGCATGGTCATGAACCTGACGTCGTGGAGTTTGTCGGCCAGAAGATCAATCATGCTTCATCCGTCAGAAATCGAAACTGATCATCTTCTTCATCACGAAGATGCCGATGCTCATCCAGACCACGCAAGCGACCAGCATCAGCTGGCCGGTCGGATGGGTCCACAGCAGGGAGATGTATTCGGGCGTTGTGATATAGACGAGTATCATGATGGTCGGGGGCAGCGCGCCGATGATGCCTGCCGAAGCCTTGGCTTCCATCGACATCGCCTTGATCTTCTCTTTCATCTTTTTGCGGTCGCGCAGCACCCTGGAGAGGTTGCCAAGCGCCTCCGAGAGATTGCCGCCGGATTTCTGCTGAATCGAGATCACGATGCCGAAGAAGTTCGCTTCCGGCACCGGCATGCTCTCATAGAGCCGTGCGCAGGCCTCGCCGAGCGGCATGCCGATCGTCTGGGTCTCGATAATGGCCATGAACTCGCTCTTGAGTGGCTCGGGCGAGTCGCTGGCGACCACCTTGAGCGATTCAAACAGTGGCAGGCCGGCCTTAATGCCGCGCACGATGACGTCGACGGCGTCGGGGAGTGCCTTCAGGAAAGCCGCCTCGCGGCGCTTTTTCAGGAATCCGAGCAGCCAGCGCGGCAGTCCGAAGCCCGCTGCGAAAGTAAGGCCCACCATGCCCAACAGCCCGCCGCCAGCCATGTAGGTGAGCGCGAAGGCGACAGCCGCAAAGATACCCGAAATGATCCAGAACTTCTGGGGCGTCCAGTCGAGACCGGCCTGGGCCAGACGCTTGGCCAGCGAGAGCTTCGCCTCCTTCTGCCGGCGCGCTTCCAGCTCACGCAAGCTTCCTTCGACCTGCTCGCGGCGCGAGCGCTGGGTCCGTTCGGTCTGTCGTGCGGTTGTGGGTTCGGAGCGGGCGACGGAGGCGCGGCGCGCTTCCGCCTGCTTCTCCCCCGACAGCAAAGGATAGAGGAAGACCCAGCCGAGGCCGCCGACGGCGGTTGCGGCGAGGAAGGCGAGGGCGAGTGATTGTAGGTTCATCATCGTCTCCTCACGCCGGCGGCGGCGCTTCGGCGGCATCGAGCGCGGCGGCGAGGCGCTGCTCCTCGTTATAGTAGCGTGCACGCTCCCAGAATTTTGGCCGGCCGATGCCGGTCGAGCGATGCCGGCCGATGATCCTGCCGTTGGCGTCTTCGCCGAGGATGTCGTAGAGAAAGACGTCCTGGGTGATGATGGTGTCGCCTTCCATGCCCATCACCTCGGTGATGTGGGTGATGCGGCGGGAGCCGTCGCGCAGGCGCGCAGCCTGGATAATGACGTCGATCGAGGCGCAGATCATCTCTCGGATGGTGCGCGAGGGCAGCGAGAAGCCACCCATCGTGATCATGGATTCGCAGCGCGACAGCGCCTCGCGCGGGTTGTTGGCGTGCAGCGTGCCCATCGAGCCGTCATGGCCGGTGTTCATCGCCTGCAACAGGTCGAAGGCCTCGGGTCCGCGGACTTCGCCGACGATGATGCGCTCGGGGCGCATACGCAGGCAGTTGCGCACCAGCTCGCGCATGGTGACTTGGCCTTCGCCTTCGATGTTGGGCGGTCTGGTTTCCAGCCGGACCACATGCGGCTGTTGTAGCTGCAGCTCGGCGGCGTCCTCGCAAGTGATGATGCGCTCGTCGTGTTCGATGTAGTTGGTCAGGCAGTTCAGGAGGGTGGTCTTGCCCGAACCGGTACCGCCGGAGATCAAGACGTTGCAGCGGACGCGACCGATGATCTGCAGGATACTCGCGCCTTCGGGCGAGATCGCGCCGAACTTGACGAGCTGCTCCAGCGTCAGCTTGTCCTTCTTGAATTTGCGGATGGTGAGCGCGGGGCCGTCGATCGCGAGCGGCGGCACGATGGCGTTGACGCGCGAGCCGTCGGCGAGGCGGGCGTCGCAGATCGGCGAAGATTCGTCGACGCGACGGCCGACCTGGCTGACGATGCGCTGGCAGATGTTGAGAAGCTGCTGGTTGTCGCGGAATCGGATACCCGTACGCTGGATCTTGCCGCCGACTTCGATGTAAACCGTACCAGCGCCGTTGACCATGATGTCGGCGATGTCATCGCGCGACAGCAATGGCTCAAGCGGGCCGTAGCCGAGCACGTCGTTGCAGATGTCGTCGAGCAGGTCTTCCTGCTCGGCGATCGACATCACGATGTTCTTGATCGCGATGATCTCGTTGACGATGTCGCGGATTTCCTCGCGCGCAGAATCGCCGTCGAGCTTGGCGAGCTGGGCCAGATCGATCGCCTCGATCAGTGCGCCGAAGATGGTTGCCTTGACCTGGTAGTAAGTGTCGGACCGGCGCGTGTCGACGGTCGGTGCGGGCGGCGGCTTGGGCGGGGCGATCGGTGGCGAAGGCATGGTCGGAGCCGCCGTCTCGCGCGCCGGCGCGGCTGCGGCCGAAGGCTCCGTCGCGTGAACGGCGGGCCCCAGTCCCCGCATTTCACTGTCATTTGCGCTACGCTTACCAAACACGACTCTACTCCAGGCCGGCTATTTCGCCCGCAGCTTCTCCAGCAGGGGCGACAGGAACGACCCCTTGGGTTTTTTGGTCTCGCCGCGGCCGGTTAGCCGCTGCGCGATCTGCAGGAACATCTCGATGGTTCGATGATTGGCGGAGATCTCCGCGATCATCTGGCCGTTGTTCGCAGCCGAGCCGAAGATCTGCGGATCGAACGGTATAGCTGCGATCGGCTCGGCCTCGATCGCCTTGGCGAACTCGACGGTGTTGATCTCGGGACGCTTCGGTACGCCGACCTGGTTGAGGCAATAGAGCGGCGCGCGGTCGTTCGGCCGCGAGGCCTTCAGGAGGTCGACCAGGTTCTTGGTGTTGCGCAGGTTGGCAAGGTCGGGGACCGCGACCACCAGGATGTCGTCGGCGGCGATCAGGGCCCGCTTGGTCCAGCCCGACCATTGATGGGGGACATCGAGCACGGTGCAGGGCATGGTCGCGCGAAGCGTGTCGAAGATCGCATCGAAGGCCTCGGTGCCGAAGTCATAGACGCGGTCGAGTGTGGCCGGCGCCGCGAGCAGGCTCAAGTGATCGGTGCATTTCGACAGCAGCCGGTCGATGAAGGCGGTATCGACACGGTCGGGCGAGAACACGGCCTCGGCGATCCCCTGCGGCGGATCCTGGTTGTAGTCGAGGCCGGCGGTGCCGAAGGCGAGGTCGAGATCGGCGACGACGGAATCCAGCGCCAGGTCGCGCGCGATCGCCCAGGCAACATTGTGCGCCACGGTGGACGCTCCGACGCCGCCTTTGGCGCCGACCACGGCAAGGATGCGTCCGACCGCCTTGGCCTCGGGCGCCGAAAACAGGTTGCAGACCGAGCGCACCACGTCGATGGTGACGATCGGCGCGATCAGGTAGTCGCTGACGCCGCGGCGCACCAGTTCACGATAGAGTGCGACGTCGTTGAGGCGGCCGATCACGATCACCCTGGTGCCGGCGTCGCAGACCGTGGCGAGTTGGTCGAGACCACCGAGGATGTCGCCATTGGTCCCGGTCTCCAGGATGATGACGTTTGGCGTTGGCGCCGAGCGGTAGGCCTCGATGGCGGCGGCCATGCCGCCCATCTGGATCTTCAAATGCGCCTTGCCGAGCCTGCGGTCCTCGCCGGCCGACTGCACCGCGGCTGCGGTCTCCACCGTGTCGCAGAACGCCTGCACCGATACCCGTGGCGCCGGCGCAATATGCTCTTCCGCTGGCGGCGAGACGTCAGGCTGGGCGTCGGAGTTCTGGCGCGCGTAGCTGATCATTTGCCGACATTGCTCAGTTTGGCCACGTCGGCCTCGGGATAGGTCGTCGTCGTCGCGACACCCTTGCGGTATTTCTCGAAGGCGACGTCACGTCGCTCGGTGTAAGGCGGCGTCTCGGCGCGTGGCTGGACCAGGTCGCTCGGGTTGTCGACCATGGCGGCAAGGTTGCGCTGGCTGGCGCAGCCGAAATTGTAGTAGGGCTTGTTGTCGAAATAGCTCTTGTTGTTGATTGATGGCCCGAGGTCCTCCGGCCAAATACCGCAGGGCCCGGCTACCGCCGAGATCCGCGCATAGTTGATCCGGATCGCCGCAAAATGGCGCGGATCCTCCGGGCGATATTGGCGAACGGCGACCGCACGCGGCGGCACGCCGGCGGCGGCGAACGTCGCCTGGATCTCGCGCGCCGAATCGGCGGCGGCGCGCGCATTCGGCGTATCGACCGGCGTGTCGATGCTGATCGCGCCGGTACCTTCGCGCAGCCAGGTCTGCGCCAGCCCCATCACGTCGGCGCGCTGCTCCGCAGTGAGGCCGCCGCGGCCGCGGCCGACGAACACCACGATCGAGCGATCGGCTTCCTGGACTGCGATCGGGTGGCGCAGGCGGTAATCGTCGGGAAAGCTAGCCAGCGGCGAGTCATCCGTGTGCCGACAGGCGCCGAGCGCCACCGCAATGCCGATCAGCGCCCCGAGGCGAGCGAGGGCGCGGTTGCGATCGGCGGATCGGTTGAATGTCAGCTTGGATGTCATCGTCCCGCCTCAGTCGGTAATGAAGCCGTAAGTGCCACGGTAATTTCGCGCCGGCTCGGTACGGCCCGGCACGCCATAGATGCGGCTGACGCTGCCGAGGAAATCAGCCTGCGGGTCGGAGGCGTTGGCAAAGCCGTCATCCGGCCGCGACAGGTCCTTCTGTGCCACCGCTCGCACCACATAGGGGGTCACCAGCACCATCAGCTCGGTCTGGTTGTTGACGAAGTCGCGGCTGCGGAACAGCGTGCCGAGGATCGGCAGTTGGGCGAGGCCCGGAAAGCCGTTGATCGCGTGCTTAGTCTGCTCCTGGATCAGGCCGGCCATCGCCATCGCGCCACCGGACGGGATTTCGAGGGTCGTTTCCGCGCGGCGGGTCTTGATCGAGGGAATGGTCAGCGAGTTCACCTGATTGGCGGTGACGGATTGCGAGATCGTGATCGAATTGTCGTTCGACAGTTCGGACACTTCGGTCATCACCCGCAGGCTGATGCGGCCTTCGGTCAGCACGACAGGCGTGAAGTTCAAGGAGATGCCGAATTTCTTGAACTGGATCTGCGTGGTACAGACATGGGTGACGGGGTCGCAGGAGTACCCTGCGGGGATGGGGAATTCGCCGCCGGCGATGAAGGTGGCCGACTCGCCGGAAATCGCCGTCAGGTTCGGCTCGGCCAGCGTCCGCACCACGCCCGCGCTTTCCATCGCGCGCAGCGTCGCCGACACCGACGGAGTGGCGCCGAACGCGGTGGTTGCTGTGTTGTCGGGAACCAGCGCGCGGCCATAGGCCGTGAAGGGGTTGGTATTCCTGAAATTCACCACGGCCGTGCCGTAGTTCAGGTTGGCGGTGAGGTCGATGCCGAGTTGCTTGATAATATTGCGGGCGACCTCGGCGACGGTGACCTTCAGCATCACCTGGTCGCGGCCGCGGACCACGATCGAATTGACCACCTTTTCGGCGCCGCCGGCGAGCCGCGCGGCGAGGTCGCCGGCTTGCTGCGCCTCGATCGGGCTTGAGGCCGTGCCGGTCAGCACCACGCCGTCGCCGACGCCGTCGATCTGGATGTCGGCATTCGGCAGCGCCTGGCGCAGCGCGGCCCTCACGCCGTTGAGGTCGCGCTTCACCGCGATGTCATAGGCGGCGATCTGCGCGCCCGTGGAATCGAAGAACACGATGTTGGTCTGGCCGACCGCGGCGCCGATGATATAGGCGCGCTGCGACGAGCGGATCACGGCATTGGCGATCTTGGGATCAGCCACCAGCACATCCTTGATGTCGCGCGGCAGGTCAACCACGACCGATTTGCCGACCCCGAGCGACAGGAAGCGCGCATTGGCCTGGCCGTCAGCCGCGGGCGGGGCCGCGGCTCGGTAATCGCTCGCCACCACCGGCGTCAGGGCCGGGTTGAGCGTGAACGCAACTGCGGCCGAAAACGACAGGGCGCGAACGACGAAGGCTCGCATCATCGATCGATTCCCCCAGCCCTTCATTCCCGGCGCCCTTTCCCTCACTTCTGTACCGTTTGCGGACTGATGATGCCGTAGCGGATGACGTTGATGCTCTGTCCGCGCCGGCGCGTCTGATTGTCGGCGTTGGCCTCGACGATGTTGACGTCGGCGATGCTGCGCAGCGCCAGCGTCAGCGTGCCGCTCTGGCGAGCCCGCGCCAGCGTTTCCGCCTGCTCGGGCTTGAGCTCGAGCGTCACCGTCTTGCCGATCAGTGCACTGGTGCCGTCCTTCTCCTTCGGCGCCTGATCGATGGCGAGCACGCGGACATTGCTCAGGATGATCTCGGAATTAACGATATCGGCGCTGTTGCCGTCCGGATTCTTCTCGCGCCGGGAAAGGATGACGTCGACCCGGTCGTTGGGCAGGATGAAGCCGCCGGCAGCGGTCTCCGGCGAGATCTCGGTCGAGATCGCGCGCATGCCGGAGGGCAGGATCGCCGCCATGAAGCCGCTGCCATCGGCTTTCACCAGCTTCTGCTCGCGGATCGGCTCGCCCGCGATGAACGGCGCGCGCGCGATCGAGCCGATGACGTCCTTCATGGCGTCCGGTTTGCCGTCGCGCCGCATGAAGGCGCTGCTCGCCGTCGATGCCGGCCAGGTCTGCCACTGCAGGTCTTCGGGCTTGACCGACTGGCCGAGGCCGATGTCGGACTTCGCGACGAGGATGTCGATGGTCGGCAGTTGCGCCACCGGCTGTTTCGTCGGAGCGGGCCTATCGTTGCTGCCGCTCGCCAGATACAGGGCCGCGAGGCCGGCACAGCCGGCGATAGCCAGGACCACAATGCGGGCGGTATTCATTACGCTTCACTTTCCACAGGACGACGCGACGGTTCCCGCCGCTTGATCGGCAGTTGACCAGCTATTCGTCAAAGCATGGTTAATGAGGCGTATCTAAATCGCCTTAACGGGCAGTTACTTCAGCCCGTTCAACGCATTGCGAAATGCGCGAAGTCGACCGCCTTCATCCATTCGGTCTCTGGATAGATCACGAGAGCGCCAAGCGCGAGCGCGATGCCATAGGGGATGCCGCTCTCCCTGGCGTGCAGCCGCAGCAGCCAGGCCTGGCCCAGCAGCGGATAGGGCAGCGGCCATCGTCGAAACTGGAGCAGGAGTAGCGTCAGCGCGCCGCCGAACAGCGACGCGTAGAGAAGATAGGGCAGCAGATGGTCGAACCCGAACCAGAGCGCTGCGCCGGCTGCAACCTTGGCGTCCCCACCACCAATCCAACCGAACGCAAAGCAGGCAAATCCGGCCGCGAGCACGGCGGCGCCGGCACCGGCATGCGAAAGCACCTCGTGGAGCCCCATGCCGCTCGCGAGCGCGAGCACGACAAAGCCCGCGACCAGCGCCAGCGACACGCGGTTGGAAATCGTCATGGAGACAAGGTCGCTCGCGGCCGCGAACGCCATCAGTGCGGGAAACAGCAGCAGGCGAAGAATGTCGAGGATCATGTGATTACACGGCCCGTGCGGGTAGGATGCGGTCGCCTCGAACCTAGCCGCGAGAGATGAAAAATCAGCGAAGGTGGGGTACGTCACCAGACTGCTGCAATGCGGCAGGCGAGCGTGACAACCGCCAGTACCAACGCGACGCAGATGATCTGCGCGGGTGCGTTGTTCACGTTACCGGTGCGAAAGTAGGTCTTTGTAGCCGTAAGTCGTGGAACGGTTGATCTACGCATACTGTCGCCGTCCAACTCGACGAATAAGACAAAGGCCCCGGATTGCCGGGGCCTTTGTTGCTGGCCGAGAGAGCCGATTACTGCAGCCCGTCGCGCACTGCTTCCAACTTGGTGTTGAGGTTGGTGCCGATGGTCGTAAGAACGCCAATGATCACGACGGCAATGAGGGCGGCGATCAGGCCGTATTCGATGGCGGTCGCGCCGGATTCGTCCTTAATGAAACGCGAAACGAGGCTCTTCATAGATTGCTCCTGGTGTGCACGTGGCTGGTCGAACTAACGTTTGGTCACCCCGGCGTTCTCAGCACCGTGACCATGCACGCGACCGTAGGGGTGCGACAATTGCGCAGCAGTTAATTCGATTGCAGAAACATCGCCCCAAATTTGGCAGTTCCGATGCAGAGTCAACGCGGGCTTAAGGCAATCAATAAAATCCAAATGTTTTGGGTTCGGCGCGATTGAATCGCCCCTTTCTTTATACGGGAGCACCGCGCCAGGAGCGCAGCGATCGCGTCCGAGCCGTCTCGTGACTGATCTTCACTGCACAGGACTTGCTTGCGAGACCATCGTGCAATTCGTTCGTTTCCTTCTGGGAGTGAATGCGCGTGAAATTGCCCGCGCGCTTTTTGCACTTCGTTCATGAATTGTTGTCAGTTTAGCACTGTCGGGCGCCGCTTCCACTGCGTATCGCGGTTGTCGGCCTGTCGATGCCCCGGAGTAGAGTATGTCGTTCAAGTCAGAGCGTATCCGTGTGTTGGTAGGCCTCGCCTTCAGCCTTCTCGCAGCGGCCGTCATGGCATGGCCTTCCGCCGGCTTCGCTGCCGCCGATCCTGATCGGATCGAGGTCAATGTTGACCAGGCCAAGCTCGTCAGGCTCCCAAGTGGCATCGCCACCATCGTGGTCGGCAATCCCATGATCGCCGATGTGACGCTGCAGACCGGCGGCGTCGTCGTCGTCACCGGCAAGGGTTATGGCGCCACCAATTTCATCGCGATGGACCGCAACGGCCAGATCCTGGTCGACCGCCAAATCCAGGTCCGGGGACCGAGCGATCAATTGGTCACCGTCTATCGCGGCATCGAGCGGGAATCCTATAGCTGCATGCCGGTTTGCCAGCGCCGCGTGACGCTCGGCGACGGCGAGACCTATTTCAAGTCCACGATCGACCAGGCAGGCACGCTTAGCACCCAGGCGAGCGGGCAGGGCGGGAGCGCGCCCGCCGCCAAGTCGCCCAATTGACGGTAGCTGCGGAGGCCACCAGGTCGGCGGCGCTGCGCCGTCGCGTCCATGCTTAATGCGGGCCTAACGGAACGGGTGGTCCTGTCGCGATCCGACGAAACATTTCGACAATCAGTTTCAGCTAGTCGTTGCGGGTCATCCCGCGAGACTCCTCCGATGCCGCAGCCCCTTGGCTCTTTCCGAAACCTGTTGCGCCGATTTCGCCGCGATCGTCGCGGTGTAACGGCGGTTGAATTCGCGCTCGTCGCGCCGGTGTTCTTCGCGCTGTTGTTCGCGATCATCGAGACGGCGCTGATCTTCTTCGCGGGCCAGGTGCTCGAGACGATCACTCAGGATACCGCGCGCATGGTGCTGACCGGCCAGGCGCAGAACAGTTCGCTCAGTCAGGCGCAATTCAAGGATCTGGTTTGCGGCCACAAGCTCAGCTTCATGTTCGACTGCAAGAATGGCATCTATGTCGACGTTCGCAGCTATCCGCAGGCCACCGTGGTCAAGATTCCCAACCAGATCGATGCGGGCAGCGGCTTCGTCAATGACATGAAATATTGTCCCGGCCAGGACGGCAATATCGTCGTGGTCAGGTTGTTCTATCAGTGGCCGGTCTTGATCATCAAGATGCTCAAACTCGGCGGATACGACCTCCAATACGACCTCTCCAATCTCAATGGCAGCAAACGCCTGCTGTCGGCAACGGCGGTCTTCAAGAACGAGCCTTTTCCGGTTGGCGGGATGACGTGTTCATGAGCGCAATCAAAATGAGTTTGCTTTCATCGACCTGGTCTCGCGTGCGTCGCCAGGTCGGCGCGCTCGTGCATGATTGCCGCGGCATAGCGGCGACCGAATTCGCCATGATCGTGCCCATCATGCTGCTGCTGTTCTTTGGAACGGTCGAGCTCAGCTCCGCCATCGCCATCAAGCGCAAGCTGGCGCTGGTGACACGCGCGGCATCCGACCTGACCTCGCAATCGTTGGACAGCGTCAAGACCACGGACATGCAGAATGTCTTCGCCGCGAGCGGGGCAATCCTGTTGCCCTATTCCCTCACACCGTTGACCGCGACCGTCTCGGAAATATTCATCGACAAGGACAGCATCGCGAAAATCCAGTGGAGCCAATCGGCCACCGTCGCCATGGCCAGCGGCTCGCCACAGGCGACGCTCAAGGCTTCGCCGCACAAGCCGAAGGATACGGTCTCGGTTCCACAGGGGTTGTTGATACCGAACACGTGGCTGATCTGGAGCGAGGTCAATTACACCTACACGCCGACGGTCGGCTATGTGCTCAAGTCCGGCGTTCCGATGGATGACGAAACCTATACCCGGCCGAGGCAGTCGTCCTGCGTCGACTATCCGCCGCCGACGAATTCGATCAACAAGTGCGCGCCGGTGTCCTGAAGCCTGATTTAGCGCGCAATCTGCACGCACAACCAAAAGCAAAAAGCCGCGCAGTAAAGCGCGGCTTTTCTTATCTTCTTGTCCGATGCTCTTGCTTCGGAGCGCCTGATTCGGTCGCGGGCGCAGGCCCGCGGTCGGTCAGCCCGCCGAGCGCAGATTGTCAGCGGCGGATTTGCCGGAACGGCGATCGGCCACGATCTCGTAGGAGATCTTCTGGCCTTCGCGCAGCGTGCCCAGGCCGGCGCGCTCAACGGCGCTGATGTGCACGAACACGTCGTTGCCGCCGTCATCGGGCTGAATGAAGCCGTAGCCCTTGGTTGCGTTAAACCACTTCACGGTTCCCATGCTCACGGGATAGTCCCTTCTCAGATAGACAAGTCAAAACCCACTCTCGGTGGGCTGGTGGATCGAATTTTGGAAGGGTCGTCAGCACCTGAACCGGGATACCGGTGGATGGCTAATGTCGTCCGGCCGAAAATCGATTAGCCCGATATTATGCGAAAAACGGCTCCAAAACAATCCTGACGTGCGCGGATTTCGTTCGAACGCAAAAAGCGCCGCGCTCGCGCAAGACAGCAAGCTGTCGTGCGCGATTCCGGACGTCCTTGGAACACGTCAGCGGCGGCGGAACTGGCCGCCCCGCGACGGGCCGCGCGGCGGGCCGCCGGGCGAACTCGGCCGCTCGTCCTTGTGACGGAATATCAGCCGCCCCTTCTCGAGGTCGTAGGGCGACATTTCAATTGTAACCCGGTCGCCAGCCAGCGTCTTGATGCGGTTCTTCTTCATCTTGCCGGCCGTATAGGCGACAATCTCGTGTCCAGTATCGAGTTGCACGCGGTAGCGTGCGTCGGGAAGGATTTCGGTCACCAGCCCTTCGAACTGGATCAGCTCTTCCTTAGCCATATGGTTCTCCAGAATCGATGACGGCTAGCGCTGCGTTTGGTTGTTGCGGTTGGGTTGCGGTTTGGCTCGGCTTTCGCGATGCAAGAAGGCGACGCCTTGAATGCCGCCCTGGCTGCCCTCGCTCTTGCCGATCTGCGGCGGGCGCGGCGACTCGCCACGTCCCACCTGCGCCGCGCCACCATTACCACCTCGACGGCGGCGGCGGCGAGGGCCTTTTGCGGCCGGCGGCGATTCATTTCCCCTGGCCATATGGGTCCGCGGCGCCGACCGTCCAGCCCGGTGCGGAGCGGCGGCGGCAGGCGCCTGTTCGCGGCTGCCCGGCGTACGGCGGTCTTCCCGCGGCAGCGCCATGCGGATCAAACGCTCGATGTCGCGCAAGTATCCCATCTCTTCTGCGCCCGCGACGAGCGAGATCGCGACGCCGTCGGCGCCGGCGCGTGCCGTGCGGCCGATGCGATGCACATAGGTCTCCGGCACATTCGGCAGGTCGTAATTGACGACATGGCTGATGCCGTCGACGTCGATGCCGCGGGCGGCGATGTCAGTCGCGACCAAAGTGCTTATTTCGCCGGAACGGAACGCCGCCAGTGTGCGTTCACGATGATTCTGCGACTTGTTGCCGTGGATCGCGTTGGCGGCGATGCCGGCCTTCTCCAGCCCCTTCACCACCTTGTCGGCACCATGCTTGGTGCGGGTGAACACCAGCGCGCGGTTAACCGGTTCCTGCTTCAACAGTTGCGCCAGCATGGCGGGCTTGGCGACAAAATCGACCTGGATGATGCGCTGGCTGACGCGCTCGGCGGTCGAGGACACCGGCGTCACCGCGACGCGGGCGGGATCGCGCAGCATCGCTTCTGCCAGTTCGGCGATATCCTTTGGCATAGTCGCTGAGAAGAACAGGGTCTGCCGCTTGACCGGCAGCTTGGCGACGATCTTCCGGATGTCGTTGATGAAGCCCATATCGAGCATGCGGTCGGCTTCGTCGAGCACCAGGAACTCGACCTGGTTCAGCTTGAGGCCGTTGCTCTGCACGAGGTCGAGCAGGCGGCCGGGGGTTGCGACCATGACTTCGACGCCCTGCATCACCGAGCGGACCTGCCGGCCCATCGGCACGCCACCGATCGCCAGCGCCGAAGAAAGGCGGATATGGCGGCCATAGGCATTGAAGCTGTCGAGGATCTGACCCGACAATTCGCGGGTCGGCGAGAGCACCAGCACGCGGCATGATTTCGGCTGCACCTTGGTGCGGTTCTGCAGCAGGCGGTTGAGGATCGGCAGCGCAAAGGACGCGGTCTTGCCGGTGCCGGTCTGGGCAATGCCGATCACGTCGCGGCCTTCGAGCGCGAGCGGGATGGTCTGGGCCTGGATGGGGGTGGGGGTTACGTAGTTCTCTTCCCGAAGCGCGCGGGCGATGGGATCGGCAAGGCCGAAATCCTGAAAGGAGGTCAAAAGGAGGTCTTTCCATCAAAACGTCACGCGCGCCGACGATATTGCCGGGCGCGTGAGGGCATCAGTGATACCCGCGTGTTTGGGGCATCGGTGCTGTTGGCTGATCTAAAGGCAAGCCCGAATCCGCCGAGGTTGTTAGAACCAAGGCGGCTTAGAACACGCAAGCTTGCGCCAACCCGGCGCGATTCGCGCGGGTCACGACAGTCATATGGAACATGAACGCGGCGCTTTCAAGGTAAACTCTGCTCGGTTCGCCGGCCTATTTCCTGAAGCGCAGTCTCAAATGTCGCGACGGCGTCACAATTTGGTGCCGGAAATTTAGCCAAACTGGCCCAATTGCTCACAGAACGGGCTGATTGCCGCTTTAGCATACATTTTTCTCGCCTAATAATTGGGCAGTCATTCTCGCCGTTTCTCCCCAGAATGTCAAATTTCTTTGTGAGGCAGTGACTTAAGTGGTGCTGCGACGGTGGCATAGTTCTTGCGATTCCTTGCCTGCAGGCGGCCGTGGGGCCGTTTCGCATGCGTTCACGCCTGCGTCAGGGAGATGACATTTCATGCTTACACAGCTTACTCACGATAGAGCGACGCTGAGCCGCCGCGGCTGGCTCGCGGCTGCCGCGGGCCTGGTTTTGGGCCTGGCGTCCTCGCCATTTTCTCCGGCCAAAGCCGCTGACGACACCATCAAGGTCGGCGTCCTGCATTCCCTCTCCGGCACCATGGCCATCAGCGAGACCACGCTGAAGGATACGATCCTCTTCCTGATCGACGAGCAGAACAAGAAAGGCGGCGTGCTTGGCAAGAAGCTCGAGGCTGTCGTCGTCGATCCCGCATCGAACTGGCCGCTGTTTGCAGAAAAGGCGCGCGAACTCATTACCAAGGACAAGGTCGCGGTCGTGTTCGGCTGCTGGACCTCGGTCTCGCGCAAGTCCGTGCTCCCGGTGTTCAAGGAGCTGAACAACATCCTGTTCTACCCCGTGCAGTACGAGGGCGAAGAGTCCGAGCGCAACGTGTTCTACACCGGCGCCGCTCCGAACCAGCAGGCGATCCCCGCGGTCGACTATTTGATGAAGGACGAGAAGGTGAAGCGCTGGGTGCTGGCGGGCACCGACTACGTCTATCCGCGCACCACCAACAAGATCCTGGAAGCCTACTTGAAGTCGAAGGGCGTCAAGCAGGAAGACATCATGATCAACTACACGCCATTCGGTCATTCTGACTGGCAGACGATCGTGGCCGACATCAAGAAGTTCGGCTCGGCCGGCAAGAAGACGGCGGTGGTCTCCACCATCAACGGCGACGCCAACGTGCCCTTCTACAAGGAGCTCGGCAACCAGGGCATCAAGGCGACCGATATCCCGGTGGTCGCGTTCTCGGTCGGTGAGGAAGAACTCGCCGGCATCGATACCAAGCCGCTGGTCGGCCATCTCGCCGCCTGGAACTACTTCGAGTCGATCAAGACGCCCGCCAACGAGAAGTTCATCAAGGACTGGCAGGCCTACACCAAGAATCCGAAGCGCGTGACCAACGACCCGATGGAAGCCCACTACATCGGCTTCAACATGTGGGTGAAGGCGGTCGAGAAGGCGAAATCGACCGATCCGGACAAGGTGATCGACGCGCTGCCCGGCATCGAAGCGCCGAACCTGACCGGTGGCGTGTCCAAGATGCTGCCGAACCACCACATTACCAAGCCGGTATTCATCGGCGAGATCAAGGGCAACGGCCAGTTCGACGTGGTGTGGAAGACCCCCGGCCTCGTCGCGGGCGACGCCTGGTCGAAGGAGCTCGAGGGCTCCAAGGACCTGATCGGCGACTGGGTCGGCAAGAAGTGCGGCAACTGGAACACCAAGACCAACAAGTGCGGCGGTCAGGGTTCCTGATCTGGTCCGTTCATTCCGAAGTACTTCCAAGAGACTGGAGAGGGCGGCCGTGTTCGCCGCCTTCTCCTCACCACTCCTGCCGGGGTCGTCACGTGTTTGGCCATTTACTTGAGCGTGTTCGCGCGCTCTTCCTTTCAGTGTTGCTGATTGCTTCCTTCGCGCTGCCGGCTTTCGCCGGCCCGTTCGAGGATGCGGTCGCCAAATTCGCCAATGACGAATTTTCCGACACCGGGGAGGCCATCGAGGCGGTCGCGACGTCGGGCAATCCGCTCGCCTTCCCTATCATCTCTGCGCTCCAGGAGGAGCGGCTGACGGCCGATCCCGAGAGCAAGAAAGTCTTCATCACGCAAACAGACGGCAAGATCATCGATGCCGCCACCGGTGCTGCCGTCGACAAGCTGCCGGACAATGCTGCCTCCGTCCGTCTCAACAACCGCCTGCGCCGCACCGTGGAGGCTGCGCTCGGCAGCCTGACGCTGCTCTCGCCCGATCCCGCCAAGCGCGTCGCCGCCGCGCAATCCGTCTTCAAGAGCCATGACGAGAACGCGCTCTCCGTGGTCGAGGGCGCGCTCGCGAAGGAGACCGACAAGGCGGCAAAGCAGGCGTTCACCGAGGCCCGTGCAGCGATCATCCTGTTCAAGTCTGACGCCTCCGACAACGACAAGCTCGAGGCCGTTTCCGTCATTAAGTCGCGCGGCGACCAGGAGGCGCTGGCGGTACTCACCAGCGCGGCTGCCGACCAGCCGCCATTGATCGCGAAGGCGATCGCGAGCGCGGTCTCCTCGATGCAGAGCAATCTGGCGATGTGGTCGGCGGTGCAGAATGCCTGGTACGGCCTGTCGCTCGGCTCGGTGCTGCTGCTGGCGGCGATCGGGCTCGCTATCACCTTTGGCGTGATGGGCGTCATCAACATGGCCCATGGCGAGATGGTGATGCTGGGCGCCTACACCACCTTCGTGGTGCAGGAGGTGATCCGCACCAGCTATCCCGGCCTGTTCGACTATTCGCTCCTGATCGCCGTGCCGCTTGCCTTCCTGGTCGCCGGCGGGGTCGGCGTGCTGATCGAGCGCAGCATCATCCGCTTCCTCTACGGGCGCCCGCTGGAAACGCTGCTGGCGACCTGGGGCCTGTCGCTGGTGCTGCAGCAGGCGGTGCGCACCATGTTCGGCCCGACCAACCGCGAAGTCGGCAATCCCTCCTGGATGAGCGGCGCCTTCGAACTCGGCCAGATCACCATCACCTATAACCGGCTCTGGATCCTCTGCTTCACGCTGGCGGTATTCGCGATCCTGCTCGCGATGCTGCGCTACACCGCGCTCGGGCTCGAGATGCGCGCGGTGACGCAGAACCGGCGCATGGCGGCTTCGATGGGCATTGCCACCTCACGCGTCGACGCGCTGACCTTCGGCCTCGGCTCGGGGATTGCCGGCATCGCCGGGGTGGCGCTGTCGCAGATCGACAATGTGAGCCCCAATCTCGGCCAGAGCTACATTATCGACAGCTTCATGGTCGTGGTGTTCGGCGGCGTCGGCAATCTCTGGGGCACGCTGGTCGGCGCCTTCACCCTCGGCATCGCCAACAAGTTCCTGGAGCCGGTTGCCGGCGCCGTGCTCGGCAAGATCGCCATCCTGGTCCTGATCATCCTGTTCATCCAGAAGCGGCCACGTGGCCTGTTCGCGCTGAAAGGGCGGGCGGTGGAGGCATGAGCGCGCACATCCTCACCCGCTCGCTGGACCGCGCCGCGACCGCCTTCATCCTGATCGTCGCGGCTGTCGGCATCCTGATCCCGCTGTCGAATCTGCTGCTGCCGCAGGGCTCGTTCCTGCAGGTGCCGACCTATCTGGTTGCGCTGTGGGGCAAGTATGTCTGCTACGCGATCCTGGCGCTCTCCATCGATTTGATCTGGGGCTATTGCGGCATCCTCTCGCTCGGCCATGGCGCCTTCTTCGCGCTCGGCGGCTACGCGATGGGCATGTACCTGATGCGTCAGATCGGCAGCCGGGGCGTCTATGGCAATCCGATCCTGCCTGATTTCATGGTGTTCCTGAACTGGGACAAGCTGCCCTGGTACTGGTACGGCTTCGATATCTTCCCCTTCGCGGCGCTGATGGTGCTGCTGGTGCCGGGCCTGCTCGCCTTCTGTTTCGGCTGGCTCGCCTTCCGCTCCCGCGTCACGGGCGTCTATCTCTCGATCATCACGCAGGCGATGACCTATGCGCTGCTGCTCGCGTTCTTCCGCAACGATTTCGGCTTCGGCGGCAACAACGGCCTGACCGACTTCAAGGACATCCTGGGCTTCAACGTCCAGGCCGACGGCACCCGCGCCGCTTTGTTCGCGCTGAGCTGTCTGGCGCTCATCGTCGGCTTTTTGATCTGCCGGGCGATCGTGACTTCGAAGCTCGGCAAGGTCTTGATCGCGGTGCGCGACGCTGAAAGCCGCACCCGCTTCCTCGGCTATCGCGTCGAATCCTACAAGCTGTTCGTGTTCACGCTGTCGGCGTGCATGGCCGGCGTCGCTGGCGCGCTCTATGTGCCGCAAGTCGGCATCATCAATCCGAGCGAATTCGCGCCGGGAAATTCCATCGAGGCGGTGATCTGGGTCGCGGTCGGCGGCCGCGGCACGCTGGTGGGCGCAGCCCTCGGCGCCGTCGTCGTCAATTATGCCAAGACGTTCTTCACCTCAGGGCCACTTGCGCCGTACTGGCTGTTCATGCTGGGGGCGCTGTTCATTCTGGTGACGCTGCTGCTGCCCAAGGGCATCGTCGGCACCTTCAATTCGTGGTGGGAGCCGTGGAGGGCGCAGCGCGTCTCGGCCAACACGACAAGCGCCGCGCGCGAAGACGGCATCAGCGAACCCAACCCGGCGGAGTAGGCGCAATGAACGTGATGGACACCCGCGCGACCTCCGCGATGCTGTATCTCGACGGCGTGCACGTCTCCTTCGACGGCTTCCACGCCATCAACAACCTCTCGCTCGCGCTCGAGCCGGGCGAGATGCGCGCCATCATCGGCCCCAACGGCGCCGGCAAAACCACGATGATGGACATCATCACCGGCAAGACCAGGCCGGATGAAGGCACCGTGCTGTTCGACGGCGTCACCGACCTGACCCGACTGGACGAAACCAGCATCGCCGAACTCGGCATCGGCCGCAAATTCCAGAAGCCGACGGTGTTCGAAAGCCAGACCGTGCAGGACAATCTGCTGCTCGCGCTCAATGTCGATCACAGCGTCAGGGGCACGCTGTTCTGGCGCGAGAGCAAGGCCGAGACCGAGCGCATCCAGAAAGTGCTGGAGACCATCCGTCTCGCCGACGCGCGCAACCGGCTCGCCGGCAGCCTGTCGCATGGCCAGAAGCAGTGGCTCGAGATCGGCATGCTGCTGGCACAGGATCCGAAGCTGCTCCTGGTCGACGAGCCCGTGGCCGGAATGACTGATGTCGAGACCCACCAGACCGCGGAGCTGCTCAAGGAGATCAACAAGGACCACACCATCATGGTGGTCGAGCACGACATGACCTTCGTGCGCGAGCTTGGCGTCAAAGTAACCTGCCTGCACGAAGGTACGGTGCTGGCGGAAGGGAGCATCGACCAGGTCTCGTCGAACGAGCGGGTCGTCGAAGTGTATCTGGGGCGATAGGCGATGCTGAGAGTCGAGAACATCAACCTCTTCTATGGTGCGGCGCAGGCGCTGCGCGGCGTCTCGCTGTCGGCGGAACCCGGCAAGGTCACCTGCGTGCTCGGGCGCAACGGCGTCGGCAAGACCTCGCTGCTTCGCGCGATGGTCGGCCAGTATCCGATTGCGTCAGGCTCGATCGAGTTCGACGGCAGCGACATCACCGGCCTGAAGCCGTATGAGCGCGCGCGGCGCGGCATCGGCTTCGTGCCGCAGGGCCGCGAGATCTTTCCGCTGCTGACGGTGGAGGAGAATCTCAAGACCGGCTTCGGGCCGCTCAAGCGCGAGAACCGTTTCATTCCCGACGATGTATTCTCGCTGTTTCCGGTGCTCGAATCGATGCTTGGACGCCGCGGCGGTGACCTCTCCGGCGGCCAACAACAGCAATTGGCGATCGGCCGCGCATTGGTGATGCGGCCGAAACTGTTGCTGCTGGACGAGCCGACCGAGGGCATCCAGCCCTCGATCATCAAGGATATCGGCCGCGCGATCTCCTATTTGCGCAATCTCGGAAACATCGCGATCGTGCTGGTCGAGCAATATCTCGATTTCGCCTGCGAGCTCGGCGACAGCTTTGCGGTGATGGACCGTGGCGCGGTGAAATATGCCTGCGACCGCTCGAACCTTGATCCCGCTGAAATCTCCCGCCAAATGGCGCTATAAGGGACGCAACCGGCCAACGGGGGGACGGATGCGTACCGAGATCACGCGCGCAGCTTCAGCGACCTTTGCGGCCAACCGCGCCCGCGGCGCGGTGAGGTTCGGTGTGCAGCTTAAGGATGGTGTCACCCGCCGCGGAAGCTTGCACGAATCCGGCTCGCTCCGCGTCCGCTTTCCCTCGCCCGAGGGCGAGGGGCTGTCGGCCGTGTTCGTCAATACCGCCGGCGGGGTTGCCGGTGGCGATCGCTTTGACATCGATATTGCGGCCGCAGAGGGCGCGCGGCTGACGCTGACGACAGCCGCCGCGGAGAAGATCTATCGTGCGGCCGGACCGGCCGCCCAGCTCAACATCGCGCTCAAGGCCGAGGCCGGTTCGCATCTTTCCTGGCTGCCGCAGGAAACCATCCTGTTCGACCGCGCCCGGATCGCTCGGCGGATCGATATCGACCTGGCCGAGGGGGCTTCGCTCCTGCTCTGTGAGATCGTGGTGTTCGGCCGCTCGGCGATGGGCGAGACGATGCGCGATGGCGAATTCGTCGACCGCTGGCGGATGCGCCGCGGCGGCCGGCTGGTGTTTGCCGAGACCTTCCGGCTGGACGGCAATATCGGCGACAAGCTCGCCCGGCCTGCGGTCGCCAATGGCGGCGTTGCCATCGGCACTGCGCTGATCGTGCCCGGCGACGAGGCAGTCGTGGAGCGAATACGCGAGGTGCAAGACTCCCTCGGTGGCGAAGTCGGCATCTCCTGCTGGAATGGGTTTGCAATGGCGCGCTTCTGTGCCCAAGATGCGATGAGGCTGCGCGCCGACATGATGACGGTGCTCGGCCGCGCCTCTGCCGTCCCGCTGCCGAGGCTGTGGCTCAACTAGATCATTCGAAAACCGTCAGAGTGCTCGCATGAATTTGTCTCCCCGCGAAAAGGACAAGCTTCTGGTCTCGATGGCCGCCATGGTGGCGCGCCGCCGGCTCGAGCGCGGCGTCAAGCTGAACCATCCCGAGGCCATCGCCCTGATCACCGACTTCATCGTCGAGGGCGCGCGCGATGGTCGCACCGTCGCTGACCTGATGCAGGCCGGCGCACAGGTCCTGACCCGGGCGCAGGTGATGGAGGGCATTCCGGAGATGATCCACGACATTCAGGTGGAAGCCACATTTCCGGACGGGACAAAGCTCGTCACCGTGCATGCGCCGATCCGGTAAGGAGCGCAATATGATCCCCGGCGAACTCTTCATTCAGGACGGCGAGATCGAGCTCAATGCAGGTCGCAAGACCGTGACGCTCACGGTCGCCAACACCGGCGATCGCCCGATCCAGGTCGGTTCGCACTACCATTTCTTCGAGACGAACCCGGCGCTCAAATTCGATCGCAAGAAGGCCCGCGGCATGCGCCTCGACATCGCCGCTGGCACTGCGGTTCGCTTTGAACCGGGCCAGACCCGCGATGTGCAGCTGGTGGCGCTCGCCGGCAAGCGCGTCATTTATGGCTTCCGCGGCGAGGTGAAAGGCAAGCTGTGATCCTTGGTGCCACGATCGCTGCCGGCCGGCTGTTGTCTGTTTCGCGTGGCAGGAACGGAGTACGCGGCGGCGCGGTTGAGGCAAGAAGGAGTTTTCGCCATGCTGCAACCGATCCGCCTCATCTCCGAAGCCGCCGAACTCGCTGCCCGCCGTCACAACGGTATGGCCCGCAAGGGTCGTGGCAATGAGCCTTACATCAATCACCTGGCCGAGGTTGCGAATCTGCTCGCAACTGCGACTGACGGCGCAGACGCAGAGCTCGTGGCAGCCGGCTGGCTGCACGACACGGTCGAAGACACCGACACCACGCGCGAGGAACTCGCGACGAAGTTCAGCGAGCGTGTCGCTGCGCTGGTGGTCGAAGTGACCGACGACATGTCGCTCCCCAAGCTACAGCGCCGGCAAAAGCAAATCGAGGACGCTCCGCATAAGTCGCCGGGCGCCAAGATGATCAAGATCGCCGACAAGATCAGCAATACCTGCGCCCGCATCGTGCCGAATCCGTCGGGCGACGCGCGCGAGGATCTCGCCGCTTACGTCATATGGGCCGAAAAAGTTGTGGCCGGATGTCGGAGCGTCAATCCGATGCTCGATGCAAGATTTGATGAAGCCGTCAAAGCAGCGAAAAGCGTGTTTGAAGGCAAGTGAAATGGGGGCTTACGGTGTCCGTGAAAATCAAGCGTTCCGTCTATGCCGACATGTTCGGGCCCACTACCGGCGACCGTGTGCGGCTGGCGGACACTGATCTCATCATCGAGGTGGAGAAGGATTTCACCACCTATGGCGAGGAGGTGAAGTTCGGCGGCGGCAAGGTGATCCGCGACGGCATGGGGCAGTCGCAGGTCACGAACCGGCAAGGTGCGGCCGACACCGTCATCACCAATGCGCTGATCGTCGACCACTGGGGCATCGTCAAGGCCGACGTCGCGATCAAGGAAGGCATGATCGCCGCGATCGGCAAGGCCGGCAATCCCGATATTCAGCCCAATGTGGACATCATCATCGGCCCCGGCACCGACGTGATCGCGGGCGAGGGCAAGATCCTCACCGCGGGGGGATTCGACAGCCACATCCATTTCATCTGCCCGCAGCAGATCGAGCACGCGTTGATGTCCGGCGTCACCTCCATGCTCGGGGGCGGCACCGGTCCTTCGCACGGCACGTATGCTACGACCTGCACGCCGGGGCCGTGGCACATGGGCCGGATGATCCAGTCGTTCGATGCATTTCCGGTCAATCTCGGCATATCCGGCAAGGGCAATGCCTCGCGCCCGGCGGCACTGGTCGAGATGATCAAGGGTGGCGCCTGCGCGCTGAAGCTGCATGAGGACTGGGGCACGACGCCGGCGGCGATCGACAACTGTCTTGCGGTCGCCGACGATCATGACATTCAGGTGATGATCCACACCGACACGCTGAACGAATCCGGCTTCGTCGAGGACACCGTGAAGGCGTTCAAGGGGCGCACCATCCATGCCTTCCACACCGAGGGCGCGGGCGGGGGGCATGCGCCTGACATCATCAAGATCGCTGGGCTGAAGAACGTGCTGCCATCCTCGACCAACCCGACGCGCCCGTTCACGCGCAACACTATCGACGAGCATCTGGACATGCTGATGGTGTGCCACCACCTCGATCCCTCGATCGCCGAGGATCTTGCGTTTGCCGAAAGCCGCATCCGTAAGGAGACGATCGCAGCGGAAGATATCCTGCACGATCTCGGCGCGCTGTCGATGATGTCCTCGGACTCGCAGGCGATGGGCCGACTCGGCGAAGTCATCATCCGCACCTGGCAGACCGCGGACAAGATGAAGAAGCAGCGCGGATCGCTGTCGCAGGACAAGGGCAAGGACAACGACAATTTCCGCGTCAAGCGCTACATCGCCAAATACACTATCAACCCCGCGATCGCGCATGGGATGTCGAAACTGATCGGCTCGGTTGAGAAGGGCAAGCTCGCCGATCTCGTGCTGTGGTCGCCGCCGTTCTTTGGTGTCAAGCCGGACCTGATCATCAAGGGCGGCTCGATCGTGGCCGCCCCCATGGGCGATCCCAACGCCTCAATCCCGACCCCGCAGCCGGTGCACTACCAGCCGATGTTTGCGGCGTACGGAAAATCGCTCACCGCATCCTCGGTGGTCTTCGCGTCCAAGGCGGCGGTCGCCGGCGGGCTGGCGCGCAAACTCGGCATCGGCAAGAAGCTCTATGCGGTCCAGAATACCCGCGGCAAGATCTCCAAGAACAGCATGATCCACAATGACGCAACGCCCAAGATCGAGGTCGATCCGGAGACCTATGAGGTGCGCGCCGATGGCGAGCTTCTGACCTGTGCGCCCGCGGAGGTGCTGCCGCTGGCGCAGCGCTATTTCATGTTCTAAAACCTCTCCCGGCAAATACGCCCAGAACCAAAGCCGGGAGGAAATTCCGTGATTTACGTCGTTGCTACGCTGACCGTGAAGCCCGAAACTCGCGCCGAATTCATTGCGGCCGCCACCGCCTGCATCAAGGAAACGCGGAAGGAGGCCGGCAATATCGCCTACGACCTGCACGAGAGCGTCACCGATCCGACCAAGATGGTGTTCGTCGAGCAGTGGGAGAACGCCGAGGCGCTGGTGCCGCATCGCACCGCCGAGCACATGAAGACCTTCGGCCGGGTCGCGGTGAAGTGCTTCTCGGCGCCGCCAAAGATCGAGGTGATCACGCCCGAGAAGGTGGAAGTACGCTGAGAGAGGAAGAACCGCATGATCCGCGCGACGTCCGTCAATCCACAGCATCGCTGGAGCGAGCAGCCGGCCGATACCGTCGTGCTCGATTTCGACGATCGCCACCGCCGGCGGATGGCGATGACGGGCACGCGCGGGCTGGAGTTCCTGCTCGATCTCGAGAACGCGATAGCGCTGCGCGGCGGCGATGCGCTGGTGCTGGAGGACGGACGATTGATCGAGGTGGTCGCAGCGCCCGAGCCGCTCCTGGAGATCCGCGGCGCCGACCCGCACCATCTGATCCGCGTCGCCTGGCATCTCGGCAACCGCCATCTGCCGACGCAGATCATGAAGAAAGGCCTGCGTATCCGGCGCGACCACGTCATCGAGGCGATGGTGAAGGGGCTCGGTGCGCGCGTGATCGAGATCGAGGCGCCGTTCGATCCTGAAGGCGGCGCCTATGCCGGCCATGCGCATGAAGGCGACGTGGCCGCGCATCACCACACCGGCCATGATCATGGCCATCACCACCATGATCACGGTGATCACCATCACCACGACGAGCATTGCGACCACGATCATCATCACCATCACGACCATTCCCATGCTCATGACCACAAATGAGCCGCCGCGCAGCGAGGCATGGGGCGGGATGACGGAAGGCGAGGCCGCCTCGCTCTACCGCTTGATGACATGGCTGTCGCCGTCGTTCCCGGTCGGCGCCTTCTCCTATTCCAGCGGCATCGAATGGGCAGTGGAGGCCGGCGACATCAAGGATGCCGCCTTGCTGCGCGACTGGCTCGCTGCGATGCTGAGCGAGGGCAGTGGCTTCTGCGACGGCGTGTTCCTCGCCCAGACGCATCAGGCGACAATGGCGCGCGACGTCGCAGGACTGCGCGAGATCGCCGAGCTTGCCGCAGCCTTCGTGCCCTCGCGCGAGCGCCAGCTCGAGACCACGACGCAGGGCCGCGCCTTTATCGATACCGCGCGCGCGGCCTGGCCTTCGCCCGGCCTCGACGAGATCATCGCCGCTTGCGATGGCGCCATCGTCTATCCCGTCGCCGTCGGCCTCGTCAGCGCCACGCATGACATTCCGCTTCCGCCGGTGCTGCACGCGTTCTTCCATGCGGTGGTCTCGAACTGGATCTCCGCTGGCGCCCGCCTGATCCCGCTTGGCCAAACCGATAGCCAGCGCATTCTTGCCGGTCTCGAACCAGTGGTCAGTGCCACCGCAACCCGTGTGCGCGCCGCCTCGCTCGATGATCTCGGCAGCGCCACCTTCCGCGCCGATCTCGCAAGCCTGCGCCACGAGACGCAATATACAAGGCTGTTCCGGTCATGACGCGCTCGCTGTCGTCGTGGCTCTCTCCGTCGTCCACGCGAAAGCGGGGACCCATAACCACAGGTGTTCGTGGTTATGTCGGGCTGGGGCCACGGCCTTTCGCAACAATCAACTCCGGTGGTTATGGGTCCCTGCTTTCGCAGGGACGACGAGGACATTGAGATGGCATCTTCTCACGGCCCGCTTCGCGTCGGCGTCGGTGGTCCGGTCGGATCCGGCAAAACTGCGCTGATGGATCTGCTCTGCAAGTCGATGCGCGAGCGTTACGACATCGCGGCGATCACCAACGACATCTACACCAAATGGGATGCCGAGTTCCTGGTGCGCTCGGGTTCGCTGACGCCGGATCGCATCGCCGGCGTGGAGACGGGCGGCTGTCCGCACACCGCGATCCGCGAGGACGCCTCGATGAATCTGGCGGCGGTCGCCGACATGCGCGCGAAATTCCCGGGCCTTGATCTCGTGCTGATCGAATCCGGCGGTGACAACCTCGCGGCGACTTTCTCGCCGGAGCTTGCCGACCTCACGATCTATGTCATTGATGTCGCCGCCGGTGACAAGATCCCGTCCAAGGGCGGCCCTGGCATCACGCGCTCCGACCTGCTCGTGATCAACAAGATCGACCTTGCACCTCACGTCGGCGCGTCGCTGGAGAAGATGGAAACCGATGCGAAGCGGATGCGCGGTGAGCGTCCCTTCGTCATGACCAACCTGAAGAAGAGCGACGGCCTGAAGCGCATCATCGCCTTCATCGAGGCCAAGGGCGGCCTGCGCCCGAAAGCCGCTGCCAAGGCCAAGGCCAAGGCGGGCTGACCGATTTGTTAATATGATATCCCGTTCGTTAATATTTTGACGGCCGTGATGCACGACGCTCCGTCCAAGCCCAATGCGCGCTGACCTACTCAGCGAAGTCAGGCAAATGGCGGGTGCGACGAAATATTCCATGCCGCAATGGGAACAAAATCCAGCCACTCCCATTAGCCACCTCTGACGCTGCTTTCGCTGCCGGCTGCCGGCGCCAGCTGCCGTTCACGTTAATTGCCGCCTTCCGTTGCGTACCGATGATCTCCACGTCATATTTCGCCGCGGTTGGTACTCACCCCGTCTCCAATCGTTGTCGCCCCCGCAGACGTCAGATGTCCGCTGTTCATCTTCGCCAACCCGCCGTCTCCGAGTAACAGCGTGGTCCGGCTGGGTTTTATTATCGCCTTCATCGCGTTGATCGGGGTACTGCTCTCCGGTCTTGCGGCCTATCGTGTGCACGAGCAGGAGCTGACGCTCGACGGAATCGCGCTGGCGCGGGCGATCGACGTCCACGCCAGCCTGGTGCAGGATCGCCTTACCGAGCGCGAATTGCTCGCCCGCGTCTCCTCAGGCCTGTTTCGTGCGCCGTCGGTGGTGAAGGCCGACATGCTGCAGCCGCTGCGCTCCTCCATCTATGCCTTCAAGACCGATTTCGTGATTGCGGCCTGGATCGCGCGGCTGAGGCCCGACGAACTCGTGGCGGCGGAGCAGGAGCTGAAGAAGGCCGGCTTCCCGAACCCGACGATCCGGGATTTCGATGACCACCCCCTCGACATCAAGGCGATCGACAAGCCCATCAACGTGATGATGGACCTGGAGCCGCGGATGCCCGAGACCATCATCCTGCCCGGCCGCAGCTTCGACCACCATTCCGTGATCGGGCCGATGCTGGCGAAGGCAATGGCGGATGGCAAGCCGGTGGCCTCGGATCCGATTCCGCTCTTGCGCCAGAACGGACCGATCGGGGTCGCGCTCGCCGCGCCGGTGTTTCAGCAGGGCGCCCCTGAGCCGGCGGGATTCGTCACATTTTCGTATGAGCTCGGGCCGTTGATGCTGACGAATGACGACATGTCGCTGTTCTCGGTGGTGCTGAAGGACCCGCGCGATTCCAACGACGAACTGGTCGCCAACGACCAGGGCGTCATCACCTCGCGCGCGGTGCGGCCGGATGGGCCGGCGCCGTCGATGGTTCGGACGGTGACGTTCGGCGGCCGCGACTGGTCTCTCGCCTATTACGCCAAGACGTCCGCCGCCGCCCGGGCAAACCAGACCGCCGCGATCGTGGCGGCGATTGGCCTCGCGCTGACCGGCATCGTCTGCGGCCTGTTCGGCTATGTCGCCTACAACAACCTTCGGCTCAGCCGCGAGATCGAGGTGAGGATCGGGTTCGAGCGGCGGCTGACGGCGGTGATCGACGAGCTCAACCATCGCGTCAAGAACATCCTGGCCGTGATCCAGTCGATCGTCACGCGCACGCTCCGCCATGGCTCGGACATCGATGCCGCGCGCGAGCTCCTGATCGGCCGCATCCACGCGATGTCGAACGTGGTCACCCTCCTCAGCGAGAGCCAGTGGCAGGGCGTGAAGCTGAAGGGACTGTTCGAGGCACGCGCGATCCCGCATGCCGAGCGCATTGCGATCTCCGGCCCCGACATCGCGGTCAGCGCGCGCGCTGCGCAGTCGTTGTCGCTGTTGTTCTTCGAACTCGCCTCGCATTCCGACGAGGGCCTGTCCCTGGTCGGCAAGCATCCGCACATCGTCGCCAACTGGGAAGTCAACGGCAAAGCGCCGGAGGCGATCTTTCATTTCCGCTGGGAGGAGTTCAACACCAGCGAGGCCACCCGCCGCGCGGATTCCGATTTCGGCCTGATCCTGCTCGACCGCGTCGCCCCCGAAGCGCTCGGCGGCACCGCCAAGCGCTACTTCACCGACATCAGCTATGTCTATGAGCTCACCGCGCCGATGGAAACCGTCATCGACATGAACGAGCGTGACCGCACCGAGAAGTTCTCGGCGCCGATCAAGCCGGCACGGTGACGTAGCGCAGTTGTTTTAGGGGAGCACCGTCTTTCCCTCATGGTGAGGAGCGCGTATCGCGTCTCCGGACGATACTTCGCATCGCCGGGAGAACCATGAGGCCCCGCCGCTGGCCTCCCCTTCGAGACAGTCGCTGCGTGACCTCCTCAGGATGAGGGGAAGCAAAGGCGCGTCTACGTCGCGTAGGGTGGGCAAAGGCGAAGCCGTGCCCACCGTCTACGGTTGGTGTAAGAGAAGGTGGGCACGCTTCGCTTTGCCCACCCTACGCACTTACACACTGCTCTCGCCGTCATTGCCGGCTTGACCCGGCAATCCATCATTCCTCAGAAAAATCGCTTTTTCCGGGATGGATGCGCGGGTCAAGCCCGCGCATGACGATGCGTCACATCAGCCGCCATTGCCGCCGATCACGGCGCGCACGGTGTCATCAGGGCCGAAATCTTCCGCGCCTTCGACGTAGAGCAATGCGCTCAATTTCGATCGCGCGCGATTGACGCGGCTCTTGATGGTGCCGACCGCGCAGCCGCAGATCGCAGCCGCGTCCTCGTACGAGAAGCCGGAAGCGCCGACCAGGATCAGAGCTTCACGCTGGTCTTGCGGCAGCTTGTCGAGGGCTGCGCGAAACTCCTCGAACTCCAGATGCGCGTTCTGCGCAGGCTGCGTCTTCAGGGTCTTGGCATAGTTGCCCTCGGCGTCCTCCACCTCGCGCCGCCGCTTGCGATAGTCGGAGCGAAACAGGTTGCGCAGGATGGTGAACAGCCAGGCCGGCAAGTTCGAGCCCGGCTGGAACGAGTCGATGTTGGCGATCGCGCGCAACAAGGTCTCCTGCACCAGATCGTCGGCGCGGTCACCATTGCCGGAGAGCGAAATCGCGAACGCGCGTAGGCTTGGCACCGACGCCAAAATATCGTCGCGAAGTTGGTCGGTGAGAGGCATCAGTCCCTCCCGTCATTTTTTGCAGCTTGCTGCTCGTCAGTTTCGGCCAAATGCTTGGCGGCCTCCGCAGGATCATCGAGCTTGCGGATAAGCTCCGCAAAGCGGTCTGGCACCCCCTGGCGCACCACGTCGTCGTACATGGCACGAAGCTGGTGGCCGATTCTCGATTGGATCTCAGCGTTGAGACCGCCCTGCTTCTTGGTTTCCTTCATGATCTGATCCACGTTTCCCCGAGAGGTTAAGTCCCTGTGTTTCAAGCAGTTTCCTCGAAATTTCGGTCTTGGCCGCGTTTGCTGTCGGTCGTACGCTAATGCGAAGTTCGACTGAAAGTTCCGAATGTCTGGAACTATTTATGGAACTTTATCCGCGCTCACGCGTAGTCCGACGTAACAGGGGAGGCGGGTCGCCCCACGGACGGATGTCCCGACCCGAGAGACGAAGGCATTTCAGGCAGTTGCCTCAAACACAAGGATGGAGTGGGAATGTCCCGATCGCAGCTCGTTGCTGAACACTTGCCATTGTTGCGGCGCTACGCCCGCGCGCTCACCGGAAACCAGGCGTCGGGCGACGCCTATGTCGCGGCCATGCTGGAGGCCCTGCTTCAGGACCCCTCGCTTCTGGACGAAACGCACGGTCCGCGCGCCGGCATGTTTCGGCTGTTCACCCAAATCTGGAATTCGGTCTCCATCAACGACAACGCCGACGTGGCAACGTTGGCACTGCCGCCGGAGCGCCGGCTTTCCAACATCACGCCGCTGCCGCGGCAGGCCTTCCTCCTGCTGTCGCTGGAGGGCTTCTCGGAAGAGGAGGTGGCCTACATCCTCAACATCGATATCGCAGAGACGCGCAAGCTCACGGACATCGCCGGCCGTGAGATGGCTGCCGAGATCGCAACCGATGTCCTGATCATCGAGGATGAGACCTTCATCGCGATGGATCTCGAAAGCCTCGTGCGAAATCTCGGCCACAACGTAATCGGCGTCGCCCGCACCCATTCGGATGCGGTGGCGCTCGCCAAGAACAAGAAGCCCGGCCTGATCCTCGCCGACATCCAGCTCGCCGACGGCTCGTCGGGTCTGGACGCCGTGAACGAATTGCTGCGCGTGTTCGAGGTGCCGGTGGTGTTCATCACCGCCTATCCCGAACGCTTCCTCACCGGTGAGCGTCCGGAGCCGGCGTTCCTGATCTCAAAGCCGTTCCAGCCTGCAATGGTCTCAGCGGTTGCGAGCCAGGCGCTGTTCTTCCAGCGCAATTCGCGCAACCGCGCGCCGCGCGCCGCCTCGGCGTGAACTGACGAGAGTCTGGCTAGGTCGACCGATCCGGCGTGCTAGGCACGCCGGATTTTTTTGAACGATCCGCCAGGCTCGGAATCCCTGCCTGCCTCTCTTTGGCCCTCGGCGTTTTTGCATCGGGGCAGCGCGCGACGTTCGCACTCGTATTGGTTGCGGCGTGCAATGCCAGTGCTCAAGCTCAACCCTGCCGGTTCTCCATCGCGGTTGGCGACGCCGCCGTGACCCGTCGAAATCTCCCCGACAAACCCGACAAAAAAGTAGAGCGCGACCGGCATCACCACGATCGCGCCCTACGTCGCCGGTCAATGGGGCAGGGGGAATAACCGGCTGCCGAAACGACGCCGGCCGCGAAGAAACGTTCCGGCATTTCGAAAAAAATTTTGAACACGGTTAAGTGATCCGAAGACATACGAACGGGGGCGTTTCGTTCGAGTTGTGTGTGTGATCGCCATGGGGCGAGGGATGAATCGCCATGTCACAGATATTGAAGGGAATTTTGGGCACGCTCGCCGTTTCTTTGACGTTCGGCGCCGTGCAATTTGCTGCCGGGCATGATCTCGTCGGAGGCGGGAGCCTCACCACCTCCACCAAGGAGGAACACAACGTCAACCGTGCCGCGAAGGCCGACCGGGCAGCGGTTCCGGCAGCCACCGGCAAGACGGAAACCATTTCGCTGAAGCTCGACAGCCTGGCCGAGAGCTCGGTCGTGATCCGCGTTCCCATAATCAGGGACGAGGCGCGCAGCCGCCCGAAGCCGCCGGAGCTGATCAAATCCGGCGAGCGCAGGATGACTGTCGCCTGCGAGCCCGTTGTGAGCGTGCTGACCGAAGTGGCCAAGCGCCTGCAGCCCGGCCGCTGCGTCACCTGAGCTGATCGTCTTGCATTCATCATTCCGGATGCGATGCAGTCGCCGCTTGCTCTGTTATTCCGCGGTGCGCGCCCGGAATCCGTCGCGCCACTTGCGGAGAGATGATGCTTCGATCCGCTCGCAATAACGAACTCGTCATCCCTCCTTCGACGGGACGACGCCGCTGCGAGACGTGCCACTAATCGTCTACATCCTCCTGCGGCCGGCCAAACAGGTGCACGATGCCGGGGGTCGCCAGCGTCACGAACACGAAGCGCGAGAGGTGGTGCGCGCCGACGAAGATCGGGTCGATGTGCAGCGTCAGCGCCAATGCCAGCATGGCGTCCATCGCGCCGGGGGCAAAGGCCACGACGATATCGGAGAGATGAACCTGCGTGGTCAGCGTGATCGCGGTAACGAAGATCGCGGAGATCAGAATCGCGACTGCAAACGAGCCGAGCCCGGCATTGACGTGGCTACGCAAGGTCGAGAGCTTCATCCGTGCAAAGCGCGACCCGATCAGGGCGCCGATGCCGACCAGCGCGACGCCGCGCACCCAAGGCGGCAGGCCGCCCTCGACCGCGCCGGCGCCGTGCAAGAGGCTCGAGGCGAGCATCGCGCCGAACATCCAGCTTGCGGGAAATTTCGCCCAGCGCAGCACGAACGCGGTAGCAATTGAGGCTGCGATCAGCGCCGCGAGTTCGATCGGCGAGGCGCTGGCGGAGGCGATCGTCGGCGGTGCTGCTGGTGCTATTCCAAGCACCGCCAGCATCAGAGGCAGCGCGGCTGTCAGGATGATCACGCGCATGGTCTGCACCACCGCGATCGCCGCGACGTCGGCGCCCTTCTCGATCGCGAGCATCGTGATCTGCGACAGTGCGCCGGGGCTGCCGGCGAGGAAGGCCGAGGTCTGGTCCCAGCCATGCACGCGCTGCAAATAGAAGCTGCTGCCGAAGATCGAGCAGACGGTGGCGAGCGCCAGCAGCCCGATGGTGAGCGGATAGGCGCTCACATGCTGGATCAGTTGCCGTGACACCAGGGAGCCCAGGGAGATGCCGAGCAGGATCAGCACGGTCTGGGTCACCACCGGCGGCACGGTGAGCGGCCGGCCGGCGAGCGCGGCGATGCCGACCGCGATCATCGCGCCGGAAATCAGCCCACCCGGCAGGTTCGCCCACAAAAACAGCAGGCCGCCCGCGGCGCCGATGACGAGCGTCTCGGTCGCATTGAGGATATTCGCGCGGCTGGGAACGGCAAACGCCATCGATGCGGGGAGCAGGTTCACGCTGGCGTTATGCCAAATCCGTAAGCCCGCGACAAATGCATCTCGCGATTGGAGCAATGCGCCGGATTTTGGACCGCCGGCGCCACTGCTCACCATGCCCTTTTTCGGGAGGGAGAGCGGCCGCCTTTACTTCGTGCCCGCGCTCTTGTCGGCGGCTTCCTTCCGGCATTCGCGGCGGAATTTCTTGCGCTCCTTGCCATGAAGGCCTTTCGCGTCGGCCTGCTTGGAGCATTCCAGCGAAGCGGCGCTGCGTGCCTTCTTCTCTTCCGGCGTCGGCGCCGCCTTCATCTCGGTCTTGGTCTCGGTCTTGGCGGTGTCCTTCGGCGCAGGCGTGGTCGTCTGCGCAAAGCCGGTGCCCGTCAGCAGGAAGGCGGCGAGGGCAGTTGTGGTGGCGAGGGAGGAAAGCTTCGGCATGACGCACCTCGAATGAGCGGATGTGAAGACGGTCGCCGGCAGATGCTGAACCGCCGATGAATATCGCTCGTAGCGGTCGCCACAATATTTTGACCCGGCGGACCGCCAATGCGTTGTCGCAAGTTCCGGTTGCGTTAGGATGCGGCCCTCGTCAACGCGCTGAGGTTTGACGAAAAGGGAGAACAACCATGAGAATTCAAGCCAAACTGTTTTGTGCGATGGCGGCCTCGGGGCTCGCCGCATTCGTGATGTCGGCGCCGGCGCAAGCCCTGACCGCGCAGGAATGCAGCGCCAAGTACCAGGCGGCCAAGGCCGCCGGGACATTGAACGGCCAGAAGTGGAATGACTTCCGCAAGGCCGAATGCGGCGCGAACGCAACGCCAGCCGCTCCCGCGCCTGCTGCACCGACAGCCGCTGCCCCTGCGCCGGCACCGGCCGCGAAGGAGGCCAAGGAAGCTGCTCCTGCGTTACCGGCGGGACCGGCGGTATTCCCGACCGCTGTCGATCCGAAATATTCCAAGGAGACCGAGGGCAAGGCGCGCATGCACACCTGCGTCGACCAGTACAAGGCCAACAAGGCCACCAACGCCAATGGTGGGCTGAAGTGGATCCAGAAGGGCGGCGGTTATTACAGCGAATGCACCAAGCGCCTCAAGGGCGCCGCTTGATCTCCTGGAGCATGATTCGGAAAAGTGGATACCGGTTTTCCGAAAAGATCATGCTCAAACAAAGAGCGAATGGTGTGGCCGGCAGTTCAACGTCGGCCACATCAGCCTTTGGGCTAACTCAGTAAAGCTGCGTGACATCTCCGCCTGCCGAGCGTAGACAGCGAAGGCACCCGCGAGATTTGACATGAGCCCATCGACCGATCGTGTCGCCGGTATCAAGCCGGAACCCACGCGCCGCGCCGCGCTCGGCTTGATGGCCGCCGGCGTCACGCTGCTTGGCGGCACTGCCGCCGCGCAGGAAGAAGAAAAGGTTCTGACGGAAGCAGCGGTGCTGCGCGATCCGGAGATCCCTGTCGCCGGCAATGCCAAGGGCGACATCAGCATCGTCGAGTGGTTCGACTACCAGTGTCCCTATTGTCGCAAGATCGAACCCGAACTGCGGCAACTGGCGCAAGACGACGGCAAGCTGCGCCTAGTGTGGAAGGACTGGCCGATTCTCGGCGATGTGTCGAAGGTTGCGGCACGCATGGCGCTGGCCGCGAAGTATCAGGACAGTTTCCA
Organism: Bradyrhizobium cenepequi; assembly: GCF_020329485.1. Lineage (GTDB taxonomy): Bacteria > Pseudomonadota > Alphaproteobacteria > Rhizobiales > Xanthobacteraceae > Bradyrhizobium > Bradyrhizobium cenepequi. Next base: position 352,613 of record NZ_JAGKJI010000001.1, read on the forward strand.
GGCGGCGCACCAGGCGATGATGGGCCTCACCTCGAAGCTGACCGAGCCACGGATACGGGAGGTGCTCGCCGCCGTCAGCATCGACATCGATCGCCTGAACCGCGATCTCGCGGCCAATGCCACGTCGATTGACGCCATTCTGGCGCGCAACAATGCGCAGGCCGAGGCCTTCGGTTTTCAGGGCACGCCGTCGTTCATCGTCGGTAAATTCCGCGTGCCCGGCATCTTGACCAAGGAGCAGTTCGTGCAGGCCATCGCCGACGCCCGCAAGTCGAACATGAGCCGCTAGATCTGGCGCTCCCGGGAGGGCCTGCTAGCGCGACGAGATTTTCTGCCAATCCTCATGGGCGCGCGCTTTCAGCGCCTTCAGGTCATCGGCGGCAACGTCCCAGTTGACGATGGTACGGCCGTTCTGTGCGACCTGGCCGCTCGCCACGGTTGATGTTCGCATCGAATCATAGAGATAGACGCCCGCGATCAGCAGCAGCGCACCCAAGATCATTCCCAGAAACGTTCGCATGACGATCCCTCCGGTGACCGCTGATAACGGGGATGGCTGGCGGATGGTTCCGGGCTTGGCCAGTTCGCGCCGGAACCGCCCTACGCCCGCCCGAAGGCGCGCATCACATAATCGATGAACACGCGCACGCGCGGCGAGAGCTGGCGGCTGCGCGGGTAAAGCAGGGATACCGGGACCGAGGGCGGCACGCATTCGGTGAGCACTTGGACGAGCGCCCCGCGCGCGAGATCGGCTTCGGCGTGGAAGCGCGGCACCTGGATCAGGCCAAGGCCGAGCCGCGCAATAGCAAGGTAGCTCTCCGGTCCCGTCACCGACATGATTGCCGGCAGCATCACTTCACGCACAATGCCGTCGACCACGAACTCCATTGGCCGTAGCCGCCCCGTCGTCAGCGAACGTATTCCGATCATGCGATGGCCTGCGAGCGCATCGGGACTGGTTGGAGTGCCGAAGCGCTCGAAATAATTGGGCGCCGCGCAGGTCAAGCGCTCCAGCATCGCCACCTGCCTTGCGATCATGTCGCTGTCGGGCAGATGGCCGAAGCGCAATACGCAATCGACGCCCTCCTCGATCAGGTCGATCCAGCGGTCGCTCTCGCTCATGTTGATCTCGATGTCCGGATATTCCGCGAAGAAGCCCGGCAGGTTCGGCAACAGGAAGTGGCGCGCCAGCGTGCCCTGCACTTCCAACCGCAACAGCCCCTTCGGCTTACCGCCGCCGAAGGCGCCTTCGGCATCCTCGAGGTCGGCGATCAGCGACAGGCAGCGGCGGTAATGGGCTTCGCCATCAAGCGTCGGGCGGACGTGCCGCGTGGTGCGCTCGATCAGCCGCACGCCGAGCCGCGCCTCCAGCGATTTGACGGCGTCCGTCACCGTCGAGCGTGGCAGACCAAGATCCTCCGCCGCCAGCGAAAAGCTGCGCCGCTCCACCACGCGGGTGAAGATTCGCATCGCGTCAAACCGGTCCATGTAGATTGTCCGGATATATCGAACAGTGATGCCAACTAATGCATCATTATCCGGAAAGTGGAAGCTCCTACTTTGCTCCTGTCACTCAGCGGCCAAGCCGCCAAACTGAGAGGAGAACAAAATGTCGAACGAAACCAACAAAGTAGCATTGGTGACGGGCGCCTCGCGCGGAATCGGCGCCGCGGTGGCGGAGCGCCTGGCCAAAGACGGCTTCACCGTCGTGATCAACTATGCCGGCGATACCAAGGCCGCCGAGGCAGTGGCGAGCCGGATCGAGGCCGCCGGCCGCCGGGCGCTTACCGCCAAGGCTGACGTTAGCGATCCCAACGCGGTGCGCGGCATGTTCGATGCGGCGGAGGCCGCCTTCGGCGGCGTCGACGTGCTCGTCAACAATGCCGGTATCATGAAGCTTGCGAAGATCGCCGACACCGATGATGCGATGTTCGACCAGCACATCGCAATCAACTTCAAGGGCAGCTTCAATGCGATGCGCGAGGCCGCGCGCCGGCTGCGCGACGGTGGACGCATCGTCAATTTCTCGACCAGCGTCGTCGGCACCAGGCTTGAGACCTACGGCGTCTACACCGCGACCAAGGCGGCGATCGAGACCTTGACCGCGATCCTGTCCAAGGAATTGCGCGGGCGCTCGATCACGGTGAACGCGGTGGCGCCCGGACCGACCGCGACCGATCTGTTCCTGCACGGCAAGTCGCCGGAATTGATCGACCGCTTTGCCAAGATGGTTCCGCTGGAGCGGCTCGGCACGCCCGAGGACATCGCCTCGGTGGTGTCCTTCCTCGCCGGCCCCGACGGCGCCTGGGTCAACGGCCAGACGCTGCGCGCCAATGGCGGCCTGGTCTGAAGCCGCAACCAAAAGCCCGTAGCCCGGGAGGAGCGGAACGCGCAACCCGGGACCCCTGCGCCAGCGTAGCGAGTGGTCCCGGGTTACGCTGGCGCTTCACTCGGGCTACGACACTTCATTCAGCCATTCCAAAATCACCGCATTCATCTCGCGCGGGTAGGTATGGCTGAGATCGTCGATCTCGCGATAGGTGACGGCAGCACCGGTCGCGCTCAGCGCCTGCTGCGTCTGGCGCGCGACCTGCACCGGAAACATCCAGTCGAGCTTTCCATGCACGATATGAATCGGCAATTCGCGCAGCCGTTCTGCATCTGCCATCTCGGCCATCAGCGGATGAAACGTCGCGGCGACCGGCGCAAGGTGGGTGAAGGGCGAACTGCCATCAAGGCCTGAGACGTAGCAGAACGTGCCGCCGTCGCTCATTCCCGTCATCAGCATCCGCGTCTCGTCGATATTCCAGCGCGATCGCACGAAACCGAGGACGCGAAGAAGATTCGGCGTGTCGATGTCATCGCCCATCAACGCCCAGGTGCTTCCACGCGCGGTCGGCGAGACCAGGATGGCGCCGCGGCTGCGGGCATCGCGCAGCCAGCTCCACAAAAAGCCGCGGCCATTGCCGCTGCCGCCATGCAGCGCCATCACCAGCGGCCAGGCGCGATCAGGCGTGTAATATTCCGGCACGTAGAGCGAAAAGCCGCCGCGGCTGCCAGGCTCGTTGCTATCGTGGAGGATGCCGGTCGTGTCACCGGCAGGCTCGGCCAGCCGCGCCAGCAGTTCGGCATCCCCGCGCAAGGCGGGATCGGTGAAGAACTCGTTCACCGGCGGTATTCGTGCGGCCAGCGGATAGAGCGCTTCCAGCGCGCGCGGCGTGTAGCGCAGCGCACGAAACACGCTCACGAGATCACCATTGCCATCCTGCACCGCGCGCAGGCCCTGATAGGCGGCGAGCACCGCGTCGCTTGCGGCTTCGAGCTGCGCCCTGATCGCGGCAAATTGCTCCGGCCAGTCGGCGAGCCGCGGACGAACGGCGCGCAGCGCCTCGTCCGGCTCGCCCGCGATCTCCATCACATGGCCGAACTCCGGCGGGTGCAGATGGCGCGCGATGAAGCTGAGCGATTCCAGCGTCTGCAACAGCGGCGGCAGCACGGCCACGATGTCGTCCACCACGGCCTCGCTCATCGAACCGCTCCTGATCTCAATGCAGCCGCGGCCCCTTCAACAGTTTCGTGCGATCGATCGAGGCCAGCGTGACGTCGAAGGTGACGCCTTCGTGATAGACGGTGAGCGGCACGTCGACGCCAGCGGTGCCGAGCGACCAGAGCTTGCGGTAGAAGCTCGCCTGGCTCAACACCTTTTCGCCGTTGACCGCGAGAATGACGTCGCCGGTCTTCAGCTCGGCGCGCGCCGCCGGGCCCTTGCTTGCGATGCCGACCACGACAATGCGGTTGTCGATCTCGGTGGTGTACATGCCGAGCCAGGGCCGCGACGGCTTGTTGACGCGACCATATTTGCGCAGATCGTCGAACACCGGCGTCAACAGGTCGATCGGCACCATCATGTTGACATGCTCGGAACGCTCGCCGCGCTCGCGTTCGAGTTGCAGCGAGCCGATGCCGACCAATTCGCCCTTGCCGGAGATCAGCGCGGTGCCGCCCCAATTGGGATGCGCGGGATAGGTGAAGATCGCGTCATCGAGCAGATATTCCCAATAGCCCGCGAATTCCTGCTTCGCCACGATCTGGCTCGCCAGCGAACGCGTTCGGCCGCCGGCGCCGCCGACCACGACATTGTCACCGACCTTCGTGGTGGCGGACGAGCCGATCGGCAGCGGCTCGATGCCGGGCTGTCCCAGCGCCTGCACCAGACCGAAGCCGGATTCGAAATCGAAGCCGAGCGGGTGGCCCTCGACTACACGGCCGTCGCCCATATGCAGCCACACGGTTTCCGCTTCAGTGATGAGATAGCCGATCGTCAGCACCAGCCCGTCGTCGATCAGGACGCCATTGCCGGCGCGCTCCGTGCCCAGCGTCTCCGCGCTGAATGCATCGGACGGGATGATGGAATGCAGCCCCACCACGGCAGTGAGCGCGCGCTCGAGGTCAAACTTGTAGTTGCCGGAACTGGGCTGGTGGGCCGGCGGCACTCTCCATTCGGTCAAGGAAGGCATGAAGGATCTCCGTAAGAATCGCGTTTCCTTCGACTAACGCCGCACCCAATAATCAATGTCCGGCCGATCGTCCCAGAGCCAATATAACAACGAAATCGGCCCAGCGCGAGCGGGCTTCACGGTTTGGAACGACTACAGACGTATCAGCCCCGCCATTGCTGATAGTCGCGCCGGACTTTCCCGCCGCTTGCAGCCGGCCGCGTGGGCGCTCGCATGCGCGTCTTGAGCCGATGCGAGACGTCGCATACATGCAGGCCAACCCGGTCCTGTCCGACGGAGCCGAAAATGCTTGGCGGGAGCAAAGATCGTTGAAGGCGGCACGTCGCGCGCCCGCCGCAAGTGCGGGCATCCTGATGTACCGCCGTTTGGGGCCGCGGCTGGAAGTCCTGCTCGTGCATCCCGGCGGGCCTTACTGGAGGCGCAAGGACGAGGGCGCCTGGTCGATCCCGAAGGGCGAGATGGATGGGGAGGAGGATGCAATGGCCGTGGCGCGCCGAGAATTTGCCGAGGAGACCGGCGTCGTCCTTGATCAGCCACTCAACGCGCTCGGCGAGATCCGCCAGCGCGCCGGCAAGCGGGTGATCGCCTTCACCGTTGAAGGCGATCTCGATGTGCACGCTATCAGGAGCAATACGTTCGAGATCGAGTGGCCGCCGAGAAGCGGGAAGATGCAGGCATTTCCGGAGATCGACCGCGCCGAATGGTTCGATCTCGCTGCCGCACGTGCGAAAATCCTCGAAGGTCAGCGGCCGCTGCTCGATCGCCTCGCCGAGCTTGTCGGCCCATCAGGGAGGAGCCCATGAGCGACCGCTTTGATCTCGCGCGCTTCGTTGAAGCGCAGGCTCCCGTTTATCGGCAGGTCGTGGCGGAGCTCAGCCGCGGCCGCAAGCAAAGCCACTGGATGTGGTTCATCTTCCCTCAGCTTGCCGGTCTTGGGTTCAGCGCGATGGCGCAGCGTTTTGCGATCACCTCCCGCGACGAGGCCATCGCCTATCTGCAGCATGACATCCTGGGACCGCGGCTGTTCGAATGTACGCGTCTCGTCAACGCCGTCGAAGCCAAGACCGTCAGGGAAATTCTCGGCAGCCCCGACGATCTGAAATTCCGCTCCTCGATGACCTTGTTCGCCGCCGTGTCGTCAGCGCCCGAATTCCGCGCTGCGCTGAAGAAGTACTATGGCGGTGAAGCCGACCAAAGAACGCTGGCGTTGCTCGGCGGTTAGCCTTCGCCGTCATTCCGGGATGCGCCGGTGGCGCAGGCCCGGAATCCATCGGGCCGCATGAGCAAGTGGAGAAATGGATTCTCTGATGTGCAATTGCACATCATAGCTCGATGCTGTCGCATCGCCCCGGAATGACGGCTTGCGCTCACTCCGCCTTCGCAGTCATCCGCGAGGGCATGATCCGGAACGGGCGATTCTCCTTCAGCCATGCGGCGCGCTGGTCGCGCAACAGCGTGCGGCGGACCTTGCCGGAATCGTCGCGCACCTGCGCATCCACGAATTCAAAGCTCTCCGGATGCTTGTAGCGGCTCAGCCGATCGGCGAGGAAATCGCGCATGCTGTCGGCAATAACTTGCGCGTCGGCCGATGGATCGCACTCGACAATCGCATGCACCCGCTGGCCGAGTTCAGGGTCGGGCAGGCCGACCACGACGCAGGAGCGCACGTCCGGATGCGCGCACACCGCGGCCTCGACCTCCGCCGGATAGATGTTGGCGCCGCCGCGCAGGATCATGTCGGCGAGCCGGTCGCCGAGATAGAGATAGCCGTCTTCATCCAGCCGGCCGATATCGCCGAGCGACTCCCAGCCGTCGGCGCGGCGTTTCGGCTCGGCGCCGAGATAGTGATAGGTGGTGCCGGCGCCGTCACTGGGCAGGAAATAGATCTCGCCGGTCTCGCCGGGCGCGACATCGTTGCCGTCCTCGCCGATGATGCGCAGCCGCGCGGTCTCGCCGATCTTGCCGACCGAGCCCTTGTGAGCGAGCCATTCGACGCCGGAGATGATGCAGGCGCCCTGCCGCTCGGTGCCGCCATAGAGCTCCCAGATCCGCTCCGGGCCCAGCCATTCGATCCATTTCTCCTTCAGCCATGGCGGCATCGGCGCCGCCATGTGGAACACGACCTGTAAGCTCGAGACGTCGTAGCGGTTACGCACGTCGTCCGGCAGCGCCCAGATCCGGTGCATCATGGTCGGCACGAAATTGATCCATTGCGCGCGCTCGGCCTCGATCTGCCGCAGCGTCTCCTCGGCGTCGAACTTGGTCAGGCCGGTGAGCCGTCCGCCGCCGAACAGGGCAAAATGCGAAACGATGAATGGCGCGTTGTGATACAGCGGCCCCGGATTGAGCACGGAGGCGCCGAGCGGCATGCCCAGCGGCAGTGCCGCAGTGGTATCGACCACGGCGGGCAGATGATCGAGGATCACTTTCGGCCGCCCGGTCGAGCCGCCACTCGTCATCGCCTTCCAATAGCGCGCCACGGGCGCTGTGAGCGGCTCGTCGGAATAACCTTCGGGCACGAAGCCGATCGGCAGCGAATTCGGCGCATTCCAGTCGGGCTCGCCGCCAACCACCAGTGCGGGCTTGACGATATCGAGCACCGCCGCTGCCTCGCCGCGCGGCAACCGCCAGGACAGCGAGGTCGGCGTCGCGCCGCACTTCCATACCGCGAAGGTGGTCTCGAAGAAGGCGTTGCTGTTGGGCAGCCCGATCGCGACGAAGTCGCCGGGCTTGACGGCCTTGGCCGCAAACGCCCGCGCGCGGGCATTGGCACCGCGCTCGAGTTGTTCCCAGGTCAGCGTATCCTGTCCATGACGAATTGCGATCGTGCTCGCCGACTGGCGTTCAGCATACCAGCGCGGCACGTCGGCGATCGGGATCAACATGAAGGCGTTTCCATTTGGTGGGCTGCTTGCAGCCGCTTGTGTGTGTTTTGGATGGTGTAGCGTGGCGCACTTCATCAACAGGAGACGATGCGAGTCAAGCCGCGGCTGAGAGCGACGAAGGCGGAAAGCGAATTCGCCATTCGTTCGCGTCAACGACCACTGCCGTCATTCCGGGGCGCGCGTCAGCGCGAGCCCGGAATCCATCGGGCCGCGGGCGCTGGTGGAAAAATGGATTCCGGGTTCGATGCTGCGCATCGCCCCAGAATGACGGCGTGTGTATCTCACCGTCTATCAGCTGATCTCTCGATCGCGCGCGCCGGCGACGCTGCGGGACGTGCTCCGTTTGGTGGCCTGCGCGTGTAGATCTGTTCGATCTCCGCGGCAAAGCGATGCTCGAGTGCCGGGCGCTTGTTCTTCAGCGTCGGCGTCAACAGGCCAGCGGCAACGGTCCATGGCTCGAGCGTCCACCATACTGCGCGCGGTGTCGCATAGGCGGGGAAGCCTTTGACGGCTTCAGTGATCCGTTCGAGGAGGAATGCGCTTTCCGCGTCGGCGCCGCTGCCCAGAAGCCTGGCCTTCTCCCGTTCCCACACTTTCGCATTCAGCACCACGAGCGTCGCGATAAAGGGACGGTTCTCGCCGATCACCATGGCCTGCTCGAACAAGGGATCGGCGAGGATCGCGGTTTCGAGATCGACGGGCGCGATCTTCTCGCCGGTCGAGGTCACCAGGATGTCCTTGATGCGGCCGGTGATACTGATGCGGCCACCTTCGATGCGCGCCTGATCGCCGGTATGCAGCCATCCATCGGCTTCCTTGACCCGGCGCGTCTCTTCCGGCCGGTGCCAATAGCCGAGCATCACGTTCGGCCCGCGCACCAGCAGCTCCTGATCTTCGCTGATCCTGACCTCAACACCGTCGAGCGGCCGGCCAACCGAGCGCGGATCGTTATCGTCAGCGGTGTTGACGGAGACGACGGGTGACGTCTCGGTCATGCCGTAGCCCTGCAGGATGTCCAGTCCGAGCGCGAGGAACACTCGGATCACCCGCTCGCCGATCGCTGCGCCGCCACTGACGGCTACGCGCAGCCGTCCACCGAACTGAGCCAGCACCTTGTCGGCGACCAGGCGCTTGAGCAGCGGCCAGGCCATCCGGTCGAACAGCGACAGCTTGCCGCCTTCCTGCCTCGCATCAAAGCGGCGTCCGCCGACGGCAATGGTAAGATCGAGCAGTTCGCGTTCGAAGGTGCCGGCCGCCTCGCTGTGCTGCATGATCAGCGTATAGATGCGCTCATAGATGCGGGGCACGGAGATCAGCACGGTCGGCCGCACCTGCTTCAAATCGTCGGAGAGCTGCTGTACCGATCGCGCATAGGCGACGCAGGCGCCGGCCGCGATCGGATAGTAGTAGCCGCCGGTGCGCTCGAACGTATGCGACAGCGGCAGGAAGGACAGGAAGATATCGTTCGGACTGGCGGCGATGCGCGCGTGGATCGCCTTGATGTTCGCCACGATGTTTCCGTGCGACAGCATGACGCCCTTGGGGCGCCCGGTCGTGCCGGAAGTGTAGACGATCGCGGCAAGGTCATCCGGTTGCAACGCCACGTCGCTCGTGGTGACCTCGGCCGCGGGCTCCAGCCAGGATTTCAGCGCCACGACACGATGATCGGTCGCTGCCGTGCTTTCGGTACCTTGCAGATCGACGCAGACGACACGCTTGAGCGTGTCAGTCGGCGCGCCGGCGCTCGCAAGGGTCAGCCAGCGGTCGATAGTGTCGACCAGTAGCAGCGATGCCGCGGAATCCTTCAGGATGTAGACGATGCTTTCGGGATTGTCGATCGCGTGCATCGGCACCGGCACCAGGCCGCGCGACAAAGCGGCCTGATCCATCGCGATATGCTCGATGCCATTGGGCATCAGGATGGCAACGCGCTCGCCGGCTGCGAACCCCTCGGCTGCCAGCACGCGCCGCCAGCGGTCGAACTCAAGATCGATCTCGCACCAGGAATGGCTGACCCAGTGCCCGGCCGCCAGCTCGAAATGCCGGTAGGCTTCAGCATGCGGCGTTGCCCGGACGCGCCAACGCAGCAGCTCGGGCAGCGTGCGGACCTGCGCAAGCGTGTCCGGTAAGCAAGCTTGCGGAATCGAATGGGCGCCGGACAGTTTCTCCATTTGCACTTGGCCTCCAGACGACGTTGAGCGTCAAACAAAAACATAAATCTGTCGCATGGGGGCCACATCAAATGTTTGACCTGGCGCAAGAACGGAGACGTCGTGCGGCCGTTGTCGCCGGCAGTGCTGGACTCATTCCTCCAGTGTGAATCCAACCCGCAGCGTGACTTGGTAATGGCGAACCGCGCCATTCTCGATATGGCCTCGCGTCTGCACGACTTCGAACCACTTCATCTCGCGAATGGTCTTTGCTGCGCGGGCGATGGCGTTCTGGATCGCATCCTCGATGCTCGTCTCGGACGATCCGACGAGATCCAGGATCTTGTAGACGTGGTCCTTCTCGGCTGTCGTTGGCATGGCAAACCTCCGTTGCAAGGCGTTTCGGGTCATTTGCGGCGCGTCCTCGATCAGCACCTGTGCTTCCATCCTGCGCCGGCGAGACCAGGCACGTTACGATCGTAACAGACTATCGGTCCTTCGAAATAGAGCTGAAACTCCGCGCGGGCAACATTCGCCTCCTGCACGAGCCGGAATTTGGGCGTGACAGAAGAGCGGAGAGCGTACCATGCGAGCAGAGATCAATGCCGACAATTTTTCCGTGGGCTCCGCTGGCGGCGAAATCCCGACGGTTACCTTGAAGCAACTTGAAGCGGATCCTCACGGCGCCTTCCGTGCCTACCGCAAGGAATACCCTGTGGTGCTGCACGAGACCGGCGGATATTTCGTGCTGCGCTTTTCCGATGTTGACGGTCTGAGCAAGGATCCACGCTTCCGCCCCAGCGGAACGATCTTTCCCGAGATGCAGGGCTTTGGCACCGGAACCATGTTCGATGCGTTCGACTATGGCATGCTGACGGCCGATGGCGATGTACACCGGCGGCGCCGTGCGCCGTTTTCGCGATTGTTTGCTGCCCGCGCGATTAATGAGATGCGTCCGAGTATTCGCCGCACCGCCGAGGACCTCATCGAGGATTGGTATGGGGTAGGCGAGCTAGACTTCTTCAATGAGTTCGCGGCCAAACTGCCTGCCCGCGTCGTTGCCGATCTCCTGGGACTTCCGCGCGAGGACATCCCGGAGTTTACGCTGCTGGTCTATGAGGTGACGAAGATCTTCAGTCTTGGGTTGAACCCCGACGATGTCGTTGGAATCGAGAAGGCGGGGCATCGGCTGCGCGAGTACGTCGATAAAGTCCTCGATGAACGTCGCCGCAGCCCGAGCGGGGATTTCCTGTCCGCCTTCCTGGCTGCCGCTGCCGAAGGCGGTGAAATGTCCCCCGAGGAGATACTTTACCAGATCTTTGCACTGGTCGTCGGTGGCACCGATACCACCAGGGTCGCGATCGTAATGCAGGTTGCTCTTCTGCTTCAGCATCGTGTGCAATGGGCGGAGGTGTGTCGCGATCCGGATCGGATTTCAGGCGCGGTCACGGAGGCGATGCGCTTCGAACCAAGCGTTGGGGCAGTCACAAGGGTCACAAGCGAGGATGCGGACATTGGCGGGACCGTTATTCCGGCCGGCCAGCTTGTCGCGCTATCGACCATGTCGGCCATGCGTGACGAGATGGCCTACGACCGACCTGACATCTTCGATATTCATCGCACTGGCCAGCCACGGCTGCATCCGATCTTTGGCTATGGCGCGCATCGGTGCATCGGCGAGGCGATCGCTCGCGCCGAACTGGAGGAAAGCCTCAGCGCGATCACTGCCCGCATACCGCAGCTCGATCTGGATGTGCCGCCGACAATCAACGGCCATTTCGGCATCCGTCGCGTTGATGCCATGCGAGTGTCCTGGAAGCCGTAGATTGGTCCGGCAACGGTCTGCGCTACAGACGCCGCCGCGACCGCAATTGGCTGGATATCCGGCGGCTGCGGTCTGCCAGCTCGTTCGCCTCGAGATCGACGGCGGCGGAAGCCAGGCGATAGCTGCCGATCATCCCGATGACGTCAGCGGCCGAGACCTGTGGCCGAGCGCCGCCGGAATCGCGCTGGACCGATGGACTGCCGATCGTCAGCCTGGTCGCTGCGTCGACGCAAAGCGCCTGGTACGCCTGCCGCTGGGGCTTGATGATGATCACACATTCCCGGTTGGCAGAGTAAGGCACGCGGAAGCTCAGATATGAGACGGTCATCGTCGATCCTGTTCACGGGCAAAGTTCCGCCGTTCGCGGACGAGGACGCCCGCGGCCATTGCTTCGTGAGATTGGGAACGGGGTTACGTGTCGGTTTCGCTAGCCCGTAGCGACAAGGCGCGCGGACAGAGTGTGGGTCTGGGTGCTCATGACCCAACACGTAACGCGAATCCTTGAAAAGTCGCTTCGAGATATTCCTAAAATTGGATGCAACCGCGGGATTGTCGTCGGCGGGGAATAGCCTTGGCGTTCGCCAGGCTAGCCACGACCGACAAGATGCGCTGCAGAGCGCCAAGCGTGACGTGACAGGGCTTCGAGGCTTCGAACCGTCTCGACGCGAACGAGCGCCGCGTCGGCGGTAAGCGTCCCGTTGGCGACCGCGCCCAGTGTCGCGTTGCGGTGGGGGCGCAGCATTTCGCCAAGTTGCGTCGCACAGCGCTCGAGCTCGGGCATGGCCTCGTCCGTCGAAATCGCGCGCGGACCGGCCATGACGTCGGCGCCAGGCGAGGCCGGCAAGATCGGCGGCGATCCGGCGGCGCGGGACGACGCCACCACTCCGCGCGCAATCGCGGCTGCACTTCGCATCGCTTCTGCGCATAACTCCCGGGCGCGGATGTCCTCCGGTCCGCCACCCACCGAATCGAAATTGATTCCTCCATTCGCCAATTCGGTCAGTCGAGACGCATGGTCGAGCGCATGCAGCGTGCTGGTGAGGTGTCGTTGCTCGTCTTCGGTCTCAGGCGGTCCGCTCACATCCGACAGGAATGTTTGTGCCTGCCGCAAGGCATCGGCCGCATCCGGTACCGATGCGGCGTCCTTCCCCAGACGGATTGGTACGGCGCGGCCGGCCAGGGCCGCTTCGATCGAACCGCATGCCGTTGCGAGCGCGCGTGCGATCGTTTGCCGCACCGCTTCGACCGCCACGATCGGGGTCGCAAGCGCGGAGGAATCGAGGGGCCGCGTGAGCGGTGAGCCGCGCTCGGGCAGAATACGCTCGACCAATCGCGTGAACCAGTCGACCAGCGGCAGCAGGACCAGCACGCCGACGACATTGTACGCTGTGTGATACCCGGCCAGCAACGTGACGCCATCGACGGTGTTCGAAGCACGCACGAGCAGCGGGGTGACGACGGGAAAAAGCGTCAGCGCGATAAGAGCGGCGATAAGCTTGAACAAGACATAAGCGATGGCTAGCCGTTTGGCAGTGGTGCTCGCGCCAATAGCGGCCAAGGCGGAACTCGTCGCCGTTCCGATGTTCTGGCCAATGATCAGTGCGCAGGCCTGGTCCAGCCCGACCGCACCGGCGAAGTAGCCGGACAACGTGACCGCGACGGCGGCTGTTGACGACTGCATCAGCGCGGTCATCACCAGCCCGACCACGACCAGCGCGAGCACGCCGAACAGACCCGACCACCACGGACCTTCGGGACTGGCGAGAACGGTAGGCAGGTCCGCCGGATGCAATCGTTCGGCCAGCCCGCCCATGCCTTGCTGCAGCGTCGTGAGCCCAAAGAGCACAAGCCCGAATCCCGCGAGAGCGGCGCCTGCGCCGGCTATTCGCCCGCGAGCCAGAAGCTTGGTCAACGCACCAACGAAGATCATCGGCAGGGCCGCGGCCGTGAGCGAGACGCGAACGCCGATGAGCGCGACCAGCCACCCGGTCCCCGTGGTACCGACATTCGCGCCGAAGACGAGGCCGAGCCCTTGCTGGAACGTCAACAAACCGGCGCTGACGAGACCGATCGTCGTCATGGTCGTTGCACTGGAGGACTGCACCAGAAGCGTGACGATGGCGCCCCAGAAGGAGCCGAGCAGCGGCGTTGCCGCCGCCTTGCCGAGTACCGTGCGCAGCGTGGAGCCGGCCAGCGCCTTCAGGCCTTCCGTCATCACGGTCATGCCAAGCAGGAAGAGACCTACGCCGCCGAGTGCTGAGATTGCCGTGGACATGCGGGCTCCCGACCATCACGCCAGCTCCGGCACTGTAGCCTAGTTGCGGCGCGAAGGCAGCCGACAAGGCTGTGCGCCCTGTGCAACCAGCGCGCCGCGGTTGCCTATCTCTCGCGGCGAACAATTTGGTTCGTCGCCGTACCTAGCCGGTTGAACCACGGCGCGGCCATGGCTGGTGAACGAGCGCGGACTGGTCATCAGGGTGAACTTTTCCGACGGAAAGCTAACGCTCGATTAGCGCGGTGGAACGCTGGCCTACTCGCGCCCAAGTCAACCGATGGCTCCTGCTGGCCCAAGTCGGTGACCTGGCTCGACGCAAGTATCGGGAAGATTTCGCCATTGACAAACTAATTCGTCAGTATCTAATTTGCTGCCAATGCAGAACAGCCGGCGAACGGCATCAGGAAGGGGAAACGACGATGAGAGGGCTTTTGGCCTGCGCCGTGCTCGCGGCCGCGACATCGGCAGCCAGTGCGCAGGTGTCCGATGACGTGGTGCGGATCGGCGTGCTGACCGACCTGTCGAGTTGGGGCCGCGACAACAGCGGCCCGGGCTCCGTTGAGGCCGCCAAGATGGCGGTCGAGGAATTCGGCCCGACTGTACTCGGCAAGCCGATCGAGATCATCAGTGCCGACCATCAGATGAAGACCGATGTCGGCGTGCAGATCGTGCGCGGCTGGTTCGATAACGGCAAGGTCGACGCCGTGGTCGACATCCCCAATTCCGGTATCGCCATTGCGGTGCATAACATGGCGCGCGAGCGCAACAGGATCGCGCTGCTCTCCGGTCCTGGCGCGAGTTCGTTAACGGACGAGCTGTGCAGCCCGAACACCGTGCATTTCAGCTACGACACCTACGCGCTGTCGAAGGTGACTGCGTCAGCCGTGATCAACCAAGGCGGAAAATCCTGGTTCTTCGTCACCGCGGACTACGCCTTCGGGCAGCAGCTGGAGAAGGACGCCACTCGCTTCATCAACGAGCTGGGCGGCAAGGTGCTCGGCAGCGTGCGGCATCCGACCAACACCGCCGACTTTTCCTCCTTCGCCCTCCAGGCGCAGAGTTCGAAGGCCGACGTGGTTGCCTTTGCCAATGCCGGCCAGGACACCGACAACGCGATCAAGCAGTCCGGCGAATTCGGCCTGGTTCAGGGCGGCCAGAAGCTCGTGGGCCTGTTGATGTTCGACACCGACGTGCACGCGATCGGGTTGAAGGCTGCGCAAGGTACCTACATGACCACGTCGTCCTATTGGAACATGGACGAGGCGACCCGCGCCTGGTCGAAGAAATTCTTCGCGCGCACCAATGTGATGCCGACTATGATCCAGACCGGCGTCTACGGTTCGGTGCTGCACTATCTCAAGGCGATAAAGGCCGCGGGCACCGACGATCCGGCGAAGGTGATGGCGAAGATGCGCGAGCTGCCGATCGAGGATGTTTTCGTCCATGGCGGCAAGCTGCGCGAGGATGGCCGCGTCATTCGCCCCATGTATCTTGCAAAGGTGAAGCCGCCCGAGCAGTCCAAGGAGCCGTGGGACTATCTCGAGATCGTCAAGATCGTGAAGGGCGAAGACGCCTATCGTCCGGTCTTCGAGTCGAAGTGTCCGCTCCTGAAGAAGTGAGGTCGAGCATGATTGGCAACGAGCGCGACACGGGCGACACCTACGAGTGCGATGTGCTCGTGGCCGGATCAGGTGCGGCCGGCATGTCGGCCGCGATCACCGCGCGCTCGCGCGGTCTCGACGTGCTGATCGTGGAGAAGGAATCGCGCTTCGGCGGCACGACCGCGCGCTCCGGCGGCTGGCTCTGGATTCCCGGCACGTCGCTCGCGCGCGCCTATGGTATCGAGGAGACGCCGGATCAAGCGCGCACATATCTGCGGCATGAAGCCGGCAACAATTACGACGCCGCGCGCGTCGACGCGTTTCTCAGCGCCGGCCCCGAGGCGGTTGACTTCTTCACGACCAGGACCGCGGTTCGCTTCGACATGCCGCTGGTGTTCCCGGACTATCATGCCGAGGCGCCCGGCGGCGCGCAAGGCGGCCGCTCGATGGTGACGCGTCCGTTCGATGGCCGCGAGCTTGGCGAGCACATCAAGACGCTCGGCATGCCGCTGCCCGAGCTCACCGTGTTCGGCATGATGCTCGGCTCTGGCAAGGAGATCATCCATTTCATGCGCGCGACGAAATCGTTGACGTCAGCGGTCTATGTCGCAAAGCGCCTGTCGCGTCATCTCATGGACGTGCTCCGCTATGGCCGCGGCATGACGCTGACCAACGGCAATGCGCTCGCAGGAAGGCTGAGGAAATCCGCTCTCGATCTGAACATCCCGATGTGGTTGTCATCGCCGGTAAGCGAGCTGACGGTCGAGAACGGCGCTGTGACCGGTGCGCTCGTCACACGTGACGGACGCGACGTGCGCGTCCGCGCGCGGCGCGGCGTCGTGCTCGCCTGCGGGGGCTTCCCGCATGACGTGGCGCGGCGCAAGAAGATGTTTCCGCACGCGCCAACCGGTGCCGAGCACTATTCACCGGGACCAACCGGCAATACCGGTGACGGCCTGCGGCTTGCGGAAACGGCCGGCGGTCGCATCGAGCGCCTGCCGAATGCGGCCGCCTGGGTGCCGGTCTCGTTGACGAAGCGCAAGGATGGCTCAAGCGGCGTGATGCCGCACTTCATCGACCGCGCAAAGCCGGGCGTGATCGCGGTGATGCGCGACGGCAAGCGCTTTGCCAATGAAGGCAATTCCTATCACGACTTCGTCCAGGCGATGATGAAGGCGGCGAAGCCGAACGAGGAAATCGCGGCCTTTCTCATCTGCGACCACAAGACACTGCGAAAGTATGGCCTCGGCTGTGTGCCGCCCCTCCCCATGCCGATTGGCCATCATCTGCGCACCGGCTATCTCATGCGTGGCGATACGCTGGAGGCGCTTGCAGCACAGGCCGGCATCGATGCGAGCGGTCTCGTCGCGACGGTCGCGCAATTCAACGCCAGCGCGGCACTAGGACACGACGCTGCCTTCGGCAAGGGTTCGAAGGCCTACAACCGCTACCAGGGCGACGCGCTGCACGGCCCGAACCCCTGCGTGGCGCCAGTAGCCCGAGGTCCCTTCTACGCCGTCAAGATGGTGATCGGCGATCTCGGCACCTATGCCGGCATCGTTACCGATGCGAACGCACGCGCGCTCGATGCCGAAGGCCGCGTCATTCCCGGCCTCTATGCCGCCGGCAACGACATGGCGAGCATCATGGGCGGTAATTATCCGGGCGCCGGCATCACGCTTGGGCCGGCGCTGACCTTCGGCTACGTTGCCGGACGTCATCTCGCCGAAAGCGCTACGGAGCGTGGCGCGGCGTGAACGGGAGCGCATGAAACCAGCAAGCCGCGGTATTCAGTCGATCGAGGTCGGCGGACAATTGCTCCGCGTTCTCGCGCGGAGCGGCGAGCCAATGATGCTGCGCGATCTGGCGCGTGAGGCCGGAATGGCACCGGCGAAGGCTCATCCGTACCTCGTGAGCTTTTCGCGCATTGGGCTCATCGAACAGGACGAGACCACGGGGCGCTACGAGATTGGAGCGCTGGCGCTCGAGCTTGGGCTTATCAGCCTGCGCCGCCTCTCGGCCGTGCGGATCGCCACCTCAAAGATCCGGACGCTCGCCAACACCATCGATCATGCGGTCTCGCTCGCCGTTTGGGGCAGCTATGGCCCAACCGTGGTGCAGATCGAGGAGCCTAGTCATCCCGTGCACATCGCGATGCGCGTCGGCTCGGTCATGGCTCTGCTCGAAACGGCCACTGGCCGCGCCTTTGCGGCCTTCTTGCCATCAAAGACGATCAATGCCGCGCTCGACAGCGCCCTCGACCGCTTTGGCGTCGGCTACAATCCGAAGCGCGCGACGAAGGGCGCCAAGGTCTCCGAGATGCTCGCTACAGTGCGTAAGCACGGGCTCGCACGCGCGCTCGGCGATCCCTTGCCCGGCGTCAATGCCCTCGCAGCGCCAGTGTTCGATCACGCCGGCCACATCGCGCTCGTCATCACCGCGATGGGGCCCGAGGCCACGTTCGATGCTGGCTGGGACAGCGCAATCGCGAAGGCCCTCTGCGAGTGTGCCGGCGGGATCTCGAAGCGGCTCGGACATGGCAATCGCGTGGGCGATGGTGATGACACCACAAAGCCGAAATGAGCATGGAATCTGACGGCCGGCCGTCAAGGGCGATTTCGGCGCGCGCTTTTCATGTTAGGCTGCAGACTGGTCCGACGCAGCGGCTACGATATGTTAGTAGACGTCTTTGAACGACCGACGCAGTCCTGCGCGTTGTCATCCGCACGAGGAGCAGTCAAATGAAGGCCATCTCAGCTCTCGCAGCACTAGTGCTGTGGCTCGCCCCGACTTTCGGCGCGCAGGCATCCACGTTCGCTCATTGGTGTGAGCGGGCGGTGAAACAGCGTATGCTGACGCCTTCGGCGTATCGCCGGATCAATCTCATCGAATCGAGGCGGCCGATGTTCTTCGAGCCCTATTTTGCCTGGAGTGGCCCCGATATCGGGCTGTGGCTCCCGCCGCAGGCTACCGGCCGCCCTGTTGCGTTCGTAGAATATGACATTCGCAACAGGTTCGGCGTTCCACTGCGGTCTGCCGCCAAGTGCGTCTACGGTCGAGATTGAAGCCGGGAAACGTGACGCCGTTTTGCGTGCTTTCGACGCTGCTGTGAGTCGCAGCACGCAGGCGTAAATCAAGCGCTACGGATCGAGCTCGGTGTCCCAGTACAGGTAGTCGAGCCAGCTGTCGTGCAAATAGTTCGGCGGGAACAGGCGGCCGTTGCGGTGGAGCTGGTGCACGGTCGGCGCGAACGGCGCCTGCTTCGGAAACATCTTGGCCTGCTGCGGCGTCAGGTTGCCCTTCCTGAGGTTACAGGGCGAGCACGCCGCGACCACATTCTCCCAGGTGGTCTGGCCGCCTTTGCTGCGCGGGATGATGTGATCGAAGGTGAGATCGTCCGCCGAATTGCAGTATTGGCAGGCGAAACGATCGCGCAGGAAGACGTTGAATCGCGTGAAGGCGGGATGAGTGGTCGGCTTGACGAAGGACTTCAGCGAGACGACGCTGGGAAGCTGGATTTCGAAGGAGGGGCTGCGTACCGCCCGGTCGTAATATTCAACGATATTCACGCGGTCGAGGAAGACTGCCTTGATCGCATCCTGCCACGACCATAGCGACAGGGGGTAATAACTCAGCGGCCGAAAGTCCGCGTTCAGGACCAGTACCGGCCAACCGCCTTGCGAGACATGTGCGTTCAAGTAACGCTCCCGGCCTCCGTATCGCTGCGAAGCAGCATGTACCGACATACTACATGCAGCGTGACGGGATTGTGAAGGGCATAGAGGCGTTTATCCTGCTCCGCGCTGCCATGTTCCCGCCGTGATTGCCACCCGGATGCAAGGCCCGTAAACGGGGCCGCAGATACGCTCCTGCGTCGGCGGCCTCAGCAATGTTCACCAAGTCCCGCTATCTCGAGGCACCGCGCCGGCTGCGCGCCTTCGTGCGCGCGCATGAAACAAGCCTGGTGGTCCTGGCGGCGCTAACCGGAACCATTGGCGGGCTGGTGGTGGCCGCCATGAGCGGCGCGGTCTCGGTGCTGCATGTCGCACTGTTCGATCTGCCGTTCGGCGAGCGGCTCTCCAGCCAGATCGGCCTCGACCCGCTGCGCGCCGTGCTGGTTCCAAGCCTGGGCGGATTGTTGCTGGGCCTTGCCTTTCTCGCGCTGGCACGCTGGCGGCCGGGGCGCGAGATCGACCCGATCGAGGCCAATGCCCTCTATGGCGGGCGGATGTCATTTCGCGGTAGCGTGATCGTCGCGCTGCAGACGATCTGGTCCTCTGGCGTCGGCGCCTCCGTCGGCCTCGAGGCTGGTTACACGCAGCTCTCCAGCGGCATCGCGGCTTCGTTCGGCCGCGCCTTCCATTTGCGCCGCATCGACCAGCGCATCATGGTCGGATGCGGAGCGGCGGCGGCGATCGCAGGCGCCTTCGGCGCGCCGCTGGCCGGCGCCTTCTATGCTTTCGAACTTGTGATCGGCGGCTATACGCCCGCGAGCCTCGCGCCGGTCGGGGTCGCCGCGGTCGCCGGCTATTTTGTCGCACATGCCTTCAGCGTGCTGACGCTGGGAGTAAGCGTCGATACCGTCGGCGATGTGCTGGGGCGCGACCTCGCCATCGCCGCGCTGCTCGGCGTGCTGGCGGCGCTGTTCGGCATCGCCATCATGCGCGGCGTCACGCTGTGCGAGACGCTACTGGGAAAGACAAGGCTCTGGCCACCGCTGCGCACCGCGCTCGGCGGTTTCGCCGTCGGGCTGATGGCGCTGCTGACGCCGCAGGTGATGTCCTCGGGTCACGGCGCGCTGCATCTCGGCGGCGTCGTGTCGATGCCGCTCACCTTCATGGCCGGCGTGCTGATCCTGAAGGCGATGGCCTCGATCGTCTCGCTCGGTAGCGGGTTTCGCGGCGGCCTGTTCTTCGCCGCCCTGTTCATGGGCGCGTTGGGCGGCCGGCTGTTTGCCGCTGGTTGCGACATGCTATGGCCGGGCCTCAACCTCGATCCCGACGTCTACGCGGTGATCGGCATGAGCGCGTTGTCGGCGTCTGTGATCGGCGGACCGCTGACGATGTCCTTCATCGCGCTGGAATCGACCGGCAATCTCTGGCTCAGCACGGCGGTGCTGGTCGCCGTCATTATCTCCACCATGCTCACGCGGGAACTGTTCGGCTATTCGTTCGCCACTTGGCGCTTGCATCTGCGCGGCGAGACCATCCGCAGCGCCGCCGACGTCGGCTGGATCCGCGATCTCACGGTGGACAAAATGATGCGCCGGGATATGACGACGGTGAATGCGGATATGCCAATCGCGCAGTTCCGCAAGCAGTTCCCGCTCGGCTCCAAGACGCAGGTGGTCGCGGTCGATAGCGAGGGGCGCTACGCCGGCCTGGCATTGATCGCAGAAGCGCATGCGCCCGATGTCGAGATGAACAACGGTCTCGCCGGCATCCTGCGCCATAGCGACGTCGTGCTGCATCCGTCCATGAACATCCAGGAAGCGATTGCGGTGTTCGATGCAGCGGAAGCGGAATCGCTCGCCGTGGTCGAAGAGGGCGCGGAGCGCTGTCCGATGGGCGTCCTCACCGAGGCGCACGCGATGCGGCGTTATGCCGAGGAATCCGAGCAGCGCCGGCGCGAGGTGATCGGCGAGGTCTGATCGCCGCAGCGAACTACATCGGAACCTTCTCCAGCTTCTGCAGGCAGCGTGCCACCCTCACCTCAGCCGGCATCTCGGTATCGGGAAAGCTGGTCTTCCAGTCGGTGACGCCGACCTCGCCGACATAGATGTCGCCTTTCGAATCCAATGCGATGCCGTGCGGCGCCAGAAACTTGCCGGTCTCGACACCGGGGCCGTTCTCGCCACCGAGCCGCGCGATGCGGCTGCCCTTGGCATCGACGATGGTCAGTCGCGGCCCGAGATTCGGCACCTTGCGGTTGACCGCGAGACCCGGGCCGAGTTCGCCGACCACGAAATTCGGCTGCCTGCCGCCGCAGCAACACAGCGCGCAGGGACGGTGCAGATTGTTCCACTGCGTCTCGTACTTGCCATTGCCGTCGAACACCTGCACGCGATGGTTCTCGCGGTCGGCGACATAGACAAAGCCATCTGCATCGGTCGCGATGTTGTGGACGATGTTGAATTGTCCGGGATCGGTGCCGGACTCGCCCCAGCTCTTCATCAGCCTGCCGTCGGGCGTGAATTTGTGGACGCGGGCGTTGCCGTAACCATCGGAGACATAGATCTCACCCTTTGGCGATAGCGCGGTGTGGGTGCAGCGGTTGAACGGCTCGCCGCTCATGAACGGCGCGGGCTGACTTGGGATGCCGATCGTCAGCAGCACCTTTCCCTCTGCCGAGCATTTGCGCACGGTATGGTCGCCGTCGTCGGTGCAATAGAGGTTATCGTCGGCGTCGATATGCAGGCCGTGGGCGCGGGAGAACAGGCCTTCGCCCCAGCTGCGCAGGAAATTGCCTTCGCGGTCGAACACGATCATCGGATGTTCGCCGCGGTTGAAGACATAGATGCGGTCCTTGCTGTCGACCGCGACGGAGGCGACATCGGTGAGCTGCCAGCCGTCGGGCAGCTTGGCCCAGTTCTGTGCCATGCGGTAGCGATGCTCGCCGGAGCCGAGAATGGTCGCCATCTGATTTCCCCTGGAGCGATGGATTGGGTTATGCAAACGTCGCCCGCGGCCCGACATCGCGCGGCAGCAGGCCTTCCTCGATCGCCTTGATCTGCAGCGCCAGGTGCTTCGAGCCGATCCGGCATTGCGCCAGCCCGCCGGCGATCAGCCAGAGGCCCGCCTGGCGCGTGCGGGTGTACATGTTGCGGAGCTCCTGCTCCTCGCCAAAGCCCCAGATCGTGCCGACGCGGCCGGCGACGTCGGCGCCGAACAGCTTCTTCACCAGTTCCTCCTGGCGCTTGTAGCCGGTCGCGAGCACCACGAGGTCGGCGGCGACAAGCTCGCCGTTCTTCATCCTGGCGCCGTCGGGCACGAACGTCTCGATGTCGGCAAACTGCTTGAGCGCGATCTCGCCTTTCACGACCAGGTCGGAGCAGCCAACGTTGAAATAGTAACCGCCGCCGCGGGTGAGATATTTGAATTGCCAGCCGGTGTTGTCCTCGCCGTAGTCGAGCTTGAAGCCGACGCGTGCCAGGCCCTCGAGCAGGTCCTTGTCCAGCGCTTTCGATTTCTCCGTCACCATCGCGTGGCTCTTGCGCGCGAGCTTGAACGGCATCGATACTGCGATCAAGTCATTGTCGTCGAGCGTCCCCTCATTGTAGGGCGCGTAGACGAGCTGCGCCGATGGCTCGATGCTGACCACCAGCGTCGGGTTGCGCTGTACCAGCGTCACCTGAGCGCCGCTGGAGTAAAGGTCCTGAGCGATGTCGTGGCCGCTATTGCCGGTGCCGATGACGATGGTGCCATTGCCCTTCCAGCTCTCGCCGTCGTCATAGCGGCTGGAATGCATGACCTTGCCGGAAAAATCCTTCAGGCCGGGAATATCAGGCACGTTCGGAATGCCGCTGACTCCGGTCGCGAGCACCACATGCCGCGGGTGCATCTCGCGCGTCGTACCGCCGGCGCGCAGCGTCACGGTCCAGCGGCCTTCGTTCTCGTCGTAATGCCCGCCCTCGAACTCGGTCCCGGTCCAGAAGTTCAGCTCCATCGCATCGACATAAGCGTCGAACCAGTTGGCGAGCTTGTCCTTCGGAATATACGTCGGCCAGTTCGGCGGGAAATGCATATAGGGCAGGTGGTTGACCTGGACCTGGTTGTGCAAGGTGAGCGCGTGATAACGCTTGCGCCAATTGTCGCCGATGCGCTCTTCGCGATCGACGATCAGCGTGTCGACCTGCAACTGCTTCAGCCGTGCGGCGATGCAGAGCCCGCTCTGGCCGCCGCCGACCACGAGGACGGTTGGATCGCGATCGGCATAATCAGCGGAGGCCTTGCGCAAATCGAGCCAGTTCGGTCCGCGGAAGTCACGCGAATAGGCATTGCCGCGCGGGCGGCCGGCGCCGAGCTGCTCCTCAAACCCCTTGAGCTCGCCCAGCTCGGTCAAGAGCGTCCAGGCCTTCAGCGTATTGCCATCGGTAGGGTCAGGGATCAGGCGGACGATTCCGCTGCCGCGACCCTCAGCGGTCTCGAACTTGAACATAGCCTCGATCGCATTGGTGCCGGCCCGCGTCACCTTGCGCGGCGCGCGGCGCTCGGGATCGATCGCCAAGCGGCGTGGTGCCGCGCGGGCCGCATGCTGCTTCAACTCGGCAATGATGGCGTCCGCGCCTTCGACCGTCTGGATGTTCCAGCTCAGCGCCAGCACGTCGCGCCAGAAACCGTCAGGGAGAAACAGGAAATTGAGCGCGCCGTCGCCAGGCTTGCGAAGTGCGTCCTCGAATCGGGCAAGCCAAGTGTCGGCGGCCACCGAGATGTCGTCGGTCTTGTCGAGCATGAGCGTTCCCCGTCACGGCCGTCTTCGCGTCGTGTTCCCTCGCAGCCTATACCTATTCGGCAGGCCGCAGAAAGGCCGTGACGGGATGTCGGCTATTCCGACAGAGAAAGGATATGTCCCACTTCCGGTGGCACCCGGCCGTCGAGGGTATCGAGATAGGCCGTCTGCACGGCGGCGGGACCGCGGCCTTCGGTCACCTTGAGCCATTGCTCGAGCTTTGGCGCGAAGCCGGACCAGGCGACGCCGAAGCGTGTGTCGACCCCGCCGGGTCCCCATTCCTTCGCACGCTTGCGGATCTGGTCGGGCGCGAAGAACCAACTCGGCTTCGCTCCCGGCAATTCCGGCTCGTTCTCTGAGGACAGTCGATGCGTCAGTCCGACGCGCCCGGAATATTTCATCTGCGCGCCAAAATGCAGGTGCAGCGTTTCGCGCAAGCGGCTGTTGCCGGCCATGTCCACGAACGCCGTCGGCTTATCGGAAGGCAGGGATGCGACGCGATCATAGGTGATGACCTCGTCGTAGCAGCCGAGCGATGTCACGAAGCTGGCATTTGCCGCCGACGTCAGGCCGATCACCTTGATGCCTCTGCTGTGCAAGAGATGCGCGAGCCCGAAGGCGGTCTTGCTGGAAGCGGAAGAGAGCATCACGCTCTCGGCGCCAAAAAATTCGTTCTCGGCGAGGAAGTCGTCGACCAGGAACGACAGCATGAACAGCGGCCGCAGTAGGGCCTGGTAGTCGCCCTGCCGCCCGGCAAAGGCGGGATTGCCGCTGACGCGTGCATAGGCGTTGTAGACCGGCGCCACGCCCTGGCGATGTGCAGCGCCGTCGCGCAGGCCGCGCTTGCCGACATCGGTGGCCTCGATCACAAGATGCGTCGCCATCGGGAAATAGCCGAACAGCCGTTCGCCTTCGGCAACGTTCGGGTGGCGAGAGGCGATCACCTCGCCAAATCCCCACACCGGAATGTTGCCAAACCCTTCCGGTGCAGGGAATAGCTGCCAGTATTTGAGCTCGTCGCCGAGCACCGCGTAGGTGATGTTGTTGGCGGTCAGCGCAAAGCTCGTCACCTTGATCAGCAACGTCTCGCTCGGAAGCGTGGCGGCATCGGGCAGAGCCCGCTCGATGAACTTGCATTGCTTGAGATCGTTGCGGGCGACGACGAAATCGGTCGATGTCATGAGGGCGGCTCCGGCTTTGGACGCGCCGCCATCTTTGCGTCGGGCGATGAAGGTTTTGCAACAGCAACATAGTTTAAAACGCTGTTCGCATCAGCGCTCCGATGAAGCGACAGTAATACGCGCGACATACTCAGTTCTCGTAGCCTGGGTCACGCTGCGCTCCATGCGGCCATGGGCCTGGCGGGGGTAATCCTCTGGATTGATATCAGCGACGGCCAACGTAGGCGAGCAGTCGTACTGAAAACCAGGCCGTCGCAGCAAACAGGAGGCCAGCACAAAGGCCAAAGAATGGACGATAGGACAAGCCTTCGAGATATCGATGGAGTTCAAGAGCTTGGAAGAAAGCGATAGTGACGATCCAGATCAATGCGGTGAACCATTTCCACAATATCGGGTCTAGATCACTTTCTTTCCGAGCCCTTCTGAGGACAAAGAAAACGATCAAAGCGACAAAGATCGAAAACCAGGTCATGTTGGGTTCGTCCGTTTGGCGAACAGGTAGACCAAGACGAGTTTCGGTTTTGCCCGATCGGGGATCGCAATCTAATTAAAGTTCGCCCAGCCGCGCACCGGCGCGGCGGAAATACGTCTTATTTCGAGCCCGCAATTACACCCTCGCGTTTCTTCAGCACACGGTAATAGGCCCACCACAGATGCGCGGCGGCGCCGCGCAGCGGGCGCCAGGGCTCGGCCAACGGCGCCATCTGTTTCGCGGTCGGCCGCTCCTTCAACCCCAATCCGATCTTCACCGCTTCCTGCACGGCGAGATCGCCCGCCGGCCAGGCGTCGCCGTGGCCGAGGCAGAACAACAGATAGATGTCCGCGGTCCACGGGCCGATGCCCGGCAGCGCAGTCAGTGTGTTGTGGGCGATGTCGGCGACTTCGTTCGCGAGCACATCGAGGTTCAGCCGTTCGGCGGCGAGTTCGCGCGCGATGTGCTTCAGCGTCTTGATCTTCGCTGCCGACAAGCCGAGCCGGCCAAGCCGGTCGGCGCGGGCTTTGCTGATTGCGTCATGATGAAACGGGTCGAACGCCTTGCTGACGCGGCCCCAGATCGCCGCGGCGCTCGCGGTTGAAAGCTGTTGGCCGCAGATGATGGCGGCGAGCCCGGTAAAGCCCGGTTCGCGCTGGCGAATCGTCGGCATGCCGGTGAGCTCCAGCACCGGCTTCAGCCGCTTGTCCTGCTTTACAAGCATGTGGATGGCATCTTCCAGGTCCGACTGAGTTTCGAAGTGAACGAGCATTACTTTCCTTGCGTCATGGCCGGGCATAAGCGCGCAGCGCGTCTTACAATCAACGTCCCGGCCATCCACGTCCTCTCTTTTCGATCGCATGCTGGTCTGAGCTATAACAACGTGCGAGTCAGCCGGCGCGTGATCCACCTTGACACATTTCTTCGGTGAAGCCGAAGAGCGTGGATGGCCGGGAGTGCCAGGGTTAAGACGCGCTTCGCGCTTGTGCCCGGCCATGACGAGAGTCCAGGAATGTCGCCACCCGTTTTCCGATTCGCGCCGAGCCCGAATGGTTACCTCCATCTCGGCCACGCTTTTTCGGTGCTGCTGAATTTTGACCGCGCTCGCGAGGCCGGGGGACGATTCCTGCTGCGGATCGAGGACATCGATCCGACGCGCTGCCGGCCGGAGTTCGAGATGGCGATCTACGAGGATCTTGCCTGGCTCGGCATCTCCTGGGAGACGCCGGTGTGGCGGCAGTCGGAGCATCTCGACGCCTATCGCGAGGCGCTCGAGCAACTGACCGCGCAGGGCCTGCTCTATCCGAGCTTTGAAAGCCGCGCCGAGATCGCGCGCCTGATCGCCGAGCGCGAGGCGGCGGGACCATGGCCCCGCGATCCCGATGGCGCGCCGCTCTATCCGGGCGCCGCGAGATCGCTGCCGGCATCCGAGCGGCGGCGGTTGATCGAGGCGGGAGCGCCTTACGCGCTGCGGCTCGATATGGCGGCGGCCCGCGCGCGGGCGAAACATCTGACCTGGACCGAGCAGGGCGAGGGGCCGGCCGGCGAGCACGGAACCGTCACCGCGTGGCCGGAGGCTTGGGGCGACGTCATCCTGGCGCGCAAGGAGACGCCGACCAGTTATCACCTCTCGGTCGTGGTCGACGACGCCCTCCAGGGGGTGACCGACGTCATCAGGGGGCAGGACCTGTTCTGGTCGACCAGCGTGCACCGGCTGCTGCAGGAGCTCCTCTGCATCCCTCCGTCAACCTACCGGCATCACCGGCTGATTCGCGATTCGGCCGGGCAGAAGCTGTCGAAGTCGACCAAGGCGACCGCCTTGCGGGAACTGCGCGCCGGCGGCGCGACGCCCGCTGACATCCGCCGTCTCGTCGGCCCGCCCTAAAGTGCGATGAGTTGTCCGCTTGTTTATCTCTCCCGCTTGCTTGCGGGGGAGGTCGGCGCGCCAGCGCCGGGTGGGGGCTCTCTCCACACGCTCGGACAGCGTGAATCGTGGAGAGAGCCCCCACCCCAGCCCTCCCCCGCAAGCGGGAGAGGAGCGCAGCGCCCGTCGTGGAGGCAATTCAACCCTGTCTCATCATGATCCAGAGCCAAGGGGTCCGTCGGCCAAAGGTCTCCGTGACACCCACCACCCCGGCATGCCATTCTGCCGGCCGGGGCAGGGTCTACGAGAATCATGGCGGCAAGATCGCGCGTTGGGCGCACCATTCGGCATCCCAAGAAGAGGCCGTCGCGGAAACGTGTCTTGAAGGCGGCAAAAGCGCGCCGCAGGCGAGCGCCTGCCAAGGCGGCGCCCGGCGTGGTCGAGACTGCGCTGGCGGCGTTCGCGCACGAGGTGCGCACGCCGCTTACCGGCATTCTCGCGATCAGCAACCTGCTGGCCACCTCCGACCTCAACGAGCGTGAGCGGCGCTGGGTCGATACCATCCAGGCCGGCGCCGAGCATCTGGCCAGCCTTGCGACCCTGTTCGTCGATGCGGCGCGAAGCCGTGGCCCCGGCCTCGAGATCCGGCAGGATTTCTTCGACCTGCGCACGCTTATCCGCAACGCCGGGAATTCGCTGGCCGGGCGGGCGGCGGCCAAGGGGCTGGAGGCCTCCGTCGATATTTCGGGACAGCTGCCCGCCTTCGCTATCGGCGATCCCATCCGGCTGCGTGCGGCGCTGGAGAACCTGATCGACAACGCGGTCAAGTTCACCGAGCGCGGAACGGTCGCGTTCGGGGCCGCGCCGACGCGCGCCGGGAAAGGCAAGATCGGGGTCGCCTTTGCCATTTCCGACAGCGGCATCGGGCTGTCGCTCGCTGAGATCAAGCGCCTGTTCCGTCCGTTCTCGCAAGCCAATGTTTCCATCGCCTCGCGCTTCGGCGGCGCGGGCCTCGGCCTGTCCTCGGTCAAGCAGCTTGCACGGGCGATGGGCGGCGACATTGTCGCCAGGCCGCGGCGCGGCGGGGGCACCACGTTCACGCTGACGATCGTGCTGGCACCCGCCAGCGAACCGGCGGCGACCACGGGCAATGCCAAGAGCGACGTTCCGGCGGGGGCGCCCCGTGCGCTGCGGCTGCTCAGCGTCGAGGACAATCCGTTCGGCCGCGTCGTGCTCAACACCATCCTCACCGAGCTCGGCCATCAGGCGGAGTTCATCGGTGAGGGGGAAGCGGCGCCGGAGCGGCTGGCGCAGGGCACCTTCGACGCGGTGCTGATGGATATGGTGCTGCCGGGCATCGACGGGGTCGAGGCGATCAGGCGTATCCGCGCGCTTCAGCCGCCGCTCGGCCGCATTCCGATCATCGGGATTTCCGGCCGCAGCGAGGACGAGGCGGCCTCGCGCGCTGCCGGCGCCGACGCGTTCCTGGTCAAGCCTGTGAGTCCGCGGGCTTTAGCGACTGCGCTGCTTGAAGCGACACGCCGTTCGGCAGCCGCGACTTGATGATCGCCGCGTTCAACTCGCCGCCATAAACGAAGATCGCCGAAATGAAATACAGGAACACCAGCGCGATGATCACCGACGCCAGTCCCGCATACATCGTGACATAGTTGTTGGCGAAGCGCGCCAGGTACTGACCGAACACGATGCCTGAGATCAGCGAGGCCACCACGGTGAAGATGATGCCGGGCAGGATCTGCAGGAAGCTGCGCCGCCCCGCCGGCAACCAGGCGTGCAGGATGAACAGCGCAACGGTGAGCGCCGCGATCGTGATGCCGTAGCGTGTGATGTTGAGGATGCGTTCGTTGCTCTCGACGAAGAACGGAATGTAGAGCCGCGCCGTCTCGAGCATCAACGGACCGAGCACGATCAGGAACGCCATTGCGAGCGACGTGATGGCGGCGACCAGGGTGTAGCCGATGGATTCCAGCCGCAGCCAGTACCAGGACCGCCACTCGACCACTGCATAGGCGCGGTTCAGCGCGATCCGGAGTGCCTCGACGCCATTGGAGGCGAAATAGAGCGCGAGAGCTGCGCCGATGGTCAGGATGTCACCGCGCGTGGTCGTCAGGACATCATGGATCTGGCTGGACAGCGCGTCGGCGACTTGTCTGGGCCAGATCTGCAGCAGCAGGCTGGCGGCCTGGTCGGCCAGTTCCTTGGAGCCGAAAAAGCCGGCCAGAGAGGTCAGCACGATCAGGAACGGGAACAGCGCCATCAGGGTCGACAGCGCGATATGGCTCGCAATCGCCCAGCCGTCGTCGGCGAGGAACGTGTAGAACGCATCCATCACGACACGGTAGACGTAGCGGACCTGCTTCACTTCCCACCCTGATCCGGCCAGCCGAGGCCGCATACCAGCTTCCGATATAATCGCGCCAAATGCCAGATCGTTGCACTTGCTCCATGTGGCGCTTCGGATATCACGGTGTTATCTAACGCTGATGGCACCCTTCTTAAGTACGTTCATCCTCCCTATCGCAGTCGGCGCCGTCGGTGTGGTCCTGTTGCTCGGTCTGGCGAATATGATGCGCGGCGGTTCGCCGAACACCTCGCAGAAATTGATGCGGCTGCGCGTGTTGCTGCAATTCGTCGCCATCGTGATCGCGATGCTCGCGGTCTGGGCGATGGGGCGCTAGTAGTTCTTACCTCTCCCATAGGGAGAGGTCGGATCGCGCAAGCGATCCGGGTGAGGGGTTCAGGTCCCTCGATCTACCGTAACCCCTCACCCGGCGCTTCGCGCCGACCTCTCCCTACGGGAGAGGTGGTCGCGGAAGCTGGAGCTGGACAACACCGGAGCTGAATATGGTCGTGCTCAACAAGATCTATACGCGTACCGGCGATGACGGCACCACTGCGCTTGGAAGCGGCGAGCGACGGCCGAAATATGATCTGCGCGTCAGCGCTTATGGCACCGTGGACGAGACCAATGCCGCGATCGGCGTAGTGCGGCTTCATCTTGCGGGTAGCCCTGAGCTCGACCGCATGCTCGGCCTGATCCAGAATGATCTGTTCGACCTCGGCGCCGATCTCGCGGTGCCCCAGCGCGAGGGCAAGGCGGAGCGTTTGCGGATGCTGGCGAGCCAGGTCGAGCGGCTCGAGCGCGACATCGACACGCTCAATGCCGAGCTCGCGCCGTTAACCTCTTTCGTGCTCCCCGGCGGCACCCCGGCGGCAGCCTATCTGCACCTCGCCCGCACGATTTGCCGCCGGGCGGAACGGATCATGGTGGAACTTGCGGCGAAGCCGGACGAGCCGGTCAGCGCGGCTGGCATCCAGTATATGAACCGCCTGTCGGATTTCCTGTTTGTCGCCAGCCGATTCCAGAACGACAAAGGCGCGGGCGACGTGTTGTGGGTGCCCGGCCAAAACCGCTAGAGTACGTCTTAAGTCCTTAGGGCCGATTTTTGGCTTTCGCGCGTTGACCGCCGATAACGGGACCTTTAGGTTCCGCGCCCGAGCCAACCAACCCCCTAATTTCAAAGCGAAAGAGGATCGATGAAGGTTCTTGTGCCGGTAAAGCGGGTCGTCGACTTCAACGTCAAGGTCCGCGTCAAGAGTGACGGATCGGGCGTGGAACTCGCCAATGTCAAGATGTCGATGAATCCGTTCGACGAGATCGCGGTCGAGGAAGCGCTGCGGCTGAGGGAAGCCGGCAAGGTGACCGAGGTCGTGGTGGTGTCGATCGGCCCGGCGCAGGCCTCCGAGACCATCCGCACCGGCCTTGCCATGGGCGCCGATCGCGGCATCCTGGTCAAGGCCGAAGGCAATGCGGAGCCGCTCGCAGTCGCCAAGATCCTCAAGGCGGTGGTGGACGCGGAGAAGCCCGGCCTCGTCATTCTCGGCAAGCAGGCGATCGATGACGACAGCAACCAGACCGGCCAGATGCTGGCCGCGCTGCTCGGCTGGTCGCAGGCGACGTTCGCTTCCAAGCTCGAGGTCGAAGGTTCTGACTTCAAGGTGACGCGCGAGGTCGATGGCGGCCTGCAGACCGTGAAGCTGAAGGGCCCGGCGATCATCACTACCGACCTTCGCCTCAACGAGCCGCGATACGCCTCGCTGCCCAACATCATGAAGGCGAAGAAGAAGCCGATCGACGACAAGAACGCCGCCGACTATGGCGTCGATCTCACGCCGCATCTCGAAATCCTCAAGACTTCGGAACCGGCAGGCCGCAAGGCGGGCGTCAAGGTCAAGGACGTCGCCGAACTGGTGTCGAAGCTCAAGACCGAAGCCGGGGTTCTCTAAATGACGACATTGCTGATTGCCGAACACGAACACGAGAAGCTGAAGGACGTGACCAACAAGGCGCTGACCGCAGCCAGCCAGTTGGGCGGCGACGTGCATGTGCTGGTCGCCGGCGGCCAGGATGCCAAGGCCGCAGGCGAAGCGGCAGCGAAGCTCGCCGGCGTCAAGAAGGTGCTGGTGGCGGAAGGTGAGGCTTACGCCCACGATCTCGCCGAGCCGCTGGCCGCGCTGATCGTCTCGCTGGCGTCGTCCTATGATGCGATCGTCGCGCCCGCGACCTCGCGCTTCAAGAATGTGATGCCGCGCGTCGCGGCCCTGCTCGACGTCATGCAGGTATCCGAGATCATCAAGGTGGTCGCGCCCGATACCTTTGAGCGTCCGATCTATGCTGGCAACGCGATCCAGACCGTGAAGTCGAAGGACGCCAAGAAGGTGATCACGGTCCGCACCTCGACCTTCGCGGCGACCGGTGAGGGTGGCAGCGCCCCGGTCGAGACCGTGGCGGCTGCGGCCGATCCGGGCCTTTCCAGCTTCCTCGGCGAGGAGGTCGCCAAGAGCGACCGGCCGGAGCTGACCTCGGCCAAGATCATTGTCTCCGGCGGCCGTGCCATGCAGAGCCGGGAAAATTTCGCCAAGTATATCGAGCCGCTGGCCGACAAGCTGGGCGCCGGCGTCGGCGCCTCGCGTGCCGCGGTCGATGCCGGCTATGCGCCGAATGACTGGCAGGTGGGCCAGACCGGTAAGGTGGTAGCACCGGAACTTTATGTCGCAATCGGCATCTCCGGCGCAATTCAGCATCTGGCCGGCATGAAGGACTCCAAGGTGATCGTCGCGATCAACAAGGACGAAGACGCGCCGATCTTCCAGGTCGCCGATTACGGCTTGGTCGCCGACCTCTACCAGGCGGTTCCGGAGTTGACCGAAGCGCTTGGCAAGCTCGGAAAATAAGCAAGCAAGACACACCGGCCGGATGGTCAAGCCCGGCCGGTGTTTCTCGTTTTTGAATGGCGTTTTTCGGCGAAGCAGGTACCTTTCGCCCAGAGCATGATCCGAACTTGGAGCGCCGCTTTGGCGCTAAGTGGGCGCCGGTTTACGAAAAGATCATGCGCAAACGTAAGACTTGTCGGATATAGGGGACATTGTAAGGGACTTGGGCGAGGCGCGATGTGCGCGCCGTCCCGGTGGATGACAACATGACGGTCGCAATCAAGAAGGTCGGCGTGATCGGCTCGGGCCAGATGGGCAACGGCATTGCCCATGTGGCGGCGCTTGCCGGCTTCAACGTGCTTCTCAACGACATTTCCGCCGATCGCGTGAAATCGGCGCTGGCAACCATCAACGGCAATCTGTCGCGCCAGGTGGCCAAGAAGACTATTACCGAGGAACAGCGCAAGCAGGCGCTGTCCCGAATCGTCGCGACCGAAAGCCTCGACGATTTGGCGGATTGCGATCTCGTGATCGAGACCGCAGTCGAGAAGGAGGAGACCAAGCGCAAGATCTTCCATGATCTCTGCGCCGTCCTGAAGCCGGAAGCGATCATCGCCTCCAACTCCTCGTCGATCTCGATCACGCGGCTTGCCGCCTCCACCGACCGCCCCGAGCGCTTCATCGGCATTCATTTCATGAATCCGGTGCCGCTGATGGAATTGGTGGAATTGATCCGCGGCATCGCTACCGATGATCTGACCTTCGACACCGCGAAGGAGTTCGTCAGCAAGCTCGGCAAGCAGATCGCGGTATCGGAGGATTTCCCGGCCTTCATCGTCAACCGCATCCTGCTGCCGATGATCAACGAAGCGATCTATACGCTCTATGAGGGCGTCGGAAATGTCGAGGCGATCGACGCGGCGATGAAGTTAGGGGCCCACCATCCGATGGGGCCGCTGGAACTGGCCGATTTCATCGGGCTCGATACCTGTCTGTCGATCATGCAGGTGCTGCATGAGGGGCTCGCGGATTCAAAATACCGGCCGTGCCCGCTGCTGGTGAAATACGTCGAGGCCGGCTGGCTCGGCCGCAAGACCCAGCGTGGTTTCTACGACTACCGCGGCGAGAAGCCGGTCCCGACGCGGTAGGCAGGCGTTAACCCCTGCCGCCTATGGTGCGCCCGAACTTGGGAGTACCGCGTATGGACATGATGAGCATGGTCTCGGGCATTCTGGCCATGCAGGCCGGCGGCCTGCAGTCGCAGATCCAGACCTCAATCATCAAATCCAATTCGGACGCCGAGAAATTCGCGGTGCAGACCCTGCTGGGTGCCCCGTCCAACGCCAATCTGGCACCGGGCGTCGGCGGCAATCTGAACGTCGTCGCCTAGATCCCTGCCGCGGCCGGCTGCACCGCCGCCGTGATCAGCTTCACCGCATCATCGCTCGCCCATTCGGCCGGTCCCGCAATGGTCGCGATCTCGCAGCCCTTGCCGTCGACCAGCAACGAGGTGGGCATGCCGAGCGCTTTGCCTATGCTCTTAAG
Source organism: Bradyrhizobium cenepequi (assembly GCF_020329485.1). Lineage (GTDB taxonomy): Bacteria > Pseudomonadota > Alphaproteobacteria > Rhizobiales > Xanthobacteraceae > Bradyrhizobium > Bradyrhizobium cenepequi. Next base: position 386,611 of record NZ_JAGKJI010000001.1, read on the forward strand.
ATCCTGAAAAACCTTGGCTTTCGCATCGCTGAAATAGCCGAGCCGGGTCAGATTGGCGTCTTTCAGGAAGTTCTTCGGCTTGTCGAAGTCGCGGGTGTCGATGTTGATCGCCACCACCTCGAAATCCTTGCCGCCGAGCTTGGCCTGCAGCGCGTCCAGCGCCGGCATCTCCTTGCGGCAGGGCACGCACCAGGTGGCCCAGAGGTTCACCAGCACGGTCTTGCCGCGCCAGTCCGACAGCTTCCTCGGTTTGCCGTCTGCGTCCTCGAAGGCAAGGTCGGGGACCTGCAGGGGCTTTGTCGCCATCGTCAGGGCGGCGACCTCGCCACGGGCCAGCGGGCCGAGCTTCTTCGCCAGATCGACCGCACCACTGCAGGCCGGGTCACCGGCCGGGCCGCGCCACATCAGCCCGCCAAATCCGGAGACGCCGGCATAGCCGATCAGCGCGCCGACCAGCACTGCGCCGATCACGAGCGGAATCCGGCGTGTGGCGCCACGGGACGGGGGAGTTTCAGGCATTCGTTGTCATCCAACGTTAATTGTGGCTAAGCAGGGCCCGCGCCGGCGCCGGGTCGGTTTCGACAGTCGGGCGATCAAGGGCAGGGCCTGAAGCTTTGAGAAGTCGTGAGCGAGCAATCATGAGCAACAAGATGTGGGGCGGGCGGTTCTCCGAGCGTCCCGACGCGATCATGGAGGAAATCAACGTCTCCATCGACGTCGATCGTCACCTTTATGCCCAGGACATCGCCGCGTCCAAGGCCCACGCCGCGATGCTCGCCGCGCAAGGCATTATCAGCGCGTCTGATGCGAAAAATATCGGTAAAGGTCTAGACACGATTTTGTCAGAAATCGACAAGGGATCGTTCGATTTCAAGCGCGCGCTCGAAGATATCCATATGAACGTCGAGAGCCGGCTGTCGGACCTGATCGGCCCTGCCGCCGGGCGGCTTCACACCGCGCGCTCCCGCAACGACCAGGTCGCGACCGACTTCCGCCTCTACGTCCGTGACACGATCGACGAGACGGACGCAGCACTGGCCACGTTCCAGACGGCGCTGGTTGAGCGCGCGCTGGAACATGCCGCAACCGTGATGCCCGGCTTCACCCATCTGCAGACCGCCCAGCCCGTCACCTTCGGGCATCATTTGCTTGCCTATGTCGAGATGGCGGCGCGCGACCGCGGCCGCTTCACTGATGCCCGCAAGCGATTGAACGAATCGCCGCTCGGCGCTGCCGCGCTCGCCGGCACCTCGTTCCCGATCGACCGGGCCGCGACGGCAAAAACGCTCGGCTTCGACCGTCCGATGGCCAATTCGCTCGACGCCGTGTCCGATCGCGATTTTGTCCTCGAAACCCTGTCCGCCGCCGCGATCACGGCCGTGCACCTGTCGCGCTTCGCCGAGGAGATCGTGGTCTGGACCTCGCCCTTGGTCGGTCTCGTGAGTCTCAGCGACAAGTTCACCACCGGCTCTTCCATCATGCCGCAGAAGCGCAACCCGGATGCGGCGGAACTGGTGCGCGCCAAGACCGGACGCGTGATCGGCGCGCTCACCGCGCTCCTGATCGTGATGAAGGGTCTGCCGCTCGCCTATCAGAAGGACATGCAGGAGGACAAGCAGGGCGCGATGGAAGCCTTTGCCGCGCTGTCGCTCGCGATCCGCGCCATGACAGGCATGGTCAGGGATCTCGTGCCGGACGAAGCGCGGATGAAAGCCGCAGCCGGCGAGGGCTATGCCACCGCCACCGACCTCGCCGATTGGCTGGTGCGCACGCTCAAGATGCCGTTCCGCGAGGCCCACCATGTCACCGGCCGCATCGTCGCGCTGGCCTCGGAGCGGGGCGTCGCCCTGCACGAGCTGCCGCTCAAGGCGATGCAGGAGGTCGAGCCGAAGATCACCGCGGACGCACTCAAAGTGCTGTCGGTCGAATCATCGGTGAAAAGCCGCACCAGTTATGGCGGCACCGCGCCCAGGAACGTGCTTTCCCAGGCGAAAGCCTGGGCAAAGCGGCTGGAAAAAGAGCGAAAATTGGGCTGAACGACAAATTTCGCTGCAATCTCATGGTTATCCGGGGCTCGCCAGAGCAAATCAATGTTTGTATGGTGCGGCCCGCATTGGGGATTTCGTCGTGACCTGTAATCACCGCCTGACCCGGCCGGGATGGGCTCTCATCCTTGTCGGCGTTGCCGCGCTGACGCTCGGCGGCTGCGGACGCAAGGGACCGCTCGACCTGCCGCCGACCGCGAGCTCAGCGCAGACGCCGGCTGCTCCGGAAGGCGATACCGAGACCCGGCGGGCAGCCGAGCCGAGCCTGTTCAATCCGAACTATGGAACGGATGCGCCGCCGGCCGCGGCCAAGGGTCGCCAGCGCTCGTTCGTCCTCGACCCGCTTCTCGACTGAGCGTGCCATGAACCATTTCGACTATCGCGACGGCGTGCTGCACGCCGAAGCGGTTGACCTGTCGAAGCTCGCCGAGACCGTGGGCACGCCGCTCTATTGCTATTCGACCGCGACGCTGGAGCGCCACTACCGGGTGTTCACCGAAGCCTTCGCCGGCGAGAAGGTCCTGGTCTGCTACGCCATGAAGGCCAATTCCAACCAGTCGGTCTTGCGCACCCTGGCAAAGCTCGGCGCCGGCGCTGACGTGGTGTCGGGCGGCGAATTGAAGCGCGCGATTGCCGCCGGCATCGCGCCGTCGAAGATCGTGTTCTCCGGCGTCGGCAAGACCGAGGCCGAGCTGCGCGCCGCGCTCTCCGCCGACATCCTCTGCATCAACATCGAGTCCGAGCCCGAGCTCGAACTGTTGTCGCGGCTTGCGGCCGAGATGGGCAAGACCGCGCGCATTTCGGTGCGCGTCAATCCCGATGTCGATGCCGGCACGCACGCCAAGATCTCGACCGGCAAGTCCGAGAACAAGTTCGGCATCCCGATTGCGCGGGCGCGCGAGGTCTATGCCCGCGCGGCGAAGCTGCCGGGCATCGAGGTGACGGGCGCCGACATGCATATCGGCAGCCAGATCACCGATCTGTCGAAGATGGAGACCGCGTTCCGGATCCTCGCCGAATTCGTGCAGACCTTGCGCGCCGACGGCCACAATATCTCGCACATCGATTTCGGCGGCGGGCTTGGCATTCCCTATTACATGGACCGCGAGGCACCGCCGGCGCCCGACCTCTATGCCGCGATGGTCAAGCGCGTGACGCATAACCTCGGCTGCACGCTGATGTTCGAGCCGGGGCGGATGATTGTCGGCAATGCCGGCATCCTCATCACACGCGTGATCTATGTGAAGCATGGCGAGGCCAAGAACTTCGTCATCATCGATGCCGCGATGAATGACCTGATCCGGCCGACGCTGTACGAGGCGCATCACGACATCCTGCCGGTGCGGCAGGCCAGGAAGGGCGCGCCCATGATCGTGGCCGACGTGGTCGGCCCGGTCTGCGAAAGCGGCGACTATCTCGCGCTCGACCGTTCGCTGCCCGAGCCCAAGGTGGGCGATCTCCTGGCGATCATGACCGCCGGCGCCTATGGCGCGGTGCAGTCCGGCAGCTACAACACGAGGCCCTTGGTGCCGGAAGTGCTGGTCAAGGACGATCAATACGCAGTCGTGCGCCCGCGCGTCGAGGTCGAGGCGCTGATCGCAATGGACAAGCCCGCGCCGTGGCTGTGAGCGGCGACCGCCTTTCACGTTCTCCGCTGTCGTCCCGGCTCAGCGCTCACTTCGTTCGCTTGGCCGGGACGACGAAGGAGTTTTAGCTGGCTCGTGGCGAGCCTTGAAGCTCGCCCCATGGCAGCCGTTCGGCGTCGCAGGATGAGCTCTCCGCTACGCTGATGACAGGCGAAATGTGCCTCGCCAACCCAAGCTCGCGAAGGAATCTGGACCAGAGATAATCCAGCACGGTCCAGAATACCGGTTGTCGCGTGTACACCACGCCGCGAAAGACCACGAACGAGTGCTCCGCGCCTGCAGCAAGATGGCGGATGAGATTCGCGTTCGATCCATCGGGCGTCAGCCTGGCGACGTGCAGCTGGCATGATGCGATGTTGGCCCGGACCATCGGCATATCATTCACGATCTGGTCGGTTACGACCACGTTGAAGTGCCTGGTCTCGAGAAATTCAATGAGATCTTCTTTCAGGTGGCTCTTGTTATCGGCGGGGACCGCGATCTTCCACCCGATCGCCAGCAGGAGCACGGCGGCGATCGATGCCCTAAATGCGCTGGAAGAGCTCACGCCTCACTCCTATCACGCAGAAGCCGACGATCAGGCCCAGTATGATTGTGTTGGCGACAGCGGCGCCCCATTGCGAATGGAACATCGCATAGTGCCATTGGCTCAATCCCATGAAACCGATGCGCGTAACATTCACCGCGATCACCGACACGCAGGCCATCAGGCACCAGAACAGATCGTAAGCGGATCGCTTGTGATCGACGGATTGGCTCACGGTGACCCAGCAGAGAACCGCAAGCGATACGTTGGCGAGCGAAGAACAGGCCGGCAGGATCACGAGAACGCCGGACCCGTCGGCGAAATCAACGATGTCGCCACTCCGAGGCGAGTGCAACAGCCAGCTCACAAGCGAGGCGTCGATTTGCAGTATCAGGTCGGCGAAGAACTGAAACAGCAACCGGCTCCAGAGCATGGGCACGCAGGTCGCCACCAGTATGAGGGCGCCGCGTCGGGTCGAGGGGATGTCGCTGGAGCTGATGAGGTAGAGGCCGAGCGCGGTGACTGCGAACCAGCTCACGGGACCGATGGGCAGAATGACCAGAATGACAAACGCTGCGCCAATCGCGAGGTCCGACGAACGAATCCCGGTCGTTCGGTCTTGAAGAATGAGAGCGATCCCTGCGACGCACGAAATCCAAACAATGATGCTGATTTCAAAAGTATTGAAGAAGGCGTCCACCCATCCAAGCCGGTCGATCGATTGGATGATGCGTGATGTGAAGCCGCTGATACAGCCGAGTGCGAAAAGCCCCGCGAAGAATTCGCCACGCGGGAGGTCCCTCGCTATCGGCGACGCGGCACGATCGGAAATCAATCTATTTAAAATGGTCATTACAATTTAATAGCCAATATAATTAAATATAACCACCGGAAAGTCGGCGCGGCAACAGAGGTTTTTTAATAACAGGCTTCCGGACGGATTTCTCAGTCGAGCGCCCGAAGCATGCGGGAGCCGTTTTAAGCCCGAGCGGCCGAGACGTGCCTTTGACTTAACAAAACAGGACGACAGCAATGTCGCTGCCGCGGGGCAGGGGCGCTGAACTCGGCGCAACCAATAAATCTCGGATAAGACGCGGTATTTTCGCGTGGCCCCATCGTCCCCTCCATTTTCGCAGGGCTGCTATTTTAAATATTAAATCCCGTTGACAGATATTTAAATTAGAGTGAGATTAATATTATCAAATATGGCTGAGTGGAGTGCAGCAATGTCGTTACCAGGCTGGGTTCTCGCGATTTTCCTCTTGATGGCGGCAGCCGTGCCCGCTGGCGTATACTTCTCGGCTTGGCTGTTCTTCCCTCCCAACCAAGTCTACCATTATGAGGGGCAAGGAACGTATCGTGGCGCTCCAGGCCCGGCCGCTGGCGCGGGACTTCCCTTCCTCGTCGCCGCGGGCGTTTATTGGTACGTCAAGCGCCGTCGCAAGTCGAAATAGCGCCGCGCGCGATCGCAAAGCGGCCGACAAAAACACCTTCGTTGAAATTCAGAAGGACCGCCTGCCAGGCGGTCTTTCTTGTTGATTCAAGCATCTTGTCCGCACAGCTCACTTCGCCGCGTGACTGCCCTTTGCCGCACCGACCACCACGCCCGCCGCCTTCTCGATCGGCTTGATCGCGGAGGTGAAATCGGACTCCGGCCCCATATCGCGGATGACGACTTCCCAGAGCCGGCCGACGGCTTCGGCGACTTCCATCGACAGGCCAAGCGACTTCATCTCTTCCAGGCACAGCCGCACGTCCTTCACCATCAAGCCGGTGGCGAAGCCGAAATCGAACGTGCGCGGCAGCACCGAGCGCGGAAACTTGTCGCGGCTCGCCGTGTTCATGCCTGAGCCCGCATTGATGACATCGATCATCACTGCCGGATCGAGCCCGGACTTCACGCCCATCACCACCGCTTCCGAGGTCGCAACCATCGCGGTCGCCGACAGGAAATTGTTGGCGAGCTTCATGGTCTGGCCCGAGCCCGGCTTCTCGCCGATGAAGAACACCTTGCCGATCACGTCGAGCACCGGCTTCAGGCCCTCGTAATCCGGGCGCGGGCCGGAGACCATCACCGCCAGCGTTCCCTTTTCGGCGCCACCAACGCCGCCGCTGACGGGGCTGTCGATCTGCACGATGTTGCGCTTCGCCAGGAGGTCGTGGATGCGCACCGCCATCTGCGAGCCGACGGTGGAGAGATCGACGAAGCGTTTGACGCGCTTGCCCTCGATCACGCCGCCGGCACCGGTTGCGACCTCAAGCGAGGCCTGCAGCGAAGGCAGGCTCGCCATCACGGTCTCGACCCGGTTGGCGACCTCCTGCGGCGAGGATGCGGCTAACGCGCCGCGTGCGGTCAGTCGCTCCACAGCCTCCTTGCGCGTGTCGAACACGGTAAGTTGATGCCCGGCCTCGACCAGCCGGCGCGCCATCGGAAAGCCCATGTTCCCGAGGCCGATGAATCCAATTTCCATGGTAATTCCTTTTTGTCTCTCGCGAGTTCATTGCGCGAAACCGCGCGCTACACACTCGATGTCGTCCCCGCGAAGGCGGGGCCCCATACCCCCAGCCCGAAGTTGCCGCGCCCGGCTGTGGCTCCAGTAATCACATCCGCCTGTGGTTATGGATCCCGGCTCGCGCTTCGCTTGGCCGGGACGACGGCGGCGTGGGTGTCAGCCCTTATCGATCTCGGCGAACACCTCGCGCGCGATCCGAAAGCTGTCGACGGCAGCGGGCATGCCGCCATAGATCGCGACCTGCATCAGGATCTCGCGGATCTCGTCACGGGTGACGCCATTGGTCAGCGCGCCCTTCAGATGCGCGCGCAATTCGTGCGGCCGGTTCAGGATCGAGATCATCGCGATGTTGAGCATGCTGCGGGTCTTGCGCGGCAATTCCTCGCGGCCCCATACCGAGCCCCAGCAATATTCGTTGAGCAGTTCCTGGAACGGCTTGTTGAAGCTGTCGACGTTCTTGAGCGTGTTGGAGACATAGGCCTCGCCGAGCACGGCCTTGCGGATTTCCAGGCCCTTGTCGTGCGTCTTCTGGTCCATGACGTTTCCTCATGCAGTTTAGGAGAGCAACTTGGCTAGGTTGTGAGGCCGCGGACGTTACGGGGTCGCTCACGCGCAGTCACGCCTTCGTGTTATGCGTATTTCCGCGTGTGGGTTTCCGGAATGGAACGGGTGCCTCATTGCCGCCCTTGTGGTAAGGTGATCTGTAGGCCAACCCGGAGATTTTATTGAGCGGCGACCCCTCTGAGCCCGCGCGCGAGCCTGGCGCCGTTGCGCGGCTGAAGCTGAACGAAGCCCTGCAGCGGGCACAATGCGCGATTGCTTGGGAGCGCGTGTGGCCGCATCTGGCCAGGTTTCTGACCGTCATCGGATTGTTCCTGGTTGTCTCCTGGGTCGGACTCTGGCTGGTGCTGCCGCTTGCGGTACGCCTGGCCGGCGTAGGCCTGTTCGCTCTGCTGGCGCTCGCGGCGCTGCTTCCACTGGTTCGTTTCCGCTGGCCGGCCCGCGAGGAGGGCTTGAGTCGGCTCGACCGTGGCACTGGCATCCGCCATCGCCCGGCGACCGCGCTGACCGATACGCTCACGAGCCGCGACCCGGTCTCGCAGGCGCTGTGGCAGGCGCAGCGCGAGCGCACGCTGGCGTCGCTCAAGCGCATCCGTGCCGGCCTGCCGTCGCCGCGGCTTCCGATTCATGATCCATGGGCGCTGCGGGCGCTGGTGATCGTGATGCTGGTTGCGGCCTATGTCGCCGCCGGCGACGAACGTTCTCTCCGTTTCGCCTCCGCCTTCGATTGGAATGGCGTGCTGGCGCCCACCAATGTCCGGGTCGATGCCTGGGTGACGCCGCCGAACTACACGGGCAAGCCGCCGATCATCCTGTCGTCGGCAAACCGCGAAGCTGCTGCCGCCGAGAGCGGGCCATTGGCGGTTCCCGCCGGGAGCACGCTTTTGGTGCGTTCCAGTGGCGGCAATATCGATGTCGTGGCCGGTGGCGGCGTGACCGAGATCGCCCCGAGCGGAGAGGCGCCGAAGGGCACCAACGAGCGGCATTTCAAGATTGCAGGCGACGGCACAGCGCATGTCCGCGCACCCGCGGGTCAGCCGCTGTGGCGCTTTACCGCAACCCCTGACCGTCCTCCGTCGATCGCGCTGGCCAAGGATCCGGAGCGGCAGGCGCGCGGTTCGCTGCAGTTGTCCTACAGGATCGAAGACGATTACGGCGTCACCGAATCCCGCGCCCAATTCATCGCGCGTCCGAGCGATGCGGCCAAAGAACCCAGCAAGGATTCCAGGAACGCGGGAACCAAGACGGCAGACGCCCGGCCGCTGTTCGAGCCGCCGCAGTTCCCGCTCGTGCTGCCGAACGCGCGCACCCGCAATGGGGTCGGCCAGACCGTCAAGGATTTGAGCGAAGATCCCTATGCCGGCGCAGATGTGACGCTGACGCTGACGGCGAAAGACGAGGCTGGCAATGAGGCCAAGAGTGAGCCGTTCAACATGCGCCTGCCGGAGCGGCTGTTCACCAAACCGCTAGCGCGGGCGCTGATCGAGCAGCGCCGCATCCTCGCGCTTGATGCCAACAAGAACGCCGATGTCTATGCCGCGCTGAGCGCGCTGTTGATCGCGCCCGAAATGTTCACGCCGGAGGCGGGCACCTATCTCGGCCTGCACAGCGTGACGATGGAGCTCGAGGCCGCTCATACCGACGATGCGCTGCGCGAGGTCGTCGCCAGCCTGTGGGCGCTTGCCGTCACCATCGAGGACGGCAACATCACCGACGTCGACAAGGCGCTGCGTGCGGCGCAGGACGCGTTGAAGCAGGCGCTCGAGCGTGGCGCGAGCGACGAGGAGATCAAGAAGCTTACCGACAATCTGCGTGCGGCTCTCGACAACTTCATGCGCCAGCTCGCCGAGCAGTTCCGCAACAACCCGCAGCAATTGGCGCGTCCGCTCGATCCCAATGCCAAGGTCCTGAGCCAGCAGGACCTGAAGAACATGCTCGACCGCATGGAGCGGCTATCGCGCTCCGGCGACAAGGACGCGGCGAAGCAATTGCTCGACCAGCTCCAGCAGATGCTGGAGAACCTGCAGATGGCGCAGCCCGGCCAGGGCGGCGACAGCGACATGGAGCAGGCGCTGAACGAGCTCGGCGACATGATCCGCAAGCAGCAGCAATTGCGCGACAAGACCTTCAAGCAGGGCCAGGATTCGCGGCGCGACCGCATGCGCGGCAAGCAGGGTGATCAGTCCATGTCCGACCTGCAGCAGGATCAGCAGGCGCTGCGCGACCGGTTGCAGAAATTGCAGGAGGAGCTCGCCAAGCGCGGCATGGGACAACAGGGCCAGCGTGGCGAAAAGGGTCAGCGCGGCGAACAGGGACAACAGGGCCAGCAAGGTCAGGGCGGCCAGCAGGGTGATCAGGGCGACGGTGATGACGGGCTAGATCAGGCCGATTCCGCGATGGGCGATGCCGGCGGCCGGCTTGGCGAAGGCAATGCTGACGGTGCGGTGGATTCGCAGGGCCGCGCGCTGGATGCGCTGCGCAAGGGTGCGCAGAGCCTCGCCGAGGCGATGCAACAGGGTGAGGGCGAGCAGGCCGGCGATGGCCCCGGCAATCGTGCCGGCAGACAGCAGAGCGGCGGCAACCAGACCGATCCGCTCGGGCGTCCCCTGCACGGCCGCCAATTCGGCGACGACTACACCGTCAAGATTCCCGGTGAGATCGACGTCCAGCGTGTCAGGCGCATCCTCGAAGAACTCCGCCGCCGCCTCGGCGACCCGTCGCGGCCGCAGCTCGAGCTCGACTATCTCGAGCGACTGCTGAAGGATTATTGAGGCGGTTCGGTGCGAGCGCTATCCTCGCGCCTCGCGTGTCATACGCGGGCTTGATCCGCGTATCCATCGATCTTCACGAGAGTCGTTTCCTGGATGGATTGCCGGGTCAAGCCCGGCAATGACAAGCGGAGAACCTACGCCACCTTCCGCGCCGACAGCGCATCAGCCACCGCCGTGCGGATATCCGCGACCGAGAACGGCTTGGTCACCACGTCGTGCACGATCGCATTGAGGCCGGAGGCGCGCTCGCGCTGATCGGCGAAGCCGGTCATCAACAGGATCTTCAGGTCCGGAAAATCACGCGCGCTGGCCAGCGCCAATGCGATCCCGTCCATCACGGGCATCTGGATGTCCGTGAGCAGGAGATCGAAGGCGCCTTGCTCGCGTGCCAGGATTTCCAGCGCGGCGGCGCCGTCCTGCGCGGTGACGGTCTCGTGGCCGTCCATCGCGATCGCGCGCGCCACCAGCGAGCGCATCGAATCTTCGTCGTCGGCTATCAATACCCGCGGCATCGAGCTAACCTCCTTCGCAAGAGACGTTGGGCCAAATTCAACTTCGGTACTACGCGCGGCCGCCACCGCCCGCCAGATCCCGCTTGTTGAAGAAGCGGATATCCACGGTGCGGCCTTCGGGCGGTGGCGAAGCAAGGCGCGACTTGAAATAGGCGCGCTCGCCCGGCTTCAGCACCGGCTGCTCCAGCACCGTGTTCCACGCATAGATCTCGGCACCCTGCGCGTCGCGCACCGCAAAGCGCAACCGTGGCAGTTCCACCGGCTTTCGGGTCTCGCCGACGATCATGCCTTCGATCACCAGCACCAGCTGGCCGTCCATGGTGTCGTCGGTGATCTTGATGTCCTTGAACGCCACCCCGCGCAGATTCACGTCGAGTCCCGCCAGCCTGTAGAACAGTGCGGTTTGCGGCAGCAGGCGCACGACGTCGCTGCGCCACACCACCAGCGCCACAATCAGCGCCGCCATCGCGGCACAGGCACCGGGCAGGCTCGCTCCGGGCATGCTGATGCGGGGCAGGGCAGGCAGCTTGAACAGGCCTGGCAGCCGGCGACGGGGCTTGGCTTCGGTATCCGCATGAGCCTCGGCGTCTTCCCGGGCGACCGACGGCCAGTCCTGTTGGATCGCATCGTCGGCCGGCCAGTCGGCCGAGATCGAGGGGCTGTCGACGACAGGCGCGCGTTCGTCCTCCTCCTGCCGCGCCATCGCCTCCCATTCCGCGGCGACGTCGGACGCTTCGGATTGGCTCGCAGCCGCCATCGCCGGCATCGGCGCCGTGGCCTCGACGGCATCCTCCGGCCGCGCCAGCCAGACCTCCTTGCAGCGGGAACAACGCACCGTACGCCCGGCCGGACCCAAGGTCTCCAGCCGGATCGCGTAGGATGTTGTACAGTGCGGGCAAACGATATGCATGGAGCCCAATCCCCACCATGGATGCGCCGCGATGCTACAAGGCGACCGTTAACGAACCGGAAACCATAACCGAAGCACAAACGCTTCGTTCGGACCGCCGGCCCAAGCGGGCGCGAGGATCGAGCCGAGGTTCGAGGTTCCCGGCCGCCGCCCAAATTGAACCCAACGTCCAACCCCATGTCGAGCGGAGCTAGAGCTTGGTTCGGTTCGAAAATGTCGGATTGCGTTACGGGCTCGGCCCGGAGATTCTGCGCGACCTTAGCTTCGCCATTCCGGCCCATTCCTTCCAGTTCCTCACTGGTCCCTCGGGCGCGGGCAAGACCTCGCTGCTCCGGCTGTTGTTCCTGTCGCTGCGGCCGACGCGGGGATTGGTGAATCTGTTCGGCAAGGACGTTTCGCTGCTGAGCAAGGACCAGGTGGCAAACCTGCGCAAGCGCATCGGCATCGTGCTGCAGGACTTTCGCCTGCTCGACCACATGACGACCTACGAGAATGTCGCGCTGCCATTCCGCGTGATGGGCCGCGACGAATCCAGCTATCGGCGCGAGGTGATCGATCTCTTGAAATGGGTTGGCCTCGGCGAACGGATGGATGCGCTGCCGCCGATCCTCTCTGGCGGCGAGAAGCAGCGTGCCGCGATCGCGCGCGCCGTGATCTCACGGCCGCAATTGCTGCTGGCCGACGAGCCGACCGGCAGCGTCGATCCGACGCTCGGGCGGCGGCTGCTTCGTCTGTTCATCGAGTTGAATAAGTCCGGCACCGCCGTAATCATCGCCACCCACGACATCACGCTGATGGACCAATACGAAGCGCGGCGATTGGTGCTGCACCAGGGACGGCTGCACATCTATGAATAAGATCGGACGAGAGCATGTGCCGCTCGTCGACCTAGGGCATGAACGCCCGCAGGTGTCGGCGAACGCGCGCAACATGTCGCCGATCGTGCCGCGCGCCTCGATCTCCGGCCGCGCGCTGGTCGCCGTCGTGGCGATCATGACCTTCCTGGCCTCGATAACCACAGGGGCGGTGCTTTTGGTCAGCGCCTCCGCGGCCGAGTGGCAGTCGGAAGTCGCCAGCGAGATCACGATCCAGATCCGCCCCACCGCCGGCCGCGATCTCGAGCGCGACGCTTCCGCAGCAGTGGAGACGATGCGGACGCAGGCCGGCATCGTCGAGGTCCGCCCGTTCAGCAAGGAGGAATCGGCCAAATTGCTCGAGCCGTGGCTCGGCAGCGGATTGTCGATCGAGCAACTGCCGGTGCCGCGCGTCATCGTGGCGCGGGTGCAGCCCGGCACCACACTCGACCTCGCCGCGCTCCGGACGCGGATCACGCAGGTTGCCCCCAGCGCCAGCGTCGACGATCACCGCGCCTGGATCGAGCGGATGCGCTCGATGACCGGCGCCACCGTTTTTGCCGGCATCGGCATTCTCGCACTCGTGATCGTCGCGACGATCATCTCGGTATCCTTCGCCACGCGCGGCGCTATGGCGGCGAACCGGCCGATCGTCGAGGTGCTGCATTTCGTCGGCGCCGCCGACAGCTACATCGCCAACCGTTTCCTGCGGCATTTCCTAATGCTGGGCCTCGAGGGCGGGCTGATCGGCGGCGGCATCGCGATGCTGTTCTTCGGCTTCTCCGAATCGATCGCGAGCTGGTTCTCGGGCACTCCGGTCGGCGACCAGTTCGCCGCCCTGCTCGGGACCTTCTCGCTACGCCCGTCCGGTTATCTGGTGCTGGCGCTGCAGGCGGTATTGATCGCCGCGATCACGGCCTGGGCCTCGCGGCGGACGCTGTTCGCCACGCTCGATGACGTCGACTGATGGAACCGTCGGACTCCACTTCGCCCCAAAACGCTCTAGAATTGCGTGCCGGGGAAGGACAGCCGTATCCGATGAACTCTGATCTCGACGACCGATCGCAGCAAAAGCGCCGGCCAGCGCGGCCGCGCGGATGGCTGCGCGCGCTGATCGTCGTGCCGCTGGCCATCTTGTTCGTCGCCGCCGGGCTAGGCTTCATCGCGTTCCTGTCGCAGTTGCGCGGCGCCGAAACCGCGCCCGCGCGCAATGCCGACGGCATCGTGGTATTGACCGGCGGTTCCTCGCGCATCTCGGATGCGGTGGAATTGCTGGCGGCCGGCTACGGCAAGCGGCTGTTGATCTCAGGTGTGCACCCGACCAATGCAGCAAGCGACATTTCCCGCTCGCTGCCCGAGAACAATCAGGCGCTGCTCCGGTGCTGCGTCGATCTCGACCGCTCCGCGGTCAATACCAGGAGCAACGCTGCGGAGACGCGGCGCTGGGCGCGCGAGCGCGGCTTCAAGTCGCTGATCGTGGTGACCTCGAACTACCACATGCCGCGCGCGATCCTTGAATTGTCGCACGCGATGCCGGATGTCGAACTGATCCCGTTCGTCGTGATCGGCGACAAATGGCGCGACGAACCCTGGTGGATGAGTGGCGGAACGCTGCGCCTCCTGCTATCGGAATACGTCAAATATGTCGCGGCGGAGGTGCGGGTGCGGCTGGCCCAGGCCGGTCTCGACCTGAGACCGGAATTCCTCGAGCCTCCGGGCGCACAGGCGCCGCGCCGGCCGGCGACCGCGCAGGTGAACTGACCAGACCAACTCTTTGTCGGGAATTCGATGTCTTCGATCTTCGTGCGCTCGCTCGTCTTCAACGTGCTGTTCTATCTCGTACTGGTGGCGTTGAGCATCCTCGCGATCCCGACCGTGATGCTGCCGCGCGGAGTGATGATGACGCTGGCCGCCTGGTGGGCGAACGCGACGCTGTTCCTGATGCGCGTCGTCTGCAACATCCGGGTCGAATTCCGAGGACTGGAGAAAATCCCGAAAGGACCTTTGATCGTCGCCGCCAAGCACCAGTCGATGTGGGAGACGTTCCAGCTTTTGCGCTTCTTCGATCATCCGCTCTACATGCTCAAGCGCGAGCTGACCTGGATCCCGGTGTTCGGCCAATTCCTGGTCAAGGCCGGGATGGTCCCGATCGATCGCGGCGGCGGTCCGCGCTCGCTGGTCAAGACGTTGCGCCGCGCGGCGGCGGAAGTGAAGCGCGGCCGCCAGCTCGTGATCTTCCCGGAAGGCACGCGGCGCCCGGTCGGCGCGCCGCCGAGCTACAAGACCGGCGTCGCGCAGATCTATACCGAGAGCGGCGTGCCGTGCCTGCCGGTCGCGCTCAATTCCGGCCTGTTCTGGCCGCGCCGCACCTTCATGCGCTATCCCGGGACGCTGGTGGTCGAATTCCTCGATCCGCTGCCGCCAGGCTTGCCGCGCGCCGAATTCATGACGCGCCTGCGCGAGTCGATCGAGGGCGCCACAGATAGCATCGTCGCGGCCGCGCGCGCCGAGCAGGCGCAATTGTTCGGCGTGGTGCCCGATACCGCGAAGGCGAAGGTGTAGCTACGTTCCCTCCTGCAGCGGCAGCTCGATCGGATGCGCGTCGTGCAGCATCGTTGCGAGCTTGTGCAGCTGCGGATCGCGAAAACCTTGGCTCTCGATCGCGAGCACCGTGGACAGCACGTAGTCGCGGTTGTTGCCCGAGCGACCGTGGCCCTGCTGCACGAAGCGGAGCTGTTCGGCGAGCGACAGCCGTCCGGCATATTGCACATGGCTGCGGTCCACCACATAGGCCAGCGCGGCCACACGCGACCGCGGGTCGGCCTCAAGCCACACCGAGCGGTGCACCTCGCGATAGACATTGGTGGTCTGCTCGCGGCTACGCAAGTAAGCGATCGCCTCGCTGCGCCGCTTCGCCGCCACGCGGAACGCAATGCCGCGGCAGGCGCCGCCGCGGTCGAGCCCGAGCACCAGTCCCGGCCGTTCCGGCGTGCCGCGATGGTCGAAGGAATAGACGCAGAGCGCACGATGCTCGCCGATCAGCCGCGCCGCCACCTGTTCCTCGAACTCGAAACCCGGCTTCCACATCAGCGAGCCGTAACCGAATACCCAGAGGTCGTTGTCACCTGATTCGGGCGAGGAGAGGAGTTGCGCGGACATCGGCGCAACGGCTAGCAAACCCGCGAGGCGAAGCGAAGCGGTTTCGTCTGCTCCTGGAACATGATTCCGCTTACATTTGCCAAAATTGACAGCCAGAGGTCGCCGCATGCCTGATATGACCCCCGCGCCGCGCCGGCGCTCCCGTTGGCGTCTCTTTGCCGCCCCCGTCCTCGTCCTGATCCTCGCCATCGCCTGGAGCGCCTTCTGGTTCTATGCCGCGTCCCAGGTCTGGGTGCAGGCCGATGCCTGGCGCGCGCAGGAGGCGAAGGCGGGCCGGGTCTATGATTGCGGCAAGCGATCGGTGGCCGGTTACCCCTTCCGGCTTGAGATCCGCTGCGAGGATGCCAGCGTGACCCTGCTGTCGCAGACCGCGGCGCCGCAGACCTCGTTCACTGCGCGACTCGGCGAGATTCTGGTGGTGGCGCAGGTCTACGACCCCACGCGCGTGATCGCCGAATTCAAGGCGCCGGCGACGCTCGCCGAGCGCGGCGCACAGCCGCAGCTCGCCGTGAACTGGCGCACAGGCCGCGCCAGCGTGGCCGGCTTGCCCGCGGTGCCGCAGCGCGGCTCGCTGGTGTTCGACGATCCCGCGATCGATCGCGTCAACGGCTCGGTGCAGACGCCGCTCGGCCGCGCCAATCACGTCGAGCTGCACGGCCGCCTCGCCGAAGACTCGGCTGCCGACAATCCCGTGATCGAGACCGCGCTGCAGATCAACGGCGGCAGCCTGCAGGATGTGCATCCGGTGCTGGCGACGCCGTTCGATGCCGACATCCGTGCGAAAGTTTCCGGCTTGAAGGATTTCACGCCAAAGCCGTGGCCGGAGCGTTTCCGCGAGATCCAGGCGGCCGGCGGCCATGTCGAGATCGTGCAGTCGCGCATCCAGCAGGGCGAGATGATCGCGGTCTCCGCGGGCAGCTTGAGCCTCAACGCGGCTGGCCGCATCGAAGGCGAATTGCAGATGACGGTCACGGGCCTCGAGCGCGTAATCCCGGCGCTGGGCATCGAGAAGATGCTAGAGGAGGGTGTGCCGCAATCGACGCTCGACCGTGTCGCGCCCGGCGTGAAGACGCAGGACCTCAACAATCTCTTTGGCGCGCTCGACCGCGCGGTCCCCGGCCTTGGCAAGATGGTGAAGCAGAACGCCAATGTCGGCGTCGCCGCCACCGTCAATTCGCTCGGCAGCGAAGCCATGCTGGAAGGCAAGAAGGCGCGCAGCTTCCCGCTGCGCTTCGCCGACGGCGCGGTGTTCCTGGGCCCGATCAAGGTCGGACAGATCCCGCCGCTGTTCTAGCCCGTAGCCCAGATCGATCGCGTCGCGTGGGTTCGTCATTGCGAGCGAAGCGAAGCAATCCATGTCGCCGCTTGTTGAGGCATGGATTGCTTTGTCGCTTGCGCTCCTCGCAATGACGACGGCGCTACTTCTTCTCCAGATTCGCGTGCGGCCGGCCGAAGTCCGGCGCCGCCGAGTCCTGGCCGATCTCGACGATGCCGCGGCGGATCGCGCGGGTGCGGGTGAAGTGGTCGAACAGCGCCTCGCCATCACTGCGGCGGATCGCGCGCGTCAGCTTGGAAAGATCCTCGTTGAAGGTGCCGAGCATCTCCAGCACCGCGTCCTTGTTGCTCAGGAACACGTCGCGCCACATCGTCGGGTCGGAGGCCGCGATGCGGGTGAAATCGCGAAAGCCACCGGCGGAGAATTTGATCACTTCCGACGACGTCACCTGCGCCAGCTCGTCGGCGGTGCCGACTATGGTGTAGGCGATCAGATGCGGCAGATGGCTGGTGATTGCGAGCACGAGATCATGATGGTCGGGCGTCATGATCTCGACCTTGGCGCCGAGTGCGGCCCAGAATTCACGCAGCCTTTCAACCGCGCCCGCATCAGCGCCCTCAGGCGGCGTCAGGATGCACCAGCGGTTGATGAAGAGTTCGGCAAAACCGGAATCGGGCCCGGAGTGCTCGGTGCCAGCGACCGGATGCGCCGGCACGAAGTGCACGCCATCAGGAATATGCGGCCCCATATCCTTGACGATGGCGCCCTTGACCGAGCCGACGTCGGAAACGATGGCGCCCTTCTTCAGGTGCGGCGCGATCTCCGCCGCCACGGGCCCGCAGGCGCCGACGGGAATGCAGAGGATGACGAGATCGGCATCTTTGACCGCTTCCGCATTGGTCGCCACCACGCGGTCGACGATGCCGAGCTCGGCGACACGTGCGCGCGTCTTTTCCGAGCGTGCGGTGGTGACGATCTCGCCGGCGAGCCCCTGCGCCCGCGCGCCGCGCGCGATCGAGCCGCCGATCAGGCCGAAGCCGATCAGCGCGACGCGCTGGAAGTGCGGTGCGCCGTTCACTTCTGATCCATGAAGTCGCGCAGGCCCTCGACCACGAGGCGATTGGCCTCCTCGGTGCCGATGGTCATGCGCAGCGCGTGCGGCAGGCCGTAATTGTTCACCGCCCGCAGCACCAGTCCGCGCTTGGTGAGGAACGCATCCGCCTCGGCCGAGGTCTTGCCTTTCTCGGTCGAGAAATGGATCAGCACGAAGTTGGCGACGCTCGGCGTCACCTTCAGCCCGAGCTTGCGGATCTCGTCCGTCACCCAGCTCCGCCATTTCTCGTTGTGCATCCTGGACATCTCGACATGCGCGGTGTCCTCGATCGCAGCGACCGCGGCGAGCATCGCCGGCCTCGATACGTTGAAGGGACCGCGAATGCGATTCACCGCATCGACGATATGCGAAGGCCCGAACATCCAGCCGACGCGCAGCGCCGCGAGCCCGTGGATCTTGGAGAAAGTGTGCGTCATGACCGTGTTCTCGGTCGTTGCACACAGTTCAAGACCGAGGCCATAGTCGTTGCGCACCACGTAATCGCAATAGGCGGCGTCGATCACCAACAACACATGCGACGGCAGGCCGGCGCGCAGCCGCTTGACCTCGTCGAACGGCACGTAGGTGCCGGTCGGGTTGTTCGGGTTGGCGAGCCAGACCAGCTTGGTCCGCGGCGTAACCGCCTTCAGGATCGCATCGACGTCGGCGGTGTAGTCGGTCTCCGGCACCACGACGTGCTTGGCGCCATTCGCCATGGTCGCGATCGGATAGACCAGGAAGCCGTGGGTGGTGGAGATCGCCTCCGTGCCTTCGCACAGATAGGTGTGGGCGAGCAGGTTGAGGATTTCGTCCGAACCGGCACCGCAGATGATGCGGTTCGGGTCGAGGCCGTAGGCGCGGCCGATCGCCTCGCGCAGCACCTTTGAGGTGCCTTCCGGATAGTCCTCCAGGTGCTCTGCGGCGTGCTTATAGGCCTCGATCGCCTTCGGCGAGGGGCCGAACGGCGTCTCGTTGGCGGAAAGCTTGAACACCTTGCGCCCCGGTTCCGCCACCGGACTCTTGCCGGGGGTGTAGGGCGCAATATCGAGGATGCCGGGGTTCGGCACGGGGCGGGACATCGTTAACTCTCTAACTCCGGATTTGGGGGCGGCCTTGCTTTAAGTCTTGGCTGTCCCGTTCGAGGGCACGGTATAGCGTGTTGCGTGGCTGCCGACGAGAGCCGATGAGCGCACCGAGGCTCCGGCCTTGATCAGCGCCAGCTTGATGTTCTCGAAGCCGATGCCCGCGACCGACACCAGCAGCGCCGCGCCGTCGAAAGCGGTGTCCGGCACCGCCACGATCTCGGCGAGCGGCGCCAGCGCGCGGGCAACCTCGGCGTTCCAGCCGGAGACGCGGACGCTCCACATTTCGACTTCGGTCACCATCGCGTCGTCGGCGACGCGCGAGATCACGAAGACGGGCAGCGCGGCCGGATGATCGGCGCGCTCCAGGAACGGCAGCCGCGCGATGATCTTCGGCGCGCCCTCGGCCTCGAGCTCGATCCACCACGGCGTTCGGCTGGAGATGGCCGACACCAGCGCCAGGTCGCCCTTCGATTTCGCCACTGCGTCGACGGCCGCCTGCGCGCTGAAATGCGAGACATAGGGCACCACGAAGCCGAAATGGAAGCGCGCCGAATCCCGCATCATGGATTCGCCGACCGAGACATCGGCATGCACCGAGAACGGCGCCTGGACGTAAGTGAACGTCGAGATGATGACGCGCCAGATGCTCTCGATGGTGTCGAGCGGCAGGATGCCGCGATGGCGCTCGACCAGGCGGCGCATCATGTCCGCTTCGCGTGCCGGCCGGAACGCGGAGCCGACTTCCTGGGTCTGCTTCACCCTGATCAGGCGATCGATGATGTCGCCACGCGCCATCAAGAGGCGGTGGACCTGCTCATCGATCGCATCGATTTCTTTGCGCAACTCAGCCAGCGAGGGCGGCGCCGGAGGCGGTTTTGACATGCTAGGGCCTGTCGATTCTCTTCAATCAGGGAGCGACCTCGTTCACCTCGCCCCGCGCGCGGGGAGAGGTCGAAATTCAAGCGAGCTTGAATTTCGGGTGAGGGGGACTCTCCGCGAATCCGTCTGTCACCGTGTTCGCGGAGAGAGCCCCTCACCCCGATCCTCTCCCCGCAAGAGCGGGGAGAGGGAGAAGTGTCAGTGACGCGTTTCTGTCCCATGGGGCCTGATGGTGCAAGCTCAGTCTAAAGGTAACGACTAGGTTAACGGCTCGGTTGCCTTGACGCAGGTCGGGTAAGGGACTACTTTCCCTCCATTCCGTGGTCATTTGAGCCGGCCGGCTTGCAGCCACGTTAAAGAACTCGCTAAACAGGCCGGGGACAGATCGATCCCGGCCGAACCTTTGTTCAGGCCGGGTTTTTCATGGCCTGATTTCTGTCCGGGACCTCCGCATCGGGGGAAGGCGCCGCAATGACCAAGGTGCAGTCGATCAAGACACCGTCGATCCAGGGCGAGGATCGCGCCCATGAGGCCGATCATCCATCCTCGCCGGTGGCGAAGTTCGGCACGGATCAGCCGTTGAAGCTCGACTGCGGCATCGACCTTGCGCCATTTCAGATCGCCTATCAGACCTATGGCGAGCTCAATGCCGAGCGCTCCAACGCCATCCTCGTCTGCCACGCGCTGACCGGCGATCAGCATGTCAACAATGTGCATCCGGTGACAGGCAAGCCCGGCTGGTGGGAGACCATGGTCGGTCCCGGCCGGCCGCTCGACACCTCCAGATACTTCATCATCTGCTCCAACGTGCTTGGCGGCTGCATGGGTTCGACCGGCCCTGCTTCGCTCAACCCTACGACCGGCAAGGTGTGGGGCCTGGATTTTCCGATCATCACCATTCCCGACATGGTGCGCGCGCAGGCGATGCTGATCGATCGGCTCGGCATCGAGACGCTGTTCGCCGTGGTCGGCGGCTCGATGGGCGGCATGCAGGCGGTGCAATGGGCCGCGGCTTACCCTGAGCGCGTGTTCTCGACGCTCGCGATCGCCTGCTCGACACGCCATTCGGCGCAGAACATCGCCTTCCATGAACTCGGCCGGCAGGCTGTGATGGCCGATCCGGACTGGCGCAGCGGAAGCTATGTCGACCAGGGCACGCATCCGCATCGCGGGCTCGCGGTCGCGCGCATGGCTGCGCACATCACCTATCTCTCGGATGCAGCGCTGCACCGCAAGTTCGGGCGGCGGATGCAGGACCGCGAGCTGCCGACATTCTCCTTCGATGCCGACTTCCAGGTCGAGAGCTATCTGCGCTACCAGGGCTCGTCCTTTGTCGAGCGCTTCGATGCCAACAGCTATCTCTATCTGACGCGGGCGATGGACTATTTCGACATCGCCGCCGACCATGATGGCGTGCTGGCGGAGGCCTTTCGCGATATCGAGACACGCTTTTGCGTAGTGTCGTTCACGAGCGACTGGCTGTTTCCGACC
Source organism: Bradyrhizobium cenepequi (assembly GCF_020329485.1). GTDB lineage: Bacteria > Pseudomonadota > Alphaproteobacteria > Rhizobiales > Xanthobacteraceae > Bradyrhizobium > Bradyrhizobium cenepequi. The sequence continues at coordinate 407,932 of NZ_JAGKJI010000001.1, forward strand.
TCGGAAGCGCGGGCGCTGGTGCATGCGCTGAATGCCTCGAGCGCGCGGGTCTCGTTCGCGGAGATCGAGACCGACAAGGGCCACGATGCCTTCCTGCTCGATGTGCCCGAATTCTTCGATATCTCGCGCGCGTTCCTGCACTCGGCCGGCAAGGCGCGCGGCCTCGGCGATGCGGGGACTTAAGTGATGGCGCTTCAGGAACAAACCTTGCCGCTGCCCGGCGTGGCGCCAGCGCGGACGAGTCATCGCCCGGACCATCTCCTCGTTGCCGAAATGGTTGAGTCGGGCTCCCGCGTGCTCGACGTCGGCTGCGGCGAGGGCGATCTTCTGCAACTGTTGGAGAGCCGGGGCATCGACGGCCGCGGCATCGAGCTGTCGCGCGAAGGCGTCAACCGCTGCGTCGCCAAGGGGCTCGCGGTGGTGCAGGGCGATGCCGATACCGATCTCGTCAACTATCCCGACGATGCTTTCGACTACGTGATCCTGTCGCAGACGCTGCAGGCGACGCGGCAGCCGAAGGCGGTTTTGGAAAATCTCCTGCGCATCGGTCACCGCGCCATCGTGTCGTTTCCGAATTTCGGTTTCTGGAAGATGCGGTTGCAGCTCCTGATCGGCGGCCACATGCCGCGCACCGAAAACCTGCCGGCGACCTGGTACGATACGCCCAACATTCATTTCTGCACCATCAAGGATTTCGTGCAGCTCTGCGACGAGATCCACGTCAAGATGGAGCGCGCGGTCGCGCTCGACCTCTACGGCCGCCCAGTGCCGCTGAACCTGCCCTGGTGGGTCTGGAACATGTTCGGCGAGCAAGGCGTGTTTCTGCTGAGCAGGGGCGGCAAGGGCCGCTAAGCTCTCTCCCCGTCATTCCGGGGCGCGACGAAGTCGCGAACCCGGAATCCATCGGGCCGCAGACTCCGTGGATGAATGGATTCCGGGCTCGCGCTCCGCGCGCCCCGGAATGACAGCTAGACCACCATCGACCGCGGATCGCGCGACAGCCATCGTCCGGCTTCCACCAGCGCGATGAACCGCTCAACCATCTCGTTGAACAGTGCAGGCTCCTCGAGATTCAGCACGTGCCCCGACTTGGGAAAGAACGTCAGCCCCGCCGCGGGCAAATGCTTCTTCAGAAACAGGCTCGGCTCGACGCAATTGTCGTCCTCATCGCCGCAGATGATCAGCGCCGGCGTTCCCACGCGTCCGATCGCGTCCGCCATGGTATAGATCGAGGGCCTCCCGCCCTGGAAACTGCGCATGGTATCGGCCGATCCCTTGGCATCGTGCCGCGCGAGCGCGGCATAGAAGTCGGCATGGCCGCGCGGATCCTTGACGAGGAACGGAATCCGGCCCGGCGCCTCGCGCGTCACCTTGGCGACTTCCGCTGATCCGATCGTTTCATACTGCTCGGCATTGGCGCGGCATTGGGCGCGGAAGGCGTCGAGGTTTTCGAGACTCGAGCCGGAGCCGACGCCGGCGAGCGTCATCGACAGCGCGCGCTCGGGTGCATTCAACGCGACTTGCAGCGACGAATAGGAGCCCATCGACAGCCCGACGAAATGCGCGCGTGCGATACCGAGATGATCAAGCACCGCGAGCGCATCGGTGTAGAAATGCTTGTAAGTGTAGACCTCGGCCGATGGCGGAATGTCTGATGGCGTGTAGCCGCGCGCGGAATAGGCGATGCAGCGGTGGCCGCGCGAGAAATAGCGCATCTGCGGCTCCCAATTGGTGTGATCGGCCGCGAACTCGTGCAGAAAGATGATCGGCGTGCCGCTCCCCGCCTCTTCGAAATAGAGGCGGACATTATCCTTGGCGACGGCATAGGGCATTTTGCGTTTTCCTTGTGAGCCTGCGCCAGCGAGGATCGCAATTAACGTTCGCGGCTGCAATGCGCGGTCTCGTTTCTGTTTTCGCCGCCAAATGTTCGCGAAATGACCTCGCAATTTTTCGCCGCAGCGCGGCACGAAATCTTCTTCTTGCCACATTGCGCATCACAAAACGCATCGCGCCTGTCATCCAGATGTCATCCACAGACGGCGCACCCAGCGAAAACGGGGTGTAACAGAAGGAAAAAATGGGAAGTATGGTTCAGTTGCGTGCGTTCCGCCGGTTGCTTCGAGTTCTGGCACTGGCATTGTGTTCGACGGCAATCGTCGTCTCTATCTCTCCCGCTTCGGCACGGCCTCATCATCACGCAGGGCGCCACGCCCGGGCCTATCATTCCGGTCATCATGCCAAGCATCACTATGTCCATCATCGTCACCGCCACATGAGGCGTGCCTCGCGCTGGGAGCGCGGCGTGGCGCGGATGCAGGCGCAGGATCTTGCCGATAGCAACGCAAGCCTGTCGCCGGAGCCGCAGCAGGCGGCAAGCCTCGGCTCGTCGAACATCGTTGCTGAAGCCCGCCGTTACCTCGGCGGCAACCCGACCAGTCGCGCAAGCCTGTGGTGCGCGCGGTTCATGAACATGGTGCTGCAGCAGGCCGGCTATCGCGGCACCGGCTCCGACATGGCGAGTTCGTTCGCCCGCTATGGGCAGCGTGTCTCCGGCCCGCAGGTCGGCGCCATCGCCGTCATGTCACGCGGACGCCGCGGCGGCCATGTCGGCATCATCACCGGCATCGACGCCAGGGGAAATCCGATCATGATCTCCGGCAACAACGGCAACCGCGTGCGCGAAGCCGCGGTCTCCCGCGGCAAGATCTACGCTTACGTGATGCCGACGAACTAGCCGCTACACTCTCCACCGTCATTCCGGGGCGCGCGAAGCGCGAGCCCGGAATCTATTCATGCACTTGCGCAGGTGGCGAAATGGATTCCGGGCTCGACGCTTCGCATCGCCCCGGAATGACGGAGAAAAAAATTCGCGAGCAATTCCAACGTGATTTGCCTCGTCCACTCCCTGCGCGAAAAACATTTCGCTTCCGTCGTCGGGCAAATCAGCACTATGACTCCGCGCGTCTCACGGCGAATGAGGGGCGGCTCGCGATCGTCACGAACGTGCGGTGGGATGCGGTGGACGCGGGTGTTGCGACTGACGAGCGTGACTATCCGTGGACGGCGAAGTCGTGTGGTTCTGGCGCCCCGACGCTGGCGCTAAGTTTATTGCGCGAAGAAATTTGCGCGAGAGATGACGGTGGCAAGAAAGCCCGGTCACCGGGAAGAGCACGAAGTAAGCCGTAAACCACTGCGCAGGGAAAGCCGGTGTTGCTCCGGTTGACCTGTGGTCCTACCCCCGTGCTTTTTGTTGCACGGGGCCCACGGGTGCAGCCGGCACCCGGCTTTCCCTGCGCCCTCACTTCAATGAGAGGGTGGAACGAGACGCAAAGCTCGGACGTATCACGTCGCGAGAACGCGGACTCACATCCTCTCGGCTGTTTGAAAGTTGAATCGGAAGTTTCGTTTCGCCGCTGTCGGAAACTGGCTCCATCTCACCTCCCCTTGAAAAAGGGGAGGTCGGTTTGCGCTTTGGCGCAAACCGGGTGGGGATCATCTCTCTCCACTCGGGCAGTGCGACTCGTGGCAGACCCCCATCCCGACCTTCCCCCTTTCAGGCCTTTCAGGAGGAAGGAGCGCAGGCAGCCGACAGGCGGCGGGAACCCCGCCCACTCCCGTAACCGGCCGAATCTCCAGCATTTCCGGCCGTCAAAGCCGACTTTGGTAACCTCGCATTAACCACGGTTAGCGTCTGGTTAGGGGCGGAAATGACGCGCGAACAGCCCTTGTTTTGACATGTTGACGGGGGAAGCAGGGCCCGGCCTTGAAGGGCCCTCCCATGTGACAGATGGAAAGCTTTTCGCGCTGGCGCTTACCGCGGCGCCTTGTGCGCGGCTGTTAGGAGCGCTTCGAGCGAGGTGGAGACCGGTTCGCGTGAGCAAGACGCGTCGAAACGAACATCCGGTACCGGCAGCCATTTGCTGCGGGAAGGACAGGGGATCTTTGCGTTGAAAGGATATTGCCGATGAATCCCGCCGACGTGGCGCAGACGGCGCTGCCCATGGCCTCGAGCGACGTTTCGCTGATCGCGCTGTTCCTGCAGGCCCATTGGGTCGTGAAAGCGGTCATGCTCGGGCTGCTCGCCTGCTCGGTCTGGGTCTGGGCGATCGCGATCGACAAGATCTTCCTGTATTCGCGCACCCGCCGTGCGATGGACCGGTTCGAGCAGGCGTTCTGGTCGGGGCAGTCGATCGAGGAACTCTATCGGACGCTGTCGGCCAAGCCGACCCAGTCGATGGCGGCCTGCTTCGTGGCGGCGATGCGCGAATGGAAGCGCTCCTTCGAGAGCCATTCGCGCTCCTTTGCCGGCCTTCAGATGCGGATCGAGAAGGTCATGAACGTGTCGATCGCGCGCGAGGTCGAACGGTTGGAACGGCGGCTCCTGGTGCTCGCGACCGTCGGCTCGGCCGGGCCGTTCGTGGGCCTGTTCGGCACCGTCTGGGGCATCATGTCGAGCTTTCAGTCGATTGCGGCGTCAAAGAATACCTCTCTGGCGGTGGTGGCGCCCGGCATCGCGGAGGCGCTGTTTGCGACCGCAATCGGCCTGATCGCCGCAATTCCGGCGACTATTTTCTACAATAAGTTCATTTCCGAGGTGAACCGGCAGGCCCAGCGCCTGGAAGGTTTTGCCGACGAATTTTCCGCGATCCTGTCGCGCCAGATCGACGAGCGCGCCTGACAAGGCGAGATGTGATGAACGCAAGCGGTGGGTTTTAGATCATGGCGATGAGCATGGCGGGTTCGTCTGATGGCGGTGGCCGCCGTGGCCGGCGCCGCGCCGCCGTGATGGCGGAGATCAACGTCACGCCGATGGTCGACGTGATGCTGGTGCTGCTGATCATCTTCATGGTCGCGGCACCCTTGATGACGTCGAACATCGACATCGACCTGCCGATCGCGAGCGGCGGCAAGTCGATTGCCCAGAACACCCCGCCATTGACGCTATCGGTCAAGCGTACCGGCGGCAGTTGCAATTCGAGCGTGGAACTGTATCTCGGGGACGCCGCGATCTCGGCTGCCGACCTCTTGCCCAAAATCAAGGCTATCCGGGAGACCCGATCGGACAGTGATGCCGTGGTTTATCTGCGCGGAGACAAGGACGTCTGCTACACCGACATGATGAAGCTCCTCGGCCAGATCCGCACCGCGGGCTACAAGGCCAACATCGTCATCATCCCGGAGGGGGGATCTTGAGCCATGGCAAGGCGAGCAGGGTAAGTTGAAGAAGATCAAGGTCGACAAGACGCTGGTGGCATCGATCGCCCTGCATGTCCTCGTGCTGGGATGGGGCCTCGTGTCGTTTTCGACCAAGGCCTATGTCCTGCCGGACGAGGAGACTGTCGCCGTCGATGTGATTTCGTCCGATCAGCTTGCCCATGTGATGGCCGGCCAGAGGGCCGGCAAGAAGGAAAATCCGAAGCCGCTCGTGGAGAAGGTCGCCGAGGCCAAGCCGGTCGACGACACCGTCGGCAAGATCGAGGAAAAGAAGCCGCCCGTCGTCACCGACACGGCGCCGCCCCCGACCCCGAAGGTGGAAGAGAAACCGGTCGAGAAGAAGCCCGACCCGCCGAAGCCGGTTGCCGAGACCAAGCCCAAGGACGAGCCGAAAAAGGAAGAGCCGAAGAAGGAAGAACCAAAGCCAGAGCCGAAGCAGGTCGAAAAGAAGCCGGATCCCACCAAGCCCGATCCGATCGCGGAAGCGCTGAAGAAGGAAGAGAAAAAGCCGCCGCCGAAGCCGCACCAGCAGGCCGCCAAGCCGCCGCCGGAGCAGAAGCCGAAGGAGCGCGTGTTCGACCAGTCGAAGATCGCGGCCCTTCTCGACAAGCGCGATCCGACGCGGCAGGCAGCAGCCGGCGACACGCTCAACATGAACGCGGCTCTCGGCCTTGCCCATGGCAAGGCCGCCGACAATTCGGCGACCTGGGGCGCGATGTTCAAGCAACAGGTCGAGCGCTGCTGGAAGAAGCCCTATGGCGGTATCGAAGCGCAGCAGACCGAGGCGGCCTTCGTGATTCGCCTGAAACGCGACGGCACGCTCGAGGGCATGCCGGTGCCGGAAGGCACGCCGGCGACGCCTTATTTGCGCGTCTATCAGGAGAGCGCGCTGCGCGCGATCATCGAATGCCAGCCGTATAATCTGCCGGCGGCCTTCTTCGACGAATGGAAATATTTTTCGCCCGTGTTCACCGAACGAAAGACCTGAGCGCGGTGTGCGCTCAAGGTCCCATGAAGCAAAGTTCGCCAACGATGACCAATCAGAACAAATCGTTTGAGACGTTTTCCCGCCCGAGCCGCCGCCAGATCATTTCCGGCATGGCCGCGCTCGGCACCCTTGCCGCAGCTCCACGTGGTGCATTTGCGCAAGGAGGCCCCAAGCGCGTGCCGATTCCCGATGGCGAGTTCGCGCCGCTGCCGATCGCGATCCCGAACTTCACGCCTGGCACCCCCGGCGATACCGAAGTCGGCGCTGGCGTCACCCAGGTCATCACCAACAACCTCAAGCGTTCGGGGCTGTTCGCGCCGATCGACCAGGCGGCCTATCTGGAGAAGAACATCAACATCGACGCCGCGCCGAACTTCCAGAACTGGAAATCGGTCAATGCGCAGGCGCTGGTCACGGGACGTATGACCCGGCAGAACAATGGGCGCGTGAAGGCGGAATTCCGCCTCTGGGACGTCAATACCGGCCAGCAGCTCGCCGGCCAGCAATACGATACCTCGGCCGAATATTGGCGGCGCATCGCGCACATCATCTCCGATCAGATCTACGAGCGGCTGACCGGCGAGAAGGGCTATTTCGATACCCGCATCGTCTTCGTCGACGAGACCGGATCGAAGGAGCGCCGCGTCAAGCGGCTCGCGCTGATGGACCAGGACGGCGCCAATGTGCGTTATCTGACCCGCGGCTCGGACCTCGTGCTGACCCCGCGCTTTTCGCCGTCGACCCAGGAAATCACCTATATGGAGTTCGGCCAGGGCGACCCGCGCGTCTATCTGCTCAACATCGAGACCGGCCAGCGCGAGATCGTCGGCAATTTCCCGGGCATGTCGTTCTCGCCGCGGTTCTCGCCGGACGGCCAGCGCATCATCATGAGCCTGCAGCAGGGCGGCAACTCCAACCTGTTCGTGATGGATCTGCGCTCGAAATCGATGACACGGCTCACCGACACGCCGGCAATCGATACCTCGCCGTCCTATGCGCCCGATGGCTCGCGCCTCTGCTTCGAGTCCGACCGCGGCGGCAAGCCGCAGATCTATGTGATGGCGGCGAGCGGCGGGCAGGCGCAGCGCATCTCCTTTGGCGATGGCAGCTACTCGACACCGGTGTGGTCGCCGCGCGGCGACTATATCGCCTTCACCAAGCAGGGCGGCGGCCAGTTCGCGATCGGCATCATGAAGACCGACGGCTCCGGCGAGCGGATCCTGACCTCGGGCTATCACAATGAGGGGCCGACCTTTGCGCCGAACGGGCGGGTCGTGATGTTCTTTCGTGATCCCGGCCAGGGACCATCGCTCTTTACCGTCGACGTTTCCGGCCGCAACGAACTGCGCGTGCCGACGCCTGGCTTCGCGTCCGACCCGGCGTGGTCGCCGTTATTGTCGTAAATTGTCAGGGATCGGCGGGTAACCATTTCCGTTAACCGGCAAAATTTTCCTAGTTAATTGAAATTAAAGGAGAATTTGGGCTGCGTAAAACTCGAAACAAGGTCTTGGTAACGATATTCCCTCAGAAAGACTTCATCAGCGCGAGGTAAAGCTACGCGTCGCAACAGGACGTGTATGAGCAGCATGCAGCTCGCCAACCAGAGCGCGGATTCCGATCAGAAAGTGTCGCCGTCGATCTACGCGGCGCTGATCGATTCGCTATTCCAGAATCCGGCGCCTCTGTTCGCCGGTGCCGCGCTGGTGGCCATGGCGGCTGTGCTGACCGCCCTGAAGACGCAGGAGTTCTGGCTCTGGCCTTGTGTCGCGCTGCTCGTGATCACCGGCGCAGGGCGCGCGGTCGACATGCACTGGTACATGTCGCGCAGGTCCGTCCTGACCGCCGAAGAAGCCGCGCGCTGGGAGGTGCGCTATCAGATCGGCGCGATGGCCTATGCGATCGCGCTCGGCGTCTGGTGTACGGTCACGCTGCTCGGTAGCGACGATGCGGTCGCACACATGATCTGCCTCTCCGTCACAACAGGCTATGTGGCGGCTGGCGCGGGTCGTACCTATGGCCGGCCGTGGATCTTCCATGTCCAGATTGCGCTCGCCTGCGGTCCGACCTCGATCGCACTCGCGATGAAGGGAACACCTTACTACATCGGAATGGCATTCGTCGCCGCCGTGTTCTTCCTCGCTCTGAAGCAGATTTCGACCAACTTGCAGCGGATCTTCGTGCAGGCGCTGGTGGCGGGTGAGCGCGAAGCCGCGCTGGCCAGCCAGTTTGACACCGCGCTGAACAATATGCCGCACGGCCTGTGCATGTTTCGCGCCGACGACCGGCTGGCCGTGATGAATCATCGCTTCAGCGAGATGATGCAGCTCTCGGAAGATCTCGTGCGGCGCGGCGCCAGTGCGGCCGACATCATCGCAGCCTGCGTCAGCTCCGGCTCGATCTCCGAAGCAAGTGGCAGGAGGATTCTCGCCGAGATCGCACACACCGAGACGCGGGACATGATTACCAACGATCCGGACGCGACGCGCGATCGCGCGCTGTCCTGGACGTTCCAGCCGATGACCGGCGGTGGCGCCGTCGTGCTGCTGCAGGACATCACCGAGCGGCGTAATGCTGAAGCCAGGATCAGTCATTTGGCGCGTTACGACGAACTCACGGCCTTGCCCAACCGCGTCCATTTCCGGGACGAGATTGGCCGCTTCCTGGCTGGCCCGCAGGGCGCCGCGCAATTGTCGGCCCTGCTGTTCATCGATCTCGACCAGTTCAAACAGGTCAACGACACGCTCGGCCATCCCTGCGGCGACCGGCTGTTGTGCGCGGTATCCGGACGCCTGCGCGAAATGCTGCGGCCGGAGGACTTCGTGGCCCGCTTCGGCGGCGACGAGTTCGTGGTGTTCCAGCAGAACATCAACTCGCCTGAGGACGCGGCCAGCCTGGCACGCCGCATCGTCGACCGCCTGAGCGAGCGCTACAAGATCGACAATCATCTGGTCGAGATCGGCGCCAGTATAGGCATCGCCATGACCTCGCCGGGCGTTAGCGCCGACACGTTGTTGAAGAACGCCGATATGGCGCTCTACCGCGCCAAATCGGATGGCCGCGGCACCTTCTGCTTCTTCCGAGACGAGATGGCGCAGATCGTGGAAGCGCGCCGGATCCTCGAACTCGACCTGCGGAAGGCGCTGGCGAACGAGGAATTCGAACTCTATTACCAGCCGCTGGTCAATCTCAAGACCGGCAAGATCACGACCTGTGAGGCGCTCTTGCGCTGGAACCATCCGGTGCGCGGCACCGTCTCCCCGATCGACATCATTCCAGTCGCCGAGGACATGGGCCTGATCGTCGATCTCGGCCGCTGGATCCTGCGCAAGGCCTGCATGGAATGCATGACATGGCCCGAAGCAGTCAGTGTCGCGGTCAACCTTTCGCCGCAGCAGTTCCACCAGCGTGACGTGCTGAGCGAGGTCCGCTATGCGTTGGAAGTCTCCGGCCTCCCGGCGCACCGCCTCGAAATCGAGATCACCGAGTCCTCGCTGTTGCGCAACACGCAGCTGACCCATGACGTGCTGTCGCAATTGCATTCGCTGGGCGTGCGGATCTCGCTGGACGATTTCGGTACCGGCTATTCAAGCCTGAGCTACCTGCACAACTTCCCGCTGCAGAAGGTCAAGATCGACCGCTCGTTCCTGGAAGGTATCGATACCGACCGTCCACTGACGCTGCTGCGCGGCGTGGCGCGGCTTTCGGCCGATCTCGGCATGTCGGTGGTGGTCGAGGGCATCGAGACCAATGAGCAGCTGGAACTGGTTGGCGCTGATGGCGCGGTCACCGAGGCGCAGGGGTATCTGTTCAGCCGGCCGGTTGCTGCAGGACGCATCCGACAGTTGCTCAAGGCTTCGTATGGCCGCCATACCGACGATCAGATGTTCGCGGTTGCCTCGCGTTCGATCGCCTGAGATCCCCCGCATACCGTAGTTTTACCGGCGCGCCGCGCCGACGCATGGCCAGCGTACAAGTCGTGCACGCAGCAGTTAACCGTACTGTCGCGATCGCTTTGCACAACAGTTAAGAAGCTGTTAATTTATTCAAATGCGCGTAAAGGTTTAAATACGCGTAAAAGTTGAGTATGTACTGGCGATAGTCAAGGAGTAGCCTATGAGGTCCGCAGCCGAAGCCATGAAGCCGGCTACAGGACGGCTTTCGGACCCGCTGGATCAAGTCGACTACCGTCTCGCCGAGACCGCGGAGGAAAAGGACGAGATCTATCGACTCCGCTATCGCGCCTATCTCCGTGAAGGTGCAATCCAGCCTTCGGCCGACGAGCGCGTCATCGATCAATATGAGGACGCTCCGAACGCCTGGACGTTCGGCGTATACGTTCACGGCGAGCTCTACAGCTCTATCCGGATCAGCGTGCTGACGTCCGAGTGGCGGATGTCGCCCTCGGTTGAGCTGTTCGGCGATGTACTTCATCCCAAGCTCGATCAGGGACTCGTCTTTATCGATTCGACGCGATTTGTCGCCGACCCCGAAAAGGCGCGCAATTTCCCGGAACTGCCTTATGTCACCGTGCGGCTCGGCTCGACCGCCGGCGTTCACTTCAATGCGGACTACGGGTTGGCCATCGTCCGTCCCGAGCATATGGCGTTCTACCGCCGGATGTTCCTGCACGAGGTCTGGTCCGAAGCGCGCCTTTATCCGGGTCTGGTCAAGCCGGTCGGATTGATGGCCGCGCACCTGCCCAAGGTGCGTGAACGGGTGCTTGCTCGTTATCCGTTCCTGCGCTCGAGCGCGTTCGAGCGCAGGATGTTGTTCAGGCGGGGACGAGGCCAGTCTACTACCACCGATGATGTCGGGTCCTCCTTCGCGCAAGCGTCGATCGTTCCGAGTTCCTGAATAATCCGGGTCCCCCGGACTGTTGCAGAAGACCCGCAATCTGCCCGATTCCTCTCGGCGAATCCGGGAAACCGCTGCTTCCGCGCTTGCCTTCACCCTCGCGCCACATTTACAACCCATTAACCAAAGGGGGCGCTTTTCGCCGTTTGTCCGCATTTGATCGGGTCTGGCAAGGTCCCATCAAGGTTGACGGAACGTTCGTTTAACCATCGCCCTGTAGACCGGATGAGAATTCGAAAACGTGAGCGTGGAGGCTCCGGAATGAAATATCAGATGCGAATCCTCCAGGGATTGAAGCTCGCCGCGGTGCTCGCGGTGGCGCTGTCGATGGGTGCTTGCGCCAACAAGAACATCGGCGCTGACGGCGCAATGGCGAGTGCTGCGACCCCGGGGAGCCAGCAGGATTTCGTCGTGAACGTCGGCGACCGCGTTTTCTTCGAGAGCGACCAGACCGACCTGACCCCGCAGGCGATCGCGACGCTCGACAAGCAGGCGCAGTGGCTGCAGAGCTACAACCGCTATACCTTCACCATCGAAGGCCACGCCGACGAGCGCGGCACCCGCGAGTACAACATCGCGCTCGGTGCGCGTCGTGCCCAGGCGGTTCGCGCCTATCTCGCCTCGCGCGGCATCGATCCGAGCCGCATGCGCACAATCTCTTACGGCAAGGAACGTCCGGTGGCGGTCTGCAACGACATCTCCTGCTGGTCGCAGAACCGCCGTGCCGTCACGGTGCTGAATGCGAGCTCGTAAGCTTTTGAAATTCCGCGATTTGCCGCCGGCGCCATGAGGCGCCGGTTTTGTTTGGGCGGCCATTTACTTCAGTCACAATTCCGGCGTACTCCCTGCCTCAATGTGGTTCCGCGTCGATTTTCGTCGTCAGGGCAAGATGTCATCTAGATTTCTTAGAGTTACGAGCGCCGCGGCGATTGCCGCGGGACTGGCTGTTTCCGCACCGGCCTTCGCACAATCCGATGATGCGGACCTTGAAATGCGGGTCCAGCACCTGGAGAACCAGCTTCGACAGCTCACGGGCCAGAACGAGGAGCTGCAATATCGTAATCGCCAGTTGGAGGAGCGCCTGCGCCAGCTCGGCGCCGCGCCGCCCGGCCCCGGCGGCCAGCCTCCAGCCGCTCAGCCTGGCGTACAGCCTGCGCCATCCTATCCGCCACAAGGCGGGCAGCCGGCCTATGGACAGCCGCGGCAGGGGTATGGGCAGCCGCAGCCGGGTTACCGGCAGTCGCAGGGCGGCTACGACCAGACGCAGATCGCAGCTCCCGCTCCAATCGTGCAGGAGCCGGCCGCGCCAGCGGCGGGCGGACGTCGCCGAGGCGATGCCTTCGATCCGACGCAGAACCCGAGCGCCCCAGGCGCGCCGCGCGCACTTGGTGGTGGCCAGATGCCGATTTCGCCCGATGCCGCGGTCGGCGGACGCGGTGCGGGCGAACCGCTCGACCTCGGCAATACCAGCCCACGCAATGCCGGCGCACCGGCAGGGGGCGGCACCACCGCCGCGCTGACCACCTTGCCGCCATCGGCGACATCGAAGGACGAGTTCGACCTCGGCATCGGCTACATGCAGCGCAGGGACTATGCGCTCGCCGAGGAAACCATGCGCAATTTCTCCCAGAAGTATCCCAGCGATCCCCTGATTCCGGATGCGCAGTATTGGCTCGGTGAGAGCTATTTTCAGCGTCAGCAGTATCGTGATGCCGCAGAAGCCTTCCTCGGCGTGACCACGAAATTCGACAAGTCGGCCAAAGCGCCGGACGCGCTGCTGCGGCTTGGCCAATCACTGGCAGCGCTGAAGGAGAAGGAAGCCGCTTGCGCTGCGCTCGGTGAAGTGACGCGGAAATATCCGCGGGCTTCTACGGGCGTCAGAGCCGCCGTCGACCGTGAGCAGAAGCGGATCAAGTGCTAAAGCGGTGCTGCTGGAGCCGTTCGGCTCCGCGATCGATGGCACCGCCATGTCCGATGACAGCAGCGCGATTTCCGCGACCGAAGCCAAGCGTCTCTTAGACGGCTGGAAGCATGCACCAGCGATCGTTCTGGCCGTGTCCGGTGGCCCGGACTCGGTGGCGTTGATGTGGCTCGCCGCCCGCTGGCGCCGGGCACTCAAGCAGGGGCCGCGGCTGATCGCAGTTACCGTCGACCATGGCTTGCGCCCGCAGGCCGCGCGCGAGGCGCGTGAGGTCAAGCGCCTTGCCGGCACGCTCGATCTTCCCCATCGGACATTGCGCTGGACCGGGATCAAGCCGAGCACCGGCCTGCCGGAGGCGGCGCGCGAGGCGCGCTATCGCCTGCTGGCCCAAGCGGCTCGCGCGAGCGGGGCCACCCATGTGCTCACGGCGCACACCCGCGACGACCAGGCCGAAACGCTCCTGATGCGGCTATTACGAGGCAGTGGCATCGCCGGCCTCGCCGCGATGGGGCGCGAAACCGAACGCGAAGGCGTGAGACTGGCGCGGCCGCTGCTCGCTGTTCCAAAGTCGCGGCTGATCGCAACCTTGGAGAAAGCCAGGATCGGCTATGCGGTCGATCCGACCAATCGCGATACTGCGTTCACGCGCCCCCGGCTACGCGCACTGATGCCGACGCTGGCCGCAGAGGGGGGCGATGCCCGGAACCTCGCGCGGCTGGCGGCACGGCTCGCCCGGGCCAATGCCGCCGTGGAGGTGCTGGCTGATGGTGCCGAGCGCTACCTGGCATTGCGCGATGGCAGTGCAGCACGCCCCGGATTCGATGCCGAGGCGTTTGTGGCCCTCCCCGAAGAGATCCGGCTGCGCTTGCTCAAGCGCGCGATCGATCGGGTGGGCCATGAGGGACCGGCCGAACTGGGCAAAGTCGAGGCCCTGCTCGCTGCCCTCGATCAGGCGGTGATCCAGGGCACAGGCAAGCTGAAACAGACGCTCGCCGGCGCGGTCATTGGGCTCGTCAATGGGCGGATCCGCGTCGAGGCGGCGCCGCCGCGCCGGAGCCGGGCCCGCTGATATTCAGGCGAACAGGAAAATTCCTCTCATATCCGCTCAACTACCTCATCTCCGCTTAACCACCCGCAAAAACCCGGGAGTTTTTGCGCCATCATTTGACCGGGAATCGGGCTAGGATGCGCTAAATAGTCCTGTGCAGTTCCCTTGGCAGATACACCCGTGGCACCTAAATTGTATGCAGTCGCTAAGGGGGGATTCCCAGGGGTTGCCTGAAGTGCCTGCCTGAGGCCGCACGAGGATAGTTTTGAGGCCGCGATCCGCGCGACCACGAAGGAAGATCAATGAACGCCAATCTGCGGAATTTCGCCCTCTGGGTTATTATCGTCTTGCTGCTGCTGGCGTTGTTTACGCTCTTCCAGAACCCGGGTCAGCGCGCGTCCTCGCAGGACATCTCGTTCTCGCAGCTCCTGAGCGAAGTCGATCAGGGCCATGTCCGTGACGTCGTGATCCAGGGGCCGGAAATCCATGGCACCTTCACCAACGGCTCGAGCTTCCAGACCTACGCGCCGAACGACCCGACGCTGGTGAAGCGCCTCTACGACGGCAAGGTCCAGATCACCGCGAAGCCGCCGGGCGACAACGTACCGTGGTTCGTCTCGCTCCTGGTCTCCTGGCTGCCATTCATTGCGCTGATCGGCGTGTGGATCTTCCTGTCGCGTCAGATGCAGGGCGGCGCCGGCAAGGCGATGGGCTTTGGCAAGTCGCGCGCCAAGATGCTGACCGAGGCGCACGGCCGGGTGACGTTTGAGGACGTTGCCGGCGTCGATGAGGCCAAGCAAGACCTTCAGGAGATCGTCGAATTCCTGCGCGACCCCGGCAAATTCCAGCGCCTGGGCGGACGCATTCCGCGCGGCGTGTTGCTGGTCGGGCCTCCCGGCACCGGTAAGACGCTGATCGCCCGTGCGGTCGCAGGCGAAGCCAACGTGCCCTTCTTCACCATTTCCGGTTCTGATTTCGTCGAGATGTTCGTCGGCGTCGGTGCATCGCGCGTGCGCGACATGTTCGAGCAGGCGAAGAAGAATGCGCCTTGCATCATCTTCATCGACGAAATTGACGCGGTCGGCCGTCATCGTGGCGCTGGTCTCGGCGGCGGCAATGACGAGCGCGAGCAGACGCTCAACCAGTTGCTGGTCGAGATGGACGGCTTCGAGGCCAATGAGGGCGTGATCCTGATTGCCGCGACCAACCGGCCGGACGTGCTCGATCCCGCGCTGCTGCGTCCCGGCCGCTTCGACCGTCAGGTCGTGGTGCCGAATCCGGACGTTGTCGGCCGCGAGCAGATCCTGAAGGTGCACGTCCGCAAGGTGCCGCTGGCGCCCGATATCAACCTGAAGACCATCGCGCGCGGCACGCCGGGCTTCTCCGGCGCCGACCTGATGAACCTCGTCAACGAGGCCGCACTGACCGCCGCCCGCCGCAACAAGCGGATGGTGACGCAGGCTGAGTTCGAAGAGGCCAAGGATAAGGTGATGATGGGTGCCGAGCGCAAGTCGCTCGTTATGACCGAGGAAGAGAAGCTCCTGACCGCTTACCACGAAGGCGGCCATGCGATCGTCGGTCTCAACGTCGTCGCCACCGACCCGATCCATAAGGCGACCATCATCCCGCGCGGTCGTGCGCTCGGCATGGTGATGCAGTTGCCGGAGCGCGACAAGCTGTCGATGTCGCTGGAGCAGATGACCTCGCGTCTTGCCATCATGATGGGCGGCCGCGTCGCGGAAGAATTGGTGTTTGGCCGCGACAAGGTCACCTCGGGTGCCGCCTCCGATATCGAGCAGGCCACCAGGCTCGCGCGCATGATGGTTACGCGCTGGGGCCTGTCGGAGGAGCTTGGCACCGTCTCCTATGGTGAGAACCAGGACGAGGTATTCCTGGGCATGTCAGTGTCGCGCACCCAGAACGCCTCGGAGGCGACCGTCCAGAAGATCGACTCCGAGATCAAGCGCTTGGTCGAAGAGGGGTATCATGAGGCAACGCGTATCCTCACCGAGAGGCGCGCCGATCTCGAGATGCTCGCCAGAGGACTGCTCGAATTCGAGACGCTGACGGGCGAGGAAATCCAGGACTTGCTCAAGGGCAAGAAACCGAACCGCGAGTCCGTGCTCGAGCCGACCACACCGCGCGCTTCCGCCGTACCGCCCGCCGGCAAGTCGCGCCCGCGTCCCGATCCGGATCCCGGCCTGGAGCCGCAGCCTCAGGCGTAAGCGCTTCTCACAGAAAAGTTCTCAAAGCCCGGCCGTCGAGCCGGGCTTTGTTTTTGAGTGCTCGCGAGCGATCTGTTCGCTGCTCTCGACCGATCGAGAATATGATTGGCGTCTGTCAGATGCCATGGCATCCTTCCGGCAGCCGGATGCGGCAAGTCCGCGCCTTCAGAAGCGCGGCAGAAATAGGGGGAGGGTAGCCAATGCATTGGGCGAAGGCGTTCGGCGCGCTTGGTGCCGTTTCTTTCCTGCTATTGCCCACCGCTTCCATGGCCGCCGACATGCGCGGCGTCACCGCGGCCGAAATCCGGATCGGCCAAACCATGCCTTACAGCGGTCCGGTGTCGGCATTCGGGGCGCTGGGCAAAGGCGAGGTCGGCTATTTCAAAATGCTCAACGAGCGTGGCGGCATCAACGGACGCAAGGTCAGCCTGATCTCGCTCGATGACAGCTATCAGCCACCAAAGACGGTCGAGCAGACGCGGCGGCTGGTCGAGAGCGACGAAGTCGCGCTGATCTTTTCCTCGATCGGCACCGCGCACAATACCGCCATTGCAAAGTACCTGCAGAGCAAGAACATCCCGCAACTCTTTCTGGCATCGGGCGCTTCGAAATTCGCTGATATCGGGCAGTATCCGCAGGCGACGATGGGTGTGCAGGCGCCGTTCCGGTATGAGGCGCGTCTCTATGCACGCCATGCGTTGGCAAAGAACCAGAACGCCAAATTCGCTGTCATCTCGCAGAACGACGACTTCGGCCGCGACTATCTCGCGGGACTAAAGGACGTGCTTGGTGAGAAATATGATGCCGCCGTAACCAGTGCGACCTACGAGATATCAGACCCGACCATCGACTCGCAGATCGTCAAACTAAAGGCTTCCGGCGCGGACGTGTTCGTGATCGCGGCCACGCCGAAATTCGCCGCACAAGCGATCCGCAAGTCATATGAGATCGGCTGGCGGCCGATGACCTTCCTGTCCAACGTGGCGGTGTGGATCTCGACCGTGATGGAGCCTGCGGGCGTCGAGGCCGGCACCGGCATCCTTTCGACTGCCTATGTGAAAGACCCTGATGATCCCGCCTGGAAAGACGATGCCGGCGTGAAAGCCTGGCGTGAGTTCATGAGCAAATATGTTCCGGAGGCCGATCAGCACGACACCAATTACGTCAACGCCTACAACAGCGCGATGGCGCTCGAAGCGGTGCTGAAAGCCTGCGGCGACGACCTCTCGACCGAGAACATTCTGCGGCAAGCGTTCTCGGTCAGGGACCTGCAATTGCCGATGCTGCTGCCTGGCATCAAGATCAACACCTCCCCGACGGACCACGTCCCGGTCGATCAGATGCAGTTCATGCGCTTCAACGGCAAGAGCTGGGAGCGGTTTGGCGAATTGCAGACGGGGAATTGACTGGATGACCCTTGGCGATGGCGCCGTCGTCTCGGGCTTGACCCGGGACCCATAACCACAGGTGCTCGTGGTGTGCAAAGCTAGGTCGACTTGCTCGCCCCACAACGGGCTCCGGTGGTTATGGTCCTGGCTTTCGCCAGGACCACACCGTCATTGCGAGGAGCGCAAGCGACGAAGCAATCCATGCCTCCGCAAGCGGCGAAATGGATTACTTCGCTACCGCTCGCAATGAGTAGTTGACCGACTGAATATCGTCATGCAGTCCCGGGCGCACCGAGATGCACGGCCAGAATGTGCTCCGGCGTCTCGATCACATCGATCCTGTCGCCGTCGCCGCCGACGAAGGCAAGCACGGTGCGCTCGCCGTCGCGCCACATGCTGCCGACGAGCGCGATGTTGATGTGGACGGGCTGCTCCGTCGCGAACCTCGTGCATTGAATCCAGAAGCGCATGGGATTCTCCTTCTTGAACCGCCGCAGAATACGAGACGGGACCTCACTATCTAGGCACGCGACCGCAATTCGCGCGCGGCGGCGACCATATTGGCGAGCGCCGGGCGCACCTCCTCCCACTTGCGGGTCTTTAGTCCGCAGTCCGGATTAATCCAGAGCTGAGTGTCGGAGAGCCGCTGCCTTGCGAGCTTGAGGAGATCGGTGATCTCGCCGACCTCGGGCACGCGCGGCGAGTGGATGTCGTAGACGCCGGGACCGATTTCGTTCGGGTAGCGGCAATTCCTGAACGCGTCGAGCAATTCCATTTTCGACCGCGAGGTCTCGATCGAGATGACGTCGGCGTCCATCGTCGCGATGGCGTCGATGATGTCATTGAACTCGGAATAGCACATATGGGTATGGATCTGGGTCTCGTCGCGCACGCCGGAGCAGCAGATGCGAAAACTGTCGACCGCCCAATCGAGATAGGTACTCCATTCCGACCTGCGCAGCGGCAGGCCTTCCCGCAGCGCTGCCTCGTCGATCTGGATCATGCCGGCGCCCGCCGCCTCGAGATCGAGCACCTCATCGCGGATCGCCAGCGCGATCTGCCGGCACACCTCGCTGCGAGGCAGGTCGTCGCGGACAAACGACCAGTTCAGGATGGTCACAGGACCCGTCAACATCGCCTTCACTGGCTTCGTCGTCAGCGATTGGGCGAACTGCCACCATTCGACCGTCATCGGGTGCGGTCGTGAGACGTCGCCGTAAAGGATCGGCGGCCTGACGCAGCGCGAGCCGTAGGATTGCACCCAGCCAAGTTCGGTGAAGGCGAAGCCGGAAAGCTGCTCGCCAAAATACTGCACCATGTCGTTGCGCTCGAACTCGCCATGCACCAGGACGTCGAGCCCGATATTCTCCTGCCAGCGCACCACGTGCGCCGTCTGATCTTGGAGATAGCTCTTGTATGCCGTGTCGCTGAGTGCGCCCTTGGCATGAGCGGCGCGCGCGTTCCTGACGTCGGTGGTCTGCGGAAAGGAGCCGATGGTCGTGGTCGGGAAGCGCGGCAGGTTGAATCGCTCGTGCTGCACCCCGGCGCGGTCGGCGAACGGGCTGGCACGATGGCGCATGCCATCATCGATGACGGCGAGACGCTGCGCGACAGCCGGGTTGTGAATCCGAGGCGAGATCTTGCGCGCAGCCGCGGCCGCATCGGATGCGCGGATAGCTTCGGACGCATGGTCGCGGCCGCTTCCAAGCGCCGTCCCCAGCGCGGCAAGCTCTTCGAGCTTCTGCACTGAGAATGAAAGCCAGGTTTTCACTTCGGGATCGAGCCTGGTCTCCAGCGCGAGATCGATTGGCACATGAAGCAGCGAGCACGATGGCGCGATCTGGACGCGCTCCTTGCCGAGCTTTGCCACCACAGGCTCGATCCGGTCGAGGATCCGGCTCAAATCGGCGCGCCAGATGTTGCGGCCGTCGATCACGCCGAGTGACAGCACGCGCTCTTTCGGAACGTCCATGAGATCGCCGAACTGTTCAGGCGCGCGCGCGAGATCGAGATGCAGGCCGGCGACCGGAAGATCAAACGCGACCGCCCGATTGCCGCCGAGCCCACCGAAATAGGTTGCCAGCATGATCCTGATATTCGGCGCCGCTTTGGCGATTTCGGAATAGGCGCGCCGCAAGGCTTGCTGCGCGGCGGCGTCCAGATCAAGCACGAGACAGGGCTCGTCGATCTGCACCCATTCCGCACCGCGGGCAGCAAGTTCGCGCAAGACTTCGATGTAGACCGGCAAGAGCCTGTCGAGCAGCGACAGCGTGTCGAAATGCGCGTCCTTGGACTTGGCCAGTTTTAAGAATGTGATCGGGCCGATCAGCACGGGGCGCGTCTGATAACCTAGCGCCTTCGCCTCCTCATACTCTTCGATCGGCTTGCGCGAGGCGAGCGCAAAATACTGGTTCTTGCGAAGCTCCGGCACTATGTAGTGATAGTTAGTGTCGAACCATTTCGTCATTTCGAGCGCCGCCACGCCGTGCGCGTGATAGGCGTGTCCGCAGGCCCCGTCATGCGTGCTGCCTTGGGCGCCGCGTGCCATTGCGAAATAGGTCGCAAGCGGCACCGCGCCGCCGGTCCAGCCATAGGTTTCCGGGATCGCGCCGACCATCGCGCAGGTGTCGAGCACCTGGTCGTAGAACGAAAAGTCGTTCGATGGGATCACAGTGATGCCGAGCTTCTTCTGCCGCGCCCAGTTGGCCGCACGCAGCCCGACACCAGTTTCGATCAGAGTCTTCTCGTCCGATGCACCGGACCAGAAGCGTTCCAGCGCGAATTTCATTTCACGGCGCGGACCGATCCGCGGCGTGCCGAGGGATGCAACAGCAAGTGAAGTGGGAGACATTGGCTTAACCCCATGTGTTGGGGGCAAAGGCCGTAGTGACACGTCTGGATTCCCTAGCGTGACGCGCGCAAGGAATCGCAACGCACCACCGGGACACCCCGCCCGAGGACGTGTATGTTGCCGAGGCAGGTCTCCTGGCTCGCGGGTCTCCGCTCGGGTCCGGCCTTCCCGAAGCCTTGCCGGCTTCAGTGGCAGTTGTGGACCGCGGCTCGCCGCTTACAGTTGCGGGGGCAGCTCCGGCTTTGCACCGGCTTCCCTCTTAGCTTCGGAAAGATCTCTCCGAAGAACCACGACGCGTTCACTTACCGGCAAGATCGCGCGAACGTCAACTCGGCTGACATCACGTGCGCATGGAGCCGGTTGTTCACAGCGTCAACGATGGGAGCGCAAAAATTCTTGCGCTTGGCCCAGGCGTCCCATTGACACCATTGTCCAAATCGCACCAGATGTAGCTGTTACGGTCCGCCATGACGCAAGGAATGGTGGCTAAGAGGGAAGCCGGTGATCGCGCATCGCTCGCGAGAATCCGGCGCTGCCCCCGCAACTGTAAGCAGTGAGTTGCTCCCGATTTTAGACGTCACTGATGCGGCTTCGCATCGGGAAGACGGGGGGTGACGCCGACCTGCGAGCCAGGAGACCTGCCGTGACAGCAAAATAACGTCCACGGGCGGGGTGTCCCGGCGGTCGCTTGCAGGCTCATGCCGGTCCGCCGCCGGCATCATCACGCAGCGTCGCTTTCTGGCATCCGGCCCCAGCAACTCACGGGGTCTGCACGATGTCACTCTCTCTCGATCGCGAAGCAACAGTCGCGCCGCTCATTCACCCGCGACCCGAATCACTTGCAGCGTCGGAAGCGCGGTTGCCGATGCAGGTGATCCGCCGCAATGGCACCGTCTCGCAATTCGATGCCGGCAAGATCTCGGTGGCGATGACCAAGGCTTTCCTCGCGGTCGAGGGACATACCGCGGCCGCATCCCGCCGCGTTCACGAAGCGGTCGAAGCGCTGACGGCCGAGGTGATCGGCGCGCTGTCGCGCCGGATGAGCGAGGGCCGCACCTTTCATATCGAAGACATCCAGGACCAGGTCGAACTGGCGCTGATGCGCAGCGGCCATCATAAGGTCGCGCGCGCCTACGTGCTCTATCGCGAGGAGCGTGCGCGGCAGCGCGCCGAGCAGCAAGCGGCGAAATCCGAGGGCGCACCGAGCGGGCCAATCATCCACGTGACGCTCGCGGACGGCAGCGAGGTGCCGCTCGACCATGCCAGGCTGGCGATGATCGTGGGCGAAGCCTGCACCGGGCTCGACGGTGTCGAGGCCGCGCCGGTGATCGCGGAAATCCAGCGCAATCTCTATGACGGCATCAGCCAGGACGAACTTGCGCTCGCCAGCGTGATGGCGGCGCGCACGCTGGTCGAGCAGGAGCCGAACTACGCCTATGTCAGCGCGCGCCTCTTGCTCGACAAGCTCCGCACCGAAGTGCTGTCCTTCGTGCTTGATACGCCAACAACCGCGTCGCAGGCGGACATGGCTGTGCTCTATGGCGAATACTTCCCTAACTATATCAAGGCCGGAATCAGGACCGAATTGCTCGATCCCGAGCTCGGTCGCTTCGACCTGAACAAGCTCGCCGCGGCGCTGAAGCCGGAGCGCGATCTCGCGTTCCAGTTCTTAGGGCTGCAGACGCTCTATGATCGCTATTTCCTGCATGCCCGCGGCAACCGGATCGAATTGCCGCAAGCTTTTTTCATGCGCGTCGCCATGGGGCTGGCATTGCGCGAGATCGATCGCGAGGCGCGCGCGATCGACTTCTATAATCTCTTGTCGTCCTTCGACTTCATGGCGTCGACGCCGACGCTGTTCAATTCCGGCACGCTGCGGCCGCAACTGTCATCCTGCTTCCTCACCACCGTTCCCGACGATCTCGACGGCATCTTCAAGTCGATCAAGGACAACGCGCTGCTCGCCAAATATTCCGGCGGCCTCGGCAATGACTGGACACGGGTGCGCGGACTTGGCGCGCATATCAAGGGGACCAATGGCGAGAGCCAGGGCGTGGTGCCATTCTTGAAAGTGGCCAACGACACCGCAATCGCGGTCAACCAGGGCGGAAAACGTAAGGGTGCCGTCTGCGCCTATCTCGAGACCTGGCACATCGATGTCGAGGAGTTCCTGGACCTGCGCAAGAATACCGGCGACGACCGTCGCCGCACCCATGACATGAACACGGCAAACTGGGTGCCCGACCTCTTCATGCAGCGCGTCGAGGCTGACGGCGACTGGACGCTGTTTTCGCCGGACGAAACGCCGGATCTGCACGATCTCTACGGAAAGGCTTTCGCCGAACGTTACGCGTCCTACGAAGACAAGGCCGCGCGGGGTGAGATGCGCGTGTCCAAGAAGATCCGCGCGGTCGATCTCTGGCGGAAGATGCTGACCATGCTGTTCGAGACCGGGCACCCCTGGATCACCTTCAAGGATCCCTGCAACCTGCGTTCGCCGCAGCGCCATGTCGGCGTGATCCACTCGTCGAATCTCTGCACCGAGATCACGCTCAACACGTCGGATGAGGAGACCGCAGTCTGCAATCTCGGCTCGGTCAACCTGCTCAACCACGTCGGCGACCGCGGGCTCGACACTGTCAGGCTGCAGCGGACGATCGCGACCGCGATGCGGATGCTCGACAATGTCATCGACATCAATTTCTACACCATCCCCGAGGCGCGACGCTCCAACCTGCGGCACCGCCCGGTCGGCCTCGGGCTGATGGGATTCCAGGATGCGCTGCATGTGCTGCGGATCCCGCTTGCTTCGGACGCAGCCATTACCTTCGCCGACACCAGCATGGAGGCGATCGCCTATCACGCGATCTCGGCGTCCGTCGATCTCGCCGCCGAGCGCGGGCGTTATCCGTCGTTTGAGGGATCGCTGTGGAGCCGGGGCATCCTGCCGATCGATTCGATCGAACTGCTCGCAGAAGCGCGCGGTGAAGTCGAGATGGACCGCTCGCGGACGCTGGACTGGGACGACTTGCGCGAGCGCGTCAAGACGATCGGCATGCGCAATTCCAACGTGATGGCGATCGCGCCGACGGCAACCATCTCCAACATCTGCGGCGTGGCGCAGTCGATCGAGCCCGCCTACCAGAACCTCTATGTCAAATCCAACATGTCCGGCGACTTCACCGTCGTGAACGCTTTCCTGGTCCACGACCTCAAGGCGCGCGGATTGTGGGACGAGGTGATGGTCAGCGACCTCAAATATTTCGACGGCAGCTTAGGCGCGATCGACCGTATCCCCGATGATTTCAAGGCGCTGTATGCGACCGCGTTCGAGATCGACAGCGCCTGGCTGATCGAGGCGGCGGCACGGCGGCAGAAATGGATCGACCAGTCGCAGTCGCTCAACCTCTATATCGCCAATCCCTCCGGCAAGAAGCTGGATACGCTGTATCGTCTTGCCTGGCAGCGCGGCCTGAAGACGACCTATTACCTGCGCTCGCGCAGCGCCACCCATGTCGAGAAGTCGACGCTGAAGGGCACCGACGGCAGGCTCAACGCCGTCACGGTAGCCCCCGCGATGGCCATCGCACCGGATTTGTCCGGCGCCATCGCCTGCTCGATCGACAATCCCGAATGCGAAGCCTGCCAGTGAGCGGCGGAAATAAGGAGTAACGCCATGCTCGACTGGTCAGACCCCGCCACGCCCGCGCGCCACGCGGCCGTTCCCGTCACGAACATCGCCGCAGCCAGCAACCAGACTGGCCTCGGTGCCATCGATCGCCATGGCGGCCGTGTCTCGGTCGACGACAAGCGAATGATCAACTGCCGCGCCGACCTCAATCAATTGCTGCCGCTGAAATACAAATGGGCCTGGGAGAAATATCTCGCCGCTTGCAACAATCACTGGATGCCGACGGAGGTCTCGATGCAGGCCGATATCGCGCTGTGGAAATCGCGCGACGGTCTGACCGAGGACGAGCGACGCGCGATCAAGCGCAATCTCGGCTTCTTCGCGGCTTCCGAAAGCCTCGTCGCCAACAACATCGTGCTGGCGATCTACCGCCATCTGACCAATCCGGAATGCCGGCAATATCTGTTGCGGCAGGCATTCGAGGAGGCCGTCCACACCCACACCTTCCAGTACATCGTCGAGAGCTTGGGGCTCGATGAGGGCGAACTGTTCAACATGTACCGCGAGGTGCCTTCGATATCAGGCAAGGCGGCATGGGCATTGAAGCACACCCAACATCTCGACGATCCCGATTTCAGGACCGGGACGCCGGAAGCCGACCAGGCGTTCCTGCGCGACCTCGTCGCCTTCTATGTCATCTTCGAAGGCATGTGGTTCTATACCGGCTTTGCGCAGATCCTCTCCCTCGGCCGGCGCAACAAGATGATCGGGATTGCGGAGCAATATCAGTATATCCTGCGCGATGAATCTATTCACCTGAACTTCGGCATCGACGTTATCAACCAGATCCGAATCGAGAATCCGCACCTTTGGACGAGGTCGTTCCAGGAGGAGATTCGCGAAATGGTACGGACGGCGGCCGAGCTCGAAGCAGCCTACGGGCGGGACACCATGCCGCGCGGCTTTCTCGGACTGAACGCGGCACTTTGCGAAACCTACATGCACTTCATCGCCGATCGCCGCTCTGCCCAGCTTGGGCTCGCGCCGGTATTCGATGAGGCCGACAATCCTTTCCCCTGGATGTCGGAGGCGATGGACTTGAAGAAAGAGAAGAATTTCTTCGAGACCCGCGTCATTGAATACCAGAACGGCGGCGCGTTAAGCTGGGAGTAACCAACGGCCCGAGAGGCAGCCGCTGCCGGGACCCCTTCCTTTTGTGCATTCCAGTGGTCGCAAATCCGTCTTGCCAGACGCCATGAATAGGTGTTCAGCTTTTGCAGCGATCCGCGCTCGATCGCCCAAAAGCAGTGAAGTCTCGTTCGGCCGATCGCGAGCCGGCGAGGGCCTGGGGACGGAACCGTGCCATGGTCTATCGGCGAACCCATCAAGTGGTGAAACGGCTGGCCGCCCGGCGCAGCGCCATTCTGGCGGCGGCGCGGGAGGCGGCGGCGGATGGCGGCATGGCGGCGGTCCAGATCGCCCCGGTTGCGGTCCGCGCCCATGTCGCGGCCGGGACCGTCTACCGCTACTTCCCGTCAAAGGCCGATCTGATCTCCGAGCTGATCGCCGAGGTCTCGCGCGACGAGCTCGCCGCGATCCGCCGGGCGGCCGATGCCGCGCCGGGACCATCTTCGGCGCTGGCCGCCGCGGTCACCACCGTCGCCGTCCATGTGTTGTCGCAGCGCAAGCTCGCCTGGGGGATTCTGGCCGAACCTGTCGACGTCGACGTTACCGCCTCGCGGCTTGCCAGCCGGCGCGAGATCGCTGGCGAGATCGCCACCCGAATCGATGCCGCGGTGCGCGCCGGTCACCTGCCGGCGCAAGATACTGCGCTCGCCGCCACTGCGCTGCTCGGCGCGTTGCATGAGTCGCTGGTCGGCCCGCTCGCACCCGACAATCTCGACGATCCCGTCAAGCTGCGCGATGCGGTGCAAACAGTGACGCTGCTCGCGCTGCGCGCCGTCGGCGTCATGGACGCCCGCGCTCGCGGCCTCGTGGTGCAGGCCACTACGCCCGCGAAGGCTTTGGTGGGGGCATAGGCGGCGGCGCGATGAGTAGGAGTGGGCAGAGCGAAGCGTGCCCACCATTCGCGAGAACGTCAAGAGATGGTGGGCACGCTTCGCTTTGCCCACCCGGACCCCGTAATGACGTCGAGGAGACGTCGCTTTCGCTCACTTCTCCGCGTCGCTTTGCGAGGCGACGGAAGCGATGCGGACCATGTTGGTGGTGCCGGGGATGCCGAGCGGGACGCCGGCGACGATGATCACGCGCTGGCCGGCGCGGGCAAAGCCATCCCTGAATGCTATGGAGTTGGCGCGGTCGACCATGTCGTCCTGGTCGCGCGCGTCCTCGGCAACGACGCAGTGCACGCCCCACACGACCGAGAGTTTGCGGCCCGTCGCCAGATTCGGGGTGATCGCAACGACCGGTACCTTGGGCCGTTCGCGCGCGACGCGGATCGCGGTCGAGCCCGACGAGGTCCAGCAGATGATTGCCGAGAGGTCGAGCGTCTCGGCGATCTGGCGCGCGGCATCCGCAATGGCATCGCCAACCGTCGGCTCCGGCTCGGCGCGCTGCGCAGTGAGCACGCCGCGATAGGTCGGGTCGCGCTCCACCTCCTCGCCGATGCGGTTCATGGTGGTGACCGCTTCCACCGGATATTTGCCGGCGGCGGATTCCGCCGAAAGCATGATCGCGTCCGCGCCTTCATAGACGGCGGTCGCGACGTCGGAGACCTCGGCGCGCGTCGGCACCGGCGCCTGGATCATCGATTCCAGCATCTGGGTTGCCACCACCACCGGCTTCCCGGCGCGGCGCGCCATCCGCGTCATCTGCTTCTGCAGGCTTGGCACGCGCTCCAGCGGCAGCTCGACGCCGAGATCCCCGCGCGCGACCATCAGCGCATCGGACGCCTCGATGATGTCGGCCAGCCGGTCGATCGCCTGCGGCTTCTCGATCTTGGCCATCACTGCGGCGCGGCCACGGATCATCTTCTTGGCCTCGTGGACATCCTCGGCGCGCTGCACGAAAGATAGTGCGATCCAGTCGATACCCGTCGTCAGCGCGGCCTCGAGATCGGCGCGGTCCTTCGGCGTCATCGCCGAGACCGGCAGGTCGGTGTCGGGCAGGCTGACGCCCTTGCGGTCCGACATCTTGCCGCCGATCACCACGCGCGTCACCGCGTGGTCGGGCGAGGTCTCTTCCGCGATCAGCCGCACCTTGCCGTCGTCAAGGAGCAGCGAGTGACCTGGCCGCAGCGCCGCCAGGATTTCAGGATGCGGAAGCTGGACGCGGGTGCTGTCGCCCGGCGTCTTGTCGGAATCGAGCACGAAGCTCTGGCCGTTGTTGAGCTGCACTGATCCTTCGGCAAAGGCGCCGAGCCGGAGCTTGGGGCCCTGCAAGTCGACCAGGATGCCGATCGGCCGGCCGTAGCTGGACTCGACATTGCGGATGGTCTTGACGAGGTCCCGCATCTTGTCATGCGGGGTGTGGCTCATGTTGATGCGAAAAAGGTCGGCGCCGGCCTCGAACAGCTTGCGGATCATTGCGCTGTCAGAGGAGGCGGGACCCAGGGTCGCGAGAATCTTGATTCGACGCAGTCGTCTCATTGCTTGCTTCCGGGTGGTGCGGCTGGTGGCAAACCAGACGCGCCCGGAGGCGTTCCGCCCGGCGGATTGGTCAGGCCTGGCATGGCGCCCGGGCCGCCCGGAGCGACTCCCCCCGGCATTCCCGGTACGTTTTGTGCCGGCTGTTCGTTGGCTTCGGTGAGTTGCACGGTCCAGGCGCGCTGCTCACCAGTGTCAACCTCGAAGAAGCCTGTGCGGTCATAGCCGCGCGCCAGGCAATTCTCGGTGCCGCGGATGGTGAACTCCTTGTCGCGCGAGCACATGAAGGCCTGGCCCGACCATTCGCCGCCGCGGTCGTAATCGAGCGCATAAATGTAGTAATAGCGGGCGACCAGGTTGCCCCGCAGCAGGGTCTCACAGGAGCGCGAGGAGATGTTCCACCAGCCCTCGGTGGTCCAGCCCTCGGCATCCTTGTAGCCGAGCGCAATGCCGACCCGGCTGGCGGTGTTGTTACAGAGCCGGAAATCCGCCGCTGCCGGGCTGGCCCACAGGCACGCCGCCGCAAGCGCCAGCACGGGAAGAAGACCGGCAAGCAGGCGAGGGGGGAGGGGAAGGGAATCCAGTACGATCATGGGGCGAAGCTACACCGAATCATTGACGATTTCGCGTGGCCCGGCGGCGCCTGTCAACGGAAGGCAGGCGGAGTTCTGCCATCGGAAACCGCCGATCCCACCCGATTTCATCCTGTTTTGCGCAGCGATATGGCAAAATCTGTGACGAAGCCCACCTGATATCAATATGCTGGGAAATGACAAACCGGGATGACGGCCATGACGATTGACGACAAGACCAGAACCGAGCTGGAAGCCGCCGTTTTCCGGCGCCTGGTGCAGCATCTGCAGAACCGCACCGACGTCCAGAATATCGACCTGATGAACCTTGCCGGATTCTGCCGGAATTGCCTCTCCAACTGGATGAAGGAAGAGGCCGACGCCAAGGGCGTCGCGATCAGCAAGGATGAGAGCCGCGAGGCCGTCTACGGCATGCCCTATGACGAATGGAAAGCGAAATATCAGGGCACGGCGACGCCGGAGCAACTGGCCACGATGAAGAAGGCACACCCCGGGCATTGAGGGTCCGAAGTAATCCGTCATCGCGGGATGGTGCGTGAGCACCAGACCCGGAATCTCGAGATTCCGGGTTCGTCCTTCGGACGTCCCGGAATGACGGTGAAACTACGCGGATACGCCAGCATCTCCTGTGGGCGCGCTGTGGATGAGCGCGACGTTTCCTTGACGGGAGGCGTCCCAAACTTGAGGGTCATTTCCGACACGCGATGCGTGAGGAGCGCATACCGCTCAGGACGCCTCAACATCAGTTCCATTTCAGGAGTACACGATGGCCACCTCCGCTGCCGTCAAAGAAGAACCCGCGACCCGATTCGCAAAGGACCAGCTCAAGGCCATCATCGAGCGCATCGAGCGGCTGGAAGAAGAGAAGAAGGCGATCTCGGACGACATCCGCGACGTCTATGCGGAGAGCAAAGGCAATGGATACGACGTCAAAGCCCTGCGCACGATCGTGCGTCTGCGCAAGCAGGATCCGAACGAGCGCCAGGAGCAGGAGACCATCATCGAGACCTACATGCAGGCGCTGGGGATGATCTGAGGTCGTAGCGGGCGTACCACGTCGCTTCATGGACGCTCCACCTCCCCTTGAAAAGGGGAGGTCGGTTTGCGCGTGAGCGCAAACCGGGTGGGGATCAGCTCTCTCCACACGCGCGTCTGCGCCCGTGGCTTGACCCCCATCCCGACCTTCCCCCTTTCAGGGGGAAGGGGAAAACAAGTTCAGCGCAAAGCGGCGGTGCGGACGACGAAGAATGTCGTCGGAAGCGTTGCGGTGGCGGAGCCGGTGAAGGTGTCGCAGCTCATGCCCATCATCGGATCATTCGAGAAGGTCATGTTGATGGCGGCCTGCGGCTTGACGAAATGGGCGCGCATCAAGGTCATGTCGGTATCGCCGAGCACCGTGGTCAGCATGGCGTTGCTTGCGCTCGGCGCCAGCATCACAACCCGCATCCAGAGATCGTTGCCCTTGGCAGCGGAGATGCGATTCGAGGTCGCAATCACGCTGCCCTGACCCTGCGCGCCCTTGGCGACCACCGTGTTGATCTCGGTTGCGGCGGTGCCGGCATTGCGGGTCGGGCGGACGCTGCGCGGGACCGGCGCTGAGGCGGCGACGATGTTGCCTCGCTCAACCGGCGCGTTCACCGCCGGGGCGTAGGCGAGCGCCTTGTTGAAATTCTCGGTCACGCTGGCGGTGGCTTGCGGATCGGCGGCGCCGACCGCCTCGCGCGCCCTAAGCGCCGCGATCTGCGCAGCCGTTGCCTGTTTCGCGGCAGGTAGATCGTCGCCCCAGAAGCCGCGGGCATTGATGATGTCTGCAGGCGTCTCAGGCTTCGGCTCGGACTTTTCCGCAGGCGCCGGTGCAGCCGGCTTGGGCTTTGGCGACGGGATGATCTGAGCGTCGGCTGCGGCGAGCTGGATGGCCGAGGCGAATTGCGGTTTCGCGCGCGGCATCGGCACAGGGTCGGTCGACTTGGAATCGGTAGATTTGGCAGAAGCCAGGACGGTCGCGGGCGCCGGCTTCTCGGCGGCGGCGGGCGTTGCGCCCTCATCGTCCTCGTCAGTCGTGGCAGCCGACTTGCCCGTGAACAGCGCGGTCAGGAAGCCGCCGATCTTGCTGCCGCCAGACGAGGAGCCATCGCCATTGCCACGCCGCTCGATGTCAGCGCGGGCAAGCTCATACCCCTTCAACGGGTTGCCGTCGGAGGGGACGTGGACCGTGCGACCATCCGGGAACACCCTGGCCAACTGGTCGTGCGTCATGCGCGGCCAGTGGCGGATCGAACCGGTGTCGAGGTGAACAAAAGGCGAGCCGGAGGTCGGATAGAAACCGACACCGCCACGCTGTAGGCGCAGGCCGGCATAGCGGATCTGCTCGAGCGGCACGCCGGGAATGAAGAAATCCATTGCATGCCCCAGCATGTGCTGGCTGTAGCGCGCCACCCCGGAGGAGCGGCGGCGGAGCATGGCGTTAGTCGCGGGAGAGCGGTAGGAGGAGATGATGTTGATCGGCTGCTTGCCGTCAACGTCGCGATAGACTTCCCAGAGGATGTCGAAGAGCCGACGATCCATCGTGGTCTCTTCCTGGGTGCGCCAGTCGCGCAGGAGATGGTTGAGCTTCTTCAGCGCGTCTTCATCGTAGCGGCCGTTGCGCTTGAAGGTGATGGTGAGGTCTTCGCCCGAATGAGTGTGGTGGAAGGAGAGGGTGCGGGTCTCGTTCAGGGCGGCGGCGTCGTGAACCGATCCGGCGCCGGCGAGCAGCAATAGCGATACCAGCCCGACCTGACATCCGGCTTTCGGGAACGACAGCAGTTTATCGTGGCGTGCGCGGACAGCCAGCACCGATGAGCCCACCCAGTCGTCGAGCGTTCGACCTTCTTTCTTTCGCAGACCCCGGCGAAAGGCGGTGAACGCATTCTTAAAGCGGGACGGTTAACCGAGATTTACCATCCCGTTTCCCAAGTTAGGTTTAACCTAAACCGTTGACTGTGGCGAAAAAGTGCCGCCACCTGCTCTACATGAAGAATGGTTAATGTAATTGATCCCGCCGGATGGGCGGGATCGTTGATTTTGCTCTAAAATTTGGCGTGTCTGGGGAACGGTGGATTACCAGGTGAACACCCTGCGCGGCTGCGGTTGTCCGCGCCCAATCGGAGCGGGTGGCACGGGCTGGCCGCCGCCGAATAGCCGCTCGAAGAAATTCAGGCCGGAATTGGTGTTCTCGCTGGCGATGCTGACGCCGGGCGGCAGGTTGTTGCGGCTCGGCCGCGAATAGTTCGGCTGCGCATGCGCCACGACTGATTCGAGATCCTTGCCGCGGTTGTTCTTCAACAGCGCCAGCATGCCGCCATCGCGGCCATAGATGTCCTTCCGGAATTGCAGCTTGCCGGCATCGTCCACGAACGCGGTCTGATAGGTGATGTTGACCGGGATCGGGGTTGGGAATTTCAGGTCGATCTCGCTCGATCCATACATGCTCCGGACCCGCTCAGGCGTCCAGTGCTCGTTCGTCATCGTCATGTTGAGCAGCACGGAAGCGTATTGGTCTGGGTTCTGCACGCGCATGCAGCCATGGCTGAAGGCGCGCTCTTCCCTGGCGAACAGGTTTTTGTCGGGCGTGTCGTGCTGATAGACCAGGAACTTGTTCGGGAAGTTGAAGCGGATGCGCCCGAGCGCGTTCGCTTCACCCGGCGGCTGCGAGATGTGGACCGAGCCGTCGCGGCCGTATTCGAGCCGCAGGCCCATCCGCTGCAGCACGGTGGGATCCTGCTGCAAAGCCGGCAGATATTCATTGTAGATGATCGACGGCGGCACGTTCCATGTCGGGTTGACCGTGATGTACTTCATCGTCTCGGTCAGAAGCGGCGTGGCGTGCTGCCCCGGCTTGCCGGTCACGACGCGTGTGGTCCAGACCGGCGCGCCGTTCTGCATCACCCTCAGCGTGTAGTCGGGGATGTTGAGGATGACATAGGCGTTGCCGAGGGACGCCACGCCAAGCTGGCGCGGCAGCCAGCGCCAGCGCTCCATGTTGACGATGACGGTGTCGATCTGCCTGTCGCGCTTCGGACTGTTGATCGCCTTCACGGTGCGATCGTCGAGCACGCCGGTAGGCTTCAACTCGACGCTCCGCTGGAATTTGCGCACGGCTTCGGCGACCTTGGCGTCGTAGCGCGTATCGTCCGGATTCTCGCTAACGCCGAGCTTGGCGCGGAGCTGCGGCACGCGCGGATCGTCCGGCGCCACCGCCGGCTGCTTCTTGGTGCCCTTCTTGTAGGCCAGCACCGGCCCTTCGGCGATCTGGATCACCGGGCCGTCACCCTGGCCGCGCAATTCGGCGAGCTTTGCCTTGAGCTCGCGGTAGAGCTTGTGCGGCGGGTTGTAGCTGTCGAGCGCGGCGGAGGCATCCTTTGCGCCGGTCACATTGGCGAGCACCTCCGACGGATCGATCGGATGTTCGGGATAAAGGATGTCAGCCGAAACCTGCGACCAGTGCATCCGGCCGCTCTGTGCCTGGCGCGCATAATCCAGCATGCTGACGGCGAGCTTCAGCTCGGCATCCGCCAGTGCGTCGGGCGATGCAGCAGCGGCAAAATCCGGCACCGGATAGTCTTCCGGGTTGAGGCCATCGGAGGCGGCGTCCTTGAGCCGCGCGATCACGCCCTTGGCGGTCGCGGTCAGCTTGCCGCCTTGCGTGAACACCGGCGCATAGTCGCGCGCGGAATAGAACTTCTCAACCGCGGCACGCTCGTTCTTGCGTTCGAAGGTGCGCAGCGTCTTGCTCGCCAGCGTCTCGCGAAGCTTGTCGGCAACCGGCTGGTCTTCCGCCGGCACGTTGCTCGCAGCCTTCACCGGCTCCTTGGCAGGCTCGGCTGCAGGCGCATTGGCGGTTGCCGGGGCGGGCGCAGTGGCGGTCGCAGGTGCAGGCGCGGCGGGCGGTGTCACCGTGGCGGTGTCGTTCTTGACCGGCTCCGTCGGCGTATCCTTGGGCGCGTCCTTCGCCACATCGCTTGGCTTCGGCTCGGCGGCGGGCGCCGTGACGACATCCGCAGGCTTCGCTTCGACGTTGGGCTCGGCCGTCCTGGTGGTTGCGTCGGGTTCGCTCGGCTTGATGGCGTCCTTGGTGGCATCCGGCACCGAAGCGGTGGTGTCCATCTTGATATCGGCCGCAGTCGGCGGCGGGACATTGGCAGGCTCGGGACGTGGGATCGCAGCATCGATCGCGAGTTCTGCGGCGCTGGCACGTGGCGCGTCCGACTGCGCCAGTGCTGAGGTCGCGGAGACCGTCAGGAACGTCGCGGCGACGGCCATCAGCACGCGATCGAATCCAGTACGGCCTTTCGAACAGTCACGCATTGTCACACCCCCTGGGGCGAACTGCCCCAGCATTGGAACAGTTCTTACGTCATGGTCCTGGAGCAGGATGACGCTTCGTCGAAGCCGTCATCAGGCTCGATTTGTTTGAGCATGATCTTCCCGGCTCACGCCATAAAGCTTGCGCGGAAACGCCGGCCTCACTCGATCAAAACTCCGCACGCCTGCACGCAACAAATCAACGCAGACGATACATACGCCCCCTTCATGCAGCCAGCGCCATGCGGGGCAACTCACGACAAACTGACCTCGAACAACTACTTGCAGTCGATCTTGCGCGATTCTTGCCACGCGGCTCCCCGTTTGTCTGTCACCCCCAAGCCACGGTTCAATAGGTTCCGGATCGCTCGTGTGACGTCACGACCCAATGCCCACCTTGCGGCATAAGCGCCCATCCATCGGCTCAATTGGCGCCGCTGCCGCCGCCGGCGGAGTCATTTGCCGCGGCCTCGTCGATCTTGCGGTAGAGCGTCGAGCGGCCGATCTTCAGGCGCCGCGCGACCTCCGACATCTGCCCGCGATAGTGCGAGATCGCGAAGCGGATGATCTCGTTCTCCATCTCTTCCAGTGGCCGCACGTCGCCGCTGCTGGTCAGCATCGAGAGACTGCCGGTGGCGGGCAGCGGCGCAATTGGTATGTCGTTACCCGATACCATCGCGGGCGCCGTCGACGGGCCGACGATCAGCGGCTCGCCATGCGCCGGGTTCGGGTCAGCAAGCGGATGCGCGGCAACTTGCGGGAAGTCGGCAAGACCAAGCTGGTCGCCGTCGCTCATCACCACTGCGCGGTACACGGTGTTCTCGAGCTGGCGGATATTGCCGGGCCAGTCGAGTTGCGAAAGATGCGTCATCGCCTCGCCGCTGATGCCGGTGATGTTGCGGTTTTCCTCCGCGTTGAAGCGCGCGAGAAAATGCCGCAGCAGATGTGGGATGTCTTCGCGCCGCTGCCGCAAGGGCGGGATCGTCAGCGGCAAGACGTGCAACCGGTAGAACAAGTCCTCGCGGAATTGGCCGGCCTTCACCAGTTCGAGCAATTGGCGGTTCGTAGCGGAGATGATGCGGACGTCGACCTTCACCGGCTTGCGGCCGCCGACGGCTTCGACCGTGCCCTCCTGCAGCGCGCGCAACAGCTTCACCTGCGCGGTCAGCGGCAATTCGCCGACCTCGTCGAGGAAGAGCGTGCCGCCATGGGCTTCCACGAACTTGCCCATGTGGCGCTCGGTGGCGCCGGTGAAGGCGCCCTTCTCATGGCCGAACAGGATCGACTCGACGAGATTATCGGGAATCGCGCCGCAGTTCACCGCAACAAACGGCTTCGATTTGCGCTCGCTGCTGCCGTGGATGGCGCGCGCGAACAATTCCTTGCCGACGCCGGATTCGCCTTCGATCAATACCGGAATGGCCGATGAAGCGGCCTTCTGCGCGATGCGCAGCACGCCACTCATCGCCTCGCTGCGGGTGATGATATCGGAGAAGGTCAGCCGTCCCTCGCGGCTGTGGCGGATGCGCTGCAATTCACCTTTGAGTGCAGAGGTGTTCAGCGCATTGCGCAAGGATACCTGCAGCCGCTCGAAGCCGACCGGCTTGACGACGAAATCCTGGGCGCCGGCGCGCATCGCCGAGACAACGTTGTCGATGCCGCCATGCGCGGTCTGCACGATCACGGGGACGTTCAAACCAGCGTCACGAATCTTTGCGAGCACGCCAAGGCCATCGAGGCCGGGCATCACGAGGTCGAGCACGACCGCATCGATAGTCTGGCTTTCCTGGGCGGTGAGTGCGGCGATGGCATCGTCGCCGCTATCGACTACGAGGGGCTGGTAGCCGCATTTTTGCACCATGTTTTCGACCAGACGGCGCTGTACTGCGTCATCATCGGCAATCAAAATGGTGGCAACCATGGTTTTCCCCGCGCGTTACGCTTATCTGTCTCGAATCGGGGCACTCTCGCCGAAGCCGATTAACGCCCTCTTAAACGTTGCCGACCCCCGCACATTTCGCCGCCGCATCTCCGATTGAACACAGGCTCCCACCAAGATGATCTCGCGCTCCTCTGCTCTCCGCAAACCACCGCAACGCAAACCGGCCGCCGCCAAATCCGCCGCGACCAAGCCCGCTGCAAACAAGTCCGCCGCGAAGAAGGCCGCGGGCAAGACCGGCAAATTGCCGGAATGGAATCTCGCCGATCTCTATTCCGGCATCGACGCGCCCGAAGTCGCGCGCGACCTTGCGAAGATGGATGCAGATTGCGTCGCGTTTGAGACCGACTACAGGGGCAAGCTCGCGGAACATACGGCGCGGGAAGATGGCGGAAAGTGGCTCGCGGAAGCCGTGCGACGCTATGAAGCGATTGACGATCTCGCCGGCCGGCTCGGCTCCTTTGCCGGCCTGGTGCATGCCGGCGACAGCGTCGATCCCGCGATCACGAAATTTTACGGCGATGTTTCAGAGCGCCTGACCGCGGCCTCGACGCACCTTCTGTTCTTCGCGCTCGAGCTCAACCGCATTGACGATGATGTGATCGAGCGCGCGATGCAGGCGGACGAGCTCGCGTATTACCGACCCTGGATCGAGGACCTGCGCAAGGAGAAGCCTTATCAACTCGAGGATCGCATCGAGCAGCTTTTCCACGAGAAGTCGCAGAGCGGCTATGCCGCCTGGAACCGACTGTTCGACCAGACCATCGCCGGCCTGCGCTTCAAGGTCGGCGCCAAGGAGCTCGCGATCGAGCCGACGCTCAATTTCTTGCAGGACCGCGACGGCTCAAAGCGCAAGGCTGCGGCGGAGGCGCTGGCGAAAACATTCAAGGCCGATGAGCGCACTTTCGCGCTGATCACCAACACGCTCGCCAAGGACAAGGAGATTTCCGACCGCTGGCGCGGCTTCCAGGACGTCGCGGATTCCCGCCATCTCAACAACCGCGTCGAGCGCGAGGTAGTGGATGCGCTGGTCGCTTCCGTGCGCGCCGCCTATCCGAAACTGTCGCACCGCTACTACCGCCTCAAGGCAGGCTGGTTCAAAAAGAAGAAGCTGCCGCATTGGGATCGTAACGCGCCGCTGCCTTTTGCCGCGACCGGTACGATTGCCTGGCCCGAGGCGCGCAACATGGTCTTGACCGCCTATCGCGGCTTTTCGACCGACATGGCCGCCATCGCCGAGCGCTTCTTCACCGACCGCTGGATCGATGCGCCGGTCAGGCCTGGCAAGGCGCCGGGCGCCTTCTCGCATCCGACCACGCCGTCGGCGCACCCTTACGTGCTGATGAATTACCAGGGCAAGCCCCGCGACGTGATGACGCTCGCGCATGAGCTCGGCCATGGCGTGCACCAGGTGCTGGCGGCAAAGAACGGCCCGCTGATGGCGCCGACGCCGCTGACGCTCGCGGAGACCGCGAGCGTGTTCGGGGAGATGCTGACCTTCAAGCGGCTGCTGTCAGAGACCAAGAACGCCAAGCAGCGCCAGGCGCTGCTCGCCGGCAAGGTCGAGGACATGATCAACACAGTGGTGCGGCAGATCGCGTTCTATTCGTTCGAGCGCGCGATGCACACCGAGCGCAAGAACGGCGAACTGACCGCCGAGCGGATCGGCCAGATCTGGCTTTCCGTGCAGACCGAGAGCCTGGGGCCGGCGATCGAGATCAAGCCCGGCTATGAGAATTTCTGGATGTACATCCCGCATTTCATCCACTCGCCATTCTACGTCTACGCCTATGCGTTCGGCGATTGCCTGGTGAACTCGCTCTATGCGGTCTACGAGCACGCCTCCGACGGCTTTGCGGAACGCTATCTCGATATGCTTTCTGCCGGCGGAACCAAGCACTATTCCGAATTGCTCAAGCCGTTCGGCCTCGACGCCAAGGATCCCAGATTTTGGGACGGCGGCTTGTCGGTGATCTCGGGCATGATCGACGAACTCGAGGCGATGGGCTGAGGTTTCTGGGGCGTAAAACATTTGTTGAACGGAACTCGGAGCTCTGTTATACATTTTGTATAACGGAGCTGCCGCTATGAATGAAATGCCGCGAAATACCGCTGAAGGTGAGTTCGTTCAGATCAAGAAGATCGGCAACTCGCTCGGCCTCATCCTATCGAAGGATATTCTTTCCCGGCTGAAGCTGAAGGAAGGCGACAAGCTTTTCATTACCGAGCAGACAGAACGGGGAGTGAAGCTTTCCCCCTACGATCCCAAGCATGCCAAAGCGATGGAGATCGCCAGGCGTTCGTTCAGCACCTACGCGGATACGTACAAGGCCCTCGCAAAGTGAACGAGCCGATTTGGCTGGACGTGGAGGTCATGATCGATCTCCACGCCGAGCAGCTTGCGCTGTTTGGGGGCCCGGATGGCATTCGCGACCAGGGTATGCTGGAATCTGCGCTTGGCCGTCCGATCAATAAATTCACCTACGGCGAAACCGACCTTGCTGCACTCGCAGCATCGTATGCGTTCGGTATTGCCCGGAACCATCCGTTCGTGGACGGCAACAAGCGTGCGGCCTTCGGGGCGATGATCGTCTTTCTGGGCCTCAACGGTGTCGACTTTCTAGTGCCGCCTGAAAATGCCACCGCCATGATCCTCGCTCTGGCGGCCGGCGAGGTCAGCGAGGAAAGCCTCACCCGCTGGATCCGGGATAATTGGCCTTCCGAATGAGGCGATAGGCAGGGTGGCGTTGCCCTGCCATTCGGTTTGCGGTATTGGCACGCCTGAAATTCGGACGTTTGATGACTGGGGACACCGATGGCAAACCATAGCGAAGTGGCTTACACCACCGCCGACGGCAACGACTACATCGAGCACGAGCGGACCTATGAAGGGTTCATCGCGCTGGTCAAATACGGCAGCGCGACGGTCGCCCTTATTCTCGTCCTGATGGCCTTCTTCCTGCTCTGATCCCTCGCCGGCTGCGCCGCCACTGCCGGCGGTGCTCACAAAAATTGCACTCAAACCGGTCCCAAAACCGGTATCCAACGTTGCGGGAGTAACGCTAAGTTTGCATGCGTGCGCTGTCCCGCGCCGCCGGAGGCTTTATGAAGATTGCCGTTGCCAAGGAAATCGACCCGTCCGAGCCGCGGGTCGCCGCGTCCCCTGATACTATCAAGAAATTCAAGGCGCTCGGCGCCGAGGTCGCGGTCGAGTCGGGCGCGGGCATCAAGTCGGGCTTGCCGGATTCGGAATTCACCGCCGCGGGCGCCACGGTCAGCGCGGACGCGGTGAAGGATGCCGACATCGTCATCAAGGTGAAGCGGCCGGAGCCATCTGAACTCTCGAGATACAAGCGCGGCGCACTCGTCATCGCCATCATGGACCCGTACGGCAATGACGCTGCGCTGAAGGCAATGGCTGATGCCGGTGTTTCGGCCTTTGCTATGGAATTGATGCCGCGCATCACCCGCGCGCAGGTTATGGACGTCTTGTCCTCGCAGGCGAACCTCGCCGGCTATCGCGCGGTGATCGAGGGCGCCGAAGCCTTCGGCCGCGCCTTCCCGATGATGATGACTGCGGCCGGCACGGTCCCCGCCGCCAAAGTGTTCGTGATGGGGGTCGGCGTTGCCGGCCTGCAGGCGATCGCGACCGCGCGCCGGCTAGGGGCCATCGTCACCGCCACGGACGTACGTCCGGCGACCAAAGAGCAGGTGGAGAGCCTTGGCGCCAAATTCCTCGCGGTCGAGGACGAGGAGTTCAAGAACGCGCAGACCGCGGGCGGTTACGCCAAGGAGATGTCCAAGGAGTATCAGGCCAAGCAGGCCGCGCTCACCGCCGAGCACATCAAGAAGCAGGATGTCGTGATCACGACGGCGCTGATCCCGGGCCGTCTGGCGCCAAGGCTCGTGAACAGCGAAATGGTCAAGTCGATGCGGCCCGGTTCGGTGCTGGTCGATCTCGCCGTCGAACGCGGCGGCAATGTCGAAGGCGCGAAGGCGGGCGAGGTCGTCGACGTCGATGGCATCAAGATCGTCGGCTACACCAATGTCGCCGGCCGCGTCGCGGCTTCCGCCTCCGGCCTTTATGCCCGCAACCTGTTCGCCTTCATCGAGACGCTGATCGACAAGGCGAACAAGGCACTCGCCGTCAACTGGGATGACGAACTGGTGAAATCTACCGCGCTGACCAAGGATGGCGCCGTCATCCATCCGAACTTCCAGCCGAAAGCCTAAGGAGAGAAGCCATGGAGCATATCGCGCAGGCCGTCGATCCCTTCGTGTTTCGGCTTTCCATTTTCGTGCTGGCGGTGTTCGTCGGCTATTTCGTGGTGTGGTCGGTGACGCCTGCGCTGCATACGCCGCTGATGAGCGTCACCAACGCGATCTCCTCGGTGATCGTGGTCGGCGCGCTGCTCGCGGTCGGCGTCGGCATGATCTCGAGCGGCTCGGGCTGGGCGCGCGGCTTCGGCTTCGTCGCGCTGATCTTCGCCTGCGTGAACATCTTCGGTGGCTTCCTTGTCACCCAGCGAATGCTGGCGATGTACAAGAAGAAGGCCAAGTAAGCGGCGACCTCGGGCGAAGAGGCAAATGGGGACCTGAGATGAACGCCAATCTCTCTGCATTGTTGTATCTCGTGGCGGGTGTGCTGTTCATCCTGTCGCTCAGGGGGCTGTCGAGCCCCGCCACCTCGCGCCAGGGCAACCTGTTCGGCATGATCGGCATGGCGATCGCGATTCTGACCACGCTCGCGAGCCATCCGCCGGCTGACGGCGTCGCCTGGCTGCTGGTCGTGCTCGGTGTCGCCATCGGCGGCACGATCGGCGCTGTGATCGCGCGACGGGTGCCGATGACCTCGATGCCCGAGCTGGTCGCCGCTTTCCACTCGCTGGTCGGCATGGCCGCCGTGCTGGTCGCCGCCGGCGCGTTCTATGCGCCCGAAGCCTTCGACATCGGCACGCCCGGCAACATCCATACCCAGAGCCTGATCGAGATGTCGCTCGGCGTCGCGATCGGCGCTTTGACCTTCACCGGCTCGGTGATTGCGTTCCTGAAACTGTCAGCGCGGATGAGCGGCGCGCCGATCATCCTGCCATTCCGCCATCTCATCAACATCGCGCTCGCCCTGGCGCTGGTGTTCTTTATCGTTGGCCTCGTGCTGTCGGGCAGCGCGCTCGACTTCTGGCTGATCACGATCATCGCGCTGGCGCTCGGCGTGCTTATGATCATCCCGATCGGCGGCGCCGACATGCCGGTCGTGATCTCGATGCTGAACTCCTATTCGGGCTGGGCGGCGGCCGGCATCGGCTTCACGCTCGGCAATTCGGCGCTGATCATCACCGGCGCACTGGTCGGCTCGTCCGGCGCGATCCTGTCCTACATCATGTGCCACGCGATGAACCGGTCCTTCATCTCGGTCATCCTCGGCGGCTTCGGCGGCGAGACCGCGGCGGCAGCCGGCGTGACCGGCGAGCAGAAGCCGGCCAAGCTGGGGTCTGCTGACGATGCTGCCTTCATCATGAAGAACGCCTCGAAGGTCATCATCGTGCCCGGCTATGGCATGGCGGTGGCGCAGGCGCAGCACGCGTTGCGCGAAATGGCCGACATCCTGAAGAAGGAAGGCGTCGAGGTGAAGTACGCGATCCACCCCGTCGCGGGCCGCATGCCCGGCCATATGAACGTGCTGCTGGCGGAAGCCAACGTGCCCTATGACGAGGTGTTCGAACTGGAGGACATCAACTCCGAATTCGCCCAGGCTGACGTCGCCTTCGTGATCGGCGCCAACGACGTCACCAATCCGGCAGCGGAAGAGGACAAATCCTCCCCGATCTACGGCATGCCGGTGCTGCAGGTCTGGAAGGCCGGAACCGTGATGTTCATCAAGCGCTCGCTGGCCTCGGGCTATGCCGGTATCGACAATCCGCTGTTCTATCGCGACAACACCATGATGCTGCTCGGCGATGCCAAGAAGGTGACTG
This sequence comes from Bradyrhizobium cenepequi, assembly GCF_020329485.1. Lineage (GTDB taxonomy): Bacteria > Pseudomonadota > Alphaproteobacteria > Rhizobiales > Xanthobacteraceae > Bradyrhizobium > Bradyrhizobium cenepequi. Next base: position 449,507 of record NZ_JAGKJI010000001.1, read on the forward strand.
AGAGCATTGTCAAGGCGATGTGAGACTGTTGCGAGCAGCGATGCTCGTCCTCAAATGGCTCCTGATCGTCGCTGCAGTCGGCTATCTCGGAGCGCTCGTGGTGCTGTTCGTCAAGCAGCGCGAGATGTTGTTTCCGATTCCGACGCGGGAGCGAACCTCGCCGGAAGCGGCCGGCTTTCCTGAAGCCGAGGAACATGTGCTCACCACCGGCGACGGCGAAAAGGTCATCGTCTGGTACGTGCCGGCAAAGCCAGGCCATCCCGTGATCCTGCACTTTCCCGGCAATGGAGACTTTCTCGCAGGAAGGGTCAGTCGTTTCCGTGCCATGACGTCGGATGGCACTGGCCTGGTCGCGCTCTCCTACCGCGGCTATGCCGGCTCGAGCGGATATCCGAGCGAGCAAGGCATTCTGCAGGATGCTGCTGCAGCTTACGCCTTCACCGCCGCGCGCTACGCCGCGGAACGAATCGTCGTCTGGGGATTTTCGCTCGGCACAGGGATTGCGGTCTCGCTGGCTTCGGAGCAGCCGATCGGCAAACTGATCCTGGAGGCGCCCTATACCTCGACGGCTGACATTGCTGGTTCGGTACTCCCGTTCGTGCCGGTGCGCTGGCTGATGCGCGATCAGTTTCGCTCCGACGAGCGCATCGAACGCGTCAATGTGCCGCTGCTCGTCATGCACGGCACCAACGATCCCGTAATCTCGATCATCTTTGGTGAACGCCTGTTCGCGCTGGCGCGTGAGCCGAAGCGGCTCGTTCGCTTTGCTGGCGGCGGCCACGACAATCTCGACTATTATGGCGCGATCGAAACGGTGCGGCAGTTCATTGGCGGTGCATAGGTGTAGAATGAGAGTGTGGGGCGTCGTGTTCATCCTGTCGGTATTTGCGCTGCTGCCGAGCCAGGCGCAGGCTGCCGCGACGATCGATGGCGCGGCGATGACTTGGCCGTTTGCCCTTCCTTTCGCCGGCCTGCTGCTGTCGATTGCGCTCGGGCCGCTGCTGTTCCCGAAATTCTGGCATCACCATTACGGCAAGATCGTCGCCGCCTGGTCGGCGCTGACGCTCGCCACGCTCGCCTGGTTCGCCGGAGGCGCAGCTATGCTGGAGAGCTTCGTGCATGCGATGCTCGGCGAATATCTAAGCTTCATCGTACTGCTGTTCGCGCTCTATACCGTAGCCGGCGGGATTCTGGTGACTGGCGACCTGAGAGGCACGCCCTGGACCAACACCTCCCTTCTTGCACTGGGTACGATGATGGCGAGCGTCGTCGGCACCACGGGGGCCGCCATGATCCTGATCCGCCCGCTGATCCGCGCCAACCTGATGCGGCTCCATAACGCGCATGTCATCGTGTTCTTCATTATTCTGGTTGCCAATGTCGGCGGTGCGCTGAGCCCGCTCGGTGACCCGCCGCTGTTCGTCGGTTTCTTGCACGGCGTCGAGTTCTTCTGGACCACGAAGAACATCTGGCCGCAGACCGCGATCGTGGCCGGCATCCTGCTATTGGTCTTCGTCGCGGTCGATCTCTGGCTTTTCCGCAGAGAGCCGGCGGCGCCTCCGAGCAGAGCGGCGCCGATCCGCCTTCACGGCCTGATCAATCTGCTGCTGATCGCCGCTATCATTGCCAGCATCCTGATGTCGGCGAAGTGGCGGCCGGGAATAGCCTTCGACGTCCTCGGCACAGGGGTGGAGTTGCAGAACCTGGTGCGTGATGTCCTGCTGATCGCAATCGCACTGCTTTCGCTATGGCTCACGCCCGATGAGCACCGTGAGGCCAACGGTTTCAACTGGGAGCCGATCCGGGAGGTCGCGAAACTGTTCGCCGGCATCTTCATCGCGATCATCCCGGTTCTGGCGATGCTGCATGCCGGGCGTGACGGGTCCTTTGCCTGGCTGTTGTCCGCCGTCACCGAGCCGAACGGCGCACCGCGGGAGGTCGCCTATTTCTGGTTCACCGGGCTGATGTCAGCGTTCCTCGACAATGCTCCGACGTATCTCCTGTTCTTCGAACTTGCCGGCGGTGACCCGCAGCGATTGATGGGGGAATTGTCGGGGACGCTGGCGGCGATCTCCATGGGCGCCGTCTATATGGGGGCGCTCACCTATATCGGAAACGCGCCAAACTTCATGGTGGCGGCGATCGCGAACGAGAGCGGCGTCAAGATGCCGAGCTTCTTCGGCTATCTTTTGTTTGCGGGTGCAGTGCTGATACCGCTGTTCCTGCTTCTCACCCTTTTGCCGATTGCCCCGGTTCTCAGCATTCACTGAGTGCCGTATGTTGGATCTCCCTGGGCAGCGGAAGGGGGTCTATGAGCGCGCACGGTCCGATGCCGCATACGGCATGGATTTTCCCGGCGCTGGCGATGGCACTGTTCGCCGCGGCGACAGCCGTCGGCTGGGTATTTACCCCGTCTCTCCGCGGATGGCTGCTCGCTGCGATCCTGCTGGCCATCCTGTTCGGCACGGTGTTCGCGGCGGTGCATCATGCAGAGGTGATCGCCGAAGAAATCGGAGAGCCTTTCGGCACATTGGTGCTGACGCTCGCGGTGACGATCATTGAAGTGGCGCTGATCACCACGATCATGCTGGGTGACAAGCCGCAGCCGGCGCTCGCCCGTGACACCGTGTTTGCGGTCGTGATGATCGTTTGCAATGGCCTGGTCGGGCTATGCATCTTCATTGGAGGGTTGCATTACCGAGAGCAGGATTTCCAGGTTTCGGGCGCCAACCTTTATCTCAGCGTGTTGTTTGTATTGGCGACGATAACGCTGGTCTTGCCGAATTATACGTTAACCGCACCTGGGCCGTTCTATTCGGCCACGCAGCTGGGCTTTGTCGACATCGTCACGCTCGCCCTGTACGGCGTCTTTCTTTATATCCAGACCATGCGACACCGCGATTACTTCGTCGTCGAGTCCGCAAACGACGCCGAGGCGCCGAAGAAGTCATCGGGCGCGGTGCTGGCGCTCAGTATTCCGTTGCTCCTGGTTTCCCTCCTTGCCGTCGTGCTGCTGTCAAAGAAGTTCTCGCTCGTCATCGATGCCACCGCGGCGATGATCGGCGCGCCGCCAGCCTTCGCAGGCTTGGTGGTCGCGGTTCTGATCCTCATGCCCGAGGGCGTTGCCGCGGTTTCGGCCGCCCGCAACAATGACTTGCAGAAGAGCATTAATCTCGCGCTCGGCTCGTCGCTTGCGACGATCGGGTTGACAATCCCGGCGGTTGGCATCGCCACTTACACGCTAGACAAAGAGCTTGTGCTTGGGCTCGGCGCGCAGAGCACGGTGCTGTTGCTGCTGACTTTCCTGCTGAGCATGCTGACCTTCGGTACCGGCCGCACCAACATCCTGTTCGGCTTGGTCCATCTGGTGGTATTTGCGGTATTCCTGTTCCTGGAATTCTTGCCCTAGGGAGACAATGACGATGCTTGCCGCCAAATCCGACGTTCAGGTCGATACCCCCGAGGTCCGCGTCACGGAATGGCGGCTGGCGCCAGGCAGTGCGACCGGGCGTCACATCCATGAGATGGACTATGTGATCGTGCCTGTGACCGCGGGCGAGATGACCATCGTGGCGCCCAGTGGGGAGCGGTCGAAGGCTCAGCTCAGTGCCGGCAAGTCGTATTTCCGGAAGGCGGGGGTGGAGCACGATGTGCTTAACGAAACCTCTATCGAGATCGTCTTCCTCGAGATTGAACTCAAGCCGTAAGCATCCGTGATCGCCGGAACCGGCCGATTGCCATTGATCCGTCGCAGTTGATCCCTCAATGTGCCTCAAAGTTCCCGCATCTAGCTGCACGGCGGGGAGTGGCCGGCAATGCTGAAATACCTGACGAAATTTACCGTCGACATCCTTCCCTCGGTGGCTGCGACGGTCATCGGGGCCTACATCGTTAACCACTACATCGTAGCCAAGCCGGAGGCGCCAGCCGCCGCTGCTGTTTCGACCGCGCAGCCGAAGGCGGCCGCCGCAAGCAAGCCCGTCGAAAAACCTGCCGAAGTTTCCAATCTCCCCGAGGCCGGCGTAAAGGCGAAAGGCATATCCGAGCGCACGTTGATGGAGCGCACGGCGTCCGAGAAGGCCACGGTGACTGAGAAGCCCGCAGAGAAGGCGACCGAGAGCAAACCCGCCGAAGCAGGTGCCGAGACCGCAAGCATTCCGCCCGCCGAGCTCCGTCGCCATCAGCCCGCGCCGCGTGAGAAGGCCGTTGCCAAGTTGACGCCAGCGCCGGTGCAGCAGCCTGCAGTCGCGCCGGCCGTTGCACCCGCTTCGCCGCCGCCGGCCGAAGCTGCCGCTGCGCCGGAGGAGCATCGTGACGCCAACGACCTCGCGCGCGCTGCGATCGAGCGGTTGCGCGGTGGCGGTGATGGCGCCCCGCGCGTGCAAGAGACGGCACGCGTGACGGAGGTGCCGCGCGCGCCGGAAGCGTCCCGTGTCGTAACCGCGCCCTCGCTGCGGCCACTGTCGCCGCCAATCATGGTATCGACGCCGCCGAGCGAAGCATTGGGCCAGACCTCGCAACCGAGGCCTCCCTACCAGGCAGATGCGACCGATGATCCAAATCGTCCGACGCCGCCGGCCGAAATCCCGGCGCGTCCGCCGCTGGATTTGCACGCGGAGGCCGCCGAACCCGCCAAGGATCGCACCAACATAGGCGAGGACATGCTGTCATCGATGAAATCGGTGTTCCACGCCGTCCTGCCGAAATAACGGCGATCAGCAAAACTTAGATTCTTGTTTTGACGCGTTTTCTTCACGCGAACCGGTGTCCACTTCGCTTGAAAACGCTCTAACCGCCGGTGCGCGCGAGGCCGCTGCGCGCGGCTTCATCCCTGGGGCGCAATGCTACTGCGCGACTGTACGAAGCCGCCGCCTTGCTCCTGTCTCCCAGCCGCTCATAGGCCTCGCCGCGCACCGTCCAGGCTTGGGCGCTGTTGGGATCGGCCTGCACCGCTTCGTCAAGATCGGCGGTCGCTTCCTTGGCCTTGTTGACGGCGAGATAGCTGCTCGCGCGCGCCAGCAACGGCTCGACGCGCTGCGGCGCCAGGCCGCTCGCCGCAGTGAAATCCTCGATCGCCTGCTGGTGCTGGTTCTGACCCTGATAGATCAGGCCGCGGCCATACAGTGCCTGGGTGTTGTAGGGGTCGAGCGCGAGCGCCTGTTCGAATTCGGCGAGCGCCTGCTCGGTCTTGAATGATCGCGCGAACTCCTGGCCCCGCGCTGCATGCTCCTTGGCATCGCTGACGTTCTGGGGACTGACGCTGCCGGTCGGCTTTTCGGTGGCGGCCTGCTTGGGTTTGTCGTTGTCGGAGTCCCAAGATCCGAGATCGAATGAGCAGCCGCCCAAAGGGACGCAAAGTGCGACGGCAAGCAGGATCGCCGGCCGCGCCATCAGGCGCGGAAGAAGCAAAGGTTCAGAAGGGGCGCGGGATGCCGGAAACACCATCAACGGAACTGCTCGCGTAATGGAAATGCTCGCGTCTGCAATTCCGTATTGGTAGCCGGCCGCGGTGCAAAATGCACCGATCAAAAAGCAAAACGCGGACCGCTTCGGCCCGCGTCTTCATCTTTAGCCTTTACAAGAACGTGCGATCAGCGCGGACCGCGACCAGCGCCCGGACCGCCGCGTCCGCCAGCGCCGCGGTCACCACCGGCGCCAGCGCCGAATACCGGCTTCGGCTTCATCGGCAACAGGCCTTCGCGCTGCAGCTTCTTGCGCGCCAGCTTGCGGGCGCGGCGCACGGCTTCGGCCTTCTCGCGGGCCTTCTTCTCGGAAGGCTTCTCATAATGACCGCGGAGCTTCATCTCGCGGAAAATGCCCTCGCGCTGCATCTTCTTTTTGAGCGCCTTCAGGGCTTGATCGACATTGTTATCGCGGACGAGAACCTGCACGCGGCATCCTCTTTTCGATTGATCGGTTCGGAAATCTGGCAAAGCCAAGGTCGGCAAAAGGCCAGACCCTTAACCCTAGGCGCGCGCATGTATCAGACAAAATCGCAAATGTCCACCAGTGAAGCAGGGATAAGGGCCAAGTAAAGCCACGAAATAGGGCGAAATTGCCATTTAGTGGCCGTGATTGGGGTGATTCGGCGCCAAATGCTTGGCCGCTCCCGCAGCTTTTGCCAGCTCCGGGAAACAAAATAACGGGAGAACTGGTATGGACACACAAAAATATGCCGCCGAGGCGATCGGCACCTTCTGGCTCACATTTACGGGATGCGGCAGCGCCGTGATCGCTGCTGGCTTTCCGCAAGTCGGGATCGGCCTGGTCGGTGTGTCACTGGCGTTCGGATTGAGCGTCGTCACCATGGCCTATGCCATCGGGCATGTGTCCGGCTGCCATCTCAATCCGGCCGTCACCGTCGGTCTTGCCGCCGGCGGACGTTTTCCTGCCGGCCAGATCCTGCCCTATGTGATCGCGCAGGTGGTCGGCGCGATCGTCGCTGCGGGGGTGCTCTATCTGATCGCGACCGGCGCGCCCGGCTTCGATCTGGCCAAGGGCTTTGCCTCGAATGGCTATGACGCGCACTCGCCCGGGCAATATAGCCTGCTTGCCGGCTTCATCACTGAGGTGGTGATGACGATGATGTTCCTGTTCATCATCATGGGCGCGACCCATGGCAGGGCACCTGCGGGCTTTGCGCCGCTGGCGATCGGGCTCGCGCTGACCCTGATCCATCTTGTCAGCATTCCCGTCACCAACACCTCAGTTAACCCGGCGCGCAGCACCGGGCCCGCATTGTTCGTCGGCGGCTGGGCGCTGGCGCAGCTCTGGCTGTTCTGGGTGGCGCCGTTGATCGGTGGCGCGCTCGGCGGGGTGCTCTATCGCTGGCTGAGCGAGGAGCCGACCGGCGTCGTCGAAGGCGTACGACAGGCTTGATCCAGTTTCTGATTTAAGACTTTGCCGGCGGGCTGCTATTTGTTGCCTGCCGGCACTACTTCGGTGGCGCCACTTCGGTGACATGGCCCATCTTGCGACCGGGCCGTGGCGGCCCTTTGCCGTAGAGGTGCACGGTCGCGCCAGGCACCGTCAGCCATTCCTCGTAGCTGAGAATGTCATCGCCGATCAAATTGGTCATGGTCACCGCGCCATGGCGGATCGGCTTGCCGAGCGGCCACCCGGCGATAGCGCGGATGTGCTGCTCGAATTGCGAAATCGAGGCGCCGTCCAGTGTCCAGTGTCCAGAATTGTGAACCCGCGGCGCGATCTCGTTGACGAGCACGGTCGGTCCATCCTTGCCCGCCACCACGAACATTTCGACCCCGAGTACGCCGACATAGTTCAGCGCGTGCGCGATCTTCTCCGCAACCGATCGCGCCTGCGCGGCGAGCCCGGCCGGGATCGCCGCCGGCGCGCGCGAGATCTTCAGGATGTGATCGCGATGCTCGTTCTCGGTGACGTCGAAGCATTCAACCTGGCCGTCCGAGGAGCGCGCAGCGATCACGGAGATTTCGCGCTCGAACGGCACGAAGGCTTCGAGAATCGCGGATTTGGTGCCGAGCTCTTCCCAGACCTGGTCGATATCGTCGCCCTCGCGGAGCATCGCCTGGCCCTTGCCGTCATAGCCGAAGCGGCGCGTCTTGATCACCGCTGGAAGGCCGATACGCGCGATCGCGGCGCGCAGGGTTTCGACCGAGGATACGTCGGCATAATCGGCGGTGCCGATGCCGAGCCTGGTGATGAAATCTTTTTCGATCAATCGATCCTGCGTGGTCTCGAGGACCTTCTGCGACGGCAGGACCGGGCGGCGCGCCGCCAGAACCAGCGCTGTCCCGGACGGCACGTTCTCGAACTCGTAGGTGATGACGTCGACGTCATTGGCGAAGAGTTCGAGCGCCTCGACGTCGGCAAATTCCGCGCAGGTCGCGTGCTGTACCACGTCAAAGGCGGGCGAATCCGGGTCCGGCGAGAACACCTGGCATTTGAGGCCGAGCCGTGCGGCGGCCATCGCCAGCATCCGGCCCAATTGTCCGCCGCCGAGAATTCCGATTGTGTCACCCGGCTTCAGCTTCACTCCTGTCGAAGCCGTCACGCCGATGCCTCCGGATGCTCCTTGATCGCGTCGGTCTGTTCCTTGCGCCAGGCGGCAAGGCGCGCTGCCAGCGCCGGGTCGCTCAGTGCGAGCACGCTCGCTGCCAACAGCGCCGCGTTGATGGCGCCGGATTTTCCGATCGCGAGCGTGCCGACCGGGATACCGGCCGGCATCTGCACGATCGAATACAAGGAGTCGACGCCCGACAATGCCTTCGATTCGACGGGAACCCCGAACACCGGAAGTTCCGTCAGCGCGGCCGTCATGCCCGGCAGATGCGCGGCGCCGCCGGCGCCGGCAATGATGACCTTGAAACCGGCCGCCTTTGCGCCCTTGGCGAACGCATACAGCCGGTCCGGGGTGCGATGGGCGGAAATGATCCGCGCCTCAAACGCCAGCCCGAGGGCGGTGAGCGTTTCGGCGGCGTGGCCCATGGTCTCCCAGTCCGACTGGCTTCCCATGATGATGGCTATTGCGGCGGGCATGTCGTCAATTCTGATCGGGAATCCAGGAGCATTGGCCGGATTATAGGAGCGGCCCTTGACTGATCCAAGGCGTGGCAAGGAATCCGGAATGGACTATCCTGTCTTGGTGAATGCGGGCAAGCCTCATCAGCGGGCCTCAACAAGGATGCTTATGAAAAAGAAGAAGAGGGCGGCTGCATCCGGCGCCGCGAAAAGGAAAAGCGCGGCCGCGCGCAAGGCCGCGCCGCGCCGCGCCCAACCCGCGCCTGCCCAACCCGCGCCTGCCCAAGTCGCACCTGCCCAAGCCCCATCTGCTGCGCTGAACGAGGCCAAAGCGACAATACGCCGCCTCAGGGCGGAACTCGCTGCGGCGCAGGCACAGGTCGCGGAACTGCAGGCGTCCGCGGAGACCGACTTCCTGCTGGATATCTTGAACCGGCGCGGCTTCGAGCGCGAGCTCAACCGCTCGATCGCCTACATCAAGCGCTATCACGCCAGCGGCGCGCTGGTCATGCTCGACGTCGATCGCCTGAAGCCGATCAATGACGCCTACGGCCATGCCGCCGGCGACGCGGTGCTGAAGGCGGTCGTGAAGGCGGTCTCAAGCCAAGTGCGCGCCTCGGACGTGCTCGGACGGCTCGGCGGCGACGAGTTTGCGGTGCTGCTGTGGAACCTGAGCGAGATCGACGCCAAGGCCAAGGCCGCGGCGCTGGAGCAATCGATCGATCGCCTCACCTTCAATTTCCGTGGCCGCAGCGTCAGCGCAGGCGCCTCCGCCGGCGTTGCGATTCTCGGTCCCCACTCCGAGGCGAGCCGTGCGCTCGAAGAGGCTGATAGCGCGATGTATGTGCGCAAGGCGCAGCGCCGGCACGAAATGATGGACCAGCAGTGACTGGCTTCACAGGCCGCCGAGATCGTCCGGCACGTTGCCAAATTTCCGCAACAGCCGCGCATCGCCGAATTCGCCGATCATGGGGTCGCCGGTGCGACTGAAAGCGACCGCGCCGATACTGCCCGGCATCCGCGACATCATCTCGGCGCGCCGCAGCGCGGTGGCGGCACTCTGACACTCCTCGGCATTGCCCGCGACCAATTCACCGCGGTCGTCCTGCACAAAAGGCAGTGCAACGTAATAGGTGATATCGGCCATCGGCGTGCTCCTTGGAGCGTTTTCGAGCGACGTGGGCCCCAGAACCGAAGCTCTGGCTCGCCTCAGGCGGCGTCGTTCTTGGCCTGCTCAAAACAGGTCGCGAGCGCGTCCTGCAATTCCGCGACCTCCGTCTCGAGAAATTCGTTGGCCATGATCAGCGCCTTGATGGTGCTACGCAGATTACCGTCGCACATCGCGATCGCCTGGTCGCAGGCCTCTTCATAGCGGTTGTTGTCGGAGAACAATGACGGCACGGGCATGGCGAAGCTCCTTCCGGTTCTGGCTGGCGACCAGAGTAATGTTCCTCTTTTGTTCTTTTGGAGTCAAGTGGGCGAAAAGATCTCACGATCGGTTGCGACGGGATTGTCGCAGCCGCCTGTGGATGTCGGGGACAGTCAAACAATGCGCGCTGTCAGCGACTCCGTGCAAGGATCCCTCAACTCGTCATTCCGGGGCGCGCGAAGCGCGAGCCTGGAATCCGTTTCGCCACTTACGCGCGCGGCCCGATGGATTCCGGGTTCGTCCTTCGGACGCCCCGGAATGACGACGAAGTGGAGAATGACAAAGTGGAGAACGCCAACAGCTCACGCGATAATGTCGGGCGTGATCTGATCCTCAATGAAGGCGATACGATCGCGCAATTGCAGCTTGCGCTTCTTGAGCCGCTGCAGCATCAGCAGATCCGGCGCCGGTGACTGATGCAGCGCGTCGATGGCCGCGTCGAGATCGCGGTGCTCCTGCTGCAGCCGTGCAAGCTCTGCGTGGAGTTCGCGCTCATCTTCGTCGGTCATGGCTGTGCACTAAGAAATAAGCACGGTGGAGTTGTGGCCCGATCGCTCGGTATCAGCGTGCCGAAATATCCTCCCTCCACGCTCGCTGCGCAAGTTAAGACGGTTCCATAGGCACGCTCTGTTACAGATAACTCCGAAATTGTCGTATCGCTGATTCGCAATCCCCATCGACAGATTATTTGGCTGGTGTACACTTCTTTGTCCTGCCCGAAATTGAGGTTTAACCCACCGAGGAGATTTCGTAATGGCAATCGAGGCGCATCTGGTTGAACTGGAACGCAAGCACAAAATTCTCGAAAGCGAACTCCACGAAGCGCTCTTGCACCTATCTACAGACGACCTGCAAATCACCGAACTCAAGCGCCGCAAATTGATGGTCAAGGACGAGATCGAGCGGTTGAGACATTCCGCCGACGAAACTGTCCACTAGCCAGCCCCCCCGGTAACATATCGCAACGCACACCTCTTGATGCCGGATGGGCGCCGACGCGCTCATCCGCAAGAGAAGCTGTTGCTGCGACCGCTCACACGAGATCGCCGACATAGTCGGCGATCGCGAGCGATGATGTCAGCCCTGGGGATTCGATACCAAACAGATTGATCAATCCGGTGACGCCGTGATCACGCGGCTCCTGGATCAGGAAATCCTGCGTTGCAACCGCCGGTGGAACGATCTTCGGCCGAATCCCGGAATAGCTTGGCATCAGCGCGCCATCAGGGAGTCCGGGCCAGTATTTGCGGATTGCCGGATAGAAGCGGTCCGCGCGCGCGGGATCGACGGCGTAATCGATGCTCTCCACCCATTCCACGTCCGGTCCGAAGCGAGCCTGCCCGGCCATGTCGAGGGTGAGGTGCACGCCAAGCCCGCCAGGCTCGGGCACCGGGTAGATCAGCCGCGAAAACGGCGCCCGCGCGCTGCAACTGAAATAGTTTCCCTTGGCGAGATAGGCACATGGGATCAACTCGAGCGGCATGCCCTCGATGCCCCGGGCGACCGCTGGTGCCCCAAGGCCTGCGGCATTGACGAGCAAGTCGCATTCCAGCGTCATCGGCGCCTCGCCGCCGGCTTCGATCTCGATCCGGCCGGCCGCGGCCTTGGCGCGGAGCAGCGGGGTGTGGAACGCGAATGCCGCGCCGCAGGCCTCCGCATCGCCCCTGAGCGCCAGCATGTAGGCGTGGCTGTCGATGATCCCGGTGGACGGCGACAACAGCGCCGCGTCGCAGTTCAGCGCGGGCTCCAGCGCGCGGGCGGCTTCGCCGGAAAGCAGTTGCATATCGAGCACGCCATTGGCCCCGGCATGGGCGCGGATCGATTGCAGCTTCTCGGTCTCCTTCGGCGTGGCCGCGACGATCAGCTTGCCGCAATTGCGATAGGGAACGCCATGGTCCTCGCAATAGCAGTAAAGCGCGTGCTTGCCGCTGACGCACATTCGCGCCATCAGGCTGCCGGCGCGGTAGTAGATGCCCGCATGGATCACCTCGCTGTTGCGCGAGGAGGTCACGGTGCCGATCCCCTCAGCGGCTTCCAGCACGATCACTTCGCGCCCTGCTTGTGCGAGGCGGCGTGCGACGGCAAGCCCGATCACACCCGCTCCGATGACGACGCAATCAACTCTGTCCATGGATCCTTCAAGTCCGGGAAATGGCGCGAATAGGGTTCTGTTGCTTGTTGTCTATCCGTGCCTTCGTGGCAACGCCTCGAAATGGGAGTCGCGACGCACCGCCATTAGTGCGGTATTAATCATGTCAGGGCAATTGCCCCAAATTAAGCCACATTTTCCGGTTGCATCACGCGGCGTTTACCCGATCCAAACGGCCAAGGCCAGACACTGTAATGCGGAAATCCGCAAGGTGACGGAATGGCTGGCAAGAAGGGGCAGGCAGGCGGGGGGAATCTGATTCCGGCGCTGGCCGTCGTGTGTCTTGTCGCCGCCGTTGCGTCGGCTGGACTGGCTCTTGCGGCAGCCGCCGGCTTTGCACCGTCGACCCATACCGGTACGCTTGCCCCCGACCTGCTCTGGGAGCTTCTGATCGGCGGCATCGTCGTCGCCTCCTTCCTCGGTGCGATCACGTTCTCGGTGCTTTCGGCGCTGCGAAGGATGCAGCGCGTACAACTCCGGCGCAGTGCTTTCGTCAGCTCCGCCCTCAACCATCTGAACCAGGGCGTGGTGATGACCGATGAGCAAAAGCGGATCGTGTTCTGCAACGACCGGTACCTTGAGATCTATGGTCTGTCGCGCTCTGACATACCGCGCAACATGACCGGGCCCGAACTGCTGGAAATGCGCTACAGGCGCGGTCTACTGGATGTCACCCCTGCGGAGTTCTACACCCGGGCGGCCGATCCCGAAGGCATGGTGACAGAACTGCCCAACGGCAAATCGGTCGTGGTCCGGCATTTCGGGCTGCCTAATGGTGGATCGATCGCGACGCACGAGGACTGCACCGACCAGCGGCATCTGTCGCGCAAGCTCGCATCCACCACCCAGTTCCTGGAGTCGGTGCTCGACAACGTACCGGTCTGTGTGGCCGCGAAAAACATCGAGGACGGCCGCTACATCTTCGCCAACCGCGCCTTTGAGCGGTTCTCGCGCTTCTCGCGCGATCGCATCGTCGGCAAGCGTGCCGAGGAGATCTTTCATCCCGAGACGGCGGCTAGCATCGGCGCCGCCGACAAGGCGGCGCTGGAGGCGCCGGAAGGCGCTTTCCGCAACGAGTTCTGGGTCCAGCGTGGCTCGGAGCGGCGCATTCTGGCCTCCAATCGCGTGATCGCGCGCAACGAGAACGGCGAGCCGAAATTCCTGATCGCCTTGTTCGATGACGTCACCGACCGCCGTTCGCTGTCGCGGGAATTGGAGAACGCCAAGAAATTCCTGGAGCTCGTGGTCGACAACATTCCCGTCTCGCTGATCGTCGAGCGCGTCAGCGACGGCCGATACCTGCTCGCCAACCGTTCGGCAGAGACCATCCTCAACCGCAGGCGCGAGGACGCCACCGGGCTGACTGCAACGGATATCTTCAATCCGCGCGAGGCCAAGCTGATCATCGCGCGCGACGAGGCCGCGATCAAGAAACGCGGCCTGCTCACCGAGGAACATCCGATCTCGACCAAGGACGGCTTGCGGCTGTTCCTGACCCGCCGGATGACGGTGCTCGACGAGCACGGCGAGCCGCAATACCTGATCAAGACGCATGAGGACGTCACCGATCGGCGCCAGACCGAATCGCGCATGGCCCATATGGCCTATCACGATGGTTTGACCGACCTGCCGAACCGTGCCGCCTTCCTGCAGGCGCTGGCGCAGATGATCGAGGCCTGTGGCGGCACCGACGAGGAATTCGCCGTGCTTTGCGTCGACCTCGACGGCCTGAAAGAGATCAATGATGTGTTCGGGCATGCCGTCGGCGACAAATTGCTGATCGAGGTGGCCCAGCGCCTGCAGGCCGCGGCGCGCGGCGGCGTGGTGGCGCGCCTGTCCGGCGACGAATTCGGCCTGATCATCGACGGCAAGCAGCCAGCCGCCGGCATCGTCCTCGCCGAGCAGGTGGCGCAGGCGCTCGCCCAGGAATTCTCGATCGACGGTAAATCGGTTCGCACCGGCGTCACCGCGGGCATCTCGGTGTTCCCGCATAATGGCTCGGATGCGGCCTCGCTGCTCGCCAATGCCGGTGCGGCGCTGTTCCGGGCGAAGGCGAAATCGCGCGGCACGATCTCGATCTACGAGCCCGAAATGGACCAGCAGATCCGAGATCGGCGCGTGCTGCATCAGGATCTCTCCGCCGCGATCCGGAACGGCGAATTGTCGCTCTACTACCAGCCGTTGGCTGGGGCGGCCGCAACGGCCGCCGAGAGCACCGTGATTGGTTTCGAGGCCCTGGCACGTTGGCAGCATCCGGCGCGCGGCTTCGTTTCGCCTGCAGATTTCATTCCGCTTGCGGAAGAGGGCGGCCTGATCGTGGAGATGGGCGAATGGATCCTGCGCGAGGCCTGCCGCGAAGCAGCATCCTGGAAGCAGCCGCTGCAGATCGCGGTCAACCTCTCGCCGGCGCAGTTCATGCACGGCGACCTGGTCGGCCTCGTGCACTCGATCCTGCTCGAAACCGGCTTGCGGCCGGACAGGCTCGAGCTTGAAATCACCGAGGGTGTGCTGATCGAGGATTTCGATCGCGGGCTTGCGCTGCTCAGGCGGCTGAAGGCACTCGGCGTGCGCATCTCGATGGACGATTTCGGCAGTGGCTACTCCTCGCTGAGCTATCTGCAGGCGTTTCCCTTCGACAAGATCAAGATCGACCGCGCCTTTGTCATCAATCTCGGCCGCAATCCGCAATCGGCTGCGATCGTCCGCGCCGTCATCGATCTCGGTCACGGTTTGCAGATGTCGATCGTCGCCGAGGGCGTGGAAACTGAGGAGCAGCTCGCCTTCCTGGCAAAGGAGGGCTGCGACGCCGTGCAGGGCTACCTGATCGGTAAACCGGCGCCGGTCGGTCAGTACGCGGCGTTGGTCGGCGACCCCAGCAACGTCGTGGAGCTCGTCCGCAAGACCGGCTAGTCCGGTTAGATTTCGTTGCCCGAGCCTTCATCTCCTCCACGCGAGAGCGTTATGACACGGGTGTGCTGTCCTCGCGGCCCGTTTAGTCCAGTCTTAACCATCAGGCGTCTTTTACTTTTTCGTCGAAGATCTCGCACTGTAGTCTTGTAATCGGTCAGTGCGGAGGATGCCGTGGATCAGCGGGATTGGAGCCGCGTCGAGCAGGAACTCGGCGAGCTCTCGCCAAAGGTGAAGAGGTCTCCGGACGAGCAGCCAGCTCCAGCGCAAAGCAGTTTGGCAAATCCGGTTATGGCATCGGACCAGGACTCGACAGAAGCAATCCTCGAGCAGATCGCTCAGGCCCTCGAAAGAGATGGAATCGTCAGGAAACGCCCCTGAGAACCGACCTCCGAGTCCGCCTGGTATGCGCGAGCGACCAGACGACCCGTTCTCCGACCGAAATTCGGATGTGTGAGTACACGCCCTAGCGGGCCGCAGCACCTTCCATGTTGATCTGATGGACGCGAGCGCGCGACATGCGTCAGCGCGAAATCGGGATCTTCGGCGATGGCCGCATCAAAGGCCGCATCCGCGCCATGCCAAGCCGCAAGGATGCACTCGATGCCATCACGGTAGACGCCGCGGCGCGATCGGAAGCGGTCGTCAGCGGCAGGTGACAGCGGTCCCGGTTCATCATCCGTCCTCCTGACGTGAGGGCGAAATCTGGCAGAGGCGGCTGCGACAACAATATTGCGGAAGACGCCGCGTGAAGCGGTTGAGCCAGTGGCGATCCGCCGCTAGCTTGCGGTCACGATCGGGCTAAAGGAAATCATGGCTGAGGAACTGGCGAACAGCGCAAGTCATTCGACGACGGAAAAAACCGTGCCGCAGAGGGTGACCGATATGCCGCTGCTGCGCATCGAGGGCATCACGAAAAGGTTCGGCAACTTCAGTGCGGTCAATCAGCTCTCGCTCGATATCCGCGCCGGTGAATTCTTCGCCCTGCTTGGCCCGAGCGGCTGCGGCAAAACCACGCTGTTGCGCATGCTTGCGGGATTCGAGGCCCCGGACGAGGGACACATCCTGCTCGCTGGCCGTGACATCGCGCAGGTGATGCCGCATGAGCGGCCCGTCAATATCATGTTCCAGAATTATGCGCTGTTTCCGCATCTCTCGGTGTATGACAACATCGCCTTCGGCTTGCGGCGTGCCGGTATGGAGCGCGGCGAGATCGCGACTCGCGTCGCCGAGATGGTGACCCTCGTCAAGCTCGAGGGGATGGAGAAACGCAAGCCCGACCAGCTTTCCGGCGGCCAGCGGCAGCGCGTGGCCCTGGCGCGCTCGCTGGCGCGCCGGCCGCAGGTGCTGCTGCTCGACGAGCCCTTGGCCGCGCTCGACAAGAAATTGCGCGAGAGCACGCAGGCAGAATTGATGGAACTGCAGCGCCGCCTTGGCATGACCTTCATCATCGTCACGCACGACCAGGAAGAAGCGATGGCGATGGCGAGCCGGATCGGGGTGATGGACGCTGGCTGCCTGGCGCAGGTCGCAACCCCGCGTGATCTTTATGAGGCGCCAGCTTCGCGCTGGGTCGCCGAGTTCGTCGGCGACGTCAATCTGTTCGAAGGGCAGGTCATCTCCCGCGAGCACGGCAGACTGAAGGTCACGACCCGCGAAGCCGGGATCATCACCGTGGCTGAACCTCGCCAGCCGGTGACGAAAGAGACCGTTACCGTCGCGGTCCGGCCCGAGAAAATCAAATTGTCACGACGTGGACTGGCGTCGGGCGTCGACGCGTTGCAAGCGATCAACCGGTTCGAGGGCGAGGTCGCGGCGATCAATTATCTCGGCGGCCTGACCGCGTACAGGATCAGGCTCGACAACGGCGCCGTGGTGCGCTCGGTGATGGCCAATACCGCGCGGCTTGATTTGGACGGCTATGGCTCGAGCGAACGCGTGGCGGCCTGGTTTGCGCCCGACGACGGTATGGTGCTCCAGCAATGAGCACGCGCCGCATCTTTGCCCGTCCGGCGCGCTATGCCGCCATCGCACCCTATCTCTGGATGGCACTGTTTTTCCTGGTGCCGTTCGGCCTTGTGCTGAAGATCAGCCTGTCGCAGACCGCGATCGCACAGCCGCCCTATACGCCAGTATTCGACCTGAGCGAGGGGTGGCAAGCGTTGAAGGCTGCGTTCGAGGAACTGTCGCTGGACAATTTTCGGCTGCTGCTCTCTGACAATCTCTACATCCTGTCCTATCTCCGCAGCCTCGTCGTTGCCGCGACATCGACGCTGATCCTGATCTTGATCGGCTATCCCATCGCCTACGGCATGGCGCGGCTGCCGCAGCGCTGGCAGGGTCTCGCGATGACTTTGGTCATCGTGCCGTTCTGGACGTCGTTCCTGATCCGTGTCTATGCCTGGATCAACATCTTGCAGCATGACGGCTTGTTCAACCGGATCCTGCTCGCTTTGCACCTGGTGTCCGAGCCGGTCACTTGGCTTTCGACCGACACCGCGATGTATATCGGCATCGTCTATTCCTATCTGCCGTTCATGATCCTGCCGCTCTACGCCACGCTCGCAAAAATGGACCGCGCGCTGCTGGAAGCCGCCGAAGATCTGGGCGCTTCGCCGTGGAAGGCCTTCTGGCTCGTGACGTTTCCGCTGTCGCTTCCGGGCGTCGGGGCAGGGGTGTTGCTGTGCTTTATTCCGATCGTCGGCGAGTTCGTGATCCCCGATCTCCTGGCCGGCTCCAATTCGCTGATGATCGGCCAGACGCTCTGGCTCGAATTCTTCACCAACAAGGATTGGCCGGTGGCGTCTGCCGTCGCGATTGCGCTGTTGCTTCTGCTCGTGCCGCCGCTCGTGCTCTATGACCGGCTGCAGCGCCGGCAGGTTGAGGGCCGACACTGATGGCGCACACCGTGAACCGGCTTTCGCGCTTCAACATGACCGCGCTGGCGCTCGGGCTGGCGTTCCTTTACCTGCCGATCGTGATCCTCGTGATCTATTCGTTCAATGCGTCGCGGCTGGTGAACGTGTGGGGCGGCTGGTCGCTGCGCTGGTACGTCGAGTTCTTCAACGATCGCGCCATGCTCGAAGCCGCCTGGATGAGCCTGCGCGTTGCTGCGGTTTCCGCCACATTGGCGACGCTGCTCGGGACGCTCGCGGCCATAGGCCTGGCGCGTGGCGAACGCTTTGCCGGCCGCGCGCTGTTCTCGGGCATGCTCTATTCGCCGCTGGTGATGCCGGAGGTAATCTCGGGCCTCTCGCTGCTCCTCTTGTTCGTGGCGCTGAACGCCGAGCGCGGCTTCTGGACGGTGACCATCGCACACACCACGCTGACCATGTGCTTCGTCACCGTGGTGGTGCAGTCGCGCCTTACGTCGCTCGACCGCAGCCTGGAGGAAGCCGCGATGGACCTCGGCTGCAATCCGGTGAAGGCATTCCTGATGGTGACGCTGCCGCTGATCATTCCCGCCATTGTCGCCGGCTGGATGCTCGCCTTCACGCTGTCGCTCGACGACGTCGTGATCGCAAGCTTCACCACCGGTCCGGGCTCGGCGACGCTGCCGATCCGGATCTATTCGGAAGTGCGGCTCGGGGTGAAGCCGGAGATCAACGCGATCTCTACCCTGGTGATCGCATTGATCGCGGTGCTGATCGTAGCCGCCTCGTTCGCCTCGAAACTGTCGAGTTCCCAGGGCGAGAGCGCCGTGCCGCTGTGAGCGGTCACGACTTCACCGCGCCCGCGGTGAGGCCGCCGACCATGTAGCGCTTGAAGGCGTAGTAGATGGCGGCCGGCGGCAGCGCGTAGATGAAGCCCGTCGTCATCAAGAGCTCCCAGGGCGAATCGTCGGCGGCGAGGAAGTTGCCGAGCGCGACCGGAAGGGTGATGTCGGTGTCCTTTGACAGCAGCAGGAACGCGTAGAGATATTCGTTCCAGGCGAGCAGGATTGCGTAGGTGCCGACCGCGACCAGCGAGGGCATCATCAGCGGCACATAGACCAGGCGGAACAATTGCAGCGTGGTCGCGCCGTCCATGGTCGCGGCTTCGTCGAGCTCAACCGGCAATTTGTCGGATGCCTGCTTCAGCACCCAGATCGCGTAAGGTGAGGCGATGGTCACCATCGCCAGGATCAGCGACCAGTGACTGTTGAGCAATCCGTAATTGCCCATGGTGCGGTACATCGGCACGGCCAGGAACGCGGCCGGGATGAAATAAGTGAACAGCGCCAGATTCATCACGGCGCGGCCGCCGGGCGCGCGCAATCGCGAGATCGAGAACGCGGCTGATGTGGCGATGAACAGCGTCAGTGCGCCCGTCGCGATCGCGATCACCGTCGAATTCCCGAACTGAACCCAGAAGTCCCGCAGGAAATAGTGCTGCTGGCGGAACACAATCTCGAAATTGTGCAGCGTCGGGTGGTCGGGCCAGAGCTTGCCGGAGAACGCGTCCTCCTTCGGCGAGATCGCGAACAGGAACATGTGGTAGATCGGCACCAACGTCCAGATCAGGACGGGGATGCCGATCAGGAGCAGCTTGGCCTCGGTGCCGATCTCGCGCAGGGTAGGCAGCTTCATCGCGACAACCGTTTCATCATGAAATAGACGAGCGGCAGCACCAGCGGCAGCGCGCAGACGATCGAGGCCATTGCGAGATTGAGCTGGTCTAGCCGGAGATAGCGGATGCCGAGCGTCGACAGCACATGGGTGAGGTCGGCTGGCCCGCCGCCGGTCAAGAGATAGACGCTGTTGAAGTCGCCGAGCGTCCAGATCATCGAGAGCAGCGTGCAGGTGACATACAGCGTCCGCATCGATGGCCAGGTGATGTAGCGGAATTTCTGCCAAAAGCTTGCGCCGTCGACGGCGGCCGCCTCGAACAGATCATTGGAGATGGCGAGCCGCCCGGTCATCAGGATCAGCGTCCAGAACGGCAGCGACTTCCAGATGTGGACGGCGATCGCCATGGTCAGCGCGACCGTGGGATCGTTGAGCCAGTTCGGACCGTCGTCGGCGGTGAACTGGAAAATCAGGTGGTTGATCACGCCCCATTCCGGATTGAGCATGAAGCGCACCGACAGGATGGTCGGGATCGACGGCACCGCCCAAGGCAGGATGAACAATACCGACAGCCACCTGATCCAGGCGCGCTGCTGAACGAAGAAGCCCGACAGGAACAGCGCGACCAGCATCTTGATGTTGATGCCGATGACCAGGAAGATCAGCGTGTTGACCGCGGCGCGTGCGAAGATCGGGTCGTTATAGAGCGCGACATAGCTTTCCGGATGGCGCGCGAGCCATAGCCCGTAACCGATCGGATAGACCACGAACGCCAGGAACACGAGCGTATAGGGCGCAAGCAGCAGGATGCCCCAGGCTTGCGGCGTCGACAGCCGCGCCGACAGCGGTGGGCGCGGGACCGCGTGATCGGAAAGCGTGATCGCCATGTCTTACATCGCGTCCTACATCGCCGTGGTAGGGAAGCCGGCCGCGGCGACCGCGGCCGACTTGTTGACGTCAGCCCGCGACTTGCTTGATGCGGGCGATCAGTTCGTCGACCGCCTTGTCCACCGGCACCTTCTCGCTGACGACGCGGTTCATGGCCTTGGCCCAGACATTCTCGTTGTTCAGGATCGTGAACTTGTAGTTCTTGGTGAAGTCGAACGGCGTGGTGCCGCCGGTAAACTGGGTGTAGACCGCCTTGCGATGCCGGTCCGCCTGCCAGAACGGGCTCTTCTGGCCAGCGACCGTGACCGGGAACCAGCGGCCGAGCGCGCCCTCGACATAGGGTCCGAGGTTCTCCTCCTGCAGCAGGAATTTGACGAACTCCTTGCCCTCGGCCTTGTTCTTGGCAGCGGTGAAGATCACGCCGGTCTTGACGTCGGAACGATATTTGATCGGCGTGCCATCCGGCTTGTTCGGGAAGGACGACGTGATGATGGTTTCCTCATAGGCCTTCTTGCCGGCGGCGCGCTGCTCCGGGGTCAAAGCCTGGTTGTTGGAATCCTCGAACCATTTGGCCGCGATCGAGATCGTGAAGTTGTGGGTCATCACGGTGGTCTTGTTGTGGAAGGCGACGTTGTTGTCCGGGTCCTTCCAGGTCGTCGAGGATGGCGGCGTGCAACCCTTGATGTAAGTGTCGGTGTAATCTTTCAGCGCGTGGATCAGCCCGTCGCGCACCTTGGGAGCGTCGACCAGGAGCTTGCCGTCGTCGTCGACGAGCTTGACGTCATAGGCGTCCATGAAGGTGTAGAACGACTGGAACGAGTCGGTCGATTCCACGCCCATCGGCTGGCCGACACCGTAGATGCGATTGCCGGTCGCCTTGCGGATCGCCGGCTGCACCTTGTCGCACCAGAACGACCAGTAATCCGCCCATTTGGTCGGGATATCGCTCGGCTTGAAGCCGGCCTGCTGCAGCATGTCGCCCCAGATCTGCACATGCATGCTCTGCTGCTTCAGCGGGAAGCCGTAATAGCCCTTCTTCTTGGTCTGGTCGTTGTAGAGGTAAGCGGTCTCCAACGTATTCGGGGCGAAGGCCGATTTCATCGGCAGCAGGATGTCCGAGAGATCCTCGAGCTTGCCTTCGAACGCCCATTTGCCGCCGGCCTGCACGTCATACGTATCGGAATAGGCGACGTCGGGCACGGTGCCGGAATCGAGCGCGGCCACCGTCTTCGGGATCATGTCCTGGATTGCGTATTGCGACAGCTCGACCTTGATGCCGGTCTTGGCTTCGAACTTCTTGATCGCCTCGAGGAGCGCGTCGTCCTCGGATTTGTAGAAGCCCTTGCCCCACCAGACCGTGATCTTCTTCTCCTGCGCCATTGCCGGCGCGGTCGCGTGGATCAGCCCGACGGCAGCGACCGCGAAAGAAAACGCAGCAATCACCTTGAACTTCACGTTCTTCTCCCTGTCTTGATGCCGGCTTTTTTTAACCGGTTGGATAAAAGACTAGCGCATGGCTGCGGCCTGATCCAGATGGCGCATCGGAATCTTGGCGCTTCGCCGGTCGTGCGGTTCGCCTTTGAACCACGACGAAAGTCTGATGGTTCAATTCGG
The DNA here is from genome assembly GCF_020329485.1 of Bradyrhizobium cenepequi. GTDB lineage: Bacteria > Pseudomonadota > Alphaproteobacteria > Rhizobiales > Xanthobacteraceae > Bradyrhizobium > Bradyrhizobium cenepequi. The sequence goes on from NZ_JAGKJI010000001.1 coordinate 471,540, forward strand.
CTTGGCGTTCTCGGACGCCGTCGGCGCGCTCGGCGCGCTCGGCGCCGATGCCGCGGCATCGGCGGGCTGCTGCTGCCGCGCGCCGCCGGTGAAGCGCTCGATCACCGAGCGCACGGTGTCGCGAGTCTTGCGGTCCTTCACTGCATCGAGCAACTGCGATGACGCCGGCGAGCGGCGGATCAGACTTTCCGGATCCGGGAACACCAACGGATCATCCCACGGACCCTGCACCACGAACGGCAGGTCAAAGCCGTTGCTGCGGCTCGGCGCCGAATTCAAGCTGGCAACGCCCTTCAGATCGTATTCACGCGACGGCACCGAGGCGGTGCCGGTCAGCGTGATCTTGGCGGCAGGTCCTTCGAGGCGGATATTCTCGGCGGTGGCGACGCCGTCATTGAACCGCACGGCAATCGTCAGATTGTCGTACGGCGTCGAGCCCGAGCGGAAATTGCCGCCGCCGGACAGAGGCCGCCGCTCCAACCGCTTCAGGAGCTGCTCGACATTGAAGCCCGCGATCGCACCATCATGACCGCTCAGCGTCGCGGTGCCGTCGAGCGATTGCGCGAGCCCGAACGGGCTGGAGCCGGAGGCCGTCAGCGAGAGGTTGAGATTGCCGCGGCCGGTGAGCTTGTTGATGCCGAACAATTCGCCGGCACAGGCCTGCAGATCGACATCGGTGAACGCGAGCTGCGCCTTCACATCCGCGACGGCATCCGAGCGCGCGATCCCGAGCGAGCCTTTGGCGATGCCGCCATACATCTGCGCTTCGGCGACCGACAGTGCCAGCGCGCCGTTGCGCAAATTGGCGCCAAGCGCGGTGCGCCCGAGCCTCGTCGAGCCGACCGTCACGCGCGCTGCCGACAGACGCATGTCGAGGTCGGTGGTGGAGAGCGCATTCAGATCGAACAACTGCCGGTTCCAGTCGCGCTGGCCGCTGGCCAGCAGGCGGAAGGTCGAGACGTAAGGCGTGAAATCGAGATTGCCTGCGGCGAGCGTCGCCTGCATCGTCTGTCTGCCATTGTTGGCGAAAGTCATCACGCCCTCGGCGACATTGCCGTCGAGCTCGACATTGACATTGGTGAACGCTACCGAGCCGCCGACGAGATTGGTGCGCGCCTTCAGCGTGAAGCGGCCGAACCCGCCGCCCGCAGGTGGCGCCTGTCCCATCCAGCGCAGCGCGTTGCGTAAGGATACGCTGTCGATGGTGGCGGTGCCCTCCATCATCAGGCTGGTCCGGTTGGCGACGGTGCCGTCGAAGGCGAGCTTGAGCGGCGCGCTGGCAAGCCGCGCCTTCAGCCCCGAGCGGTCGCCCGACAACAGCGCGACGAAGTCGCTGGCGCTGATCGAGCCGTCGACGCGTTCGCCGCGCCAGTCGAACTGCCCGGTTGCGGCAAAGGAACGCGAGATCGACGGCCAGGCCAGCGACAGGTCGATGTCGCCGAGCTTCTCCCTGACATGGTTGGTCTCATCCTCGTAATTGAGGACGCCGTCCTGGATGCGGATCTCCGAGAATGACATCTGGTTCTCGGCGCCGGGCTTCATCGTGCGCGCGATCGTGTCGATGAACGGTGTCCAGTTGCTGTCGCCCTTGACGTCCCTCATGACATGGATATGCGGCCGCAGCATCATGACGTCGGCGATCTCGAACCGCCGGAGCAACAGCGGCAGCAGGCGGAGATTGGCGGTGAGCACGTCCACCTGCAGCGCGGGGTCGATGGTACCGCCGCCCTTCAGCCCGACGTCATGGAACGAGACATAGCTGCCGGGGAACACCGATACGTCGATATGACCGTTGACGACCAGGTCGAGCCCGGTAACGGCCCGGATCTGCGCCTCCACGGCCCGCTGCAGGGCATCACGGTTGAGAAACCAGGATTGCCCGATCAGGCCAAGCAGCGCGAGGCCGAAAAACGCCGCAATCGGCATCCCCAGGCGCTTCATTCCTTGGGCCATCGTCAGTGACATATCCAGGTCGGGTTGAGGTGATCGGGTCGTCGATAAAACTGGGCAGCGCACCGGGCGCCCCTGCCAACCCACGCAACCTGAAGGGTTTTCTTGACGCTTTCAAGGCCGTGATCGAGGTTGTAGGCAGTTGAGTGGGCCAAAGGGGCGTCATTGACGGGTTGCGAAGATTTCGCCTAATAATCCCAACCAATTCCGGCCGCCGCGCCTTTTCTGCATCAGGTCCTCTTTCATGAACAAGGTCTATCCCGACGCCAAATCGGCACTCGACGGCATCCTTAAGGACGGCATGATGATCATGTCGGGCGGCTTCGGCCTCTGCGGCATCGCCGACACCCTCTCCGATGCGATCAGGGATTCCGGGGTCAAGAACCTGACGGTGGTCTCCAACAATGCCGGCGTCGACGGTATTGGGCTGAGCCGGCTCCTGGAGACGCGGCAGATCAAGAAGATGATCTCGTCCTATGTCGGCGAGAACAAGCTGTTCGCCCAGCAGTACCTCGCCGGCGAGCTCGAGCTCGAATTCAATCCGCAGGGCACGCTCGCCGAGCGCATCCGCGCCGGTGGCGCCGGGATCCCGGCCTTCTACACCAAGACCGGCGTCGGCACGCTGATCGCCGAGGGCAAGGAAGTGAAGGAGTTCGACGGCGAGAAATACATCATGGAGCGCGGCCTGTTCGCCGACCTCGCCATCATCCACGCCTGGAAGGGTGATACCGCCGGGAACCTGGTCTATCGCAAGACCGCGCGCAACTTTAACCCGATGATGGCGACGGCCGCGAAGATCACGGTCGTCGAGGTCGAGCATCTGGTTCCGGCCGGCGAGATCGATCCCGATCACATCCACACGCCCGGCATTTTCGTGAAGCGCATCGTCGAGGTCGGCACCGCCAGGAAGCGCATCGAATTCCGAACTACCCGCCCGCGCCCGGCAAGCGCGTCCGCGGCCGCAACGGGAGTAGAAATCTGATGGCCTGGACTCGCGAACAGATGGCAGCACGCGCGGCGAAAGAGCTGCGCGATGGTTACTATGTCAACCTCGGCATCGGCATCCCGACGCTGGTCTCCAATTACATTCCCAATGGCATCGAGGTCAGCCTGCAGAGCGAGAACGGCATGCTCGGCATGGGTCCGTTCCCCTACGAAGGCGAGGAGGACCCGGATCTCATCAACGCCGGCAAGCAGACGGTCAGCGAATTGCCGTCGACCAGCTATTTCTCCTCGGCTGATTCCTTCGGCATGGTGCGCGGCGGTCATATCGACCTTTCGATCCTTGGCGCGATGCAGGTGGCGCAGAACGGTGATCTCGCCAACTGGATGATTCCCGGCAAGATGGTGAAGGGCATGGGCGGCGCCATGGACCTCGTCGCCGGCGTCAAGCGCGTCGTGGTGGTGATGGAGCATTCCGCCAAGGATGGTCCGAAGCTGCTCAAGAAATGCGCGCTGCCACTGACCGGCGAGCGCGTGGTCGACATGGTTGTCACCGATCTTGCCGTCTTCACCATCGACAAGCACGGCAAGGACGGCATGGCGCTGATCGAACTCGCCGACGGCGTCACGCTGGACGAGGTCAAGGCCAAGACCGAAGCCGAGTTTCGGGTCGCGCTGAAGAACACGTGATGATGCCATAGGATGGGCAAGGGCGCACAGCGCCGTGCCCACCGTCCAGTGCGTAGTGCGTAGGATGGGTAGAGCGAAGCGAAACCCATCGGCTTCGTTAGCCAACCACGCGAATGATGGGTTTCGCTTCGCTCTACCCATCCTACGATTCCGATTCAGCGGAATGTTTTTCGCGCGAGCACTGGACGACCCAAATCACCTTGGAATCGCTGGCGAATTTTTCTCCTCCGTCATTCCGGGGCGATGCGAAGCATCGAGCCCGGAATCCATCCAACCGCAGAGCATGCGGCGAAATGGATTCCGGGTTCGCGCTGCGCGCGCCCCGGAATGACGGAGGGGACAGAACGCAGCCTGCAATGTCCTGCGCCTACGCCGGACCGTTTGGCACGTCGGAGAACCTTGTCAGCCATGCCACCGGGCCGATGCTGGCGGCGATGATGAGGAGGGCTGCGAGCGCGCCTTCCTCGAAACTGCCGCGGCTGGCGAACTGGTAGATCGAGGTCGAGAGAGTCTCGACATTCAAAGGCCGCAGCAACAGCGTTGCGGGGAGCTCCTTCAGGCAGTCGACGAAGACGATGATGGCGGCGCCGAACAGTGCAGGCTTCAGGAGCGGCAGATGGATCCAGCGCAGGATCGTCGCCTGACCGGCGCCGACGGCGCGGGCGCTCTCGTCATAGTCGCGCGGGATCTGTTCGAAGCCGGCTTTGATCAGCCCAGTCGGCACCGCCAGGAAGCGGATCGCGTAGGCCATCACCACGGCTGACCCCGAGCCCATCAGGATCAATCCTGGCAGCGATCGACCGGTCCATGCCGCAAGCGTGTTCAGCCCGTTGTCGACGGCGAGAACCGGCGCGAGCAGGCCAAGTGCGATCACGAGGCCGGGCAGCGCGTAGCCCGCCTGCGAGATGTTCATCGCAACGTGCTGCAACGGACTTGGCCGCCAGCGATGGGCGATGATGGTCGAAAAGCCGAGCAGCAGCGCCAGCAGCGTCGCAAGGCTCGCAAAGGCGACCGAGTGGAACGCGTGGCGCCAGAGCGACGCATCGAAATTGGCGAGCAGTCCGCGCTTGACGCTTTGGTGCAGGAGATAGAGCAGCGGCACGACGAAGCCGATCAGCACCGGCAGCAGGCATGCCGCCAGCACCGACCAGGCCTTTGCCCCCACCAGCGGCGTTCGCGGCACCAGCCGCGGGCTCTCGGCGGCAAGTTCGGCATTGGCGTTGCGGCGGCCGTAGCGCTCCATGGCGACCAGACCGGCGACGATGGCGAGCATCAGGCAGGCGAGCTGTGAAGCACCGGCGAGGCTGCCGCGGTTGAGCCAGGTCGTGAAGATCGAGACGGTCAGCGTGCGAACGCCGAGATATTCACTGGCACCGATATCGTTCAATGTCTCGAGCGACACCAGCGCCACGCCGACCGCAAGCGCCGGCCGCGCCATCGGCAGCGAGACGTGCCAGAACACGGTCCATTTGCCGGCGCCCAGCGTTTTCGCGGCCTCGGCGAATTCGGCGGTTTGAAACTGGAACATCGCCCGCGCCGACAGGTAGACGTAGGGGTAGAGCACCAATCCGATCACGACAATCGCGCCGGGCAGGGAGCGAAGATTGGGCAGCCAGCCGACGACGTCACGGAGCGGCAGCCAGATCGCGAGCGTGCGATGGACGAGACCGAGCGGCTCGAACAGATCGGCATAGACGTAAGCTGCGAGATAGGTCGGGACCGCCAGCGGCAGCGGCATCAGCCACAGCAGCATGCCGCGGCCGCGGAAATCATAGCGCGACATCAGCCAAGCCGTGCCGGCGCCGAGCAGCAGCGTCAGCGCGCCGACACCGGCGAGCAGGAGCGCGGTGTCGAGCACCGCCGCCGGCAGCACGTAGTTGATCAGGTCGTGCCACACTTCCGGTGCTGGCTGCATGGCAATCGACACGATCGAGATGACGGGAGCCGCGACAAGCGCAGCCGTCGCGATCGCGATCGCCGCGGCAATTCGCCCGGCATAAGTGCGGCGCTTCATGCCTGGTCGGGACGATTGATCTGACTGGCTGTCCACCTTCACCTCTCCCGCTTGCGGGAGAGGTCGGCGCGCAGCGCCGGGTGAGAGTTCTCTCCACATGAAGAGTCTTGCCGTGGAGAGAGCCCTCACCCCAGCCTTCTCCCGCAAGCGGGAGAAGGAGAATCGGTACCTCACGTTCGCCAACCTCGCGGCGGAGCGGCCCATAGAGTCACCTCTCCCGTTTGCAGGCGGGGGAGGAGACGACGCGGAGAGTTCAGTTGTCAAAGCCGACCTTGTCCACCAGCGTCGCTGCCGTCTTGCGGCTCGCGGCGATCTTCGCGATCGGCAGACTATCGGCATTCAGCGTGCCGTAGCCCGCGATGGTGGGATTGACGGCGACGCCGGCGCGAACCGGATATTCGTAGTTCTGATCGGCGTACATCTGCTGCGCCTTTTCCCCGGCCAGCCACTCGATCAGCTTCACGGCATTGGCCTTGTTGGGCGCGTGCTTGGCCAGGAGTACGCCGGAAAGATTGACGTGGGTGCCGCCGCTCTCGAAGGTCGGCAGGATGACGCGCGTCGCCTCTGCCCACGGCTTTTTGTCGGGATCATTGTTCATCATCAGCGCCCAGTAATAGGTGTTGCCGATGCCGATGTCGCATTTGCCCGCGGCGACGTCGCGCGCAGCTTCGCGGTCGCCGCCCGACGGCTTCTGCGCGAGATTGGCCTTGACGCCACGCAGCCATTCCTCGGCTTTGGCTTCGCCGTACTTGGCCGTGTAGGCCGCGAACAGCGCGTTATTGTAGATATGCTGGCCGGAGCGGATGCAGATCTTGCCTTTCCACTTGGGGTCGGCGAGCTCCTCATAGGTGATCTTGTCCTGCTTGACGCGGTCCTTGGAGGCATAGATCACGCGTGCGCGCATGGAAATGCCGGCCCAATGCCCGTCAGGATCGCGATATTGCGCCGGGACGATCTTCTCGATCAGCTCCGACTTGATAGGCTGGGTCACGCCGGCCTGCACGGCTTCGTCGATGCGGCCGATATCAACCGTCAAGAGTACGTCGGCCGGGCTGTTGGCGCCCTCCGCCTTGATACGTTGCTCCAACCCTGAACTTGCCGAGACGACATTGACCTTGATGCCGGTGTCCTTGGTGAAGGCATCGAACAGCGGCTGGATCAGCTTGGTCTCGCGATAGGTGTAAACGTTGACTTCGCCATTGTCGGCCGAGGCGTTCGAGACGACGGGCAAGGTCAGGCACAGCACCGCCACTGACGTGGCGAGGACGCGAAAATTGATCATGAGGCTGCTCCGGCAGGCGATTGAGTGCCGGACGGAGTAGCGCAGGGGATACAGCAGAGTCCGCGACGCGATGTCGCGAACAGTGCGATTTAGAGTGATTCCAGTATCGTAGTTTAGAGTAATTCCAAGATTCGAGCCTTCGGCAAAAGCATCAGCGGGCATGTTTGCAAGTCCGATCTGCTGCGGCCGACAGTCAACCGCAATCAGGAGCGGCGCGTCTTCGATTGCGCCAACATGTGGCGCCTCGCGATTTCACGTCATTCATCAACGTGCGAGATCAAAATTCACGGCGGCCGTATTGCCGCCGCTGATGATGACGGCGACGCGCTCACCTGGCTCGGGCCGGTAGGCCCCTGACAGGATCGCCGAGAAAGCTGCAGCGCCTCCCGGCTCAGCGACGATGCGCAGGGCGCTCCACAACGTCGCCTGCGCGGCGGCAATGGCCTCGTCGGCGACCAGTACGGTCTGGCGCACATGCCGGCGAACGATCGGAAAGACGTGCTCGCCGACGCGCCGCGGAGCCAGCGAATCCGCTGCGAGCCCACCGGCCTCAGCATCGACGGGATGTCCGGCCTCCAAAGCCCTGGTGAGCGTCGGCGATGCAAACGGCTCCACGCCGATGACCGTGACGCGGCCGGCATACCAGGCGGCGATGCCGGCGATGAGCCCGCCGCCGCCAACCGAGACCAGAACGGTGTCGATGTGCGGCGCTTGTTGATCGAGCTCGAGCGCGAGCGTGCCCTGGCCCAGGATGGTTTCTTGCTGATCGAACGCAGGCACCTGCATCGCTCCGCTTTGCTGTGCCCAGACTTCGCTGGCGGTGAGCGCATCCGCGTAACGATCGCCTTCGATCACGAGCTCGGCGCCATAGTCGCGGATGCGCTGGATCTTGGCCGGCGACGAGACGCTGGGGATGAAGATCTTCGCGGGCTTGCCCAGCTTCATGGCGGCGTAGGCGACCGCGGCGCCATGATTCCCGCCCGATGCCGCAACGACGCCGGCCGCGGGCACCTCGCGCGAAAGCAGATTGCAGAAGGCGCCGCGCGCTTTGAACGAGCCGGAGTGCTGAAGAAGCTCGAGCTTGAGCGCAAGGCGATGGGCGAAAAGGCCGAACTCGCTTCCATCGACCTCTATCACCGGCGTTCGCCGGATGTGGGGCCGGATGAGCTTTTCGCATCGTTCGATCAGTGGCGGGCTTGCACTACCCATTTGCAACCTCCCGGCGGGTTGACAGGAATTAGTCACTTAGCTAATTAGCAATATGGCTTATTCTGGTGAGGACGTCGAGTCGGCAATTCGCGCGCTGGCCAGCGATCGGCGGCGCTTGATCCTGGAATGGCTGAAGCGGCCGAGAGCGCATTTCCCCGCGCAGGTCGACGGCGATCTCGTCAAGGACGGGGTCTGTGGCGTACTGATCGCCGAGAAGCTCGGGGTGAGCCAACCCACCGTGAGCGAGCATCTGAAGATATTGTCGCAAGCGGGCCTCGTGAGCGCCAAGCGCATCAAGCAGTGGACGTTCTACAGGCGCGACGAAGCCCGCATCGCCAAGCTGAAAGCAGCGATTCTCGAGAAGATATAGCCTTGCTCACGCCCGCGTGGTGGCGTGGGGAAAGGCGACTTCGATCAGGGTGCCGGAGCGGCCGCCGGTCTTGATGTGGAATTTGGCGCGGTTGGCCTCCACCAATGCTTTCGTCAGCGACAGGCTGACGGCGGAGGCCTCCGAAGCCTGGTCCGATGGCGGTGGCGTGCGGAACGGCTCGAGGGCGGCGGCAACCTCGTTGTCGTTGAGGCCCTGCCCGGTATCGCGCACGCGCAGCATCACCTCGCCGAAATCCGAAAGCGCGGTCGAGACGATCACCTGCCCGCCGGCATTGGCGAGGTGGATCGAGTTGCCGATCAGGTTGAGCGTGATCTGGCGCAGCGCGCGCGCATCCGCCAGGACCGGCGGCAGCATATGCGCAAGCGAGGTGCGGATGATGATGCGCTCGCGGTTGGCCTGCGGCTGCATCACCGCGACGCAGCTTTCGACCATTTCATTCAGGTTCTGGTCGGTGAGGGCGAGGTCGAGTTTGCCGGTCTCGATCCGCGAGAGGTCGAGCAGATCGTTGATGATCGCCAGCACGTGCTCGCCGGAGGCGCGGATGTCCTTCATGTATTCGAGATAGCGCTCGTTGCCGAGCGCGCCGAAACGCTCGCCGATCATCACTTCGGCAAAGCCGATGATGGCGTTCAGCGGCGTGCGCACCTCGTGGCTGATGCGCGCCAGCATGTCGGCCTTCGCGGTTGCCGCGCGCTCGGCGAGGCGCCTGGCCTCGCGTAGTTCGCTCTCGCTCTTCTTGGCCTGCGACAGATCGCGGAACACCGCAAAGAAGTTCGGCCCCTCGGCGCGGGTGCGGCCCATCGTGATCGACAGCGGCACGAGGCCGCCCTGGCGCACGCGCCCGAGCGCCTCGCGGCCATGGTCGAGCAGGCTGGCGACGCTTTCGCTCTTGATGCTCTCGAGATAGTCGAGCACGACGCGCTGGCTTTCGGGCGCGAACAGATCGGTCAGGTTGCGCTGCACGAGCTCGTCGCCGTCATAGCCGAACAGCGCCTCGGCGCTGCGGTTGCAGGAATTGATGTTGCCTTTGGCATCGAACATCACGATGCCCTCGGCCGCAGTGTCGAGGATGGCGCCGAGCTCTTCGGCATCGGCGAGGCCCGCTCCCGGCGGTACGGGAGGCGGAAGCGCCTCTGCGGTCGCCGCGGCGCCCGCCGCACCCTCGTCGCGCCGCTCGGAGAAGATCAAGGCGAGCGCGGACTCGCCGTCCCAGGAGATCGTGTGGAGGTGCGCCTCCGCACTCCCATGACCGGCATCGCCATGCGGCGGGGCTGCTGCGATCCTCACCGGCGTGCCGGTGTCGGAGCTGCTGCTCGCGGCCGAGACGCCGGGCTCGACATAGAGCGCATCCAGTCCGCCGGCATCCTCCAGCGCGCGCACGCTCTCATATCCCATCCGCTTCAAGAAGGCCGGATTGGCATAGAGCAGGCGGTCGAGCCGGTAGATCAGGACGCCGACAGGCACGAGGTCGAGCAGCGCGCGGTCGCGCCTGGCTTCGCCGCGCGGCGGCGGTTCGGGCTCGCCCAGCCATACCGGCGCAGCCGTCGCGGGCTGCTCCGCGCTGGACGCCTCGAAGGCTGGCTCGTGCGGATCCGGAGGCGGTGCTTCGGCGGCTGGCTCATCATTGGCGGATGACGTCGGCGCTGCGGCGATCTGGCTCTCGAGCCGTGCCGACAATTGCCGCGCCAGTTCGTTGAAGGCGTTGTTCTCGACCGGCGTCAGCGACGGCGGCTTCACTTCGCCGGGCGGACGGAATGGCAGCACGTTGCCGGGCGCCTCGACCGGCGTTTCCGTTGACATGTCCTTGCGCGTATCCAAAGTCGTTTCCAAATCCGTCTGGTGTGAAGTCTCGGACGCTTTCGGCTCGGGCACTTCCGCCCCGTTTGTAGATGCCGCGGGCTCCGTCGGCGGTGCCGCGGCGGATGAGGCCTCGGGGCGCACCTCCAATCCCTCAGGCTCCGCTGGAATTGTGTCGGCGGACAGTGGCTGGGCCGGCGGTCCACTGAAAAATTCGTAGCGGCGCAGCGCCTCCAGCCGCGCCAAGGCGTCGAAATCGCGGCAGACGCCGAAGCCGCGGTAGCCGGCGAAATTGCGCGCGCTGTCGAAGATCGGCAGACCCGACAATTCGACCGGAATCCGGCCGCCGCCGTCGACCGGCCAGTTCAACGTGATGCCGCTCCAGGTGTCATGAGTGGCAAAGGCCGTCATCACCCGGCGTTCGGGATCGAGGGCGAACCTCTCCGCGATGTCGCTCCACAGCCGGCCGAAGCCGGTCGCGGTCTGCGCGCCGATCAGCCGGGTGAATTCGTCCGAGCCGAGCGAGAAGCGGCCTTCGCGGTCCATCTGCCACATGAAGCGCAGCGGATAGCGGCGCGTCTTCGGGACCGGCTCGTCATGCCACGACGGTGTGTTCTCGGATGCGCCGGCCGGCCCCCGTTCATCCGGCGTGGTGTAGGACAAGGGCGTTGCGACCGGACCTGGCGGCTCGTCGGCGACCGGCGCGATGAAGGGCGAAGGCTCGGTTTCCTCGGGCTCTGGATCCAGCGCATCGAACAGCGCGAATTCGGCGGGCGCTTCCCCCGACAGAGCGGGCTGTTCGTAGAACGGCTGCCCGACCGTGGTTTCCGGCGGGGAAGGCGCGGCTTCGGCCTGTGTGGCCGCGGGCACGATCAGCGCGATGAGGCCGATATCCGTGCCGCTGCCGACGCGCTGCAGCACCATGTGGCCGCTGCCGACGGAGGTTTCGACCCGTCCCTGCCGGAGCGCATCTTCGCGCGCGGCGTCGAGGGCGGCGTCGGTGAGATTGCAAAAGCCGAGCAGCGCGCGGGCGGCGTCGCTGGCGCCGACGAACATGCCGTCGCGCGCGAACGCGGCCATCGGCACCTCGACACCCCGGACCAGGCGGGAGAGCCTCTCGAACAGCGGCATCGGGCGGTTAATCGTGCCGCTGGCGGCGGAGATCAACACGGCATGTCGGCCGTCGGCGAATTCGAGCCGCGAGCAGGCACAGGTCGCCAGCATGCCGGGTGCGGCGCCAAAGCCGCGCAGCCGCTCCAGCCGCACCGCGCTGTTTTGCGGCAGGCGGCCGGCGAGCTGCGCGATCTGGCGCCGATGCTGGTCGGCCGGCCCGAACACCTGCTGCGACAGCGCCGCGCCATTGTCGGCGCCGAACGATTGTACGCCGACCGGGTTGGCCCACAATATCCGCTTGCCGTCGATCGACCACAGCCATGTCGGCAGGGGGCTCGTCGCATGCACGGCCAGCCTGGGATCGCCGAGGCCCTGCAACTGGAATTCCGCACTATTCATCGCGACCACTTGACCGCACGGTTTCGCTTCTCGCTCGCCGATGGCTGAAAGAAATCGGCGGCCAAACGATGACAGCCTTAACAGACCGTTAGTATCGCAAGTGCGACGCGGCAGGTCCACGGCCTCGCCAGAGTACCCACGATCCAAAGCCGCGATAACGTTAACTTGCCCGAACGATCAAGCCCGCTTTCGCGTTGTACCGTACAAACCACCGTCAAGGGCCCACGATGGCAAAAAGGCCTGACGTCATTCGGGCCGGGTCTTTTGACGGTAGGCTGATGCGACCCGACGGGAGGACAGGGCCAGAAGGCCCCTGTCAGAGGACAAGGAGTGGACCATGAGCAACGATGCGCGGGACCGTTTCGAGATTCCGAAGGAAGTACGATCGATGGCAGAGGCGAGCGTCGAGCAGGCCCGCAAGGCCTTCGAGAAGTTTTTGGCCGGCGCCCAGGAAACCGCCGGCTCGCTGGAGGAGCGCGGCGCCACGGTTCGCGCCGGCGCCAAGGACATTTCGAGCAAGGCTTTCAGCTACGCCGAAAACAACCTCAAGGCATCGCTGGACTACGCGGAATCGCTGGTGAAGGCCAAGGACATCAACGAGGTGATGCGGCTGCACAGCGAATATGTGCAGGCCCAGATGCGTGCGCTGGCGCAGCAGGCGAGCGAAATGGGCCACGTCGTCAGCCGCGCCGCGATGGACGCGATCAAGCCGAAATCCTGAGTTTGGCGCCGCACTTTACCGCTGGGTCGAAAACCTGGGCTGACGGATGTGGCATCGCATGATTTTGCGTTGCGTTGCACAAAATTGACATGATAAAGAGGTTTACTTGTCCCTGCCCAGGGACAGGGCATTCCGTGAACTAGGAATTAGGCAGCGTGATCCAATTTCGACCGTTCTCGGTCCTCACGGGCCGGCGGCGTTCGCGATGGGGTCACCGGACTTTACCCCGTTGTGAAGGATGCATGCGATGACCAGTTCGACTGACCCATTTTCCGCTTCGATCATCCCGTTCGAAGTTCCCGAGCAGATGCGCGCATTCGCCGAAAAGGGCGTTTCCCAGGCGCGCGACAACTACGCGAAGTTCAAGGACGCCGCCGAGACCCATAACGGCACCATCGAAGCGGTGTTCACCACCGCCAGCAAGGGCGCGAGCGAATACTCCGCCAAGCTGATGGAGTTCGTGAAGGCCAACACCACCTCGGCGCTCGATTTCGCCCAGGAACTGCTCGGGGCCAAGACGCCCTCCGAGGCGCTGGAACTGTGGACCACGCAGACCCGCAAGAGCTTTGAGACCTTCAGCGCCCAGGCCAAGGAGCTGACCGAACTCAGCCAGAAGGTCGCGAACGAGACCGCCGAGCCGATCAAGGCCAGCGCCGCGAAGTATTACAAGCCGGCCGCCTGATCGACGCAGATCACCGAAAGGCCCGGGCAGCCGAGCCCGGGCCTTTTGTTTTGGCCGGGTCGCAATCGTCCGTAGTCCGGATTGCGCTACGCTTCGTCCGGGCTACGGCTTTCGGAGAGCTAAGGAAAGCACCGCGTTCGGCCTTGCCAAAACAGGGCGTTGCACCTAGTTTCCGGCCCATTCGCCGGGCGTTCTTCGTGCCTCGGCCGAGGATGCAGTTGTAGCTCAGTTGGTTAGAGCGCCTGTCTGTGGAACAGGAGGTCGGTGGTTCGAGCCCACCCAACTGTACCAATGAAATCAACCATTTAGTCAGACACCATTTGTTCGCTTCCAATTTGGGTAGCGATTTAGGTATCGATCAACTTTACCCCTGAGAACTTGTTCATCGATCTCTCAAAAATAACACCCCGCGAAGCTCAGGCTGGTCGCGCATTGCAGGGCTAGCTGCGTCTGGACAAAACAAAACTATAGGTAGGACGCAGACGATTTGGCATATGCTTGGGAACCTCCTGAGTCGCCCTGAGATGCTGGTCTCCAAATGGATCGTCGTGAAGAGCTTTTCGGCCGAGTGCGCCAGGGCGCCGAAGCGTTGGCTGCCCTTGCCAATGGTGGGACGAACATCCCCCTTAACGAATACATCGATCGCTCCAGCCTAGACGCGCTCTGTGACTCTTTGGCGCTCGATGCGGAGACCTGGAAGGCAGAAGATCTTGAGCGCATCCTGATCATCCGGGACGGGCTTTACGATCTGCGCAACAAGCTGCGAGATGTGGACGAAAACGCCGCGCATTCCGTCGATCGTATTCTCTCAGCGGGAGATCGGTTGTATGCCGATCTCGAACGCGCCTTTCGTGAACTAAAGAAAGAAGACCTTGAAGCCGCGCAGGCTCACATTGCGGCCCTGCATCGTGGCCCTCATATCGCTGGCGCCGCCGTCCCGCAGACATTGGATGCGATGAGCAGGAGCGCGGGCGAGGTAATAACGCAGGCGCATAGCTCGCTCAGGCATCTCGATCTAAACCTCATGAAGGTCGATCGATCAAATCCGGACTTTGAGGTGTTGAAGAGCGTCAAGCTCTCAGTCCAACGCCTTAGCGCAAGCGTGTTTGCGATCAAGCTGTCGGCACAACAGAACGTCATCTACTATGGCGTTGTTAAGCTGCTCAGTGACGGCGCAGACAAAGTGGTCGCTGAGCTGAGGCAGTTGTTGCAAAAAATCCAGACGAACTATGAAAAGGCAGCGAACTTTATCGGTGAATTAAGCCAGCTTGCGGATCAGGGCTCGCGGTTCTCACGGCTTGTCGCCAATTTCCTAGGAACGGCGTTTCTCGACCTTGATCGAAAAACCGAAGTCGTCGTTCAAATCAAGGTGCAGTCGTACCACAATGGCGAGGCGATCTTATGCGCTGCACCTCAAGGTGACACCATTCTGCTTATCGGAAAGAACGGCAGCGCTTGGGTTGGCGATCCTAAGACAGGTTCGATCAAACCGCGATTTCGCGTACATGACCGGGCAGTTTTTGCCGCAAAGGCCTTCAAGAATGAACTCAACGAAAACGTCCTGGCTATAGGCACAGAGGACGGTCTTGCAATTTTGATGCAGGACATGAGGGATGAACGATATCGAAGTCATATCCGTGAGCGCGTTGTTTCGATCGTATCCCCGCCTTGGGGCGCGAAGGGATCGCGGGGTACAATCGTTTCGGGATCACGGGACGGCACAGTTAGAAGATGGACCTTAGCCGAGGATCGTCTCTCTCAGATCAGTGACGAGTCCTATGAACAGGTCGGACGGCGGCTGCAATGCATGGCCGTCAACGGAATGGACGTGATTGCTGCGAGTTCGAGAGAATTGGTTTTTCTTGACCACAATATGAATACGCTTCGAACCGTGCAGGTGCCCAACGAGGTTGCAAGCATGGATGTCATCAACAACGATACTCTCGTTGTCTGTGGCGAAGGCCACATTACTCATGTAAATCTGGCTGGGGGCTCGTTTTCCCGAATGATCACTGCGTCCAACGATGCAACATATTGCTGTGTCGCAGCTCGCGACATCGACTCTTTCTATTTTGGCACGACCTCGGGGAGAGTTGGTGTCATGCAGCTTTCATCCGGAGTTGAGCTCGGCTCTACGGACGTAGGCTTTCCGCTCAGGGGAATAGTGACCTCGGGAAATAAGCTGCTGGCGTATGGTGGCGAGTGGAACAAGAACGGTCGTGCGGGAAGAGCAGCCGCGTTCCTTACTGTTGAAACTAAAACGCAGCCGGTATCAGAAGCGATTGAACCTTAAATGGCTGAATTAGATGACTGGTTCAAAAAGCAGGCCGAGCCGCTGGGCATATTTGATCTTGCGAGCAAATGGGCTGAAGCCCTCAAGGTAATCGGGGCTGGGAACGGTGCAGGATTGCTCGCTGCCGGAGCCGCCCTGAGCAGCTTCGCTAAGAGTCCTGCGATGTTGCCGAGTATCAAGATCGGCGGGACTTTCTTTTTCATTGGTGTTATGAGTTTCGCCCTTTCGTTCGCGCTAATTCAGCTTGCGATTTTCTCTTACGACGAGATGCTGCACGCGATTAGAACCAAATCCGCCGACGCGGCGAAGAAGAACAAAACAACTTCTTCATCCGCAATGATCGCAGCAAATTGGCTAGCGATTTTATCTGCACTAGCGTTTTTTGGTGGGCTGACTTTTGGATTGATTGCCTTTCTTAAAGCATAGTGCCCATCGAGCCGTTAGCGCATCGGTTCGAGCCCGAATGCGGAACCAGACGGCGGGTTAACCATTGTTTTTAACCCCTGAGGGCGTCCTATTTTGTAAGATGACCCGGAGAGATGCGGGGCCGACAATGAGGACTTTGTACCGTTACGACGATCCGAGAGCCACGACGCGAAAGCGAAAAGTCTACGTCGCGTTTCTGGAGGGCGGAGAGAAAAAGGCTCGTTCCGTGGCGGAACAGCTTAAGATATCGCCCTTTTCTGTCCCAATGTGGCTCCGTGAGTTTAGATCGCCTAAGCCGACGAGCAAACCGAAGAAGAAAGGACAGAAGTCATTTCTGAGCCCGGGTGCAGTTTCGAACCGACGAGTCATGTATCTGGCATATCTTAAAGGGGGTCGTGACGCCGCGATATTAGTTGGGCAGACCATTGGTTTGGCCGAAGTCACCATCCTTCACAACATTAGCTTGTTTAACAAGGGTCAACGCGGCGTGTCTCAGCGGAAGTCCAGGAAAGCAAACAACAGCGAGCGCCCGCCGTCGCTCGACGGGAAGGTTACCTAAACGAGGCGACGGCGGGCTTTCGATCGCGGGACGCTCTCCGCAATCGGCTTGATCATCGCGTCTTGCAGGGTCAGGCCATGATCTCCGGACCGTTACTTGCCTCCGAGGAGGCGCGTCGACCTGTCCAGTGCGACGCCCGATCGCTTGAACGTCGATCGGAATTGGTGTCGGCCACGTCGTCGGGCGGCGACTGCCGACTCTGGGGTCTGGCCTGTCTAACACCGTCTCCCAGCCCACCCCGCGAACGCGATAAAGCCGCGCTCGTGGAGATCGAGCCGCGTCGGGCAACTCCCAACCCGACCGCTCGGACTCGACAGTCCAAGGAACCACAAAGCCGTCGAGGATCGTAATCATGCTGCTGCGCTCGCCATCTTGCGAACCGTGAGGCCAAGCAAAGCCCGAATATCGACGTTCGGCCTGTGCTCGATCAGCGTTCCTTCCTCGCGTGCTGCGTCGATATGCGTGCATTCAAGCCGCTCAAGCTCGAACAATTCCGCCTTGATCTCGTCGAGGCGCTGCTTGCGATCGGCTGCATCCATCTGCAGCGAGGGCTTGGGCCTCGTCGCGTCGATCATCTCATAGAACCGATGCTGCACGAGTGCAGGGTCAATCCAGCTGAGCACTTCCAAGGGCGTTGGTGCTCTTTCCCCGATGACGCCGCGCCCGAACTCTAGCTCGAATTTCCCATGCTCAATGATGAGACGCGCTGGATATCGTTCAGCGAGGGATTGAACATATCGACGTGCCGCAGCCTTCATTTCCTTGGTCGTAGGCGATGCGCGGTCGACACGACCACGCTCCGATACGAGGTTATCGATCTGGCTCCGCAGTCGTCGCACAGCTTGCAGATGGGTCTCGTTCGGCTTTGGTTTCAATTTGATCGGCTTCGCATCATCGAGAGTGACATGCGCCGGCAATAGCTCCAAGTATCTTGCGACTTTCGCATTGAGGTCGGCGAGCGCCCTGTGTCGCGCCTGATTGGCGGGCTGCAATAACTTCAGCCGCTCGATCTCCTGTCTAAGTGCGTCCGCTTTGTCGCCGTGGGGGTTTATGTCATACGCACGGCTTGCCTCGGAGATGGTGCGTTGAGTTGACGTCAGGATAGCGTGCGCCTGATGCTCCGCATCCTTGAGCGTCATGATTTTCGATTGTACTCGGGGCGGTAGTTCAGACATTGATGATTAACCTCCTACGGTTGTGAGGCCCGCCAATTGCTTGGCGAGCCTAGGTCTCTTTTACTTTGCCCACGCTTCCGAGATACGCTTGTCTCTCGCAGCAATGAGTTCGGCGTGAGTTGGCATCGCATTTGATGTCGTTGCCGTGGTCGTCACCTGCTGTTGATCGACGATCGCAGGCGGGTTTCGCCATGCGTTCGAGAGCTTGGCGTTCCTCTCGTCGCGCAAGCGCTCCTTGTTCGTCGCTGCAGATGCATCGAGAACGCCGAAGCCGGGCTTGTGCCCCGCTGCCGATACGTCCGCTGGCGTTACGGCCGGGCCGGCAATCGCATCGGCCATCGCATCGATCACGGATTTGCCGCTGTTGACGGCCTCGACGAACGCGTCCCGCTGGTGCGGCTTGAGCGCCGACGTGGCATCCCGCAGCCGGACGCCCGCGTCCATCATCCTCATAGGCACGCTGACGACCTTGCCGTCTTCGACGATTTCATCACGCCGACGCGTGCGGCGGCCGTATCTGTCGAACACTTCATCGTTGGTAGTCGTAGTCATAGTTCAAACTCCTCTCATAGTTAGAAATCCGCTCAGTCTCTCTGCAGCATTGCTGCGTTCCGAAGGTCCCCCGACCCACTGAAGTGATGCATCGTATTTGTAACGTTTCGTCGAAAGGTGAACGATCGCACCCGCGGCAGAATTGCAGAGGTCATCGTGGTGTCCACCTCGTGGGGGATGGTCGATCGTTTCGCGCGATGATCCGCGTGCCGTTGATCGCTCCAAGGCCGTGAACTGGAGGATCATTCGCTCGTTATCGAGAAGCTGGACACGCTTGGAGTTCAGCATCGGCAGAAACTCGGCATAGATCGCAGATTTTCGCTTCGCGCTCTGCTCAAGCCTCACGCCGTGCTTTGCAAATGCATAAACGACGAAGCCGCCCGCGTAACCATCGCCGACGATGAAATTCACGCCGAAGGATTTAAGTACCTCGCAGTACTCCTTGACGACGTCATCAGTCGAGAACGGCGGACGAGTCTCGCGCAGAACGTCCAGCACTCCGATATCGCCTTCACGATGCGCAATGCCGAGACAGAATGAGTCCTGTCCTGTCCCTCCCGCCGCATCGATGAAGCCCACGTATTTTATGCCCGGTGACGGCATCAACTCATGACGTCCGTCGATGATGCACGCCTCGACAGCCTCGCGGCTAACGAAGGCCTCAAGGTCGCTGCGGAACTGAGCGCCATACTCTGCGGATGCAGACACCGCGTCACGTTCGTACTGCTCGGCTATGAAGGCGGGATCGATTTCCCGGTTCATCACGTCAGTCGCTGCCTGCCAGCACAGCACCCGAGGGTCGTCCTTGCCGTGATACTGGCGATGCATGTTGTAGAGAACACCTCTGCGAGCATATGGGCTGCTGGCTAACAGCAGCATGCTCGTTGGTATGGTGGCCATGCCCGGTCGGATCGCGTTGACCACTTCGACGTCTGGGTTTGAAGAGTCTTCCGATTGCCACCACGCTATTTCGTCGCATGCAGCGCCGACTATCGTGCGACCGCGAACAGTGCGGAAGGAGGAGGTTGTAATCTCTATCGAGATGGAGTTGGACAATTCAAGGCCGTGTTGGGTCTCGCGTTCGATCATGCGCGAGAGCATCGGAACGTTCTTGATCAGGCCTTTGGTGTATCTGAGGATGACGCGAGCCTGATCCTTGTCCGCAGCTAGAACCTGGACGACGCCAAGCTCGCCTTCGTCGAGATATTGACGATAGTCGTGGAAGCATGCGAGCCAGACGGCAATCAATGCGAGGATGCGGGATTTGCCTCCGCGCCGACCGATGACGAGGACGCATTCACGGGCTTGCTGCGTAGGAGGATCGGTGCGGCCTGTGCATTGCTGATAGATCGCAAGCTCCTCATCCGACATGGACAAGCCGAATGCGGCTGCGATGAACGCACGCCATGCGATCCAGCTTTCAGGATTAGGGAAGAACTGCGCGAACAACTTGGGGTCGTCAATGGCGTGTAGCAGCGTGAAGGCGGGTTTTGGTGGAAGCTTGGAGCGTGGTGCGGGCTTGTGGTCTGGGTCTAGTCGTTCTCGCACCAGCTTCTTCTGCTTCATGAAGCCTCGTTTCGGTTCGCCAACCAGAGTGTGAGGTCTTCGCCCATAATCACGGCTCGCATCAGATCATCATCGCGCAGTTCGTCATCCGTGAAGCCGCGCAGCGTGATCAGGCGAGCGCCGCCATCAAGCTCGCGCACGGTGATCACGTGCGCGGAGTGTGTAAGGCCCGGAATGATCGAGGTCTGGATCAGGAGATCGGAGACTTGTGCAATCCCGTCCTTCATGCTCAATCTCCAAGCCGCTCGCGGTGTGATCGGCGAGAGCCGCCACGTGCGGCGTACTCCAATGGGTCTAGGTCGTCGTCATCATCACGCTGTCCCGATGTGGCGCTCAGCAGGCCGACCTTCTTCATCAGCCGGCTTTGCGTGTTCGCGAGGCGCTGGTATTCAAGCCGCTCTTCATGTCCGCACGCGCCAGTCTTCATGTAGGCAAGCTCCATGTCTTCAAGCTGGCATTGCATGAACGCGACGCGTCGAACAAAGGCACGCTCCATCTCCGTGATCTTGTCAGCGCCCCCCAGCGACTCGGTGTATGCGTCAACGAGGTCTTGGAAGCGCAGGCCCCGTGGCGTCCGCATATCGAGCCGTTCCGTGAACAGGCGTGCGCCGGACGTAACTGCGGAGCGTGTTCTGCGCGTCTTGCGGGCCTTCGGTAGAGTGCCGTGCATCCTGCGATCTCTATTTGGACGTGATGCGTGAATACATTCGACGTCTTTCCTGTCTGATTGATACCCAACGGGCTACCTAAGACTAGCCCTGAGTGGCGAGCCCTGTATTTGTTGCGGTTTTCGCCGGTGATTTGCAGTTCCGACCACCTGTTGCATCATCAGGTGGTCTCAAATCAGCGTGCATGGACGCTTAGACGAACTAAATAAATCGGGCGATGGATGCGTGATTGCCACCAAAAATAGGCCGTATTCGATCGTCGATGAAATCCATGTTCGTGATCACACAGAGACTAGGATTTCGGCTTCATCTTTTCCGCTCGCGCTGATACTCACGCCGATAGCCTTCAAGCCGCTGCTTGTCGATTAGGCCTTCCTCGATCAGAAGCTTGACGATCTCGCGCATTTCGTTGCGTACGGTGCTAACGAGAACGGCCGATCCGGGATAATTCGCCCGTCGCAGTTCGTCGCATACTTCTCCGAAGGTATCGGTCTGCAATGTGAGCCGCCTGATTTTTGATTTCAGGCCTCGCTCCGTGACATTCCGTTCTTCCCTTTTCGTGGTCTCATGTTGTGCGGCTTTGGGGCGGCAGAGATATGGCTTGGGCTTATTCTTCCGCGTTCCTATATTGCGCGGGATTGTTTCGAGGCTGATGCGGCGTCGTTTCGCGCCCTTGCCTGCGCACGAGTAGTCGTTGTTCCAGTCCATTATGTTTGGGATTTCCCTCGTTCGATGTCGCGAGGGAGCGGCAGGATAGGCGCTGATCGCTCCGATGACTAGGTCCGGACGGATTTCCGATGGAAATCCCTGTCTCTGGGATGGCGATTGCAGCGGGTACGGGCGCCATGGAGCGGCGTTTCGACGTCCGGACGACATCCGGCCCCCTGTTTGCAAAAACGCGTTGCTCCTGGTATCTGGGTGCCGATGATCAAATATAGGAACGTCCCCCCGATGCGAGCATTCAGCAGGCATGCTGCTGATCCACAGCATATTCTCCTCCGGAGTATCCCCAGCCATGATCCCGTCGCTGGGGTCGCCAAGACCGGGAGGGCGCCATGATGGCAGACAGGCGAGAATTGTTAGCGGGTTGCCGCGTACTGATCGTTGAGGATGAATATTTTCTCGCGGCCGATCTGGAGGCGGAATTGAAATCCTGCGGAGCCGAAATCGTCGGTCCGATAGGCAATCTAAGCGAAGCGGTGAAGCAAGTATCTCGTGACGAATTTGATGTGGCGCTGGTCGACGTCAATCTGCACGGCGAGCCCGCGTATTCGCTGGCCGACGAGTTGGTCAGCAACGAGGTACCGTTCTGTTTTGTAACAGGATACGCTGCGAAGATACTTCCTACCCGATTTCGACAGATAAAAGTGTGGTCGAAGCCGTTCGAGGTAGGCGATCTTGTGGACTATGTTGCGGAGCTTTGCGATAAAACGGTTCGGGGCAAGTTGGCCCACGTCACCGCGTAGGGGTGTATCCCACTTTCGGGTGGAGCTGCTGAGCCCTCAGGAAACCTGAGCGCCTAAGAGTCTCTGAGATAGGCACACTGAGGGCATTCTCCATCCGCCGCCATATCCAGTTCGTCCTTGATCGCCGACATGACGTCCTCGCGCATCCACATGGTCCCATCGCTCTTGAGAAGTGTGGTTGCAAGGGCATACGCGTGGCGCTCTGCATCAGGATCGCCTACGCGAATGATCACGTCAGAATGGCGGGAGCAGGCCTCGATCGCGCCGGTCTTGGCTAGCGCATGTCGGGCTGCGGACTCTAGCGTGTCGACATAGTCATTTATTGACATGGCAGTCTCTCCTCAGACTGCCCCATTGTCAGGCTCTATAGTAAATATGGCATTACGGTCTTTC
Organism: Bradyrhizobium cenepequi; assembly: GCF_020329485.1. Lineage (GTDB taxonomy): Bacteria > Pseudomonadota > Alphaproteobacteria > Rhizobiales > Xanthobacteraceae > Bradyrhizobium > Bradyrhizobium cenepequi. The sequence goes on from NZ_JAGKJI010000001.1 coordinate 493,828, forward strand.
ACGCTGCATCTGCGGCTTGAGAGCTTGATGGGGCTAGGACGCATATTCTTGTCCTCTTAGAATACAATCATCCATACCTAATGCATTGATTTCATTGTATATGGCCTTTTCCTTAGACTTACGACGCGTAGCCCCCCATGTGAGGGTATCTGGCAGCATTACGAGATCATTGCTTGTGTGCAGCGTGACACGCTGATGCTGATCGTGCACACGCTGGACGTAGTCTAATTGATCGTGACGCTTCATATACGCGATTAACGCTGTTGCTTCTGGCAGGCTCCTTGCCTCCTTCATCACCTTGCGGAAAAGCTTTCGTTCCCACTGCCTTCTTTCAAATTCAACAAACCGGATGTGACGAAGCACTAGCCCCGACGGGTCTAGATGCTCTAGCCGGTCTAGGCCCAGATGCCGGATCGGCTCTCCTCGTAGCCTCAGATCGAAATGTGCGCAGATGTTGAGGGGATCAAGCTTGGAGTTCAGGCCCCAGTACAGGCATATATCGCGCAGCGCTCCCTGTATATGAGCGTGAGGACAGTAGTAGCATCCGATCGTCGTGTCTTCGTTCTCGATCTCCAATATTCGCTTTGCGGTTCGATGCATGAGCAGCATGTGCTCTTTCAAGAACCGGTGCTGCTCCTCGACCGTGTAGTCTTCCGCGTGCCTCGCATCGCATCCGATATCGAGCCGGTACAGTTTTCCGGAATTCAGTCGTGTCAGCGCTCGCAACATGTCGGGCTGCGGGCACTGGAAGCCAACGAGCATGTAGCCCATCTTTCGATTTCGATGGTGATGCGGCGTCGCTCCATAGAGCGTCCGCAGCAGGTTCCAATCTTGCCGCGGCAACGTCGACGTTGGAAAGAACACGATGATGGTGTCGATGTAACAATCAAAGATGAGCGGGAATATTGGCGGCTTGTTCGACTTGACGGCAGCAGATATTATTCTCGACATCGACGATCTCTCTCAGCGGTGATCGCTCGTTTCATGAGCTGGACTTTGGACGGTCTGCGTTCGTGATGTTTTTGAGGCCCCCGCGTCGGATGGAAACGTGGGGGCCTCTCTTTTTTCAACGTTGTCTCTTTGTCGATCGATGCTCTCGCTTGATGGCGCGCAATTGCGCGTCCGCGGCTTTCGTGATCGCGTTTGCTTCTTCCACGGTGATCCTTTTGTCGCGAATATCTTCTAGCGCAGTGAGGAGCGTTTCTATTAGTGCATGTAGATCGTCGGTGCGCGAAGCCGTCGGCTGCCTTTCGGAGTCGCTCATTTTACGGCCCTCTTCGCATACTTCTCGACGAGTGCTTCCAGGTCGCTGACGCGGAAATAGAGCTTGCCGCTACGCTGCGGTGTTGCGCTCGCGTTGAGAAAGACCGGACGCAGCTCGCCGGCTTTCATCATTCGGCGCAAATGCGAGATGGAGATGCCGCCAAGCATGGCGCAGGCTTGAGAGCGCGAGACTAGAAGGGGAATTTGCGATGTGGATGGACTTCGAAAATCGACAGGAATGACCTCAGACATAGCTCGATCCAATAGCTACCGCATCCCGCCGTTGGGCAGGGTTGCGAGAGAATTGGATCACAGCCTAAGTCCGTCGTGGACGAAGATGCTCCACGTGATCGACGCCATTGCATCTCAGCGCAGGTCGCCACCGCTCGTGCGGTCCGTGGATAGGATCGCAATCGCGTCCGTTCCTGTCAATCCCGTTGACGCCTAATGACGCCCCCGCTGGGAGACAGCAGGAGCGGGCCTTCCTGTTTTTCCGCATCCTCCCCTCGGGAGCGCGTCCAAACGAACGTAGCTCCCCTCTGACTGCGTCCTAAGCGCGCCTGGATCGCGTCAGGGAAACCACGTTGGACGGGGCCGGGCCGGAAGGCGTCCCCCGGTCCGGAGACAAGCCCACGATTTCCGCGATGTGCTCGGAGAGCCGGAGCAGGGCGTCCGCGCGCTTCTCCTTGAACTTCGACCGGATGTAAATCCGCTTAACTCCGGGAAGCGCGTGCCCGATGGTGACTTCGCCCACTTGCATATCCACGCCGATATCTTCCATCCGAGTGCGAGCAGTGCGCCGCAGATCGTGCAGCGTCCATTTGTCTTTGAATGGCCGAGGTAGAAGCGCCTCGAGTTCGGCTTTGCGCTGGGAGAACGAATTGAATGGCTTATGCTCGCCGTTATGCTCGATACCGAAGACGTAGGGGTTGCCTTTGATCCGCGGCAACGACTCTAGGATTTTGAGCGCAAGGGGTGGTAGGCGTAGAATTTGGCCTGTCCCCTTGGCTCCCTCTTCCTCGCGAATGTGCCAAGTGCCGCCCATGATCTCATCCCATCGGGCCGTTGCAAGGCACTGCCGGCGCTGGGCGGTTAACAGGAGCAGACGAACAAGGCCGCCATAGAGCCCGCCCATCTGCTCAGCGGCCCGCCAGACCATGCGGAGTTCGTCATCATCAAGGACGCGATAGTCCCTCGTTCGCTTTTTCTTGCCGCGCCGCTTCGATTGATAACGGATTGAGGACTCGTAACCTTCGCACAGTCCTTCATCTTCGACCCAAAACAAGAGTGTTCTTACCAAACCGAAGACAATATCGGCTTGCCGGTTCCCGTGTTCGGTGCGCATAGAGAGGCGCAACCCTGCGGCGTCGCTCTTCTTGAGATCGAGGAACCGTTTTTTGCCGAGTTTGGGGATGACATAGCGGCGGTAGCAGCGTGTGACCTCGTCTTTGGTCCGGAAAGTCGAGACCACCTCCTTGATGTAGCGCTCGATCACCTGTTCCATGGTCGCTGTGTGCCACCATGCTTCTTCGTCCGACTTGGGCTCGTTCGAACCCGGCTCCGGCTCGGCTGGTTTGAACAGTTTCGCGGCTTTCCGCGCCGCCTCAACGCTGAATTCTTTAGGGTCCCATCGGCCAAGCTTGTAGGTACGCTTCTTTTCGCCCTTGTTCCCGTAGCGGACGCGGAACGTCCGTGCGCCTCCGTATGACATCCGGAGAATGAGGTCGGGAAACCCAGTATCGAACCAATCTTCCTGGGGGAGGGTCTGCTTGTGCCGAGCGATCCACGTGTCGCTGAAGCGTTGTTTGCGTCTCTCCTTCGGTCTCCTGCCGTTCGATGTCTCTTCACTCACGACGCGCCCCTGAAATCAGTTTTGGGTACCTTTTGGGTAGCGATCGACAGCAAAGATCGCTCATCCCGATGAGCCCAAATGATATCAGTTGAAGGGATTTTGGTCTAAATAACTATCTGATTTTACTATAGATTTTGGCGTTGACACCCCGGATGGTTCTCAATGAATTCCGATGGTGTGATCGAAGACCCTCCTGTGGAACAGGAGGTCGGTGGTTCGAGCCCACCCAACTGTACCACCTCATCTGTACCACCTCATCGAGCCATCATCCCTCCTTGTTCTGGCCATCTTGCTGCTGATGCGATGCCGCGCTTCAGCTGTGATGTTCCCGTCACCGTGTCTTGCCAAGCAAGCAGCCTTCACCGACTATTTCCGAAAGTGATGGCGAGAGGAACAATGACGATTGCCGGCTCCACCAATTTCAGATTCGGTTTGCTGTTGGCCGCGACGGTGATGGTCGCGATATGGCCGCGACCGAGCACCGCTTACACGCCCGAGCAGCAGCAGGCTTGCTCGCCAGATGCAATGCGACTCTGCAGCGCGTTCATTCCCGACGTCGACATGATCACCGCCTGCATGGTCCGCAACAAGGCGCAGCTCTCGCCGCCATGCCGCGCGTTCTTCGGTCCTGATCCGGAGGATCGACGGGAGCGCAGGCGGCGCGCCAGACCCGAGTACTAGAGCTTCGGCTCTGATTGAATCAGAAGCGAAGCTCGAGATTCTTGTTTTGACGCGTTTTCTTCACGCGAACCGGTATCCATCCGGCATCACGTGCGGGACAGGCGTCGCTCGAAGACGCTCTGAAGCGTCACATCGCGAACCAGCGCGATCTGCGGCGCGAATTCGGATGAGCGTTGTTTCAAGTCCTCTACGCGCGACAGACTGACGCCTTGCGGCAGTTTCGCTCGTCAACATCTTCTCGCGGGAGGAGAATCCGGTGAGCGAACATTACAGAATGGAAATAGACCGGCACTTCGCCTGGTTCGAAGGCAAGCTGCCGCCGCGGCCCGCCAGATTTGTTGCGTGGCTGCGCAAGCCGTCGTCGCGCTACGCGCGCTTGCCGCTCGCCATTCTCCTGATGTTCGGCGGCGTCTTCAGCTTCCTGCCGGTGCTCGGGTTTTGGATGTTGCCGCTTGGACTCCTTTTGTTCGCGCAGGACGTGCCAGTGTTACAAAAGCCGACCGCGCGGACTCTCGGGTGGGTTGAGCGCAAGTGGACCGAGCGTCAGCGCGCAAAAGACATGCCGTAATTCGCCGAAAAAACGTGCATTGGCTTCTATTGTCAGTTGTGTGCGCCGCAAGGTGTGACTCAAACAACAACATTTTCCGGCAATTTGCGGCTTATGCCGCATTGTCCGCAAATTTCTGCTTTCGCGAATCATCACGCTGATTCATTTTCGTGGCCTGGGGTCAATCTGGAGGCCAACGTAATGAACGTGATTGTTTTTGCTTCGCGTAAGGGAGGCTCGGGAAAAAGTACGCTAGCCGCCCACCTGGCTGCCCATGTGCACAAATCGACCAAGCCCTGTCTGCTGATCGACGCAGATCCGCAGGGCTCGCTGACGTTGTGGCACAAACTGCGCGGCACCAACGAACCGCCGATCAAGAGCGCCGTCAATTCCGTCAGCGGCATCGTTGCCGCAGCCAAGCGTGACGGGATCGAGTGGGTGTTCATCGACACGCCGCCGAATCTATCGGCCGTCGTCGACGATGCCATCAAGAACGCCACCATGGTGATCATTCCGGCCCGGCCCGGCGTGTTCGACGTCAACGCGGTGCAGGAAACGATCCAGAACTGCCGTTCATCACGCAAGCCCTATGCGGTCGTGATCAACGGCGCGCCGGCCCAGCGCGATAGCGTCGAGAGCCCGATCGTCACGATCGCGCGCGAGTCGCTGGCGAAATTCCGTGCGCCGGTGTGGAGCGGACAGATCACCAATCGCGCCGATCTCCTGATGGCGCTGAGCCATGGCGAAGGCGCCCGTGAATATGATGCCGAGGGGCGCGCGGCGGCTGAGATCGGCCGGCTGTGGGCCGCGATCGAACGTTCGATCAAGGCGATCCGCGGCTCGGCATCGGCAAGCGGCGCGATGCACAAGCAGGCGGCGTAGTCGCAGCAGGCCCTCCAGACTGACAAAAACGCGCGGCCCTCCGCGCGTTTTTGTTGGTGGGTGGATTGTTGGTGAAAGCGCCGTTGGTCCTCGTCATTCCGGGGCGCGCCTCTTGGCGCGAGCCCGGAATTCATTTCGCCGCGTGTTCTGCGGATAAATGGATTCCGGGCTCGCCGCTTCGTGGCGCCCCGGAATGACGGGGTGCGTGGTAACGTTCACGCCACCATCAGCATGTAAAGGATGATCACCGGCGAGAGGGTGAGGATCACCGACCAGATGCCGAGTGCCCAGAGGATGTCCTCGGTCGTAAATCCCTGTTGGTGTGAAACTGGATCAAATTCTTTGTGCACGACGCGCCCCATATTCTTTGGCGCGATGATCGATAGCTTAAGCGATTTAAGTTCCCGCTCGCAATTTCGCTCGCATTTGACCGCAGGTGCTACCGCGGATTAACCACGGCGCGGCGGGCTCTTGTGCACCTCGCCCCGCTTGCGGGGAGAGGTCGAAATTCGCGTTAGCGAATTTCGGGTGAGGGGAGCTTCCGCGCATTCCTCTGCCGATCGTATTCGCGGAGAAAGCCCCTCACCCTAACCCTCTCCCCGTAAGAACGGGGAGAGGGGACGATTCAACGGTCGGCGCGGCCGATCACGTCCATCAACTCGGCGATCTTGCGGCGCTGGTCGGCCTTGTCGCCGGAGGAAATCGCGTGCTCGACGCAATGGGCGACATGGTCGCGCAGGACTTCCTCCTCGACCCGCCGCAGCGCCGCGCGCGCGGCGCCGATCTGGGTCACCACGTCGATGCAATAGCGATCGTCCTCGACCATCTTGGCGAGGCCGCGGATCTGGCCTTCGATCCGTTTCAGCCGTTTCAGACAGGAACTCTTGATCTCTTCACGCATAGAGATCATATACCCCCATAGGGTATCATGTTCAAGGGCCGGACTTCGGCCGGAAAGAGTTCGCCATGGCACAGGCAGGTCACGGTCACGCGCATGAGGGGCACGCGCATCATCACGGCGCGCCGACGCCTAGCTGCTGTGGCGGCAAGCATGGCACCGCAGCCGGCAACGGCGCGCTCGCGACCGATCCCGTCTGCGGGATGAAGGTCGATCCGGCGACAGCAAAGCATCGCTTCAACTATAGAAGCGAGGATTACTTCTTCTGCAGCGCGCGCTGCCGCGAGCGGTTTGCTGTAGAGCCCGAGAAATTCTTGAACCCCCGCGAGAGCGAGCCGCCGCCGCCGGCCGGCACGATCTACACCTGCCCGATGCATCCGGAGGTGAGGCAGGTCGGGCCAGGCTCCTGCCCGATCTGCGGCATGGCGCTTGAGCCGGAGCAGGTGACGCTCGACGACAAGCCCGATCCGGAACTCGTCGACATGACGCGCCGGTTCCGGATCGCGCTGGTGCTGACGCTGCCGGTATTTGTGATCGAGATGGCCGGCCATGCCTTCGGAATCGAACTGGTGCCGATGGGATGGGCGAATTGGATCTCATTCGCGCTGGCGACGCCGGTCGTGCTGTGGGCCGGTGCGCCGTTCTTCGTGCGCGGTTGGCAGTCGCTGGTGACGCGCAACCTCAACATGTTCACACTGATCGCGATGGGCGTCGGCGTCGCCTATGTCTACAGCGTGGTCGGCACGCTGGCGCCGAACCTGTTTCCGCCGGTCTTCCGCGACATGCACGGCCAGGTCGCGGTCTATTTCGAAGCGGCCGCGGTGATCACGGTATTGGTGCTGCTCGGGCAGGTGCTCGAGTTGCGGGCACGCGCGCAGACCTCGGGCGCGATCCGCGCGCTGCTCGGGCTGGCACCGAAGACAGCGCGGCGCATCACCGAGCATGGTGATGAAGACGTCGCGATCGACGCGATCGCGGTCGGCGACTGCCTGCGGGTGCGCCCGGGCGAGAAGGTGCCGGTCGACGGCATCGTCACCGAAGGCCATGCGGTGCTCGACGAATCCATGGTCACCGGCGAATCGATGCCGGTCTCGAAGAACGAGGGCGACCGCGTGATCGGCGGCACCGTCAACCAGAGCGGCGGCTTTGTCATGAACGCCGAAAAGATCGGCCGCGACACCATGCTGGCGCGGATCGTCGACATGGTCGCGAAGGCGCAGCGTTCGCGCGCCCCGATCCAGCGATTGGCCGATCGCGTCGCCGGCTGGTTCGTGCCCGCAGTGATCGCGGTCGCGGTGCTGGCGTTCGTGGTCTGGGCGGCGTTCGGACCCGAGCCGCGCTTCACCTTCGGCCTGGTCGCGGCGGTCACCGTCTTGATCATCGCCTGTCCCTGCGCGCTCGGGCTCGCCACGCCAATGTCGATCATGGTCGGCGTCGGGCGCGGCGCGCATTCGGGCATCCTGATCCGCGACGCGCAGGCGCTGGAGCGGATGGAGAGCATCGACACGCTGGTGCTCGACAAGACTGGCACGCTCACCGAGGGCAAGCCGAAGGTCGTCGGCGTGATCGCTTCAACGGAATTTGATGAGACTGAACTCCTTCGCCTGGCGGCAAGCGTCGAGCGGGGCAGCGAGCATCCGCTGGCCTTGGCAATCCTGAACGCCGCCAGAGAACGCCAGCTCGCGCTCGCCGAGGTCAGCGGCTTCACCTCGCCGTCCGGCAAGGGCGCGACCGGCACGATCGAAGGCAGGCAGGTCGCGCTCGGCAATGCCATGCTGATGGGCGAGCTGAAGATCGCAACCAGCGCGCTCGATGCGGCGGCGGAAGCCGCGCGCCAGGACGGCGCGACCGCGATCTATGTCGCGGTCGACGGGCGCGTGGCCGGCGCGATCGCGATTGCCGATCCGATCAAGCCGTCGGCGAAGGAGGCGCTGGTGGCGCTGCGCAGCGACGGCCTGCGTGTGGTGATGCTGACCGGCGACAATGCGACGACCGCGCGCGCGGTGGCGAAACGACTTGGCATCGATGAAGTCGAGGCCGGCGTGTTGCCGGATCGCAAGAGCGAGGTGGTGCAGCGGCTGCGCGGCGAGGGCCGTGTCGTCGCGATGGTCGGCGACGGCGTCAATGACGCGCCGGCGCTGGCCGCCGCCGATGTCGGCATCGCCATGGGCGGCGGCACCGACGTCGCGATCGAGAGCGCGGGCGTGACATTGCTTACCGGCGATCTCCGCGGCCTGGTGCGGGCGCGACGGCTGTCCGTCGCGACCATGCGCAACATCCGCCAGAACCTGATGTTCGCCTTCATCTACAACGCCGCCGGCGTCCCGATCGCGGCCGGCGTGCTCTATCCGATATTCGGCATCCTGCTGTCGCCGATGATCGGCGCAGCCGCGATGGCGCTGTCCTCCGTCAGCGTCATCGGCAACGCGCTCCGCCTCGCAAAGGTGAGGCTGGATTGATGCTCCCAAACCTCCCCTTGAAAAGGGGAGGTCGGTTTGCGCGTCAGCGCAAATCGGGTGGGGATCTGCTCTCTCCACGAACAGCGGTGCCTGTGGCTGACCCCCATCCCGACCTTCCCCCTTTCAGGGGAAGGAGAACAAAGGTCAGCGCAAGAAGAAGAGGGCTACGCGCTTGCCAGCGAGGCTGATGCCCGCTGTTCGATCTCGGCATCCAGCCGCGCCGCAAGCTCCGCGCTCACCTCGACCATTGGCAGCCGCACTTCCGCGCTGTCGATCAATCCGGTCCGCCATAGCCAATGCTTGGCCGGCGCCGGGCTTGGCTCGACAAACAACAGGCGCGTCAGCTCGCAGATGCTCCGCCATGCCGCCGCTGCGGCGTCGTGCTTGCCCTGCTTCAGCAGCGACCGCACCGAGGTGAACGCTTCCGTCTCGACATGCGCGGACAACAGGATCGCGCCATCGGCGCCGTCGCCGAGCGCATCGAAATATTGCGCGTCCTCGCCGGTCAGCACGCGGAAGCCGGCGGGCCGCCGCTTCAGGAAATCGATCGATTGCGCGCGGTCGGCGCAGCAATCCTTCATGCCGACGATGTTCGGATGCTGTGCGAGTTCAAGCAGCGTCTCGTTGGTGATGTTGACCGCGGTCCGGTAGGGGATGTTGTAGATCAGGAACGGCCACGAGGCGTGATCGGCCAGCGCGGTGAAGTGCTGCAGGAGACCGCGCTGCGACGGCCGGACGTAGTAGGGGCTCGCGATCAGATAGAAGTCGATCGGCCAGGCGGCGGTCTCGTCCAGCACATCCTTGATCTTCGCGGTGCTGGCGCCGGACAGGCCAAGGCAGATCGGCAGGTAGCGCCGGCTTGCATTGATCTCCGCCCGTACCAGCATGACGAGCCGTTCGAACTCGCTGATGTCGAGCGACATGCCTTCGCCCGACGTGGCGCCCAGGATCAACCCGTCGACCGGGCTGCTCGCGTAGTGCCGCATCAGACGGCGCAGCGATGGCTCGTCGAGCTTGCCGTCGCGAAATGGCGTGATCAGGGGCAGCCACAGGCCCTGCAATGGGTCGGATAGATCAGTCATGGTCCTTCTCCTTGGGTCGCGTGAAACGCCGGAGACGGGACCAACAAAAAACCCCGTCCAGACGGCGGGGTCTTCGGGATCGGTTCGGTCGATTTGACTCTATCGCGCGCGTCGATCTCGGCTCCCCGCATGAGGAGCTTTTTTCGACAAAGCTGCGCACGAATTCGTGATCATGTCGCAATATTGCTGAGACAGCCGGAGGTTGTCAACGCGTGTTTGGAGCAGAGGGCGAAAAGAAGCCGGGCTCGACCGAGCCCGGCTTAAGGTATTGGCCACGTGAGGCCGACACAATCACCTTCCAAGAGGGATTACTGAGCTTCCGCACCACTGGAGGAGGGGGACATAAGCGTAGCGCGACCGCTCAGCGCACCAGCACTATGATCCCCATCGGCGCCATGCAGCAACCGTCCGAGCCGCATGTCAGACATGCGGAGTCCGGGCCCTCTACGCAGGCAGGCGATTACGAGGGCCAGCGCTGCGCTTTGCTGACCACGAAGTCGCGGAAGACCTGCACCCGCGCCACCGTCTTCAGCTCTTCCGGATAGACGAAGTAGGTGTCGAGCTGAATCGAATCGGACTCGCCGAACAGCTGCACGAGGCGGCTGTCTTCCTCGACCAGATAGTCCGGCAGCGCGGCGATCCCGAGGCCCTGCTGGCAGGCGCGCACCAACCCTAGGATGTTGTTGACCTTGAAGTAGGGCTCGCGCGGACCAGAACCGTTGCGGCCGGCGTCGATGAGCCAGGCCCGGTTCTGCAGATGAGTCGGAACCTGGGAATCGCCGAGCATGATGATGCGATGCGAGTCGAGGTCGTCGAGCGTGCGCGGCGTGCCGAAGCGCTTGATGTATTCCGGGGAGCAATAGGCGTGGAAGCCGATCGAGAACAGCTTGCGCTGGATCAGATCCGGCTGCGTCGGCTTGCGGGTGCGAATCGCGACGTCGGCCTCGCGCATCGACAGATCGAGATCCTCGTCGGTGACGATCAGCGAGATCCGGATATCCGGATAGAGCGCAGTGAATTCGTCGAGCCGTGGGATCAGCCAGTTGATGCCGAGCGCCGGCGGCGTCGTGATCTTGAGGTCGCCGCTCGGCCGCTCGCGGCTGTCGGTGAGCTTTGCCCGCGCCGCCTGCAATTGCATGAATACGTCATGGGCGGTGCGGAACAAGAGGTCGCCCTGCTCGGTGAGGATCAGGCCGCGGGCGTGGCGGTGGAACAGCGAGACCGAAAGCTCCTGCTCCAGAGCGCTGACCTGCCGCGAGACCGCCGATTGGGAGAGACCAAGCTGCTCGCCTGCATGCGTGAAGCTGCCCGCTTCCGCCGCTGCGTGAAACACCTTCAGCTTGTCCCAGTCCATGTCCGTAAATCCATCGCGTGTTCTAGCCATGATCATTCCGCCGCCGCGCGATCGCTCGCGCGCAAAGCCAGGAAGCGTTCGGCCTCGAGCGCTGCCATGCAGCCGAGACCGGCGGCCGTCACCGCCTGGCGATAGGTTTCGTCCGCCACGTCGCCGGCGGCAAACAGCCCGGGCACGGAGGTCGCAGTCGAATTGGGCGCCACCTCGACATAGCCGGAGGGTTTGAGTTTGATCTGGCCTTTGACGAGATCCGTCGCAGGCGCATGACCGATCGCGATGAAGACGCCGTCGGCCGGCACTTCGGTCAGTGCGCCGGTCCTGACGTTCTTCAAGCGTACATGGGTGACCTTGGTCGGGTTCTCGGCACCGCAGATCTCGTCGACGACGCTATCCCAGACCACCTTGATCTTCGGATGCTTGAACAGGCGATCCTGCAGGATGCGCTCGGCGCGGAAATGATTGCGGCGATGCACGACGGTGACCTGCGAGGCGAAGTTGGTGAGGAACAGCGCCTCCTCGACCGCGGTGTTGCCGCCGCCGACCACCACGACCTCCTTGCCGCGATAGAAGAACCCGTCGCAGGTTGCGCAGGCCGAGACGCCGAAACCCTTGAACTTCTCCTCCGACGGCAGCCCGAGCCAGCGCGCCTGTGCGCCGGTGGCGAGCACGACGGTCTCGGCGAGATAGACATCGCCGCTATCGCAGGTCAGGCGGAACGGCCGCTGCGACAGGTCAAGCTTGTTGACGAGATCGGTGACGATCTTGGTCCCGACATGCGACGCCTGTTTCTCCATCTGCTCCATGAGCCAGGGGCCCTGGATCACGTCGGCGAAGCCGGGGTAGTTCTCGACATCGGTGGTGATGGTGAGCTGCCCGCCCGGCTGGATGCCCTGGATCAGCACCGGCTCCAGCATCGCCCGCGCCGCATAGATCGCTGCGGTGTAGCCGGCGGGACCGGACCCGATGATGACGACCTTGGCATGGACGGGAGCAGGCATAGGCGAATCCCTTCTCAGGGGAGATTTTGTCACGACTTGTGCGGAAAGCGCCTGGAAAGGCATCGCGGCGGCGCCGCCAGAGTCAAATCCAACTCTATTCTATCTGGGTAGCTATGCAAGAATTGCAATCCATATCGGCGATTTTTCCCCGGAGCCGCGAGTCAATCCTGCGCTGCACGCGCAATAAAATTGCGCATGTCGAGCCGAGTGGGCTATGAGAGTTGCTGTCAGAACCAGCAAATCCTCCAAGCCCTTGGGAACCGGACCCGCGTGTCTAAGAACCTTGACGAGATTGATCTCAAAATTCTCGCCGAAATCCAGGCCGATGGCCGAATCACAAATGTGGAATTGGCCAAGCGCGTGGGCATTTCGCCGCCGCCCTGCCTGCGCCGTGTCAGGGCGCTGGAGGAAGCGGGCTATATCGTGGGCTATCGCGGGCTGCTCGACCCGCAGCGGCTCGGCTTCGACGTGACGGTGTTTGCCGCGGTGCACCTATCGAGCCAGGCGGACGCGGATCTGCGCGCGTTTGAGGATTTCGTGCGCAAGGAGCCGCTGGTGCGGGAATGCTGGATGCTGTCGGGCGAGGTGGATTTCATCCTGAAATGCGTCGCCCCTGACATGGCGACGTTCCAGAATTTCGTAACCCAACTCACCGCTGCCCCTCACGTGCGCAACGTCAGGACATCGCTGGTACTGCACAATTCGAAATATGAAGCCTCCGTGCCGCTCGATGTGAAGGCGGGGTGAGGTTTCCTCTCCTTCCCCGTGAAAGGGGAAGGTCGGGATGGGGGTCAAGCCACAGGCGCAAGTGCACGTGGAGAGAGTTGATCCCCACCCGGTTTGCGCTGGCGCGCAAACCGACCTCCCCTTTTCAAGGGGAGGTGGGGGGAGACTACTTCTTGCGCGTGACGACGATGACGGTGGATGCGGCTCTTCTCCTTCCCCCTGAAAGGGGGAAGGTCGGGATGAGGGTCAAGCCACGGGCACCGCTGTTCGTGGAGAGAGCAGATCCCCACCCGGTTTGCGCTGGCGCGCAAACCGACCTCCCCTTTTCAAGGGGAGGTGGGGGGAGACTACTTCTTGCGCGTGACGACGATGACGGTGGATGCGGCTCTTCTCCTTCCCCCTGAAAGGGGGAAGGTCGGGATGAGGGTCAAGCCACGGGCACCGCTGTTCGTGGAGAGAGCAGATCCCCACCCGATTTGCGCTGGGCGCGCAATCCGACCTCCCTTTTCAAGGGGAGGTGAGAGAAGACGCTACTTCTTCCTTGTGGCGTCGATGCTGATCGGGCCGCCGCCGGAGGTTGCGAGGTAGAGGCAGGCGAAGCAGAACAGGATCGCCGCGGTGCCATTGTTGAGCAGTGGCAAGAAGACTGGCGCGGATGGGTTCTTGAACATGTGCCCGAGGAAGTAGGCGAAAGCCATTTCGCCCGACAGGATGAACGCGGACACCCGCGTGAACAGGCCGATCATCAGGAGCGCGCCGAGCACGAGCTCGAGCAGGCCGGCCACCACGATCAGCGGCGGGATGTCCGCGAAATAGGGGATCGCCGGGTATTTGAAGATCTTGGCGATGCCGTACTGAAACAGCAGAAGCCCGGTGATGAAGCGAAACAGGCTGAGCGCGAGCGGCTGCCACTTCGAGAAAATCTGGTCCATCTGTTCTACCCCCTCTGGTGAATTATCGCCGTGGATTGTCCGTGGCGAATGCTCTCGTACGTCGTCGCCGGTGATTCCTCTCGCGACAGAGTGCCGCTGCCCACACCCGGTCAGTCCGATACGCAGAACTGCGCGCGCAGTTCCTTGTGACGAACGAAAGACCTGCGCCGCTACCGGAATGTCCCCTCACAATAGTTATGAAGCATAATCAAATGCAGGTGCTGCAGACGAGGACATGCGACCGTGGTTCCGCTCACAATCCTGTTAACGGGATGTGAATTGGGCTGCCAACAAAAAAGCCGCGTCGAAAAACGCGGCTCTCTTGCACAGTCGAAGCGGAATAAATCTAACGCCATTCGATCTTGGTGATCTCGTAGGCCTTGGCGCCGCCGGGCGCCATCACTTCCACGGTCGTGCCCTTGGTCTTGCCGATCAGCGCGCGCGCAAGCGGCGAGGTGATGGAGATGCGGCCTTTCTTGGCGTCGGCCTCGACCTCGCCAACGATCTGCCACACCGCTTTTTTCTCGGTGTCCTCATCGATCAGCGTAACGGTGGCGCCGAATTTGATAGTGTCGCCCGAGAGCTTGGTGATGTCGATGACGTCGGCGCGCGCGAGCTTGTCCTCGAGCTCCGCGATGCGGCCTTCGTTATGGGACTGCTCTTCCTTCGCAGCGTGATATTCCGCGTTTTCCGAGAGATCGCCATGCGATCGCGCCTCGGCGATGTGCTCGATGATGCGCGGACGATCCACCGACTGGCGGTGCTTCAATTCGTCCGTGAGAGCCGCAAAGCCGTTCGCGGTCATCGGAACCTTTTCCACCATCTCTTAATCCTTCAATCGGGACGCACCGCAGCGGCGCACGGGGAGGCGTTGCTTCGGTTGCGCTGGACTAGGGCCATCACGGCTCAAAACGCCAGCCCGTCCGTTTAGTGATTCTAGGCCCCTGAGGGGCCCAGAATCACTAAACGGACGGTGAGTTCCAGCCGTATCGGCTTCATTACCAACCGTTTAGCGGGCCTTTGGCCCGTGCTGACGGTCAGTGCTCGGAAAAGTAGCTCTGCAGCGTCCGGACCTCAAGGTCCCCGTCCCGGTAGGCGCGGATGCCCTGGGCGGCCGCCACAGCGCCTGAAAGAGTGGTGTAATATGGCACTTTATGCAAGAGGGCAGCGCGCCGCAGAGAACGGCTGTCGGCGAGTGCCTGTGGACCTTCGGTGGTATTGAAGACCAGCTGGACATCGCCATTGGTGATGGCGTCGACAATGTGCGGCCGGCCCTCCAGCACCTTGTTCACCTTCTCGGCCGGCACGCCCTTGTCGGTGAGGAAGCGCTGGGTACCCGATGTCGCCATCACCTTGAAGCCGAGCCCATGCAGCAGCCTGACAGCATCGGTGATGCGGTTCTTGTCGGTCTCGCGCACCGAGACGAACACCGTGCCCTTGCGCGGTACGCGCGTGCCGCCGCCGACCTGGCTCTTGGCAAAGGCAACCTCGAAGGAGCGGTCGATGCCCATGACCTCACCGGTCGAGCGCATCTCCGGCCCGAGCACGGTGTCCACGCCGGGAAAGCGCGCGAAGGGAAACACTGATTCCTTCACGCCGACATGTTCGAGCTTCTTCTTCTTGAGATTGAAGTCGGCGAGCTTCTCGCCGGCCATGATGCGCGCCGCGATCTTGGCGACCGGCGTGCCGATCACCTTGGCAACGAACGGCACCGTGCGCGAGGCGCGCGGATTGACCTCGAGCACGTAGATCTCGCCGTTCTTGATCGCATATTGCACGTTCATCAAGCCGACCACGTCGAGGCCAAGCGCAAGCTCGCGGGTCTGCCGCTCGAGCTCTTCGATCATCCTGGCATCGAGTGAATGCGGCGGCAGCGAGCAGGCGGAGTCGCCGGAGTGGATGCCGGCCTCCTCGATATGCTCCATGATGCCGACGATGAAGACTTCCTTGCCGTCGCAAAGGCAGTCGACATCGACCTCGGTCGCATCGGAGAGATAGCGGTCGAACAGCAGCGGGTTCTTGCCTAGCACGGTGTTGATCTGCCCGGTCTTGTCGTTCGGGTAGCGCGCCTTGACGTCGCCAGGCACGAGCTCAGGCAGCGTCCCGAGCAGGTAGTCGGCGAGCTGGTTCTCGTCGCGGATGATCTGCATCGCGCGGCCGCCGAGCACGTAGGACGGGCGTACCACCAAGGGCAGGCCGAGATCGGCGGACACCAGGCGCGCCTGCTCGACCGAATAGGCGATGCCGTTCTTCGGCTGCTTGAGACGCAGCTTGTCAAGCACGCGCTTGAAGCGGTCGCGGTCCTCGGCGAGATCGATCGCATCGGGCGAGGTGCCGAGGATCGGGACCTCGGCGGCCTCGAGCGCACGCGCGAGCTTCAGCGGGGTCTGGCCGCCGAACTGCACGATCACGCCGTGCAGCGTGCCGTTCTTGCGTTCGGTCGCGATGATCTCGAGCACGTCCTCGGCGGTGAGCGGCTCGAAATAGAGCCGGTCGGCGGTGTCGTAGTCGGTCGACACCGTCTCCGGATTGCAGTTGACCATGATGGTCTCGTAACCGGCATCGTCGAGCGCGAAGCAGGCATGGCAGCAGCAATAGTCGAACTCGATGCCCTGGCCGATGCGGTTCGGCCCGCCACCGAGGATGACGACCTTCTTCTTGTCCGACGGCGCGCTCTCATCGGCGGCGAGACCTGCGAACGGCGCCTCATAGGTCGAGTACATGTAGGCCGTGGGCGAGGCGAATTCGGCGGCGCAGGTGTCGATGCGCTTGAACACCGGACGGACGCCGAGCGCGTGGCGCTTGGCGGTGATCTCGGCTTCCGTGGTCTCGGTCAGCACGGCGAGCCGCGCATCCGAAAAACCCATCGCCTTCAGCATGCGGATGCCGTAGCCATTCGGCGGCAGGCCGTGGGCGCGGACCTTGGCTTCCATCTCGACGATGCCGCGCAGTTCGCTGAGGAACCAGGGGTCGATCTTGCAGGAATTGAAGATCTCCTCGTTCGACCAGCCGAGCCGCATCGCCTGCGCCACCTGCAGCAAGCGGTCCGGCGTCGGCGTGCCGAGTGCGGCGCGGATCGCGTTCTTGTCGTCGTGCTGGCCGAGGCCCTCGATCTCGATCTCGTCGAGGCCGGTCAGCCCCGTCTCCAGTCCGCGCAGCGCCTTCTGCAGGCTCTCCTGGAAGGTGCGGCCGATTGCCATCACCTCGCCGACGGATTTCATCGATGTGGTCAGCGTGGTGGAGGCGCCTGGAAACTTCTCGAAGGCGAAACGCGGGATCTTGGTCACGACATAGTCGATCGTCGGCTCGAACGAGGCCGGCGTCGCGCCGCCGGTGATGTCGTTGGCGATCTCGTCCAGCGTGTAGCCGACCGCGAGCTTGGCCGCGACTTTCGCAATCGGAAAGCCGGTCGCTTTTGATGCAAGTGCGGAGGAGCGCGAGACGCGCGGATTCATTTCGATCACGACCATGCGGCCGTCGGCAGGGTTGATGCCGAACTGCACGTTGGAGCCGCCGGTCTCCACCCCGATCTCGCGCAAGACCGCCAGCGAGGCGTCGCGCATGACCTGGTATTCCTTGTCCGTCAGCGTCAGGGCCGGCGCAATCGTGATGGAGTCGCCGGTGTGCACGCCCATCGGATCGAGGTTTTCGATCGAGCAGATGATGATGCAGTTATCATGTCTGTCGCGCACCACCTCCATCTCGAATTCCTTCCAGCCGAGGACGCTTTCCTCGATCAGGACTTCGTCGGTGGGGGAGGCGTCGATGCCGCGCTCGACGATCTCGATGAACTCCGCCTTGGTATAGGCGATGCCGCCGCCGGTGCCGCCCATGGTGAAGGACGGGCGGATGATGGCGGGCAGGCCGATATGGTCGAGCGCGCGCAGCGCGTCGGGCAGGGTCTTGGTCTGCGTCGAGCGCGGCGTCTCCAGGCCGATCTTGGTCATGGCCTCGCGGAAGCGGCCGCGGTCCTCGGCCTTGTCGATGGCATCAGCCGTGGCCCCGATCATCTCGACGTCGAACTTCTCCAGCGTACCCTGGCGGCGCAGCGACAGCGCGCAGTTCAGCGCGGTCTGGCCGCCCATGGTCGGCAGCAGCGCAAAGCCGCCGGGAACGACGTAGCGCTCCTTCTCGATGATCTTGGCGACGATTTCGGGGGTGATCGGCTCGATATAGGTGGCGTCCGCAAGCTCCGGATCGGTCATGATCGTCGCCGGATTGGAGTTGACCAGGACGATGCGGTAGCCCTCTTCCTTCAGTGTCTTCACCGCCTGGGTGCCGGAATAATCGAATTCGCAGGCCTGGCCGATCACGATGGGACCGGCGCCGATGATCAGGATGGTGGAGATATCGGTTCGTTTGGGCATCAGCTCTCGCGGGAACAGGAATTTCGGCACAAAAAAAGGGCGCGCTACCGCGCGTCCCTATCGCCACAGCGTGAGGGAGGCCCTCGCGCGCGGGGTGGTCTTTAGACCAGATTTTTGGCCTGCGAAACCCCGAAAAGGTCCCCGTCAACCGGCAATTTCGCCGTGGTGGCCGCGGGCTCGCCAATCTGAAGCCGCGGAGCGGCGAAGGTTGGAGGCCCGGCCTGGATTTGAACCAGGATAAAGAGCAATGCACTGCTCCCGCGTCGACGCGTTCCGCCACCGGGCCGAGGCCCATCATTGCCCATTCTGCGACCGCGAGCCATCCCTACCCCGGATTAACCCTAACGGTTGCGTGCACGATCACGGGTGCGGGTGATGCGCGACGAAGGTCATCCGCCATGGATTGTGGCCGATATTGCGGGGGGCGCGGGAGGCCTTGAAGCCCGCGGCCGTCAGCTTCTTCAGCATTTCCTCCTCGCGGTAACGCTGAAGGCCGATTCGCGTGCGCAATTGCCGATAGTCCGACAGCGCCGTGCTGATCAGCCCGAGCAGGGCATCCCTAAGAAAGCCGTGCCGGGCGCCGAAACGTAACAGCGCGATGACGTCCCTGGCCATGCCGACCTCGGGTTGCAGAACATCGCCGAGCACGAAGCGCCCGCAGGGTTTGAGCAGGCGGCGAATGACCGCGAAGGCGGCATCCAGTTCCTCTGCCGTCATGTATTGAGCGACCGAATTCATGACGACGAGATCGACCGAGCCTTCGGCCATCTGCCGCACCTCATCCAGCGAACGTATCCGGATCCTGGCGTTGGGCGCAAAACGCGCGATCAGCCGCCCGCGCACGCCGGGCGCGGGCTCGGCGAGATAAAGCTTGGCGCAGGCATCCGCCACCTGGCCTGCGGACAGCGCCTCACCGCAGGCATAATCGAGCACGATGGCGTCAGGTGAGGAAACATAGGCAATGATATCCCGCGCAATGACCTGAAAATGCACGTCGCGATGCAGCTTGCTGACATAAATCGTATGCGTGGAATCGTAATAATCGATCCATTCGTCCATCGGCAGGGTGCCCGGCAAAAACTTGTGGTTCCGGTATAGGAACCGGCATCTGTATGATGCGTTGAGGGGCCGGCGACCAGGAGTTCGGGCCGCCAGTGTCCGGTTTCCTAACAGGAAGGTCCAACGTGAGCAAAGCCAAGCCTGATCCAAAATCCGATAAAATTTCCCCCGACCTCGATACGCCGACCGATCTGCCCAACGAGGCGGTCGAGAAGGTCTCGGCGGCGCTCAATACGCTGCTGGCGGATGCTTTCGCGCTCTACCTGAAGACCAAGAATTTCCACTGGCATGTCAGTGGCCGGCATTTCCACGATTATCACCTGATGCTGGACGAGCAATCGGATGCGATCTTCGCCACCACCGATCAGCTCGCCGAGCGGGTGCGCAAGATCGGCGGAACCACGCTGAAATCGATCAGCCAGGTCAGTCGGCTGCAGACCATCAAGGACAACAACGAGGACTACGTGCCGCCGCGCGAGATGCTGCACGAATTGATGGAAGATAACAAGCACATCGCGGCAGCGATGCGAAAGGCGCGCAACCTCGCCGACGAGCATGGCGATGCCGCCACCGCAAGCATCCTCGAGACCTTCATCGACGAGACCGAGCGCCGCACTTGGTTCCTGTTCGAGGCCAGCCGCCAGGAAGGCAGCAACGCGGCGTAACGGCGCGGTCTCGAAGGGGCACGAAAATTGCGAACGGGCAGCAGGCGGCAGCCCACTGCCGTTCTGTTTGCGGGCTATAGGAGATTGAGCGGCACCTTCAGGTATCGCTTGCCGTCGGCCTCCGGTCCCGGAAGCTTGCCGGCCTTCATGTTGATCTGCAGCGAAGGGATGATCAGCTTCGGCATCTGCAGCGTGCGGTCGCGCGCTTCGCGCATGGCCACGAATTCGTCTTCCGTGATCCCGTCATGGACGTGGATATTGTGGGCGTGCTGCTCCGCGACGGTCGTCTCCCAGCGAATCTCGCGGCCGTTCGGGCCGTAATCGTGGCACATGAAGAGACGGGTCTCGCTCGGCAGCGACAGAATCCGCCGGATCGAACGGTAGAGGTCGCGGGCGTTGCCGCCTGGGAAATCCGCGCGCGCCGAGCCGCCGTCTGGCATGAACAGGGTGTCGCCGACGAAGGCCGCGTCACCGATCACATGCGTCATACAGGCGGGCGTATGGCCGGGCGTGTAGAGCGCGAAGGCCTTCATCGCGCCGATCTGATAGATGTCGCCGTCCTTGAACAGGCGGTCGAACTGACTGCCGTCGCGCTGGAATTCGGTGCCCTCGTTGAAGATCTTGCCGAACGTCTCCTGCACGACCGTGATCTTCTCGCCGATGCCGATCTTGCCGTCGAGCTTGCCCTGGATATAGGGCGCGCCCGACAGATGGTCGGCATGAACGTGGGTCTCGATCAGCCATTCCAGCTTGAGCCCGGCTCGCGTGATGAAATCGATGATCTTGTCGGCGGATTGGTAGGCGATGCGGCCGGCCGCGTAGTCGATGTCCATCACGGAATCGATCACGGCGCAGGCCTTCGAGCCGGGATCCTTGACCACATAGCTGACAGTATTGGTCGCCGGATCGAAGAACGCGGTGACCTCGGGCTTCACGGAGAGATCGACCGTGTGCGGGGTGTCGGACATGGGCTGCTCCTCTACTCGTAAAGTGATCCGGCAAGCGCCGGTTGCCGCTCAGCGAGCGCGCGGGCGCCGGCCATTCCGACCAGCATGGCGATCATGAACTGGATCGACGCCGACGATCCATAGCCAAGTGCCACGAAGGCGGGACCCGGACAGAAGCCCGCGACACCCCAGCCAACGCCGAAAATCGCCGGCCCGATGATAACGCGAAGATCGACGTCGGTCTTGGCCGGGAGACGAAATGTCTCGCCCAGGATGGGCCGCGGCCACTTCAGCACAAGCCGGAAGCCGACAAAGGTGACAACGACGGCACCGATCATCACAAACATGAGACTGGGATCCCACGCTCCCGTGCCAATCGCCGCGAGGTCGAGGAAGTTGAGGACCTTCGCAGGATTGGACATGCCGGAGATCAACAGCCCAAGTCCGAATGTCAGGCCGATGACGAACCGGATCAGGACGGACATGGCGAGCCTCATGCGAGATGTCGGACGATGAAAGTAGTTGCAAATCCCGTCGCCATGAAGACGAGCGTAGCGATGATGGATCGCAGCGACAGCCGCGAAACTCCGCAAACGCCGTGACCGGAGGTGCAGCCGTTGCCCCATACCGAACCGAAGCCGACCAAAAGGCCCGCGACGGCCAGCAGGATACCGCCGGTCTCGATGGCTTGCGGCGGAAGGCTGCCGGTCGCAACACGTACCACGACGGGCGCGGCGACGAGCCCGGCAATGAAGGCGAGGCAGCCACGCCATTCCTGATGACTGAACGGCGGAAGCAGGCGGGCGGCGATGCCGCTCACTCCCGCGATCCGACCGGCGAACGCCATCAACGCCACGGCGGAAAGGCCGATCAAGGCTCCGCCCAGCAGCGCGGTCATCGGTGTGAAGGTGGTCGGCATCTTGTCTTGCTCCCTCGATGGGCCGCCACTGAGGCGGGACGGCGCGCGAAGTGCGGTGCTGCGAACCGGACGCGTCATCTTAATTGTTCTTGTTTAGTATATTCGAATATACTAACATATATCAAGCATGAAGAATCAAGCCAAACGCAAGGTCCCGGATACGGCCATCGTCGACCTCGAAGAGAAGGCCGAGGAGGCATCACGGCTGCTTGCGGCGATGGCGAATGCAAAGCGGCTGATGGTGCTTTGCAACCTGCTCGACGGCGAAAGATCGGTCGGTGAATTGGCCGAGATCGTGGGGCTGTCCTCGGCTGCGCTGTCGCAGCACCTCGGCAAGATGCGTGCCCTCGACCTGGTTACGACGAGGCGGGATGGGCAGACGATCTATTACCGGCTGGCGAGCCGGGAAGTCCGCGAAATCCTCCAGACGCTTTATCGGCTGTATTGCGCGCCAGCCGCTTGAGCAGGCGGGCGCGGCGACAATCTAGTGGCTCTTGAGGTGACGCTTCAACCAACCCAGGAGCTTGCCGAACTCGGCCGACATTGTGGTGTCCGATTGCGAAAGGATGGTTTCCCGTCCCTGGTCTTCGATGGTGATGACGTAGCTCATCTCGTCGCGAGCTTTTCCGGTGGCCGTCGCGCTGGCAGGCGTCACCATGGCCGCATCTGCCAGCGCCTTGAGTTCGGCCGCCGCTGTGCCGTCGAGCGTCGCGGCGTCGACGACCTGCGGCGGGCGCTGCAGATTGATGCCCGCCGCGAGGCCGCCGCGCTGGAGGAGGGTGACTTTCATGTCCGCCAACTTACCAGCGCCAAGGGCCCAAGACAAAGTCCGATCGGGAGCTTCGGTTCTGATTGAATCAGAACCGAAGCTCTAGATTCTTCCCTTGACGCGTTTTCTTCACGCGAACCGGTGTCCACTTCGCTCGGAAACGCTCTAATGCGCCTTGCTCTTGCTCTTCAATCCCGCAACTTCCTTTGTCAGCACCGCCAATTGCCGCGAAAGCTGCTCGATTTGGCGCGCGACATCAGATGAATCTTCGTCGTGTCCGTTGCCATTGGTCATCGCCGCTTGACGCATGCGCGTCGCGGTTCCGGCCAATGTTCGAACACCGCTGATGCGGATGCCGACTTCCTTCCACGCCGACAGCACCGCCTGCTGCTCGGTGCTATGCGTCCCGTAGAGCTGGCCGGCCTTGAGGTAGGTTGTGTCGGCGAATTCCTGAAATTCCGTCGAGGCGGTCGACGCCGAGAGCGCCGCGTACCAGATGTGGCCCGGCGCTTCCCACGCGAATCCACCGATGCCGATGGCTGCCAGATAGAATGCTTTGTTCGGAATGCCCGAATTGATGTGTACGCCGCCGTTGTCGCCAACATCGTTGTCGGGCAGGTTCACGTACTTGCTCATGTGGTCCGGCTGGGGATCACGTCCGAGGGTAGGATTGTTGTAGGCCTTGCCGGGCTCCTTCAGCGACCGCAGCGCATCGGCACCAATCGCCGGCGTGAAGATGTCCGTTCCGATCAGCCAGTCGGCCTGCGCCGCCGTTTGCTTGCCGACCCACTGCTTGACCAGAGAACCAAAGACATCGGACATCGACTCGTTCAGCGCGCCGGACTGGTTATGATATTGCAGTCCAGCTGTGAACTCGGTGACGCCATGCGTCAGCTCGTGGGCGATGACGTCGATCGACTTCGTGAAGTCGGTGAACAGTACGCCGTCGCCGTCGCCGAAGACCATCTCGCTGCCATCCCAGAAGGCGTTGTTGTACTCTGAACCGTAGTGGACATAGGCGTTGAGGCGCATGCCCTGTCCATCAAGCGAGTCGCGATCAAAGACCTCGCTGTAGAACGCGCGGGTATCGCCCAGCCCTTCGAAGGCACGATTGACCGATTCGTCGCCGGAGGCCGGACCATCTTCGCTGCGGGCGAGCGTTGCTGCGGCGAGGAAGGTGCTGTTCGAGCAGTCCGAGATTGTGCGGCGTCCATGGGATGAAGCCGCTGCGGCCGATGCAAAGAGGCTCCGGACGCTGCGCTCGCCGCGCAGGCGCGAGGTGGCCAATAACGTTCGCAACGCCGCGTCGCGGACCCTGGTGTCGGAGTTGTCGAGCAGTTTCTTGAGAACGTGAGGCGGCGTAATGCAATTGATGCAACGACAATAACTTGCACGCATGACAATCTCCCATTTGTAAGACGCAAGACAAGAATGAAGCGTCGTGCAGTCGGGCGATTGTCTATCTAAGATTGAATCCGTTAAGTGATCTGGCTCACAAGGTTCTCGCAAAGTTACCGTGATAATCTGCGAGATCGGTCAGCCTCACTTCCACAACCGGACCAGCGGGCCGTTCTCGCCCAGCACCGGATCGGTCCTGGGTGTCGCGACCTGCGGGATCGTCTTCAGCGCCTTGGCGTGATTTTCAGGCGTCGGCCGGGTGATCTCCATCGGCGGTCCCGGCGGATAGGCGCCGACCACGCAGAAGTCATCGCTCGAGGAAATCAATTGGTGCCCGGTGCCGGCGGGCAGGATCGCGACATCGCCGGCGGAGATCTCGAGCACCTTGCCGCGCTCGCCGCCGAACTGCACGCGCGCGCTTCCTCGTGAGACGCCGAGTACTTCGTGCACGGTCGAATGATAGTGCAAGTAATCGAAGATGCCGTTGCGCCACATCGCGCCCCAGCCATTGTTGCCGAACAACTCTTCGATGGTTTTCTCTGGGTGGTCGTCGTCGATGTCGACGGTCGCCTTGTAGACCAGGAACGGCAGCCGGTTGTTCGGCACCAGGCCGTCATCCTCGAACACGATCGTGAGCGGCGTTGCATCGGCGCGGGCGACGGACATGGGATCCTCCGTAGGATGGGTAGAGCGAAAGCGAAACCCATCGCTATTGCCGCAAGCCACCAGATGATGGGTTTCGCTTCGCTCTACCCATCCTACAACCCCGTTTCGGCCGCTTACGTTCCTACGCGCGCTTCTTCTCACGCATCAGGTCGGCGAAACGCCTGAAGAGATAGTGCGAGTCGCGCGGGCCCGGTGATGCCTCCGGGTGATACTGCACGGAAAACACCGGCTTGCCGTCGAGCTGGATGCCGCAATTGGAGCCGTCGAACAGCGAGACATGGGTCTGCGTTGCGCCCGCGGGCAGCGTCGCCTGGTCTACGGCAAAGCCGTGGTTCATCGAGGTGATCTCGACCTTGCCGGTGGTCTCGTCCTTGACAGGATGATTGGCGCCGTGATGACCCTGATGCATCTTCCGGGTCTTGGCGCCGACGGCAAGCCCGAGCATCTGATGCCCTAAGCAGATGCCGAAGGTCGGCGTGCCCGACTCGATCACCTTCCGGATGACGGGCACTGCGTATTTCCCGGTCGCGGCGGGATCGCCGGGGCCATTGCTCAAGAACACGCCGTCCGGGTTCATCGCCAGGATGTCTTCGGCCGAAGTGGTCGCGGGCACCACCGTGACCTTGCAGCCGACGCCGGCGAGCAGGCGCAGGATATTGCGCTTGATGCCGTAGTCGACGGCGACGACGTTGAATTCGGGGTTGGTCTGCCGGCCGTATCCCTTGTCCCATTCCCACGGCGTCTCGTCCCAGGTGAAGCGCTGGCCGGAAGTGACCATCGGCACCAGGTCCATGCCTTCGAGGCCGGGCCATTCGCGCGCTTCTTCCCTGAGGCCGTGCAGGTCGAACCTGGCTTCTTTCGAATGCGCGATGACGGCGTTCGGCATACCCTTGCTGCGGATCAGCGCGGTGAGCGCGCGGGTGTCGATGCCCGAGAGGCCGATGATGCCGCGCGCCCTCAGCCATTGATCGAGATGGCGGGTGGCGCGGTAGTTCGAGGGATCGGTGATGGCGGTGCGCAGGATCACCCCGCGTGCGCCCGGCGTTGCCGCCATGTTCACCGTCTCGATGTCTTCGTCGTTGGTGCCGACGTTGCCGATATGCGGGAAGGTGAAGGTGATGAGCTGCCCGGCATAGGAGGGATCGGTCAAGATCTCCTCATAGCCGGTCATGGCGGTGTTGAAGCAGACTTCGCCAACGGCCTGGCCTTCCGCGCCGAGGCCAAAGCCTTCCAGCACGGTGCCATCGGCGAGCACGAGGAGCGCGGTCGGCTTGAGGTCCGGCCAGGCTGATGCGTTTTCGGATGTGGTCATGAGCCCTTTACATAGTTCCCACATTCTGCCGCGTCAAAGCGAAAGGACGTCCATTCACACGGGTTTTGCGCCTATTTGACTGGCGGTTCCGGGGCTTTAAGCTAGGGTTCCCGCCCTGATCTCGTTTCCCGCCAAAATTGCCCGGTTCGGAGCCCGCATGGACAACACGATGCCTATTTTGCTCGTTCCGGGCCTCGTTTCTTCGCCACGGATCTTTGCCCCCGTCGTGCCGGCGTTGTGGCGGTTCGGGCCGGTCACGATCGCCAACCACATCCGCGACGACCATATGGGTGCGATCGCCCGCCGGATCCTGGCGGAAGCGCCGCCGCGCTTTGCATTGGCCGGGCATTCGATGGGCGGCTACATCGCCTTCGAGATCATGCGCCAGGCGCCGGACCGGGTGGCAAAGCTGGCCTTGATCAACACCCAAGCCCGTCCCGACACGCCGGAGGCCTCCGAGCGCCGCCGCGGCATGATGGCCCGCGCCAAGGGCGATTTCCGCGGCGTGCTGGATGAGCTGTTTCCCGGCTTCGTGCACCCATCGCGGCGCGAGGACGCGAGCCTGCGCCAGCTCGTCCACGACATGGGCGAGGATGTCGGCGTCGAGGGCTTCATCCGCCAGCAGACGGCAATAATCAGCCGGCCCGACTCGCGGCCAACGCTAGCCTGGATCAAGTGCCCGACCCTGGTGTTGACGGGCGACGAGGACCACACCATCCCGAATTCGCTGTCGGTGGAGATGGCGAACGGCATTCCTGGCGCCAAGCTCGTGATCTTCCCGAATTGTGGGCACCTGCCGCCGCCGGAGCAGCCGCAGGCGACCGCGGATGCACTGGTCGAGTGGCTGCGGAACTGAGGTTGTTCTCGCGGAACGAACGGCCTAGATGAGGGGTTTGATCATTCAGGGATAAGGCCATGCTGCGCGACGACATCAACAATGCGGTCAAGGATGCCATGAAGGCGAAGGAGGAGCGCAAGCTCTCCACGCTGCGCATGGTGAATTCGACCATCAAGAATGCCGATATCGACGCGCGCGGCCAGGGCAAGCCGCCGCTTTCGGATGCCGAACTGCTCGGCGTGCTGCAGAAGATGATCAAGCAGCGCCAGGAAGCGGTCGAGCTTTACGACAAGGGCGGCCGCGCCGAGCTTGCCGCGCAGGAGCGCGAGGAGATCGCGGTGATCTCGGCTTACTTGCCGACGCAGATGTCGGAGGGTGAGGTGAAGGCCGCGATATCGGCTGCGATCGCCGAGACCAATGCCGCCGGCATCAAGGACATGGGCAAGGTGATCGGCGCGCTGAAGGTGAAGTACACTGGTCAGATGGATTTCGCCAAGGCCAGCGGCCTCGTGAAGGCGGCGCTGACCGGATAGCGTCAAGCCGGCAGTTTCAAACTAAGCGGAGGAAATCATGGCCGACCAGCAAGCCCAACCCTCCGGTCCCGATCTGTCGCAAGGCGTGGCGCCCTCCGACTTCTCCGGTGCGACGCTGCTCGGTCATGTCGGCGATGAAGACGTGCTGCTGGTGCGGTCAGGGTCGGAGGTCTTCGCGATCGACGCCCATTGCAGCCACTATCACGGACCGCTCGCGGAAGGCCTCGTTGTCGGTGAAAGCGTCCGGTGTCCCTGGCATCACGCCTGTTTCGATCTGCGAACCGGCGAGGCTTCGCGCGCGCCGGCGTTGAACGCGCTCGCGGTGTGGAAGGTCGAGCACGAAGGCGACCGCATTGTTGTCCGCGAGAAGCGCGAGCAGCCCAGGCCCCGCGGGAAGGGCGTGATCGATGCGCCCGGCCGCATCGTGATCGTGGGTGGCGGTGCGGCGGGATTTGCCGCCGCCGAGATGCTGCGACGACAGGACTATCGCGGCAGCATCGTGATGCTGAGCGGCGAGGCGGCGGCGCCGGTCGATCGACCGAACCTGTCGAAGGACTATCTTGCGGGCGGAGCGCCGGAGGACTGGCTGCCGCTGCGGCCGGACGATTTCTATTCCGACGCTGCGATCGATCTGCGGCTCAAAACGAAAGTTGCGTCGATCGATCCCAAGGCGCGCCAAGTGGTCCTCGCCGATGGCAAGGCCATTGCCTACGACCGGTTGTTACTGGCGACCGGCGCGGAGCCGGTGCGTCTCCTGGTTCCGGGCGCGGACCAGCCTCATGTCCATCTCTTGCGCTCGCTGGATGATTGCCGCGCGATCATCGCATCCACGAGCGGCGCGCGTCGCGCGGTTGTGGTCGGCGCCAGTTTCATCGGGCTCGAGGTCGCGGCATCGTTGCGGGCGCGAGATATCGAAGTCCACGTCGTGGGGCTGGAGCAGCGGCCGATGGAGCGTGTGCTCGGGCCCGAGATGGGCGACTTCGTCCGCAGCCTGCATGAAGAGCATGGCGTGGTCTTTCACCTCGGCGATACCGTTACTGCGATCGACGGCAAGCGCGCGAATCTGCAGAGCGGCGGCGTGCTCGAAGCCGATCTCGTCGTGATCGGCGTCGGCGTGCGGCCGCGCGTCGCGCTGGCGGAAAAATGCGGGCTTGCGATCGATCGCGGGGTCAGCGTCAATGCGTATCTCGAAACCAGCAGCCCTGGCATCTATGCGGCGGGCGACATTGCCCGCTGGCCGGATCCGCACTCCGGCGAGAACATCCGCGTCGAACACTGGGTGGTGGCGGAGCGCCAGGGCCAGACTGCTGCGCGCAACATGCTCGGCCAGCGCGAAGCCTTTGATGCGGTGCCGTTCTTCTGGAGCCAGCATTACGACGTGCCGATCAACTATGTCGGCCACGCCGAGAAGTGGGACGAGATCGAAATCGACGGCGATATCGCCGCGCGCGACTGCGTGGTGCGATACAAGAGGAGCGGGCGCGTGCTCGCGGTAGCGTCGATCTATCGCGATATTGCCAGCCTCGAGGCCGAACTGGCGATGGAGCGCGGCGCGCTGGCGGCGTAGCAGGCGATGAGATTAGATCAATAGGACGCGGCTGCGCTCCCCCTCCCGCTTGCGGGAGAGGGCTGGGGTGAGGGTGTTTCCACGATGGGACTATCCGTGGGGAGAGAGCCCTCACCCGCTGCGCTCTTCGAGCGCAGCGACCTCTCCCGCAAGCGGGAGAGGTGAAGTCCACCCGGCGGCACGAGCTACTTCGGCTGCAACTTCAACGCTGCCGAGTTGATGCAGTAGCGCAGGCCGGTCGGGCCGGGGCCATCGGGGAAGACGTGGCCGAGATGGCCGCTGCATTTCGAGCAAAGGACTTCGGTGCGGACCATGCCGTGGCTGACATCGGTCTCCTCGTCGACATGGTTTTCCGCCGCCGGCTCCGTGAAGCTCGGCCAACCGCAGCCGGAATCGAACTTGGCATCGGACTCGAACAATGTCTGGCCGCAACCGGCGCAGACATAGGTGCCCTTGCGGTGCTCATGCTCATATTCGCCGCTGAAGGGACGCTCGGTTGCCTTCTCGCGCAGCACCGCATACTGCATCGGCGTTAGTTCCTTGCGCCATTCGGTGTCGTTCTTGACGACCTTGTCTGGGGTCTTGGTGTCGGACATCTAACCTCCTTGAAGTGAAGCGAGGTCGCTTAATTGGTGACCTTGGTGTTGCCGACCAATGTCGGCTTCTCGATGTAGTTCTCCGCAAAGATCTTCTTCAGGTTCTGGACCTTCGGGATGTCATTATACGCAATGTAGGGTTGGTTGGGGTGCAGCGTCAGGTAGTCTTGATGGTAGGCCTCGGCCGGATAGAACGCCTCGAGTGCACCAATCTTGGTCACGATCGGCTTCTTGTAGACCTTGGCGGCATTGAGTTGGGCGATATAGGCCTCCGCCACCTTCTTCTGATCGTCGCTGGTGACGAAGATCGCCGAGCGATATTGCGTGCCGGTGTCCGGGCCTTGGCGGTTCAACTGCGTCGGGTCGTGCACGACCGAGAAGAAGATCTGCAACAGCTTGCCGTAGGACACCTGCTTCGGGTCGTACTTGATCTCAACGGATTCCGCATGTCCCGTCGTGCCGGTCGAGACGATGTTGTAGTCGGCCGTCGCCTTGCTGCCGCCGGCATAGCCGGAGACCGCGCTGACGATGCCGGCGGTGTGCTGGAACACGCCCTGTACGCCCCAGAAGCAGCCGCCCGCGAGTACCGCGGTCTGGATGCCGTCGGCGGATTTGGCGTCGACCGTCGGGGCGGGAATGATCACGGCGTCCTCGGCGGCGCGCGAGGGGACGGCGGCGAAGGAGGCGATGGCCAGCGCGCCGAGGGCGGCAGCGCCGAGCGACAGGCGGCGGAACGGGCGAGTGGACATGGTTTCCTCTTTGGATGGGAGGGCAGGGACCAGTCTAGAACGGAAGCCGGGTTTCGGAAATCGGGCGGTCTTCCCCTGGATGGCGAAGATACGGGCCGGGGACGGGCTTGTTACGGCTGGGTGGACACGAGTCCGTGAGCCAGGGTACCGCCGCAGCGCAAAGGCAAGGAGCACTGTCGGTGGCCTCATCCTTCGAGACGCGCTTCGCGCTCCTCAGGATGAGGGGAAGCTTGGTCGCTCGGTGATGGAGCACCGGGCCGCTAGTCTGCCTGCCTTCGTGTAACTGCTAGACCCTCATGGTGAGGAGGCGCGGAGCGCCGTCTCGAACCATGAGGCCCGAGGCCTGCATGTACGGAGGAGCTATACCACCACGCTTAGCCGCTTCGCCGCCCGCGTGATGCCGGTGTACAGCCATCGCGCGCGGCTGTCCTGGAACGCAAAGCTTTCGTCGAACAGCACGACGTCATCCCATTGTGAGCCCTGCGACTTGTGCACGGTGAGCACGTAGCCGTAGTCGAATTCGTCATAGGGCTTGCGCTGTTCCCACGGGATGGTCTCGATGGCGCCGCCGAAACATTCGCCGCGCACGGAGACTTTCGTGACCTTGTGGCCGAGATCCTCGTCCGGCATCACGCGCATGGTGATGATCTTGGATTTCGATTGCGCGCGCGCCTTCACCCGCCACAGGCCGCCATTGAACAGGCCTTTCTTGCGGTTGTTGCGCAGGCAGACCAGCTTGTCGCCGGCAACGGGCAAGGGATCCTCGATGTTCTGCCGCTGCCGCATCCGCATGTTGTAGGCGCGGCGGGTGTTGTTGCGGCCGACCAGCACCTGGTCGGCGTTCATGACGCGCTCCGGATCGAGCTCGTTGCGCGGCACCACCTCGCTCTCGCCATGGCGGCCGATCTCGAGCTCGCGCCCTTCGCGAATGTCCAT
Source organism: Bradyrhizobium cenepequi (assembly GCF_020329485.1). Taxonomy (GTDB): domain Bacteria; phylum Pseudomonadota; class Alphaproteobacteria; order Rhizobiales; family Xanthobacteraceae; genus Bradyrhizobium; species Bradyrhizobium cenepequi. The sequence goes on from NZ_JAGKJI010000001.1 coordinate 524,823, forward strand.
CGACATCCGCACGATCGGATCGTCCTGCGCCTGGCGATGCACCTCCGTCAGCATCGCGTCCGGCTCGGCATTGGTGAAGAAGCCGGCGCCCTGGATCGGCGGAAGCTGCGCGGGATCGCCGAGCACCAGCAGCGGACAGTCGAACGACATCAGGTCGCGCCCGAGCTCGGCGTCCACCATCGAGCATTCGTCGATCACGATCAGCTTGGCTTTGGAGGCGGGCGCATCGTCCCATAATTCAAATGTCGGCTGCTCGACGCCGGATTCACGGGCGCGGTAGATCAAGGAATGGATCGTGGAGGCGTTCTCGCAACCCTTGTTGCGCATCACCAGCGCCGCCTTGCCGGTGAACGCCGCGAATTTCACCTCGCCGTCAACGCCCTCGGCGATATGCCGCGCCAGCGTGGTCTTGCCGGTGCCGGCATAGCCGAACAGGCGGAAGATCGGCGGCGTGCCGTTCCTGCCGGGTTTTGCCTTGAGCCAGTCGGCAACGGCTTGCAGCGCGGAATCCTGATGCGGCGTAAAGGTGGTCATGGGTCTCGGCTGGGGGAGCAGGCAGATACCTGCCGCGACTCGGCCCCTCAACCTACTCATTCACGCTGCCGGCGCAAGGTGCCGGCCACCGAAGGTGCCAGACCTATTGCCAGCCGGGAACGCCGCGCATATCAGGCAGATGGTGCGCGATGCCCTTGTGGCAGTCGATGCAGGTCTTCTCGCCCGTGAACAGGAAGCGCTGATGCGCGACGCTCGCCCGCGGCGACTGCTTGGTGATGTCCATCGATTGCGCGCTGTGGCAGTTGCGGCATTCGAGCGAATCATTGGCCTTGAACCGCGCCCATTCATGCAGCGCGAGCTCGAGCCGGTTATCGATAAACTTGTCGCGGGTGTCGATGCTGCCGAAGATATGCCCCCAGACTTCCTTGGAGGCCTGCATCTTGCGGGCGATCTTGTCAGTCCAGTTGTGCGGGACGTGGCAGTCCGGGCAGGTCGCGCGCACGCCGGAGCGGTTGGTGAAGTGGATGGTGGACTTCAGTTCGGCAAAGACGTTGTCGCGCATCTCGTGACAGCCAGTGCAGAACTTTTCGGTATTGGTCAGTTCCAGTGCGGTGTTGAAGCCGCCCCAGAAGATCACGCCGGCGACAAAGCCTGCGAGCACCAGCACGCCGAGCCCGAACACCGAGCTCGGCCGGATCAGCACATCCCATAGCTCGAGGGCAAAACGCCACGCGCGCGTGAACCAGCCTTTGCCTGGCGGCGCTTTGTCGACGTCGCTCATCGATGCCCACCCGGTGCTGCGCGATTCAGGATGCTGTCGATGTCGACGAAATCATTGGTCACCGGCGGCGTCGTGACGTTCTGCGGAACGTGACATTCCGTGCAGAAGTAGCGGCGCGGCGACACCGAGGCCAGGAACTGGCCGTCGCGGTCCATGAAATGGGTGATGCTCACCATCGGTGCTTGCGATTCGCCGGTGCGGGCGCGGGCGTGGCAGGACAGGCATTTGTTGCCGTTCATGTCGACCTGATAGCCGTCGATCGAATGCGGGATCACCGGCGGCTGCTCCGGATAGTTGCGGATCTCCCTTTCCGCGGTGTTGCGCATCGGTGTCATTGGCGGGGCCGGGCCCTCCTCGTTGAGCGGAGCGGGACCACGCAAGCTGGACTTGACGCCTTGCGCGAGCAGCGAACTCGAAGCGGCAATGAGCGCGATGGCGAGAACGACGATAGCGGACTTTCCAATCATGTCGTCGTCACCCTCTCGATGCGCACGGCGCATTTCTTGTAGTCGGTCTGCAGCGACAGCGGATCGGTCGCGTCCAGCGTCACCTTGTTGATGAGCTTCGATTCATCGAACCAGGGCACGAACACCAGGCCGCGCGGCGGCTTATCGCGGCCGCGCGTCTCCAATCGGACGCGGATGAAACCGCGGCGGGATTCCACCTTCACCTCATCGCCGCGGCGCAGCTTCAATTCGGCGGCATCGTCAGGGTGCATGAAGCAGACGGCTTCGGGGAAAGCTCGGTAGAGTTCGGGGACGCGGCGGGTCATGGTGCCGGAGTGCCAATGCTCCAGCACACGGCCGGTCGATAGCCAGAACGGAAAGTCCTTGTCAGGCGATTCCGCCGGCGGCTCGTAGGGCAGCGCGAAGATGCGCGCCTTGCCGTCCGGGAAGCCGTAGAACTGCACGCCCATGCCCTGCTGGACGTAGGGGTCGAGCCCTTCGCGGAATCGCCAGCGGGTCTCCTGGCCGTTGACGACAGGCCAGCGCAAGCCGCGCACCTGATGATAGGTGTCGTACGGCGCGAGGTCATGGCCATGGCCGCGGCCGAACGAGGCGTATTCCTCGAACAGTCCCTTCTGGACATAGAAGCCGAAGGCCTTGGCCTCGTCATTGACATAGCCGGCCTCGATGTCATCAATCGGGAACTGGTCGACTTGGCCGTTGCGGTAAAGCACGTCGAACAGTGTCTTGCCGCGGTACTCCGGCTTCTTCGCGATCAGTTCTTCCGGCCAGACTTCCTCGACCTTGAAGCGCTTGGAGAACTCCATCAGCTGCCAGAGGTCGGAGCGCGCCTCGCCCGGCGCCGACACCAACTGGTGCCAGGTATGGGTGCGCCGTTCGGCGTTGCCATAGGCGCCTTCCTTCTCGACCCACATCGCCGCCGGCAGGATGAGGTCGGCGGCGAGCGCCGTCACGGTCGGATAGGCGTCCGACACCACGATGAAATTATCGGGGTTGCGATAGCCGGGATAGGTCTCCTCGTTGCCGTTGGCGGCCGCCTGCAGGTTGTTGTTGACCTGGATCCAGTAGGCGTTGAGCAGCCCGTCCTTCAGCATCCGGTTCTGCTGCACGGCGTGATAGCCGGGCTTGTCGGGAATGGTGCCTTCCGGAAGCTTCCAGATGTGCTCCGCCTTCTCGCGATGCTCCTTGTTGGTCACGACCATGTCGGCCGGCAGGCGGTGCGAGAAAGTGCCGACCTCGCGCGCGGTGCCGCAGGCCGATGGCTGTCCGGTCAGCGAGAACGGGCTGTTGCCGGGCTCGGAGATTTTTCCGGTGAGGAGGTGGATGTTGTAGACGAGGTTGTTGCACCAGACGCCGCGGGTGTGCTGGTTGAAGCCCATGGTCCAGAAGCTCGTGACCTTGACCTTCGGATCCGCATAGAGTTCGGCGAGCGCCTCCAGCCGGTTCAGCGGGACGCCGGCCATCTCGGCCGCCTTCTCCAGCGTGTAGTCGGAGAGGAATTTGACGTAATCGTCATAGCTTATGTCCTGCGCATCGCCTGCCTTGGCGCGGCCGGTCGCCTTCTTCTCCAGCGGATGCTCGGGCCGCAGGCCGTAGCCGATATCGGTCTGGCCGCGCTTGAACAGCGTGTGCTTGTTGACGAAATCCTTGTTGACCCGTCCGGTCTTGACGATGTGGTTGGCGATCGCGTTGAGCAGATAGAGATCGGTCTGCGGCTTGAACACCAGTCCGATGTCGGCGAGGTCGAACGAGCGGTGCTCGAAGGTGGAAAGCACGGCGACGCGCACATGCGGCGCTGAGAGGCGGCGGTCGGCGACCCGGGTCCACAGGATCGGGTGCATCTCCGCCATGTTCGAGCCCCACAGCACGAACGCATCGGCCGCCTCGATGTCGTCATAGCAGCCCATCGGCTCGTCGATACCGAACGTGCGCATGAAGCCGACGGCGGCGGAGGCCATGCAATGGCGTGCGTTGGGATCGATGTTGTTGGACCGGAAGCCGGCCTTGAACAGCTTCGATGCCGCGTAGCCTTCAAAGATCGTCCACTGTCCGGAGCCGAACATGCCGATGCCGCTCGGTCCGCGCTTCTTCAGCGCAGCCTTGAACTTCTCCGCCATCACGTCGAAGGCCTCGTCCCACGAGACTTCGGTGAAGTCGCCGTTCTTGTCGTACTTGCCGCTCGTCTTGCGCAGCATCGGCTTGGTCAGGCGATCATGGCCGTACATGATCTTGGAGAGGAAATAGCCCTTGACGCAATTCAGGCCACGGTTGACCTCCGACTTGATGTCGCCATGGGTGGCGACGACGCGGTTGTCCTTGGTTGCGACCATCACGCTGCAGCCGGTGCCGCAGAAGCGGCAGGGCGCCTTGTCCCACCTGAGTTCGCTCTCGGCACGCTCGGTGACGAGGTTGGCGGCGCCTGCTGCCACGGGCATGCCTGCGGCGAGCGCGGCCATCGCGGCGGCTTCCAGTTTCAGGACCTGGCGGCGATCCAGCTTGGGGGCAGTCATGGTGTTTCCTTCCCTTTGGTTGAGGGGCCTTCGATCACGCGACATCAGGCAGCGCCCGGATCGACGGCGTGGAACACGAGCGAGGCGGAATAGACGTTGGGCAGCGCGGAAATCGTGTTGAGGGTCGCGCCGAGCGAGCTCGCATCAGGCGCATCGACGACGACCACGAGCTTTCCCTTCTCATCGCGACCGTAAATCTCACAGCCGCGCAGTGCTATGATCGCAGCCTCAAGGGCATCGAGCCGGTCAGGCCGTGCCTGCACCAGGATGCTGGCGATCTCGCCGCCCGGCGGCGGCACGACAGGCTCGGCTTGCAGCACGCGGCCCGTGATGAGCGCCCGGCGATCGATGGCAGTCTGAGCTCTGATCATGGCGTGTGTTCCTTGTCGGCTAATCAATGTGGCGGGGGAGGGCCCGGCGGGCCCGCGATCAGCTGATAGATCCACACGGCAAGGCCGTAGCTGCCCACCGTGGCCACGGCCAAAGCGGGCATCACGACTGCCGTAAGAAAAAGAAATGCGAAGATCTCCATGCGCCTACGGCGCGGCCTCGCGCTCGCATCGTCGCTGGTTGCCGACATACGTCGTCTCGCTTCAATTCAGATATTGTGTGGGGGAAGGCTTCGTTGCCTTCCGTAAAACTAACGACACGGGACATTTTAGCACTGATCCAAATCAATGCGTGCCAAAATTGCATCGGTGGCGCAGTGGATTCGGCGGCGCGCCGCTGGAAGGGTTACTGTTTGGTTGCGGAGCGCATCTTCCGTCACCCGGAATTGGTGGAGGCTGGACTTCGTCCGCCCCGGCAATAGACTGCAGCAAACAAACAAGAACTATGGGAGCGACGCCATGAAATTCGGCATCTTCTACGAGCTGCAACTGCCGCGTCCATGGAACGAGGGCGACGAACTCAAGCTCTACCAGGACGCGTTGACGCAGCTCGAGACCGCCGACCGGCTCGGCTACGACTATGCCTGGGTCGTGGAACATCACTTCCTCGAGGAATACTCGCACTCGCCTGCACCGGAGTCGTTCCTGGCTGCAGCAAGCCAGCGCACCCGCAACATCCGGCTCGGTCACGGCATCCTGCAGCTCACGACCAATCATCCCGCGCGGGTCGCCGAGCGCGTCGCAGTGCTCGATCTCCTCTCCAACGGCCGTTGCGAATTCGGCATGGGCGAGAGCGCCTCGATCACCGAACTGACGCCGTTCGGCCGCGACATGGAGACCAAACGCGAGGTGTTCGAAGAGGCGGTTACCGCGATCTTCCCGATGTTCACCAAGGTCGGCACCGAGCATCACGGCAAATATTTCGACATCCCCTTGCGCAATGTGGTGCCCAAGCCGGTGCAGAAGCCGCATCCGCCGCTCTGGATGGCGTGCTCGCAATTGCCGACCATCGAGCGTGCCGGGCAGCATGGCTTCGGCGCGCTCGGTTTTCAGTTCGTCAGCGCGGACGCGGCGCACGCCTGGGTGCATGCTTATTACAATGCGATCACGAAGCGGCTGAAGAAGCTCGCCGACTACCAGATCAATCCGAACATGGCGCTGGTATCGTTCTTCATGTGCGCCAAGACGGACGAGGAAGCACGCGCCCGCGCCGACGGCGCCACCTTCTTCCAGTTCGCGCTGCGTTATTATGGTGCCTCGCAGAATCGGCAGCGGCCGGCGCCGGGCACCGTCAACATGTGGGACGAGTACAACAGGTGGAAGCGCGACAATCCGGAAGCGCAGGAGGCTGCATTGCGCGGCGGCCTGATCGGCTCGCCTGACACCATCCGGAAAAAACTGCGCCGTTTCCGCACCTCCCATATCGACCAGGTGATCCTGCTGAATCAAGCCGGCAAGAACACGCATGAACACATCTGCGAGTCGCTGGAACTGTTCGCCAAGGAAGTGATGCCGGAATTCGAGCACGATCCCGAGCACGATGCGTGGAAGCAGGGCGTAATGAGCGGCGAGATCAAGCTCGAGGAAATCGACACTGAAGCGTTCAGGGATCGCTATGGAAAACTGTCGATTAACCCTGGCGGGGCGCCGAAGGCCGTGGCAACCGGCTGACGAATTTGTGGGCAGCACCACATCCAGCGTCATGCCCGCGAAGGCGGGCATCCAGTACTCCGCGGCGTCTCGGCTCACGCTCCGGCGGCGTGGTTACCGGATCGTCCGCTTCCGCGGACGATGACAGCGGAGAGCTGCTGCTCGCATCCCAATTTCGTGAAGAAAAGATTTCGCTACGCACAATCCGCGGTTTGAAAGAAACGGCACGCGCATCGCCCGCGTGACAGTGCGGGCATCGCTATTTTTTTGGACCGCTCGACAGCTTCATTCGCGAGCCCCATCATCCTGACGTCGCATGACCGCACGCGTTGATACGCGCTTGATCGTCAGGAGAATTTTGTGATGAAGCGTCGCGAGTTCCTCAAACTGTCGCTTGGCTCTGCAGCGGTCGCCGCGCTGCCCTTGCGCGCGCGAGCCGAAGCGGCGGTGAAGGAAATTCGGATCGGCTACCAGAAGACCGGCGTGCTGGTTATCGCGCGGCAGCGCGCAGCCTTGGAAAGTCATTTCAAGCCGGCCGGCATCGACGTGAAGTGGGTCGAATTCTCGTCCGGCCCGCCGATGATGGAAGCGATGAATGTCGGCAGCGTCGATTACGGTGCAGTCGGCGATTCCCCGCCGGTGTTTGCGCAGGCCGCGGGCGCGGCGATCGTTTACGCGGCCGGCCAGCCGATCACCAACGGCCAGGGGATATTGGTGCCGCGGAATTCGGCGATCCGCACGATTGCCGATCTCAAGGGCAAGCGTATCGGCTTCACCAAAGGTTCCAGCTCGCACAACATCGTGGTGCAGACGCTGGAAAAGGCGGGGCTTACCTACAACGACATCACCCCGGTCTATCTGACGCCGCCGGACGCCGGACCGGCGTTTGCCAATGGCAGTATCGATGCCTGGGCGATCTGGGATCCGTATTTCGCGATCGGCGAGACCAAGCAGAACGGCCGCATCCTCATCAACGCCCACGAGATCACCAAGACCAACTCGTTCTTCATCGCTAACCGCGACTTTTCGAAAAATCACGGCCCCGTCCTGCAGCAGATCAACGACGTCATCGCGTCGACCGCGGCATGGGCGGAAGCGCACCGCGACGAGGTGGCGAAATCGCTCAGCGCCGCCACCGGCATTCCGCTCGACATCCAGACCGTTGCCGCCAATCGGGCAGCGTTCAAGATCGGGCCGGTCACCGACGACATCGTTGCGACCCAGCAGGGCGTGGCCGACCGCTTCTTCAAGCTCGGCCTGATCCCGAGAGAGATCGCGATCCGCGACATCGTCTGGCGCAACCCCCAGAGTTGAGTTCATTTCCACCCAGAGGTCATCATGCGACGCATCATGCAACGCTGGATCACCAGCGCGGTGCCGTCGGTCGGCATCGTCACCGCCGTGGTCGGCGCTTCCTATAGGCAGCGGCTCGGTATGGCGGCTGCTGCAAATCATGAACATTTTCCGAGGTCCGGATCGTGACTAAGCAACCCAACGCCAACATCCTCTGGTTTCTCCCGACCCATGGCGACGGCCGATATCTCGGCACCTCGATCGGCGGACGCGAGGTGAACTTCAACTATCTGCGCCAGATCGCGCAGGCCGCAGACCAGCTCGGCTATTACGGCGTGCTGCTACCGACCGGGCGAAGCTGCGAAGATTCCTGGGTGGTCGCTTCCGCGGTCGCGCCGCAGACCGAGCGGCTGCGCTATCTGGTGGCGGTGCGGCCCGGTCTGCAGTCGCCGAGCGTCGCCGCCCGCATGACCGCGACGCTGGACCGGTTGTCGAACGGGCGGCTTCTGATCAACGTCGTCACTGGCGGCGACCCTGTCGAGAACAAGGGCGACGGCATCTTCCTGGCGCATGACGAGCGCTACGAGGTGACGCGCGAGTTCCTCAACGTCTATAACGATCTGCTTGCCGGCAAGACCGTCAACGTCGAAGGCAAGCACATCCGCATCGAGGACGGCCGGCTCTTGTTCCAGCCGGTGCAGTCGCCGCGGCCGCCGCTCTATTTCGGCGGCTCGTCGGATGCCGGCATCGACGTCGCGGTCGATACCGTCGACAAGTATCTCACCTGGGGCGAGCCGCCGGCACAGGTTGCGGAGAAGATCGCGCGCGTGAAGGCGGTCGCCGACAAGCGCGGCCGCAAGATCTCCTTTGGTATCCGGTTGCACGTGATCGTGCGCGAGACCAATGCGGAAGCCTGGAAGGCCGCCGACGAATTGATCCAGTACGTCACCGACGACACGGTGACGGCGGCGCAAAAGATCTTCTCGCGCATGGATTCGGTCGGCCAGCAGCGCATGGCGGAGCTCCATGGCGGCCGCCGCGACAAGCTCGAGATCAGCCCGAACCTCTGGGCCGGCGTTGGCCTCGTGCGTGGCGGCGCGGGCACCGCGCTGGTCGGCGATCCCGAGACGGTCGCGGCGCGGATCAAGGAGTATCAGCGTCTCGGCATCGATACCTTAATCATGTCGGGCTACCCGCATCTCGAAGAAGCCTATCGTTTCGCCGAACTGGTGTTCCCGCTGCTCTCTCTGGAGCAGGGCGACAACGTGCCGCCGATCCGCGTCAACACCGGGCCGTTCGGCGAGACCATCGGCAACGACTATCGGCCGCAAAAACAGGTATCGGAATCATGAGCCTCATCGACAGCCTTCCGCGCGTCCGCGCGCCCAGATTGCCGCGGGCGGACGGCCTGATCCCCTGGATCGTGCCGCTCGCCATCATCGTCATCTGGCAGCTCGCCTGTGTCACCGGCTTCGTGCCCGCGCGCGTGCTGCCGGCGCCGACTGACGTGGCGCTGGCGGGATGGAAGCTGTTGCTGTCAGGCGAACTGATCCGCAACATCTGGGTCAGCTTCTGGCGCGCCAGCATCGGCTTCTTGATCGGCGGCGGCATTGGCTTTGCCTTCGGCCTCGCCAACGGCCTGTCGCAGCTCTCGGCGAAACTGACCGACACCACGCTGCAGATGGTGCGCAACATCCCGCACCTGGCGCTGATCCCGCTGGTGATCCTGTGGTTCGGGATCGACGAGTCCGCCAAGCTGTTCCTGGTGGCGCTTGGCGTGTTCTTTCCGATCTATCTCAACACTCTGCACGGCATCCGCACCGTCGATCCGCAACTGATCGAGATGGGCCGCATCTATGGCATGACCGATGGCGAATTATTTCGCCGGGTGATCTTTCCGGGTGCGCTGCCGTCGATCTTCGTCGGCCTGCGCTTTGCGCTCGGCATCATGTGGTTGACGCTGATCGTGGCCGAGACCATCGCGGCCTCCTCCGGGCTCGGCTACATGGCGATGCAGGCGCGCGAATTCATGCTGATCGACGTGGTCGTGCTCTCGATCCTGATCTACGCGCTGCTTGGCAAGCTTGCCGACAGCGCCTCGCGCGCGCTGGAGCGGCTGACACTGTCCTGGCACCCGGCTTTCCAGAAACACTGAGGAACCGAGGAATAGACATGCAGGAAGTCCTTCGTTTTCGCTCGCTCGATGCCGCGGCTGTCGCGCGCCCGGATTTTGTCGAGGAGGCGCGCCGGTTCCACCGTAGCCCCGACGCGCCAGCGCGCGGGCTGTCGCTGACGATCCGCGGCTTGCGCAAATCCTTCGGCGACAATGAGGTGCTGCGCGGCATCGACGTGCATATTCCCGCAGGCCAGTTCGTCGCGATTGTCGGCCGCAGCGGCTGCGGCAAGAGCACGCTGCTCCGGCTGATCGCAGGGCTGGAGAAGCCGACCGCCGGCAGCATCAGCTTCGGCGAGGAGGCACGCGCCGAGGATATCCGCGTCATGTTCCAGGAGCCGCGGCTCCTGCCATGGGCGCGCGTGCTGTCGAATGTCGAAGTCGGCCTCGGGCGCGAGCGGTCGTCCGCGGACGCGCAGGCACGCGCCGAAAAGGCGCTGGTCGAGGTCGGCCTGGGCGACAAGCGCGGGCAATGGCCTTCGGTGCTCTCGGGCGGCCAGAAGCAGCGCGTCGCACTGGCCCGCGCGCTGGTCAGCCAACCCCGGGTGCTGGCATTTGACGAGCCGCTCGGCGCGCTCGATGCGCTGACGCGGATCTCGATGCAGCGGCTGCTCGAGCGAGTCTGGCGCGATCAAGGCTTCACCGCGATCCTGGTCACGCATGATGTCTCGGAGGCGGTGGCGCTCGCGGACCGGGTGCTGGTCATTGAAAACGGCCGCATCGCACACGATTTCAATGTCGACATCACGCGCCCGCGCGAGCGCGGCTCGGCCGGGCTCGCAGCACTCGAGGGCGCGATCCTGAAGAATCTCCTGGAAGGAACCGAAGACACGTCCGACGACCTGTGAGGCCTGCATGAACTCCGCCGTCCGCAACATCGCGATCGATCCCGTGGTCACTTCTGACGAGTTTCGCGGCGCCATGCGCCATCTGACCGGCGGGGTCAGCGTGATCACGGCAGGGCAGGGCAAGGAGATCTCCGGCATGACCGTTACGTCGGTCTCCTCGTTGTCGGTCGAGCCAGCCTCACTGATCGTGAGCCTGAACCGCGCCGCATCGTTCTGGCCGCTGGTCAAGCGCTACGGCATTTTCGGCGTGAACATCTTGAACGCGGACCAGGTCGAGATCGCCGAGCGCTTTACCGGCAGAGGCGGGCTGAAAGGCGCCGAGCGCTTCGTCGGCGCCCAATGGACGACGCGCGCCTCCGGCGTGCCGCTATTGGTCGGTGCACTCGCGGCGATCGACTGCGAAGTCGAGGACATCGTAGCGCGCCATTCGCATGCGATCGTCATCGGGCGCGTGCTCGATGTGCAGGTCTCCGCGCGCACCGGGGCGCTCGCCTACTGGCAGGGCCGCTATGTCGCCGTCGACCAGGACGAGGACGCGGCCAAGCTCGCCGACGTCAGCGTGCCGACGCGCGGCGTGCATCTGCGCTAACATCAGGTCGTAACCCGGGTGGAGCGGAACGCGCAACCCCGGACTCGGCACCAACGTTGACGAGAGGCTCCAGGTTACGCTGACGCTTCACCCGGGTTACGATGCTTGAATTTCGGGTGAAGGGGAGTCTCCGCGAGTCCATCTATCACCGTGATCGCGGAGAGAGCCCCTCACCCCAACCCTCTCCCCGTAAGAACCGGGCGAGGGAGAACTGCCGTCATCGCTTTTGGGAACGGAGACGCCGGCCGTGGCGTTTTGTCTCCTCGCGCAATAGAAGGCGTCGGTCTTCTATTGCCGGAAGGAACGAAGCGCGTCATGGGCTTGATGAAACGTCTTGCAACTTGGGTCTTCTACGGCATCGGTGCGCTCGCGATCGCCTATCTCGCGCTCTATGCCTATGCCGCTTTCACCGGACGTGATCTGACGCCCGGTGATCCCATTCATATTTTCCGCAAACCGGACGCGTCGGAATATTCGTAGCTTCGCACTGACGGCGGGAGGCTATCCCGCCGTCGCCAGGCGCTGATAGTCAGCCGTGCCCGATCCCGCCGGCGGGATCGGGACGCCGCCATCGGCGTATTCGTTCAGCTTGTTGCGCAGCGTGCGGATCGAAATGCCGAGGATGTTGGCCGCATGGGTGCGGTTGCCGAGGCAATGCTTCAGCGTCTCCAGGATCAGGTCGCGTTCGACATCGGCAACCGTGCGGCCGACCAGCGCGCGCGTCACCTGCTCTGCGGCGAGGGTGGCGTGTGCGACCGCCGGTGCGGTCCTGGCGAGGTCGAGGCGGTCACCATCCGGGGTCACGATGGCCTCGGCGCCGATCTCGTCGCCCTGAGCCATCAGCACGGAACGGTGAATGGTGTTTTCGAGCTCGCGGACATTGCCCGGCCAGCGGTTGGTGGTCAGCACCCGCCGTACCTCTGCCGACAGCGGCCGCGCCGGCACACCGTTGGCCTCGGCGTACTTCTTCGCGAAATGCTGCGCCAATTCGATGATGTCGGCGGGGCGGTCACGCAGCGGCGGGATCTTCAGGTTGACGACGTTGAGGCGGAACAAGAGGTCCTCGCGGAAGGTGCCGGCGCGCACGGCGTCTGCGAGGTTGCGGTTCGAGGTCGCGATGATGCGGATATCGACCGGCACCGGCTTGGTGCCGCCGACGCGGTCGATCACGCGCTCCTGGATCGCGCGCAGCAATTTGGATTGCAGCCGCACGTCCATTTCCGAGATTTCGTCGAGCAACAGTGTGCCGCCGGTTGCTTCCTCGAACTTGCCGATGCGGCGGGCGATCGCGCCGGTGAAGGCGCCCTTCTCGTGGCCGAATAATTCGGATTCCAGAAGATGTTCGGGGATCGCGGCGCAATTGATCGAGATGAACGGCCGCTTGGCGCGCGCCGAGCGGGAATGCACGTAGCGCGCCAGCACTTCCTTGCCGGTTCCGGATTCGCCGGTGATCATCACCGAGGCGTCCGAGCCTGCGATCTGCTGCGCCAGCTTGATCACCCGGCCCATTGCCTCGTCACGATAGACGAGATCGCGCGAATCGTTGGCAACGGCCGCGAGCACGGCGGCGATCAGTTCCGGGTCGGGCGGCAGCGGGATGTATTCCTTGGCGCCGGCGCGGATCGCTGCTACCGCGGCGCGGGCATCGTTGGAGATGCCGCAGGCCACGATCGGCACGTGGATATGCTCGGCTTCCAGCCGCATTACGAGGTCGCGAATGTCGAGGCCGACATCGACCAGCAGCAGGTCGGCGCCCTTGCCGCCGCGCAACACCGCCATCGCCTGTTCGTTGCCTTCCGCGTGCGTCACGGAAGCGCCATTGTCCATCGCGATCTTGGTGGCGGTCGTGAGCTGCCCCCTCAGGGTGCCGACGATGAGAAGCCGCATGAATGTCTCCTGTCTCCCGCGCGTCCGTCGCGCGCATATCCATTAAAGAGTTAGCTACGCTCTGCCTTGATGATTTCGGTCATGGTCACGCCGAGCTTGTCTTCGACCAGCACCACTTCGCCACGCGCCACCAGGCGGTTGTTGACATAGATGTCGATGGCTTCGCCAACCCGGCGGTCGAGTTCGAGCACGGTGCCAGGGCCGAGCTTCAGGAGCTGGCCGACATCCATCTTGGAGCGGCCGAGCACAGCCGAGACCTGCACCGGCACGTCGAACACGGCCTCGAGATCGGAGGCGATGCGCGAAGCGTTTTCGTCCTCGTGATAGCCCACATCGTCGTCGGCCGTTGGCGCGTCCGCCGCGTTGAGGTCGGGGAGCGGGACATGGGTGTCGGTGTCACTCATCGTCGATCCTTTGGCTCAATCCTCATGGCCGTTGGTCACGGGACGCCATGTAGCGTCCGACAAGCTCGTTGATTTTGGATTCGATCGCCGCGCGTTCCAGCACCATGCCGCCGTCGGCCCACTCGATCCGACAGTCGCCGGTCGCGATCGTCGGCTCTGCCAGGATCACGAGACGGCCCTGGAAGCCGCTCTGCGCGGCCAGCCGCTCGATCTTCTCGCGCGCATCCTCGTAGAGCGCATCGCTGATGCGGACCACGATATGAGGCGTCGAGACCAGATGCGAGAAGCAGTCGGACACCAGCGCCGTGATCTCGCCAAGCGGTTCGCGCGCGGTCAGTTCGCTGCATAATTTGCGCGCGACCGCGACCGCGACGTCGACGGCTTCGGTCTCCATCCGCGCCTCGATGCCGGAAAAGCGTGACGCGATGTTCTTGATGGCGAGCGCGATCTCTTCCAGCGCGAGCGCGGCGCGGCGGTCGCTCTCTGCCCTAGCTTCATGCTGTGCTGCATCGTAGCCGTTGCGATAGGCGCGCGCCTCGGCTTCCGCCACCTTCTGGGCGATCTCGGCGGCGGTCGCGGCGCGCTCGCGCGACTTGGCTGGCGCCGAGAAGTCGGTGTCGAACAGGAATTTTGCGGGCGCAGCCATCAGTACACCAGTTCGTCGTCGGCACGGTTCTTGGTCAACATGATCTCGCCTTTGGCGGCGAGGTCCTTGGCGAGATTGACAAGCAGCGCCTGGGCCTCGTCGACATCGCGCAGGCGCACCGGCCCCATCGCCGCCATGTCATCCATCAGCATCTTGCCGGCGCGCGAGGACATGTTGCCCAGGAAGAAGTTACGGACGTCCTCGTTGGCGCTCTTCAGCGCAATGCCGAGCTTCTCCTTGTCGACATGGCGCATCAACGTCTGGGCGGAGGCGGAATCGAGCTTGACCAGGTCGTCGAAGGTGAACATCAGCGCCTTGATGCGTTCGGCGGATTCGCGGTTTTCCTCCTCCAGCGAGGTGATGAAGCGGGTCTCGGTCTGGCGGTCGAAATTGTTGAAGATTTCGGCCATCACCTCATGGGCGTCACGGCGCCTGGTCTGCGACAGGTTGGACATGAATTCGGTGCGCAGCGTCTGCTCGACGCGCTCGATCACTTCCTTCTGCACCGCTTCCATCCGCAGCATGCGGCCCACGACATCGAGCGCGATGTCCTCGGGCAGGATCGCCAGCACGCGCGCGGCATGCTCAGGTTTCAGCTTCGACAGCACCACGGCGATGGTCTGCGGATATTCATTCTTGAGGTAGTTGGCGAGCACCTCTTCTTGGACGTTGGAGAGCTTCTCCCACATGTTGCGGCCGGCGGGTCCGCGGATCTCGTCCATGATGCCGGAGACGCGGTCAGCCGGCAGATATTGCTGCAGCAGCCGCTCGGTGGCGTCGAAATTGCCCATCAGCGCGCCGGAGGCCGACATCCGCGAGACGAATTCGAGCAGAAGGTCTTCCACCACGTCGGCCTCGACGGTGCCGAGCGTCGACATTGCCATCGACAGTTCGCGCACCTCGTCATCGTCGAGCAGCGACCAGACCTTGCCGCCATATTTCTCGCCGAGCGCCAGCATCAGGATCGCCGCGCGCTTCGGACCGGAGATCGGCTTGCTCCTCGGACGGTCGCTCTGGCGGCTCGACAGCGTCGAGATGACGCTCGTGATGTCCTGGGCGTTCGCGTTCGTGGTTTGTGGGACGCTGGCCATCTCAGGTCTCGGCAGGCTCGGTCAGCCATTGGCGAACAATGGAGACGGTTTCATTCGGATTGCGTTCGGCCAGCTCGCCCACGCGGTTCACGGCCTGGGCATGGACCTGGCCCTGGATCTGGGCGACGTCGATCATGTGCGCGGCGCCGCTGTTGCCGGGCAGGAGCGCCTGGCCCTGTCCGCCCTCGCTGCCGGCTTGTGCGCTGCTGTCGGCCAGTGCGGGCACCGCGGCCTCGGCGCGGCCGGGTGCGGCCTCGGAGGCCAGGATACGCTTGACCAGCGGGCGGATCACCATGAACAGCACGACCAGGCCGAGCAGCATGATCACGCCGAGCTCGATCACATACATCACGTCGTCCTTGGTGAACTGCAGCATGCCAAGCAGGCCGGTCGGCTCGTTGAGCGGGGCGACCGAGGGCGCCTCGGCAAAGCGCAGGTTGACGACCTCGACCTGATCGCCGCGCTTCTGGTCGAAGCCGATCGCCGAGCGCACCAGCGCGGCGATGCGGTCGAGCTGCTCCTTGGGACGGTCCTGGTAGACCTGCTCGCCCTTCTCATTCTTGGCGTAGCTGCCATCGACGAGGACCGCGACCGAGATGCGGTTGACGCGTCCGGCTTCGGTCACCTCGGTCTTGGTGGTGCGGGAGATCTCGTAATTGTTGGTCTCTTCGCTCTTCTTGCTCTGGTCGCGGGCGCGCGCGGCATTGTCCTGGTTCTGGTTGCCGGGCAATTCGTTGTTGACCGTGACCTGGCCGTTATTGTCTGCGGTGAGGCTGGATTCTTCCCGGGTCTGGCTCGAGCGCAGCACGCGCCCTTCGGGGTCGAACTTGTCGGAGGTCTCGGTGATCTTGTTGTAGTCGAAATCGGCAGAGAGCTGGACGCGGGCGCGGCCCTGGCCGACCACGGAGGACACGATGTCCTCGACCTGCTTGCGCATCCGCTTCTCGAAAGCGGCGCGGCGCTCGTCGCCGACGGCGTTGTCGGCATCGCTGGTGGCGCCGTCGGCGAGCAGCTGGCCGGCCTCGTCGACGATCGACACCCGCTGCGGCTTCAGCCCGTTGACGGCGGAGGCGACCACGTGACGGATGGCGCGGATCTGCTGCGGCTCAAGGGTGCCGCGCACCCGCACCACGATGGAAGCGGACGGCTCCGGCGTCTCGCGCGAGAACAGCGGCCGCTCCGGCAGCACCAGATGCACGCGTGCGGCCTGGATACGGTCGATGGCGCGGATGGTGCGTGCGAGCTCGCCCTCCAGGGCGCGCAAATGGTTGATGTTCTGGACGAAGCTCGTGGTGCCGAGCGCATCCGATTTGTCGAAGATCTCGTAGCCGACGCCGCCGCCCTTGGGCATGCCGCCCTCGGCGAGCTTCATGCGGAGCCGCGTGACCTTGTCCTTCGGCACCATGATGACGGCGCCCTCATTCCGCAGCTCGAACGGGATCGCCTGCCGCTCCAGCTCCTTGACGATCGAGGAGGAGTCCTCGACGTTCAAATCGGTGAACAAGGTCGTCAGCTGCGGCGTGGTGACGCGCATGATGACGAAGGCGAAGAAGCCGATCAGCGCGGCGGTGACCGCCACCATCGCCGCCAACCGGGCCGCACCCAGGCCCTTCAGGAAAGCAACCAGACTTTGCACCAACCGCCCCCAGGGATTCGGCCCTCGGAGGGTCCGACTGGGCAATTATTGCCTAGGGTATGGTTTCCATCCGGTTAACGACGGTTAAGAACCGCGGCAGAAAGTGGGACATGAAAAAAACCGGCTTCGCAGAGCGAGGCCGGTTTTCATCAAATTCGATTGGTTTCGAGGGCTTACTGGCGATATTGCTGGATCCGGGTGGTGCGCAGCCCGGCCAGACCGTGCTGATCGATGGAGAATTGCCAGGAAAGGAATTCGTCGACCGTCAGCGTATAGCGGCTGCAGGCTTCCTCCAGGGAGAGCAGACCACCGCGCACCGCGGCAACGACTTCAGCCTTCCGGCGAATGACCCACCGTTTTGTACCGGGCGCGGGCAAGTCGGCAATGGTTAGCGGACTGCCGTCAGGCCCGATGACGTATTTCACCCTCGGGCGATGGGGTTCTGTCATGGCGTACTCACAAACTCTCGACCACTGAACTCACCCCGCCAACCTACGCGTGTCGGCTTAAAATTTACCTAAGCACAAGCGTGCAATACGAATCGCGTTGGAAATGCCGGTAAGGTGGCTCGGCCCAGGCACCTGTGTCAGTGTGGGAAAGCGACCCAGGGCGGCGCCGACGTGTGCCAGATAGGGTCGAACGACAACCGGGGAGGGAGATCGCCCGTGCGCGAGATTGTAGTGCCGATCCTGCTCTGGTTCTCCGCGGTCGGCTGCGGCTTGATGGCCGGGCTCTATTTTGCGTTCTCGACCTTCATTATGGGCGCGCTCGGCCGCATCGACCAGCCATCCGGCATCGCGGCGATGAATGCGATCAATGCCGACATCCTCCGTTCGCTGTTCATGCCGCTCTTCTTTGGCACGACGCTGGTGAGCGCGATCCTCGCCGTCGTCGCGGTCTTCCTCGTGGGCGAGGCTGGGTCGCTGGCGATGCTCGCCGGCGGCATCGTCTATGTGGTCGGCATGTTCGTCGTGACGATGATCTTCAACGTGCCGCTAAACAACGCGCTGGCCGCGGCCGATCGGGCGAGCTCCGATGCGGCTTCCTTATGGGCGCGGTATCTCAAGGAGTGGACATTCTGGAATCACGTGCGGACGATCGCCTCCACGGCCGCATGCGCGCTTTTCATCGCCGCCATCGCGGCGAGCTAGCTCGAACCGGAATCGGAGCCGTCGCCAGAGCCTGACCCAGAGTCATTGCCGTCGTTGCCAGTGCTCGGACGGATCACCCGCTTGATCTGGTCGGTCGTATACGTCTCGCCGCCGATCGAGAGCAGCGGCGGAGTGGCGGTCAGATCGACGGAATCGACGATGCCCTGGACTTCGGTCGAGATCGCGACCGTGTTGCCGGCCGAGTCCTTGCCCGTCGCCGTCAGCGTGTAGCTGCCCGGCGGCCACTGCGTGCCGTCATTGCCCTTGCCGTCCCAGACGAAACTGGAACCACCTGTTTTCAGCGAAAAATTGCCGGAATAGGCAGTCTGGCCGGTCGAGTCGGTGATCGTGATGGTGGCGTTGGTGTCCTTCGGCGCGTTGATATTCCAGGTCGCCGCGCCGTTGAAATTGGCCTTGCTGCCGTCGACCGCAACGGTGTTGCCGACATAGATCAGCGCCTGCGTCGACTGCGCGCTTTTCTCCAGAGCCACAATCGAGCTCAACTGGTCGTTCATCTTGAGCTGCTGCTCGACGCCGGCGAACTGCACGAGTTGCGCAGTGAACTGGTTGGTGTCGAGCGGATCAAGCGGGTTCTGATTCTGCAACTGCGTCGTCAGCAGCGTCAGGAAGGTCTGGAAGTTATCGGCGATGCCCTGCGTCTGGGTTGATGCGGCGTTGTTGCCTGTGCTCGTTCCGGTCGCGGGCGCCGATACGACCGGCGACGGCATAGATACGTCGGTTGCCATGGTGCGCTCCTCTAGACTCTGATATCGACGCCGCCGCTCGCGCCGAGCATGCGGCCATAGCTGCGGCCGGCGACGGTCGCCGGCACGCTGTCTTCTTCGCTGACGATCAGGCGATGGGCATTGGGATGGGACTGGTTGCCGCCATTCTGCCCCGACGATGACTGGTCGCGCAGGCTGAACTGCAGCCCGCTATTGCCGGTCGAGAGACCGGCATTGTCCAGCGCGCGCTGCAGCTGGTTGGCGTCCTGGCGCAACATCTGCAGCGTTTCCGGTCGCTCGACGGTCAGATGCGACGTCACCTGGCCGTTGTTGTCGACATGGATGCGCACATCGATGCGCCCGAGTTCGGGAGGATCGAGCCGGATTTCGAACCGGCTCTTGCCGCTCTTGGCCGAGGCCGCGATCTCCATCGCGAGGCCGCCGACCGGCACCGCATTGTTATGCGTGGCTGCCGCGGTCACGGTCAGTTGCGAATTGGCCGACGGTGTCGTGGGCGCGGATGGCGTCTGCGGCTGCATCATGGCGGCCGCCTGCGCACTATTGTCCGACGCGGCGGCGAACGTTTGTGCCGCATTGGCAGTGCCGGTCTGCACGTGGCTTGCGGCATTCGCGGCTGGCGTCTGCGCGGAATTGCCCGAGGCGTCCGAGTTCACCGCGTCAACAAAAGCGTGCTCGGCCTTCTGCTTGCCCGCGGCCGCGGTTGGCGGGGCGATATCAGGGACAATGCCGGTCGGTGCTTCGGCCGGCGCAGGGGCCGTCGCGCCGTCTTGCTCGCCTGGCGTGGGGATGGCGTCCTTCGCGGTCAGTGTCGGCTTTGACTGGGCCGCGGCCTTTGCTTGCGGCGTCGACGGGGCCGCTGCAGCCAGCGCGATGCCGGTCGCGGCCGTGCCGCCAACTGCCTGCTCACCATCGGAAACGGCGGCTGCGGCTTGGGTGTCGGTGTTGGCTGCATCGGTCTTAACCGCGTTTGCTGCGGCCGGCGCCGTGCCGGCGACCGAAGCCACGGCCGCGATGGCGGCGGCCGCCGTCGCGAGCGGAGCGGTGGCCGTGTCGGATACGGGCGGTGTTGCGGACGCTGCATTGGCGGCGCTGACGACGGCTGCGGAAACCGTCGCGGCGATCACCGTGGTTGCAGCGGTGGCGTTGTCCTGCTTGGACTCGTCACCATCCTTGGCATCGTCCTTGGCCGGGGTGTCGTCCTTCGGCTTCGACGGCTTTGCCGCATCGGATTGGGGCCCGTCAGACTTCGACGTGTCGGATTTCGAATCGGCGGAATCCGGCTTGTCAGCCCGGCCGCTGGAGCCGGCGTCGTTACGCGCATCGACATCGTCCCGCTTGGGGCGGTCGGGGCCGGCGCTATCATCGCGCGACCTTGCGTCCGCCGCCGGAGCCGGATCATCGTTCCGGCGCGCCGGGGCCGGCGCGCGGGAACTGTCGTCAGGGCGTTCGTCACGGGCGGCCGCGTTGCTGTCGACCAGCGCGGCAAAACTGTCATTTCCGGGCGCGGGACCGGAATCGGGCCGCGCCGACGATCTCGGCGAATTGGCCTGAAACGACATGCCTGCCAATGCTTCCTGCGCGACGTTGACCACGACGGACCCTCGGGATGGAATTTCAGTTCCCCATCAGCAAGGAGCGGGCCAGCGCAAGCCCTAGAAAAATATCCTTACATTACAGTAGCTTACGAGATGGATGCTGGATTTGGAACGATGTCGCGGCGGTTCGTTTTTTGCCCGGCGGCAAGATTTGCCGTCCTATATCTCTTCCAAGGACGGCTGATTGCTTCGCGGCGATACGGCCTATATTAAAGGGTGGCTTTTCCTGCGCCCCGATGAGGCCAATCAGCTTTTTTCGGCGATGCTTCAAAGCCTTCTGGGCAAAGTCCGCTTTTAACGCTGGTCGCGGGGGCAACGGCCGCTCGCGATAGAAATCGATGACCTCTTCCATGCGCAACAGTCTCGATCTCGAAGGCCGTCCCGAGGATACCAGGGTCGTGGTCGCCATGTCCGGCGGCGTGGACTCATCGGTGACGGCTGCGCTGTTGAAGTCGGAAGGCTACGACGTGGTCGGGATCACGCTGCAGCTTTACGACCACGGCGCCGCAACCCATCGCAAGGGCGCCTGCTGCGCCGGGCGGGATATTCACGATGCCCGCAACGTCGCCGAGCGGATCGGCATTCCGCACTATGTGCTCGATTATGAGAGCCGTTTCCGCGAATCAGTGATCGACAATTTTGCCGACAGCTACGCGCTCGGCGAGACGCCGGTGCCGTGCATCGAGTGCAACCGCGCGATCAAGTTCCGCGATCTTCTCGCGACCGCGCGCGAGCTCGGTGCTGCCGTGCTCGCGACCGGACATTATGTCGCCTCGCGGCGTCTCGCCGACGGATCGCGCGCGATGGTGTGCGCGGCCGACGCCGATCGCGACCAGAGCTATTTTCTGTTCGCGACCACGCGCGAGCAGCTCGACTATTTGCGCTTTCCCCTCGGCGACATGACCAAGCCGCAGGTTCGCGAACTCGCGCGCCGCTTTGGACTCGAGATCGCCGACAAGCAGGACAGCCAGGACATCTGTTTCGTGCCGACCGGTCGCTACACCGACATCATCAGCCGCTTGAAGCCGACTGCAGTCGCACCCGGCGACATCGTCGATCTCGACGGCAAGGTGATTGGCCATCACCAGGGCATCGTCCATTTCACCGTGGGCCAGCGCAAGGGGCTGGGAATCGCGACCGGCGCGCCGCTGTATGTCGTGAGGCTGGATGCGGCGAGCCGCCGCGTCGTCGTCGGCCCGCGTGAAGCGCTGCGGATGGATCGCATTCTTCTTCGCGACGTCAACTGGCTCGGCGACGGTGCGCTCGACCGCGTCATTGGCGAGGGCATCGAGATGTTCGTGCGCGTGCGCTCGACGCGCGCGCCGCAGCTGGCTTGGCTGCGCAAGACCGATCGCGGCTATGAGGTCGAGCTCGTCGTCGGCGAAGAGGGCGTATCACCCGGGCAGGCCTGCGTGTTCTACGACGCGCCGTCAGGCCGGGCGCGCGTGCTCGGCGGCGGATTCATCAAGAGTGCAGCCGCGAGGAACGTTGCTGCGACGGCGCGGCCGCTCGCCGAGGCCGTGCGCTGATATAATTCGGGGCAGGGGATGGCTGGGGACATCGACCGCGACGGGGTCGAAAAGGCCTATGGGCACTGGGCGCCGATCTACGATTTCGTGTTCGGCAAGGTGTTCGATCAGGGCCGGCAATCGACCATCGCGGAAGCCGACCGGATCGGTGGCCGCGTGCTCGATGTCGGTGTTGGCACCGGACTGTCGCTGGCGGACTATTCGCGCAGCACCAGACTTTGCGGCGTTGATATTTCCGAGCCGATGCTGCGGCGGGCGCAGCAGCGCGTGCGCGCGCTGGGCTTGACCAATGTCGAGACGCTGGCGGTGATGGACGCGAAGAACCTCGCGTTCCCGGATTCATTCTTCGATGCGGTGGTGGCGCAATATGTCATCACGGCCGTTCCGGATCCCGAGGCGACGCTGGATGATTTCATCCGCGTGCTCAAGCCTGGCGGGGAACTGATCCTGGTCAACCACATCGGCGCCGAAAGCGGGCCGCGGCGCTTGTTTGAACTGGCCTTTGCACCGTTTGCCCGAAGGCTCGGCTGGCGGCCGGAATTCCCATGGGGGCGGCTCGCCAATTGGGCCAACAAACATGGCGGCGTCAGCCTTGCCGAGCGGCGCCCGATGCCGCCGATGGGGCATTTTTCGCTGATCCGTTTCCGCAAATCGTGAACGCGGCCGTTGTAGGCGCGGAACCTCCGCGCGCGCGAGCCGTTGCCTTGGCATGCGGATCAATCACTCGCTTCTCGTTTTTGGTGTGCTGATGACGGCTTCCGGAGCGGCGATCGCGCAGGCTCCGCCGAGCCCGACGACTCCACCGGCCCAGACCGCGCCGCCCCAGCCCCAGCGCGGCAACAATTGCGCGCCGATGCAGCAGCCGGCGAACCCCAATGCCGCGCCGAACACCACCACCGGCCAGCGATCCGAGCCGCTCGGCGACAAACTGTCGCGTTCCGAGGGTGTGTTGTGCCCGCCCGCGGGCGTCGACCCAGAAATGCACGCGCCCGCCCCTGATGGGGGCAACACCCCCGTGATCCCACCTCCCGGCAGCCCCGGTGGCGATCCCTCCGTTCGGCCAAAATAGCCCCGTTTCGCAGCTACTTGGCGGGATGCCCCACTTTGCTTGACAGGCCGTCTGCCGCCTCCTTATATGCCGCGCATTCGCGCCGCGGCATCTCGGATGCCGCAACGGCGTCGCCGTGGCGGGGTAGCTCAGCTGGTTAGAGCACGGGAATCATAATCCTGGGGTCGGGGGTTCGAGTCCCTCCCCCGCTACCATGGGCCCACACGAGATTTTGTACGCCAAACTGCGATCTTCCACGATTCTTACACCTAGCGGTAGCGGTTGACGCGGCTGGCGTACTAAGCGGCTGGCGTACTAAGCGGCTGGCTGCACGCGTGCCGGACTCGATATATTTTCGCGGGGCTTGGTCGATCGCGAAAATGGCGGATGGCGGATTACCGACAAGGGCCGCGCAGTTTTGGCATAATGGAGGCGCGCCCCGGCGCCGACCAAATAATCGAGCTGGCGCCGGTCTCCTTTGCTAAATTGGCAACGCTTAGTATCGCTCAACGCAGTGTTTAGTCAGATGATCCCGGTGATGATCCTGCTTAAGCGCAGCTTTATAAATGGTGTGCTCCTTGTCCTGGGCGTCCCGTGACAGCTTCTCGCACTGGCGGGGCCGGAGCCACCGGACCGCCAATAAGGGGGCACTGGCCTTCTTGACTGGATTAGGCTGGGTCAAAGCTTGCGCATTGCTGGTCGCTCGTGACCGTTTTCCCGATCGAACACTCGCAAAATGCGCGAGAGGCCAGACCGGAGCATCGACGTGGCCCCAGCAGTGAAACCGGTGACGCTGTCGATCTGAACGGTGACGGTCCGCCCGACGATCAATTCGTCCGCATTGTCATTCACATCGAGCTTGATCCGGACGGGAATGCGCTGCGCGAGCCTGACCCATGAGAAGGTCGGATTGATATTGGCAAGCATGCTCGCACCCGAACTTCGTTCACGATCTTCGATTCCGCGGGCGATGCTATCAACTTTTCCTCTCAGGATCGAAGCGCCCATCAACCTGACATCGGCAGCATCGCCTACATGGATGCGTGCGAGTTTCGTCTCCTCAAAGTAGCCTTCGACGCGCACCGTATCGGTCTCGATCAAAGCCATGATGCCTCGACCCGCCGGAAGGTAAGAGCCTGGACGGAGATCGAAGTTCGTCACGTCACCATTCACTGGGGCGCGGATCTCAGATCGGGTCAGATTGAGACGTGCGACGTCCAAATCCGCTATAGCCTCATTGTAGGCAGCCTTGGCCTGCAGGTCTGCGGCGCGGATCCCAAAGTGTCGTTGTCGTGGCAGTGCCATTTATTCTTTTTTCCGAGGGGAACGCCCGGCACGAACCTGGCCGCCCGGTCATCGCGGAGCATTCATCGACCCTGGTAGGATTGAGCATCGCAGTCACTGGCCCGTCCTGAGAGCGAAACGAATAAATTAGCAGCAAGTTTACGGCTTGCAGATCGGCGGCGACCACGCGGACGCGGACGGTTCTGGATCCTTATGGTATCGAGCGAGGATCGGCTCAAGAACCTCTTTTGGCCAGAATTTCGGAGCGCCGATTTGCTTCAAGCAGAGGGCGTTCCAATACAGGCCAATGCGTGACGGCGACCGGCGAGCTGCTACGGCTTGCGCGACGGCTTCGATATCGTGCGATTCAGGATAGATGTAAACCGTCGTCGGATCGTCCTTCAGCAGCGGCATGATTTGCGCGGCGTCAGATGGTGACCAACTGGTGCAGCCATCGCTGCGGCCGCCCGAATAGTCCACCAGATTCCCGAACGGAACGTAACCGTTCTGGTTCGCGTACGGACTTCGCGGATCTTTTCGAAGGCATATTCCCTTTAGTGCGATGGCCGCATGTCCGCCGATGAGGCGCTGTCTGGCGTTGGCGGTCTCGCCTTCGCCATCAAACTGAATAAACGACCGTATCAGAACCGCATCCTGTTTCGTCGAGACGCGATAGTAGCCTTTGAAAGACGTCTTCGTCTCACGTGTCACGTAAGCGCCTCCGGCCGTCAGGTACGAATCCATTGCATTGCTAAAATTCTTCGCGCACTCCCTTCCGTTCGAGAAATCTGCGACACCCTTCAAATCGCGACCGCTGCCGTGACCTGCGGAAATCGCACGAAATGACTGGTCAGCTTCGCAAATAATGTAAAACCGCTTTCCTAATCTGCCGTGGCTTAAATCGTTAGGGCGCGTCGCGTCCATGGCAAAATAGCAGGGGTTTTTGACGACCCCTTCGCTCACCTTTCGCAGATAAAGGGCGCGTGCCCTCTGCAAGACTACTTGCGCAATCTGCCCTTCGCCTCCGCCGATATGACCCAGCAACCAAGCCGGGACGGCCGATGGTTGCCCCGCTGCAAGGGATCCAGTCGCTCCGCACACGGCAATTGCGAGACTGAGACTAACGGTCTTGAGAAAGAGCAATACTGGCTGCAACGGAACGCCTCCGCCTTCGATACGTAGAATATCGACCCATTTCAGGAGAACGTAACGCATTGTCTGGGTCTTCATCGCAGCAGGCGCGCCTCGAAAAAAGTTGGATGAAGTTTCGCTTTGGACATCTCAACTCGCCGGTGCGCCCGCGCAGTTCGCGCATTCTCCCTCCAACTCGACAATGGGGTGCAAGGGCCTGAAGCAGTTTGTCTTCGCCACGCCCCGCAAGCCGCGCGCTACCAGGTCCGAGGCCGCTTCCTCCACCGCACAACACTGCCCGCAAACCATGAAGACAACGGTCTCGCCTTCGTATGAGCGAGCACGGGATGTCCCTTGACAGTTAGGGCCTATTACGGTGCAGCGTAAATGTAATAACGTTACATAAAGGGTCAATTGCTCGCCGGTACCATCGCCTTTGCGAGGAGGTCAATGTTGTACCGAAACATCCGGGCGTAGGTCGGGGCCGGTCCATCAGGGCGTGAAAGCGCCTCTGCGTAAAGTTTGCCGCCCGGTTGCGCGCCGGTCGCATTCGCGATCTGTTGCACCAACCGCGGATCATTGGAGGTCTCGATAAAATAGAACTTCACGCGTTCGGCCTTTACCTGATCGATCAGCCTTGCGACCTCGCTTGCGGATGCTTCGGTCTCAGTGGAAAGGCCGAGCGGCGACAGGAACGTGATGCCGTAATCGCGTCCAAGATATCCGAAGGCGTCGTGGCTGGTCAGGATCTTGCGCTGTTGCGCCGGGACCGGGGCGATGCGTGCGTGGGCATAAGCGTCGAGATCGCGCAATTCCCGTATGTAGCGCGCAGCATTCACTCTGAAGTCGTCGGCATCCTCTGGATCGGCGGCACTGAGCGCCTTCTCGATATTGGCCACCCATACCAGGACGTTAAGCGGACTGTTCCAGACGTGCGGGTCATCCGAAATCTGGCCCTTGCGCTGTCGCTCGCGCAGTTTGATGCCAGTCGAGACAATGACCGGTGTGCCTTGATAGCCCGACGCCGTGACGAGCTTCTCGAACCAGCGCTCCAGGCCCTCGCCACTGATGAAGGCGAGATCGGCGTCCTTCAGGTTCCTTGCATCGTCGGGCGACGGCTCGAATTGATGTGGATCGCCATTGGGCCCGACCAGGCTTTTGACCTGCACATGACTGCCGCCGACCTGCTGCACCACGTCTGCCAGCACGCTAAAGCTGGCGACGATGTTCAGCGTTTTGGCCGAAGCCGATGTGGCCATCGCGCCCCAGATCATCAGGGCCGAAAATGCTATGCGGAAGGGGGCGTCTTTCATGTTTCTTTCTCAGCCAGTCAGATGCGGTCGGGGTAGAAGCCGGCGCATAGCCGCGGACGGTCCGAGCAGCAGCGAGCAGCCATAGATTAGGCTTGCCGTCAGGATGATCGTCGGACCCGAGGCGAAGCCGAGGTGAGGAGACGATCAGTCCGATGTAGCCGGATACGGCCGCCGTAGCTGCCGCAGTCAACATCATGCCGGGCAGGGTTCGAGCCCATAGCTGGGCGACCGCCGCGGGCAACATCATCAGTCCCACCGCCATCAGTGTCCCAAGGGCCTGAAAGCCGGCAACGAGGTTGAGGACGACGAGAAAGAGAAACAGGAAATGATAAAGGGACCCCCGACCGGCGACCGCACGCAGAAATCCGGGATCGAAGCATTCCACGACGAGCGGTCGATAGATGATGGCAAGCGTGACGACGGTTATCGAGGTCATGGCGCCGATGAAGTACAGCGCCCTGGCGTCGATCGCCAGGATTGTCCCGAACAGCACGTGCAGAAGATCGATGTTGGAGCCACGCAGCGAAACAATGAGAACGCCGAGCGCGAGCGATGTGAGATAAAAGCTGGCGAAGCTGGCGTCCTCACGAAGCGGCGTGGACCGGCTGACAAGTCCGGACAGCAGCGCCACGCTCAGGCCGGCTACCAATCCGCCCAGCCCCATCGCGGGCAACGAAAGACCGCCGGCTATCAGGAATCCGATCGCAGCTCCCGGCAACACCGCGTGACTCATGGCATCGCCGACCAGGCTCATGCGGCGCAACATCAACAGCACGCCGACAGGCCCGGAGCCCAGCCCGAGCGCAACGCAGGCGATGAGCGCGCGGCGCAGGAATCCGTACTCGACGAACGGCAGGATGAATAGCTGATAGACGGTCATGCCGCGCTCTGGTCCGGCACCTCACAGATGGCAGCGTTCTCGTCCCATCGCTCGGCCATCAGCCGCGCTCGCAGCAGATTATCGGCCGTCATGGTTGTCACGGTCGGGCCCCATGCGATCGGCTCGCGCGCGAGCAGAAGCGCCTGAGGAAAATGCGCGCGCACTTGTTCGACATCGTGCAGCACCGCAATCACCGTGCGTCCGTCCTGATGCCATCGCCTCACGATGTGGAGAAGGTCGTGCGTGGTGCGAGCATCGATGGCGGTGAAGGGTTCATCGAGCAGGATGAGCTTGGCATTCTGCAGCAGCAATCGCGCGAACAGGACACGCTGGAATTGCCCAGCCGACAATGAGCCGATAAGTCGCTGTTCAAATCCGGTGAGCCCAACGGATGAAAGCGCGCGGCGCGCTTCCGACACGTTCCCGGCGGAGACTGCCTCGAAAGCTCCCGCCTGGCGCCATGCACCGAGCAGGACCACGTCGCCGACCGTTATCGGAAAGCGACGGTTGATGTCCGCCGCCTGTGGCAAATACCCGATGTCGATCGGCATCACGTGGCCACGATCGATCCTGCCTGACGCAAGCGGGAGCTCGTTCATCAGAGCTCTGAGAAGGGTCGATTTGCCTGCTCCGTTCGGCCCGACGATTGCTGTCAGGCTTCCGGAGGCAAACGAACCATTGAGATGATGAACCGCAGGATGTCGATCGAACGCGATCGTGACATCTTGCAGATGAACGCCGCTAGGGTTCATGGCCGCACTACCGCCCAGAGAATGGCCAGCCACAGAATCACCAATGTGCCACTCACCGCGCCCAGCCGCAGGAGCGCCGAGCGGGCCATGGTTGAGACAGCGAGGACATCAGATTTGCGCACGGAGGGCCTGCAGCGAGGAGGAGATTGCATCGTAGCGATTATGTAATGTTATTACATAACACAGTGCTTGCCAAGCCTTGACAGACTGCGCGCCGTCACACATTCTAACATTCGATAGAATGATGGACGATGATGAAACCCATTGATCGGCCGCGCGTTGAGGAGGCCGCAGCCATGTTCAAGGCTCTGTCCGATCCGGCGCGGCTCCAAACCCTCATCATTCTGGCTGCGGGCGAGCGGAATGTCGGCGAACTCGCTCAAACCGAACACGAGGCAGTCGGCACGGTTTCGGCACGCCTGAAGGTGTTGCTGCAGGCCCGGCTGGTCAAACGTCGGCGCGAAGGCAAGAACGCGATCTATTCGATCGCCGATGACCATGTATTCAAACTCGTCAAGAATGCCGTTGCGCATGCTGGCGAACACCACTGAGTCAAGGAAAGGACGTCGAAAATGACCACCTGCAACCTTCCGCATCATGCCAACCACGACCACGTGCATGGACCCCAGTGCGGCCACGTTGCCATCCGGCACGGCGACCACGTGGATTATCTGCACGATGGCCATCTTCACCACCCGCACGCCGATCATGTGGACGAACATCGGATTGAGGTGAGCGACACGAACCCGGATCGTTGCACGCCCGACCATCGCTGCTCCGGACATGATGCTGCTCACGTCCATGGCCCTGGCTGCGGCCACGAAGCGGTCCCGCATGGCGACCATGTCGATTATCTCGTCGCCGGGCATCTGCACCATCCCCACGGCGATCATTGCGACGATCATGGTCCGGTGGAGATCGTTCGAAACTAGGATTTTGACTGCACCACGGCTTCGAGCGGCGAGCGCAACAGACTAACGCCCGCCGTTGGTTCGTCGGAAACGCTCCGGGACATCGCGACAGTCAGGGATGACTTTTGCGCACTACGGGATCGATTCCGCTAAGGCCCTAGATTTCGGTGTAGTCCAGGATGGTGTGTTCCCCCGACCAGATCTTGTCTGCGTCATAGACCCGCTCACGCCGCCTAAACCGGAAGTCTGTTCCGAAAACGACCACGCCCGTAGTCAAAGCCTCGCAAACTATTTGCGCGCGATCGACAGGGACGCTGGGGTCTTCCGCGACTTGGGGCTTGGTCATGGACGCTCCGGGGTGTAATATTATGACATGGCGTTATAATGTTACATTCGTTGTCGTCAAGGCGAGATTTAAATGGTTCGTGATCCGGATCAGAGTGCCAGTGGCTTGCATGCAGAAGCGCATCACCATCACGCCATCGATGCCGACGCGGTGCAGAGCCGTGCGCGGGCCTACGCGACATCAAAGAGCATTCCGTTCACCTCGATGCGTCAGCGCGTGCTGGCGTTGCTTGCGGCGTCCGGAAAACCAATGGCCGCGTACGAGATCGCCGAGAAGTTGAGCGATGCGCGGAGGGTGCAGGCGGTTCAGGTCTACCGCGCCCTCGAATTCCTGCAGGAAGCAGGATGCGTCCATCGATTGGTCTCTCGCTCGGCCTATTTCGCTTGCGACCATCTTCATGGGAGCGGCGAGACAGTCGTCTTTATGGTCTGCAGCCAGTGTGGCGCGGTTCAGGAAGCGGCCTCGGACGTGGTCGCGCGCGGTTTGCGGGGCGTGGCGAAAACGACTGGCTTCAAGCCGCGACATCCAATCGTTGAACTCGAGGGCGACTGCGCGAACTGCGCAGGCGAACCCGCAGGCTAGACTCTCACTTAGTTCGCGTTTACGGCGCGACCAATATCTCGGCGTTGACAAAAATGCGTTCCACGGCAGGCTCCTGCGCGGCAGCGCGGATCACGAGGAGATGGCTCGGAGTCCAGGCTAGCTAACCGTCAGCACCAATCAAAATCCCGCCGATCCGCGCGATGAGCGCGCAAGCGCGACGCCGCCAACCGTGAATGTGAGCGCGAGCATCAATGCAGTCCGCCACCAGATGCTCCACCTGGTTTCGTTTGCCGATATTTCCATCCAATGCCATTGAGGCAATGATGACAGGTCTTGCACGGTCATGGCGCGGCTTTCCAGGATTTTGGGAGAGAAATATTGCCGCCAACTGTTGTGAAAAGCCTCCGTCTGATCCTTGAAGGCGAGGAAGCGGCGTGAATCGGTGCCGGCGATTGAGTTCAACGCTTCATTGACGAGGATCGCGGGCGACAGCAAGCTCAGTCGGTCGACAAGCCTCTGTTGTTGCCGCAGCTGCTGATCAAAGCGTTTCAGAAGGGGCTCGATTTTCTCGTCGACTCTTTGCTTGGCCAGAAAAAATGCACGCATCCGCGAAGGCACTTCGATGCGCTCGTCTTTGACCAGCAATGCTTCCGGATCCGAGGCGTAGCGATAATCCGCGCTATAGAGGTCCTCAAATTCGCGCAATGATTCGGCCGTTGCAACGCGCGTGCGGCTGGCCAATTCCGTGCGGGAGGGGGCCGGGCTAACCAAGCCCACGACAAGGTTCATTGTCACCGGCAAGATGAGCACAAAAATCGTCCAGAGTGCCACCACGATCAACGCATTGGTCGAAGAGGAGAGGCCGCTGGCGTTGACCACGACAGCATCAGGAACAGTTGCTCCGCGCCACGGGCTTCGGGACGGATCAAAATCAGGATCGCCAGCGGCAAGGGAATGACGATCGCCAACAGCGCAAGCATGCGCACGACGAGCTTCCCAGTCAGCAACGTGGCGACGGAAAGCGGTTGCGAACACAGCATGCGCAAGGTGCCATGTTCGCGCTCTGCCGACAGCAGGTTATACCCCAGCGTCGTGACCAGCAGAGGCAATACGAATACAATGACGAAGGCGAGATCGAAGTGCCCGCTGAGCAGATTCCAGGGGTTTTCGATCTCCGTGTCGTACATGAACTGGACTTTGCTCAAATAGCTGATGCGGTAATAATTGGGCATCATGTCCGACTGACCGATCGCCAACGCCGCGAGTGGTGCATTGGGGATCACACATGCGTGCTTCGTTATTGAGCGTTCAATGCCAGCCGTACGGATCGCACGCGCGAAGACACTGCTGGAGACATGGGATTGGCCGCTGGCCCCCATCGCTTCCTCCGGCGAGCTCATGTCGCGCGAGGCGTTTGGCTGAAGCCGCATAGACGGTAAGGACGCCGAACGTGACAATGCCAACAATCACGAACAGAACTCGACGCCGCCGCCGACCGCGAGGTGGCTGCGTGCGAGCTATCGTTGATCCCCGAATTGATCGGGAAATCTTCCCAGCACGTTGCGGGGGGTCCTCCTTGGACTGCGCCCGCCAGCTTTGATTTAATCGATCTGGACAGGTCTTTTGAGCTGAGTAGATCGTGCAGCACAAGACGAAGCGCCTCTGGGCGCAAACATCTTCGAAAGTTAGTTGGTTTCGGGCCACGATCGCGATCGTAGGGGCGCTGCTTATGTTGACTAGCGTGTGGTCCGCAGCCGCACACGCGTGTTCGTGCAAACCAATCTCTGTCACGGAGGGCTTCGGCCGAGTTCAGTACGTCTTCATTGGGAAAGTGGTCGAAATAAAGGATCACAGTTGGACCGTGGACGTCGATCGGGTCTGGAAGGGAGCAGAGAAACTCGCCAGCCGCGTTAGGCTGCTGGATGTCTATGCAAGCATTGACTGCGAATTTTACTTCGAACTCGGCCGCACCTATGTCTTTTTCGCAAATGTGGCGAAGAGCAGCCGCTACGTGTACTACCAACCGGACGTATGCAATTGGACGCGGGCATTGCGCTCGACGCGCGTCACCAGTCCGCGCGGCGCGATCTGGCTTGAAGACTCGATCGTGGAGAACTACGGCTCGGGTGAAACGCCAAAAGCGGCGGACCCTTGGGAAGATCGATCGAGCAGCAACTGCGGCGCGGGAAACTGATGCGCCCGCATGTGAGGCGCTTCACGTAGCGTGAGGTCATTCCTTTTTCGGCAAAACCCGCCTGCAGGCGAGTTCGCCGGCGAGTGCCTCGAGGTTTTTGGCACACCTCGAACAGGTCGCGCACAACTCCTGAATTCAATCGACAAGTGACAAATGAATTCCGTCGGATCGAAGCGCTAGCCAGAGCATGATCCGGAAAAATGGACACCGGTTTTCCCTCGCGACAAACGCGAAGCGTTTGCGCGGAGATCATGCTCAAACAAAGAACCAAAGCGGGATGACGATTCGAAGAAAAGTCATCATGCCTTAGGCTTCAGGGAATCCGCGCAACAGATAGGATCGCGTCAGCTCAAGTAGACCGTTCAGGATCAGGCCGACAAGCGAAATCGTGATCAGCGGCACGAACATGTCGACCGCCTGGAACGTCCGCGCCGCGGTCACCAGCGCATGGCCAAGGCCGTCCGTCGAGGTGATCATTTCGGCGAGGAATACGACGATGCAGGAAATGACAAGACCGATGCGGCAGCCGGTGAGGATAGATGGCGCGGCGGCCGGCAGCACCACCTTGAACAGGACCTCGCGCGGCGGTGTCCCCGCTGCCATCGCCGACCAGATCAACTTCTGTTCGACCGTGGATGCGCCGTGATAGGTGGCAAGCAGGATCGGGAACAAGGCGTCGAACGTCACCAAGAGGATCTTGGACTCGTGACCGAAGCCGACAAGCAGCAGCAACGCAGGATACAGCGCGACCTTTGGCAGGGGTGCCAGCACCCGCACGATCGGGCGCACGACGGTGTTGATGGTGGGGTTGACCGCCGCCGCAAGGCCGATCGCAACGCCGAGAATAACTGCGATCGAGAACCCCGTGAACAGCCGGAACAAGGTGGCCGCGATCTCCTGCTGGAAGCTGGTGGTCAACAACTGCTGCACCATGCGTGAGAACACCTGACCGGGCGGTGGGAGCAGCGTGATCGGCGCATAACCAAACGAGATCAGCGCCTGCCAAATCGCGACCAACAGCACGATCGGGATCATGCCGAGAAGCGCATCCGAGGTGATGGCACGCCCGTTCATGAAAAGCTCAGCGGGATATCGAACTGCGGTTCCGACCAGCGCACCAAGCGGGCGCGTAGCCGCTCGAACAGCGCATCGAGCACGATGCCCATGGCGCCAACGATGATGATCATCGCAAACACGGTGTCGTATTGCCCCATGTCCAACGCGTTGAACAGGATGTTGCCCGCGCCGGACTGGCGGGCGATCATTTCGCTGGTGATCATGGTGATCAGCGCCAATACCAGTCCGGTGCGGCAGCCGGTCAAGATCTCCGGCAACGCCGCGGGCAGTACGATGCGCACAAGGCGCTGGGTCGACGAAAGGCCCATGGCGGCGCCGGACCACAGCATCTTCTCTTCAACGGCTCTGGCGCCTTCAAAGCTGTGATAGATCACGGGCAGGCTGACACCCAGAAAGATCACCAGTGTCTTCGAGATGTCGCCGACGCCGAGCCACAGCATGATGATCGGCATCAGCGCAGCCTTCGGCACCGGATAGATCACCATCAGCAGGGGATTGAAGAGCGACGCGACCGCGCGGCTGCGGCCCATCGAAAGTCCGAGAGGAATCGAGATCGCCACCCCGACGGCAAACCCGATCGCCATGCGGCGGAGCGATGCGGCAAAATTGACCAGCGAATCCTTGTCGCCCAGGACAACGGGGATTGCTCGTATCGCCTCAAGCGCCGTCGGAAAACTGTCACTCTTCAGCACCAGCGACGCCAGTTGCCAGACGACAAGCAGGCCGAGGCAGACCAACAATGGTGCGGCCCGTCGTAACATCAACGTAACTCATCGTCGCCAGAATCGTCGAACATGCGCTCGATCTCGACGATGTATTTCTGGTAGCGCGGATCGAGCAGCAGTTCGGTGCGGTGGCGCGGACGCGGCAGGTCGATGTCGATGATCTCGCGGACGCGGCCGGGCGAACGCGTCATCATCACGACCTTGTCCGAGAGGAATACCGCCTCCTCGACCGAATGGGTGACGAACAGCACGGTCTTGCGGTCGCGTTCCCAGATATTGAGCAGGTCGTTCTGCAGCCGTGTACGCGTGTGCGCATCAAGCGCGCCGAACGGCTCATCCATCAGTAGCACTTCGGGATGGTAGGCCAGCGTGCGCGCCAATGCGACGCGCTGCTTCATGCCGCCCGACAGTTCCTTCGGATAGAAGTCTTCAAAGCCTTTCAGCCCGACCATCTCGATGAGAGCCCGGCTTTGCGCCTCGGCGTCCGGGCGCTTGATGCCTTGCTGCCGCGGGCCGTACATCACATTGCCGAGCACGCTCTTCCAGGGGAACAGCGCGAATTCCTGGAAGACCGGCCCGCGGTCGGGACCAGGACCGGTGATCGCCCGCCCTTTCATGCTGGCGACGCCCGCGGTCGGCCGCACGAAACCACCAACAATATATAGCAGCGTCGATTTTCCGCAGCCGGAGGGACCGAGGATGGAGACGAAGGCGCCATCCTCGATCGTCAGCGAGATATTTGATAGCGCCAGGTGATCCTGACGTGCCGAGGTCTGGAACACCTGCGAGACGCCGTCGATCTCAATCATAGCGGCGACAGGCCTCTGCGCCGCCGACGATTCACCGCGCGATTCCGATCGTGATGGCAGGAACGTCATTTCCGCATCTTTCGCCGATCCGGCATCCAGAACGCTGCTAGCAGCGTCTGGATGATCACCGCGGCCCCGCCGATGTCATAGACGTCCTTGGCGGTAAACTTGCCGCCGGGGCGAAGATTTCCGATCAATGGCGTGCGCGCGAATACTGCTCCGACGTCGTCGATGGAAAAGGCTATCCCGGCCTCATTCGCAATCGCAGGAAGATGCAGCACCGCGTTGGTTGAACCGCCGGTCGCCGCCACGATCGCAGCGCCGTTCTCGAGGGATTTACGCGTGACGAGTTCGCGTGGCAGCGGCCCGCCACGCTCGAGCATTTGCATCACGAGCCCGCCGGCCCGGCGCGCAACATGCGCCCGTTCCGGATAGACGCCGGGGATCATCGATACATTGGGAATAGTCAGCCCCATCGCTTCCGACACCATCGCCATGGTGTTGGCCGTGAATTGTCCCGCGCAGGCCCCGATAGTCGGCAGGCAGGTGCGCTCGATGCCGGCGAGAGTCGTCTCGTCGACGTCCCCTGTCATGAAACCGCCGACTGCCTCGTACGAGTCCAGCACGGTGAGTGTCCGTTCACCGAAGCGGCCGGGAAGCGCGCTGCCGCCATAAATGAAGATCGAAGGGACGTTGCAACGGACCATTCCCATCATGACGCCGGGGAGCGTCTTGTCGCAGCCGCCGAAGCCGATCAGGCCGTCATAGGCCAACCCATGCACGACAGCCTCGATCGAGTCGGCGATCAGTTCGCGCGAGAACAGCGAGAACTTCATGCCCTCATGGTTCATGCTGATGCCGTCGGAGACCGAGACCGTCGTGAACTCCCTCGGCGTGCCGCCGGCCGCGGCGATCCCCTCCTTCGCGGCCGCGACCTGGAAATCATGGGTCATGTTGCAGGGTGTCTGCTCGCCCTTCATGCTGACCACGCGATCATCGGCTTTGCAATGGCGTCGTCGTCGAGCCCCATCGCACGCATGAAGGCACGGTGCGGTGCCCGATCGAGGCCTTCGACGGTCACGCGAGAGCGCCACCTCTTCATGCGACTATTCCCTGTTGCCGGTCGGAAGCTATTCGATCGGTGCGACGATGCTCGAATGCTTGAACTGGGCGGCATCGAGCTTCGGGAGCATTCCAGTCTCGGCATAGATGTCGAGCATCTTCTGGATCGCCGGGAAGTTCGGTGCCGCGCCGGGATCACGACCGAAATCGTTGTCCTTGAGTAAATAGGTGTCGAGCACCGCAACCGGCGCCTTCAGCACTTCGGAAACGACCTTGAGCGTCTCCTCGCGGTTGGCGAGCGCCTTCTTCATGCCGGAGGTGATGTCCCGTACATAGGCCTTCACAGCTTCCGGATTCTTGTCCACGAAATCGACGCGGCACGCTTCAAGGATGTGCACAATGTTGGGCATAGCCTGCGACAGCGAGAACAGTTTGCGCGTGCCCCCCTTGGCTTCCGCCCGCGCCGCGAACGGCTGGTTCAGGTTGACGGCATCGACCCTGCCTTGCCGCAACGCATCCTCCGACACGGCGAAACCTACCTCGACCAGCTTGATGTCCTTACCCGGATCGACGCCGTTCTGCTTCAGCAGCATATTGAACGGCCCCTGCGTGCCGCCGCCGATCACGGAAATCCCGACTGTCTTTCCCTTGAGATCGGCGATCGACTTGATCGGCGAGTCGTCCTTGACCGCCCAGTAGACCGAGAAACCGCCCGGCTTCTCGAACACGTGCTGGGCGACGATGTAGGCCTTCAAGTTGCCGCCGACTACGCCGTTGGACAGCGACAGGGGCGCCTGCGTCGCACAGTCGAGCGCGCCCGCCGCCAGCGCCTGCGTCATCGGCGCGGTTCCCTGAAATTGGGTCCATTCGATGTTGTAGGTCTTGCCGAGGTTCGGAAATTCGGCGGGCCGACGCATCATCCAGTATTTTGATTCTTCAGCCGGGATCGTCCAGCCGACACGGATTGTCTGCTGTGCTCGGGTGGAATCCGCACTCGACAGCAGCGAAACTGCCACAGCAATGATCGGCACTATGGAACGTCGCATGTGGCCTATCCTCTGAGACCGCTGGCAGCAAATGGACCATGGTTCAAATAGTGAAGCAAGCGCCCGAGGATGGCGGAACAGCCATTGGCACGACTAAAGTCACCGACGCGCATCATGGAGTACGTCATCGTCCGTTCGCTATGCACGCATAGATCTCAATGGCAAACGAATCGAGCCGATTAGTGGCCGGCCGTCAAATGACGTAGGGAGGATAGGCTCCGTCCAGGCCCGCGACGAGCTTGCCCAGCTCGCTCAAATGGTGGTGGGAGAACAGCAGGTGCTGGCGCGCGGCCTGCACGTCGCCGAGGGCCCGCAGCAGGCGGCTCCCTCGGTAGGCGGCGGCGCCACCACCAAGGTGGTGAGCAGTGGACGTTACCTCCACGCTCGTGTCGCAGGCGTGCATGCCAGCCAGGCAGATGCGAGCTTGCAGCTGCCGGCTGATCGGCTCGCCTCGCTCGGCATGCGCGTGCGCCTCACCGACCGCGGCGCGCAATCCGGCGCTGGCCGCCCGCAGCCGTGTATCTGCGACGGCCAGTTCGGCCATCGAGACCGGCGCGTCGGCCAACTGGCCCCGCCGCGCGGTCCGGCCTTCGCGCGCCTGCCGCGAAACCTCATCGATGGCGCCCCGGGCGATGCCGAGCAAGACGGCGACGAGCGTCGGCAGCAGCGTCGTGTAGACCGGCAGCCGCCATAGCGTGCCGTTGGGCCAGGGTCGGTCGGCGAAGCGGGCGCACCGATCCAGGTAGACCGGGACTTCGGCGGCGACGACGTGGTGGCTGCCGGTCCCGCGGAGGCCCACGACATCCCAGGTGTCCTCGATCGTCAGGTCGGCCATGGGCACGAACACGATGCGCGGCACGGGATCGACTCCATCGGCCTCGTGGAACAGCGCGCCAAGGCCGACCCATGCGCTGTGGAGACAATTGCTCGTGAATGGCCAGCGGCCGCTCAACGTGAATCGGCCACGGTCGTTGACCACCCGGCCGAGCGGGGCGAACATCGTGGCGTTGCCCTGATCCGGGTCAGCGAACACTGTGCCGGCGCCTGTTGCGGACATGTAGCCGGCGAACACGTTGCTCCCTGCGCCGATCGCCGCGCACCACCCGGCGCTGCCGTCGATCGCCGCGATGCGCTCCATGATATCAATCACGTCTGTCATCGGCGCCTCCTGTCCACCGAGGGCTGCCGGCATCAGCAGGCGGTTGATCCCTGTGTCGCGCAGGGCGGTGACAAGCGCGTCGGGGAGGCGGCGGCTGCGCTCGATTTCGTCGGCGGCCGCCTGGACTAGATGCAGGACCCCGTCCACAGCCCGCTTCGTTTGAGCCGTGTCACTCGCCATCGAACCCGCCATGAGGCGGCCGTTCTTCTGCATACGATCGGCAGGCTTCATGTGCATCACCTAATCTCCCTCATTCGATGAACTTGATCACCGGGACGCCACTGGCGGGCTGCTCCCTGGCGTTCGCTGCGGTCTCGCGGTTCGGCGCTGGCGAGAATGCGTCGGAGCGCGAATGCGCAGGCGAGCCCGAGCAGGGCGACCGGTGCCAGTATGGCCGGCGCGGCCTGCCAGCCGAGGTGCGCGACCAACAGACCGAGCGACGCCGGGCCGGCAAATTGACCGAGACTGCTGGCCTGCTGCACCAGCCCGATGGCGGGCGGCACTGCCGATGGGGCCGGCGCTGCATGCGGGGCCGCAGCATAGATTGCGCCTGGTGCAAGACCGCCCACTCCAAGCGCAAGCGCGGCGACGATCGAGATGCCTTGCGGCGGAAGCACGCCGCCATACACGGCAATGCATGAAAGCGCAAAGAATCCGAACGCTGCCGCAACGTTGGCCCAGATCGGCACACCAACTCGCAGCAGGAGGCTCGACGAAAGATGTCCGATCGCGCTGACCGCCAGGACGAAGGCGGTGAGCAGGCCGGCTGCGCCGAGCGGCACGCCATGCACCGACGTGAGCAGAAGCGGCAGCGCAAAGACGAGCGAGAAATATTGGCACGAATACGCGAAGAACGCGAAGGCGAGCAGCAGGCAGCTCGGCTGACGGACGATGGCCAAGGCGTCTGCGAAAAAGCGGGCCGCTTCCGCGCGCGCCGTCGGCGGCATCGCTGGCGCATGGATCGCCAGCAGGATCGTGCACGCGCCTGTCGCCAATGCGTTCACGAGCCAGAAGCTGCGCCAGCCGATCGTCGGCAGCAGCGGCGCGGCCAACAGCATCAGCATGATGCCGATCGGCATGTACGCGCTCCAGGCGGCCATCACAAAATCCCGCTTCTCGCGCGGGACCAGTTGCGCGAACACGCTCGGGATCGCGAGGACGACAGCCAGGAAGCCGACCCCTTCGATGATGCGCGCCGCGAGCAGAACAAGCTCATTGGGCGCACCGGCGCCGATCACGTTGCCAAGCGCCATCGCGCTCATTCCGGTGATCAGCGATCGCCGGAGGCCAAACCGGCCAACCACGACCCCGGCGCCGATGCCCGTTATCGCGCCGAGCGTTGCGAAGGTCGCCACAATCAGGCCAGCGAGATCGACGCCGAGCGCCAGGTCGTTGCGGATCAACGGAATAGAGATGACGGCTTTGCCGATCTGGGCGGAGGCGATGATGCCGCTGCCGATGAGTAGCGACACATGCAGTCTCCACGCGCATGCTACTTTGTCTGAGATCGGTGGATCGATCGACCGGCGTCCTGTCGATGGTGCCAGTTCTTTTTCTACTGTCGCCGTCAAACGAAGCGGGCGCATAGCGAAGCTCCCAGGGCCATCAGGAGGATCCCGGTGAGCCTGTTGAACCAATCCAGCACAGTTTTCCGCAACCTCCGAAACATGGTGTTCGTGCTGAGGACCAGGAAGAGATACCAGGATGCACTGCCGAGCATCACACCGACGGGCGTTGCCAGCGCGCGATCCATGATCAACGGCTCGCCAGCTTCCAGCGCCGACGTGACGCCCAGGTACGGCAGTATCGTCATCGGGTTGGCGGCGGCAATTAACAGGGTCGATGTATAGGCCGAAAGCAAATCTCCGCATG
Source organism: Bradyrhizobium cenepequi (assembly GCF_020329485.1). Lineage (GTDB taxonomy): Bacteria > Pseudomonadota > Alphaproteobacteria > Rhizobiales > Xanthobacteraceae > Bradyrhizobium > Bradyrhizobium cenepequi. The sequence continues at coordinate 564,855 of NZ_JAGKJI010000001.1, forward strand.
TCGCGTCTCCGCACGTCGCGCCGTGCGCCGCCTGCGTGGATACGAGAATGGTCCTGAGGCCCATCAAGACCAGGACGATCCCTCCCGTGATGCGCAGCGGCGTGTGCAGGGCGAGCGTCATCTGCGTCAACACGGTCCCGCTCACGGCGGCCAGGCTACTGAACATGCCGTGCGCTGTTGCCGCACCAATGCCGCTCGCGATCCCAGTCCAGATTCCGAATGCCAACGTCCGCTGCACGCACATCAAGCCAATCGGGCCGAACGGGATGGCGACACACAGGCCTAGCGCCACCGCTGGCAGCAGGTGTGTGACGAACGGTGTCATTTCCAGAACGGCTTGGCCGCTTCGGCCATGGCCTCTTGCCGCGTCCTGCCGATGTCCTTGAGAAAGTGGTCATCGAGCTCCGCCAAGGCTTGCCGCTGCCGCGACCGCTCTGAACACCGCGCACACCAACGTAGGAACCGTAATCCCCATCCAAGTCGACGATCGCTGGACGTCGCGGCTCCGTTCGCGGTTCTCTTCTGAATCGTGAGCGAATTGATAACAACGGACATGACAATCCTCCTGATAGGCAGAAGTTGCGCGGATGCTATCGGCATGCGCGTCGCTGGCGTGTGAGCTCGTTCACCTCTCACGCCTTCGTGCGATGACGAGCCATGGTCGGCGGTGAAGATGTGCTTGCGGTCTCAACGCAAGCGGCCATCGTCGTGGCGGGCGTACCCGCGCACGGTCGCATCGCGTTCCGCGTAGCTCGCCGTCTGGTCAATATCGGAGCAGCTATCTGACGCCGCGCGCGTCAGCGGCCCAACATTAGAAAGCGAAGCGGTATGACGGAAGGTCCAATCTGCGGATAATCAATCAGTCCAATTCAGGCGGTGCCTCAGGACTGTATTTGTCGGATTGATTGACCTGAGCGCGTCGCTCACGCCGCATTCGAGCGTCGAGACATACGTTCATCGAAGCATCTGCGCAGCCGCCTCAGCCCTTCGGCAATCCGCGCCGTCTCGATCGCCCCATATCCCAGCATGATGCCGACCTGAGGCTCTCCCTCCAGCGGGAAGGATTGAATGGCGACGCCGAGATCAAAGGCCCGTGATGCAATCGCATCGATATCATCAACCGACGCTCTTCGCGCGTAGGCGGCGATATGCAGCCCGGTGCTCGATGGAACAAGATCGAGGTAATGGCCGAAGTTGCTCTTGATCGCCGCGGTCAGCATCTCATGCCGTTCGCTATAGATGCAGCCCACCCTGCGAATGTGGCGCGCAAACGCGCCCTCGTCGATGAACTGCGCCAGCGCGTTCTGCACTATTGTCGCTGTATGCCAATCGGTGACAAACTTCGCCTTGTGCGCCGCCTCTCGCAGCGACGACGGCACGACCATGAAGGCCAGCCGGAGAGTCGGCAGCAACGTCTTTGAGAACGTGCCGACATACACAACGCGGCCGGTCGAATCGAGGGTCTGAAGCGGCTCGAGCGGACGCCCGCCGAAGCGAAACTCGCTGTCATAGTCGTCCTCAACGACAACCGCGTTGTTGCGCTCGGCCCAGGCAAGCAGCGCCCGTCGACGCGACAAGCTCATTGCCATGCCGAGGGGAAACTGATGCGAGGGCGTCACGTAGACCACCCTGGCCTCGGCCGGCAGCGCCTCGACGACCAGACCTGCACTGTCGACCGGCACACCGATCACGCGCGCGCCGAGCGCCTTGAACAAGTCCTTTGGAGGCGAATAGCCCGGTTTCTCCACAGCAACGACATCGCCGGGCGCGAGAAGCACGCGAGCGATGATGTCGAGTGCCTGTTGGGTGCCGCTGGTCACGATGATGTCGTCGGGCGATCCGGAAACGCTTCGTGAGATGCCGATATGGCGAGCGATCGCCGCGCGCAACTCCCAATTGCCTGCAGGATTCTCGTAGACGCCTGCGGTCATCTCGCGCGAGCGCAGCGCACGCGCGACGACCCGCCGCCAGGTTCGATGTGGAAACAGCGAAGCGTCCGGAAGCCCGGCTCTGAAGTCGAAACGCGCCGCGCGGACAAAGAACGTCGGAAGCGATATGGCCTCCCAAACTCCACGCACCCGAATTGCACGGACCGTCGATCGCCTTGTTTTCGATGCCGGACGTTTTGCCCCAAGCTGATGGCTGACGAACGTCCCGGCGCCCGTATGGGACGTCGCGAAGCCTTCCGCGACAAGGCTTTCATACGCAATCATCACCGTCGATCGCGCCACCGTCAGCTCGGCGGCCAGTTCCCGCGTGGGAGGCAGCCGCTCTCCAGGCCGAAGGCGCTCGTCCAGAATTGCCTGCCGGATCTGACGGTAGATCTCGCCACTGAGGTCACTTCGACCAACGAGACTGACATGAAAAGCCACAATCCCCGGCCCTCTTTCGTCCGCATTGGACTGGCAACCTTGCATAAAGGTGAACGTTCCATCAGACCGCAGACGTGGTGATCGCAACCGCAGGTTCCGTAAGCGAGCGTTCACGGAGCTAGGAACATGCCATTGCGGTGGCATGATCATGCGGGTCGATAAGGTCAGGCGGAGAACTGGAGGCAGTATCGCAAGTCAATTCGTTGAGCCGATCGCCTTCAACCAACTCTCCGATCCGATTGTGTCCCGATGCGCGTTGACCTTCATTCAAACGAAGGAAAGCTCCTCGGCGGACTCCAGGATGCGCCTCAACTGCAGCAAGGCTCTCTTGAGGTCATCCCCTGTTGCCGGATGACCGAGGCAGATCCGCACGCCGAGCGTTCCGCGGTCGACCTGCTGCAATGCGCCGGGCGGAGCCAGGGTAATGCCGGCCTGGGCGGCCTGGGCGACCAGCGCGATCAGCGTACGGCCGGCTGGAATAGGCAGCCAGCGATGGAAGCCCGGTGTGGTCGACACGACCGGAAGCCAGTCGGCGAGAACTTCGTCGGCGACCGCGTTGCGCCGCGCCGCTTCGGCTCGCTTCAACTGGACCTGACGATGCAAATCGCCGCTATGGATCAGCCGCGCGACGACTTCGGCCATGATCGGCGAAGCCATCCATCCCGTCGCGCGCATGGCGTTGATGCAGCGATCCCTGAATTTTTCAGGAACGATCATCGTAGCGATGCGCAGTCCCGGCGCGAGGCATTTCGCGAAACTGGTGACGTAGAAGCTGCGTTCCGGCAACAGGAACGAGATCGGTCGAGGAGGCTCGCGGAACAGAAATGCGTAAGCGTCATCCTCGATCAGAATTCCGTCGTGCCGGCGGATGACTTCGGCAATTTCCTGCCGGCGCTCCTGGGGCATAATCGTTCCTGTCGGGGTCTGCAGCGTCGGCGTTGAAAACAGCACGCGCGCCTTCGTTTCCGAAAAGGCGCGATCGAGTTCATCCGGCAGCAAACCATGCATGTCACCGGCGACGCCATGGAGACGATAACCGCTCATCGCCGACAGAGCGATCATGCCGGAGTAGGTGAAGCGCTCCGTCAGCACCGTTCCATTGGGAGACGCGGCCATCCCGAGCGCAATGGACAATCCATGTTGCCCGCCATGCGTGATGAACAGGTGGTCCACATCGGTCACGACGTGGAGCTGCTCGAGCCACTTGGCCATAGTTTCCCGATGCTGCGGCAAGCCTTGATGCGGCAGATAGCCAAGCAATGGTGTCAATGCGCAGTCCGAAAGAACTTCTTCGAGAACATTGGCGATGACCTCGCTTTCGCCGGTCGACGGCGGGACGTTGAGCGCGAGATTCATCGAGGCCGGCGTCTGTCCGTTGGCTATTGTGACGGGGTGGCGCCTTTGAACAAACGTGCCGCGGCCGACTTCTCCCGAGATCAGGCCGCGCGCCTCGGCCTCGGCATAGGCTTTGGAGATCGTGCCGAGGCTCAATCCAAGCTGGGCCGCCATGTCACGCTGAGGCAGCAATCGAGTCCCGGGCTTCAGCGTCCCTGAGGCGATGTCGTTCTCAAGGGCGTGCACGAACGCCAGATATCGCGGCATGTTGCCGTCGGCGAGCGTGGGTAGCCATTCGGCCGGCGATCCTTGGGGCACGATTTTATCCTCGGTCTTCATGATCGTGATCGAGTAGTACAATTCGCAAATTGTTTCAATCGTCGCGTACGACGTTGCAATTTGATGTCCGGGAAATGGAGAAAAGCCGGGAAAAATCGCACTCGAAGACGCCATTTACCATATTGTTGCGTTGCAATGGACCAAACGTGTACGATTGAACTGGAATAAATTTGACATTGCTATGGAGCATGTCTATTCGGACAGCGAATGAAGACGAGTGGGAGAGAGCGTCCTTGATCTACGAAATTCGCATCTACGAGGCGGCAGAAGGAAAGGCCGAGGCCATGCGGGCGCGCTTCAAGGAGCACGTCGTGCCGCGCCTGCCTCGTCATGGCATCGAACTGCTCGGCGTCTTCGAAGCGCCTGCGGAGGATGGCCGCCTCACATATCTGACGCGCTTCAATTCCGAGGACGATAGGACCAAGGCCTGGGCGGCCTTCGGCGCCGACGATGAGTGGCGAGCGATCAAAGCGGCGTCCGAACGCAACGGACCTCTCCTGAAAAATCAGAGCGTGTCCGTGCTTTCGCCGGCGGTCGCCGGTCTCCTGCTCGGGTGACGCGATCGTCGCGAGCCGAGCCGGCGAGAGTATCAAGCGTGGAAGTCACTCCATGAAGCCTGCCCCCTTCGAATATGTCAGACCGGATTCGGTCGCTCAGGCCTGTGAAATGCTCGCGGCGGACGAGGACGCGCGCATTATCGCGGGCGGTCAGACCCTCGTTCCCATGCTGGCGATGCGGCTCGCGCGCGCTGCGAAGCTCATCGATATCTATCGTTTGCCAGAGCTCAATGGAATTCGCGTCGAGGGCGACGTCCTCGTGATCGGCGCGACGACGCGTCAGGTCCAGGTCGAGCGAAGCGCTCTAGCGATGCAGTCGACGCCGCTGCTCTCAAAGGCGCTGCCCTGGGTGGGACATCCGCCGACGCGCAATCGTGGGACGGTCGGTGGTTCGGTCGCCAATGCCGATCCGTCGGCAGAAATCCCGCTGGTTGCGGTGACGTTGGGTGCCGAGATCGAAATCACCAATCCCGATGGCGTGACCAGCATGCCGGCCGACGATTTCTTCATCGGTCCGATGCTGACGTCGGTTATGCCGGGAGATTGCGTAACCGCGGTGCGCTTCCCGATCTGGCGACATGCGCGGGTCGGCACTGCATTCCATGAAGTAAGTGCCCGCAAGTCGGATTTCGCTTTCGTTGCCGCGGCCGCGCAGGTTGCGCTGGACGAAGACGGAAAGTGCATCGCGGCGGCGCTTGGCATCGGCGGGGTCGGTGATCGCGCTCTGCGTCTCGATGTCGCGAAGCTGGTGGGTGAAACGGCCGGCACCGCCAGGTTGAAGGATATCGTCGCCGAAGCGGCCGCTGTTCTGGAGCCGTCATCCGATCTCCATGTCTCGGCCGCTTATCGCATGCGCGTCGCTGTTGCTTTCGGTGTTCGCGCTCTGGAGGATGCGATGACAGATGCTTGCTCCGCTGCAACCCAGTCGAACCGTGGAGCGAAGCAATGGAGGTGACGCTCAAGGTCAACGGTCGCCTGTGCTCTGCCGACGTCGAGCCGCGCAAGACACTGCTGGATGCGATCAGGGAAGATCTGGCGCTGCCCGGAAGCCACGCAGGTTGCGAACACGGCGTCTGCGGCGCGTGTACGGTGCTGCTCGACGGCGAGCCCGTGCGTTCATGCCTGATGTTCGCTGTTCAAGCGGATGGCTACGAGATCACCACGATCGAAGGGCTGGCGCCTGCCCCCGGAGAACTTAACGTGGTCCAGGATGCGTTTTGCGAGACCCACGGTCTGCAATGCGGCTACTGCACACCCGGAATGATTTTGACGGGACATGCGCTGCTACAGCGTACGACTGAACCGACCCGCGAAGAAATCGTCGAGGCGATTTCCGGCAACATTTGTCGCTGCACCGGATACGGGCAGATCGTCGAAGCGATCGAGTTCGCCGGTGAGCGCCTGCGCAAGGCCAATGCCCCGCGCGATTTGAAAGGGGCGGGCGCCAATCAGCCGCAGGTCGATCCGTCGGCCGAAACCGACGCGCCGCAAGAAGGTGTGCTGAAGGCTGCCGAGGCCGATACGCCGCATGGAGATCGTCCGTGAGCCCAGAGCCAGCAGCCTTAAAATTCGTATCATCGAACCGGCGCGTGCGCGAGGATCGGCGGTTCGTCGCGGGGCATGGGCGCTATGTTGCCGACATCGTGCTCGATGGGATGCTGCATGTGGCTCTCGTGCCCTCACAACATCCTGCCGCGAAGATCTTGGCGATCGACACCAGCGCAGCGCTGAAGATGCCGGGCGTTGTCCACGTCTTGACCGGCGACGACCTGGTCAAGGCTGTCGATCCGCTGATGAATGGTCTCGACACGCCGAAGGTCCGCCGCTTTCCGCTCGCGGTCGGGCAGGTCCGCTATGCCGGCGAGTGGGTCGTGGCCGTGGTGGCCGAGACCCGCGCGCAGGCGGAGGATGCTGCGGAGAAGGTGCGGGTCACATACGAGCCGCTGCCCTACGTCATCGATGGCGAAGAAGCCGCGACCGATGCCAGCCCGAAGGTGCATCCCGAACACGGCACCAACGTGCTTTTGGACAAAACGTTCGTCTGGGGCGATGTCGAGAAACATTTTGCCGAGAGCCCGCGCCACCTGTCGTTTCGGGTCGTCTGGGGACGCAATTCGACCGTGCCGATCGAGACCTTCGGCGTGGTGGCGCGATGGGATGCATGGCGGGAGATGCTCGATGTCTGGGCGTCGATCCAGATGCCGAAATATCCGGACCAGATCGCTCGCGCGCTGCGCATCCCGGCCAACAACGTCCGCGTCCATCAGGATGTCGATGTCGGCGGCAGCTACGGCGTCAAGCGCGGCATCAAGCAGACCGTGCTGGTTTCGCATCTCTCGCGCATCCTCAATCGGCCTGTGCGGCTGATCGAGGATCGTCTCGAAAACATGCGCGCCGGCGACGCGCACGGCCCGGAGCGGACGTTCGATGTCGAGATCGCATTCAATGATGAGGGCATCGTCAAGTCGATGAAGATGAAGGCGCTCGACAATGTCGGCGCCTATGCAGGACGTTCGCCATTCCAGCTCGGTAAACCCGTCGGTGCGATCGTCGGTCCCTACAAGATCGAGAGCGTGCAGTATCGTGCGATGGCGGTGCTATCGAACAAGGCGGCTCAGGAGGCGGTCCGCGGCTTCGGTCAGTCTCCAACCAACTATGCGATCGAGGCAGCGATCGACAAAGTGGCCGCTGCGGTCGGCGTTGATCGCATTGAGATCCGGCGTCGCAATTTCATTCGCAGCCACGAGTTTCCATACCTGATCCCGAGCGGCACGCACTACGACAGTGGCGATTATCACACCGTCGTCAGCAAGGTGCTCGCGAGCGCGGACTACGAAGTGCTGGTCAAGGAGCGCGATGCATTGCGTGCATCCGGCGTGATGGCCGGCATCGGCGTTGCCGCCTGCCTGGAGCCCAGCGGCGGCAACTCGTCCTTCGAGCCGTTGCTCAACGAGAAGAACACCACATCGACATGGATGGACTCGTGCCGCATCAACATCGATGGTCTGGGCTTCGTCACGGTCACGATCCATACGACGTCGGCTGGCCAGGGGCACGAGACGTTAGCAGCCACCGTCGTCGGTGAGGTCCTTGAGATCGATCCCGACCTGATCCGGATCGTCCGGCCGGATTCACTCGCCTGTCTGCCGTCGAACAGCCCGGTAGGAAGCCGCATGGCGATCATGCTCGGCGGCGCCTGCTATCACGCCGCCGAAAAGCTGAAGGCGAAGTTGAAGCGGATCGGTGCGCATCAGTTCGGATTGAGCGCCGATGACGTCGTCTATGCGCAAGGTGGCGTATCGGATCCGGGGTCGAACAAAACGCTGTCCTGGGCGGAGCTTGTGAACATCGGTCATCGTCAGTTCCACGCTCTGCCGGCAGGCATGGAGCCGGGGCTCGAGACGACCCATGTCATGCAGGTGCCGACCGGCACCAAGCTGCCGGAGAACGGCCGGGTGCAGATGTATCCGTGTCACTCGTTCGAGTTTCATCTGGTTCTGCTGACATTCGATCCGGAGATCGCCAAACCCGAGATCCGCAAATACGTTATCGGACATGATTGCGGCGTCGTGATCAATCCGCACATCGTCAAGGGTATGACGCTCGGCGGCATCGCGCACGGGATCGGCGCAGCGCTGCTGGAGGAGTTCTCCTACGACAGCGAAGGGCAACTGCTCACTCAAAGCTTCATGGATTATCTCCTTCCATCGTCGCACGAAGTGCCAAATGTCGAGATCGTGCATCACTGCACGCCGTCGCCCTTCACCGTGTTTGGGCAAAAGGGATCGGGCGAAAGCGGCTATCTCGGCTCCCCGGCCGCGATTTCCGGCGCCATCAACGACGCGGTCTCGCCGCTCGGAATATCGTTCTCACGACTTCCGATCCGCATCGCGGCAATCAGCGATGCCATCGCGGCGGTCAAGAACAAGCAAGCAGAGGATTATGCATGATCATCGATTGTCACGCTCATCTTGTACCTCCGAGCCTGCTCGAAGCCATCCGGGCGCAGAAGGACAGCTTTCCGTCGATTCGCGTGATCGAGGATGGCGGCAGCCTTGGATTTTCGTTTGCGGGCGGCAAGCCGACGCGTCCGGTATCGAAGCCGCTGAGCGATATTGCCGCTCGCCTGCAGTGGCTTGATACGAACAAAATCGAGCGTCAGGTCGTCGGTGGATGGCTCGACATGTTCGCTTACGAGATTCCCGCTGAAGAGGGGCTGCGGTGGTCGCGACTGATCAACACACACCTGGCCCAGGCGGCCAAGGAGCAGCCGCGCTTCATACCCCTGGCGACTGTGCCGCTGCAGGATGGTGCGCGCGCGGCCGAAACTCTGCGGGAGGCGCACGCGGCGGGCTTCAAGGGCGCGATGATCGGTACGCAGCCGAAAGGGAAGGGCGGTGTCCTCGATGATCCTGCGCTGATCCCGTTCTGGGAGGCGGCGAACGAACTGGGATCGATGATCTTCATCCACCCGGTGTTCGAGAGTGGCGACGACCGCGTCCACGACTATGGAATGGCGAATGCCGTCGGCCGTATCACCGATACATTGATCGCGATTTCGCGCCTGATCTATGCCGGCCACGTCACTCGCTACGGCAAGGCCAAGATCGTTGCCGGGATCGGCGGCGCTGCGCTGCCCTATGTGATCGGCCGTTTGCGCAGGAACTACTCGCTCGACAAGGACAAGCTTGGCGATCCGGATGCGGCGCTGGCTGCCATGTACTACGACACCATCGTGCAGGATACGCGGGCACTACGTTATCTCGCCGACATCGTCGGGGCCGATCGCATCATGATGGGTTCCGACATGCCTTTCCCGATCGGCGACCTCGCCCCGCTCAAGATCGTCCAGGACACACGGTTCTCGGACGCCGAGCGCTCCTCGATAAATGGCGGTCTTGTCCAGAAACTGCTTGGTCTGTGAGGAAGGAAGCATGAAGCTCGAAATCGGAGGCTCGGAGACCATCCCTGCATCGGTCGATGCGCTGTGGGTTGCGCTCAACGATCCAGCCGTCCTGACCCGGTGCATACCGGGTTGCCGAAGCATGACCGAGATGGCGCCGGACGCCTACAAGGTTGAGATGCAGCTTCGGGTCGCCGCCGTCGGTGGCTCGTTCGAAGGAGAAATCAGTCTGCACGATAAGGAGGCGCCGAAGGTCTGCGGCATCAAGGTATCAGGCGCAGGTTCGCTTGGGCACGGCAACGGCACCGCGCGATTCGAGATCGAGCCCGACGGAGAAGGCTCGAAGCTGATTTACAAGGGCACGGGAGAAATTGGCGGGCTCGTCGCCGGCGTCGGTCAGCGGATCTTGTCCAGCGTCTCCAAGCATCTCATCGGCCGTTTTTTCACCGCGCTCCGCAAGGAGTTCGAGCAGCCCGTTCACGGAGCGGCGGAATAAGAAATGGTCGGCGCCAGTCAGCAAATCATGCGGGTCGAAGTGGAGCAAGGCATCCGCCTGGCGGTGGAAGCTGCTGGCGACGCTGACAAGCCGGCGCTACTGCTGAGTAATTCGCTCGCCGCCGACCTGACCATGTGGGACGAGATCGTCGCACGCGCGGCCGACCAGTTTCGCATCGTGCGTTACGATGCGCGCGGCCACGGTCACTCGGATGTGCCGGCTGGGCCCTATACGATCGAGCAGCTCGGGCGTGATGCGCTCGCGATCATGGATACCCTGGACATCCGGCGTGCGGCCTTTTGCGGTCTGTCGCTTGGTGGATTGACCGGCATGTGGCTCGGCGCAACCCACAGCGAGCGCTTCGGCGGGCTCGTGCTTGCCAACACCGCGGCAAGCTTTCCGCCGGCCGGGATGTGGCTTGACCGGGCGGAGCAGGTGCGAGCCAGCGGGATGCAATCTCTCGCGGACGCGACCATCGAACGATGGCTCACCAAAGCGTATCGGGAAAGTCATCCGCAGAGGTCGGCCGCGCTCCGCGCGATGGTCGAAGGAACTCCGGCGGAAGGATATGCCGCGTGCTGTGAAGTGCTCGCGACAACCGACATGAAACCTCATCTTGGCCAGATCAATTGCCCCGTGCTTGTCATCTGCGGCGCCCACGATTCATCGACGCCACCGGCGCGGGGTGAGGAGATCGTGGCGGGGGTCGAAGGTGCAACCATGGTGACGCTCGACGCGGCGCATATTTCGGCGGTCGAGGCAGCTGACGCTTTCGCAGCGGAAGTCAAGAAGTTCGTGTCTCGAATAACGGGACCGGTAGAGTAACAGGGAGGAGAGGATGAAGAAGGTTGCATTCGCACTAGCATTCTTGTCTGCGCTAACAGCGGCCGCGCCATCGCCTGCGGCGGATCTGCCGAAGATCTCGATCGTCGTGTTCGGCGCGCCTTCTCTCGGAGCGTTCCTTCCTCCGGTGATCAAGGCGCAGAAGCTCGATGAGAAGAATGGAATATCGATCGATTTCCAGGAGCGCACGCCGGACGCTTATACCGCGCAATTCAATTCCGGAGAATTTCAGGTTGGCGGGAGCGCGGCCCTTCTCACCGTCGGACTTGCCGACGTGCGCGGCGTCAAGGCGACGTATCTTTTCAATTTGTTCGACTATTGGGGTGCGGTGGTAACATCACGCGCCGAGATCAAGACCATCAAGGATCTGGAAGGCAAGGAGCTTGCAGCCGCGAAGGGCACGACCAACTACGTCATGTTCGATTGGTTCGCGCGTCAGCTCGGCGCGGACACAAGCAAGTTCTCGGTGATCAATACCGCCACGCCCGGACTGGTCGGCTATGCACTCGCTGATCGCGCCACAGCCATTCAGTTGTGGGAGCCTGCCTATACGACGTTGCACTCCAAGAAGCCAAGCATTCGGATGCTCGATCTCAATATCAAGGAGAGCTGGCAGAAGATGTCCGGCAGCGCCAACATTCCCTATCTCGGCGTTGCTGCACATCGCGATTGGGCTGAAAAGCACAAGGATCTGATCCCGAAGCTCTATGCGACCTACAAGCAGGCGGCTGATTGGGTTGTCGCACATCCGGACGAGGCAGCAACGCTGATCGCCGGAAAGGGGTCGGCCGAGTCCGGCAAGGCGATCGCCGATCTGATCCGGGCAAACGACCGGCTGGGCATGAACGTGACGCCGGCGTCTGCGGTCGTGAAGGAGATCAAAGCAGTCTACGAGGCCGGCAAATCGATTTCATTCCTCCCGTCGCACCCGTCGGATTCGACGATCTACGAGGGACCAATGCAATGACGGCGGCTCAATATCAGCTTTCCGACGCCGGCAGGTTCGGCGCGGCCGCGCTTCGTCGCGTGGGCACCTACCTTTTGCCGTTCGTGGCGGTTGCGGCGGTTTGGCAATTCGCCTCGTTGTTCTTTCCGCCGTTCCTGTTTCCCTCGCTGGTCGATGTCTTCTGGCGCTTCATCGGCATCGTCACCGACTGGGCTCAGTTCTCGGACGTCATCGCCACCGTGCTGCGAATTCTGGCCGGGCTGGCAGGCGCATTCGTCATCGGCGCGCTGCTGGCTGTCTTGATGGCGCAATCGCGCGCGGCGCATGATTTCCTGTCGCCTGTCCTGACGCTATTTCAGGGCATTCCGGCGCTGTCCTGGGTCGTGTTTGCGATCATTTGGTTTCATGGGATCGAGCCGCGCATCTTCTTCATCATGGTGATGACGACGCTGCCGGCCTTCTCGTTCCAGATTCTCGGAGCGCTGCAGGCGATGTCGCGAGATCTGGTCGAGATGGTCATGAGTTTCCGGCCGTCGCGCATCAAACTGTTTCGATCGATGATCATTCCGGCCGTGCTGCCGGACATTTTGACGGCCTGGAAAGTCAATCTCGGCAATGCGTCACGTGTGGTCGTGGTTGCTGAACTGGTCGGCGCGACCGGCGGCGTTGGCTATGAGCTCCTGCAGCAGCAGCAGGTGTTCGACATGGCAGGAGCTTTGGCATGGACGCTGCAACTCGTCTTCTTCGTTCTGATCGTTCAGGCGATCCTGACGCTGATCGAAAGGATCGCATTTCGGTATCGGGCAGTGTCGGAGCGCTCGCTATGACCTCGAACGATTCAACCGAAATGGTCATCCGTCTCGATGGCGTTTCGAAGAGTTTCGGCAAGCCGGGGTTGGCCGGAGCCTACCTGGCGGTTGACAAGCTCGATCTGCAGGTCGCGCAGCGGCAGATGTTGGCCCTGCTCGGCAAGACCGGCTGCGGAAAAAGCACGATCTTCAACATGATCGCAGGTCTGACCGAGCCCACCGAGGGCCGGGTCACGGTAGATGGCCGCAATCCGTTTCGCGAGTTCGACGCGTTTCGCGGCCGCATGGCGATCGTCTTTCAGAACGACAGGCTGTTGCCCTGGCGGACTGCGATCCAGAACGTCGAGCTCGGCCTTGAGATCCTCGAAAAGACGTCTGAAGAACGACGCGCCATGGCGCAGCGTTGGCTGGAGACGCTCGGCCTGCGCGGTCATGAGGACGACTATCCACACGCCCTTTCCGGCGGCATGCGTCAGCGGGTCTCGATTGCGCGCGCATTCGCCACCAACGCGAATATTCTGCTTTGCGACGAACCGTTTTCAGCGCTCGACGAGATGACGGGACGACGACTACGCACCGAGTTCGTCAAGCTGGTGAAAGAGAACGGAAAGACCGCGGTCTTCATCACCCATTCGATCAACGAAGCGCTCGAGATCGGAGATCGCATCGTGGTTCTCAAACGGCCAGCCAACATTGCGATCGACATCCCTCTCACCCCCGCGGCGTCCCAGGAGAGCAAAGAGGCCATCCGGAGCCAGATCCAGCATGTTCTGGCGGCGTGAAGCAAGGCTCGACACGCGCCGCTAGGTGGATGGCTGTCTGAGATCGCGCAAAGACGCCCAGCTGTGCGGCGACGCGGGGTCACCAGCAAGCGGTCGGTTTGGGCCGGGTTCGACGGAACTCGGCTCTCTTATGTCTTATCAACGAAAAGACCAGCGGGGAGAAAATATGTCGCGTCGTCGGTTCGCTCTGTTTACAGCTATCTGTCTTGGCACCAGCACCGTGGTTCAGGCGGCTCACGCCACTGATTGGCCGAACCGGCCCCTCACCATGATCAACCCGTTCGCGCCGGGAGGCCCCAATGACGTGGTCGCCCGTTTGATGGCGCAGCGCATGGGAGAAATCCTGGGCCAGCCGGTCATTGTCGAAAACGTCGGCGGTGCCGGCGGCATGAACGGGGCCGGCCGTGTCGCCAAAGCCGATCCCGACGGCTACACCTTCCTGCAAGGCACGGTCGGCACCCAGGCTCAGAACCAGACGCTCTACAAGAAACCAGCATACAACGCGCTCACAGACTTCGCGCCGGTTGCGCTGGTGATGGAAGCGCCATTGGTCCTGGTCGCGCGCAAGGATCTTCCGGTCAAGGACATGAAGGAATTCGTTGCATACGCCAAGACCAACAAGGACAAGATGCAGTATGGCTCCGCCGGCACAGGCTCGGCGATTCATCTGGGCTGTGCGCTGAGCAACATGATCACCGGCCTCGACATCGTTCACGTGCCCTACAAGGGCGCGAATCCCGCCATGCAGGACCTGATGAGCGGTCGCGTCGATTATCTGTGCGACATCATCACCACCGCCAAGGCGCAGATCGATGCAGGTACGGTGAGACCGATCGCCATTCTGTCCAAGCAGCGGTCTCCAGCGCTGCCGAACATATCCACCGCGATCGAGCAGGGTTTCGATGTCGACGCCTACACATGGAACGCGTTCTTCCTGCCGAAAGGCACTCCGGATGCTATCGTCCATAAGCTCAATCAGGCGACCGTCGAAGCCATGAAGACGCCCGCCGTGCGGGAGAAGCTGGAAGCTGCCGGATTGGTCATGGCTAGGGATGATGAGGTTACCCCTGAGTACCTCGCAAAGTTCGTACAGAGCGAAATCAAGAAATGGGAAGCGCCGATCAAGGCGAGCGGCATCAGCATCGAGTGATATGGGCTTGTCACTCGATGTCCTGCGTCCGATTTTGATCAGGGGGCAGCGTCAGATGTAATACAATGTCAAAATGTATCATCGCAAAAAGCTGGCCTAAATTGCATGGGAATAGCCGCGTCTTGAGCGGAACTTAACCAAATGCCGGCAAGATTCCTTCGGTATGTCGCCCCGCCAAATAGGCAACAGACTCTCCAAAGGGACCTTTCAGATGCTCGCCCGCTACTCGATCCGTACCAAGATCACTGTCGTCGTTCTGTTTCTGCTGGCAGCGATGTCGGCGATAGGCGGGCTGGCGCTGAAGCAGTGAGCGACATCAACGGCTCGACCGTTGAAATCGCAAATAGCTGGCTGCCGAGCATTCGCGCTCTCGGCGAGATCCGCGCGGCCACGATCACCTATCGCGCAATCGTCCGTACGCATCTCTTGTCGACCAACGAATCCGGCAAGCAGGCGCAGGAAGCATTGCTGGCAAAGTGGATCGGCATCCTCGGAGAAGCTCAGAAGCGCTACGAACGGATGATCACCTCGCCCGCGGAACGCGCCATCTACAATGAATCGAAGGCTGCATGGGAAGAGTACCTCGAAGGCGTCAAGCAAGTGCTGGTGCTCTCTCGCAAGAATGAGGATGCGGAGGCACGAACGCTGCACGCCAAGGCTTCGCTGGTCGGGGTGAAGTCCGACGAGATCCTTCAGAAGGACATCGACCTGAACAACAAGGGTGCCGACGCCGCCGCCGCAAATGCGGCAGTGAGCTACGCGACCGCGATGAAGATCGTGCTGGCCTCCCTTGTGCTGACAATGATCCTCGGCGTGTGCGCCGCAATCGTCCTTGTGCGCGACGTCTCGACCGGGATCAAGTCGATCGAAGCTCCGATGCAGGCGTTGGGCAGTGGAGATCTGACCGCCGCGATCCCGCATCAGGAAGCGAACACCGAAATCGGCAACATGGCGAGAAGCCTGCAGGTCTTCAAGGAAGCGTTGATTGCCAAGAAGGCGGCAGACGAAGCCGCCGCTGTCGACGCCAAAGACAAGATCGTGCGCGGAGAGCGCATCAACGCAATCACCCGTGACTTCGAAGCTCTGATCGGCCAGATCGTGGAGGCCGTGTCCAGCGCATCCGTCGAGCTCGAAGCATCCGCCGGCACGCTGACCGGATCAGCCGAGCGTTCGCAGGAACTCACGTCGCTGGTAGTCGCAGCTTCGAACGAAGCCGCCACCAACGTTCAGTCAGTGGCATCGGCGGCCGAGGAGATGTCGTCGTCTGTGAACGAAATCAGCCGTCAGGTGCACGAATCCGCCAGCATCGCGGGCCAGGCGGTGGAGCAGGCGAGTAGGACGAACGACCGCATCGAAGGATTGGCCCAGGCGGCGACGCGTATCGGAGATGTCGTTGATCTCATCAATACCATTGCCGGACAGACCAACCTGCTGGCTCTGAACGCGACCATCGAGGCGGCGCGGGCGGGCGAAGCGGGCCGCGGTTTCGCGGTCGTGGCCTCCGAGGTGAAGACCCTGGCGGAGCAGACGGCGAAAGCTACCGGCGAGATCAGCCTGCAGATCTCGGGGATCCAGGCGGCCACGCAGGAGTCGGTCGGCGCGATCCGCGAGATCAGCGGCACCATCGGACGGATGTCGGAGATCTCCTCAACCATCGCGTCGGCCGTAGAGGAACAGGGCGCCGCGACCCAGGAGATCTCCCGCAACGTGCAGCAGGCGGCCCAGGGAACGATGCAAGTGTCCGTAAATATTTCCGACGTGCAGCGCGGGGCTATCGAGACGCGGTCTGCATCCACGCAGGTCCTGTCCGCTGCCCAGTCGCTATCAACCGAAAGCAGCCGCCTGAAGCTCGAGGTAGGCAAATTCCTGAACTCCGTGCGAGCGGCATAGCCGCTCGCAGACGGAGACTGTCGGCGCATCGCACTGGACCAGGAACATGTGGTCGACCCGAGCCAAGCTCCAGGCCGGAAGCCTCGGGAACCTGGCAATGTCTGGTCTGGCCGTCGACCGGCAAGGACGTTCACGGGCGTACGCCGGTGGATGAAGGGCTCTTGAACACCTCAAACACCGAGGCGGTGTCCTGATCAGCGAACCCCATCGCAAGCGCTTTCTCATAGAAAGGAACGGTCGCAGCAAAAAGTGGGACGGCACAGCCGAGCTCGTTTACGAAGCGATCAATGATCGCCATGTCCTTCTTCCACGTAGCCACCCGCATCGTGGCCGGAGCGTAGGTTCCTTTCGCCATCATAGGCGCCCGCATCTGGAACATGCGGGAGCCGCCGGCGCCGGCGCCTACACATTCGATGACTTGGCGGAGATCGAGGCCGGCACTTTCGGCAACCATCATGGCCTCCGCAGCCGCCACGTTGTGAATGGCAACGAGGAGATTTGCGACAAATTTCATCCGGCTGCCGTTACCGTAGGCGCCGAGGTCTACGCTCTGCTTGGCGAAATCCGCAAAAAGAAGCTCGCATCGCTTGATCGCCGTGGAATCACCACTCGCGTAGACGACCAGATCTCGCATCTTCGCCTGTGCTCCCGTTCCGCTGAGGGGACAGTCGAGCGCGACATGATTGCTGGCATCAAGGATCGACTTGAAGGCGAGCTTATCGTCGAGCGCGAAAGTGCTGAGCTCAACGACGGTATGTGGGCTGGACCCGTGCGCGATCGTCTGCGCGACGATCTGAGCGGCCGCTGGTGTGGGCAAGCTTGTCATGATAGTTCGACTGTGTGCCGCGACCTGGGATGCGCTTTCGACAACTGTGACGCCGGCTTCTGCTGCCTCGTGACGGCGAGCCTCGTCGATGTCATAGCCGATCACGCTCCAGCCGCGCTGGACCAGGTTGGTACTGATCGCGCCGCCCATAATTCCGAGGCCGATGATACCGACGAGTTTTTCTTCAGTGCCTCGTTCGTCCATGTTTCTCTCCCTAAGTTGCTCTCGGCTGGCTGCTCGCTCTATTGGCCGCATTAATGATCAAGCGATAAGCACGCTGGCAAACCAAGTCAATTTCACTGTCGCAAGTATGCGGACAGGATCATCCCTCGTATCGATGGTCTCGTGTGATCGCCAGAAGGGTGCCGATCATCGACGTGTTCGGCCATCAAACAGATCGTCGACGCTCAGGTTGCGCTGCAAGGTGTCGTCCAATTCAGCCTTGCATTCGGCGCCGAAAGACGGTATTTATCACTCGATAATCAAGAAGAGACAAGGGAGTGCGCTATGAAGGTTCTGGGATTCAACCATCTGTCCGTGGGGGCGAAGGACCTGGAAGCCTCGATGCGCTTCTATCAGGAGGTGCTCGGGCTCGAGCCGATACCGACCTACAATTTCGGTTTCAAGACGCGGTACCTGCGCTGCGGTGATCTTCAGCTCCACGTCTTTGAGTTGCAGGACCACATTCCCGTGTACCAACATTTCGCGATCGATGTGGATGATTTCCATGCAGTCTATGAGCGCGCCAAGGCGCTCGGCGCACTCGATTCAACCGCCTTTCGCAACTGCGTGAACGAACTGCCGGATGGATGCGTGCAGATGTATCTGCGTGACCCCGCCGGCAACCTGATCGAAGTGGATTGGCCGGACGTGAACACGCTCGACCGCTCCAAAATTCCCGAGATGAAGCTGCTGAGCGAGTTCGCCGCGCAAGACGCCGAGGGCCTTCGCGCCTCCCTCTATCTTGACCGGCCACACATGAAACCGAACCGGACAGATCGGGCCAGGTGAGGGAGATCGCGATGGCGAGCATCCTTCAGCAACCAACCAATGGCGAAGGTGGCGCTGCCGACAAGCTATATGCAGCGATGCTCGAGCGGGCGCGGGAGTTGTTGCCACGCCTCCGCGGGCGGGCGGCGACAACAGAGCAACTGCGCCGCCTGCCGCCCGACACCGAACGGGCGCTGCATGAGGCGGGGCTGTTCAGGATCCTGCAGCCGAAGCGGGTCGGCGGTTCGGAACTGGATTATGTCGCACTGATCGATTTCGCCGAGGTCATTGCCCTTGCCGATGCGTCCGTGGCGTGGAACTTGGCCAACCTCGCCAGCCACCACTGGATGCTCGGCATGTTCGATCCGCGCGCTCAAGATAAGGTCTGGAAGGAGAATCCGGACGCGTTGATAGCATCGTCGTTCGTATTTCCCGCAGGCCGTGCCAGCAAGGTCGCAAACGGCTATCGCATCTCCGGGCGCTGGCCGTTTTCTTCAGGCGTCGACTCGAGCAGCTGGAACATGCTCGCCGGCATCGTTTCCAGCGACGACGAGGCAGAGGGCATCGAGCACCGAATCTTTCTGGTTCGGTCCGCGGACTATCGCATCATCGACACTTGGGACTCCAGCGGTCTCAGGGGTACGGGATCCAGCGATGTTGAGATCGAGGACCTCTTCGTTCCCGACCACATGACGCTTGCCGTGCGGGACGTAGCCGGAGGACCGCCCCCCGGCAGTCAGGTGAATCCCGGCCCATTGTATGCGCTGCCGGTGTTCTCGCTGTTTCCGTTCGTGCTGTCCGGCGCAGCGTTGGGCAATGCGCAAGGCTGCCTGGATGACTACGTCGAGACCGCCCGGCATCGGGCGTCAACCTATAATCGGATGAAGCTTGGGGATCTGCAGACCACGCAGATCAAGATCGCCGAAGCATCCGCCAAGATTGACGCGGCGCGGCTGGTCATGCGCCGAACCTGCATCGAAGCGATGGCCGATGCAAGGCGCGGACGGATTCCGGATCTTGCCGAGAAAACGCGTTATCGCCGCGACGGCGCGTTCTCGGTCAACCTGTGCACCGAGGCAGTCGGACTATTGTTCACGGCGAGCGGGGCGCGCGGCCTTTACACGGCAGGCACGCTCCAGCGTCAATTCCGTGATGCGCATGCGATCAATGCCCACATCGCCTTCAGCTTCGACGCGGCAGGTACCAATTACGGACGGGTGGCTCTGGGCCTGCCGTCCGAAAATCTAACGCTGTAGCGAGCTTCAAATGGCCACGCCGACCTCTGTTGGCTCGGGCGACGCTGCCCACCGGAGCGGGGCGCCGTTGGACGGACGCGACTTTCGAAAGGCGCTGGGGCGCTTCGGCACCGGCGTCACCATCGTCACGGCTGCCGCCGAAGATGGCACGCCCGTGGGCCTGACCTGCAATTCGTTCGCTTCGGTCTCGCTCAACCCGCCACTCGTGCTGTGGAGCCTTCTCGTCTATTCACAGAGCATGAGCGTCTTCCAGAACGCCTCGCACTTCGCGGTCAACGTGCTCGCGGCCGGTCAACGGGAATTGGCTGCTCGCTTCGCGGCCAGCAAGGCCGACAAGTTCGCAGGAACCGACTGGCGAAGCGGGCTGGGTGGCGCGCCCGTGCTGGCCGGCACGGTCGCGACCTTCCAGTGCCGCACGGTGGACCGGTATTACGGCGGCGATCACATCATTTTTCTTGGTGCCGTGGAGCGCTACGCCTACAACGATGCCGAGCCA
The DNA here is from genome assembly GCF_020329485.1 of Bradyrhizobium cenepequi. Lineage (GTDB taxonomy): Bacteria > Pseudomonadota > Alphaproteobacteria > Rhizobiales > Xanthobacteraceae > Bradyrhizobium > Bradyrhizobium cenepequi. Next base: position 584,845 of record NZ_JAGKJI010000001.1, read on the forward strand.
CTGCTCTTTACACGCGGCGAGTTTGGCCGTTTCAGCCCTGGTGTGTGATCCCTCGCTTATCATGAACAAGAAATCGCCTACCTCCGCTCGCCCCAAATCGAAGCGCCTTTCGCCAGAGGAGCGGCGCCAGGAATTCATCCGCAAGGCAACCGAGTTCTTTGCCGATGAAGGTTTCAATGGCGGCACGCGGGAGCTGGCACGCCGCCTCGGCGTTACCCAGCCGCTCCTGTATCGCTATTTTCCGAGCAAGGACGACCTGATCGAGGAGGTCTATAAGAAAGTTTATCTCGAGCCGCTCGAGAGCGGCTGGGAGAAGCGTCTGGCGGACCGCTCGCGACCGATCCGCGAGCGGTTGTGTGAGTTCTATAACGCGTATACAGACGCGATCTTCACGCGGATCTGGCTACGCATTTATTTGTTTTCGGGTCTGAAGGGGCTCGAGATCAATCGCGCTTACGTCAATGTGGTTCGCGACAAGATCCTGACGCGCATCGTCAGGGAATGCCGCGCTGCGGCCGAGCTGCCCGCCCAGAAGCCCACACCGGCCGAACTGGAGATGGCTTGGGTCTTCCACGGCGGCATCTTCTATTATGGCATCAGGAAATACATCTACGATGCGGCGGTGCTCGAGGACAAGGACAAGATGATTGCGGATGCTGTCGACGTTTATCTTGCGAGCTTTACGCGGATCGTCGAGCCGCGCCGGCTCTCGAGAAAATCAGACCGTCTCCAGCTGGCCGGTGAGGACTGAACGCTGCACCGCCTCGAACACCCGAACGTCGAACCGCATTTCGTCATGCGTCACGGGATAGGCGCCGTCACCGCGAATCGCGCGGCCGAAGGCCTCCAGGTTGTCGCGCACCGCTGGATGCGGCGGATAGTAGGCGACACTGCGGTCGGAGCCCCGAACGACCCGGGTTACGTCCCAGCCGGTCGGCCTTTCCGGATGAGTGCGGTCTCGAATCTCCATCCAGCCGTGTGAGCCTAGCAAGGCGAGCCGGCCCATGAAGGGGGTGGCGAGGATTGCAGTCAACGCTGCGGTGGTGCCGCTCTCGAAGCCAAGCGTGATCGACAGCGTGTCGCCATTTGCGAAGTGGCTGCCCAGAGTAGCGAGCCGCGCCCAGACGGTCGTGGGCGTTCCGAGCAAGGCAACTGACAAATCGACAAGGTGAATGCCGGTCGCCGACAACGGTCCTGCCGGATTTGCCGTTGCGGAGAGCCTCCAATTGTCCGGCGGCAAATCGAGGAACTTGTCCTGGCTGAAATTGGCTTCGACCATCAAGGCCTTGCCGAACTCACCCGCTGCCAGCCTCTGGCGCAGTTCGATGATCGCCGGCTCGAAGCGACGCTCATGACCAATGCCGAGCTGGACCTTGGCCGCCTTCACCGCCGCGAGGGCGCGGTTCGCATCCGATGCGGTGGTGCATAGCGGCTTTTCGCAGAAAACGTGCCGGCCGCTCGCCGCGGCTGCAACGATCTGATCAGCATGCCGGTCCTGCGGCGTGCACAGGATCACCGCTTCGATGTCGCTTCGGTTCAAGGCGGCTTCGAAATTGTCGGCGGTCTCTAAGCCTTTTGCCTCGGCAGCCGCACGGGCAGCCGGTGCCGGATCCACGCCGAGCACCGGCCGGATGATCGAGCTTTCGCTGAGATTAGCGGCGATCGTCTGGCCCCACCACCCGAGGCCGATGACGGCGGCTTTGATCATGATGCGCGGCCCGCACTCTGAGCCTTTGCCAGCGCCTCGCGATACCAGTCGCCGATCTCGCTTCCCGTCATCAGGGCGACACCATCATGGCCAATGACGTGGTCGAGGATCTGCTCGAGGTAGCCGATCCGATGCGGCACGCCGGTGATGTAGGGATGGATCGAAATCGCCATGACACGGGCGTTATCCGCTCCCTCCTGGTACAGCCGATCGAATTGATCGATGCAGCGGCGCAGGAACTGCTCTGAAGGCATATGTTGGAGGGCGTGCACGACGATATCGTTGGTCTCAACGGTGTATGGAATGGTCGTGATCCGCCCGTACGGCGTATCGATGTCCTGCGGAAGATCGTCGATCACCCAGTCGGCGACGTATTCGATTCCGTGTCGGCGCAGCAGATCAAGTGTTTCGTCCGTCTCGGTGAGACCGGGACTCTCCCACGAACGCGGCGGTTTGCCGGCGAATTTCGTAATGATGTCGACCGTACGCTTGATGGCATCGCTCTGGTCCTCGACCTTGTGCATGGGTCCCTGGAGAAAGCCGTGGCCCATGAATTCAAAGCCGGCCTCGCGCGCCGCGGCGGCAACCCGCGGATAGGATTGGCAGACACTTCCGTTGATGGCGAGCGTGGTGGGAATGTTGCGGTCGGTGAGCGCCTTGAACTGGCGCCAGAACCCGGCGCGCATGCCGTATTCATGCCAGGACCAGTTCGGAACGTCAGGCAGCAACGGCTGGCCCATGGGAGGGCTCAGTACCGTGCGCGGCATCGCTTGCTCGATGCGCCACTCCTCCACATTGAGGATAATCCAGACGGCGAGTCGCTTTCCTCCCGGCAACTCAAGCTTCGGCCGGTCGATCAGCGCCTGGTAAGGAATTCGCTCCGACAGCGCCACAGAATGTCTCCTCTATTCTTGTGCCGATCTTCGCCAATTCAGCCTACAACCGTTGGCTGTGACTTGGTTCATTGCAGTCGGGGCAGCACCTTTTCAGCTAAAAGGATCATAGAGCAGCGGCCGAGCTCGCGATCCTTCCAGTCTTTGCCGGCATAGAGCAATGTTCCGAACTCGCCAACCTGCTCTTGAAAGGCGAGCAGCTTGTCGGCGACGCTGGAAGGCGTTCCGTAGATGACCAGGCGGTCACAGATCGATTCCAGGGTGACCTCCTCATCCGGCTGGTCGCGGTGTGTCTTGAACAGTTCGATGCGCCCATTCTTCTTCAGCTTGGTGAAGAGCGAACGGTAGTAGTTCACGTAAGGCCCGTCGGGATCGGTCGCATAAGCCTTGGCAGTCGCTTCATCCTCGGCCACGAAGATGCTCTTGGCAACGCGCCAGTTGGCCGGATCCGCCGCTCGGCCCGCGCGCTGGCAGCCCTCGACATATCTGGGCCAATGGCTCTTGACCCAGGCAGGCATCAGGAAGTTGGCCGAAATCGGCTCCCAGCCGCGGGCGGCAGCCTCGGTGACCCCCTTGGAAAAAGGTGCAACGGCCGTAACGACGATGGGCGGATGCGGCCGCTGCAGCGGCCGCGCGATATAGCCCTGACCGACCTCCGTCATCATGGTTCGCGCCGTGGAGATCGACCAATACTTGCCCTTGATGTCGTATGGCGGTTCGCCCTGCCAGATCGCCAGCACCTGATTGATTGCTTCCACGAACATTTCGTTGCGATCGGCATCGAGATTGCCGAAGAGCTCGGCGTCAGACAGGAGGCCGCCCGGGCTGATTCCGAAGATCAGCCGTCCTTCGAGCATGTGGTCCAGCATCGCGATCGACGCTGCGACGGCAGCGGGGTGCGCATTCGGCAGGTTTACCGTTCCGGTGCCGAGGCGGATGTGCTTGGTCGCAGCTGCAATCCAGGCGATAAACGCGATGCATGAGGTGATGTTTTCGGCGCGGTCGGTCACGTGTTCGCCGACATAGGCTTCGCTGAACCCGAGCTCGTCCGCCAACACGAAGGCTTCGCGATCCTCCTGGAGCGACTGGCGCCAGTCTTTTTGGAGCGGGTGGATCGGCATGGTGAAGAAGCCGAGTTTCATGGGGTATCATCCTGATTTGGAAGGCTCAGCAAGAGTAGCCATTGCCGGCCGCAAGAAAAATGATAATTCTTGCTCAATCGCATTAGTTAATTTGATATGAGAACAATGGTCTCGCTGCGGCAGCTTCGCTCCTTTATCGCCGTGCACGAGGAAGGCTCCTTCACAGCGGCTGCGCTCCGGGAGGGCGCGACCCAGTCCGGCATTTCGCAGCATGTGGCGCAGCTGGAGGAGGAACTCGGCACGGCGCTGTTCGAGCGGCACGGCCGCAACGTCGCGCTTACCGCGGCGGGCCGGACCTATTACGAAGAATGCATCGCGGCGTTGAAGCGGCTCGACGTTGCTGCGCAGAAGGTCGCTGCCGAGAAGCCGAGCGGTCCCCTTCGTGTCGGCCTCATGCCGACCTTCACGCGCTCGCTGCTGCCGCCTGTGCTCGAGAGTTTCCTTCTCGCGGCGCCAGCGGTCCAGATCAACATTACTGAGGCCTATTCCGGCGTGCTTACCGAGATGGTGCGGGCGGGAGAGCTCGACTTCGCCGCAGTGCCCGCGTTTTCCGGAACACCTGGGGTCTCGCAGCGCCTTTTGCTGCGCGACCGTGAGATGCTGGTGCGGGCGCGCCCGCGGGCGACGCGCAGTCATCGCACCATCGCTGGCACCGTCCGCCTGTCCGAGCTCGGACCTTTGAAGGTCGTCGTGCCGGGCTGGCAGAACACCCGCCGCGGCAACATCGAAACTTATTTCGCCGCGAATGGGATCGAGATCGCCCAACGGCTGGAACTTGACGCCATGATGGGCACGCTGCAATTCGTCGCAGCGAGCGACTTCGTTGCGATCCTACCCTTTATCATGATGGTGTCGGACCTGAAGGAGTCGCGATTTGAGATCCGGCCGCTCGAGGATCCGCCACTCCATTCCGAGTTCGTCCTGACTGAGCCGGCACGCAAGGCGATCTCCCCGGCCGCGGCGCTATTTGCAAGGCTCCTCAAGGAGGAGGCGGCACGTGCGCAGGCGCTGTTTGACCGCATGATCATGAGCGGAGCGTCGGTATCCCGGCCGGCCCGGAAGGCGCGGGGCTCCCGTCGGCTCAAGTGATCGATCGATAAACAAACTTGACCTTTGGCAACTTGCAACGTCTAATCCGCCCCAGGCCGGCACGATAAGGCGGCTTGATGAAAAGACCTGGGAGGATGGCCGGCAAATGAAAGCTCCGGCTTTCAGCTATGTGCGCGCGGAGAGTATCGAGCATGCGCTCGAGCTGCTGTCACGCCATGGCAGCGCCGCGAAGATCCTGTCCGGCGGGCAGAGCCTATTGCCCGCGCTCAATCTGAGGCTTGCCGTCCCCGCTATCCTGATTGACATCGGTCGGCTGGATGAGCTGCGCGGTATCAAGCTTCGGGACGACATCGTCGCGATCGGGGCGCTGACCCGTCACGCCGACCTGCTGACCTCGGAAGATATCTCGGCCAGCTTGCCGCTGCTGCGACAGGCCGCGGCTCATGTCGCTCATCCCGCCATTCGCAATCGCGGCACGATCGGCGGGAATCTCGCGCATGCCGATCCGGCATCCGAATTCCCTGCTTGTATGCTTGCGCTCGAAGCGAGAATGGTGATTCGAAGTGAGGGCGGCGAACGGCGCGTCAATGCACGCGATTTTTTCCGGGGAATTTACGAGACAGCACTCGAGCCACACGAACTGCTTACCGCGATTGAAGTTCCGCGGCCACAGCCAGGCTCGCGGACGTATTTCCATGAATTCGTCCGCCGCAGTGGCGACTACGCGATGACGGGTCTCGCCGCTCTTGCGCACGTGGATGGCGCGCAGCTCGGCGATTTGCGCCTTTCATACTTCGCCATTGGTGATCGTCCGCACCTTGCGCGCGCCACCGCTTACTTGGTTGGTGTGGACATCACCGCCGAGCGCATAGCGGAGGCGCAAGCCTCGCTGGACGCCGAGCTTGATCCCCCGGATGACCAGCAGGCCAGCGCAGCCATGCGTCGGCATTTTGCGCGGCTGCTGCTATCGCGCTGCGTGGCAGACGTTCTTGAGCGGCCGGAGCTTGCGATGGAGGTGGTGAGGTGACGGCCACCCGCATTGCGCTCATGGTCAACGGCGAGAGCATCAGCGCGGATGTGCCGGCGCGGCTGAACCTTGCCGACTTTGTGCGCGACCAGCTTGGATTGACCGGGACCCATGTGGGCTGCGAGCACGGGGTATGTGGTGCGTGCACCATGCGCGTCGATGGCGAGATCGTTCGCAGTTGCCTCACGCTCGCAGTGCAGGCAGACGGCTGCGCAGTCGAAACCATCGAAGGCCTGTCCGACAGCGGCGAGATAGCCGATCTCCAAGCCGCTTTCCGTGAACGCAATGCGCTCCAGTGCGGCTATTGCACGCCGGGAATGCTGTTCACGGCGCAGGATCTTCTGCTCAAGTGTGCAAACCCGGAGCGAACCGAAATTCGTGAGCACTTGTCCGGCAACTACTGCCGCTGCACCGGCTATCATGCGATTGTCGATGCCGTGGAGCGTACCGCCAAGGCGAGGCAGCGCCGTCCATGAGTCGCTCCGATCAGCCCAAGGGCCTGACCGCGCTGGATCGGCCGAATTCCTATATCGGCCAATCCGTGCCGCGCCCCAACCTTGACCGTCTGCTGCAAGGGCGGGGGCAGTATGTCAGTGACCTCGTGCTGCCGCGCATGGTTCATGTCGCTTTTGTTCGCTCGCCGCATGCGCATGCGAGGATTTCCGCGATCAATACCGAGGCAGCGAAAGCTATGCCTGGCGTGGTTGCCGTGGTGACCGGCCGCGAACTCGCTGGGGTCGTGACTCCCTGGGTCGGGGTGTTATCGCACTTGAAGGGTTTGAAATCCGCGCCTCAGCACGCCATGGCAATCGATCGGGTCTGCTGGCAGGGTGAGGCGGTCGTCGCAGTTCTGGCGAGCAGCCGCGCGCTCGCCGAAGATGCGGCGGAAGCGGTCGAAATCTCCTACGAAGAATTGCCGGCGGTCACGGATATGCGCTCGGCGCTCGACCCGGCAACGCCGGTGATCCATCCCGATCTCGGCGACAATCTTGCATTCGAACGCAATCACGACGCAGGCGCAGTCGATGCGGCGTTTGCCGAAGCCGACGAGGTGGTTGAGGCGGAGTTTGTTTTCGGCCGTCACACCGGTGTGACGTTGGAGCCAAGGGCGGTCGTTGCCGACTGGAATGTGGGCGAGGGGCGCCTCACTATCTATCAGGGCACCCAGGCGCCCCACATGGTGCAGAACATCGCGGCAAAGCATCTCGGCCTCGCCGAGCAGCAGGTGCGCGTCGTTTGCAAGGACGTGGGCGGATCATTTGGCATCAAAGTCCACATCTATGCCGACGAGATGGCAGCATACGGCCTTGCGAAACTGTTTCGCCGACCGGTGAAGTTCGTCGCTGATCGGGTCGAAAGCTTCAATACCGACATTCACGCGCGTGATCACATCTGCAAGGGACGCATCGCCGTCAACCGTAACGGTTTGATCAAGGCCTTCGAGATCGATGATCTGACCGGCATCGGGCCTTACTCGATGTATCCACGCACCAGTGCGGTCGAGGCGAACCAGGTCGTCAACCTTGTCGGCGGTCAGTACACCACGCCCAACTATCGGGCGCGGGCACGGGTGGTTTTCCAGAACAAGAACGTCACCTGCCAGTATCGTGCGGTGGGTCATCCGATCGCCTGCTCGGTCACCGAAGGTCTTGTCGACCTTGCCGCGCGCCGCATCGGAATGGACCCGGTGCAAATCCGGCGTCTCAACCTGATCGGCGATGATGCCTATCCGTGCGCCTCCCCGACGGGATTGCGCTTCGAGGCGCTCTCGCATCATGCATCGCTTCAGAAGCTGCTGCAGATGATGGACTATGACGTGCTTCGTGCTGAACAGGCCCGGCTGCGTCGAGAGGGAATTCATCGCGGCATCGGCCTTGCGAGTTTCATTGAGGTCACCAATCCTGGCGCGGCCTTCTATGGGGTCGGCGGCGCACGCATCTCTTCTCAGGACGGCGTGACGGTTCGGCTCGATGCCGCAGGTTCCGTGACTTGCTACACCAGTATCACCGAGCAGGGCCAGGGCTCGGAGGCGATCACGGCGCAAATCGTTGCGACCGGGCTCGGCGTGTCGATCGACCGCGTCCGTGTTGTGCTGGGAGATACCGACGCAACACCTTATGGTGGAGGCACCTGGGCTTCGCGGGCGGCCGGCATTGGCGGTGAGGCAGCGCTGCAATCGGCCAAGGCACTGCGCGGCAACATCCTCCAGGTTGCGGCAGCCATCCTGCAGGCGCGCCCTGCGGACCTCGACATCAGCGATAATGCCGTGGTGGATCCGTCAAGCGGAGAACGCAAGATAGAGCTATCCGAGCTCGCCCGTATCGTCTTCTTTCGGCCCGACACGCTTCCGCCGGGGCTGCAGCCGGAAATGGTGGCGACTCGGCACTTCGTTCCGCGCGAATACGGTTTTGCCTTCACGAACGGAATTCAGGCCTCACGGCTCGAGGTCGATACGACAACCGGATTCATCCGTCTGCTCGATCACTGGGTGGTCGAGGATTGCGGCACCGTGATCAACCCCCAATTGGTGGATGAACAGATCCGCGGCGGTGTCGTCCAGGGGCTCGGGGCTGCGTTGTTTGAACATTGCATCTACGATGAGCGGGGCCAGCTCACCAACGCCAATATGGCCGACTATCTCGTGCCCATGGCCGCCGAGATGTCGGATATCGCTGTGGGTCACGTGGTGACGCCGACCAAGGAGAGCGAGCTCGGTGCAAAGGGGGCCGGAGAGGCGGGTACGGCGGGCGCAGCCGCCGCTGTCGCCAATGCGGTCAATGATGCGCTGTCGCCGTTCGGCGTCACCATTGCCGAGATCCCGCTGACCCCGCGCGTGATCCTATCCGCGCTTGGACGCGCATGATGTAGCCTGCACACTTAAATCAGAGAAGACACAGCCAGGGAGAGGAATGCATGACTGAAGATAGCAAATTCACATCGAAGCGAATGAGTCGCCGCCGCGTGCTCGCCACCGCGGGCGTCGGCGCACTGGTTGCCGCGTCGCCTTTCCGCATCAACCTTGCGATGGCGCAGGAGCCGACGATCAAGATCGGCTTTCCGGTGCCGCTGACCGGACCGTATGGCACCGAAGCCCAGGATCAGGTGCGCGCGGCCGAGGTTGCGATCGCAGAGTTCAACGAAGGCGGCGGCCTCAACGGCCGCAAGGCTGAGCTGCTGGTTCGGGACGACAAGCTCAATCCGGGCGAGGCGGCGACCCGTACCCTTGAACTGGTGGAAAAGGAGAAGGTGAATTTCATTGTCGGCAGTCTGTCGGCCGCCGTTCAGCTCGCCGTCAACAACGTCACCAAGCAGCGCGGCATCATCTTCAATTCGATCAGCCAGTCGGATACGATCAACGAAGTCTCCGATTTCAGCAAGTTCACCTTCCATGAGGCGCTGAATCCGCATATGACCGCCGGCGCCGTCGGCCGCTATGCTTTCCCGAAGTTCGGCAAGAAGGTCGCCTTTCTCACCGCGGACTATGCCTATGGCCATGAAATGGTGCGCGGCTTCCAGGAGGCCGGAAAGGCGTTTGGAGTTGAGACTGTCACCGACGTCCGCCACCCGATCGGCACGACGGATTTCTCGGCGCTGTTGCCGCGGATCCAGGCGTTGAAACCGGATATTTTGTGCATCAGCAATTTCGGCCGGGATCAGCAGATTGCGCTGAAGCAGGCCACCGATTTCGGCATGAAGAAGTCGATGAAGATCGTTGCGCCCATTCTGCTCTATACCGGCAGGGTGGCCGCCGGCGCACAGGCTTTCGATGGCGTCGTAGGGGGCACATCCTACTACTGGGGAATCGAGGACAAGGTGGCTTCCGCGAAGGCGTTCAATGACCGCTTCCGGAAGATGCACGGCGGCAAAGTGCCTTCCGACTACGGCGCGCTCGGCTATGGCGGCGTGAAGACTTTGCTGATGGGGGCGCGTGCTGCCGGATCGCTCGATGCCGATAAGGTCATCGCAGCGGTCGAAGCATTGAAGTACGACTACTACAAGGGACCGCAATATTACCGCAAATGCGACCACCAGTCGGTGCAGTCGGTGTTCATCATCGAGTCCAAGGCGAACCCGCAGAAGGGCGACGCCGATGTCTTCAATGTCATCAGCACCGACGAGCCCAACGAGGCCAATCTGCGAACCTGCGAGGCGCTTGGCCACAAGAACTGATCCGTTCCGCCGGGCGCAGCCCTAATTGCGCCCGGCTTCTTTCGTCTCAATCAATGACACCCGGGACGCCATGAGTGGATTGAGTTTCGACCTGATTGCGCTGCAGCTCTTCACCGGGCTTGCTCTCGGTGCGATCTATGTGCTGTTCGCCATTGGCCTGTCGCTGATTTTCGGCATGCTGACCGTGGTCAATTTCGCCCACGGGGCCTTCTACATGGTTGGGGCCTATGCCGGGCTCTTCCTGGTGTCGATGGGCGGCAACTTCTGGATCTGCCTTGTGGGGGTGCCGCTCCTGGTCGGCACTTTCGGCATGATCGTTGAGCGGTTCCTCGTGCGCCCGCTGTACGGCCGCGGCATCGACTATCCGCTACTGCTGACGTTCGGCCTCTCCTACATCATGATCGAACTGATCCGGATCGCGTTTGGCACCAGCGGCTATCCGTTTGACACGCCCGAACTTCTGCAGGGCGCCGTCGACATCGGCGTCGGCTATTTCCCGCTGTACCGGCTGTTTGTCATCGGCGCCACGGCCGTGGTCCTCATCGGCTTGTGGCTGTTCCTTGAACGGACCAGCTTCGGCTTGGTCATCCGCGCCGGCGCGCGCGATCCGCAAATCGTGCGGGTGCTCGGGGTCGATGTCAGCCGGGTCTGGCTCATCGTTTTCGGCATCGGGACGGCAATTGCCGGATTTGCGGGCCTTCTGGCCGCGCCACTGCAGGGCGTAATTCCTGAAATGGGTGCGACCATCCTGGCCGAGGCCTTCGTGGTGACTGTCGTCGGCGGCATGGGCTCGATCGGCGGTGCGGTGCTGGCCGGGCTGCTGGTCGGGGTCGTTGTCAGCATGTCCTCGCTGTTCGCGCCTGAAATGGCCAAGGTGTCCATCTTTGCGCTGATGGCGATTGTGCTGCTGATCCGGCCGCAGGGTTTCTTTGGTCGCGCAGGATTGATGAGCTGACACGATGATCGATATCGCCCCGACCATCGCCGCTTCATCTTCCAGATCGTACAACTGGTTCGACCTGGCCAAGCGTCATCGCGTGCTGCTCGCCAGCATTTTCGTGCTGATCTTCCCGTTCGTGATGCCCTTTACTGCACTTGCCGTGAATATCCTGATCTACGGCCTCTATGCGCTCGGCTTTAACCTCTTGTTCGGTTATCTCGGCCTGCTGTCATTTGGACACGCCGCGCTGTTCGGGACCGGCGCCTATCTCTGCGGCATCGCCATCGTTCATTTCGGGCTTCCCTGGTACGCAGCGATCGCGATTGGCGTCCTGAGCGCGCTGGTCATGGCGACGCTGATCGGGAGTCTCGCCATCCGCACCCGCGGTATCTATTTTGCCATGGTCACCATGGCGCTTGCCCAATGCGTTTATTACATCTTCTATCAGGCGGTGGACTGGACCGGTGGTGAGAACGGCTTGCGCGGCATCAACGTCCGCGCGATCAACTTGTTCGGTCTCCATTTTGATTTCATCAATCCGTTGGTCCGCTACTACGTCGTCGCCAGCTTTGTCATTCTGGCGTTCTTCGTGCTGTCGCGCATTCTCGCATCTCCCTTCGGCGCCGTTATCGAGGCAGTGCGCGAGAACGAGGCCAGGGCGCGCGCTTCGGGGTACAACGTGGTTGCCACGCGCCTGATGACGTTCATCCTTTCCGGCGGTTTCTGCGGTCTTGCGGGATCGCTGGCGGCATTGCATCTGTCGATCGTGCCGATCGAGATCCTTCACTATGAAACCTCCGGAATGGTTGTGATGATGGCGCTGCTGGGCGGCATGGGGACCTTCTTCGGTCCCTTTGTCGGGGCAGCGGTGTTCTTGTTGCTCGAGAATCTCGTCTCGCTTTGGACCGTGCACTGGCAGCTGGTCGTCGGCGGGGTGTTCGTCGTTTGCGTGCTGTTCTTCCCGGAGGGCATCTGGGGCACGATCCTGAAGAGGATCAAGCCATGACCGCGACCGCAGCATCCCCGATCATCCTCCGCACCACCGGCGTCAGCAAGATGTTCGGCAAGTTCGTCGCGCTGAATAACATCAGCGCCGAGTTTGAACGCGGCGTTATCACCTCGATCATAGGGCCGAACGGAGCCGGCAAGAGCACATACTTCAATCTGCTCTCAGGTGCGTTCCGGCCGACGACAGGCAAAGTGGAGTTCGAGGGCAGCGATGTCACCAACCTTCCGCAGCATCGGTTTGCCCATCTCGGGATCGCCAAGTCGTTCCAGATCACCAACATCTTCCCGCACCTGTCCGTGCATGAGAACGTCAGGGTGGGATTGCAGGCCTTCGTCTCCAGATATGACATTTGGCGTCCGCGAAGCATGCTGCCGGGCCTTGCTGAACGCGCTGACGAGTTGCTCGCACTCGTCGGATTGAAGGACCGTCGCGCGCGCCGCGCCCGCGATCTCGCGCATGGCGAGCAGCGCGCGCTCGAAATCGGCATGGCACTTGCGGCAAATCCGCGGCTGCTATTGCTCGACGAGCCGACGGCCGGCATGAGCCCCGAGGAAACGCGGGTCATGATGGATCTCATTGTTCGCCTCGCCGGCGAGCGAACCGTCATCCTCGTTGAACACAAGATGAAGCTCGTGATGGGCATCAGCCACCGCGTGCTCGTTCTGCATCATGGCGAATTGCTCGCGCAGGGAACACCGGCCGAGGTGCGCCAGAACGAGCAGGTCAAGCGTGTCTACCTGGGCCAGCGGGAGCACTAGACTATGCCGGAGCCGATGCTGCGAATCCACAATCTCAACGGATGGTACGGTCCGAGCCATGTGCTCCAAGACATCTCGCTCGAGGTGCATCAAGGCGAGATCGTCTGCCTGATCGGCCGCAACGGTGCAGGAAAGACCACGACGTTGAAAACCATCATGGGTCTGCTCGATCGGCGCAGTGGGTCCGTGACCTTCAAGGGAGAAGAGATCCTGGCCTCACCGGCCCACGTCCGTTTCGCGCGCGGGCTCGCTTATGTGCCGGAGGAGCGCCGCATCGTGCAGGGCCTCTCGGTGCGGGAGAATCTGCGACTTGGGCTCGTCGCCTCGAAGGCCAAGCATGAGGAAACCCGGCGGGTCGAAGAGATCGCAAGAATATTTCCCAGGCTTGCCGAGCGGCTTGAACAGGACGCGGTCACGATGTCGGGCGGCGAGCAGCAGATGCTCGCGATTGCCAGGGCGATGATCGCGCGGCCGGATTTGGTGATGCTCGATGAGCCTTCCGAGGGCATCATGCCGGTTCTGGTGGACGAGATGTTCGAGCTGTTTCGCCGCATGAAAAGCCAGGGCACGACGATTCTGCTGGTCGAGCAAAACGTTGAACTCGCCCTCGCCATCGCCGATCGCGCCTATGTGCTCGATCAGGGCATGGTCGTGCACGAGGCGAGCGCACAGGCGCTGCTCGCCGACGACGAAATCAAGGAACGCTACTGCTCCGTGTGAGAAGTTGCGGCTTGAGCGGCATTCATGCCGTCAGAACGCCAGACCAATCAACAAGAACACAGAGGATCAACCGATGAAAGTCGATCGCGCCGCCATCTACGAAGCCGCAAAGACCCTGTCGAATTGGGGACGCTGGGGCAAGGACGACCAGATTGGCACGCTCAATAACGTGACGCCGCAGGACGTGATCGACGCGGGGCGATTGATCAAGAAGGGCAAGGTATTCGCGCTCGGCCTGTCGCTGAAGGAGCCGATCCAGTCCGGATTATTTGGCGGTCGATGGAATCCGATTCACACGATGCTTGCGACCGGTACGGATGCCACCGCGGGCAACCAGGATACGCCGTCGCCTTACCTTCGATATGCGGACGATGCGATCAACATGCCCTGTCAGGCGTCGACGCAATGGGACGCGCTCTGCCACATCTTCCTGGATGACAAGATGTACAATGGCTACGATGCGCGGCTCGTCGATGCGCGCGGCGCGCGCAAGCTCGGCATCGAGAATGTGAGGGACAAGATGGTCGGCCGCGGCGTTCTGCTCGACGTGGCCCGCTGGAAGGGCGTCGAATCCCTCGATGACGGATACGCGATCACGAATGCGGACCTCGATGGCTGCGCCGCCGCGCAAGGCGTGACCGTCCGCAAGGGTGACTTCGTGCTGGTTCGCACAGGCCACCAGGAGCGGTGTCTCAAGAAGAAGGACTGGTCGGGTTATGGCGGCGGCGATGCGCCCGGCGTCGCGTTCGAGACCTGTTACTGGATTCGGCAGAAGGACATCGCGGCGATCTGCACCGATACCTGGGGCTGCGAGGTTCGCCCGAATGAGACCAAGGACGCGAATCAGCCTTGGCATTGGGTCGTGATACCGGCGATTGGCATCTCAATGGGCGAGATCTTCTACTTGAAGGAACTCGCCGAAGATTGCGCCGCCGATAAGGTGTATGAATTCTTCTTCACCGCCCCGCCGCTGCATCTGCCGGGCGGTGCTGGATCGCCGATCAATCCCCAGGCAATCAAGTAAGCGCGGAGGTTCCATGGCAACCTATTTGAAACGAAGCCGCGATGCTGCGCAGCGCGCGGAGGACGATTCGAAGGTACGCGCCACCGTCGAGACGATCCTGGCCGATATCGAGCGGCGCGGTGACGCAGCGGTGCGCGAGCTTTCCGTCAAGTTCGACCAGTGGGACCGGGCCGATTACCGCCTGACTGACGCCGAAATCCGTCAATGCCTATCAGAACTGTCGCAGCGGAACCTGGATGACATCAAGTTCGCGCAGGAGCAGGTCCGGAACTTCGCTGAACACCAGCGCGCCGCCCTGAAAGACATTGAGGTCGAGACGCTGCCCGGTGTCGTGCTCGGTCACAAGAACATCCCGGTGAATTCGGTCGGCTGCTATGTGCCGGGTGGCAAGTATCCATTGCTTGCCTCCGCGCACATGTCGGTGATCACGGCCAAGGTTGCCGGCGTGCAGCGCATCGTCACCTGCGCGCCGCCCTTCATGGGCAAGCCTGCACCGGCGATCGTCGCGGCTCAGTATCTCGCCGGTGCCGGCGAGATTTACTGTCTCGGGGGCATCCAGGCGGTGGGTGCCATGGCGCTCGGAACGGAATCGATCGCAGGCGTGGATATGCTCGTTGGCCCCGGCAATGCCTTTGTCGCGGAAGCCAAGCGGCAGTTGTTCGGACGGGTCGGCATCGATCTGTTCGCCGGTCCGACCGAGACGCTCGTCATCGCAGATGAAACCGTTGACGCGGAGATGTGTGCCACCGATTTGCTTGGCCAGGCGGAGCACGGGCCGAATTCACCAGCCATCCTTTTGACCAATTCGGAGAAGCTGGCGCGCGAAACGATGGCCGAGGTTGAGCGCCTGCTGAAGATCCTGCCGACGGCGGCAATCGCCGCAAAGGCATGGGAGGATTATGGCGAAGTGATCGTCTGCGCCAGTGAGGAAGAAATGGTCGAGGAGGCGGATCGGATCGCCTCCGAGCATGTGCAGGTCATGACGCGCGATCCGGACTACTTCCTGCGCAACATGACCAACTATGGTGCGCTGTTCCTTGGCCCGAGAACGAACGTGGCCTACGGCGACAAGGTGATCGGCACCAACCACACGCTGCCGACGAAGAAGGCTGCGCGCTACACCGGTGGCCTCTGGGTCGGCAAATTCTTGAAAACCGTCACCTACCAGCGCGTAACGACCGACAGCGCGTCCGCGATGATCGGCGAGTACTGCTCGCGGCTTTGCATGCTCGAGGGTTTCGCGGGGCACGCCGAGCAGGCCAATGTGCGCGTGCGCCGTTATGGCGGACGAAACGTTCCTTATGCCGGGGCGGCGGAATGACCGCTGTCCTCCCGCAGACGCCGTCCTTCCGCCTGGACGGCCGGCGCGCGCTTGTCACCGGCGCCGGGCGAGGGCTTGGCCTTGCAGCCGCGACGGCGCTCGCCCGCGCCGGAGCCGAGGTTACGCTCTGCGCGCGCAGCCGTAGCGAACTCGAAGCCGTGGCCGAAACCATGTGTGCCGAGGGGCTTGCGGCGGATACGCTCGTTCTCGATGTCACCGATATAACGAGCTTTGCGGCAGCAATCGAGGCGCGGCCGCCCTATCATGTCTTTGTCAACAATGCCGGCACGAACCGTCCCAAGCCTTTCACCGACGTCACGCCAGAAGATTTCGACGTCGTCATGGGCTTGAATGTGCGGGCGGCGTTTTTTGCCGCGCAGGCCGTTTGCCGTCGCATGATCGCCGCCAAGATCGCCGGCTCCGTCATTCATGTCTCGTCTCAGATGGGGCACGTCGGCGGCGAGCGCCGTTCGATCTATTGCGCTTCGAAATGGGCGATGGAAGGATTTTCCAAGTCTATGGCCCTTGACCTCGCGCCTCATGGCATCCGCGTGAATACATTGTGCCCCACCTTCATCGAGACACCCATGACGCGTCCGTTCTTCGCGGATGCCACCTTCCGAGCGAACGTCCTCGCCAAGATCAAGCTGGGGCGTATTGGAACGGTCGAAGACGTGATGGGCGCTGTGCTCTTCCTTGCAAGTGACGCTTCGGCATTGATGACCGGCTCTTCGCTACTGATCGACGGTGGGTGGACCGCTGACTAGGCGCAAATTCCACCACGTTGTCGGCGGGCCGATCGCCAGTCCGTCGAGAAGGGCTCGCGTCGGCTTCAAGCCGCCGGGACGGAGCACGCGCTTGCCGAGGCGGGCAGCAGCCAATGCTCCGGCATTCTTGCGACGTCGAGGTCGCTGCCGGGCAGATCGATATTTTGGGCGGAATGAATGTCTGTCATGCGTGATCTCTCCTGCTTGGCGGACTGACGAGTGACCCCTTCGTTAGGCGCCCGTCTGATAAAGCGAGTCCGGAATGGGCCGGTCGCCGAAGTCGATGGCCGATTTGCGAAGGACGCGGCCTGACGGATCCGTAACCAGTCGCGCGCGGCGGTTGCGGTGGAAGAAGGTCAGCCGGAATTCACCCTCGTGGTCATCGACCCCGCGCTCGCAGGCGCTCGTGATCTTCCCTTCGCGCATCAGGACCGGCACCCGCGAGGCGGGTACGTGTAGAAGCTCGCCGATAAGCGCTGCGTCGACCAGGAACGTGTTGTCGTCGAACTCGATGGCGCCGCGGTCGGACGGCCTTGGAGGCTTGGTTTCGTGAGGGCTCTCGATCATCGTATTTCTCCTTGTCGCGGCGCCTAATAAGATATATATAAGATATATCTTATTGCATGAGAGGTCAATCCATGACCATTCCAGTCCGGCTGGATGTCCGCACCGAAGCGCAGCCCGCGCTGCTCAACCGCCAATATTTGCAGCCGGCAGCGAAGCCCTCCGTCGCCCGGCCGGAGCTTTCAACGGCTGAACTCGCGTTCCGGATCTTCGCTGCTTTCCGCGCCCATCCGCACATCAACAATGTGCTGACACACATTGCGCGGGCCAACTGGGTTCAGGTGGAGCAGTCGCTCAACCGGATACTCGATGTCGCGACGGAGAGTGAGGGGCTTTCACCGCTCGAGCAGAACATCGTCGATCTGATGGTCGCCGAGCGCGGCGTCACGGGGAAGATCCTCAAGCCCTGTTTCCATGCTGTTCTGCACAGGCTGCTGGCGCGTGATCGTGCCGAACAGCTGATCTGTCATATCGAAGCCCTGTTTTTTGAACTCGAGTGGAAGGCCCAACGCCCGCCGCCGGCGACGCCTGCACCGAGCGAATCCTCCCGGGAGTTAGACGATGCTGGACGCGGGCCGCAGTGAACGCGTGATCAACGTGGCGGACATCGATCCGCGACACCGTCATGAGATCCTTTCTCGCCTGGTCGAGCATCTCGCCCCGGATGCCACGCTTCAGATCGTTGTGGATCACGATCCCAGGCGGCTGCGCCTGCGGCTCGAAGCACGACATGGTGCACGCTGCGGCTGGTCGTACCTGGAGCAGGGCCCCGATGTCTGGCGCGTTCGCCTGCGCCTGCTCGGTTCCCGAAGTGGAGATACGACAATGGAGGAAGGGAAATGTTGAGCAATTCCCATCACGATATGCGCCCGGCGGACGAGAAGGAACGAATCCATCTCGAATGGCTGATCCGCGAGGACTTTGAGCGGTGCCATCCCGGCGAGACATTGGAGGATATCAAGCGCCGGTCGTCATTTTCGAAAGAAGACAAGGGACTTCTTCGCGACTGGATGGCGGTTGCGGCAATTCGAGCCGCAGCCAGTCGGGCCGGCAGGACCGGTCATCCCGCTTTGTCGAACTCGCTTTCCGAGCGTCTCCCCACACGAGACGCGTCAGCGAACGATTGCTCAGCCTGAGAGCATACGCTCCAATGGCTTGATGAAATCCGATCATGGCAAACCCGCGGCGGATACCTGGGTTGACCGCCTTCTCATGTTGCTGAACGCGCAATCGCCGGCGGACTTTCCGCTCGCCGGCGACGTATCGCCATCGGCAGAGTGCCGCGTTATTGCGGCATCAGGCGAACCACGTCCTGCCTCAGGAGGTAGAGCGAGACGGCAAGCAGAACGACGTCCTTCATCAGGAAGGGCACGTTGCCCGTCATCGCGGGGAAGCCTCCCGCCGCGACGTCCCATCCGTCCGGCATGAACGGGATGATGGTGACGGTCGCGATGAAGGTGCCCGTCGAGCCGAGGGCGCCAAGAACGCCGAGCCGCTTGTCCCAGAAGCCTGCGAGCAGCAGGGACCCGAACGTCCATTCCGAGATGCCGAGGAAATGGCTGGCGCCGGCGTGGCCGAACACGGGATAGAGCCACCAGATCAGCGGCCCGTTGCTGATGAACGGGACCAGCCTTTCGAATTCATACGGAAACCACTTCTGGTAACCGAAGAAGAAGAACATGATCACCATGGAGGCCCGGACGACGTGGTAGTCGAGATCCTCCGCGAGCAAGCCGGACCGGTGCAGCGCGCGGAGAATCGGATTTCGCGTGGTGTTGGCAAGCGTGGACATGGTCGTGATCCTTGTTGAAGATGTGACTGAGCGTCGCCTCACGCGACTGCGGGAAAGTCGATCTCGGTGTCGTTGATGCGGTTGAAGACGTTGGTGAAGGCGATGGTCGCGAAGGCCAGGCTGATGTCGACCAACTGGGCATCGCTGTAGCCCGCAGCCTTGATCGCAGCGAAATCCTCGTCGCTGACGGTGCCGCTGGACTGCGCGAGCTTGCGGACGAAACGGACCAGCGCATCGCGCTTGCTATCGCCCGTAGGATGGCCTTCGCGGATCTGCTTGAGCACGTCCGGATTCACCCCGGCGAGCTGGGCGAGATGATTATGGGCGGCAACGCAGTAGTCGCAGCCGGCGGCGGCACTGATGACGAGCTTGATCACCTCCTGATCGCGCTTGGTCAGGCTGCCCGCGGCGAGCACGGCGTCGGCGACGAGGATCGACTTGAGGGCGGCCGGTCCGTGGGCGGCAATGGCCGCAAAGGCGTTCGGGACCTTGCCAACGGCCTTCTTGATCTGGGCATGGACCTGGCCAGAGAGGCCGGTGTCAGCTTCGAGATTCGGGACTGCAAGACGGGACATGGTGACACTCCTTGTCGAGGGTTGGTGAACGATTGCGGAGTGACAGTATGACCCGTTCTTGAGACGTTGAATGTCTATTAGGCTCGATTATATGCTCTGTCGTCTCAACCGCATCACTTCGGGAGGTCGCCATGGATTGGCTCAGCCGGCTGTTCGAAATGATGCCGGTGCGCGGACGGCTCGACCTGCGCTGCTCTTACGGCGCGCCGTGGCGCATCGATCAGGGGCCCGGCGAGCCGAACGAGATCCCGTATCACGCGGTTGTCGGCGGCTCGGCGCTGCTGGAAGACCCGGCGGGTGGGCGACCGCTTCACCTGGAGGCGGGCGACATCCTGCTGCTTCCGGGCAATCCGCGCCATGTGATGCACGACGGCAGCGGCGCGCGGCCGAAGCCGGCACGAAATCGCCAGCAGCTCAACCTCGTGATCAGTAAGAACACCGGCAGGGGCGAGCGGCTCGACCTGCTGTGCGGACATTTCGCGATCGCGCCCCCGCACGATCGGCTTTTGCGCAGCTATCTCCCGTCACGCCTGGTCGTGCATGCCGGCGCTCGAGCGAGGCAAAAGGACACCGGCGCGCAGCTCGCAGGTCTCGTCGCCCTGATGCGCAACGAGTCGGCAGACGATCACCTTGGCGGCCGCGCAATGCTCAACGCGCTCTCTACGGCGATGTTCGCGCTTGTGCTGCGCCTCGCGAGCGAGATCACGGATGCGCCGCGCAGTCTCCTTGCCTTGGCCGGTCATCCCCGCTTGGCACCGGCTCTGGCCGCCCTGTTCAACGAGCCGGCGCGTGCATGGTCGCTGCCCGAGTTGGCGGAGTTGTGCAACATGTCGCGGGCCACGCTCGCCCGCCAGTTCCAGGATAAGCTCGGACGATCGGCCAGCGAACTCCTGACCGATATCCGGATGACGCTCGCAGCGAACGAACTGAGGAAATCCTCGCTTTCGACCGGCGCCATGGCGGAAGCGGTCGGCTATCAGTCCGAAGCGGCGTTCCAGCGCGCCTTCAAGAGCCACATGGGCTTCACGCCGGCGCAGTGGCGCAAGATGCAGGAGGCGTCCGGCCGGAACGCCTTCGTAACGTCTGCGGGAGCGGCAAATGTGAAATAGGCAGACGAACAGTCGCGTCGCGCGCAATGGCATACAAGCTCGTGGGTGTCTACTGGCGCCACCGACACCGGTGCACTAAATACTTCCGGCCATGCAAGACCACGTGCTCGAGGACTTCATCAACCGCCACTCACGTCTGTTCGTCCTGACGGGAGCAGGCTGTAGCACAAACTCCGGCATCCCGGACTATCGCGATAGCGACGGCAGGTGGAAGCGGACACCGCCGGTAACTTACCAAGCCTTCATTCGCGAACACGCGACCCAGCAGCGGTATTGGGCTCGGAGTCTGATCGGGTGGCGGAGGTTCGGCAGTGCGCGGCCTAACGACGCCCACCATGCGCTGGCCAAGCTGGAAGCGAAGGGACGAAGCAAAATTCTCCTGACCCAAAATGTGGATGGGCTTCACCAGGCCGCGGGCAGCAAGCAGGTCATCGACCTGCATGGACGACTTGATGTGGTTCGGTGCCTGGGATGCGCGTCGACGACGCCGAGGTCGACCTTTCAGGACGAACTGGCTCGCTTGAATGGCGCGTGGCTCGCCTTGGACGCTGCGGTCGCTCCAGACGGAGACGCCGATGTTGAGAAGGAAGATTTCTCAAGTTTTGTTGTACCGCGTTGCCAATTATGCGGTGGTGTTCTCAAGCCGGACGTCGTCTTCTTCGGCGAAAATGTTTCGCGAAACGTCGTCGCCGCCGCGCAAGGACATCTGGGCGAAGCCGACGGCGTGTTGATCGTCGGTTCCTCGCTTATGGTCTATTCCGGCTTTCGGTTCGTGCAGATGGCAGCTCAAAATGGCCTGCCAATCGCGGCCGTCAATCTCGGTCGGACCCGTGCCGATCATCTTCTCACATTGAAGGTGGAAGATCGTTGCGAAGCGGCGCTTGCCTTCCTGCTGTGAGAAATACCGCGAGCATCAGGAACGACAGAACTGCGGTCAGCCTCCAATAGCCCAAAGGATACCGTTCGTCAGGAGGCGTTGGTATCGAGCGTCGCGCCATACCGAAGCCTCATGGCCGAGCGCTGTGTAGAATACTCGCCCCTGGCCGTAAGATCGAGTCCAGGCGAGAGGCCAGCCGTAGAATCGTTGCTGCACCCCTGGCTTGCCAAGATCCGCGGAGTTTTGGTCGAGGCGCAGCAGCACCTGCGATCCACGATGGTCGAAGTCGCTGATTTGGTAGATCTCGTCCTCGAGTCGCCACGTTTGGCCGAGATGCGCGACCAGTGGATTTTTGGGATCGACGACCTGGATGGTCACGGCCTGATGCCATGGATGACCGTTAAAGTAGCCACCGACGAGATCAAGATAATCAGGCCATGCGTAGAACGTGTCCGTGGCTGAATGAACACCGAGGAAACCACCGCCTGAGCGCACAAAGTCAAGAAGAGCTGCTTTTTCCGCGTCGCTCATTGGAAGTTCTCCGGTGGTGTAAAACATCACCGCGGCGTAACGCCTGAGATTCTCCGTTGAAAACTCGGATGTGTCTTCCGTGACAGTGACCTCGAAAGCACCGGAACTCCGTCCAAGCTGTGTCAGTATCGACCTGGAAAACGGTATGACTTCGTGCCGATAACCGGCAGAAAGTGTGAAGTAGAGGATGCGTTCCAGCTGGCGCTCTGCATGGGCGCCAAGCGGTTGGATCGCAGCCGCGCTGCCGAGAAGTGCCAGGAACTCGCGTCGCCTCACGGTTTCTCCTGAAGCCTGCGCAATCATAATCGCGCCCGCACCAACTGGAAGGGCGTTCTCCGCCTGTCCCTCATCACCTGTCCGGTTGTGCTGTATTGAGCTACTTCGAAGAGCGGCAACCAGCTCAGCTGAAATGCCGACCACCTTACACCATCTACTCGATTGCTGCCTTAATAAGATTGAGCAATTCCTGGTACGGCTCACGGCTTGGCGGATCCGACGGTGCTTGCCGCATCAGATCGTAGATCTTCGGAACGAGTTGGACGGCTTGATCGAGTTCGCTGTCGCGACCGGGCTGGTAGCCGCCCATCAAGCGAAGATCGCGTGTGTCCTCGAAGCGCGCGATCATAGCGCGCAACTTTCGCAGCAAATTGCGTTCGTCCGCGGTCCAGACTTGCTGGGCCAGGCGCGACACCGATGAAAGGACATTGACGGCGGGATAGCGCCCCTGATCTGCGACCTCCCTGTCAAGCACGATGTGCCCATCGAGCGTGCCGCGCACCGTATCTGCCACCGGCTCGTTGTGGTCGTCGCCATCGACGAGCACCGAGTAGATGCCGGTGATCGAGCCTTGTCCATCGCTCCCGGGTCCGGACCGTTCGAGCAGGCGCGGCAGGTCGCTGAAGACGCTTGGGGCGTAGCCGCGCGCAACCGCGGGCTCGCCGGTGGCCAGCGCGATTTCGCGGGCCGCGTGCGCGAAGCGTGTCACCGAATCGACGATCAGCAGCACCGATTCGCCGCGATCGCGAAAGTATTCGGCGATTGTGGTCGCGGTCTTCGCTGCCAGGCGGCGCATCATCGGACTCTCGTCGCTCGTGGATACCACCGTGATTGCGCGCGATTGATGCTGAGCGAGCGCCTCGTCAAGGAATTCGCGTACCTCGCGACCGCGTTCGCCGACCAAGGCCGTGACGACGGTGTCGAAGCCCTGGCTTTGGGCAAGCATGGAGAGCAATGTCGTCTTGCCGACGCCCGACCCGGCAAAAATACCAATGCGCTGCCCGACGCAGAGCGGCGTAAACAGGTCGAGCACGCGCACTCCCGTCCGTAAGGGCGTCCGCACGCGGGCGCGGCTGATAGCGGGCGGTGGGCTCGCATCCGTTGACATGATCCGCTCTCCGACCTGCAACGTACCGCCGTCGTCGAGCGGCTGAGCGAGGGCGTTGAGCACTCGGCCCTTCCAACTTGGATGCGGCGAGATCGTCTTCGGCGGAAGGCGATAGGCAACGAGGCCTAGGCCCGCCCCGATGTGGGAATCGAACGGCTTGGCCGTAATCCCGTTACCGTCGATGCGAACGACCTCGCCGAGTTGTACCTGGTTATCGATCTCGAGCCCGATCAGCTCGCCCAGTCTTACAAATCGCGAGAGGCCTGATACGCGGTAGTGCGTTGGTGCGACCTCCGAAACAATGCCGCCAACCCGGACCGTCGGCACGTCTTTGCGGAGCGACGCAAGCGTCGATTCCAGCCGCTCCAGCGCGTTCATCGGTCACCAGGCTCCTATGTTGCTGGCCGCTATGCCTTGGTCGGCTCACCAAGCGATCGAATGGCGTTCTGCATCGAGCTCTCGGAGCCCTCGACGAGGGATGTCACGCTCTGGAACGCGCGCGACGCTGTGATTAGCTGTGTCAGCTCCGATAGCGGGTCGACGTTGGACTCCTCGACATAGCCCTGCTGAAAGCCGGTATACATGAAATCGATGACAGGCGTCGGGGCACGGTCGGGAATGACCCCTGAATTGCCGAAGCGCTCCAGCCTTGCGCTGGCAGGAATGTCGAACAGGCCGAGCACCCCGACCTGGTTGTTGTTTTGCGTAATCGTTCCGTCTCGCGAGATCGTCAACGGTCCGCCCTCGGGATCGACGATGATCGGCATGCCGCCTGCGTCGAGTACGGGGTATCCTGCGACGGTCTGCAGTTCGCCAGTGCGATTGATCTGCATCCGGCCATCCCGTGTGTAAGCTTTACCGGTGGGAGCGCTAAACCCCATCCATGTATTGCCGATAACGGCGACGTCGAGAGTGTTTTCGGTCCGCGTCACACTTCCGGGCTTTCGGGAGATGAAGTTTTCACCGGGGGTCGAAAAGGCGACAGGCTGGGACGCTGCGCGCGACAGTGCTGTTTCGAACTTCACGGCATCGGCGCGGAAAGCGGCTGTCTTCATGTTCGCCAGATTGTTGGCGATGGTCTCAAGCCTCTTTTCGACGGCGACCTGAG
This sequence comes from Bradyrhizobium cenepequi, assembly GCF_020329485.1. Classification (GTDB taxonomy): domain Bacteria; phylum Pseudomonadota; class Alphaproteobacteria; order Rhizobiales; family Xanthobacteraceae; genus Bradyrhizobium; species Bradyrhizobium cenepequi. The sequence goes on from NZ_JAGKJI010000001.1 coordinate 609,314, forward strand.
CAGAAAGGCTGACATAGAGCGCTGATTGCATACCGGCTATCTTCCGATCTTTAGGTTTCTGCGCGCGGCTTGCTCGGACGTCGAGCCAGATTGGAGATCATCCGATAGGTTGCGATCGTGGGGCACCATCGCGGAAGCAACTCCTGCGCGGACACGAGGATTGAGGCCGGCGGCAAAATCGGCTCGCAAGCTTGCGTGAGGCTGTTCGCGGCGACCCAATGACAGCTTCGTGCAAGGATCGCTGCCTAAACGAATCGCACCAAATTCGGAGCGGTGCGCTTGAGCATTCTTTTTGGCGTCATCATCACCATCGCAAGCCTGCTGGGCGGCTTCATGGCGCTAGGTGGGCACGTGAGCGTGATCTGGCAGCCGTGGGAGTTCGTCATCATCGCCGGCATGGCGATCGGAACCTATATTGTCGCGAACCCCTGGAAGGTCGTCATCGACACGGGTGTCGCGACCGTGCAGGCGCTTACCGTGGCCGTGCCGAAGCAGCGCCACTACCTCGACCTGCTTGGACTGCTGCACGCTCTCATGCGCGAAGTGCGCAACAAGGGGCGCAATGAAGTCGAGGCGCATATCGACGATCCGTCATCGTCGGAGATTTTCCAGAATTTTCCGACTGTGCTCGCCAATGATTCTCTGGTGCATTTCATCTGCGACTATTTTCGCCTGATCGTCATGGGAAGTGCGCGACCGCATGAAATCGAGGCGCTGATGGACGAAGAGATCGAAACGATCGTTCGTAGCAAACTGAAGCCGTACCATTCTCTGATGATGGTTGCGGAAGGCCTGCCGGCACTCGGGATTGTGGCCGCCGTCCTTGGCGTCATCAAGGCGATGGGAGCGCTCGATCAGTCGCCCAAGCTTCTCGGTGGCTTGATCGGTGCGGCGCTGGTTGGAACATTTGCCGGAATCTTTCTCTCGTATGGTCTTGTTGCGCCGTTGGCCCACAAGGTCAAAATGGTGCGCGAACAGCGATGCCGGCTGTACATCATCGTCAAGCAGACGCTGCTCGCCTTCATGAACGGCGCGCTGCCGCAAATCGCGATCGAGCATGGCCGCAAGATGATCGGGCCCGGCGATCGTCCATCGATCGATGTGGTCGAGAACGAAACCATCGCCGGTGCCGCAAAGAGCGGAGGTGGTGAGCCGGTGGCGAAGGTGGCGGGAGCGAAAGCCTAATGTCGGAAAGCAAGCCGTTGCGGCACGAGCAGGCGCCGGATCAGTTGCTCGGCGCTGCCGGAATCTCGGTCGATCGCATGCCGATGCTGCATGTGATCTTCGATCAGATGACCAACCTCTGCGCCGAGAGTCTCCGGTCGATGTCGCCATCGCAGTCCTATTTCTCTCTGACCGGCGTCGGCAGCGATCGCCTTTCCGAGATCCTCGACAGCTACGAATCAGAAGCGATCGTGGCGGTGTTCTACGCTCAGGCGTGGGACGGCCGAATCCTCATCGGCTTCGATCGCGACTTCGTCTACACGATGGTGGAGTTGTTGTTCGGCTCCGACGGCGCAGAGCCGCCGCTTGACATGCCGCGGGTATTCTCAAACGTGGAACTGCATGTTGCAGAAGCGCTGTTCGAGCGCTTCGGCAAGGCATTGCAGGCATCGTTCTCGCGCGCCTCGGATGTCAAGTTCAATCTGGAGCGCGTCGAGACGCGGATGGATTATTTGGCAATCGGACGGCTCAACAACATGGCCGTATACGCCAAGATTCTGGTCCAGGGATTGGACCGCGGTGGCGAGATGTTCATCGTCATTCCACACTCGGTTCTCAATCCTCTCCGCCAGTCTCTCTCGCAGATCGTATCCGGAGAGTCCGTATCCACGGATCCGAACTGGAGCAAGCAGCTGCACAACGAGATTCAGCGCACGGAGGTGGTGCTGAAAGCGGTGCTCGAGGAGCGTTCGCTCACGCTCGGCGAAGTCGCCGGATTCCACGTGGGTCAGGTGATCAAGCTGAATGCGACGCCGAGTACTCTCGTGAGGCTCGAGTGCAACAATCAGCGGCTGTTCTGGTGCCAAATGGGACAGCTGAATGGAGCCTATTCGCTGCAAGTCAAGGAATCGGCGGATCAAAAGCGGGAATTCATCGATGGCATCCTATCTCGTTGATCTTATTCTGCTGGCGGCGCTGCTCGTCACCACCATCCGTGTGACAAGGATGCACCGGGAACTCGTTCACCTGCGCGCCAGCCAGGGAGATTTCGCGTTCATCCTCGGCAAAACGACCGAAACCATGGATGACATGGTGCTCATGGTGCGGGAGTTCAGCGCAGATGGAAAGCAGCTCGTCAACATCCTGGGAAGCAAGATCGAAGAGGCGCGCAAGGCGATCACCGATATCGAGACTCGTGCCGATGTGTCTCGAAGGTAGCCATGATTGGCATAGTCGCCAGAAAACACAATTGCCGAGAAAGCACGTGAAATGAAGCAGCCGTTCGAAGCCGAATCAGCCAGCCCCGCGACAGCGAACGCGTCGGATGCGACCAAGGTGGGAGGCGCCGCTTTCGGGAAGCTGGCAGATCTCGCTGCGCGCGCGGCGGAGGAGACCAGCCGACTTACAAACCTTGAGCCGATTCTGCGCATTCCGGTCACTGTCCAGGTTCTTCTTGGTTCGGCGACGATGCCGGTCGCCGATCTGATGAAGCTTGGGCGAGGCGCCGTTATTCCGCTCGATCACCGCGTGGGCGAGCCGGTGGAAGTCGTTGTCAATGGCCGAATCGTGGCGCGCGGCGCGGTCGTCGTCGTGGAGGATGAGAACTCGCGGTTCGGCGTGTCGCTCACCGAAATCGTCGGAGGATCCGCAGGCGATGTAGAGGCTTGAGGATCTCCGAATGGCGTTCAATGCACCTGCAAAGCGTGGCTCCGAAGCCAGGCAGTTGCGCGGTACCGAGAAGGTCGCCGCGCTTCTTCTGGCCATGGGCCGAGAGCTTTCCGGCGGCGTTCTGAAGGAATTCGATCCGGATGAGATCAGGCTCGTCACGCGCGCAGCGGCGGAACTAAAACCTATTTCGGGTCCCGAGCTAGAGGAAATCATCGAAGAGTTCGCCCAGCACTTCTCTACGGGGCCGAACATCTTCGGAACGGTTGGCGAGCTGGAAAAACTGTTGACCGGCGTTCTTCCTCCCGAACAGGTCACGGACATCATATCAGAGGTGCTCGGCAACAAGACCAAGTCGGTGTGGGAGCGGATCTCTTCCGTGTCGGAAAGCCTGCTGGCCAACTATCTGCTCAAGGAGCATCCGCAAACGGCCTCGTTGATCCTTTCCAGGGTAAAGCCCGCCTGCGCCGCACGAGTGATGAGCCTGCTGCCGGCGGACCTGCGGCATGATCTCATGCGTCGGATGCTGAGCCTGAAACCCGTTGTCGAGGAAGCAATGGGGATCATCGAGAAGACCATGCACGAAGACTTCATGATCAACTTCGCGCGCAACCTCGCATCCGATACCTATCCCCGCATGGCCGACATCATCAACAAGATGGAGCGGACGCAGATGGAGGAATCGCTGAAGAACCTCTCCGAATCGCGACCGAAGTCGGCGGAGATACTGAAGGGGATGCTGTTCACCTTTGACGATATCGTCAATCTCACCGCCAAGGCGCGGATGCTGATCTTCGATCAGGTTCCGACCGATCGCGTGGTGACGGCGCTGAAGGGGACGGATTCGAGCTTCCGTGAACTCATTCTCTCGTCGCTGGCGTCGCGGACGCGACGTCTGGTCGAGCACGAGCTCGCGAACGGTATCCCTTCGAACCAGCGCGAAATCCTGGAGGCGCGACGGGCGATCACGGATCTCGCGCTCGATATGGCCGGACGAGGGGAGATCGAGCTTAATCCAGATCAGGAAGATCAGCCCGTATTCACGTAGAGATTAGCCGTTATGGCCGAAGGACCCGACAAGGAGAGCAAGACCGAAGAGCCGACGGAAAAGAAGATAAGAGACTCCGTCGAGAAGGGCAAAATTCCGGTCTCGCGTGAAGCGTCGGTCTTTTCATCCATGATCGCGCTCCTCATCATCCTAAGCTTCCTTACGATCGACAGTGTCCGGAATCTGGTATCGACGCTGAGCCGGCTGATCGATGATCCATCCGGGATTCGTATCCGCAACGGTGCGGATGCATTGGAATTCATGGCTGTCATCGCGGGCAGTTCGGCAAGTCTGTTGCTTCCAATCGTCATTGTCTTGGCTATAGCCGGGTTGGCGGCCTCGTTTCTGCAGAATGCTCCGCGTCTGGTGTTTGAGAGGATAAAGCCCGACACCTCACGTATTTCGATCTCCCAGGGATGGGACAGAATATTCGGCGGTCAGGGACGCATCGAGTTCGCGAAGGCCGTTTTTAAGTTTTTTGCCGTAGGCATTGTGGTGACCATCGTATTGCGGGCCGAGGAGGCAGTGGCCGTGAATTCATTGTTCAGCGATCCGACCGGCGTTCCGGAACTTATCTTGACCACTGCGATGCGGCTCGTATCGACGATCAGCATCGCCACTATCGTGCTGGTGGCACTCGATCTCGTCTGGGCACGTTTTTACTGGCGGCGTGATCTGCGCATGACCCGTCAGGAGCTTAAGGACGAATTCAAGCAGGCAGAAGGTGATCCTCTGGTCAAGTCGCGGTTGCGGTCATTGGCCCGCGATCGGGCACGCAAGACGATGCTGGCAGCGGTCCCCCGTGCAACGTTGGTCGTGGCCAATCCCACTCACTATGCGATCGCCCTGAAGTATCGACATGGCGAGGACGCCGCTCCTACCGTGCTTGCGAAGGGGCAGGATCTCATCGCCCTCAAGATCAGAGAAATTGCCGAGCAGAACGATGTGCCGGTCGTGGAAGACAAGATGCTCGCGAGATCCATGTACGATGTCGTCCAGGTCGACCGGGTGATTCCGCAAGAGTTCTTTCGCCCGGTGGCCGAGATCATCTATTTCCTGCATTCGCGCAAGCAGAAGGCTGGTGCGTGAGGAACGCTCTGCGTCAATAGCGGAGGTCCACCAGCCTCGGACAAGTTTGGGCTCGTATACGATCCTCACAAGTCGACTGTGACGAGGACGTTGTGGGACCCGTTTATCTCTTCGATCTTGCCTCATCTCACGCTCGCTGGCTGTCGCTCCGGCAGGCCACGATTTCGTCCAACGTAGCCAATGCAAATACGCCCGGCTACGGAGCGCAGGATATCGAGCCGTTCGACAAGATGCTCGATACCAAGGTCGTGCCGCTCGCGGTCACTTCTCCGAAGCACATGACCACCGGCTCGCTCGTACGTCCGCAGGGCACGCGCAAGGAGAACAGCTGGGAAGTCGTTCACTCTGGAAACTCGGTCAGCCTCGAGCAGGAAATGCTCAAGGCCAGCGATATCAGCAAGGACTATTCGTTGAATACCGCAATCGTCAGATCGTTTCACCGCATGTTCATGACCGCTGCAAAGGGCTAACGCGAGGCTTGATGATCGATCCGCTGCAGGCATCAGTTCAAATCGCCAGTTCGGGACTTGAGGCGCAGTCGACCAGGATGCGCGTCGTATCCGAGAATATGGCGAACGCAAACTCCACTGGACGTACGCCCGGCGCCGAGCCCTATCGACGCAAGACTACGACGTTCTCAGCAGAGGTCGATCGCGCGGCGGGTGTGCGGGTCGTGAAGATCAAGGACATCGGCGTCGATCGCGCTCCGTTTCGGGTCGACTACGAGCCCACTCATCCGGCGGCTGGCCAAGACGGCTACGTCAAGCTGCCGAACGTGAATATGCTGATCGAAATGGCGGACATGCGGGAAACCAATCGGTCGTATGAGGCCAACCTGCAGGTGATCAAGCAGGCGAGGTCGATGGTTGCCATGACGATCGATCTGTTGAAGGGGGCATGATCCATGATAACGGAAGCGGTTTCGTCGGTTCTGAAGGGCGCAGCCGGCGTCGTTCAATCAAGCGGTGTTGTGACGTCGGCGCCGGCAGTGACGCAGAAGGCTCAGCCAGCGCTCGGTTTCGACGGCGTCCTGGAGCAGGTCGCCGCTGATGCCATCGGCAGCCTCAAGGGCGGAGAGGCTGCATCGGTCTCCTATATCCAGGGCAAGGTGTCGGCCCAGAGCGTGGTGGAGGCCGTCATGTCCGCCGAGCAGACGCTGCAAATGGCGGTCGCCGTGCGCGACAAGGTCGTGCAGGCGTACCAAGAAGTCAGCCGAATGGCGATCTAAAGGGATAGCAAATGAGAGCTCTTGCCATCGCGGCGACCGGAATGAGCGCGCAGCAGCTCAATGTCGAGGTCATCGCCAACAACATCGCCAACATCAACACGACATCGTACAAGCGTGCGCGAGCCGAATTCACCGACCTGTTCTACCAGGTCGATCGCATGCAGGGCGTTCCGAACCGCACCGGCGAAGCTGCGGTCCCCGAAGGTGCCAAGCTGGGGCTGGGCGTTCGGTCGGTAGCTGTGCGAAAGCTGCATTTGCAGGGTTCGCTGGCGCAAACCGGCAATACCTACGATCTCGCCATCAACGGCAGAGGATGGTTCCAGGTCGTGGGGCCGAATGGCGAAATGCTTTACACCCGCGCCGGGGCCTTCAATACCAATGCAGATAGACAGTTGGTGACGGCGGATGGCTACACTGTCGATCCCGCGATTATCGTCCCGCAAGGGACGGTCGATGTCACGGTCAATGAATCGGGCGAAGTGTTCGCGAAGCTGGACAACGAGATCGCTCCGCGCCAGCTCGGCCAGCTCAATATCGCCAATTTCGCCAACGAGGCGGGCCTCGATCCGCTTGGCGGCAATCTTTACAAGGAGACGCTGGCGTCCGGCGTTCCGGTCGTTGGCGTTCCCGGTGATATCGGCTTCGGCAAGATCCATCAGCATTATCTGGAGAGTTCGAACGTCGATCCCGTGAAGGAGATCACTGAATTGATCTCGGCGCAGCGGTCTTACGAAATGAATTCGAAGGTGATCCAGGCGGCGGACGAAATGGCGTCAACTGTCTCCAAGGGCCTTCGATAGGATTGCAAGCGGAGAAGCGTCTTGAAGCTCGTCCAGTTCGCCCTGGGTCGCATGTTCGCGGCGCTCATGCTCGTTGCGAGCGGCTCGCATGGCGGCGCGATCGCGGAGGAGTCCGTGCACCTGCTTGTGCCGGCAACGGTGATCTATCCGGGAGATGTGATAAAGGACGAGTTGATCATCGATCGCGCCTTCGCGCCGAACATGCCCGGTGCAGCGGCCTTTGCCGCCAACCGGGCATCGGTCGTTGGCCGTGTCGCGCGAAGGACGCTGGTGTCGGGCCAGCCGATCCCGATCAACGCCCTCGAAGAGAACAAACTCGTGACGCGAGGCAATGTCGTCAAGGTGATTGTCGAGGACGGATCGCTTTCCATCGTCACCTACGCTTCTTCGCTGCAGTCCGGCAGTCCGGGGACCATGATCCAGCTTCGAAACCTCGATACGGGTGTGATTATCAGGGGCGTTGTCCAGCCGGACGGTTCGGTGCGGATTCAAAACGGATGATGCTGCGAGTTCTATCATTCATTGTCCTGCTCCTCTCCTCCACCGTCGCCGATGCGGCGGTGCGGATCAAGGATATCGCCAACCTCAGGGGTGTGCGGGAAAACCAGCTTATCGGCTACGGCCTGGTGATCGGCCTCAAGGGGACCGGCGATACCTTGCGCAACGCCCCTTTCACCGAGCAGTCGCTGCAATCGATGCTCGACAACATGGGGATCAACATTCGGGGAACATTGCTCCGGACGCGGAACGTCGCCGCTGTCGTGGTGACGGCCGACCTGCCGCCGTACGCTGCTGGCGGTTCGCGCATGGATGTCGCGCTCTCCTCGCTCGGCGACGCCTCTTCGCTTTTGGGAGGCACTCTCCTCATGACCCAGCTCCGCGGCGCCGATGGCGAGGTCTATGCCGTAGCCCAGGGTGCCGTTGCGGTTGGCGGGTATTCGGTCGAAGGTGCCGCGCAGACCGTCAGCCAGGGCGTTCCAACGTCAGGCCGCATTCCGAACGGCGCGCTGATCGAGCGCGAGGTGCAGGGCAAATTCTATGAGATGGAATCGCTCATTCTCGAGCTGAAAAATCCGGATTTTGTCACCGCCACGCGAATCATCGACGCCATCAATCAATACGGTCAGGGGCGATACCGCGCCAGCATGGCCTTCGAGCGCGATTACCGATCGATCATATTGTCGCGGCCACGCTCGGTTGCGCCGGTTCGTTTCATTGCCGAGATCGGCGAACTGCTGGTTGAGCCCGACACGCCGGCGCGTGTCATCATCGACGAACGGACCGGCACCGTCGTGATCGGCCGCAACGTTCAGGTTTCGACCGTCGCCGTCACCCACGGCAATCTCTCGGTCCGGATCACGGAGATGCCGATCGTGTCCCAGCCGGCGCCATTCTCGCGCGGCGAAACGGTCGTTACGCCGCAAACGTTCATCGAAGCGGGCGAGCCTGGCGCGCAAGTGGCGATCTTGCGTGGAACGGACTTGCAGCGTCTTGTGCGCGGCTTGAACCAGATCGGATTGAAGCCGCAGGGCATCATCGCGATCCTGCAAGCGATCAAGGCGGCGGGTGCGCTGCAGGCTGATCTTGTCATCCAGTAGAATGTCGCGTCAGCGTCGCACAAGCTTGAACGTGCAACGCTTCGGACAGGTGCCGTACGAAGAGCGGATGATGAGGCTCGCGATGTTGCTAGGAAGAAGCATGCTCCTTGTGGGGTGTCTTGCGCTCTCCGCGCAGGCGTCTGCTTGGGCCAAGCCCGAGCAGAAATTGTCGAAGCCGCTGAACCTGGCTACCTTTGCCAAGACGTCCCGCGCGGCGCCATCCCGCCCGGTTGCCAAGCCCGAGGCTCCGTCCGGCAATTCACAGCCCGACCTGCCGCTGACGACCGCGACCGTTGCGAAAGCAGCGCCACCATCGACACCCGGAGAGCCGGCGACAGTCGATCAGCGCGGATCCGACGCTACGGAATTCTGCAAGAACATCACGGATGCGGCGTTGGATGCGCGCGTGGCGTGGCAGCAAAAGCAGCTCGAAGCGTCCGAGGCCAAGCTTCGGGAGCGGATCGCCGAACTGGAGGCGAAACGCGCAGAGTATGAGAAATGGCTGAAGCTGCGCGAAGACTTCCTGAAAAAGGCGGAAGACAACGTCGTCGAGATCTATTCCGGCATGGAGCCGGATGCTGCCGCACGGCAGATTGCCAGCATGGCGGATGAAACCGCGGCCGCCGTACTCGCCAAGCTTCGGGTGCGGACTGCCAGCGCGATCCTGAACGAGATGGAGACCGGGCGCGCGGCCCACCTCGCCGATACCCTGGCGGGCATGCGGCGCCCCGACGACGGGAAGACGAACAAATGAAGGTTCTTCGCTTAACTTCTCTGTTCTCGGTTCTCGCTCTGGGGGGATGCATGAACAGTCTCGCCGAGCTCAACCAGGCGCCCTATCTGTCGCCGATCGGCCAAGGCCTGCACGCCGAAGCGCGCGCGGTTCCCGTCGAGCCGCGCAGCCGATACACCGCAGGCTATCATTCGCTATACGACGAGCGGAGGGATCTTTACCGCGATCCGCGCGCGGCGCGTATCGGTGATCTCCTCACCGTCACCATCTCCATGAACGACAAGGCGACTTTCGACAACAAGACCGACCGGTCGCGGGATTCGAAGACGAAGTTCAGCGCCGACTACCTCGTCGACATATTTGGCTGGTCGCCCAAGGGGCAGGCCAATGGCAACGTCGACTCGCAGACGTCGACCAAGGGGGCGGGTAAGATCGACCGCACCGATGAGGTGAAGTTCTCGGTCGGAGCAGTCGTGGTCGACGTGCTGCCGAACGGGAACCTGCTGATCAGCGGATCGCAAGAGGTACGCGTCAACTACGAACTGCGTATTCTGAACGTAGCCGGGATCGTCCGGCCGCGGGACATCGGCCGCAACAACACCATCGCCTACGACAAGATCGGAGAAGCGCGAATCTCCTATGGTGGCCGCGGCCGACTGATGGAGGTGCAGCAGCCGGCGTGGGGGCACCAGATCTACGACCAGGTCGGGCCGTTCTAGCAGGCTGATGCGGCCAGAAGCGACGAAGCTCGTCAGGCGGCGGGAGCGGGAGATGGGAAACGTGATGCAGTGGTTAGCCGCGTTGTTGCTGCTTACGGTGCTGTCTGCCGTGGCTGGCGGTCTTGCCAGCCTGCATCTCCTGTCTGCGGGACAGCGGATCGCGGATAGCCAGAAGGAGTCGGTGGAGCAGCCGGTTGCCACGGCATTCCATCCAACGGCACGCCTGCGGAAGATCTCGCCGGTGGTAACCAACTTGGCCGCGCCGGCCGGCGCCTGGATCCGTATGGAGGGATCGGTCGTCACCGATCAGATGAACGAAGAAGAGGCGAGCCTTCTTGCAGCCAGGCTGGGCGAAGACATCGTATCTTACCTGCGAACGGTTTCGGCGTCACAAATCGAGGGCGCGCGCGGGCTGCAGTATCTTCGCGAGGATCTCAACGAGCGGGCGACGATCCGTTCGGGCGGAAAGGTGCGCGAACTGATCATCGAAACACTGGTCATCCAATGAAGCGCTTCTGCCTTGTCCTGCTCCTGGCCGTTCTCCCCACCGCGGCGGCGGCCCAGATTCCCGATCTGTCCTCGCTGATCCCGCAGGGCGGCGGAAGCGCCAGTGGCCGGATCATCCAGCTCGTGGCGCTGCTCACGGTGTTGTCGCTGGCTCCCGGACTTCTGATCATGGTGACGAGTTTCACGAGGTTCGTCGTCGCCCTTTCGTTTCTGCGCGCGGGACTCGGACTGCAGACGACGCCGGCAAATATCGTCATGATCAGCCTCGCGCTCTTCATGACTTTCTATGTCATGGCACCGACATTCGACCGTGCCTGGAAGGACGGCCTCCAGCCTTTGATGCAGAACGAAATCTCCGAGCAGGAGGCATATTCCCGTGTCACAGATCCGTTTCGCGATTTCATGCTGGCGCATGTCCGCGAGAAGGATTTGCAAAGCTTTGAAAGCCTGGCGGCCGAAGGATTCAAGACGCGGCCCGACGGCCAACGGATCGATCTCCGCGTGATCATACCCGCCTTCATGATTTCCGAGCTGCGAAGAGCATTCGAGATTGGCTTCCTGGTCATCATGCCCTTTCTCGTCATCGACATGGTCGTCGCCACCCTCACGATGTCCATGGGCATGATGATGATGCCGCCCACCGTGTTCGCGCTTCCTTTCAAGGTGCTGTTCTTCGTGCTGATCGACGGATGGAATCTTCTCGCCATTGGCCTGGTGCGATCATTTCAGTAGCCGCCGTCCTGGACGGCATCCGGATCGCGGATTGCACCTGCTATGTTCAGCTTTGGGTAAGGTTCGGATGCTAATATGAACAAACGGCAGGTTGGGTGCTTCCTCAACCCCAAAGGCATGATGCCGCCCTGCCGTACCGGTGAAAGCCCGGTATGTCCCCAGATAAACACCTCACACTAAAGGGACATAAGCAATGTCTAGCTTGATGACTAACAGCTCCGCCATGACCGCCCTGCAGACCCTGCGGACGGTCAGCGCGGGTCTTGCGACCACCCAGAACCGCATCTCCACCGGCTATCGGGTGTCGACGGCCTCCGATAACGCCGCCTATTGGTCGATCGCCACCACGATGCGTTCGGACAATATGGCTCTGAGCGCCGTGCAGGACGCACTCGGCCTCGGCGCCGCGACCATCGACACGATGTATACGGGCCTGAACGGCACCGTCAGCGTCGTTTCGCAAATCAACGCGAAGCTGGTCGCCGCCCGTACGCCCGGCGTCGATCGCGCCAAGATCCAGAGCGAAATCACCGAACTGCAGAAGCAGCTGAAAAACACCGCCGACAGCGCGGTTTTCAACGGTGAGAACTGGATCTCGGTCGACTCGACTTCCGCGAGCTACAACTCCTCGAAGACGGTCGTTTCGTCCTTCTCCCGCGCCGGCGGTACCGTCAAGATCGATACGCTTTCGGTCGATCTGGAATCGATCAAGCTCTACGACGCGAATCTGGACACCGCCTACGCGGCGCAGACCTTCCCGACCGCCGATACGGCTGCTTATGACGACACAACCGACGTGGGCGGCAACATCACGGTGACGGTCGGCTCTGCCGCCGCCATCAACATCGCGGTGGCGAAGAACACCTCCCTCAAGGACATCGCGACGGCGATCAACAAGCTCGGCATCGATGGCCTGTCGGTCGGCGTCTCGGCGGCCGGCGACAAGCTGTCGTTCAAGAGCCGCAACGACGAGAACGTCGTCATCGACGCCAGCGTCGCCGGTCTCGGTGCCGCGGTCACGCTGACCGCGCTCGCCACGCCTGTCGACACCAAGAAGGGCATCCTCGACCAGACCTACGACGCCTATACCGGTACGGCCTGGGAAACCTTCAGCGTCGCGACGCTGGACATCTCGAAGCTCACCGACAGCGCCGCGGACCTGGCGAAGCTCGAGACCTACATCCAGGGCACTCAGGATGCCTTCGCCAAGATCACGGACTCGGCGACCAACCTCGGCGCGATCAAGAACCGCATCGGCCTGCAGCAGGACTTCGTCAAGACCCTGACTGACTCGCTCGATCGCGGTATCGGCCAACTCGTCGACGCCGACATGAACGCTGAATCGACCCGCCTGCAGGCCCTCCAGGTCCAGCAGCAGCTCGGCATTCAGGCGCTGTCGATCGCGAACTCGGGCAGCCAGAGCATCCTGTCGCTGTTCCGCGGCTAGTCAACTCGACATCGTAGCCACGACGGCCGCGACTGACCCGGTCGCGGCCGTTTTGCGATGTTTGCACCGCGCAACCCTCGGACAAGCTTCACGATCGAGAATCGATTCGGAAGTATCACAGAGGGTTTGATGGTTAACAGCGAACATGCGCAAAGGCTCTGGAACAATCTGCTCGAGCTTGGCCCCAGGCGCCTCACCGTGCTCGCGCTTGTCGGTCTCGCTGTTTTCCTGGGTGTCGGCGGCGGCGCTTATTATTTGAGTCGGCCGGAATTCGATGTGCTCTACACGGGTCTTACCCGGGAAGACGTCTCGCGCGTCGGCGCGGTCCTGCGCGACGCGAACATTGCTTTCGACGTGAATGCTTCAGGTGACACCATCTTCGTGCGACCAGGCCAGACCGCCCAGGCGCGAACGCTGCTGGCCGAGAAAGGTTTGCCGAACAGCAGCAGCGGGGGCTACGAGCTGTTCGACAAGATCGGCTCCCTCGGTCTCACGTCCTTCATGCAGGAAGTCACTCGCGTCCGTGCGCTCGAAGGTGAGATCGCCCGTACGATCCAGGTCCTCAAAGGCGTGAAGGCGGCGCGCGTCCACATCGTCATGGCGGCGCGCGGCTCGTTCAGGCGCGAGCAGCAGCCGCCTTCGGCATCCGTCGTGATCCGGACCGATGGAGCGGCCGATGCGAAGACGGCTCGATCAGTTCGTCACCTCGTCGCGGCGGCGGTTCCAGGGATGGCTCCCGACAAGGTGACCGTCCTCGACAGCGATGGATCGCTGCTCGCGTCCAACGATGAAGCCGCGGCGCCGACGAGCATGGCGAACCTGCAACGCGTCGTCAGTCGGCTGATCCAGGAGAATGTCAGCAAGGCGCTAGCGCCCTATCTGGGGCTCGACAATTTTGAAGTCAGTGTCGCCACCCAGCTGAGCACGGACAAGCGGCAGACCAACGAGACCGTCTACGATCCGGAGTCCCGCGTCCAGAGATCGGTTCGCGCCGTTCGTGAGAAGGAATCGTCGCAGAGTCTCGATCGGCAGACGCCGACGACGGTGCAGCAGAACCTGCCGGATCAGCAGATCAATGCGACCGGTAACAAGAATTCCAACGATGAGAAGCAGCGGCGTGAGGATGTCACCAACTATGAGGTGTCGTCGAAAACCACGACGACCGTGAGTGACGGCTATGTCGTCAACAAGCTGTTCCTTGCGGTGCTGGTCAATCGCCCGCGCCTAGCGGCCAGTCTTGGCGACAAGGCGAGCGATGCGGCCGTGGAGGCAAAGGTCGCAGAAATTAGCCAGCTAGCGGCAACTGCGGCGGGTCTCGATCGCCAGCGCGGAGACCAGATCCAGGTATCGGCGGTCGAGTTTATGGAAGGCGCGCGCGACTTCCCGCCGGTCCCTGCGGTCACCTTTACCGAAGTGCTGATGCGCCAGTCGGGCGCTTTCGTCAGCGCGGTCGCAATCGTCGCCGTCGCGGCGATGCTGATCTGGTTCGGCCTGCGGCCCGCCATCAACGCGATCCTCGACTCCAGGTCAAGCGAGACTGCCCAGCTCGAGATGGGAGAGACGGCCGCGCTGCTGAGCGGCGAGGGCGGCTCGGTGGACCAGTTCGGGGAAGAGGCGCCGAATCTCGTCCAGGATATATCGAAGAAAGTTCAGCACGCTCCCCAGCGACGATTGGAGCAGATTGTTCAGCTCGATGAGAAGCAGGCGGCTGCGATTCTCAAGCAGTGGATTCGGCAGGAGGAGCAGGCATGAGTTCGGAGAAGGTAGCGCGTTTGCTGGCAAGCTTCGATCCGCCGGAGCCGCAGAAGGCGCGCAGCCGTGTCATTCCGTTTGATTACGCCCAGCATTCCGGTCCCAAGGTGCAGCCCCAGCCGACGCCTCCGCCTCCGTCCAACGAGGACGATGCGTATCAGCGTGGAAGATCCAACGGCTATGCGACGGCATTGGCCGAGTTCGAGCAGCAACTTGCCGACGAGAAACACAGGCTGAGCATGCAGCTCGCCGAGGAAAGGCACAATCTGCTGAATGAAACGGCTGCCAGGATCGCCGGCGACATCGCCGAAGCCGGCGCGCAGCTTGAAGCCAAGATCGCTGGGGTGACCGCGCGCATACTTGAGCCGTTCATTTCGAACGCGGTGCAAAAGCAGGCGGTTACCACCTTCGTCGAGCAGCTTGCATCGGTCGCCTCCGATGTTCGCCGGCCGGCTTTGCGGGTTACATGCCCTGCTGAACTGGTGGACGTGCTGCGCAGCAAGCTTGCGGTACGCTCGATTGCGGTGGAACTTCGGGCGGCCCCCGTGGCGGAGGTTTCCGTCACCGTCGATCAGGTCTTTCTTGAAACCCAGATGAAGCTCTGGGCGGAGCGATTGAAGTTCGCGGTCCTGAACTAACATGGCCGATCCAGACAGGTCAGAGCTGATCATCGTTCGACGCCGGAGCAGTCTCGACGGCGGCGAATCACACAACAGTGTCTGGAAAATCGCCTATGCCGATTTCATGACCGCGATGATGGCGTTCTTCCTGGTGATGTGGCTCATCAGCGCCACCAACCAGGAGACGCGCGAAAGCGTTGCCAGCTACTTCAACCCGATCAAGCTGACCGACTCGACCCCCGACCGCAAGGGCATCAACGATGCCAGGCGCGTCGATCCCGGCAAGGCCGTGGAGGAAGACAGCCTGCGGCCGAAACCCGAACCGGGCAAATCGGCACAGCAGATGCAGCGTCCGCAGTCGCCGGCGCCGCGTTTCGGTGAAGCGGCGCTTTTCCGGGATCCTTACGCAGTGCTTTTGGAAATTGCCGGCAGTCCTCCGCGGATCGCGGAAGTGGGCACCTCGCTGGATACGACTCGCAAAGAGGGATGGAAGGGCGGCGAGGCCTTCAAAGATCCGTTTGATCCCATCTACTGGCCCATGACGTCGACAGCCCCGGTGGAAAAGAAGGCGCTGGGCAGCAAGGAACTTGGTAACCTGCCGTTCGACGAAGACGCCGCGGCGCTCAGCCAGGGAAAGGGTCCGCGCCCGTCGGAAGGCAAGCCGGACGTCACGGCGGCCCCCATTCAGCGGTCGGATTCAGCCAAGGGGTCTTCGGCGGCGCCTGAGAAGCAGGATACGGCGACGGCGAAGGCGATTGGCCTGTTCGCCGATGATGACTCCAAGAACGATCCGGCCGCCAATCGCGCATCTCCCGCGCAGGGAGAGAAGGGCTCCAATCCACCCGCAGGAGATAATGGCTCGACCGCTCCTCCGGGCGACAAAGGCTCATCCGCTCCGCAAGTCGAAAAGAAGCCTGCGCAGAGCGAGGTGAGCAAGCTGCAGGCCGCCATATCCGCCGCGCTTGCGCCGCTCGGATCGGCGCGTCCTGTTGCCGAGGTCCGCGAGAGCAATGAGGGTCTCCTCATCAGCCTTACGGACGATGTGAACTACGGCATGTTCGCCACCGGGTCGGCCGAACCCACCGCTGGCCTCGTCCGGGCGCTCGACAAGATCACGCCTTTGATATCGCAAAGCCAGGGACTGGTGATTGTACGCGGCCACACCGATAACCGCCCCTATCGATCCTCGGAATACGACAATTGGAGATTGTCGACCGCGCGCGCCCACATGGCTTACCACATGCTGATCCGCGGCGGACTCGATGCACGGCGCATCGAGCACATCGAGGGTTTTGCCGATCGCCGGCCGAAAAATCTGAACGATCCGTCGGCCGCTGAAAACCGGCGGATCGAGCTGTTGATCCGCGCTCCCTTGCCATGAGCCGCGCAGGAACCATCGCCGTCGCGCTGTTCGTTCTGCTCGGCTCAGCTCGCGCCGAACAGGCTGAAGCGCCGCCGCGCGAACCCTATCAGTTGGTCCGGACGCTCCACGCTTTGCAGGACGAAATCGCGCGCGGCAACCTGGACGCGCACAACGCGCAGCCAGCCTTGCTCAAGCGATTGGGCGAGGAGTTTCAGAAGGCCGATCCGCTGGTCTGGAAGGACCCGAGAAACTCGCGCGCCGTGGTGACCTTCCTGCTGAGCGGAGGATCGCCCCAAGTGGTCGATGCGCTGCGTTCCCGCGGCCTGCTCACTATCGATGGGGCGATCCTCGATGGCGCGGTCGCATATGTGGAAGGCAGAGCGGACGACGCCAAGGCGCGGCTTGGCAGCATCCAAGCGCGCGACTTGCCGCCGACCATCGCGGCCGAAGTTGCACTGGTGCAGTCCGCGCTCGTTGCGCAGACCGACTCGAAAGCTGCGATCGAACGGCTCGATGAGGCGAGACTGCTGATGCCCGGAACGCTGGTCGAGGAGGCAGCGCTGCGCCGGGAAATCTTCGTGGCCGGCCAAGTCGATGATTTCGACAAGTTTGAAGCGCTGGCTCAGAAATATTTCCGACGTTTCAGGCATTCGATCTATGCGGGGAATTTTCGACAACGCCTTGCATTGGCTGTTGCGCGCTTCAGCTTCGCGCAGGCATCGGATCGGTTTCCTCGCCTTGTCGCCTTGCTCGATCAACTCGACGGCGCCGGCCAGCGCGGCCTTTATCTGCTGATCGCGCGCACCGCGCTGGTGCGCGGCAAGGTCGAAATGGCGGATTTGGCGGCAGAGCGCGTGCTGGGGCTCACGGAAGAGGGGAGTACCGAACGCGAGCGCGCACGCTTTTATCGCGCGGCCGCGCGCGTGGTGACAAGCGCGCATGAAGAAGCGCTCTTGGACCTGCAGAAGATCGAAGTTGGCCGGCTTCCCGAACGGGATGCTGAGCTACTGAGGTCAGCGCTCGTCGTCGGGCGCAACGTCAGAAAGGCGCTTCCCTCGGCCCCGGCACAGCAGGATCAGCCAGGCGAGGCGCAGACGTCGATGCGTCCGCGGATCGACTTCAGCCGCTCGCTTGCGGCCGTCAATCGGGCGCAGGTCCTTCTCGACGAATCGAAAGAGCAATTGAAGGAGCGAGCTCGATGAACAAGACCGACCCTTTGATGGCAATGATCCGTCAGCTCACAGGCGGCAAGCCAGCTTCGCGCCTCGTTCCCCAGAATGCGATGGTCGCCAAGGACCACAAAGGCAAGGTCGAGGACGGCAAGGGTAATGCCGGCCAGTTTCGTGACCAGCTGCGGGTGATCGCCGAAGGAGCGAAACAAAAGCCGCAGCTCGACATCAAGAGTGTCGATATGGAGCCGGCGCAGGATCCTGAACCGTCCAATCCCCTCACTGACGTGCTGGATCACGCCGCCGGTCGGCCCAGGGATCGGACGCGACGGCAGGCGAGCGAGACTGCCTCGCACCGGCAGACCGGAGAAATCACATCGCCCGCTCCGGAATGGCGTGCGTCCGAGGCTGCGCTCAGTTCCATGATCTCCAGGCTCGATCAACCGCTCTCTTCACGGGATGACGGCGACACTCCGCGCCCAAGCCGGTCGCAAACCCGGGTCGAGCACCGCACGGACCTGATGACGGCGGGTGAGCCAGCGAAATCTCCAAAGGTGGATGTCGCTCCCGAACAGCGTTTTGCATCATCACTCGGTGCCGTCGAAACGCGGTCCATGCCAACCGTGAAGGTCGCGGTACGTGACCAGGAGACGCATTTCCAGCCTGTCGGTCAGCCGATGCTATTGCAGAAGATCGTCGACCGCATCGCTCCTGATCTGGCAACGGCGCCGACCGCGGCCCCTGCGCCTGCGGCCGACCTCGCTCCACCGGACCTGCGTCGGGGGCCGGATGCGCCGGTCAGGATACTGACCCTGCAACTGGATCCGCCAAACATGGGGACGGTGACCGTGAGGATGCGTCTCGCCGGCGATGCGGTCGAGGTGAGATTGTTGGCTGATCGGCCGGAGACAACGCAGCTGCTGCGTGAGGAGCGCGGCGCGCTGATGGATGCGATGCAGTCCGCCGGCTACACCTTCGACATTACGTCGATTGACCATGGCAGCGCGCGCCACCCGACGTCAGGCGGTGGCCATTCTCACACGCAATCGGACCAGCAGCAGTCGCAGCAGCCCCAGGGCGGATCACAGTTCAACAACGGCGCTTCGGAGCGTCAGTCCAGCGATGCGCAAGCCGGGACGCGTCAGAACAGGCAGGGCCATGACCAGTTCATCAAGCCAACCGAGCGTCGCCAAGATGAAGAGGTTGCGGTCGATCGCAATAGCGGTGCTGTCTATCTGTAGCCTGACTACCGTCGCACGTGCCGATGGGCCCTGCGAGCGTGAGATGGCGCGCGCAGCCCGTGCTCACGCCGTGCCGCTTGGGGTGCTGTATGCCGTGGGCCTGAGCGAAACCGGACGCAGGGGCATGCTGAACCCCTATGCGCTCAATATCGATGGCAGGACAGCCATGGCCAGCGACCTTCGAGATGCTGTCTCCCAGTTTCGCGAGGCCAAGAACAAGGGCGCCAGGTTGGTCGATCTCGGTTGCATGCAGATCAATCATCATTATCACGGACGCGAGTTCGCCAGCGTCGAGGCGATGTTCGATCCGGCGAAAAACGTCGACTATGCGGCGCGCTTTCTCAAGGAATTGCGCGCGCGGGAGGGCAGCTGGACCATGGCCGTTGCGCGCTACAACGCAGGTCCGAACAACAAGGTTGCGCAACGACGCTATATTTGCAGCGTGATCGGAAGCCTGGTGGCGAGCGGCTTCGGCGCGTGGACGAGCGGCGCGCGCGCATACTGCGGCGAGCACACGACCTGAGCTAGAGGAACACGGCGCAGACAGCCTCACACAAGGAAGAGCGCCTTTAATGTCATTCACTCAGAACGGAGGTGATGGATGAGTCTGTATGGTGTTATGCGCACCGGTGGCTCCGGTATGAATGCGCAATCCAACAAGCTGTCGACGGTGGCCGATAACATCGCCAACGTTAACACCACAGGCTACAAGCGCGCCTCCACCGAATTCTCTTCGCTCATTCTGAGGAGCGGGTCCGGCAACTACAATTCCGGCAGCGTGGAGACGCATGTCCGCTATGCCATCTCCGATCCCGGAGCGCCGCAATACACGACATCAGCGACAGATCTCATGATCCAGGGCAACGGATTCTTTGTCGTGACCGATGCCGGAGGCACGCCGTTCCTGACCCGCGCCGGTTCCTTCGTGCCGGATGGCGAGGGCAATCTGGTCAATGCGGCGGGATTCTATTTGATGGGTTATGACGTCAGAAACGGTCCGCCCAATGTTGTCGCGAATGGTCTGACCGGCCTCGACGTCGTCAACATCGCGCAAACGGCTCTTCAAGGTAATCCTTCGACCAAGGCAACATTAGAGAGTGCCAATCTCGACGCCAACGCAGCCGTTACCGCAGGCCCGCCCAACTATACCTCCAAGACCTCGATCGTCACCTATGACAATATCGGGAACAAGGTGACCCTCGACGTCTACATGTTCAAGACGGCGGCCAACACCTGGGACGTGCGAGTATATGACAATGCTGCATCGACGAGCGGCGGCTTCCCCTATTCAAGCGGCCCGCTGGATTCCGATACGTTCACGTTCGACGTCAGTGCGACTGGAAAAGGCCGGCTGGCCGCGGCCAGTCCCACCGCCCTCACGTTCACGATCCCGGGCGGTTCGCCGTTCACTCTCGACCTTTCGGCGATGACGCAGGTCGCCGACGACTTCGCCTTCAAGCCGAACGTCAATGGCAATGCTCCCAGTTCGATCGACAAGGTGGAGGTCGATACCGACGGCACCTTGTACGCGATCTACGCTGACGGGACGCGGCTCGCCACCTATAAAATTCCGCTCGCGACGGTGCCGAGCCCGGACAATCTCGTGCCGGAGGCCGGCAATGTCTACTCGGTCGGGATCGACTCCGGAAACGTGCAGCTCGACTTCGCCGGGCGGAGCGGCCTTGGCACCGTCTCATCGGAGACGCTCGAACAGTCGAACGTCGATCTTGCGGCCGAGCTGACCTCGATGATCGAGTCGCAGCGCGGATATACCGCGAATTCAAAGGTCTTCCAGACCGGCGCCGACCTGCTCGACGTATTGGTCAATCTGAAGCGCTAGGCGGCGCCGGCGCATCGTCGGGGCGGGGGCTCATGTCACTCACGGTTGCACTCAGTTCGGCGCGTACGTCGCTCATGGCGACCAGTGCGCAGGCTTCCGTGATATCGCGCAATATCGCTGGCGCCATGCAGGACGGCTATTCGCGAAAGAACGTGCTGCTCGCGACACTGCCGGGAAACGGGGTCTATGTCGCGGGGATCCAGCGCGCCACCAGCCAGGGGCTGTTCTATAACGTGTTGAAGGCGGCCTCGGCCACCGCCAAGCAGGACTCGATCTACAACGGCCTGCAGAAGATCGCAGCCACGACCGTTGACGACCCGCAGCAGGACCAATCGCCCGCCGCGCAACTTGCCAAGCTGAAGAGCGCCCTGCAGCAATATGCGACGGCACCGGACAATATCACGCTCGCACAAACGGCGGTAACGGCGGCCAAAGGTGTCGCCGCGGCGCTCAATGACGCGACGAAGACGGTTCAGTCGGTGCGGGCCGACGCCGATGCTGACATGGTGTCATCGGTCTCGACCATCAACCAATTGCTGGCCCAGTTCAAAACGGTCAACACCTCGATCGTCAAGGGGACCATCACCGGAAGCGATATCACCGACTACCTCGATATGCGGGACAGCATCCTCTCCAAGCTGTCGCAGGAAGTCGGCATAACCGTCGCCACCCGTGCCAACAACGATATGGTCATCTACACGGATTCAGGCGTCACGCTCTTTGAGACCAACGCCCGGTCGGTCACGCTCGACCCAACCTATGCCTACACGGCGGGCGCCACTGGAAATGCGGTCTACATCGACGGCGTGCCCGTCAGTGGTGCATCCGCCGTGATGCCCATCCATGGGGGAAAGCTCGCGGGCCTTGCCGCGCTCCGCGACGATGCCACTGTTACCTATCAGAACCAGCTTGATGAGATCGCACGCGGCCTGATCGAGGCCTTCGCGGAGAGAGATCAGACTGCCGCGGCGCTGCCCGACGTGCCCGGACTTTTCACCTACCCGGGCGCCTCGGCCATGCCGCCATCGGGCGTCATCGCTTCGGGGCTCGCCGGCACCATCTTCGTCAATCCTTCGGTCGACCAGGGTGCCGGAGGCAATCCGCTGCTGCTGAGGGACGGCGCTATCTCCGGCAACGTTGCCTATCGGTACAACACGGGGGGCGAGGCCGGTTTCTCGGATCGGGTGCAGCAGCTTGTCGATGGCATGGCCGCAAGCCGGCCGTTCAGCCCGCTGGCGCTGGGAAAGCCGAATGCGAGCCTGATCGACTTCGCCGGATCGTCGGTGAGCTGGCTGGAAGCTCAGCGCAAGAGCACGAACGATGAAGCGACTTACAGCCAAACGCTGCTGGAGCGAAGTGCTGAAGCGCTATCCAACGTCAGCGGCGTCAACATGGACGACGAGATGTCGTTTATGTTGCAGGTTGAGCGTACGTTTTCTGCCTCGTCGAAATTGATCGCGACGGTCGACGAGATGTTGAAAGATCTTCTCGCGGCGGTGAGGTAACGGTATGGCTACGACGTTCATTTCGAGCAGCGCGATCTCGACGACCTTGCGCATCGCGGCCATGAAGAGTCAGGCTGCGATCGCGCAGGCGACGAAGGAAGCGACGAACGGCCGCTTTGCCGATGTGGGCCGCGAACTCGGCGCTCTCGCTGGCCGCGATGTGACACTCAGGGCCGAGCTGCTCGATCTCGACAAGCTCGTGGACACCAATGCCCTTATCGCCGGACGGCTCGACATATCGCAGCAGCGGGTGGGCGAGCTGATCAGTACGGCGCAATCCTTCCAGAAGGACTTGTTTGCGGCCCGCAATTCCGCCGACGGCGGCAACGTCATCCTGCAGCCGTCGCGCGCTAACCTCGACAGCCTGATCGGGGCGCTGAACGTCACAATGGACGGTCAATATCTGTTCGGCGGCATCAATACGGGCGTGCAGCCGATGACCAGCTACACGGCCGGTTCGGCCAGCAAGAATGCCGTCGATGCCGCGTTCCTGGCCAATTTTGGCTTCACGCAAAGCGCTTCGGCGGTCTCGAGCATCACCCCCGCAGCGATGCAGAACTTCCTGGATACGACATTCAAGGCGCAGTTCGACGATCCTGCTTGGGGTGCAAACTGGTCGACTGCGTCCGATCAGGTGATGCGGAGCCGGATTTCGACGACCGAGACCATCGACACGTCGGTCAGCGCGAATGAGCCGGCGTTCCGCAAGCTGGCGATGGCCTATACGATGCTGAGCGATCTTGGCACGCAGAACCTCAACCAGGCCGCGTTCCAGGTGGTGGTCGACAAGGCGACCGAAATCATCGGCGATGCGATCAACGACCTTGCTGGCGTCGGTGCCAAATTGGGAACGGCCCAGGAGCAGACGACCAACGCCACGAACCGCCTCAAGATCCAGAGCGATCTGGTCACGAAGCAGGTCACGGCGATGGAAGAGGTTGATCCGGCGGAAGCGTCTGTTCGCGTCACAAACCTGAAAAACCAGTTGGACATGTCGCTGGCGCTCACGGCCCGCATCCAGCAGCTCAGCATCCTCAATTATCTCTGATCCACGACCCCGTCAGTAACCAGCCGGCTGCGAGTTCAATGACATTATCCAGTTACGACGCGGTGATCGAGGATAGCGGGCGCGAGGCGCGTGCCCGCGAGCAACAGGCCTTGAACCACGGGATCGATCTATTGAGGCGCCTGCAGGCCGGAGACCTTGCGCCACCGGAGGATGCGGAGGCGTTGCTGTTCATTCGAAGGCTCTGGGCGTTCTTCGTGGAGGATCTCTCCAGCGCCCGCAATGGGCTTCCTGAAAAGTTGCGCGCCGACCTTATCTCGATCGGGCTGTGGATCATCAGGGAAGCAGATCGAATTCGGCAGCAGAACTCCAGCGACGTCACGGAGCTTGTCGCGATCAACGTCATGATTCGAGACGCGCTCGCATGAAGAAGCCGATCTGTATTTCGCTGCGCGGCGGCGAGCGGATCTATGTCAATGGAGCTGTGCTCCGCGTCGATCGCAAGGTGACCCTTGAGCTGATCAATGACGTGACTTTTCTGCTCGAGAGCCAGGTCATGCAGGTCGCGGACGCGACGACACCGCTGCACCAGATCTATTTCGTTATCCAGCTCATGCTGATGAGCCCTCACGACGTCGAAGAGGCGAAAGCGGTCTACCGGCAGCAGCGATCCGGGCTGCTCGCAGCCATCGAAAACACAGAGATCATGGACGGCCTGGAACAGATCGAGAAGCTGGTCGAATCGAAACGATACTATGAGGCTTTGCGCAAAATTCGCGCTCTGTTCGAGGTCGAGCAGTTGATCTTGACTGGCGGCAATTTGCCAAGGCCTGTCGAAGTCGCGTGAAGCATCAGGAGAGCGATATGAATGTTGACAGCGTGGCTTCTTCAAACGCGACGGCGAACAAGAACTCCGAATCCTCGTCCGCGTCGGCAACGGTGGACTACAATCAGTTCCTGCAGCTCCTGATCGCGCAGATGAAGAATCAGGATCCGACCAATCCGACAGACATGTCGCAATATATGAGCCAGTTTGCGCAGCTATCCGCTGTCGAACAGGCAATCCAGACGAATGCCAAGCTCGACACGCTGCTATCCTCCAGCGCGCTGGCCCAGGCCGAAAGCCTCGTCGGACGCACGGCTGCATTTACGACCCCCGAGGGCGAGGATGTAAGCGGCAAGATCATGTCGGTGAGAATCATCCAGGGCGGAGCCGTAGCGACACTCGACAATGGTGTCGAGGTGCTGCTTGGACCGGGCATCACGATCAGCTGAGCCATGAACGAACGCGACGCCCTCGACATCGTTCAGCAGGCGATCTGGACCATCATCGTGGTCTCAGGTCCCGCAGTCGGGGCCGCGATGATCGTGGGTATCCTGATTGCGCTGCTGCAGGCGCTGACCCAGGTACAGGAGATGACGCTGACGTTCATTCCCAAGATCGTGGTCATGCTGATCGTGGTCGCGGTCTCCGGCTCGTTCATCGGCGCGCATATCTACGCCTTCACCGAATTGCTCTACTCGCGGATCGAGCACGGATTCTAAAGGCGAGGCACGGTCGCCACCACCTTCGCGCAAGCTAGGCGCTGCAAGGTGCTGATATGATGGTGTCGCAGGAATCCCCATGGCTCAAGCACTAAGCCCAGCTCTCCCGAGCGAGCGTCGGATTGGCGCCGACGTTGCCTTTGCGGTCGGCATCGTCGCCATCCTGACGATCCTGGTCCTGCCGGTTCCCTCGGTCCTGATCGATGTCGGTCTCGCCTTCTCTATTGCGCTTTCCGCCCTGATCCTGATGGTGGCGCTGTGGATCCAGCGTCCGCTCGATTTCTCGGCCTTCCCGACGGTGCTGCTGATTGCCACCATTCTTCGTCTCGCGCTGAACGTGGCGACGACGCGGGTGATCCTGTCGCGCGGGGCGGAAGGGGAGCACGCGGCCGGTTATGTGGTGGCAGGATTCTCGAAGTTCGTGATGGGAGGTGACTTCGTCATCGGACTGATCATCTTCGCCATTCTTGTCACGGTCAATTTCGTCGTGATCACCAAGGGCGCCACGCGTATCGCGGAAGTCGGCGCGCGGTTCACGCTCGATGCGATCCCGGGCAAGCAGATGGCGATCGACGCGGATTTATCCGCCGGCCTGATCGACGACAAGGAAGCCCAGCGTCGGCGCAGGGAACTCGAGGAGGAGAGCGCCTTCTTCGGCGCCATGGACGGCGCCTCGAAGTTCGTCCGTGGTGACGCCATCGCTGGTCTTATCATCACCGCCATCAATATATTCGGCGGGATCGTCATCGGCGTGACCCACCATGGTCTGCCGCTCGCGCGTGCCGCCGACGTCTTTACCAAGCTCTCCGTGGGGGACGGACTCGTATCCCAGATCCCGGCCCTCATCGTCTCCCTTGCGGCCGGGCTGCTGGTCTCGAAAGGCGGCACGAGAGGTTCGGCCGAGCAGACGGTGCTCAAACAGCTCGGCGGATATCCGCGCGCGCAGTCGGTGGCCGCGCTCATGATGTTCGTTCTCGGAATGCTGCCGGGCCTGCCACTGCTGCCCTTCGCGTTCCTGGGCGGCGTGATGGCGTTCATGAGCTACGCGCTTCCCCGCCGGCAGGCGGCAAGACGGCAGCAGGAGGAGGCGTTTGCGGCGCAGGAGCGCGAACGAGCGCAGGCCGAATCGAAAGAATCGATCAAGGAATATCTGAAGACGGCGGACGTCGAGCTCTGCGTCGGCAGCCAGCTCGCGGTTCAAATGCTGCATGCGCACGGCGAGCTTGCGCATCGTGTCAGCAAGGTACGTCGCCGCTTTGCGACCCAATACGGGTTCGTGATTCCCGAAATCAAGTTGACGGACGATATGTCCGTTGGGCCGAAAAGCTATCGCATCAAGGTACACGGCACGATCGTGGCGCAGCATGAGCTTCGCATCGGCGAGGTCCTCGTGCTCTTCGATGGTGTTCGCAGGCCGGACGTGCCGGGCGATGAGACGGTGGAGCCAGCCTTCGGCATGAAGGCAATGTGGATCCCTGAGACTTTCCTCGAAGAGGTCAAACGGGACGGCTTCAAGGTTGCGGATAACATTTCCGTCCTACTCACCCATTTGAGCGAAATCATCCGCGGCAACCTATCGCAGCTCCTTTCCTACAAGGACATGCGGGCCCTGCTGGACCGTCTCGATCCGGAGTACAAACGGCTCATTGAGGATATCTGTCCGTCGCAGATTTCCTATTCCGGCCTGCAGGCGGTCCTCAAGCTGCTGCTCGCCGAGCGCATCTCGATCAGGAACCTGCATTTGATTCTCGAAGCCATTGCGGAAATCGCGCCTTACGTTCGCCGCGCCGAGCAAATCGCAGAGCACGTTCGCATGCGCATCGCGCAGCAGATCTGCGGCGACTTTGCCGACAACGGAGTACTGAAAGTGCTTCGGCTTGGAAATCGCTGGGATCTCGCATTCCATCAAAGCCTGAAACGCGATGCCAAGGGCGAGATCGTGGAATTCGACGCCGATCCCCGCCTTGTCGAGCAGTTCGCGGCTGATGTCTCCACTGCGGTTCGAAAGGCAATGGGCCAGGGCGAAAGCGTCGTGCTCGTCGCGCCCCCCGAGGTGCGTCCCTATGTTCGCATGATCACGGAACGAATGTTCCCGACCCTGCCGGTGCTGTCGCACGTCGAGATCGCGCGTGGTGTCGAAGTGAAGTCGCTTGGAGCAGTTTCTTGATCGCGAGCGTATCAGGCTCCGTGCTGGCCACATT
The DNA here is from genome assembly GCF_020329485.1 of Bradyrhizobium cenepequi. Classification (GTDB taxonomy): domain Bacteria; phylum Pseudomonadota; class Alphaproteobacteria; order Rhizobiales; family Xanthobacteraceae; genus Bradyrhizobium; species Bradyrhizobium cenepequi. The sequence continues at coordinate 636,286 of NZ_JAGKJI010000001.1, forward strand.
TCTGATCTTCTGCCGGGTCGGCACCTGCATGATGATCGCGCCCGGATTCTCCCGGTCCAACATTCCGGTGCAGGTCCGGCTGTTTCTGGCCATCAACGTCACGCTGATGCTGGCGCCGCTGCTCGAAGCCACCGTACGTCCCATTGTGGAGACGGCCGGAACGCCAGCCATCGTCCGCGCGATCATGTCTGAGCTGGTGATCGGCCTCCTGATCGGCCTGACCGCCCGGGTGTTCTTTCTCGCCCTGGAAACCATGGCCACGATGGCTGCATCCGCGATCGGGCTCAGCGGAATAGCCGGAACCGCCGAAGACGGCGAACACATGCCGGCTCTTGTGCCATTCATCACATTGCCGGCGATCGTGCTGTTCTTCATGACCGATCAACATTGGGAGCTGCTTCGCGGCCTCATCGGCTCCTATCGTGTCTGGACGCCGGCGGCCGGCCTAAGCGGCGAGACCGGGCTCTCCGAGCTCACCGATCATCTTTCACAGGCGTTCATCCTGGCGCTCAGGGTGGCCAGCCCGTTCGTCGTTTACGGGGTCATTGTGAACCTCGCGCTCGGGTTCGCCAACAAGCTGACGCCAAGCATACCCGTCTATTTCATCTCGCTGCCCTTCGTGCTCTTCGGCGGCCTTATGCTGGTCTATCTCACCAGTCGCGAACTCGTGCTGCAGTTCACCATCGCATTTTCATCATGGCTGGCCGGTTGATCGACGCATGAAATCAAGGGATCGCAAAATCCGTCGCATTGCGGCTGTGCAGGCGAAGATGCACCGCCTCGCACAATGGGAGCTGATGGAGTGCAATGCGAAGGAGCACGCACTGCAGGAGCGGCAGCGTCGGATCATCGAGGGTTTCAACGACGGCACCGGAGTGCCGCCTTTGGCGGCACAAACCGCGGGGCAGAACCTGAGGACCGCTAGCGTCGAGCAGGGGGTGCTCGCCAAGGCAAAGGAGCGTCTCGCCTCGCACGCAATGACCGAGGCGCGCAAGCTGAAGCAGGTGCTCCGGATGGCCGGAACAGCCGCGCGGCTGGCGTTTCGAGAGCAGGAGAAGCGCGTCCTCGAGGAAATAACTGAAACGGCAGCGAAGCGGCCGGCCGAAAGAAATGCAGGCCAATGAAACAAGTTCGGATCGCCAGGTGAGGCACAGCATGACGGTCACTCCCGTACCGGATCTCATTCTCGATGTAATGGAGGCCGCAGATCCGGTCTCACAGCGCATGGCGGCCGGCAAGCTCGAGCGCGCATCGTCCGCAGGCGGCGAAGAGTTCGCCGCAGCGATGGACCGGAAGATCGAGGCAGGCGCGTTGGAACGAACCGCCGCGTCTGCGCAGGGCATGGACGCCTCGCGCGGCGGCGCGATCGACGGCAGCGGGCACGCCACGATCATCAAGAAGGCAGATACCGATCGCGCCGTCTATCGAAAGTTCGAAGCCTTTGTCCTGCAGACATTCGTCGAGTCGATGCTGCCGCAGAACGCAAGCGAGGTTTTCGGCAAGGGAACCGCTGGCACGATCTGGCGTTCGATGCTGGCTGAGCAGATTGGCAACGAGATGGCCAAGGGTGAGGGGATCGGGATTGCCAGGCAGTTGGCGAAGGCACGGCACGCTGCCGATTCCGCGACCGGTAAAGGCTAGTTTGCAGCAGGATGAGCGCAGCGATGAATCAGAATCACGAGCAGCAAGAAACGTCGGAAATCCTCAAGGTGCAGGAGGAGGCTATTTCGGGGGGAGGCGATTTGCCGGCGCTGTCACAACAGGCGTTGCCCGGGCCAACGGATGCGCAAGATACTGCCGCTCAGTGGCTCGGAACAAACTCCAATGCGTTGAATGCGATCGAGCGGCTCACGGCAACCATTGACGAGGAAACAGACAAGCTTGAGAGCCGGATGCAAGTTGATTTTGAGTCCTTCAGTCAACGCAAGAATCGCGGCCTGCTTGAATTGACAAGGGCCATGCGCGTGACGCAGGGGATCGAGTTCGACCCGCGCGTAGTCGCCCACTTGACGCGCCTGCGCGCAGGCCTCGTCAGAAATCAAGCCGTATTGCAAATGCATCTCGATGCCGTCCGCGAGGTCTCGGCGATCATCGCGAGGTCCATCCAGGAAGTTGAATCGGACGGCACATACTCATTGATGGGGCCGGGCGGATGCAAATAGTCAGGCTGTTACTGGCAGGCGTCTGGGCTTGCATCGTTACGGTCGGCGCAAGCCTGGCCCTGTCCTATTGGAAGGAGGGACATGCCGCGCCTGCCACCAAGCAGGACTATGCGGGTGGGCTCGTCTACGAGAAGACCAGGGTGATCAACGTGCCGATGATCGCAGAAGGCAGCGTGCAAGGCTACATCGTTGCACAGTTTGTCTTCACAGCCGATGCAACAGTCCTTCGCCAGCTTCCGGTGCCGCCTGAGGCCTTCGTTGTGGATGAGGCATTTCGAAACATCTATTCCGATGAGAATCTCGACTTCAAGAATCTCTCGCGGCTCGACCTCGCCCACTTTGCGCGCACGGTCAGAGAGCACGTCAACAGGCGTCTCCAGGCTGAAGTCCTGCAGGACGTGCTCGTCCAGGATTTCAATTATGTTTCGAAGGATCAAATTCGCCGTTAGACCGTCTTCTTAAGTCGTCGAGCCGGTATCCCATGTAGCGCTTTGACTCGATCGGATCGTAGCCGAGGTGGTTGCGGAGCTTCTTGCGAAGCTTGCTCACGTGCCCCTCGATTACGTTTTCGTCAAAGCTCGAGTCGAAAAGACCATAGATCGCATTGAAGAGCTGGGTCTTTGTAAGCCACTTTCCCTGGTGCCCGACCAGGTGTTCGAGAATGCGCAGCTCGCGACGCGGCAAGGCCAGCGTTCTGCCGCCGATTTCGGGATACCGGCCGTCAAGGAAGACGCGGATCAGGCTCGTTGGCGTTTCGGCTGATTGCCCGACAGTTCGCCGACGGATGACGGCCGTACGAACCAGTATCTCGCGAACGTGGATCGGAATATGAACGACGTCGTCGACTCCAGCTTCGAACAATTCGATCGTATCCCTGAGCTGCTTCAGGTTGTTCAGGGCGATGATCGGTGCGTGAGATCTGTTGCGAATGCTCTTGGGAATGCTGGTTCGGTCCGAGCAGTCGCCGAGGATAAACGCGCCGATTGCCATTACGTCATTGCCGACGGCGGATTGCAGCCATTCGCGAAAATCCTTCGATGAGAAGCCGATCGATACGACGCCTTCGCGGTCAAAGCCCGCTGCGTAGCCCCGTGTAACGGTCTCGCGATCATCGATCACGATGAACATGTGGATGCCCCTGTTTGCCCTAGAGTGTTGTTGTGGAATCGAGCAGGCGTGCTCGCTCCGCTTGGTTACGCAAAACAACAGGTACTGACACGACACAAGATACTGAGACCGAAACACGCGCGTCTGGTTCGCCCGAGAGCTTGATCAGGTGCGGGTGGTGCCGCCGTTCGCGGCGATGAGGAAAGCTGCCGTGGTGATGCTGCTCGGCAATCTTTTGGAATTCCTCAGCACTGTCTTTGCAGTTGCAGTTCGGTCTCTATACATCCGACCGTCGTTGCGGCGAGAAGCGAACAGCGTCTTGTTGTTGAAGGTCACATCAAGAATGAACATCTGCTCGTGCACTGTCGAATCGGGACACGTCCATTACGTCGAAGTGCCGTCTGATCGTCAAGCAATTGAACTAAGCATTTCATGCGAGACAACTCATCAGCGAGTGAATGTTGCTTTATTGAAACGCCAACTCGTCAGATTTGTTTGAATACTTGGCATTTCACTCCTCTAAGTTGAGACGGGAGTGCATAGCTTTCTGTCGGTCAGAGCACCACGAGTGGGGATCATCGTCATGGAACTGTCGTAGAAGGTGTTCGTCTTTCGAAGAGATCGTTTTCGACGAACGTCAAACAGCCTCTTCGATAGTTGGGCAACGTTGCCGTGCGAAAATGGCGTCGAAGGCGTGCGCATCGACATGCAGCTTGTGGAGCGTGCGGCGCGTTTACGGCGTGAGCGGAATCTGCGGAAAGCGGGAAGGTGCAGTGCCGGCATTGCCACTCCTGGCATGCCAAGCACTGCACGCAATCGGTCACATCGGGGCGCGTAGGTCGGTCCATGCGATCAGGTCGCACAGGAGCAACATCAGCGCACGGAAACAATGATGCCCTTGCTGGTCAATACTTGCCAGCCGCCGTTCTCGCGTTTGATCTCCTCGATGCGGCCCAGGTTCGGCACATCCTGGCCCTGTGCAACCTCGATTACACCTGTTTGTCCTTCAAGAATGGCAACGCCCTCGTAGGCGCGCCGCACGCGCCAGCCCTGAATTATCTCTTGTCGCGCAGTGGCCGGCCGCGGCTGAATGGTGCCGGTGACTTCAGGGGATGAAACTGCCGCCACGGTTCGCGCAACCTGCGGCTTTTCCTCGGCCATGCGGTCGATCTTTGTGGCCGATAACGACTGATCTCTTTCGACGCGCTCGACGCTTTGGATCAGGCGGCCAAATCGGTCGCTCGTGGCCCTGTTCGTGGCGTCCAATGCTGTGCGGCTCGCCGCGACGTCGCCTGATAGGGTTGCAACAGTGCGTCGCAGTTGCGACATCGCCTCACGCAGGTTGCGGAGCTCGGCATCCGATGCTGCGTTGATGGCAATGGGCCGCAAGAGCAAGTAGGCCACACCGCCGATGGAGATGAGAGAGGAGATCGCGACGATCATCGCAAGCGTGATGAACGGCGCCATCCATGTCCGTGGCTGCGGCTTCTTGACGACGAGTGTGGCAGCCGGGATGGGCGCACGCGCCTTGGGCCTGACGGGCTCTCCGCGGGGCTTTGCGCGTGTGCGCTTCAGAGTCGCGAGCGCCTCCTGGGCAAGCAGCTCGTCAACGGTAGCTGCGGCCACACGAGGGGCGGCGGCTCTTGCCTTGTTGCCCGGTCGCGTCTGCGGCGCTTCGCCCTTGCCCGCGTCGGTGGAGGGCGGTTGCGAGGCAGTCGACGTCGCTGGGGCTGCGGTCTCGTTGGTTGCTGGTTCGGCCATGGTTTGTCGGCGCACAGGCAAATCTGATTTGCTGGATATCACGCGAACCTTACGTGAAACCGACGTCCCCTAAGGCCAACGGGTGTTGCATCGGATCTTCTGCGATCGCCACGGTCCGTCAGGCCGAAGCCGGTCTGCCCGCGAGCCCGTGTATACCAAGGGAGCGCCACGGGTGCGGCGTGGCCTCCATCGTCGGGCGCTGCGGCTGTTCAGTGCTGCTTGCCCAACAGCGCAATGGACAGGAGCGTGTCTTGACTGATGCCTGCGGCCGACCCTTGCAGGATGGCGAGCCCTGGTGACGAAACCTGGCTGCTGTTCTTCAGGTCGTACATGGCAGTAAACCGGTGTAACAGCGCTCCAAGTTTTTCCGGATCGGCGAGATCCTTCAGGTTGAGGTGCTTTTCCACGATCTTTGCTTGCTGATCGATTGCCATGCTCGCCAGCTCGTCGGGTAGGTTGTAGGTGGTTCGGAACACCTGCGCGAGAGCTGGGTCGGCAAGGATATCGTAGGCAGAGGTGATCTGCGCAGACTTTCGCTGGAAATACAGCGCCAGGCGAACGCCGGCATTCGCGTCTCCCTGCTGCGTTTCCAGCGTTTGCTGGAGATAGCTGTTCTGCGTTTCCAGAAGCTGGTCTCGTTTTTGCGGTCCTATTGCAGGGATACGGCTGACGTTGCCGTCCTTGTCGAAATTGAACGATGCGGCGATCTCCGCGAAGCGGGAGTCGCTGGTGCTGTTCGCGAAGCTTTTGGGATCCTCCAGATCGGAACTGAAGACCTTCTTGAGATACTCGTTGGTTACCGTCGCGGGATCCAGGCCTCTTGCAACAAGGATGATATCGACCAATTTCCTGTCTGAGAGCAGCTCGGAAACGCTCTCTATGTCTGCGATTGTGTTCTGATAATACGCGGCGTCCTGCTCGGCCTTTTCTCGAAGTCCGTCCGTTTCCGCAGCGCTTGCAAATCGCGTTTTTGCAATGATGTAGTCCTTTGCAATCTGCGTGACTTCAGCCGAGTTTTGCGCCACGAGAGGCGTTGTCAGGTTGCCCTTGCTGTCAAAGTTGAAAGCGTGCGCGAGCTGTATATATCGATCGTCTCCGGCGGTATATGCATAGCTCATTGGGTTGGCCAAATCGCTCGTGAGCACAGCCTTGATCGTGACCGGCGAGACGTTTTCCGGATCGAGACCAACCGCCTTCAGCGCGAAGTTGTACACGTTCGGCGTAGACACGAACTGTTCAACTGATGTTATGCTGTAGACGCTGGCCCTGAACTGCGTTATCGCGAGGGTTTCCAGTTCTTCCTCAGCGTCGAGATATGTTGCGCCCTTGCTGAGGACAAACTTCTCATTGGTGCTGTTCCGGTTGTCATCGGTCTGAGCGGACGTGCCGGAGGCAAGCGTTCCATCTGCCGAAAACTCGAACGCGCCGGCGAGGTCGAAGTACCGGCCGATCATGCCAAGCGAGTTCTGGTAGCTGGATATATCTGCGTTGCTTTTCGCCAGCCGGTTCGCTTGGGTCGTGATTTTCGCTCTCAGATCGGTCACATCGGCGCCGGGTTGTGATAGCTGCGCCATATACTCCGCTATCTTCGAATTGGCGTCGCTGGCATCCGCGCGGGCTTGATCAATCTTGGCATTGAGCTCGTCCCGCTGGGGAGCCAGGGTCGTGTTGACGTAACTGCTCGGATCGGATGGATCGCTGCTCAAGACTTTCCGTATCGTCTCGCGCGACCAATTGCTGTCATCGATATCGAACGCCGAAAATACATACGTGCGGAGGCGGTCGTCGTTCAACAGTGCATCCACGCTTTTGACGCCGCCGATCGTGGCATTGTAGTAGCGCGTATCTTCGTCGATCGCCTCAACCCGGCTCTGGACTTGTGCCGTATACAGGCCGACCATATCGTCAGTCTGGGTTGACGATTGCGCAGCAGGCGTATCAGCGCCTGTGAAGGAAAATGCGGCGGCAAATTCTCGAAAGCGCTTGTCCGTCAGTTTGTTGGCGAAGCTGTTCGCGTCGAGGAGGTCGCTCTCCAGCACCTTTCTCATGAAGGCTTTTGCATAGATCATATCCTCCAACCCGTATGCCTTCATTGCATACTGGTAGAGCCGATCGTCCTTGAGAAAATCATCGACGGTTCTTACATCGCCTATGTTTTCCTGGTAGTAGGCGGCGCTTCGTGCCACGTCGGGCTGCTGCGCAACTCGCGTCAGGGACTGCTGGAGGTTGCGAACGACGGAATTGTAGCTGGCGTACGTAGACACCATCGAGACATCCTTTTCGGAAAACTGCTGAATATAATGACCATCTTGCTTGCGTGAAGCTGGCAGGGTTGCTGGAAAAAGCGATCGTCCGGCATGGGCGGCTGTTGCACCAGGAGAGATTGAGAAAGGTGCGCGCGGCGGCGGAAAGCCACCACTGATGGTCCGTCAGCCAGTTTCTGACGCGGGCGTCACCGAGAGAGGGCCGCGTGGGTATTGCGCAGGCTGATCAGTTGCGCTGGGCGGTCCAATAGCCGGCGCAGCGCGCATTGCCGGAATGTCCGCTCCAGGTTCCGCGACCTGATGGACCGACGAGCCTGCCAGATCCGGAGGCATATTTCTCGTGAACGGTCACAGAGGCGCGAACTGCGCCGGATCGAGCCACGCGCCCCCTGAAGTTTACCAGATTGGGATGAGTCACGATCCCGTTGATGATGTTGACGGAGAAATTGTACGTCGGATCACAAGGGCCGTATTGCGTGACGAACAGGAGACTCCAAGGGCCGTCGTAGGCAGACCTTGCATCGGCACTACTAACGAGGAGCGAGCTCATACCGGCGATTGCGAGCGCGAGCGGAAGCCGTTTCATGACATTGTCTCCGAGGGTTACTCTGGTAAACAGCGTGAACTTCATTATTGCGAAGCATTTGCGATCTTATCTGCGCCCTGTCAGCGCCTATCCTGATGAGGAACGATGTAGGCAGGCTTCCATGGTCGGTCCCGTAAAATCCCGCTAAGCCAAGTCACTATGCCGTTACAGAAGATGGCGGCGATCTTGCGGGCCGCAGTCTCGCGGGGCTGCGGGAGAAATGCGACATCGGGGAGATCAATCCCAAAGGCCGTTGGCGGAGTGTATCGCGGCGCAAGCGGTGTCATGGCGAAAGGCTGTATCGCGCAGCGACATGCTGATCGACCGAAGGTCAGAAGTGCAGCGCACTCATTTGAAAACTGAAATCGTTTCACTTCCGTAGACGTTCGGAAGCACGCAGTATTCCGGATGTCTGCCGCTGGCGGCCTGGTTCAACGAACTGGTGTATCCGCTTTTCGTCCAGGCTGGTTTTGCTGATCCGATCTATGGCGGGAACGTCGGCAAGGTGTTCTGGGCGCATGATTAGCTATCCCGGCCTGCCCGCGGTGCATGCGGATGACATGGTGCAGTTTCGCGGCAAGCCATATCCCGCCGCGCAGGATCCGAAAGCGATCGGCGATTTCAGCTGAGGATGGATTTGAGGGTCAAGGCGTTGAAATCACGAACGGTCGTGATCTGCGGCGGCGGTTTTACCGCGGGTTTGATCTCGCGTCAGCGTCCCGCCGGTGCGCGTCCTCGCCCCAACCTGCTGACCGAGAGAGGAGTTGTCTGCGCAGGGTGATCGCACTCCCGTGATCTTCGTCGCGCGAGCGATCACGGCATTTCACGTACCTCGAAGTATTCCTCCGGCTCGTATCACGCTGTCAACTTATTGCGAGCAGATGGTGATTACGTTCATTGGCGCGATCGACTTGGGCATTTGGCCGCGCGGATGCGGCGGGTGCACAGTGATACTGCGATCTTTTCAATTCTGCCGAGAGGACCGTGTATCCATATAGGATTGATGGTGAGCGGCCGCGCCCTGCATCTACAGTCGGCAATCGATAGATCTGCGAAGATTTCAGGCCCGCGCGTCCACGGCAGCACCAGTCTGGATCCTCGAACCACAGGACACGAAATCATGGATGCCATTTCTCGTCGCAAAATGCTGGCAGCGACCGCGGCTGGAGGTCTTCTCACGACAACCGCTATCGCGCACGCTCAATCCGCAGACACGATCCCGCAGCCGCAGCGGCCAGGTCGCGGCGGCACTGATCATGGCCCCCGCGATCTGACGCGGGACCGACAAAACCCGGATATGCTCGTGCCGCCCTCGACCGATCACGGCAGCTTGCCGAACCTGCGCTTCTCGTTTTCCGACGCGCATATGCGGCTCGAGACGGGCGGTTGGACCCGCCAGGTGACGCGCCGCGAGCTCGGCGTTGCGACGGCCCTTGCCGGTGTGAACATGCGGCTGAACGCCGGCGGCGTGCGCGAGATGCATTGGCACAAGGCTTCCGAATGGGCCTATATGCTCTACGGCACAGCCCGCATCACGGCGGTCGATGCCAACGGGCGCTACTTCGTCGATGATGTCGGTGCCGGCGACCTCTGGTTCTTCCCCTCCGGAGTTCCGCACTCCATCCAGGGCCTCGGTCCGGACGGTTGCGAATTTCTTCTCGTCTTCGACGACGGCGATTTCGATGAAGACAACACCTTCATGATCGCCGATTGGCTCAAGCGCACGCCGAACGAGGTGCTCGGCAAGAATTTTGGGATGCCGGCGTCGTTGTTCGACCATACTCCCGAGGAGAGCCAGCGCTACATTTTTCCGGCTCCCTTGCCGGGCCCGCTCAGCGGGGACAGCATTCCGGGAGCAACGCCCGTGTCGCAGAGCTTCAGCTCCCGCCTGATGGCGCAGGATCCCATCAAGACCTCGAGCGGGACGGTGCGGATCAGCGATTCGACCGTGTTTCCGGTCAACACCACGACCGCAGCGGCACTGGTCGAGGTCCATCCGGGCGGATTGCGCGAGCTGCACTGGCATCCGAACGGAGACGAGTGGCTCTATGTCATCGAGGGGCAGGCACGCATGGGCGTATTTGCGGGGCAGGGCCAGGCGCGTACCTTCGACCTGCGAGCCGGCGATGTCGGTTACGTGCCGATCGCGATGGGCCATTATCTTGAGAACACTGGCACGAGCCCGTTGCGGTTCCTCGAGACATTCAAGAGCCCTTACTTTGTCGACTTCTCTTTGGACACGTGGATGGCACTGACTCCATCGCCACTGGTGGATGCACATCTGAACCTGGACCGACAAGTGATGGATAGTCTGCGCAAGACAAAGGCGCCGGTCGTTCCGGACTAGGGTCAATTGTCCTCGACGGGCAGAGTGGTGCTTGATGCGCGGAACAGCAGAGAAGAAGTGCCGCGAGTGCCGGCAGTCTCAACTCCGAACATCGAATGATTGGATCACCGAACGAGACTGACGCCTGCGATTTTGCGAGGACTCTCCTCGCCATCGCAGGTCACGACCTTCGCCAACCGCTCCAGATCATCCGAAACATTCACGATCGCCTCGGCGATGGCGCTCGGACAATATCAGAGCTGCACCTGCTCCAGCTCGGCCAAAGCGCTATCGATCGATTGACAGGACAGCTCGGAGTTCAAATTCGATTGGTGCCCACGACATTTTCCATCATGAGCGATACCGTCCTTCTCGGGACGGTTCTCCGCAACCTTGTCAGCAACGCGGTAAAGTTCACAGAACCTGGTGGCAAGGTCCTTTTGGGGTGCCGTCACGTACGGGACAGCATACGCATCGACGTATTCGACGCCGGGGCTTGAGCGGTCAACACTCGCGACAAAATCGACCGGTGAACTCGACCTGGGAGCGGTCTCGAATACCCATCTCACGCAGGATTTGATCGTCGAGCGCAGTGAGCGCGCGAACTGCTCGCCTGACTTCGCGCTCGCTTTTCCATTGCGTCCACAACGAAGGCTCGCTGGAAGGGGAAGTACGGAAAGAAGACCTGTCCACGTGAGACTCCACAACCTGTTGATGGGAGCAAATGTGGTTTTCATTCGTTACGGCATGATAACCCAGCGTGCAAATCTGGTTACATCAGAAATGATCGGCCTGCCGACCGCGAACGCTACGAGCGCCTCGTTGCGATCAAGCAGCGATACGACCCGCACAATTTGTTCCGCGTGAACCATAACATCGCGTCAACGATCGCGAATTTCCAGGAAGCCACGGCCGTTCCCTCGGTCGATTCCACTGCGTTTGCCGCGCAGGCATATGGACCGATCTGGCTCGAATTATCCGTCCTTCATTCCCGTGATCGAGGTGCTGACCGCCCGTGGATCGCGGAGCGGCCAGCGGCCGCTTTCGGCCTGGGCCAGGAAATCGCCGACGATCCGGTTGTACTCCTCCGGTTCCTCGATATTGATCGCGTGTCCCGAATTCGGCATCACCGCAAGCGCGGCCGAGGGAATGCTCTGCTTCATGAGAATGCCCGGCAACAGGCACGGCCAATCCTCATCGCCGGTGATGACCAACGTCGGCACGGTGATGCGCTTCATCTCCTTGACCAGCGAATAGAGCGATGGCCGCTCCTTCTGCACCCCCTGCTGCGTATTGGCCGATCCGGTCGCCGAATGTTCGGCCAGCATCGCCTTGAACTCGGCGTGACCGCGCGGATCCTTGTTTTGATATTGCACGCGCGTCGGCCCGTAGGCATAGCGCTCGGCGAATGCCGACATGCCCTCGCGCCGGATCATGTCGGCGATCACGTCGGCTTCAGCGCGGAACGTCTCGCGCTTGTCGGGCTCGGCGCCATAGCCGCAGCCGCCGATGCAGAGAGACAGCGCCCGCTGCTGATGACGCAGGCCGAAATGCAGCGTCGCGAAGCCGCCCATGGACAGGCCGACGATATGCGCCTGCCGCTCGCCGATATGATCGAGCACCGCGAGGATGTCGTCAGCGGCGCGTGCCTGCGAATAGGATGAAACCTGCTCGGGCACGTCCGACGGCGGGAAGCCGCGCGCGTTGAAGGCAATGGCGCGATAGCGCTTGCCGAAATGCCGCATCTGCGGTTCGTAGCTGCGCAGATCACCGGCGAATTCGTGAACGAAGATGACGGGACGGCCGGCTCCCGTTTCCTCGAAATAAAGCTGCACGCCGTCGTCCGTCGTTGCATAAGGCATGTTGATCTCCCGCCGTCAGATCGAGACTAAGATGTGAAATTTGCTGCCGCCGCCGGCTTGCTCCGCGGCAGGTAGGTGCCATGGCCCTTGGCCCCGACCAGGACGCCATCATCGACCACCACGCGCCCGCGCACCATCGTCAGCACCGGCCAGCCCGTGACCTCGAGCCCCTCATAGGGCGTGTAGTCAGCACCGTCATGGATAAGCTCATGGCGGATCGCGACCTTGCGCTTCGGATCCCACAGCGCCATGTCGGCGTCCGATCCCACCGCGATCGTGCCCTTGCGCGGGTAGAGGCCGTAGATTTTTGCGTGATTGGTCGCGCTGAACGCGACGAAATCGTTGAGGTCGATGCGGCCCTTCACCACGCCTTCCGAGAACAGGATCGGCAGCCGCGTCGCGACACCGGGAATGCCGTTCGGCACCCAGCGGAAACTGGTGCGGCCCTTGGGCACGAGCTTTCCTTGCGGGTCGTCATAGCGGAACGGACAATGGTCGGACGAGAACACGGAGAACACCTTTTGCTGCAGGCCTTCCCAGCACGCCTGCTGGCTTGCGAGGTCGCGCGGCGGCGGCGAGCACACGTACTTGGCGCCTTCCATGTTGAGCTGTTCCAGATCGGTCTCGGTCAGGACCAGGTATTGCGGGCAGGTCTCGCCCATCACCTTCAGCCCGCGTTGCCGGGCGCGGCGAATCTCCTCCATCGCGCCGCGGTTCGACACGTGCACGATCATGATCGGCACGTCGACGAGTTCGGCCAGCGAGATGGCGCGGTGCGTGGCCTCGCGCTCGACCGGAATCGGCCGCGAGGTCGCATGAAAGCGCGGCGCGGTGTTGCCGGCGCGCTCGAGACGATCGGTGAGGAAGCGGATGGCGTCGAAATTTTCCGCATGCACCATCAGCGTCGCGCCGGTCTCGCGCGCAACCGACATGGTTTCGAGCAGCTCGCGGTCGGACAGCGCCAGCCCCTCATAGGTCATGAACACCTTGAGCGAGGTGTAGCCATCCTCCACCAGCGCCGGCAGTTCCTGGCCGAGCACCTGCTCGGTCGGGTCGGTGACGATGAGGTGAAAGGCGACATCGACATGACATTCGCCGTCCGCCAGCGCGTGGTAGCGCCGCAATGCCTCGCGCAGCGTCTGGCCTTTCTCCTGCAGGCAGAACGGCAGCACGGTGGTGTTGCCGCCGAACGCCGCCGAGCGCGTGCCGCTGGCAAAGCCGTCGGCCATGACGATGCCATCGCCGGATGGCTGGGCAAAATGGACGTGGCTGTCGATGCCGCCGGGCAGCACGAGGCGATCGGTGGCATCAATGATCGTCTCCGCCGCGCCGAGATCGTGCCCCAGGGCAGCGATCTTGCCGTCTTGAATTCCGACGTCGCAGGCAAAGGTGTCGGCGGCGGTCGCAACGGTGCCGCCGCGGATGATGGTGTCGAACGGCATCAGCTGGATCCTCCTTCGGCATCATGTCGCTGCCGATGCTCGATGACCGCGCCCAGCGGCTCCGCCAGCCCCATGGTCGCCTTGGCATCGGGGCGGCGGAACGTTCCGGCGATGGGCTTGCGCAGCTTCAGGACTGCGAGCGTCTCGGCCTGCCGCACCGCCGCCGCGATCGGATCGATCGCCGGAACCGGAATGCGATGGCTGACTTTCGCGGCAAGGCCGGCCAGCGGCGCGCCGGAAAGAATGACGACATCGGCGCCATCCTGTTCGACGGCGCGGTTCGCGAGCGTCACCAGCATGTCTTCCTTCTCGGCCTGGACGTCGGCGATGGATCGGAAGCCATCGTCGAGCGTCCGTATACCGGCGCAACGTGCGGAAAGACCGTGCATGGCAACGCATTCCTGGTACCAGGGCGCGAGCGCGCGGGCGAACGTCACGATGGAAAAGCGCTGGCCCACCATGCAGGCGGTCAGCATCGCCGCTTCGGCAAGACCTACCACTGGAATATCGAACAGTTCGCGCGCCCCGAACAGGCCGGGGTCGCCGAAGGCGGCAATGATCGCGGCATCGACACCGGGGCTGGCCTCAGCCAGCATGTCCAGCGCGATGGCGCCGCCGATCTGGGCCTCGGCCCGGGTCGCGATATAGGGCACGCCACGGCTGGCCGTCATCGTCACCAGCTCGGTGCCGGGCGAGGCGACTTGCGCGCCGGCCGCATGCAGCAGGTCGGTCACCGCTGACGTGGTGTTGGGATTGAGCAGCAGGATCTTCACGGCCCGGCCTTTCTCGCTATGTGGCGCATGTTGGGTCGAGCCTTCGCGGTGCTGGCATCGTCCGCATCGGAGTCCAGCGTGGCGGCCATGATCTCGCCGGTGCGGCGGACATGATGGCCAAGCAACTGTCCGGCGCGGTCGGCGTCACCGGCCTTCAGCGCGGCCAGAATGTCCTGATGCTCGCGCACCGATTCGTCCCATCGCCCATGGACTGCCAGTGCGAAGAAGCGCGCGCGTTCCACCCGTGCCAGCAGGATATCATGCGTGGCTTTCAACACTGCATTGCGGGCGAAGCCGACGATGGCGCTGTGAATCTGCTGGTTGACCTCGAAATATTCGCGCAGCTCGCCGCGGTCGTGGTGCAATTCGATCCGCTCCTGCAGCGCCTGCAGTCGCTCCACGTCGCGCTCAACCATTCGCGTCGCGGCAAGCTCGGCGGCGCACCGCTCGATACCGCTCACCGCCTCGAACAGCTCGGTCAATTCATCGCGGCGAAACGGCGCCACCACGGCGCTGCGGTTGAGGCGCAGTTCGACCAGACCTTCGGCCGCCAATTGCTTCAGCGCTTCGCGCAGCGGCGTGCGCGAGATGCCGAGCGCCTCGGACAGATCGCCTTCGAGCAATTGCTCGCCAGGCTTCAGATCGCCGCGCACGATCAGCGTGCGAAGCCGCGTCGCGGCCTGCTCATGCAGGCCGGTGCGCGGCACGCGCAACCGTCGCCGTTGCAGCGCGGTGACGCCGCGGCGCGATTTAGCCTCTTTCCTGGTCTTGGTCGCTTTGGTCTCAGTCACGGTCAGTTTTCGTTCCGGTCATGAATCTTCGCACCTTCAAGTGTCCCGTGGAGGGCGTCAATAAGCTTGGCTGTGGCCCTCAATCGGGATTTGAAACAGGCGGCCCCAGCCGCGAATGCACGACGGATCAACGCCGGTTGCGGCCAGGCATGCCCACAGGGTCACTGCGATCGAATCGAACACCGGGACACCGAGCATCGCCTCGAGTTGCGCGGCGGCGCTGGCGCCCCGCATGTTGGTGCAGACCACCGCGACCGCGTCGCAGCCCTCGCGTGCGACCTCTTCGATCAATGCCGCCACCTCGCTCTCCGGCACGTCCGCGAAGGAAAAATTGTCCTGCAGCGAAAGGTGGCGTTCGGCGACGCAGTGCAAGCCTTCGGAGGCCCAGTTGGCGATGATCTTGTCCTGCACGTCGCGGCGATAGGGCGTCACCAGTCCGATGCGATCCATCCTGCGGCGCCGGAACAGATCGCGGTAGGCGAGCACGGTGGTGCGGGCCTTGATGCCGGTCGCGGCCGTGATCCGTTCGCATAATTGCTCGTCGCGCTCGAAGCCGAGCCAGCTCGCCGATGTTCCGTTCCAGGCAATGACGTCCACTTTCGCATGGGCCAGCAGCTCGGCAGCCCGCAGGATCTCGCTGTCGTCGAACTGGCGGAGCGCGGATTCGGACAGCGCGATTTCGGTCACCTTGAAGCGCGAGAAATGCGCCGAGACATCTGCGATACCGGCCAGCATCGCATAGGTGATCGGTTCCAGCGCGGTGTTGGACGAAGGGGTCAGCATGCCGAGCCGGACCGGACTAGTCATGTTGCAGCCTCAAAGATACGCGGCCATCCGCCGATCAGCGTGTCTAAACCGGCAATTTGCGGCTGTAGTCGATCAGCGTCGAGCAGATCAGTAACGCAACGCCGGCCGCAGCGAAGAACATCAGGGCCAGGAAGTAGGAGCCGGTGGCCTGGACGATCAAGCCGACGACCAGCGGCGTCATGATGCCGGCAATATTGCCGCCGAGATTCATGCAACCACCGAGAAAGCCCGATTTGTCGCGTCCCGCAAGCGCGGAAGGAATCGCCCAGTACATCCCGCACCAGCGCAGGAAGAACAACGTGGAGGACAGCAGCACCACGACCGTCACGGGGTCGCGCACATAGGCCACCAGGAAAATCGATACCGTCGCCATGATCGCGGCAATGCCGAACAGGGTGCGGAATACCAGGTTCGGCGCGCCGCCGCGGCTGCGCCAGTGGTCGCCGATCCAGCCGCCGACCAGTTCGCCGACGAAGCCGGCGAAGAAGATGATGAAGGATGCGCCGCCGAGCACCTTGATGTCGAAATTGTGCACCTTGAACAGGTAAGTCGGCATCCACGTCAACAGGCCATAGAAGGTGGTGTTGAAGAACATCCAGCCCAGGCACATGCACCATACCGAACGGAAGCGGAAATAGGCGATCCAGCTTCCGCCGGAGGAGGGCGGCGTGGCGGCGTCTTCCAGCTCATGCGCTTGTTCGAGGTAGCGCGCTTCGGCTTCATTGACCGACGGGTGCTGCCGCGGATGGTTGCGGATGTAGTACCATGCCCACAAGCCGCACAGCATCGTGCCGACGCCGGCGATGACAAAGGCGATGCGCCAGGAATCGAAGATCGCGATCAACCACGCGATCACGATCGAGCCGAGCGCTGCGCCGAGCGGCGCGCCTCCGTCGAGCAGCGTCGCGCCACGCCCGCGCTCGTTCTGCGTCATCCAGATGGCGTTGAGCTTGCCGCCCGCTGGATAGATTGGCGCTTCCGATGCGCCCAGTCCAAGCCGCGTCAGCAGCAACACCCACCAGTTGGTGGCCACTGCGGCGATCGCCTGGAAAGCGCCCCAGAAGATCGTCGCCAGCGCGATCACGATCCGCGGTTTGTAATGGTCGGCGAGCAGGCCGCCGGGAATCTGCATGGCGGCGTAGGTCCAGAAGAACGAACTCAGGATCAGGCCCTGCATCGCCGGATCGATGTCGAACTCCTTGGAGATCAGCGGCATCGCGACCGAGAGCGAGGCGCGATCGATGTAGTTGATCGAGATCAGGAACAGCATCAGCAGGAAGATATTCCAGCGCACGCCGGTTGGCCTGATGGCGCCTGTCGCGCCGATAGCGGACACCTGATCGCTCATTGCTTCCTCCCAACTGCCGGCAGACTTCCAGCGAGCGTCTCCATTGACGTTCATTCGTCCCCTGACGTCGCCAAGTCTGGTTCAATCGAAGGTTAGCGGCAACAACATTATGTATGCTGCATGCAATATCTACTATCATACTGATATGATTTATATTTCTGGATCAAAGATGTCTGCGGTGCCAAAATTTTAGCGCGCGGCTGATTACGAATTGAGCGCCGCGGATGCGGCCCGGCCGATGGCGTCGACGATGCGCTGCAGTCACCCGGAGCTGTTGAAAATCATTAGCGGCTCCCATCAATCGGGATAGAGCGAGGCTACGGCGTCAGCTCGCCGGACCGGATGCTCTGACAACTTCGCAGGCAAGTCGTGGAAATCAAGCAGAACTTCGTTGTGTCGCAACCTCTGCTCACGGTGTGGGCGTTCTTCCACGACGTTCCAAGCGTTGCTGCGGCGCCATGCTGCACCACCTGCATTGGCTCGGCTACGCGCATTGCCTACGATCGGTTCGCTCGCGATCCGTCCCATACACATCGTTGTGAACGAGGCCTCGTAACGGCGGGCGCCGCCCGTGCGTACGGGATGCCATGACCTTCAACGCGTCAGTATAGTCCAGGCAAGAGGTGATCCGGATGAAGACACCCTTCAACGTCGCCGAAAGTGGAGAGGGATCTTATCGACTGCTGGCTATCCTTCGCTGGGTCATGGTTGTGATCTTCGTGTCGTTTGGCATGCAGAAATTCACGTTGCAGTCGGCGCAGGGCATCGTTCAATACATCAGCAACAGTCCATTTATTTCGTGGTTATCGGTGCTTGGCCTGCGGGGAGAAGCGTATTTCCTCGGCGTTGCCGAGCTTGGTATCGCAGTGCTCCTTGCGGCGGGCGCATTCAGCCCGATCCTGTCAGCCATCAGCTCGCTGCTAGGCGTGATTACGTTCGCCATCACCTGGTCGTTCTTCTTCACGACACCGGGTGTCGTTAAATGGAGTTGGTCGACCGACCCGATGGCCTGGAACTTGACCGGCGAGTTCATCTTCAAGGACATCGTCTTGCTCTGCGTCTGCCTCGTGCTGTTCCTCGCCTCATTGCCTCGATCTTTCAGCCGATCACGCAGTATGTAAGACGGACGGTCCCCTCGCCCCGGCATCTGCTTCGCTGCTGTCGCAGGGCTCTCATTCTCCTGTGCGGGGTTTGCCACCATGCGAGGCGACAACTTCCGAACGCGTCACTTCCCCGCTTGCGCCGTTTCGCTCCCGAGGCGCCGCTGCAGCACCGACCAATAGGTCGCCGGTAGGAAGCGTTGCAGCAGGTCCATCAAGCGGGCGTCACGGCCGATCAGGATGCGCGGCCGGTTGTTCTCGATGCCAGCGATGATGATGCGCGCGGCGGCGGCCGGCGTCGTCCTGGCAGCCGCATCGAACCGCTCGATCAATTGTGCCCGGCGCGCATTGTCGGACACGGCGATGCCGGTGCGGGAATTGCGGACGATGTTGGTGGCGACACCACCGGGATGCACCACTGACAGCCGCACTGGACTTGCCGCCACCGCTAGCTCATGCCGCAGGCTTTCGGAGAAGCCGCGCACGGCGAATTTCGAGGCGCAATAGGCGGTCTGGCCGGGCGGTGCGACGATGCCGAAGATCGAGGAGACGTTGACGATATGCGCTTCGCGTTGCCGCGCGAGCTGCGGCAGGAAAGCGCGCGTCGCATGCACCGTGCCCCAGAAGTTGATGTTGAACAGCCACTCCATCTGCGCCTGGTCGATCTCATGGAACTGGCCGAGCAGGGAGACGCCGGCATTGTTGATGAGAATGTTGAGGGACGGATGCGCGCGGGTTGCGGCGTCCGCGAAGCCCGCGATCTCGCTGGCCTCGCCGACATCGACGCGATGCACCGTGACTTTCCGCGGGGCCACTTTGCCGATCTCGGCGGCCACCGCGGCAAGGCCGGGCTCATCCCGGTCCGCAAGCGCCAGATCGGCG
Source organism: Bradyrhizobium cenepequi (assembly GCF_020329485.1). Lineage (GTDB taxonomy): Bacteria > Pseudomonadota > Alphaproteobacteria > Rhizobiales > Xanthobacteraceae > Bradyrhizobium > Bradyrhizobium cenepequi. Next base: position 655,497 of record NZ_JAGKJI010000001.1, read on the forward strand.
CCGCCCGTGGCAAGCTCGAGCGCGAGCGCCCGGCCGATGCCGCTGGCGGCCCCCGTGACGGCCACCGCACTTCCGCAGATTGTCGTCATGCCACCTGCTCCCAGGGAATGTAGTGACTATCTCTAGCACAGGGTTCCGCGAGTTTTTCGAAATTGGAAATGAACCAGTCCGCGGTGCGGGCTTTAACCTCTTTTATTTCACGAACGGAGGCGCCGATGGAACAGCCAAGGCCGCTTCGCGGAAAAGCACTCGTCGTTGAAGACGACCCGATGCAGAGGCAGATGATTGGGCTCTTGCTGGAAGAGAGCGATTTCGACGTGATCGAATGCGCCAGCGCCGAGGCTGCGGAGGTGATCTTGCAGTACGACGGCGAGGCTCTCGATCTGATGATGACCGATGTCGAGCTCGCCGGCTACAAGGACGGCGTCGAGCTCGCCCATATCGCCAAGCGCTGCAATCCCGCCCTCGGCGTCATTGTCACCTCGGGCAAGCCGCTGCGGCGGAAGCTGCCGGATGGCGCGAAATTCTGGTCCAAGCCCTGGGTGCCGCTGGACGTGATCCGCGAGGCGGAGCGGATGGTGCTGGCGCGGGATGGCCGGCGGTAGCATGCGCGATTTGCAAGGCACCAATCGGAGCAGCGCAAAATCGAACGGCGGGCCGCAGGCCCGCCGGTTTGACAACCCCGGTTCTGAGCGCCCGGGCAGGGCGAGCGCGCGCCGCCGCCCGGGCTGAAACAGTTACTTCTTGGCCTTCTTCTTCTTGGTGGCCTTCTTCGCCTTTTTCGCCTTCTTCGCTTTCTTAGCCATAGTATCCTCTCAGGGTTTAATGGATTGAAACGCGACGCCGAGGCATGCTTGGCGGAGGGCCAACCTCGCAACATCCTCGATTGAGAAGCTCAACAGATTCGCGGCGTGCTGCCGCGGGCTGTCACCTCGCCGTCATCGCGTTATCCACAACTGTTGTGCGTCTTTGACGCGATTTTTCGCCGAACCAGCATGTCCACAGGCCTCCGCCGCATCGAATGGCCGACCCGACAAGGTTAATGCTGCGGAAATTCGATCTTCATCGATTCAAAACCACAGCATCGAATAGACCATCGAATTGAGAGTCCATTAAGCCAGATGACGGCATGTTGCCGCCGCGAGAGAGCCGTCACGGGCGGCCCGTTCACCTACAGAAGGGGCAGGATGCAGATCCTGGATTTGCGGTGCTGAGCGTTCCGACGCTGTGGACGGTATCCGTCACCAACTTCTTCGCGCTCGGCCTGGTCTGGGTCTACGTGCAGCGCTGCTATCCCAAGTTCGAGGCGGCGCGGTTCTGGACCGCGGCGGCATTTGCGGCAACCGCGGGCGCCGCGGCTTCGATGCTGCGCGGCGTGATCGACTTCCCCTTGCTGCTGATCGGCTGCAATGCGCTTCTGACCTTGGCGTGCTGGTTCGTCGTGATGGGCGTCCAGCGCTTCTACACTGTGCCGATCTCCTGGCGCGCGCCTGCGCTCGGCATCGGCCTCACCTGCATCGGCCTCGCCTATTTCCAGTTCGTGCACGACGACATTGCGGCGCGGATCGCGGTCTATTCCCTCGGACAGATCGTGCCGGCGGCGATCAGTTTGCATTTGCTGCGGCGCGAGGACCAGAATGCCGGAGCCCGGCTGGCCGCCATCTGCTGCGTCCTACTCATCATCGGCCACGGCACGCGCTCCGTTCTCGCGCTGCTGCACGTCGGGGGCGATCTCTCGATCGTCGACTTCAACGGGATCCAGGCTGCGCTGATCCTGATCGTGATCTTCCTGTCGATGGCCTGGAACTTCGGCCTGCTGTTGATGGCGATCGACCGGCTGCGCAACGAGGTCGCCGATCTCGCGCTGGTCGATGACCTCACGGGGGTCGGCAATCGCAGGCATCTGGTGCAGCGGCTGACCGAGGAATGCGCCCGCTCCGCGCGCAGCGCCGAGCCGTTCGCGCTGCTCGTGATCGATCTCGACGACTTCAAGGGCATCAACGACAACCATGGCCACGCCGCCGGCGACGCCTGCCTGCAACATTTCGCGCTGATGGCGCAGACCCGGTTGCGGCCCGGCGACATGCTGGCTCGCAGCGGCGGCGACGAGTTCTGCATCGTGCTGCCGTCGTCCTCGCTGCGCGAGGGAACGATGATCGCCCGCCGCGTGCTCGAGGTGTGCCGTGCCGATGCCGCGGAATGCGCGGGCAAGGAGATCCCGATCGCGGTGTCGATCGGGGTTGCGCAATGGACAAGGGAGATCGGCGCCTATCCGGACCGCCTGATCGCCGCCGCCGACCAGGCGCTCTATGAAGCCAAGAAGCGCGGCCGCGACGGCTATGCGATCTCCGAACCGGCGCCGCCGCTGGTGCCCGAAATTGCCGACATGCCTGATATCATGAGCCGCAAGACGGCGTAAGCCGTGTCACGAAAGCCGCATCACGGGGGCTGATGCATGAACCTTCGCCTGCCTGCGGCGGCGCTTTGCACCGCTGTGCTCGTCACGTCGGCCTTCGCGCAGACGCCCGATCTTGCGGCGATCGCGCGATCATCGGGCGCGCCTGACATCCCCGGTCTCAAGATGGTGTGGCTCGCGCCCTGGGGCGATGTCGCAAGGTCCCATCCCTGGCGCAACATCATCGTGCACCAGACCGAAGGACCGGCAGGCTCGGCCCGCGGCGGCGCGCAGGCGCAATCCAGGAATCCGAGCCGGCGCGGCGTGATGGTGTGGGTCGAGACCGACGGCACGGTCTATTGGGCGGTCGACGAGAAGCTCGTCACGACCCATGGCGACGGCGCCAACCGCAACGACAACAAATACATCGACAATGGCCCGACCTATCACCAGGTCGTCGCCAGCAATTCGATCGGCGTCGAATTCGCCGGCAACTACCCCGACGTGACCCGCCCGCCCACGGAGGCGCAAATCGCGGCGTGGCGGATCCTGGTGAAGATCCTGCGCACCCGCTACAGCATCCCGCTCGAGCGCGTCTACGCCCATAACTGGATCGACTTCAAGGACGCCCGCTATTGCGAAGGCTGCGCCTTGGCGAACATGGCGCGGGAGTGGGGCGAGTAGAAAGCGGTCATCGGCGCAAAAAAAAGCCGGCGTTGCCGCCGGCTTTTACATACTATGCTGGCGCCGTCAGTGCGCAGCTTCGAGCGCCGCTTCCTGCTTGGCGATCGTGCCCTTGACGGCCGATTGCACCTTCTCGAAAGCGCGGACCTCGATCTGCCGCACGCGTTCGCGGGAGACGCCGAATTCGGCGGCGAGGTCTTCCAGCGTCATCGGCTCGTCGGCGAGGCGCCGCGCCTCGAAGATGCGGCGTTCGCGCGGGTTGAGCACGTTGATGGCGCCGGTCAGCGCCTGGCGGCGATGATCGAACTCTTCGCTCTCCGCCATCAGGGCTTCCGCGTTTGGCGCGGTGTCGACCAGCCAGTCCTGCCATTCGCCCGCTTCGCCGTCGTCGCGGATCGGCGCGTTGAGCGACGCGTCGCCGCCGAGACGGCGGTTCATGTCGATCACGTCCTGAGCCGTCACGCCGAGGCGCTTGGCAATCAGCTTCACCTGGTCGGGGTGGAGATCACCCTCGTCCAGCGCGGAGATCTTGCTCTTCGCCTTGCGCAGGTTGAAGAACAGCTTCTTCTGGTTCGCGGTGGTTCCCATTTTCACGAGCGACCAGGAACGCAGGATGTACTCTTGTATTGACGCCTTGATCCACCACATGGCGTAAGTGGCGAGGCGGAAGCCCTTGTCGGGCTCGAACCGCTTCACCGCCTGCATCAGGCCGACATTGCCTTCCGAAACGACTTCGGATATCGGCAAGCCGTAGCCGCGATAGCCCATGGCGATCTTGGCCACGAGCCTGAGGTGGCTGGTGACGAGTTTATGTGCCGCGTCGCGATCGTCGTGCTCGCGCCAACGTTTCGCGAGCATATATTCCTCCTGCGGTTCCAGCATCGGGAACCGACGGATCTCGGCGAGGTATCTTGAGAGGCCGGATTCTCCATTGAGAACCGGTAACGTAGCTGTACGGGCCATGCTAGCGCCCTCCAGTGGTTCAGGCCCCCGATAGCGGCGGGCCCGGCAGGCGGCCGCTGTGTTAAAGCCGGCCGGCTTGCGATGTTCCGCGTTGGGTATTCAACGCGAACGCAACATTACACCCAATGGGGCGTGATAGGGAAGGATTGCTGACGTCACGTCCCCGTGTGGCTGATATAACTTATTGTCATATCAAGGTTTTTCCAAGGGGTGCGTCATAGCGCCACCTTCCAGGGTGCGTTTCAGGAGAAGCAAATCCTCCGGTAGTGGCAGCTCCCAATGCAAAATTTCTCCGGTTCGGGGGTGCTCGATAGCAAGCAGGTAAGCGTGGAGCGCTTGGCGGCCTAGGGCGGCGAGTGCGGCCTGCGCGTTGGGGCCGAGATGGCTGGCCTTGGTCTTGAAGTGCGGGCCATAGACGGAATCACCCATCAGCGGATGGCCGATATGGGCGAGGTGCACGCGGATCTGATGGGTCCGTCCGGTCTCGAGCCGGCAGGCCAGCAGGGAGGCGACCGGCTTGCCGTCGTGCCCCTGAAACGCTTCGCTCAGCTCCCAATGGGTGATCGCCTCGCGGCCGCGCTCGCGCACCGCCATCTTCTCGCGCGCATACGGGTGGCGGTCGATCGGCGCGTCAATGGTGCCGCGCTGGCGGTTCGGCACCCCCCAGATGAAGGCCAGATAGCCGCGCTCCATTTCTCCGGTGCGGCCATGGTCGGCAAATTGCGTGGTCAGTGACTGATGGGCCTGATCGTTCTTCGCGACCACCATCAAGCCGGTGGTGTCCTTGTCCAGCCGATGGACGATTCCCGGACGCCGCACGCCGCCGATGCCGGAAAGGCCGGCGCCGCAATGGGCAATCAGGGCGTTGACCAGTGTGCCGCTCTCATGGCCGGCGGCGGGATGCACCACGAGGCCGGCCGGCTTGTCGATGACGATAAGATCGTCATCCTCATAGATGATATCGAGCGCGATATCCTCGCCCTTAGGCTCCGGCGGGACCGCTTCCGGAACCTCGATTCCGACCGCATCGCCTTGGGCGACGTGAAACGCGGGGTCGCGAACGGGAGCGTCCTTCACCGTGACGGAACCGGCGAGGATCAGCGCCTTCAGCCGTGACCGCGACAGTTCCGGAAGGCGCTGCGCGAGGACACGGTCGAGCCGGGGCGAGCCCTCGTCGCCCTGAACGGTGACGGCCAGCCTCTGGACCCCAAGGGAGCCGCCAAGGGCCGGCGGGTCCTGTTCCTCTGCGTTCGCGCTTACTTTCTTCGGCAAAATCGGTTTCCACTTCCGCCGATCATGTTTAAACAGCCGCGCATGACCGAAACAACGTTCCCTGAACCGACCCAAGAGCAGGCCGCCCTGATCGCGCGGGTGCGGCGGATGATGCTGATCGCGGCCCTGACCTCGGCGCTGGCGGTGTCCGTGGTCCTCATCGCCATCGGCTATCGTTTTTACCGCGCGGAGGGAAGCCCTGTCGCCACGACGGACATCACGGCGGCACTGCCGAAGGGCGCGCGCATCGTGTCGACCGGCATCGCCGGCGACAGCCTGGTGGTGACCCTTGATGTAGGCGGGACGACCGAAATTCGCACATTCGACGCAAAAACGCTGAAACCATCAGGAAAACTGCGTTTCGTCAGCGAACCCTGAGCCAAGCTCGCTTGCAGTTTTCGATTTTCAAGGCTATTGCCTGAGGTCTCACGCTCCCTTCGTCTAGCGGTTAGGACGCGGCCCTCTCAAGGCTGAAACAGGGGTTCGATTCCCCTAGGGAGCGCCAAGAAATTCAATGGCTTAGATCCAGATCGGCGAAGTCGTCGAATATCGGTTGAATAAGCGTCGGCGAACGGTAGCGAACCCACCGCGCCAATTTGTAAGCTCATTCTGCCCGCTTCGTCGCCGACTTCCGACGCGCTAATCGCCGATCTGTTCACAGGCCGTCCGCGTACGCAGACAGGCAACTCGAGTCGCTTATCGACACCCGCCGCCCTGCGCGAGGTGCGTGAACTCGGCCACATCATTGAAAATCGAGGCTGCCCGCGCGTGATCGTTCGCGACGACCGCGCCGAGTTCACCAGCAACACCCATATTGGCCTGACAGGAAAAGATAGTGGCACTACATCGCACCTCACAGCCAAGTTTCATGTCCTTAGTACGCATTGTTTTCCTGAGCCTCTTTCTGTCCGTAAGATTGTTCGAAACTCCGCTCCCGGAAGCGTTGTAGAAACGCTGGGGAGGGCAGTCGCAGCGTAGACCGATGCTGTCCTAGAGAGTCCCACGCCAGCGCTTCATAAACGCCATGTTCGGCAACAGCTTCGCTCAGAATGGAGAGCCAGGCTCGGCTGCTTTAACTGTGTGTACCGAAAATTTTATCCGAGTTGATGAGGTGACGGAATCGCCTAAGCTGGCGGAATGATCCGGCTGCTCAATTTCGTGTCGGCCGTGCTGGCCTTGCCATTCAGGTCGAAGTTGCGGCTTGAAGCGGAGAACGCGGCGCTGCGACATCAGTTAATTGTCTTGAGGCGAAGGCTGCATGGCCGCGTCCGGCTGACGAACCGGGATCGCTGGTTCTTGATCCAGCTGTATCGCTGGTTTCCATCAATCCTGAAGGTTCTCACCATCATCCGGCCCGAGACGCTCGTGCGTTGGCACAGGGCCGGTTTTCGCTGCTACTGGCGTTGGAAGTCGCGCCCATTGGGAGGACGACCGCCGATCGACACCGAGCTGCGCGGATTGATCCTGCAGATGAGCATCGAAAATCCGCTTTGGGGCGCGCCGCGCATCCATGGCGAACTTCTCAAGCTCGGGGTTGAGGTCGCTCAATCAAGCGTTGCCAAGTACATGGTCAAACGACGCTGCCCACCAAGCCCGGGATGGCGGACCTTCCTGCGTAATCACGCGCGTGACATTGCCGCCATGGATTTATTCATGGTTCCGACCGTAGGCTTCGATCTGCTCTATGCCTTCGTCATCGTCCGACTGGACCGCAGAGACTTGGTCTGGATCAACGTCACAGCAAACCCGACGGCCGAATGGGTTGCACGTCAGATCACCGAGGCCTTTCCTTGGGATCAGGCCCCAAAATACCTCATTCGCGATCGTGACCGCATCTATGGCAGCCTCGTTACGCGGCGATTGCGCGCCATGGGCATCCGCGACAAGCCGATTGCACCAGCCTCGCCGTGGCAGAATGGCTTTGCCGAACGGCTGATCGGATCGATCCGCCGCGAGTGTTTGGACCACATCATTGTCCTGGGCGAGGTGCATTTGCGTCGGGTCCTGAAATCATACGCCGACCATTACAATTGTGTCAGAACGCATAGGTCGTTGGACAAAGATGCGCCGGTTTCTCGCCCGGTTCAGCGGACCGGAAGCATCAAATCACACGCCATCCTCGGCGGTCTTCACCACCACTACGTTCGGGTGTAGCTGGTTTTCGGTACACACAACGCCGGACAGATGAAAAGCTGCTGACTTCCAGGTGGATCAGCAACGATTTCGATTGTGTCTCCCCGTGGTGGCTTACCAACCGCTAAGGAGATAAATTCTCGGCAGTCTTCATTCTCGCAATACAGGCCCGAATTTTCGGTCCCTGCAATGCCCTTGCTTGCATTCAGGGGCTCCGTCAGGCTTGTCCTCAGATGTATTCGGCGAATGGTCATGAATGATCGCCACAAGCTCACATTCCAACCAACTCGGTCATCCTTTCTTTCTTCCGGCCTCACAAACCTTTTAGACCCCTCTTAGTAGAAGTGCCCTTCGGCATCGTCCCCGACCTGCTGGGCTCATCCAACCCGAGCACACGAGGTGCAAGCGCGCCGGGAAACGGCCCCAGAACCGCCGGGGCCGCCAACCTTGGAGGTTTTCCTCCGGCCTGGGCTGAGGAGTCGGCCGGAAGCCCTAAGTTGACTCCCGGCAAGCCGGCTTCGTTCCTTAAGGCCGGTCTCGGCTCCCGCTCAGTGATCTCGCGGCAGCGCCGGCCACCAGGCTGAGGCGGCCTTACTCTTTCGGATCGGGATGTAGCTCGCGCTTTTGCGCCTCGTACCGCTCTATCAGCAGCGCTATGCCCGATTGGGTCAACTG
>NZ_JAGKJI010000002.1 GCF_020329485.1 Bradyrhizobium cenepequi
GTCCTGGGATGGGGCGGGGGGATAGGACGGCCCCCGGGGCTCGTTGCCTTGGGAGGGGCGCTGCGAGCCGATGGGTGCAAGCTGGGGTCTTGAATGCTTACAGGAGAGAAGGTGCCAGATCGGACGGCCTCAGGTCTTTCGGATCTGCACCTTCATTTCGAGTTCGCATGATCGCGGTTGCCGGACAGACGCAAATCGACCAGCGTTCGGGCCTATCCTCGAGCAGCCAGCCTTGCATCCGTTGACGCGCCCGGATGCTGCACGCTCAGCTCATCCAGCAGCTCTCTGGCCGCTCTGAGCGCGCGGCTGTTGAACCCTTCGGTAAAACGGGCATAGGTCGGCGCGAGCAATTGCCACGCGTCCGCACCACGATCCTGCCGCCAAAGCCTTGCGAGGCAGGTCGCGGCAACCAGTTCCATGGCGAGCGCCGATTGACGCCGGGCCAGCTCAATCGACTCCTTGAGGCAGCGCTCCGCCTCCACCAAATCGGGGCTTCTCGCTGCGAGCAGCACTTCCGCCTTGGCACGCAGCAGTTCGGGCATGCAGAACAGGTCCTTGTTCTGCCCGACACGGGCGATTGCCAGATCGATCGTATCAAGCGCTTCCTTTTCTTGCCCGATCGTGGCGAGCGCCTGCGCCAGCGCGATGCGGAAATCCGCGAGCGAGCCATATCGATGGCTGTGCATGACTTCGAGCGCTCCGCGCAGCAGCGCGATCCCGGTTTCGACCTGGCCCTGCGCCACCAGGACAACGCCTTTTGTTCCGTAGCCAATCGTCTGGTACGGGCCCAGCGAGTGCTTGCTGGCTTCCAGGATAAGTCTGTCGGCGTATTCTTCGTAGTTCTCTGTTTCCGAGTTCCAGACAAAGATCGAGAATGCCCAAAGCAGCGCCATGCAGAGCTTGACGGGATGGCCGATACGCATCGTGTCGGCGATCGCTCGCCGCGCCGTGTCGACTGCCTGATCGGGATATCCCTGAAGCCAGAGGATACGAGCGAGCGTGATCCGTGCGCGACTGAAATAATCGTAGTTCAGGGGATCGTCGACATCAGGTTCAGATCCCGGCAGCTGCAGCAATGCCGATTCCACGTAGGAGCGAGCCAGCGGCGTGTCTCCTGCAAGATGGCAGGAGACACCGAGCGCAATCCGCATGTGCGCCAGTCGAATGCGGTCGCCGTGATCGGACGCGACGGCTTCGCCTCGCTGGGCGAGCGCCAGCGCTTCGCTGAAATTTCCTGTCCTCATCTGGAACACGTGAAGCCGCTCGATCAAACGAAGCTGGCTTGGTACGTCGCCGATCTCTTCGGCTATTCGAAGCGCTCGCGTCAGGAACGCGTGGACCTCGTCGGTGGTGCCCTTTGCGAGCAACAGCGCCAGGCCCAGGGCGGCGTGAAGATCGAGGTCATATTTCCGGCCGTGATTTGTCGCCTCAAGCTGCTCGATCGCGCGCTTCGCCCAGAACTGGCATTCGGCGAACAGGGACAATTTGAGAAAAAAGGGCATCGCCGCTGCGGCCAGGGCGACGCCTGTGGCGCGGTCGCCATGTTCGGAGAAGCACCAGGTCAGCGCGGCGCGTATGTTTGCGAATTGGTCGGCGATCGCCGCAAAGCCGTTCATTTCCGATGAGCCGGCCGGGTTGTTGCTGATCCCTTGCAGCAGACGCAGGAAATAGCGGGCATGCCGCCGCGCCGTCGCATCGCCATCCGCGCTGACGGCAAGGCGTTCCAGGGCATAAGCCCGTGCTGTATCCAGCAGCCTGTATCGTGTCGATGCGCCGCTTTTGCCTGTCGCAAGCATCGACTTCGCAACCAGGCTTGCAATGGCCCCGATCACCTCACCATCGTCAGCGTGCTCCGCGCCCGCAACGGAGCGGGCTGCTTCCAGGGTGAAGCTGCCGGCAAACACGGACATCCGCCGCAGCACCATGCGCTCGGGGTCCGACAGCAGCTTGTAGCTCCAGTCGAACGTCGCGCGCAGGGTCTGGTGCCGCGGCAGCACCGCGCGTTGTCCCTCGCCCAGGAGCTTGAACGCATCGTTCAGCAGCGCGACCGTGTCCTTGATATTTGAGGAGCTGGCGCGACTGGCGGCGAGCTCGATCGCAAGCGCAATGCCATCCAGCCTGCGGCAGATCTCGCCAACCAGGCGTGCGTCCGCGTCGCTCAGCTCGACGAACCGGCCACCGCTTGCAGCCGCGCGCTCCACGAAAAGCTGGACTGCAGGAAAGGCGAGCGCCTGCGCGGCCGTCAGGCCGCCGTCATCAGGCGGGCTTGAGAGCGGCTGCAGACGGTGAACATGCTCGCCCTCGACCCGAAGCGACTCCCGGCTCGTAGCCAGGACATGGAGCTGCGGCGCCTCCGCATAGAGCCGCTCGGCCAGCGCGGCGACTGTCTCGATCACATGCTCGCAACAATCCAGAATCAGCAGCATCCGCTTGTCACGAAGCAGGTTCACCAGACTGTCCGAAGGATTCCCGGCCTGACTGAGGAGGCCGAGCGTCGAGGCGACGACGTTTGGAACGAGTGCGGGGTCGTAGAGGGCCCCAAAGTCGAGGAAGCTGACCGCACCGGCGAACTCTTCGAGCAAGTCATGGCCGGCGGAGACCGCCACGGTGGTCTTGCCGACGCCGCCGGGGCCGACGATGGTGACGAAACGTTCGCTCCTCAGCTTGGCCGATATGTCGCGGACGGCCTGGTCGCGTCCCACCATCCGCGTCGGCCGCGCCGGCAGATTGTGAGGCGGCTCGGAGGTCGGTCCGATTGAGGGCGGTGCCTGGCTGCTCGGATGCGAAAGCCGCCCGACGAAGCAGTAGCCCTGTCCCGAAACCGTGGTCAGGTATCTCGCGCCTGCCTCGCCGTCGCCGAGCGCTTTTCGTAGGCCTGCGACCTGCACCCTGAGGCTACCTTCATCGACAATGACGTCGGGCCATACCCTGGCCAATAGGTCATTCTTGCTGACGACAGTCCCGGCCCGCTCGACCAGCGCGATGAGAAGATCAAGCGCCCGGCCGCCGAGCTGAATCGGACTGCCGTCCCGCTCCAGCCTCCTTTGCCCCACATGCAGCCGGAACGGGCCGAAGAAAACGGTCTCCGGCGCAGCCGAATCCTGACCGGCGTCGCGGACGGCACGTTGCGCGCGGTCGCCCATGTTCGGGACCTCAACCAAGCAAGTGGCCGACGCTCTCCGTCCTTCACTGCATGAGCTTGATGCGCACCGGAGCAACACGTCGCGGTGCCCGACCGAACCCAAATGACCTGAGATCGTCGAGGGACCAATGCCCTGCATCATATTGCTTTCCGGACCCCTAGCAACCTTAGCCAAAGGTGTTATCCGGATCGCTCCGCGTCCAAAGGTCGAAATAGGAATAATGTCGCTCCGCGCGGCAAGAGCGGCAATGCTCGCGCGAGCTGCCACGGCAGCGATGCCGATTTTCAATCGAATGATTGCAGATGACTATGACGCGGCGGCTGTCGCTGGTCGCGACGCCGCCTCAGGTCTTTTCACAGCGAAGCGTGACCGTTGGCGGCGAGGTCTGCGTGTCGTGCTCCGGGCCACCGCACGCGGAATGGGATCTTTGCCCGGACGCTTTGGTCGACCGGCGAGGCTGATGCGCCTCGGCTGGCGGTTCGCCAGCGCGCCGGCGTTTCTCCGGTGATGCGCTTGAAGACGGTCGAGAAATGCGCCTGGGTGCAGAAGCCTACCGCCAACGCGACCTCGGCGAGCGGCGTCTCGCCATCCGACAGGATCGCCTTCGCGCGCTCGACGCGCCGATGCAGCAGATATTCGCGCGGGCGAAACCCCGTCGCCGCCCGGAACTGGGCGGCGAAATGCATGCGGGACAGGCCGGCGGCCTTGGCCAGATCGGCGAGGCTGACGCCGCGATGGTAGTTTGCGTTGACGTACTCCTCGACCCGCCTGAGCCGCCATTTCGGCAGAGCGTTGACCTTGCTCCGCGGCGTCTCGAGCCGGGCAATATGCATCGCCAGCGTTTGGCCGATGCAGCGGGTGAACGCTGGATCCCTGGCATTGCCGCGCTCGATCAGCGCCCTGCCGAGCTGCTCGGCGAACGGGTCTCGCAGCAGGATGAGATCGGCCAGATCTTCGCTGGTCGAGCGCGGCTCGGCCGCCGCGCGCTGCCCGCGAAGATACTCGGCCGGGACATGGAAGTGCAGAAAGTCGTACGGGGCGTGAAACTGCGCAGCGAGCTGCGTCGAAGGCGCCGTGACATGCAGCGTGCCTGCCGGCATGACACCGTCGAAGATGACCTGACGTCCCCGTGTCAGGGTGAGGCGCGTGCTCTTTAAGGCGATCGCCACCACATATCGACCGGGCGGCGTTGCTGCCTCCTCGTATCGGGAACCGGTTTGCGAACCTGCCCAGCGCGAAATCGCGATCTCCCCAATCGCAGCCACATCATCCACTTTCAGGTCGCGCCATTTGCGCTCCTGACGAGGCCCTTCGGTATCGGGATGGACGTGGTGCGTTTCCGAGCGGATCGGGAGGCTGACGTGGGGATGGCCCAGCCTCTCGTTGAAAGCCTGCGTAAGCATCGCTCATCCTTTCTAGTTTCGGTCGGCCTGCTTCATCGCCTGCGACCGAGGAACTCTGCGAATGCAACGGTTGCGATGCTGACGAGCATAAGCCCTTCGCGCCATGATGCTCGTTATAGATGCTTAGCGGGTGTTAGATATTGCAAAGCGCCGTAGCGTGATCGCCTGCGCTCCGAGCGAATTTGCTTTACTTCTGAAAGAGTTGGTCGCGAATAAAACTGTGTAGGCAATCGTTAGTAGGACTGCGCATATACCTTCGTATAGCTTCCGCTTGCCGGCCCGAGCATTCGAGAACGAATGTGCGGTCTGAAAGTTTGCTTCTCTTCTGGGAAAAAACATCCGGCTACATTGTAGGGATTGTCAGGCATCGCTTGCGATGCGGCCGCATAGCGTCACAGCGACAGCAGCGTGGTCGTCGTCACCTGGGTCTTGCGTATCCAGGCGATCGGCAAGGTGAATTGAGATGCCGCTGCAGATCTCGGAATCAGCGGCACGTCCGGGAGGAATCCGCAAACGTTCTCTCTCAGGAATGCCCGTCGGGACGGTTCACCGCCGCTTTGATGTTTTCCGGCGACTCCACATAGTAGCCAGAATAGGTATCCACGAAGCAGAGATGGTCGTGGACCTTGTTAACGCCGGCGATGTTCTTGGCGAGAACGATGGCCGCCTTGCGCGTGCTGTCGTCGAAGATGACACCGTGGAGGTGAACGACGCCGTTGCGCACAGTGACCTGGAAGCCAGCGGGCCGCCAGTCCATGTCCCGGATCTGCCGCAGGATACTATCGCGGATATGCTGATCGTCAGCGGTCAGGTCGGGGATCTCCTCGGCGAGGCTCGCGACCGCCTGAAGGATATTGGCGCGCGTGATGATGCCGACGAGCATCTTGCCGTTCATCACCGGCAGGCGTTTCACGCCCTTCTTTTCCATGATGCCTACGAGCTCATCCAAGGGAGTTTGCTCGTCCACCGTGATCGGATCGGACGTCATGACGTCTTCGACCCGGCGGCCGCGTTCGTGCACGAAATCGATGGCCGCGCGCCCGGGCCCGGTGAAGAACTGCAGCCAGCTTGAGCGTCGTCGTCCGGTGCCGATCTCGCTGCGGCGAAGGAAGTCGCCTTCGGAGATGATGCCCTTGAGCGTACCATCTTCGCCCATCACCGGCAGGCCGCTCAGGTGGCAGCGCAGCATGATGTTGGCGGCATCCATGATGGATGCATGCGGACTGATGGTGATGACGTCCCTGGTCATGATCTCGTGGGCGCGCATGGCATGTCTCTCCGGGAGCTAGAGCGTTTCGAACGAAGCGGGATACCGGTTTGCATAGAGAAAACGCGTCAAACAAGAATCCAGAGCTTCGGTCATGGTTCAATCAGAACCGAAGCTCTAGTGCGACATCAGCGTCGGCGTGGTCATGGCGCGCAGCATGTCGCGCGTGACGCCGCCGAGCACGGTTTCCTTGAGGCGCGAGTGCCCATAGCCGCCCATCACCAAAAGATCGAGCGACTCGTCGGCCGCGAGCGAGAGGATGCCCGCTTGGATCTCGGAATCGTCCATCTTGAGCGAGGTCAGGCGGACCGGCACACCGGTTTGCGCCAGGTACCGCGCGAGATGCGTCGGCGACGCCTCGCTCGCCACGTTCTCGTCCTCGTTGACAGTGATGACCGTCACCGCGTCGGCCGCCTTCAGGAATGGCATGGCGTCATGCACAGCACGCGCCGCAAGGCGGCTGCCATCCCAGCAGATGCCGATCCGCTTTGCGGTGAACGCGCCCTTGAACATGTAGGGAATGAACAGCACCGGACCACCCGCCTCGAACAGGATTTCCTGGGCGAGATTGTTGTCGAAGGTGTCGCGATCTCTCTCGGGCTGCGACACGATCGTCAAGTCGTGCAGCCTCGCGGCCGCGCCGCCGATGTCGGCCGCCTCGCCCGGAAGCGCGCTGATGGCGCGACAGCGATAGCTGATGCCTGCATTCTTCGCCTGCGCCTCGAACACGCGCAGCGAACCTTCCGCGCGCTCGAGCGCGCGCTGCCGCTCGATCTCGTAGATCGAGGCAACCGCGGCACCACCTTCCGCAGCCATCGGTATGCTGCTTGCCTCGTAACCGATCGCGATTGCCTCGAGCTCGGCCTGGCATGCGGCGGCGAGCGATATGGAGCCATCGGAAACCGGACGCGCCGACAGCTCCGTGGGCACCAGCACCAGAATATTCCTGTACATGAACCTCTCCGTGATGACGACGAAAGCCGCCTGCGGGCGCTTATCGTTATTGGCCAAGTCACTATGTCAGCGCAGTTTGCGCCTTTGTTGACCCACATCAAAGGGCATTCGTCTTCCCTTCTCTATTGGTTCACGCGCGGAGCGCAGACGCAAGGGAGGATCGACATGGCACGCGTTGCATTGGTTACGGGCGGCGTTCGGGGCATTGGCGCCGCGATCGCACGGGCACTTCAATCGGCGGGTTACCGCGTCGCGGCGACCTATGCCGGCAACACCAGGGCTGCCGAGGCGTTTCATGCTGAAACAGCGATCCCGGTGTTTCAATGGGACGTCGGCGATTTCGCCGCTTGTGGCGCCGGCGTGAAGCAGGTGGAAGCCGAGCTCGGTCCGATCGAGATCCTCGTGAACAATGCCGGCATCATCAGCGACAGCAGCCTGCACAAAATGACGAAGGCGCAATGGGACGCGGTGATCAATACCGACCTCGATGCCCTGTTCAACATGTGCCGGTCCGTGATCGAGGGCATGCGATCACGAAAGTTCGGCCGCATCGTCAACATCGCGTCGATCAACGGCCAGAAGGGGCAGTTCGGACAGACGAATTATTCGGCCGCAAAGGCCGGCGAGCTCGGCTTCACGCGGGCGCTCGCGCTCGAAAGTGCGCGCCTCGGCATCACCGTCAACGCGATCTGTCCGGGCTACATCCACACCGAGATGCTGGATGCAGTCTCGCCGGAGGTCATGAAGGATGTGATCCTGCCGCAGATCCCGATCGGCCGGCTCGGCCGGCCCGAGGACATCGCGCGCGCTGTCGTCTTTCTCGCCGCCGATGACGCCGGCTACATCACGGGATCAACGCTGTCGATCAATGGCGGCCAATACATGGGCGGCTGAGCATTCGAAACCATATTGTACTGACGTTGTGATCATGGGTCCGGGCATCGAGAAGACCGAGCTACTGCAGCAGCTGCAGGACATGCACTCGAACATCATCCTTCGGGTCCAGGCGAGCGATCATCCGATCGACAAGGAGATCATCGCCCGCGGCCAGGAGTTTTTCGGCTTCGCCTGAACTACTATTCTGCGGGCGCGAGCTGTCCGCGGGGGCGTGCTGCAGCGGCCTCGCGCATCCGGACGCGGGCCCGCCGCTTGCGCCACCAAATCACCACGCCGGTCACCGACAGCGCCGCGACCACCAGCCCCATGATCGAGATCAGGATACGGCCGGGCAGTCCGAGAATGCGGCCGGAATGCAGGGGAAATTGTGCCTGCACGAAGATGTCGGCGGCGGTGCCGACCCACGGCAGTTTCTCGCCGATCAAGCGTCCGTCCTCACTGTCGTAATAGAGCTGTGCCGGGCCGACGCCGCCGGCGCCATGGTCGTCGCCCGGATGGAAGAAGGCCGCGGCATACACGCCGTGGGCCGGGCCATAGTTGATCGAACCGACCGGCGTGCTCCACCCGCGGCTTTTGCCGTCGGCCGCCGCACGCGCGGCGATGTCCGCAAACGTGACCTTGGGCTCGATCGGATCGTCGAGATGCCGATACGGGCGCTGCTCATAGGGAGTCGGGGTGTAGTTCGACACCGTTTTCATCAGCGGTGAGAACACCTCGAAATACAAATTGAGCGAGAACGCCGTGAACGCGATGACAAACAGCAGCGCCCAGGTCCAAAGGCTGAAGGCACGGTGAACGTCGAAATTAATGCGATAGGTGCTGCCCGAGGTCTTGATCTTCCAGGCCGGCGCCCAGCGCGCCCAGAAGCCGCGGCGAAGTTCACGCTGCACGGCAGGTGCGCGCTCTGCCTTAGGGCGACGGCGGGACGGCAGGGTGAGATAGAAACCGACGGAGCAATCGATGGTCCAGATGATGGCGATGATGCCAAGCAGGCGCATGCCCCATCGATCGCTACCCCAGAACTCCGGAATGTGCATGGTGTAATGCAGCTTGTAGAGGAACGAGACGAAGTTCGCACGCGTCACCGGCCACACCGCGCCCCAGTAGCGCCGGCCGAGTTCTGCTCCGGTGTTGGGATCGAGGAAGACCTGATTGTAATCGATGTCAAATCGCTTGCCGGTGACGGGATCGATCCGCGGCAGCACGAAGAACCAAAGCGACTCGCCTTGTTCCGGCGTCATGAACATGTAGACGACGCGCGCTCGCGGGTCGCGCTGTTCGATCAGCTTGACAAGATCGACGGAGGGAATGGCGGGACCGTTGCTGGTCACGTCGAACAGGTGCTTGTTGAGCACGTCGTCGATCTCGTGATCCCACGAGATGATCGCGCCGGTGATGCCCGAAAAGAACAGAAAGCCGGCAGTGAGAAGGCCGGCCCAGCGGTGCAGTCGTCCGAAGATCGATCTCATGGTCTTCGCCCACTCTCGGGTGGTTTGCCCTAAATCATCAAACATCGTCACCGCAGGTCGATGACGTAGTCGTCGTGGTGCGCAGCCGTCGACTCACCATCGATAGGTCAGCTTTGCGATCGCCTTGCGGCCTTCGGCATAGAAGCAACTCGTGGTGCCGTAGCAGGCCGCGACAAAGCGGT
This sequence comes from Bradyrhizobium cenepequi, assembly GCF_020329485.1. Classification (GTDB taxonomy): domain Bacteria; phylum Pseudomonadota; class Alphaproteobacteria; order Rhizobiales; family Xanthobacteraceae; genus Bradyrhizobium; species Bradyrhizobium cenepequi. The sequence goes on from NZ_JAGKJI010000002.1 coordinate 9,316, forward strand.
TGTCGGCAATGTTGGTGACGTTCAGGGCGAACCGATAGTTGTCCCTGGTGTAGGCGAGCAGTGCATCGACCGCGGTCGACGCCGGCACCTTGAAGGTGTTTGCATCATCGCCGAAGGTCGAGTCGACGTAACGAATGCCGCCACCGATCTGGAGACCGGCAAGCGGGCCGTCCTGCACCGTGTAGTCGGTCCACAGCGAGAACCGATTGAGAGGCACTGTGGGTGGCGCCTTGCCGACGTTGACGGGGTCCTGGGTGACCACGGCGTCGATGTAGGAATAGGCGGCACGGATGTTGACGCCTTCCCGCAGTGTGGCGGTGCCTTCGAGTTCGATACCGCGCGATTTCACCTGTCCCGTCTGCTCGGCAAAGTTGAATGGAGGCGCGTAGGTGACGACGTTGGACCGGGTCAGATCGAACGCCGCCAGGGTGATCAGCGCATTGATGCCGACGGGTTGATACTTCACGCCGACTTCGTACTGGACGCCAGTTTCCGGCTTCAGCAACTCGCCGGCCGCATTGACGCTGAGGACTGGCAGGAACGATTCGGCGTAGCTGAAATACGGCGCGATACCGTTATCGAGATTGTACATCACCGCCGCACGACCGGTGAACGCCGAAGCGTCCGTCGTGGCGGAGGACCTTTGGAGATAGTTGTCGAGATCGGTGGTGACGAAGTCCTGCCGCCCGCCGAGCAGGAACGAGAGGCCGCCGATCCTGATCTGATCCTGTGCATAAAGACCAAACTGCGACTGCTTGATGCCTGTATCGTCATATGGGCCGTCATAAGTCCACGTGTTGGTATAGACAGGCGCAAACACGTTGATCTTTCCGGTGCTGTACGATGAAGCGGAATCCCGGAATGACGTGTTGCGATAATCCATGCCGAACAGGGTGGTGTGACTGAGTATGCCGGTCACAAACTTGCCCTGGAGTTGGTTGTCGACGGCGAAGGAATTGATGGTCGAGTCTCCGGCACTGCCGGCGCGCGACATCAGGCCTGCGGCTTCGTCAGCCGCTGAGGCGTAGCCCGTGCCATAGAAGCTCCGCTGTTCGTTGTGCATCCACGAGTAACGCAGGTTCTGCCGGAAGGTGATGGCCTCGTTGATGTCGTGCGAGAGCAGGTAGCCTGCCGAGCTCTGTTCGGTATCAAACTGGTTGAAGTTCGGTTCGCCGCCGAAAAACGTAACTGGGATGATGCGGCCGTTGTTGGGGAACACCGTGCCCGATGGCGGCAGGAACTGCAGGCCCCAGCCGGCCTGATCTCTCTGGTAGTTGGCCAGCAGCGTTATCGTGGTGTCATCGTTCGGCTTGAACGTGACGGCCGGCGCGATGAAGATGCGGTTGTCCTTGGTGAAGTCGACCTGGGTTTCGCCGTCGCGGACCACGCCTGTCAGGCGCCACAACACGGTGCCTTCCTTGTTGGCAGCGCCGCCGACGTCAAATTGTCCCTGATAGCGGTTGAAGCTGCCGCCCGACACCGAAATCTCGCCGAATTGTTCGGCCGTCGGCAGCTTGCTGACATAGTTGAGGATGCCGCCGGTGCCGCTGCCGCCATACATCGCCGACGATGGGCCTTTCAGCACTTCGAGCCGCTCGGCGCCGTAGGGGTCGAGGCCGAGGAAGTGCACGTAGTTGCTGCTGGGTAGCCGCAGGCCGTCGAGATAGAGGCCAGACATGGTCATATCGAAACCGCGGATCTGCAAGCCTCCGAAGCGCGTATCCGATCCGCCGTTGACGTCGCCGCTGACGCCCGCGGTGTAGCGCAGTGCGGCGCCGACCGATTCGACACCCTGGTTCTTGATCTGGTCGGTGGTGATAACGGAGATCGACTGCGGGGTTTCGATGATCGGCGTGTCGGTCTTGGTCGCGGTGCCGGTGCGGGTTGCAACGAAGCCTTGAACCGGACCGTTGGCGCGCTCACCGGCGCCAGGCCCTGACGCGGTCGCGATCGGTGCAGCTTGCGGCGCACGAGCGGCGCGATTGGCACGTGCGGTGCGCGTGGTTGTCGCACGGCGGGACGGCTGGGCCGCAGCGGAACGTGCACGCTGCGGCGGTGCATCCACAGTGATTGCAGGGAGTGACGACTGCGCCCGCGCGTCACCGGTCGGGAAGGACAGAGGGAGTGCGCTGACTGCTCCGAGGCAGATCATTCGCATGAGTTGCAGTCGAGTGATGGGAAGCGAATGGGGTCCTGTTGCCACGCTGCGATGCCCGAAGTCTTGCCGGCTTGGCCGGTATAATTTTGATGCTTCGCTCTATCGCAGCTATCTTCGGAGTACGATGGGTGGTTCGTAGAATCGCTCCAGACTTGTGCGGTTCGAGTGCAGCTTGTTCCTGGAGTCCGAAGAGAGCGGATGCGGGCTGCGACGATTTGCCCGTTGCATGGTTCGACTGCAATCGAGCTCACGATGAATTCTCTCTCGAAGTGTCATCCATCTTTGCGTTTGGGAAATGATCTTTGCGCGAATGCTTCGTGTTTGACGCAGCTCAAACGGCTCGCAAAGGCGATAGCGTAAACGGAGCCAACGGAGATTGGCATGACAGCACAGGCAATCGATTCCCAAGTCGTCCCATTCGAGCCGGTCAGGCCGCCGTTGCAGGTCGGTGCGGCGGTCCCCGCGGTACGAGCACCGTTCGAGCCGCTATCGGCGTTCGACATGATCGATCACCTCGCCCATGCCACGATCGCCCGCTGGACCGGCGGGTTGTCCCCGGCCGCGTTGACGCTGGCACTGCTCGACTGGCAGCTCCATTTGGCGATCTCGCCGGGCAAGCAGCTTACGCTGACACGGGATGCGATCCGCGACGCGATGCAGTTTTTCGAGACACTCGCCAATCCGCATCCGGTCTACCGCACCTGGAGCCTGATTGCGCCGGCGCCGAACGACCGGCGGTTTTCAGAGCCGGACTGGGAATTGCCGGCCTTCAACCTGCTGGCGCAGGCATTCCTGCTGACCGAGCGATGGTGGCAATCGGCCACCACCGATGTCCATGGTGTGGCGCGGCAGGGTGCGGCGATCGCCGATTTTGCGATCAGGCAGTGTCTGGACGTGCTGGCGCCGACCAATTTCGCGCTGACCAATCCCGAGGTGCTGCGCAAGATCATCGAGACCGGGGGCGGCAACTTCGTCGGCGGCCTGCACAACTGGCTTGAGGACTGGAAGGCGCTGGTGACCGGTCACGGCGCGGCCCATGAATTCGTCGTCGGCCAGAACGTCGCCGTCACCAGCGGCAAGGTGGTCTATCGCAACGAATTGATCGAACTGATCCAGTATTCGCCGACCACGCCTGAAGTCCGTCCCGAGCCGATCCTGATCGTGCCGGCCTGGATCATGAAATACTACATCCTCGATTTGTCGCCGCACAATTCGCTGGTCCGTTTCCTGGTCGAGAACGGCTTTACGGTGTTCATGATATCCTGGCGCAACCCGACGCCCGAGGACCGCGACATCAGTCTCGATGACTACCGTCGGCTCGGCGTCGACGCCGCGATTGAGGTCATCAACCGGATCGTCCGCGGGCAGCCCATTCACGCCACCGGTTATTGTCTCGGTGGTACGCTGCTGTCGATCGCGGCGGCGCGGCTGAACAAGGAGAAGCCGGATTGCCTTCGTACCGTGACACTGCTTGCGGCGCAGACCGACTTCACGGAAGCCGGCGAACTCACGCTCTTCATCAATGAAAGCCAGGTCGCGTTCCTTGAGGACATGATGTGGCAGCGCGGCGTGCTCGAGACCACGCAGATGGCGGGCGCGTTCCAGATGTTGCGTTCCAACGACCTGATCTGGTCCCGGATGATCCGCGACTACCTGATCGGAGAGCGGCAGCCGCTCAGCGATCTGATGGCATGGAACGCGGATGCAACCCGCATGCCCTATCGGATGCATTCGGAATACCTCCGCCAGTTCTTCCTCAACAATGATCTTGCCGAAGGGCGTTATCGCGTCGACGGCAAGCCGATCTCGCTGTCCGACCTGCATTCGCCGATGTTCGTCGTCGGCACGCTTCGCGATCATGTCGCGCCCTGGAAATCGACCTTCAAGATCCATTTCCTCGGCGATGCCGACACGACGTTCGTGCTCACGAACGGCGGCCACAACGCCGGCATCGTCGCGTCTCCCGACGAGCCCTGGCATTCGTACCAGATCCTGACCAAGCTGAAGGATGGACTCTATATCGGGCCCGATGAATGGCTGAAGGTCGCGCCAAAGCGCGAGGGCTCCTGGTGGCACGAATGGGTTGAGTTCCTGAATGCCCATTCCGGCGAACCGGTTTCGCCGCCGCCCATGGGCGGATGCGGCAGGGACGCCAGCGCGCTGGAGGATGCGCCTGGCCAGTACGTGCTGCAGCATTAGCGGCGAGGCGTCACCTCCCCTTGAAAAAGGGGAGGTCGGTTTGCGCGGCTACGCGCAAACCGTGTGGGGATCCTGCTTCCACGAGTCGTGCTCTCACGACCGCCTGCATCCGTGGCTGGACCCCCATCCCAACCTTCCCCCTTTCAGGCCTGAAAGGGGGAAGGAGTTGCGTCGGGCGCAAGCGGCGAGGTGTTTTCTTTTCAAGAGCGGGAGGAGACGAAGAACCATCATCGGTCCGATCTATGCTCCCGTGTGGCATCCCGCGGAAGATGCCGTACGCTCCGCTCCAATGTCTCCTCCGGCGTTCCCGATGCATCGACGATCGCCCAATCGATGACACCCGTGTCGATGCGTTCCTGAAACAGCGCCACATCCTGGTTTGCGTCGGATGCATCGTTCCGGCGCGCGCCGATGCGCGCGAGGCGGACGGAGGTTTCGGCAACCAGGAATATGCCGAAGAAATCGACGCCGCAGGAAGCCGTAAGCGGGCGAAGCTGGTTTCGCTCGTCTTGTTTCAGGAACGCTGCGTCGACCACGGCGGAAAGTCCCTGAGCCAGCACGCATCGCGCGCGATCAAGCATCTCGCCATAGACACGTTCGGACGTTCCGGGCGCATAGGCCGCCTCGGGTAGTTTGACGAGCGGGTCGACGCCAAAAATCTCCTTGCGGATCACGTCCGAGCGCAGCAGCACCGCGCCGGGTGCAGGCTGGACCAGTCCCGAAATAGCTCGCGCCAGAACGCTCTTGCCGGTGCCGGAGCGACCGCCGATCGCAATCAGCGACGGTTTTCCCGGCGCAGTCAGATCGAGCGCGAGCCCGAAATACGACTGCGCATCCGACAGCGCGGCCGCACCGGCGCCCTGCGCATGCTTGGTCAGGAGCACATTGGCCCTGATAGCTGCGCGGATGGACAGGAACAGCGGCAGCAACGCAAGCGCGCCGGCGTTCTGCCGCCAGGTCGCCTGCAGATAGAAGTTCAACAGGCGGTTCGCGGCAGCGCGGTTGCCGAAATGCAGCAGGTCCATCAGTGGAAAAGCGAAGTCGTAGAGCACGTCCGTCGTGGCGATGACGGGATCGAATTCGATCGCATCGAACAGGCGGGGCTTGCCGTCGATCATCACGATGTTGCCGAGATGCGCGTCGCCATGGCATCGGCGCACCATGCGAGCGGCGGCGCGGTGTTTCAGAAGCGCTTGGTTTTCGGCGAGCCGGTCGCAACTCAGGACGTGAAGACGCTCGACGTCCGCGCTCGCAAGTGCGGCGTGGCCGCGAAACGCTGTCGTGTTGTGCTCGATGAGGCTCGGAAGCGACGCGAGCCAGGTCTGGCCATCCGAAACCGGCGCGCTATGGTGGGACGCCGCGAGCGCCTCGGCCAGCGGCTCGGCGAGTCCCGGTGTGATCTCGCCTCTAGCCGCCAGATGGTCGAGCGTTTGGTTCTCGTCGAACCGCGCCATCTCGACCGCCCACTCGATGACATCCCCCTTGCCGTTGATTTCAGGGCCAGTTTCGCCTTCCGTGATCGGCACCACGCCACGATAGATATCCGGCGCGAAACGCCGGTTGACGGCTATCTCCTCCTCGCAGGCATGCTTGCGCTTATCGAGCGAGGAGTAGTCGAGATAGGGCAGCCTCACCGCGCGCTTGATCTTGTAGACGCGGTCGGGCCACAAGAACACGATCGAGCCGTGCGTGTCGACGCGCTGCGTATCGTGGCCGCCGGACGGCTTGCCGAGGAAATCCAGCACGCGATCCTGGCCGGTTGCGCCTTGATGGTGGGACGATGGCGTCATGGCCGCAACACCGCCGCGCCGACGAGATTGCCGCTGCGCAAGCGCGTCAGCGCCTCATTGGCCCGATCCAGCGGAAATGTGGTCGTGGTCGTCTCGATGCCCGCCTGGCGTGCCACTTTCAGAAAATCCCTGCCGTCCTGGCGCGTCAGGTTGGCGACCGAGACGATCTGCCGCTCGCCCCAGAGAATATCGTAAGGGAAGGACGGAATGTCCGACATGTGGATGCCGGCGCAGACGACGCGGCCGCCCTTGCGCAAGGCGCGCAATGCCTGCGGCACCAGGGCGCCAACCGGCGCATAGATGATTGCGGCATCGAGTTCGGCCGGCGGTTTATCGCCGGAGGCGCCTGCCCAGTCGGCGCCAAGCGATAGAGCGAGCTGCTGCGCCTCGGTGTCACCCTCGCGCGTGAAGGCGTAGATCTCGCGGCCCTGCCAGCGCGCCACCTGCGCGATGATGTGGCCAGCCGCGCCGAAGCCGTAGATGCCGAGGCGCCTGCCGTCGCCGGCCATCACCAGCGAGCGCCAGCCGATCAGACCGGCGCAGAGCAGCGGTGCCAGCGCGACATCGTCGCCATCCTCGCCGAGCGGAAAGCAGTAGCGCGCATCGGCAATCAGGTGGCTCGCAAAGCCGCCATCGCGCGTGTAACCGGTGAAGCGCGGATGGTCGCAAAGATTCTCCTTGCCCTCGCGGCAATAGGGGCAGGCGCCGCAGGTGAAGCCGAGCCAGGGCACGCCGACGCGCGCGCCGGGCGCGAGATCGTCAACACCTTCGCCAAGCGCATCAATCCGTCCAACGACCTCGTGGCCCGGGACAATGGGATAGCGGATGTCGGGTAGTTCGCCATCGACGACATGCAGGTCGGTGCGGCAAACGCCGCAGGCGGAGACCTTGACGCGCACCTCGCCCGGCCCGGGCGACGGATCGGGACGCTCTTCAAGCACGAGCGGCGCGTTGGATGCCTGCAGGACCATGGCATACATCAGAAATACCTCTCTGAGGCCACAAGGGCTGATGATTTCTTCAAATCATCCCGCTCTGTATTGTTTCTCGAGCATCACCCCCGCAGAAACATTCGCGCTTACCGCAACGGAGAACTTGCCCACTTTTTCGGACCAGTTCCAGTCTGCCGGACGCGAGCACAGATTCGTTTGATTTCGCTCAACCTCCACGCTTCCGGTTCGCGTGGGCAGCGGATTACACCTCTCTCGGTATGCCCCTCGGACGATACGGGCTGCAAACTGGAACCATCGTTACGGGCTTGCGGCACCTTGGCTGCTCTTGGGCGTTATATGGTCGGGACTGCATCGGTCAGGTCAACGAGCAGTACGGAGGAAGGATGGCTGTCGAGACGGAACTGAAATTCCGCGTCGCCGCGCACGACCTCAGATCTCTCGCCGGCTGGCGCATTCCCGGTGGAAAAATCGGTGTGCGGTCGGACAGCGATCTTGTCTCGACCTATTTCGATACCGGGAAACACAAGCTAAGGCGCCACGGCTTGACGCTTCGCGTGCGGCAAAACGGCGACACGAACATCCAGACGGTCAAGTCGGCAAACGGCGCGGGGCTTGGCCGAGGCGAATGGGAAGCCGAGATCAAGAACAGCGCGCCCGACCTTCGTGAAGCCGATGGTAGTCCGCTCGCGCCGCTCGCCTCCGGCAAGCTGCGCCGCAAACTGAAGCCCGTCTTCAAGACGTCGGTTCATCGCACCATCGTTCCGATCCGAACCCGGAGGAGCGAGGTCGAACTCGCCATCGATCGGGGAAGGATCGTCGCGGGACACCGTGCCAGCCCGATCGAGGAACTCGAACTTGAGCTGAAAAGCGGCCGGCTGACTGACCTGTTCCGTATTGCCAGAGCGATCGAGCGACGGTCGGGCGCCGAGCTCGACTTGCGGTCAAAATCGGACCGCGGCTATGGCCTCGCGCAAGGTAGCGAGGAACAGGTCGTGTTCGCTGACCCGATCGAATTGGATGCCGACATGACGGCGAGCGAGGCGTTCCGGGTCATCGCCCGCGGGACGGTTCGTCATTTCTCCGGAAATGCGGACGCGGTCCGCAACCTTGATCCGGAAGGCGTTCACCAGATGCGGGTGGGACTCCGCAGGCTGCGCGCGGCGATCTCGCTGTTTGCGAAGGTGCTGCCTCATGCGAGGACGGGAGCCGTCAAGCGTGAGCTGAAGTGGCTCACGGGCGAGCTCGCGCCTGCGCGCGAAATCGACGTGTTCATCAAGGAGCAGGTCGAGCCGATCACGCTGGACCGCGCACTGAGCCGCGGCGGCGAGGCAATCAAGGACGAATTCGGCGAGAAGCGCGCCCACGCCTTCGCGCGGGCGAAGAAAGCGGTGAACTCGGAGCGCTTTCGCAGGCTGCCGGTCGACACGCTGGAGTGGATCGAGTTGAAGCCGGCCTCGCCAGCCAAGCACGGGGACGTCCCGATCGAAAAATTTGCGACCGACGTTTTGCACCGCCGTACCAGGAAGGCACGCAAGGAAGGCCAGCGTCTTGACCGGCTGTCTCCGCGCGCACGGCACAAGCTCCGGATCAGGATCAAGAAGATCAGGTATGCGGTAGACTTCTTCGAGGGGCTTTTTCCGGCCAAGCGCGAGCGAAAGAGGCTTAAACGCCTGTCCAGCCATCTCAAGAAGATCCAGGATGCGCTTGGTGCGCTCAATGACTTCGTTGCGCACCGGAAGATGGCGCTGGCGGCGGCGCTGCAGGCTCCACGCAGGAACAGGCGGGCGCGGGCACTTGCGGCCGGCGTGGTGGTTGGCCGGGAGGACGAGGCGGTCAAGCCGCTGATGAAGACGGCCCTCAAGGAGGCGCGACGGCTGCAAGTTGCGTGAATTCGGCGGCGTCTACTTCGATTTGCCGGGCATCACGCGCGTGCTGCCGACGACATCCGCTTCCCATCCGAACACGGAGCGTCCGCCAAGCGCAGGTGATCGGGTGCGCTCTTGCGCGACGAACGCATCGAACGATGGACCGGTTGCGGTTCGCTCCAAGAGGCGCGCCTGATTGTCGAGGCGCTTCAAAGCCTGCATCTCCTCGTCGCGGCCGAGGCTCACCTGCTGCACGGCGGATTTCAGCACGCGGATTGTCTCGTCATAGACCTTGATCGGCACAGGATAGGGATGGCGGTCCTTGCCGCCGTGGGCGAGCGAAAACCGCGCGGGATCCTTGAAGCGGTAGGGCGCGCCGTGCACGACCTCGGCGACCATCGCGAGTGATTGCACGGTGCGCGCGCCGATGCCCGGCGTCAGCAGCAATTCCGGGAAATCGCGCGGACCGCATTCGGCCGCCGCCGCCAGCGTCCCGTGCAGGCGGCGCGTGAACACGTCGCTGGCGCGCACGTCGTGATGCGCGGGCATGATCAGGTGCGGCAGCTCCGGCTGCGCGTCGGGCTGCTTCGACAGCGCGGCATATTCGCGCGCGATGCCGTCGGGACCGAGCGTGCCGAGCAGATCGAGCTGCGTTGAGCGCGAACGTTCGGCGCGGTGGTCGGTCAGGTTGATAATCTCGCCCTGCGCGGGACCGTCGATGGCGCTGTGCGGCTCGTCGACGAAGCTGCGCAGATTTTCGGAATGCCAGTGATAGCGGCGTGCCTGCCGCTTGTCGCCATTCATGCCCTGCTGCACCACGGTCCACTTGGCGTCCTCGGTGACGAAGAAGCCGTGCAGGTAAAGCTCGAAGCCGTCCTGGACGGCGGCGCTGTCGACCTTGGCCACCAGTCGGCTGGCGCGGGTCAGCGCGGCGCCGTCGAATCCGGTGCGTTCGCTGAGCGCGGTCAGTTCGTCCGGCGTGCGGCGCGAGTTGCTGCCACGGCCGCCGCAGACATAGATGCCGAGCTCGCCTTGCAGCGGCGCGAGCCCGCGCTTCAATGCGCCGATCACGGAGGTGGTGATTCCAGAGGAATGCCAGTCCATCCCCATGACCGCGCCGAACGATTGGAACCAGAACGGATGGGCGAGGCGCTGCAGAAATTCCTCGCGCCCGTAGTGATGGACGATCGCCTGCGTGATGATCGCACCGAGTGCGGACATGCGCTGTCCCAGCCACGCGGGCACGCGCCTGTTGTGGAGCGGAAGGTCGGCGCTGCCGGTTCGTCGTGCCATGGGGCTCCCGATGTTGAATCAGGCTGAGTGTAGCAGCTAACTACACCTCTCCCATAGGGAGAGGTCGCGCCAAAGGCGCGGGTGAGGGGATCTGCTCTATCGAGGGACCGGAACCCCTCACCCGGCGCTGCGCGCCGACCTCTCCCTCTGGGAGAGGTGAAGGTGGCGGTCAGTCGCGCATCGTACGCAAGGTGATGGAATAGCGCGGCGACTCTACCGCTGGGATGCTGTGCTCCCAAACGTCGCGCGCGGCGCCCGAGAGCAGGTAGATCGACCGGGGCTGCGCCTCCAGCGTGAAGCGCTCCCACTTGTCGCCGGCCGGACGGCGGAAGCGGAACTTGCACGGTGATCCCAGCGACAGCCCGAAGATCCGCTCGAACTGCGGCTTGTCGCGGTGCCAGCCGATGCCGACGCCGGTGTCGTATTCGGTGCAGAGCACCTGGGCGATCTCGGTCTGTGACCCGCCGAACGCCTCGATGCGCTCGATCAAGGGGCCGAGCCAGTCGGGAATGAAGTCGGTTTCGCGCAGCCGTCGCTCCGTATAGTCATAGCGGAATCCGAACGAGGCCACCCGCCGCTTGCCCTGATACTGGCCGAACTGGAACGGCTGCAGCGGAAGCGCTGCGATGCGCGCGATCAGTTCCTGCTCGACTTCTGGCGAAATGAAATCGGCAGCATAGCGCAATCCCTCCGGCGCGGACGACGTGGAGGAATTGTCGGCAAAAAGGGCGAGCTGCTCGGTCAAGCCGGCGGTCCTTATCTCGGCATGGCAGGGTCACGCCTTAATATAGGTCGGAGTAGCGCGGCATGAAGGGCCGCCAATCAGGGCGCCGGACCAGGCGCTGCGGCCCTTCACATGGGCATCCATCACTCCGCGGCCATCTCCTGCGCGCCGCCGAGCAATTTCACATTGAGCCGGCCGCCGGCGAACAGCATGTCGTCGAGCGCCTCGTCGATGTCGGCTGATATCACCGATTTGCCGCCGTCACGCGCGATGCTGGCCTGCGCGAGGCGCCGCATCAGCTCCTTGATGAAGGCGGCGCTGACGCCATCCGTGCGCCGCACCGCTTCATCGACCACGCTCTCGTCAAGTGGCAGACTCTTGCCATAGAGCCGCACCAGCTTGCCGCGGCCGATTGCATCGGGCAGGGGCACCTCGATCGCCTGGTCGATGCGGCCGGGACGGCCTGCCAGCGCGCTCTCGAGCTCCTCGGGCCGGTTGGTCGTGAGGATGAACAGGACGTCGGCGTCCTCTTTCAACCCGTCCATTTCGTTGAGCAGCTTGTTGAGCAGCGATTCCTCGCACGGGCCCATATATTCGCGGTCACTGGCGATCAAGTCAACGTCCTCGATCACCACTATCGCCGGCTGCAGCAGCCGCGCCAGGCTCATGTAAGCGCTGAGGAGTCCGACCTGCTCCGCCGTGATGATCAATGTCGTGTGGCCGGGCAGGTTGGTGGCGAGATAGCGGATCGTATGGGTCTTGCCGGTGCCGGGCGGGCCATAGAGCAAAACGCCCTTGCGCGTGGACTGGCCGAGCTCTCGCAACTTGTCGCGGCTGCCGACAAAGCTGAGCACGTTGCGATCGAGCAGCCTCAGCGTCCGCTCGGGCAGGATCACCGCCTCGCGATCGACCGGCGGCAGCCGATGGACCATGATGCCATGCGATCGCCCGCGATAATCGTCATCGGCGTCGAAGGAGAGGATCTTGCCGCGATAGGACCGCGCGGCCCGCACGGCCCGTTCCAGCTCCGCGAAGCAGCGCCGCACCAACGCCTCTCCGGCGGCGCCGGCGGGCACCGCGATCTCGATGCGGATTCCTGCTTCGCGGCCGAATTCGCGATGTTGGCCGAGCAGCGCTGCGTAACGGAGCCCATCGATTTCGCAGAGCCACAATCCGTTGTACAGGGATCGTACCGGTGCGGCCTCGCCGACATCGATATCCTGATACTGTGGTGGCGCGATCTCCTGCGCATTGCGGCCCTCTTTCATCAGGCCAGCAAACGTCAATGTCTCGTAGCGGTGTTCTTCGTGAATGCCGAAGAAGCAAATGGGCGAAGCGAACAGCCTGTCGATCGCGGCCTGGATGTCAGCGCGCATGTGGCCGGGAAATTGGCGTGCGGACGTCACCAGCCGGCTGCGCGGAATCCCATGAAAATGCCATTGCAGCGCAAGATGGGAGTAGTCGAACTCTTCCTCCGGCTCCGGCTCCGGCTCCGGCTCCGGTTCCGGCTCTGCCTCCGGGGTTGCGGGTTCGCTGGCGATGTAAAGGTGGTGCCCGGCGCTACGGATGCGCTCTTTCGCGGCATTGAGCAGCGTCGCGGCCATTGGCGCCGGATAGGGACCGCAGGCGGCCTTGCCGTTGCTTTCGATCTCCGACACGAACGCGGCGATGTCGCCCTCCGACCTGCCGAACACGTCTCGCAGCAGGTCCCTGACGAACTCCTCCGGCGTGTCATCGTCATTGTGGAAGACAAGCCGAACCGACTCGGCGCTGGCGAAAACGTCTCGCATGAAAGCCCCCGAACGCAACGATAAATAGTAAGAACAAAAGTAGAACATCATGAAACAAAGCGTGCGTCAAGCGGCTCGAATCAGAAAAAGCCGCAGGCGCTTCGCACGACCGCGTCGACACATCTTCGGCAGATTGACGGCGCACAGACCGCGATACCGATTCGCCAGCCATGCGACTGCGCTTGTGAACTGCCTCTCGCTGCGGCTTGATCAGATCGGCGCGCATGGTCCATAAGCGGCGTCCTCGCGACCGACGGTTCGGTTGCTTCGAAGTTGTTCAGGGGAATTGCGTGGCAAAGATTCATCAGCAGATTGCGCAAGAGCTTGGCGTGCGCGAACAGCAGGTCGAGGCGGCCGTCACGCTGCTCGACGGCGGCGCCACGGTGCCGTTCATTGCCCGCTACCGCAAGGAATTGACCGGCGCGCTCGATGACGCGCAGTTGCGCACGCTGGAGGAGCGGCTCACCTATCTGCGCGAACTCGAAGAGCGTCGCACCGCGATCCTCAATTCGATCAGCGAGCAGGGCAAGCTCGATGCTGCGCTCGAAGCGCAGATCATGGCCGCCGACAACAAGGCGCGTCTGGAGGACATCTATCTTCCCTACAAGCCGAAGCGTCGCACCAAGGCCGAGATCGCCAAGGAGGCCGGGCTTGAACCGTTGTCCGAGCTGTTGCTGACGCAGCCGCAGCATGATCCAAAAGCTCGGGCGAAGCCCTTCATCGACGCCGAGAAAGGCGTGGCCGATGCCGCCGCGGCGCTCGAAGGCGCGCGCGCCATCCTGGTCGAGCGCTTCGACGAGGATGCCGATCTGATCGGCGCACTGCGCGAGGAGGTATGGGCGAACGCGCGCATGGTCTCGACCGTGCGCAAGGGCAAGAAGACCGAAGGCGAGAAGTTCAAGGACTATTTCGATTTCAGCGAGCCGCTGCACAAGCTGCCGTCGCACCGCATCCTGGCGCTGTTCCGCGGCGAGAAGGAAGAGATTCTCGACCTGCAGATGCAGCCGGAGGCAGAGCCGCCGGTGGCCGGCGTGCCCAGCGCTTATGAATTGAAGATCATGAAGCGTTTCGGCATTTCCGATCTCGGCCGCGCTGGCGACAAATGGCTGATCGAAACCGTGCGCTGGGCGTGGCGCACCAAGATCCAGGTGCATCTCAACATCGACCTGCGCATGCGGCTGTGGACGGCGGCGGAGACCGAAGGCGTGCGGGTGTTCGCCTCCAACCTGCGTGACCTGCTGTTGGCGGCGCCGGCCGGCGCGCGCGTCACCATGGGGCTCGATCCCGGCTACCGCACCGGCGTCAAGGTCGCCGTCGTCGATGCGACCGGCAAGGTGCTGGCAACCACCGCGGTGTATCCGCACGAGCCGCAGCGGCAGTGGGACGAGGCGCTGGCGATCCTCGGCAAGCTCGCGATCCAGCACCGCGTCGACCTGATCGCGATCGGCAACGGCACCGCCTCGCGCGAGACCGATAAGCTCGCGACCGAGCTGGTGAAGCGGCTGCCGGATTTGAAGATGACGAAGATCGTCGTCTCCGAGGCCGGCGCTTCCGTCTATTCGGCCTCTGCCTATGCGTCCGACGAACTGCCCGGGCTCGACGTCACCCTGCGCGGCGCAGTGTCGATCGCGCGGCGCCTGCAGGATCCGCTCGCCGAGCTCGTGAAGATCGATCCCAAGGCAATCGGCGTCGGCCAGTATCAGCATGATCTCGGCGAGAGCAAATTGGCGCGCTCGCTCGACGCCGTGGTGGAGGACTGCGTCAACGCCGTCGGCGTCGACGTCAACACCGCCTCCGTCCCGCTGCTGTCACGGGTGTCGGGCATCGGACCGGGCTTGGCGCAAAGCATTGTGCAGCACCGCGACTCGAACGGCCCGTTCAAGTCCCGCAAGGCGCTGAAGGAGGTGCCGCGGCTGGGGCCGAAGGCGTTCGAGCAATGCGCTGGCTTCCTGCGGATCAATGACGGCGAGGATCCGCTTGATGCTTCCGGTGTGCACCCCGAAGCCTATCCGGTGGTGCGCCGGATTCTCGCGGCGACCAAGAGCGACATCAAGGCGCTGATCGGCAACGGCGAGATCGTGCGCCAGTTGAAGCCGCAGTCATTCGTCGACGACACCTTCGGTCTTCCGACCGTCACCGACATCCTGCGCGAACTGGAAAAGCCCGGCCGCGACCCGCGTCCGGCGTTCAAGGCCGCGGTGTTCAAGGAAGGCGTCGAGGAAATCAAGGACCTTAAGGTCGGCATGATCCTCGAGGGCACCGTCACCAACGTCGCCGCCTTCGGCGCGTTCGTGGATATCGGCGTGCACCAGGACGGGCTGGTGCACATCTCGGCGATGTCCAAGACCTTCATCAAGGATCCGCGCGAGATCGTCAAACCCGGCGACATCGTCAAGGTGAAGGTGATGGACGTCGAAGTCGCCCGCAAGCGCATCGCTCTGACGCTGCGGCTCGACGACGAGACCGGCAAGAAGGATTCGAAGGGTTCATCGCGCGATGTCTCTCGCGGGCCGATGAAATCCTCCGCGCCGCGCAAGGGCGAGGGGCAATCCGGCGGCGCCTTCGCCGACGCCTTCCGCCGCGCCAGCGAGAAGAACGGCAAGCCATTGCGCTAGTACTTATTGCGCTAGTACTTGGCGCTAGTGCTTGTCTCGGCTCCCGCGAGAGCCAGGATAGGCGCCATCGCTCGCCTTTATCAGGATCAGACGCGGAAGCTAACTTCCGTGTCAGAATCTGTCACCTTTGTCAGTTGAAGTCGAAGGAGCATTTGGCTCTCCTGATCCTCCTCTTGTTGCGGCGTGATGCGTCGCTGCAATTCAACCAGGGAGGAATCGGGATGAAGAGCAAGCTCGTCAATTCCCTTATCGCGGGTGCGCTCACGACCGCGCTTGCGCTGGCATCGCCGGCCCTCGCTCGCAGTGGCTTCGGGGGCGGTGGAGGCGGCGGCGGCTTTCGCGGCGGCGGGATGGGCGGCGGCTTCCACGCTGGTGGCATGGGCGGAGGCTTCCGCGGCGGCATGGGCGGAGGCTTCGGCGCCAGGACGGGCGGTTTCGGCGGCGGGATGCATGCCGTGGGCGGAGGAACACGTTTCGGCGGCATGGGTGGAGGAACGCGTTTCGGCCGCATGGGCGCCGGTCCGCGCTTCGG
The DNA here is from genome assembly GCF_020329485.1 of Bradyrhizobium cenepequi. GTDB lineage: Bacteria > Pseudomonadota > Alphaproteobacteria > Rhizobiales > Xanthobacteraceae > Bradyrhizobium > Bradyrhizobium cenepequi. Next base: position 25,235 of record NZ_JAGKJI010000002.1, read on the forward strand.
TGCCATCGGCGGGGGTCCGCGTTTTGTCGGCGGGCGGTTTGGCGGTCCGCGTTTTGCGGGCTCGAGGTTTGCCGGTGCGCGCTTCGCGCATGCCGCATTCTCGCCGCGTTTTCCGCGCGCCGGCTTTCGGCATGGCTTCCACCGTCGCTTCGTCCATCGTCGCTTCAATCGTTTTGCGTTCTTCGGCGCGCCGTTCGCCTACGCCGCTTACGACGATTGCTGGCGCCGGGTGTGGACGGGATATCGGCTGCGGTGGGTCAACGTCTGCGGCTACTACGACTACTAGCTGCCGAACCGCAGTGTGATGATCGCGAGATGGCACCTTCCGGCGAGTCGAGCCGGGCGGGTGGGCGATGATCGTCACACTGATGTGAGCCGTCCCGCGCAACCATCGGAGTACGATAAGCGTCTCCGATAAAGCCGCGCGACTTTCCGGCTTGCAGGAACGTCGCGTGCCCTTGGCCAGTCGTTCGGAAAAGAAGACCATGACGGGAGGCCATCGCCGCATTCTGGTCGTCGAGGACGATCCGGAAACCGCCGGGCAACTCACCGAGCAGCTCACGAGCAGCGGCTACCAGGTGGATCTGGCCGCGAGTGGCGGCGAGGCCCTGCGTCGCGGCGCGTCTTGCGACCATGCCGTGATCACGATCGACCGCATGCTTCCCGATATTGACGGCATCACGGTGATGCGTCAACTACGCGATGGCGGCGTCGCCGCCCCCTTCCTGATCATCAGCGCGCTTGGCGAGGTCGATGATCGGGTGCGCGGCCTGCGCGCCGGCGGCGACGATTATCTGGTCAAGCCTTTCTCCTTCGTCGAATTGCTGGCGCGGCTGGAAGCGCTTGGCCGGCGCAGTGAGACCATCGCCAAGGACACCATCCTGCGGGTCGGCGATCTCGCGATCGACCTGATCTCCCGCACCGCCTACCGCCACGGCAAGGACATTCCGCTGCTCCCAAAGGAATTCCAGCTTCTTGAGTATCTGGTCCGCAACGAAGGCCGCGTCGTGTCCCGCGCGATGCTGCTGCAGCACGTGTGGGATCTTCACTTCGATCCCTCGACCAATATCATCGACGTCTATGTCGGACGCGTACGTCGCAAGGTCGACGATCAGCAGGCCTATCCGCTGATCCATACGGTCCGCGGCGTGGGGTACTGTCTCCGTGCTCCTGGCTGATACACTGAGGTCAACGACCTTCAAGCTGGCGCTGGTCGCGATTGTGACCTTTGGTCTGATCGCCTCCGCCATCTTCAGCTTTGTCTATCTGTCTGCCGCCTCGTTCGTGCGCAGCCGATCAGATCAGGCCATCATGACCGAGTATTCCAGTCTGCGCGGCGCCTACGAGCGATCGGGGCGCGAGGGGCTGATCGAGCTGATCCGAAATCGGATAGCCGACCGCAGTTCTGCAGACGACGTCTATCTCCTTGTGGATTCTGCCTCGGCCGTTCTCGCCGGCAACCTCGACAAATGGCCTTCGGCGGCCACAGCCGCGCGCGAATGGACCGAATTTCGTGCGCCTCATGGGCCGGATGCGGCAAGCGAGCCTCTGTTTCGTGCCATGTCTGCAACCCTGCCGAGCGGCGATCGTCTGCTGGTTGGCACCGACATCAGCGACCTCGACAGCTTTGCCGCCAAGATCAGAGCGGCCGTGATTGCGATCATCTTCCTGATGTTTGTCATTGCGGTCGTGGCGAGTATCCTGGTCACGCAGCGGACGGTGGGACGGATAGAATCGATCGACGCAACCAGCCGGGCCATCATGGAAAGCGGTCTCGACAAGCGCATCCCGCTGCGCGGCAGCCATGACGAATGGGATCGCGTGGCCGAGAACCTGAACTTGATGCTCGACCGCATCGAAGCCTTGATGGGAGACGTCAAGCAGGTGAGCGACAATGTCGCTCATGATCTGCGGACGCCGCTCACTCGGATGCGCGGACGGCTGGAGAAGGCCTATCACGGCGAGCGTCTCGGAGAGAACGATCAAGCGCTGATCGGCGATACGCTCGCGGACCTTGACGCTGTACTGAGGATGTTTGCGTCGATCACGCGGATTGCGCACATCGAAACCCAGGTGCGCAAGGGCGCGTTCCGCAACGTGAACCTGGTCGAGATCGCAAGCGAGGTCGTTGAGCTCTATGATGCCGCGGCGGAGCGCGATGGCACCGATCTCTCCCTGACGGGCGACCGCGAGGTGCGGGTGACCGGCGACCGCGATCTGCTGTTCGATGCCATCGCCAACCTCGTGGACAATGCCATCAAGCACGGTCGCGCCGGTGGCAAGATCGTCGTCGTCTGTGAAAACGTCGATGCCGATGCTGTCATTGCGATCACCGATGACGGGCCGGGCATTCCTCCTTGCGAGCGCGACCATGTCTTCAAGCGCTTTTACCGGCTCGAGCAGAGCCGCTACACGCCTGGAAACGGTCTTGGACTGAGCCTCGTCGCCGCCGTGGCCCACCTTCATGGCGCCCGGATCGAGATGCTCGATCATTCGCCCGGTCTTCAATTCAAGCTCAGGTTCTCACCGCCGGCGAGTTAGCTACAATTGAATTGTCTACCGACAACAGACCTGTGAAGAGGGGACGAACGTAGAGCCTAACTGCATTCTCCGCCGTGATCCCTGGCGTCCACCGCGGCAACTCCGACGCTGCATTGACCATCGTCGATACGAGCTGCGCGGCGATGGATGGGTCGTGCACGCGAACCTGCCCCTGCTCCATTCCTTCGACGAAGAACCTGCCGAAGCGCTCGGTGAGACGGTTGAGCCCTGCCTGAGCATCCTTCCTCTGGCCGAGGGGGAGCGCACCCCAAGCGGTAATCCGCAGCAGCGGTCCTTGATCGGACAATTGAAAGCGGACGAGTTCCCGCGCGCTGCTGCAGAGGCGAACCCAGCCGGAGGGACTACGCTCGATCGCGAGCGACTGCATTCTGCGGACCACGTCAAAGGTCCGCTCGAAACAGGCGATGATCAATTCCTCCTTGCTCGCGTAGTGATGATAGAATGATCCCTTGGTCAGGTTGAGGCTGCTCGCGATCCTTTCCAGCGATGCGCCGCGATAGCCCTGTTCATTCACCATCATCGTGGCCGCGCGCAAAAAGGCTTCCGGAACGACATCCCGTGCGCTCGCAGCTCGCGGCCAGCCGAGCTCGGGCGCGCCGCCTTCCCGCCAGGACTTCGGGGACCGGGCAAGGCCATCGATCAGGATCGCAGACATCCGTTCAGCCGCGGGCCGATAGTCGGACGGTTCATAGCGCGAGATCCATGCCCGCATCATGTTGACGAGCGATAGCAACAGATGCGCTCTCGCATTTCGCGACAAGCGATCTTCCGCGGACTCGCTGCAGGGAAGCAGCGAGCGCACGCTGCGGAACAGATCGTTGTAGGCGTCGAACACGCGACGGGCATGGGATCCGGTCAATGCACGGATATCGTTGAAAAACACCAACTCGTCCCGCGCGCCGGTGGCGATCTCCGCCAAGAGATCGGCGTAGCCGCAGACGTAGCTGCGGATTCTGTCTTCCGGTCGGCTCTCGCGTGCCGCCTCGATGACGACGGCCTTGGTCGTCTCAATCGCTGCGAGCAGACATGCCGCCGCCAGGTCTTCCTTGCGGCGATAGTAGTAGGTGATGCTGTGGGTCAGGAGTCCGACGTTCCTCGCGATCTCAGCAAGGGTTGCGCCCTTCAGTCCATCGCGATTGAACAGGCGCGCCGAGGCTCCGATGATCGCCTCGCGCCGCTTCAGGTATTTTTGCGTGTACGGAACCGGATCACCGCGCCGTGTCGAGCTGTTGGACGGCATTGTCAGGCCGCCATGTCGTGGAGGTGACAGGCGACGGCCCGGCCGGCACCGAGGTCGCGCAATGTCGGATCCTCCTGCCGACAACGATCCATCGCGAGCGGACAGCGCGTGTGGAAGCGGCAGCCGGATGGAGGATTCATCGCGCTCGGCACTTCGCCCGAGACCGGAACGCGCTTGCGGGTCGCCTCGACAACGGGATCGGCAACCGGCACGGCCGCCAGCAGTGCCTGAGTATAAGGATGAAGCGGCTTGCGATAGATCTCGTCCCGCGCCGCGATCTCGACGATCCGCCCCAGGTACATCACGGCGATGCGATCGCTGACGTGACGGACCACAGCAAGGTCGTGAGCGATGAAGAGATAGGCCATTCCGAGCCGTTGCTGCAGCTCGACAAAGACGTTGACGACCTGCGCCTGGATCGAGACATCAAGCGCTGACACCGGCTCATCGCAGATGATGAGTGCTGGCTCGAGCGCCAGCGCGCGCGCTATGCCGATCCGCTGTCGTTGGCCGCCGGAGAATTCGTGCGGGAAGCGGTCGGCCATGTCGGGCAGCAGCCCGACCGTTCGCATGAGCTGGGCGATCCGTTGATCAAAGGCCTTCCTGTCGTTCGCCAGGCCGTGGACCTCGAGCGGTTCGCCGATGATATCGCGGACCTTCATGCGCGGATTGAGCGATCCGAACGGGTCCTGATAGACCATCTGCATGCGCCGGCGCAGCGGACGCAGGCTGGACTTGTCGAAGTGGGTGATATCCTGGCCTTCGAACTCGATGCGCCCCCCGGATGGTTCCAGCATGCGCAGGATCGCCAGCCCCGTCGTCGACTTTCCGCAACCGCTCTCGCCGACAAGGCCAAGCGTTTCGCCGCGCTTCAACTGGAACGAGACGCCGTCGACGGCCTTGACCGTCGCCACCTGCTTGCGGAAGACCGCGCCCTTGTGCACGGGAAAGTGCACCTGCAGATCATCGACGCGGAGGAGGACATCGGCCTCAGACATGTGCAGGTGTCTCCAGCCAGCAGGCGGTTTGGTGTTGCGGTCCTATCTCGGCCAAGGCGGGCCGCTCGCGGTGGCAAAGGTCGGTGGCCTGCCTGCAGCGCGGCGCGAACGCGCATCCTGCCGGCAGCCTGGCGAGGTTGGGCGGCTGTCCGTCGATCGGCACCAGACGCTTGCTGGTGTCGCCGTCGAGCCGCGGCACCGATGCCATCAGGCCGCGCGTATAGGGGTGGCGGGGATTGGCATAAAGCTCGCGCGCCGGCGCCTGTTCCACCACGCGCCCTCCATACATCACGACGACCCTGTCAGCGTATCGCGCGACGACCCCAAGATCGTGCGTGATCAGGATCAGCGAGCAACGAGAACCCTGCGCGAGATCCTTCAGGAGATCGAGGATCTGCGCCTGAACCGTTACGTCGAGCGCGGTGGTCGGTTCGTCCGCGATGATCAGCCGTGGCTCGCAGGCCAGCGCCATCGCGATCATGGCGCGCTGGCGCATGCCGCCCGAGAACTGGTGCGGATAGGCGCGGAGCCGCGATTCCGCATCCGACATCCGCACGCGGCCGAGCAGTTGCTTCGCGGTGCCAAGCGCCGCATCCCAGGGCTTGCGTCGATGGACATTGATCGGCTCGGCAACCTGCAATCCCACCGTAAGCACCGGGTTGAGTGAGCTCATCGGCTCCTGGAAGATCATGGCGATGCGGTTACCGCGTATCTCCATGATCTCCCGCTCAGAAAGCTTGGTGAGATCCCTGCCTTCGAAAAGAATCTCGCCGCTTTCGATTCGGCCGGGCGGCGAGGGAATCAGGCGAAGGATCGACAGCGCGGTCACGCTCTTGCCTGAGCCTGACTCGCCGACGATCGCCACCGTCTCTCCCACGCCGACATCGAAGGAGACATCATCGACGGCAGTCACCGCTCCCCGCCCGCGACCGAAGCGGGTCACGAGGTTGCGTACGCTAAGGAGCGGTCTGGCTGCCGTCGTCATTGCAAGGCTCATTTTCTTCGCTAGTAGCCAAGCTTCTTCTTCAGATCCTGGTCGATCCAGAGTCGAGCATGGATCGGGCCGGGCCGTTCGGAGCCGACACGCAGTTCGCCGCCATAGTTCTTCACCCACGGCCACCACGCCGTATAGAAGTAGTCGACCGGCAGCCAGATATAGGGAGCCTTGTCCAATATCTCGCGCGTCAACGCCTTGATCATTTCCTGGCGCTTGGACTCGTCCCGTTCCAGGTAGACTGCGTTCATCTTCTTGTCGAACTCCGGATCGGAGTACTGCGACGGATTCCAGGTCTGCTTGGTGACGAAGCTCTTGCGGATCGACGTCGTCGGATTGGTGTGGCCGTTACGCATGAAATAGCCGGCGGCGTTGGTTTTCGTGGTCATGGCGGAGAGGAAGGCGCCATATTCCATCGGCTGGATTTCCACCTTGACGCCCACTTGCTCCAGATAGGCCGCAACCAACGGCAGCAGGTCCATATGATCCGGCGAGCAGGAGCAGACCTGGACCTTGAAGGAGAAGCCGTTGGGGTATCCGGCTTCCTTCAGCAAGGCCTTCGCTTTCTCCGGATTGTAGGTGAAGAGTTCCTTCACGCTGTCGGGCATGCCTTCCAGCGGCTCGTAATAGCCGATGTAGTCCGGATGCATTGGATAGGCGAACAGTTCGGCATTGCCATTGTAGTAGGAAGCCACGATCTCCTTCTTGTTGACCGCCATGTTCAGCGCGCGCCGCACGCGGATGTCATCGAACGGTTTGGTGTCGACGCGCATGGCGAGGAAGGTGCCGCCGGTGCCGAGCGAACGTGACCACTGCAATTGTGGCGCACTCTTCTTCAATTCGTCGACGGCGCTCCACCGGATGGCTTCGAGAAGGTCGAGCTTGGCGGTGCGGAGCGCGGTGAGGTATGTGGCCTCGTCCTTGATCGTGCGATAAACGATCTTGTCGACGAACGGGAGCTTGTACTCCTGGCCGCCGATCTTTTCCTTGTCCCAGTAGATCGGATTCTTCGAGAACGTGACGGCGCTGCCCTGCACGTAGTCGGTCAGCATGAACGGGCCGGTGCCGTTGGCGTTCTTCCAGTTGCCGGCGCCGGCGTCGACCACCTCCTTTGGGAGGATGCCGGAATAGTAGCCCCAGCCGAAGCGGTAATCCCACTCGGCGTGATAATTGTTGAAGGTGAAGACGACAGTGTGCGGGTCGGTGGCTTCGACCTTCTGCACATGATCGAAATAGGTCGGGACCTTCTTCGGGCTCTTGTCCAGGCGGTAGTAGCTTTGCACGACGTCGTCAGCGACGAACTCGCGTGAGGCCATCACGCCCGGCTTTTCCGGAAACATCACGCCCTTGCGGAGCTTGACCTCGACGCGGAGCGGATTTTCCTTCCACTCCCAGCTTTCCGCAAGTTCACCTCTTATGGCGTCGCTCGGCAGCCAGGCATCCGGCACGAAGCTGTATTTGCCGCCGTTGCGCTTTGCCTTGGAGAGATCGCCGGCAAAGAGCTGCTCGTACATCAGCCCGGTGTCCTGCTGGAACTTCCAGGTCCAGTCGGCGGGATCCCACGATAGCGGCGACAAGGTCACGTAGACCATGCCGATGTTGAGCGTGCCGCCTGCTTGCGGCTTTTCGTCCGCCACGGCAGGCGATTGCGACAGGCCAAGCGTGGCTGCGATGGCCAAACTTCGCGCGAACCTTCCGAATCTTGCTTCCCAATCCATATTTCCCTCCCTCTTTGTTTATTCTTATCGCTGGCGAGCTATCGCGATCCGCGCATGCGCGGGTCGAGCAGATCGCGCAAGGCATCACCAAAGACGTTGGTGGCATAGACCACGATGGTCAGGCAGAGGCCGGGCGCCAGTGCCAGCCATGGACCTTGGAACATGTAGGTTCGTCCGCTGCCCGACAGCAGTCCGCCCCAGGTCGGTGCCGGCGGCGGGACGCCAAGCCCCAGAAACGACAGTCCGGACTCGACGAGGATCACGGCGCCGACACGCGTCGTGAACAGCACGATGATCGGCGGCATGATGTTGGGCAGGATATGCCGCCAAAGGATACGGCTGGTGGAGGCGCCGATCGACTGGCTGGCGTGCACATACATGTGCTCGCGCACTGAAACGACGGCGCCACGGATGATGCGCGAACCGGCGATGCCGAAGGCAAGGCTCAGGACGCCGATGATCTGCGGCATGCCCGGACCGACCACGGAGACGACAGCGATCAGGATCACGAGCTCGGGAAAGGACATATAGGCATCGACGAACCGCTGCGTGACAAGATCGAAGCGGCCGCCGAGATAGCCGGTCAATGCGCCGATCACGACCGAGATGACGGTTGCAAGGAACGCCGCCGAGAAGCCGATGATCACCGAAAGGCGGGCGCCATACAGGCAGCGCGAGAACAGGTCGCGGCCGAGATTGTCGGTGCCGAACAGGTGCGCCCACGACGGCGGCTTCAGCCGCTGGATGGGGTTGATCTCGTTGAAGCCATAGGGCGCCAGCACATCTGCAAACAGGCCGGCAAGGACGAAGATCAGAAAGAGGATTCCGGCCGCTGCACCAAACGGTTTCTCGCGGAACAGGCGGCCGAGAAACTGCAGTGCCGGGTTGCGTCTCATCTCTTGACCGAGAGAGGCATTGGTCTGCTCGATCGCCGTCATCTGGTCCTCACGCGCGGATCGAGCAGGCCGTAGCTGAGATCGACCATGAGGTTGATGAGCATCACTGCAAGTCCCACCGTCAGGAACACGCCGGTGATGATCGGATAGTCGCGCTGATTCACTGCCTCGAGCAGGAGAAGCCCCATGCCGGGGATGACGAAGATCTGCTCGATGACGATGGCGCCGCCGATCAGCAAGGGGGCCTGGAGGCCCACCAGCGTAATCACCGGAATGAGGGCGTTCCGCAGCGCGTGGCGCATGATGACCAGCCGTTGATTGAGACCCTTGGCCCGGGCGGTGCGGATATAGTCCTGGCGCAGCACCTCCAGCATCATGGTGCGCGTCATGCGCATCGTCACGGCCGATAGGCTCGCGCCGAGGACCATGGCCGGCACGATCATCTGCTTGAGGTTCTGGATCGGGTCGTCGCCGAACTTCACGTAATTCACTTCGGGCGACCAGCCCCACCAGATCGACGGGAACACCATCACCATGGTGCCCATCCAGAAGCTCGGCACCGCAAGTAGTAGAATTGAAAAGGAGCGCGCGAGGAAATCTCCGACCGTGTCCTGCCGGACGGCGGAGTAGACGCCGATCGGCAGCGCGATCACGAGGCCCACCGCGAGCGCGATGACGCCGAGCTCAAATGTGACAGGCAGGCGCTGCAGGACGAGCTCGAGGACGGGCGTGGATTGCCAGAGCGACTGGCCGAAATCGCCCTTCAGGATGCCGGCAATCCAGATCAGGTATTGCTCGGCCATGGGCTTGTCGAGACCGAGCGCCTGAACGAGCTGTTCGCGGCTCAGCTTGTCGGCCGCCAGATCGTTCTGGCTCAGCATCATGTCAATCACGTCGCCGGGAATCATCCGGACCGTGGCGAACACGATCAGACTTGCAAACAGCAGCGTAGGGATCAGCGCCAGCAGCCGGCGCACAATGTACCCGTACAACGGCCTACCCGCGGGCCGTCGCAGCCATCGAGCATGCCGGAAGTTCGAAACGAGTGTTCGTCAGCCTCACCTTGCAGTCCCTCCCTCGTGCAATCGGTCTGTTGCCGATTTTTCGTGAGGAGAAATTTGCCGCTCAATTTGCGTTGCAACGCGGCAATTTCGATCGTTTCCTCACTATTGCTTGGATCGTATCACCGGCCAGCACGCTTGCAACAGCTTCGTGCATGAAGGCGGCCGCTCTCAAGCGCGCTGGCAACTACCATACTCGTTTTTTGAAAATTCAGATGCGGCCCGTGGCCGCAGTGGCGCACGTGTCCGCACACGAGCCGCCGCGCCCGATGGGCGCGACCTCTCGGCGAGATGGGGTAAGTGCGAAGCGGAACTAGCTCAACTGGAATTGCAGCCGCAGCTACTCCGCGGCTTCGGCGCCGCGCGGCTCGTCCTTCCGCTCGAACGGCGACTGCAGCACGAGCATCGTCTGCGGCGGGCGGGCGATCTGGATGTTGAGCTCCTGGAAGCGCTTCTTCATGCGCCGGTAGAATTCGCGCTGCACCGGCCAGCGTCCGGAGTCCGTGCATTGGATCTGACCGACGAGAGTGGTCATCGTCGCGTCGACCTTGTCGACGCCCCAGAGATCGAGATCACCGCGGATCATGTGCTGGAATGCGGGATCCTTGCGCAGCTCGGCGCCGATCTCCTTCAGCACGGCGCCGACGCGATCGGGATCTTCCCTGAAATCCACGTTGACGCTGACCGAGGCATTGCCGATGCCGCGGTTGGTGTTGGTGACTGATGTCACCGAGCTGAAGGGGATGATGTGCACGGAGCCGTCGCCGGCGCGCAGCCGGATCGTGCGGATCGAGAGATTCTCGACGACGCCCGACAGACCCGACACGGTAACGAAGTCGCCGACTTGCATCGCGTTCTCGAGCAGGAGGAACAGCCCGGTGATGACATCCTGCACCAGCTTCTGCGAGCCGAAGCCGATGGCGATGCCGACGATGCCGGCACCGGCGAGCAGCGGCGCGATGTTGACGCCGAGCTGGCTCAGCGCCGTCAGCGCGACGACGGTGAGTATGATCGACAGCAAGGTCGTGCGCAGCATCGGCAAGAAGGTGCGCAGCCGCGCGGCGCGCGCGTAACGTCCTTCACGCGAAAGCTGCAGCAGATGCTGATCGACGGCGGCATTCACCGCTTCCCAGATCGCGAGCGCAACCACGCCGGCGATGGCGACGGTGATCAGTGCGGATAGCAGGCGTCCGCCGATATGGTCGCTGGAGAACCATTCCGCGGCATCCAACCCCCAGACCTCGAGCAGCGCGATCACGGTGATGACGGAGATCACGCCCGAGACGATGCTGCGCAACGCCGGGAAATACCGGTTGGCGCGTGCTTCGAGGCCCGGAAACTGGCGTGTGAATTCCGGGCTGATGCGGAACACGCGGTCCAGCGCCGCCATCATCGCGAGCGACGCCAACCGCGCGATCAAGAGTACGGCGAGACTGGCAATGAAGTAGCGGAACAACAGCGCATAGCCGTTCTGCACCCGCAGCGCCCACACCGTCCATAGCGCCAGGTCGAGGACGATGGCCAGAATATGCCAGACGTCGGCGAAGCGGTTGCGCATCACGACCAGCGGGCCGCGCGCGCCCTCCGGCGCCCGTATCCAGTCGGCGACGCTTCGGCGGCATTGCAGGATGATGACCACCACGAACAGGTGCACCACCAGCATCAACAGCCGGACCACGGCGTGATAAGCCGGCCGGTACAGGCCGAGCAGCAGCGCGATGTTGGCGACGGCGATACCGAACACGGTGAACGCCACGATGCGCCGCCACCAGATGTCCAGATAGGCAGCGGCCTCGTCGCGGATGATGAACAGGCTGGGCTGGCTGGAGGCCGGTGAGATCACCGCCTCCGTCACCGCAAGAATGCTGCGATAGATCACATAGGCGTTGACCATCGCCAGGATCACGACGCGCGGCGTCGCTTCCCTGCCGATATCGGTCGCGAGCAGGAGATTGCCGATTGCGGCAAAACAGGCGACGGGCAATAGGTCCAGGAAGAGGCGCGCCAGCGCGAAAGGAAAGCGGATGGCGAGTTGATACACGTAAGTCAGTGTCGAGTGCCAGCGGCGGACTGGTTGCGTCTCGGTGGCTGTGCTCGCGGATGCATCTTGCGCGACATCGGCATGCCGCGCGTGCAACGGAATATAATGGTCAAGGGCGGCGAGCGGACGCCGGATCGCGCGGCGGATGATCCATTCCGCCATGAACGCGCAGGCGATGACCAGCGCAAGCCGCCAGACCGTGTCGAGCAGCATCTGCTGCATGTACGGATTGGTCGTGAGATTGACCAGCCAGCGCCAGATCATCGGAAAGTCGGACACCGCGCGGGCTGCGGTGGCGAGCTGGTCCGAGACGTCGCCGAACCAGTCCGAGACCTGGGCGAGAAGCTGCACGCCGAGATTATCTGCAAAGGCCGACGAGGCCGTCGGCTGCGCCGGCGCGGGCGAGGAGGACGCTTTCGCGATGGTCTGCAGCGTCTGGATCAGTTGCGCCCGCTTCTGGTCGTCCTGCAGGATGTCCAGGGTCGCTTGCGCCTGCTGTGCTGAGGTCGGCGGGGCCGGAGGCGGCGAAGTGTTCGGGAGCATCATCTGCGACCGCGCAGGCGCGGTCAGCAGCAGAAAGGCAAGCGCGATCGTGAGGAGTCGAAGATATTTGCTCGGCATGAAATCTCAGCGATCATGAGGGCGTGGCGCGAATCGCGTGTATTCAACGCGGGTACGGCCATAGTTTGGCATGCCTGTGACAGGCACCTCACTGCCTGCCAACGCATCAGCCAGAAGACGTTCCAATACCCCTACGAAAATGCCGCCGTCGCCTGTCGTTACGCGGCCCCGAGCGTGGTTCCGTAAACCACGCGTTTTTCCTTCAGCCAGCGCCGGTATACCACGGAGGAGGCGTCTGCTCGGGTCGGGATTTCCGCGCGTGGTTCCAGTGGCAACAGCCGCGGGCGCTGGTTTTCCAGGATGATGCGGTCCTGCAGGAAGATCATCTGGACAGCTAATCCCGTGACGGGGCCTTTTATGCCCTTTTCCGTGAAAAAGTGCGGCCGTTAACGGATGATTAACCACGGCTACCGATCTTTAACCAATTGAAAAGGAGCTGAGTCGGCCGCGATGGACGCACCTGTGCAGTCAAACCGTCAACTGGTCCGCATGCGGGGCCGATCCTACGTTGCGTTCGTGTTTACCCCTGTCGTCCCGATCGTGGACTGGCTTGGGGAAATCGACGCGACGCTCGCCCGTTCGCCCGGATTTTTCGTCGGCAAGCCCGTGGTGCTTGACCTCGCTGCGCTGGACCTCAGCCAGAGCGCCATCGCGCATCTCGTCGCAAACCTCGAGCAGCGAAACATCCGCGTGCTCGGCATCGAGGGCGTCAGCCCCGACCATCTCACCAAGAGCCTGCCGCCGCTGCTCACGGGCGGACGGCCCTGCGGGCTGCCGCAGTTTGAGCCGCAAAAGCCTCAGGCCAAGCCGCAGAAGCCGAGACCGACATCGCTATTGCTCGACCAGCCGGTGCGTTCCGGCCAGTCGATCGTCTTTGCCGATGGCGATGTCACCGTGCTGGGCTCGGTCGGCTCGGGCGCCGAAATCGTCGCCGGCGGTTCCATCCACGTCTATGGAACGCTGCGCGGCCGGGCGATGGCCGGCATCAACGGCAATTCATCGGCACGCATTTTCTGCCAGAGGATCGAGGCCGAGCTATTGGCCATCGATGGCTACTACCAGACCGCAGAGGATATCGGCGAGAGCCTGCGCCACCGGCCGGCCCAGGCCTGGCTCGAAGACGATGCCCTCAAAATCACAGCGCTGAATTGATCGACCAAAGGAGGAGAATATGGCCAAGGTTTTGGTCGTGACGTCTGGAAAGGGAGGCGTCGGCAAGACGACGTCCACTGCTGCGCTCGGTGCGGCTCTCGCGCAAGCCGGACAAAGCGTTGTCGTGATCGATTTCGATGTCGGCTTGCGCAACCTCGACCTCGTGATGGGCGCGGAACGGCGGGTCGTGTTCGACCTCATCAACGTGGTGCAGGGCGTCGCCAAGCTCTCGCAGGCGCTGATCCGCGACAAGCGGCTGGAGAATCTGTGGTTGATTCCGGCATCGCAAACCCGCGACAAGGATGCGCTGACGGATGAAGGCGTGCGGCGGGTCATCAACGAGCTCAAGACCAAGTTCGACTGGATCCTCTGCGACAGCCCAGCCGGCATCGAGCGCGGCGCGACGCTGGCGATGCGCTATGCGGACGAGGCGGTCATCGTCACCAATCCCGAAGTCTCCTCGGTGCGCGATTCAGACCGCATCATCGGCATGCTGGACTCGAAGACCGCGAAGGCGGAGCGTGGCGAGCGGGTCGAGAAGCACCTCCTGGTCACTCGCTACGACGCTTCGCGCGCCTCGCGTGGCGAGATGCTCTCGATCGACGATATCCTGGAAATCCTCGCGACGCCGCTGCTCGGCATCATCCCCGAGAGCCAGGACGTGCTCCGTGCATCCAACGTCGGTTGCCCGGTCACGCTGAACAATACGACCAGCGCACCGTCCCGCGCCTATATGGATGCGGTGCGCCGCCTGATGGGCGAGACGGTGCCGATGACGGTGCCGGTTGAACGCAAAGGATTGATGAATAGGCTATTACGACGGAGGGCGGCATGATGAATCTCCTGCGGTTTATCGGCGGCCGCTCCGGCTCCGCGCCGGTTGCGCGGGAACGGCTGCAGATCCTGCTCGCGCACGAACGCGGGGTCGGCGGCAGCGGTGCGCCCGAACTGTTGGAACTGCTGCGGTCGGAAATCCTCGCCGTGGTTTCCAGGCATGTCGATCTCGATCCGGAGAAAGTCGTGGTCAAGATGGATCGGGGCAAATTTGTCTCGATGCTCGAGGTCGATATCGAAGTGCCCAATGCTCTGCAACGATCCAAGATGGTGGCTGCGACATGACGGCAGACAGCGATAGCCATATCGCCTGGCAACGGGCGCAAGTCAGGAAGCACCGCGCTGCGCTCAAGGAATTGGAAATCGCCCGGTTCGGAGGCGCTCCGATCCCGACCTTCAACCGGCAAACCGAGCAAGCGATCAGCGAGCTGAAGCGGAAGATCATCGAAGCGGAGCGCTGCATCGCCGACTACGAGCGGCGGACCAAGCGACCGCTGGCCACCGACCGGCGAAGCCTCGCCAGCGTGAGCTGGAGCCATTGGGACGCCAATGTCGAGGGCGCCCCGCCGCAGCGCCGCCGCGCCTGACCGAAATCAGATCGCCACCGTGTCCACGCTAAAGCTGCGGCCCCTCTCTCGCTTGCGGCGGCAAGCGGGACAGGTGAGGTGAACTCGCCACTCCAACATGCGGCGTGATGCCGCGAAGCGCACACGCGTGTGTGAACTGCCTTCCGAACCGCTATGATAGAGCCAAGGCTTTGTCATAAGCTGCCGTTACTCTGACGTGAATGGCGGAGAAGCTGTGCGTCCGCGATCCGGAATCGTCGTCGCACAAGTTCCGGAGGTCGCATGCGGCTCATCGTCAACGGCAAGACGCATGAGGTTGACGTCGAAGACGAGATGCCCCTGCTGTGGGTCTTGCGCGACGTGCTCGGCGTCACCGGTCCCAAATATGGCTGCGGCATCGCGGTGTGCGGGGCCTGCACGGTGCATGTCGGTGGCGAGCCGGTGCGTTCTTGCTCGCTGCCCGTCGGCGATGTCAAAGCCGATGTCACCACGATCGAAGGATTGGGCACGCCGGCGGCACTGCATGCGGTCCAAAAGGCGTGGGTCGAGCACCAGGTCGCGCAATGCGGCTATTGCCAGTCCGGCCAGATCATATCGGCGGCCGCGCTGCTCAGCGCCAATGGCAATCCGAGTGACGACGATATCGATGAGGCGATGTCCGGCAATCTGTGCCGCTGCGGAACCTATCCGCGCATCCGCGCCGCGATCAAGACCGCGGCGCGTGAGCTTAGGGGCCGCCCGACATGAGCAGGGTCGGCACCATCGCCCGACGCACCTTTCTGATCGGCGCTGCGGCAATTGCGGGCGGCGTCGCGTTCGGCGTCTATGCCTATAAGCGCGAGCCGATCAATCCGCTGCTCAAGGACCTCGGCGATGGGCAGGTGGCGCTGACGCCTTACGTGCGCATCGACCAGACGGGCGTCACCATCATCACGCCGCGCGCCGATCTCGGGCAGGGTGTCGCCTCAATGCTTGCGGCGCTGGTCGCCGAGGAGCTCGATATCGCCTGGAACGACATCAGGATCGATTTCGGGCCGCCGAGCGGCGCATATTACAATGGTATCGCCGCCGCCGAGGGCCTTCCTGTCCCGGCAACCGATAGCGGCTTCAAGGCGCGCTCGGTGCGCGTTGTGGGCGATGCGGTGAGCAAGTTCCTGGGTCTGCAGATCACCGGCGGGTCGTCGTCGGTGGCGGATGCCTATGAGAAGATGCGCATTGCCGGTGCAGCCGCTCGCGAGGTTCTGCTGCAGGCGGCAGCACTGCGGACCGGAATTCCAAAGCACCAGTTGAAGACCAGGGACGGCAGCGTGATCACGCCGCGCGGCGAGACGCTGAGCTACGCGTCTTTGGCCGCGGATGCCGCCAAGATCGAGCCGCCGCGGAGGGTCCGGCTCAAGCCGGAGACGGAGTGGCGCTATCTCGGCAAACCGATGCAGCGCATCGACATCATCGCGAAGTCCACGGGCACAGCGACCTATGGCATCGATATCAGGATGCCCGGCATGGTCTATGCGACGGTCCGCGCTAATCCCGCCATCGGCGGCAGCATCAAGGGCTACGACGCAAGCGCGGCGGAGAAGGCAAAGGGGATTATCGCCGTCGTGCCGATCACCGGCGGCATCGGTGTGATTGCCGACAACACCTGGCGCGCCTTCAAGGCGGCGGAGTTGGTCAAATGCGATTGGGGACCGGCGCCCTATCCACCATCCAGCGCGGCGATGTTCGAGACGGTCGCGTCCTCGTTCACCGATGAGCGGCAGGATAGCCGGCTCAAGGATGAGGGCGATGTCGAGACGGCGCTGCAGGGTGGTGGCGTGATCGAGGCCGAATACAAGGTGCCATATCTCGCGCACGCGCCGCTCGAGCCGATGAACGCCGTGGTCCAGCTCAAGGACGGACGGCTCGACATCTGGACGGCCACGCAGATTCCGTTGTTCGTGGTGGCGACGGCGGCCGAGGTCAGCGGGCTTGCGGCGGAGAACGTCTACCTTCATTCGCTGATGTCGGGCGGCAGTTTTGGCCGACGCCTCGAGGATGACTATGTCCGTCAGGCGGTCGAACTCGCAAAGGCGCATCGCGGGCATCCGATCAAGATGATCTGGACGCGCGAAGAGGACATGACCCACGACTTCCCGCGTCCGCTCGGCATGGCGCGCATGCGCGGCGCGGTCAAGGATGCAAAGGTCGAGGCCTATGACCTGAAGGTCGCCTGTCCGTCGGTAACCGCTTCGCAGATCGGCCGGCTGCACATGCCGACCTACGGGCCGGATATCGCGATCGTGGCGGGCGCCTGGGACCAGCCGTTCCGGATTCCGCACTATCGCGTCACCGGCTATCGCGTGCCGGAGCTGGTGCCGGTGAGTTCCTGGCGCTCCGTCGGCGCGTCGGCAAACGGTTTCCTGCACAGTGGCTTCCTCGACGAGTTGATCCACGCGGCGGCCGCCGATCCGCTGCAGGAGTTGATCCGGCTGTGCTGGCACGGGCCGTCGCGCAAGGTGCTTGAAGCTGTCGGCGAGATGTCGAAATGGGGCAGCGATCCCGGCAAGGACCGCGGCCGCGGCGTCGCGTTCACGCTGTCATTCGGCGTGCCGGTGGCCGAGGTCGTGGAGGTCTCGAACACGCCGCGCGGCATCAGGATCGACAAGGTGTTCGTCGCCGCCGATGTCGGCAAGGTGCTCGACCCCGTGAACTTCGAGAACCAGGTGCAGGGCGCCGTGATCTGGGGACTGGGCCACGCCATCAATTGCGAGCTGACCTTCAAGGATGGCGTCGCCGAGCAGACGAACTTCGACGTCTACCAGGGCTTGCGCCTCAATCAGGCGCCGGCGATCGAAGTTCGCGCCGTCGATAGCGGCAGCCCGATCCGCGGCATCGGCGAACCCCCGGTCCCTCCCGCCGCTCCAGCACTCGCCAACGCCATCTTCGCCGCCACCGGCAAGCGCATCCGCGAACTGCCGTTGAACAAGCACATCGATTTTGCCTAGAGCATGATCCGGAAAAGTGTGAAGCGGTCAGGAATTCCAATCAATTTGCCCTGACTGAAGCGAGAAACTTGCTGACTTCGACCTTGAGGCGGCCGCTGTCGCGCGAAAGCATCTGGGCTGCGGACAGCACCTCGGAGGAGGCCGAGCCGGTTTCGGTTGCGCCGCGCCGCACGTCGGTGATGTTCGACGACACCTGCTGCGTGCCCTGCGCCGCCTGCTGGACGTTGCGCGAGATTTCCTGCGTGGCGGCGCCTTGCTCCTCGACGGCGGCCGCGATCGTGGCCGAAATCTCCGACAGGCGCTCGATCGACTGGCTGATCTCGCGAATGGCCCCGACCGACTCCTGGGTCGCGGTCTGGATTCCCGTGATCTGCTGGCCGATTTCACCGGTCGCGCGTGCCGTCTGCTCGGCGAGCGCCTTGACCTCGGAGGCGACGACGGCGAAGCCGCGTCCGGCATCACCCGCCCGCGCAGCCTCGATCGTCGCGTTGAGCGCCAGCAGGTTGGTCTGGCCCGCGATGGAATTGATGAGTTCGACGACGTCGCCGATCCGCGCGGCCGCCTTCGAGAGTTCGCCGACCCGGTCGGTGGTTGCGCGAGCCTGGTCGACCGCCTCGCTCGCCATCCGCGCCGATTCCTGGACCTGGCGGCTGATCTCGGTGACGGATGAGGCCATCTCCTCGGTCGCCGAAGCAACGGACTGGACATTGGTCGACGCCTGTTCGGACGCAGATGCAACCGTCACCGCAAGCTCCTGCGCGCGCTCCGCAGTCGTACTCAGGTGCCTGCGGAAGTCTCCAGTGTGCCCGATGCGGCCGACACCGTCTCGACGATGCCGCCAACCGACGCTTCGAAATGATCGGCGATCTCGTTCATGGCACGTCGCCGCTGTTCGTCCGCGGCCGCCTGATCCGCCGCGCGCTGCTCGATGCTGCCCTTCAGGTCACCCTGCATGGTTCGCAAGGACGCGGCCAGCCTGCCGACCTCGTCGGCCTGGTCGATGACGAGCTTCTGGTTGAAGTCGCCCCTGGCGATACCATTAGCGAAATTCGCGCAATCCTGGATCGGGCGAGCGATGCTGCGCGCCGCCACGGAGATCAGGAAGATCGCGATCACTGTGATCACGAGCCCGACGCCGAGTTGCCAGAACGCATTCGAGGTGGAGCGGTCGGAAAGCGAAACTTCAAGCTGGCGCGCCGAGGCCAGGACGACATCCCTCGGGATAGAGATGACGACGGACCAGGGATTTTCCGTGAGGCCGAACTTGATCGGCGAATAGATGTCGATACTGGCGAACTTGGGATCGTCAAGAACGGTCCGCTGGCCCGCGCGCACGATGGCGAGGCTTTCGCCCCAGCGCGGATCGGCCTCCGAGGCGGCCTTCCTGATGACGTCCTGATTTGCGCTGTTGGCGACGATCAGACCTGTGTCATTAAGGATCGCGACCTTTCCCTTGCCGTCGAACAACGAGGCGTTGATCTTCAGGGCGAGCTTCTGCACGAAATCGAGATTGTAATCCGCGCCCGCCAGGCCCCGGAACTTGCCATCGATCATCACCGGCACCGACATTGTGGCCAGGAAGACGGGCTTGCCCTGGACGATATAAGGGCAGCGGGCCGAGGATGTTCTCCTTCCCGGTACTGCTCGGATTGATGTACCAAGCGCCTTTCACCAGACCGTTGGGGTGCAACTCCTTGCTGTCGTATTCCACCAGCGGCTGAACGGCGATCGCACCGCCGGCGTTTCGCGTCCAATAAGGCAGGAAGCGGCCAGTATTGTCGGATCCCGCGTCCTTGCGACCCTTGAAGGTTGCGTCATCGCCATCCAGGGTGCCGGGCTCCCACGCCGAGTAGGTGCCGTTGAAGGCCGGGTTGAGCTCTAGCACATGGCACAGGACCGCGTTGAACTGGGCGCGGCGAGCGCCTGCGGGCGTGCCGCTGTTCTTCGGGTCGGCCAGCATCGCGAATGTGTGCGCCATAGTCCGCGCCGCATCGAATCCGACGTCCAGCTCCACCTTGATCGCATTGGCCTCGGCGGACGCGCGATTCATCAGGCTCTCTTTTGTCTGGCGGTCGACGAGCTGCATTACCTCGTGCGTGACGTAGCGGTTCATGCTCTGCATGGAGAACAGGCTGTACCCGATCAGGACGATACAGGTGATCGCGAGGCACAATCCCGCGATGAAAGCTATCTTTGTTTGAATGGAGCGTATTGCCGCAAAGGAAAATCGGCGCATCTTTCTCTCTCAAATTTTACGGCGCGCCGCGGCCATCTAAGAGCTCGGAGAGCTGTTCGAACGCGACGTCTGTGCGACCACGTTCCGGAATTCGAGTTAACGCGCGGTGAGAAAATACCGGCATCCGTCAGCCGGTATCACCACGCGGGCAAAAGTGTCGCAGTCTTGCGACACTTTTGAAGAGCGGCATCTTGGATGGGCTGGCGAGCTTGCAGGCCCTGTTCACGTCGATAGATCGCTCCGCCGCATCCGCGCACTGCCGCTGAACAAGCACATCGATTTTGTTTAGACGCGCCTGCCGAGCGCATCGGACATCTCGGCATCGAGATTGCCTCGCATAGCTGGTTCGCGCTTAGGAGCGGACGTCGGCGCTTGAGCAAGCAGGCCGGCTCGGGGCCATCACCGGACGCTCGTTGGTCCACGAATGAACTTTGAGATTGGACCCGTAGACGGACGGCGGCGACCGGACCATATAAGTAAAGATCACCTTTTCAGGGAAAGTGTCCGACGAGCAAGGGAGCCCCTAAATGTACGCCAATATTCTCTTGAGCACGGATGGATCGGATGTCGCGAGAAAAGGCGTTAAGCATGGGATTGCGTTAGCAAATGCCTTGAACGCTAAAGTGACAGTCATCACCGTGACGGAACCGCTGACGGTAGACTATGGGAGCGGGCACGCGGGATGGATTCCCTCGCAGGAAATGTTTGATAGCTTTGATGCAGCCCGCAAGGAAGGTGCGGGCAGAGTTCTCGATGAAGTTCGAGCGATGGCGGAGCAGATCGGGATGTCTGCAGAGCTCTTGCATGTTCCGAATGCGCATCCAGCCACTGCGATTATCGAAACCGCAAAGTCCAGAGGCTGCGACTTGATCGTCATGGCCTCTCATGGGCGTCGCGGCCTCAGGAAGCTATTGTTGGGGAGCCAAACATCGGAGGTCCTAGCGGACGGAAGCGTACCGGTGTTGGTAGTGCGGTAACAGACGTAAATGGCAGTGCAGGATGTGGTGAAACCGGCTCTTGGGCTGGACTTCGCCAGAAAGCGGACCTGTCGAGCACTCGGTTGAGGCGTAGAGTCCAGCATGGCCTTTCAACTGTGGCCTGCTTCGCTATGGGCGCAAGGACAATAAAGGCGCGTGGGTGCGACACAACAACCAGGACGGGCAAATCAGCAAAAACGTGTCCAGTCCGCGTGAAAAAAATATTTCTGTTTTTCCGAAATGCAAATCAGTCTAATAGTCCGCGTGTCTCACCCGATTGAGGGGCGCTTCGCGATCGTCACGAACGTTGCGGTGGGATGCGGTGGACGGGAGTGTTGCGACTGACGAGCGTGGCACTCGCGGACGGCGAAGTCGTGTGGTTCTGGCGCCCCGACGCTGGCGCTAAGTTTTTTGCGCGAAGCAAGTTCGCGCGAGAGATGACGGTGGCAAGAAAGCCCGGTCACCGGGGAGATCACGAAGTAAGCCGTAAACCATCGCGCAGGGAAAGCCGGTGTTGCTCCGGTTGACCTGTGGTCCTACCCCCGTGCTTTTTGTTGCACGGGGCCCACGGGTGCAGCCGGCACCCGGCTTTCCCTGCGCCCTCTGATATCGAGGAGGGTGAAACGAGACGCAAAACTCGGACGCAACGCGCCGCGAGAACGCGAACCCACATCCGCTTTTTGACAATTGAATCAGCAGGCCCCGTTGAATCAGCAGGCCCCGTCATTGCGAGATGCGAAACCAGAGCGTGTCTTGCCGAGCGGCCTTGCCCGATTGCGTCACGCGAACTTCATCTCGGGCTAAGCGCGAGCGACGATGTGTTAGCGGGCTATTACGTTGACGCTGTCACCTGCATCCGCATCGCAACACGTTGCTTGGCGCGCCGCACAAATTCAATGACATCCAGCCTGATCCGCAAAATCATCATGACACTGCTGCTCGCGCTGTGATGTGATGATAGCTTGAGTATCGCGGCTGCTGCCAACTACGAATGGCGAGAGAAAAATGACTCGCTTCAACGGAGTCGTTGATTGCCTTCTTTTTGGCAGAGTTCCGGCGCTCATTTGCACCGGGTCTGAATTCAAGCTCGGTGTTACACCTCAATCGAAGATGGAACTCGAGATGCATCATCCAGACCAAAGACGTCGTACGCTTCTGAAGGTTCTTGCCACTGGCGCCTGCGCTGCGGCCACCGGGCCTGCTGCGGCACAAGAGGATCAACCTGGCAGCAGCGATCGGCCGAAGAAGGGCGATCTCCTCGTTCTCTCCGAAGGAGAGCGCGCTGGCCAGGTCATCAAGTCCGACGACCTCAAGCCCGGCGGCCCGCCGGTACGCGCCTGGCCGAAGGACCCTGCCAGCTCGGTGGTCCGCAACGGTTCGCGTTTGAATGAAGTGCTCGTCATCAGGCTAAATCCCGGTGAACTCGATGACGATACGCGCGCGCGCTCGGCGGACGGCGTCGTCGCTTATTCAGTGATCTGCGCGCATGCCGGATGTCCTATCACCGGCTGGGTGAAGGCGGTCGAAGGCGACCAGAACGTCCTCAAGTGCTTTTGCCACAATTCCGAATATGACCCGCGGCACGGCGCGGACGTCGTGTTCGGGCCGGCGACCCGTCGTCTGGCGGCGCTTCCGTTGGCTCTCACTGACGGCTCGCTCACCGTGTCTGCGGCGTTCGTAGGAAAGGTAGGTACCTGAGGCAAAGAACCAAATAACGCAGTCAAATTGGGTTAATGCAACCAAAGGTTGTGAATAAAGAACAAAGCAGGGAGGTAGCATCTAATGAGCGCGAAACAACGGTTTCTTACGAGTGCAGCGGCGTTGGCGTGCCTTGTCTCAACCGCCGCGGTCGCCGGTCCGATCGAGAAATACAGCCAGGTGACGTCGCAGCGTCTGGAAAATCCCGAGCCTGGCAACTGGATGCTGTATCGACGGACCTATGACGGGCAGGGCTATAGCCCGCTCGACCAGATCAACACCTCGAACGTCAAAAGCCTGACGCCGGTATGGACCTTCTCCACCGGTGTGATCGAAGGCCACGAGGCGCCGCCGATCGTCAATAATGGCGTGATGTTCGTTGCGACGCCGATGGGGCAGGTGATCGCGCTCGACGCCAAGACCGGTAACGAATATTGGCGCTACAAGCGACAGCTTCCCGAGGACCTGTTCCAGCTACATCCGACCAGCCGCGGCGTCGGCCTGTGGCAGGACAAGCTCTATCTCGCGACGACCGATGACCATGTGGTCGCGCTCGATGCCAAGACCGGCAAAGTGGTCTGGGATACGAAGGTGCAGGACTACAGGAAGGGCCAGTATATGACCCTGATGCCGCTGGTTGTCGATGGCAAGGTCATCGTCGGCGGGTCTGGCGGCGAGTTCGGTGTTCGTGGTTATGTCGTTGCATACGACGCCAACAGCGGCAAGGAGTTGTGGCGCACCTTCACCATTCCCGCGCCCGGCGAGCCCGGCAGCGAGACATGGAGCGGTGACGACTGGAAGACGGGCGGCGGATCGGCCTGGATGACCGGTAATTACGACAAGGACTCCAAGACGATCTATTGGGGCGTCGGCAACGCCGCACCATGGCCCGGCTCGGCGCATGCCGGCGACAATCTCTACACCAGTTCGGTGCTGGCGCTCGATCCCGACACCGGCAAGATCAAGACGCACTTCCAGTATCACCAGAACGATTCCTGGGACTGGGACGAGGTCGAGGCACCGATGCTGCTCAACGTGGAACGGGAAGGTCGTCCATTCAAGGCGCTCGTGCATCCTGGACGCGATGCGATCTTCTGGGTGCTTGAGGCCAAGCCTGACCGGATCAACTACGTCACCGGTTGGCCGTTCGTGTACACCAATGTCTGGAAGGGGATCGAGAAGGAGACCGGCAGGCCGATCGTCGATCCGGAGCACAAGCCGGTGCTCGGCAAGCGGGTCGAATTCTGTCCCTCGCTGTGGGGCGGCAAGGACTGGCCGTCGGCCGCTTATAGCCAGAAGACCAAGCTCGTCTACGTGCCCGCGAACGAGAATTTCTGCGGCGGCTTCACCGGCGAGAAAACACCGCTGGTTCCCGGCCAGCTCTGGCTCGGCACCAAGCCGGAGGATATCGGTCTGACGGTGCGCCCGGGCGCCACTCACATGGGCGAGTTGCAGGCCTGGGATCCGGCCACTGGCAAGAAGGTCTGGTCGCACAACTTCCCGAAATCGCAACTGTTCGGTTCGGTGTTGGCGACCGCGGGCGATCTAGTCTTTGCCGGAGGCACCAACGATCGCAACTTCCGCGCCTTCGATGCCAAGAGCGGCGAACTGTTGTGGGAGCAGAAGACCAATTCCGGCATCATGGGCATGCCGATGTCCTACGAGGTCGACGGCACGCAATATATCGCGATCCAGTCCGGCTGGGGCGTCGATGCGCAGCGCATCCAGGATGCCTTGGCCACCCAGAATGTCGGCGTGGAGAACAACGTGCCCCAGGGCGGCGTCGTCTGGGTGTTCGCAGTCAAGAAATAGCCGCACAGGACAGCCGGCAAGCAAAAAGAGCGGCGGACCGAAAGGTCCGCCGCTCTTCGTTAGGGATCACTCGATCGATGAACAGTTTGCGTTCCGCCTCACGCCTCCAGTTGCTTGCCGATCGGCATCGCACGGATGCGCTTTCCGGTCGCGGCGAAGATCGCGTTGATCAAGGCCGGCGCGAACGGCGGCACACCGGGTTCGCCGACACCGCTCGGCGGCGTATCGGGGCTGGCTGGCGGCACGATGTAGACGTTGGTTATGGCAGGGGATTCGTCCATCCGGATGACCGGGTAATCGTCGAAATTGCCTTGCTGGACCTTGCCGTCCTTGAAGGTGATCTCGCCGTATTTGGCGAGGCTCAGGCCCATGATCGCCGCGCCCTCGATCTGCGACTGGATACGCTCGGGGTTGACATAGGTGCCGCAGTCGATCGCGGTGTCCACCCTTGGCACCGTCAGCTTGCCCTTGTCGTCGACGGCCACCTCGACGATGGTCGCGATATAGCTGACGAAGCTGCGGTGCACCGCAATGCCGAGGCCGTGGCCTTTGGGCAGCTGCCGTCCCCAACCGCCCTTGTCGGCGACCAGTTCGACAACCTTTCGCAGCCGCGCTGTGTCGATCGGGTAGCTGTCATAGGGCTCGCCATAGTTCCAGGGATCCTTCACCGAGGAAAGATTGACGATCCGCGGCGAGCCGATCAGCTCCAGCAGCATGTCCTTCTGGTCGCGGTTGGTGGCATGGGCGATTTCGGCGACCATGGACTGCACCGCGAAGGCGCGCGGGATGTTCGACACCGAACGGAACCAGCCGATGCGAGTGTGCGCGGCCGCTTCCGGATTCTCGCACTGCAGGTTGGCGATCTCGAACGGGTTGTCGATCAGCCCCATGCCGAGTTCGAACGGAGCCTGGTGGACGGTCCCGGCGGCGAAAGTCGAGGCGATCGACGGAGCCACACTGCGATGCCGCCATGCGATCACCTTGCCGCTCTTGTCGAGGCCCGCCTCGATCCGCTCGACGGACACCGTGTGCAGGAAGTCGTGGCGCACGTCGTCTTCGCGCGTCCACTGCACCTTCACGGGCGCACCGAGCTCCTTCGAAAGCAGCGCGGCCTCCAGCGCGAAGTCGCATTTCGACTTGCGCCCGAACCCGCCGCCGAGCAGCGTGACGTTAACGGTCACGTTCTCCGCGGGGATGCCGAGTGTCTTGCCGACGTCCTCGCGCGTTCCGCCCGGGCTCTGCACGGGAGCCCAGACTTCGGCTTTGTCGCCCTTGACGTTGGCGACCGCGACCGGCGGTTCCATGCTGGCATGGGCGAAATGGGGCAGGTAGTACTCGCCGACGATCACCTTGTCGGCGCTCTTCAACGCCGCCTCGGCATCGCCCTCCTTGCGCACGACGAGGCCCGGCTTGCGCGCTGCCGCCTCGAGCTCGGCGCGATAGGCGACCGAGTCGTATTTGGCATTGGCGCCGTCGTCCCAGGTCACCTTCAGCGCGTTGCACCCTTTGATCGCTGCGCCGGTGTTGCGCGCGATCACCGCCACGCCGCCGAGCGGCTGGAATTTCGATGGCCACGGCCATCCTTTCACTTCCATCACCTTCTCGACGCCGGAGACCTTCATCGCTTCCGAGCCATCGAAGGAGACGAGCTTGCCGCCGGTCACCGGTGGACGGGCGATGACGGCATATTTCATGCCGGGCAGCCGCACGTCGCCGCCATAATGGGCCGCACCCGTCGTGATGTCGTGGAGGTCGACAATGCCGACTTCGCCCTTGCCGAGGTAGCGGAAGTCCTTCGGGTTCTTCAGCTTCAGAGCTTCGACGCTCGGCACCGACTCCTTGGCCGCATCGGCCGCGAGTTCACCGAAGCCAAGCTTGCGCCCACTCGCGCTGTGGACGACCTCATGATGGACAGCCTTCACCTCGCTTGCCGGCACGCCCCAGCGTTTCGCCGCGGCCTGCTCCAGCATGGTGCGCGCCGAGGCGCCGATCTGGCGCATCGGAATCAGATAGTGGCGCGTGCTGCGCGAGCCGTCGGTGTCCTGGTTGCCGAACTTGGCTTCGTCGCCATGTGCCTGCCGGATGCGGACGCGCGACCAGTCGGCCTCCAGCTCCTCGGCCACGATCAGCGGCAGGCTGGTGCGCACACCGGTTCCCATCTCGGAGCGGTGCGCCACGATCGTGACGATGCCATCGGGCGCAATCGAGACGAAGACGCGCGGGTCGACCACGACGCCGTGCGGCATCTTCCCCGCGCCGGTCTCGTAGGCGAAGCTCGGCCGCATCATCAGCGGTGCAGCGAGCACGAACCCGCCGGCCAGCCCCAGGCTCTTCAGGATGCTGCGCCGCGAAACGTTCTCGACCTTGATGTGCTTCTCGAAGCCGCGAAGCTTGTTGGGATTGGTGAGGATATTCATGTCACACCCCCGTCGATGCGAGATGGACGGCGTTCTCGATGCGCTGGTAGCAGCCGCAGCGGCAGATATTGCCCGACATGGTTTCGCGGATCTGGTCGTGCGACGGCTTGGGATTGTCCATGAGCAGCGCGGCGGCCTGCATGATCTGGCCGGCCTGGCAATAGCCGCATTGCGGAACGTTGACCTGGCGCCAGGCCTTCTGCACCGGGTGATCACCGGTCGGGTGCAGGCCTTCGATGGTGGTGACCTCGCGGCCGGCTGCGTCGGAAACCGAGGTGATGCAGGCGCGCACCGCCTGCTTGTCCATGATTATCGTGCAGGAGCCGCACAGCGCCTCGCCACAGCCGAATTTGGTGCCGGTAAGCCCGACTTCGTCACGGATGAACCAGAGTAGCGGAAGATCGGGATCGCCATCCCAATTCTGTTCCTGACCATTAATCTTCAACTTGACCATGATCGTCCCTCGCTCTTCTTAAGCTGTTGATGTTTGCAGGCCACGAGCGAGAACATATTTCTCCCTGCGCTCGCGACCGTCCTTAGGTCTCGTGCGGCGGGCCGGTCCTCTTGAGATGCTTGAAGGAGGAGCCCGTTGCGCGATCGGTCCGGTAGTCCGTGTCCGGCTGCTCCTTTGCTATGTTCAAATGAAATGCGCCGCCCGCGCGCATCAGGAAAATCGCAAGATACCAGAAACCGAGGCGACGCTGACTTCACAGCCAAGTATTTTGCATTTCCCGTTTGTCAAAAGCGGGGCCGACCGTCGGTGATCTGAGATCGTCAGGATATTTTTGCAATCACGACTGCAAGGATGCACCGCCGCCCAGCAAGGCGCAAATCGGGAAAAGGCAGAACTGACCTGCTCACGGGAATATGAAGCATGGGCGCGTGCCGCAAAATGCTGCGGTGCAAGCACGGACAGCGTCGCTGGCGGTGACGGGCACCGCCAGCAGAGGCACGGGCAAATCAGGCAGCCTTGTTAGGCGGCCTTGGATTTCGCCACGTGAGTCGCTATCGCATCCATCAGTGCCGGCGACAGGCAGTCATAGGGCTCGAGTCCCAATTCCTTTAGCCGGCCGCGGATCGCCGGCATCTCCTCCGGCTTGGCGCCGGACTCGATCACGGACGAGACGAACGCCGCAAATCCTGGCGCCGCCGAGCCGCTTTCCTGGAAGAGCTCGGGATGGATGAAGTCGAGGCCGTAGAACGGATGGGCCTTGTTCTCGATCCGCCCGTACATATGCGTGCCGCAATCCTTGCAGGCATAGCGCTGGATCACGGCCGAGGAATCGACGATCTGCAGCTTGTCGCCATTTTCCAGGACCGTCAGGTTCTGTCTCGGCACCACCGCGACGACCGAGAACATCGCCCCTTCCGGCTTCCAGCATTTGGTGCACCCGCAGGCGTGGTTATGGGCAACGTCGCCCTTGATCGCGACTTTCACCGGCCGGTCCGTGCACTTGCAGACCAGCGTGCCGCCGGCAAAGTTGCCGGAGCCTTTCTGGACGCCGTTGTCAATCGACGGGTGGATATGAACAGTCATGGGTCAATCCTCCTAGTGTTTGACATTGTTAAGGCCGGAGCGGGACGACCATTTCCGCTCCCTCCTTTTCTTTGAGCATGACCCTCGGGGCGCCCCCGAAGGCATGCTTTCGAAACAGCAGTCTCCCTTTCGCCAGCCGCGGCTCGGCGGAGCCTGGCTAGTAGACGACGACCGAGCGGATCGACTTGCCCTCGTGCATCAAGTCGAATCCCTTGTTGATCTCCTCGAGCTTGAGCACGTGGGTGATCATCGGATCGATCTGGATCTTTCCATTCATGTACCAGTCGACGACTTTCGGCGTGTCGGTGCGGCCGCGCGCGCCGCCGAAAGCCGTGCCCTTCCAGACCCGTCCGGTGACGAGTTGGAACGGCCGCGTGGCGATCTCCTTGCCGGCTTCCGCAACGCCGATGATCACGGAGACGCCCCAGCCGCGGTGGCAGGCTTCCAGCGCCTGGCGCATCACGTTGGTGTTGCCGGTGCAGTCGAAGGTGTAGTCGGCGCCGCCATCGGTGAGTCCGACCAGGTGCTGGACGATGTCGCCACCGACCTTGGTCGGGTTGACGAAATGCGTCATGCCGAAGCGGCGGCCCCAATCTTCCTTGGAGTCGTTGACGTCGACGCCGATGATCTTGTCGGCACCGACCATCCTGGCGCCCTGGATCACGTTGAGCCCGATACCGCCGAGGCCGAACACGACGACGTTGGAGCCTGGCGTGACCTTCGCGGTGTTGACCACGGCGCCGACGCCGGTGGTCACGCCGCAGCCGATGTAGCAGCTCTTATCGAACGGGGCGTCCTCACGGATCTTCGCCACCGCGATCTCCGGCAGCACCGTGTAGTTCGAGAAGGTCGAGCAGCCCATATAGTGGAAGATGGTCTTGCCCTTGTAGCTGAAGCGCGAGGTGCCGTCCGGCATCACGCCCTTGCCCTGGGTCGCGCGGATTTGGGTACAGAGATTGGTCTTCTGGCTCAGGCAGCTTTTGCACTGCCGGCACTCCGGCGTGTAGAGCGGGATCACGTGATCGCCCGGCTTCACCGAGGTCACGCCTGCACCGACCTCGCGGACGATGCCGGCGCCCTCATGGCCGAGGATGGAAGGGAAGATTCCCTCACTGTCGAGGCCATCAAGCGTGTAGGCGTCGGTATGACAGATGCCGGTCGCCTTGATCTCGACCAGGACTTCACCCGCCTTCGGGCCTTCCAGGTCGAGCTCGACGATCTCAAGCGGCTTCTTGGCTTCGAATGCGACGGCGGCGCGTGTCTTCATGTTGATCTCTCCGTAAAGCGTGTTGTCGCCCGCGCTCCGCAGTCTCAGTTTTTGCCCATGCAGGCGTTCTCCGCCTGCTTGTAGGCATCCGACTTCTCTTCGTGCTTCGCGGGGCGTACGCGCCCCACCGCGTCTTTCGCGCGGGCGCGCAGGTAGACATAGAGGTCGTCCATGTAGCAAGCGACGTTTGGATTGTCGCCGAACGCCGGCATGACATTTTCCTGTGCGGTATTGACGTTCTTGCGCCCGCTAGCGACGACGCCCAGAAAGTCGGCATAGCTCATGGTCTGCAGCGAACTCGCCAATCCTGGCGCGTAGGTCGAGCCCATGCCGTCCGGCCCATGGCACACATGGCATTCCGAATGATAGCGCCGGTATCCGGAGTAGGTGTACCAATCTACCGTCCCGTCGGCTGCGACCTTGAAGGTCGGGTTACCTTCCTTGTCCAAATATTTGCCGTTCTCTTCCTTCACGGCGGTCGGATCGACCGCATCGTCGGCAAGGGAGAATCCTCCAGATACGGCGACGATCATCGCCGCAACTACAAACCAGCTTTTACGCAAGGGCATGTCCTCAAGATCAGATACAGGCAAAACCGGCGCGTGGATGGTCCACGCGCCGGAACGACGTTCGGCTCACTGCGGGAGGGAGAACACGGTGAGCGTTCCGCCGAGCGCGGTATAGTTGCTCAGCGCCGCATAACCTCCGACCGCGCCGAGACCAGCTGTCGGATCGGTCAGACCAGCAGCAAGGCCGATGCCCGCCCAGCCGCCGACACCGGACAGCACGGCTACATACTGCTTGCCGCCCTGGTCATAGGTCGTGACGTTGCCTATGATGCCGGACGGAGTCTTGAACTTGTAGAGCTCCTTGCCGGTCTTGGCGTCGACCGCCTTGAGATAACCTTCGAGCGTGCCGTAGAACACCACGCCGCCAGCGGTCGCAAGCGCGCCTGACCAGACCGAGAACTGCTCCTTGTTCGACCAGACGATCTTTCCGGTCTTGTTGTCCCAGGCGATGAAGTTACCCATGTGGGTTTCGCCGGGAGGGGGATACATCGAAAGCGTCGCGCCGACATAGGGCTGGCCTGCGGTGTAGCTCACCTTGAACGGTTCATAGTCCATGCAGACGTGGTTGGTCGGCACGTAGAACAGCTGCGTCTCCGGCGAATAGGCCGCCGGCTGCTCGTCCTTGGTGCCGAGCGCGGCCGGGCAGATGCCCTTGACGTTGACATCCTCGCCCTGCTTGTCGGTCGAGTATTGGTCGACGACCTTCGGCCGGCCATAGGTCGGCGAGCTCTTGTTCATGTCGACGCCGGTAGTCCAGTTGACCTTCGGGTCATACTTCTCGGCGACGAGCAGTTCGCCGTTGTTGCGATCGAGCGTATAGGCGAGACCGTTACGATCGAAATGCGTCAGCAGCTTCCGTTCCTGGCCGTTGATCTGCTGGTCGCTCAGGATCATCTCGTTGACGCCGTCATAGTCCCATTCGTCGTGGGGCGTCATCTGATAGACCCACTTGGCCATGCCGTTATCCGGATTGCGGGCGAAGATCGTCATCGACCATCTGTTGTCGCCCGGACGCTGCTTCGGGTTCCAGGTCGAGGGATTGCCGGAGCCGTAATAGACGAGGTTCAGCGAGGGATCGTAGGACATCCAGCCCCAGGTGCAGCCGCCGCCGACTTTCCACTGGTCACCCTGCCAGGTCTTGAGGCTCGAATCCTTGCCAACCGGCTTGCCGAGATCGGTGGTCTTCTCGGGGTCGACTTTGATCTGATCATCAGGCCCTTCTGAGTAGGCGCGCCAGACCTGCTTGCCGCTCTTGAGGTCGTAGGCCGTAACGTGGCATTGCACGCCGAATTCACCGCCGGAGATGCCGACCAGCACCTTGTCCTTCACGACCAGCGGCGAGGATGTTCCGGTCTCTCCCTTGCCGGGATCCCCGTTCTTGGCGGTCCATTCCACCTTGCCAGTCTTGGCGTCGAGCGCCACCAGCGTGGTGTCGGCTTGGTGCAGGAAGATCTTGCCGTCGCCATAGGCCACGCCGCGGTTCACCGTGTCGCAGCACATCACCGGGATCACGTTAGGATCCTGCTTCGGTTCATACCTCCAGACGATCTTGTTGTCCTGCGACAGGTCAAGAGCATAGACCTTGTTCGGGAAAGGCGTGTGCACGTACATCATGTTGCCGATGATCAGCGGCCCGCCCTCGTGGCCACGCAGCACGCCAGTCGAAAAGGTCCAAGCGACCTGCAACTTTCCGACGTTCGAGGCGTTGATTTCATTCAGCTTCGAGTAGCGCGTGTTGGCATAGTCACCCGCCGGCATGACCCAGTCCTTCGGGTTCTGCGCCATCTTGCTGAGTTCTTCATTGGCACTGGCAACACCTCCACCCAACGCCGCGATGGCGCCGAGAGAGGTCGCGAATAGCACCTTGCGCATAGTGATTTCCTCCCAATGATGATCTTTATGCCTGCCGCCGAGACGGCCTGCTTTTCTTGGTTCCTCTTCCCTATCCCCTTCATGGACGCGCGACTTGCCCAAGAGGGAAGGGCGGCTTGCTCAGAAGTGAAACTCGAAGAACTTTTTTGCTTGCGGTGCAGCGCAGGGGAGCGCGGGTGTGGCGTCGGCCGCGGGGGGCGCGAGATTGATTTCCCTTGACGGCACTTGAAGTAAAGTCGAGGATTAATCCAAGGTTGTCAGGAGGAACGCTGCTCAGGGTCAAAAAGCCCGCGTTAAGATTGGGGTAACGGTGCTTCACGATAACCAAAACCTCTCGCGGCGAGCAGTCACGCTTTCATCTCGAATCGGTGGCTGGATATGCCCGATACCGTCCGTTCGCTCACTACCTCCGGTTTGACGCCGAAGAGGCAAGTCCAATGTTGGACAGATGCACTGACGGATCTATGCGGCCGGTTCGACGTCGACCCGATGGACGCGTCGTCGCTTGAGGCGCGCGTCAACTATACCACGGTCTCGCGGCTGAAACTCTGTCAGATCGAGGTGAGCCAGCATCGTATCGCGCATCTGAACGTGCGCTCGAAATTGAACGACCATCCCTACATCAAGATCCTGTTCCAGACCCACGGCATCTCCTACTTCGAGCAGGACGGCCGCCACTTCGAGCTCGTCCCCGGCGACTGCCTCGCCTATGACGTTTCCAGTCCGCACACCATCATCAGCCCGTCGCTAACGCGGCATGAGGTGGTGATCGTGCCGAAGGCGCTGCTGCAGGAGCGCGGCTTCCGTTCGACGCGGATGCCGGCCTGCAAGCTTTCGGCGCGCAGCGGCACCGGCCGCATCGCCTACGACTTCGTGCATGCAGCCTTTTCCGAGGCGACCCGATTGTCACCCTACAATGCGGTCGGCGTTGCCGATTCGCTCATTGATCTTCTTCTGTTACCGCTGCGTGAGGCCGAGACGACGTTCAATCACGGTGGCGCGGAAGCGACCTATATCCGGGCGCAGTCCTTCATCCGCGAACATTTGCGCGATCCGGACCTCTGCATCGACCAGATTTCGGTCGCACTTGGCTGCACCAAACGCTACCTGCACATGCTGTTCAGCGAGCGCGGGATGACCGTGAGCGACTACATTTGGCGCGCCCGGCTGCAGCATTGCCGCGAGGAGCTGGAAGCCCAGCCCGGCAAGACGATCACGGACGTCGCATTCTCCTGGGGCTTTTCCAGCTCCTCGCATTTCAGCCGCGTATTCCGGAAATATTTCGGCATCGTGCCATCAGCCGTTCACCGGCAGCAACAGGCCGGCGCCATCGCGGAATTTTCGGCAACCTCGGACTAGATCGGAAGCGCGCTGTGGGCGGCCGGCGTGCGCGGTAGGTACTATCTGTGCGAGCTTCTCTGCTGCCCTTGTCGTACAGGCTCTGCCAAGGGAGACGAGAGATGAAGTCGCGTGGTCTGGTTGTCCTGACATTGGTAGCTATAGCGTTTTCGGGGCCGGCGCTGGCCGCACCGAAGCGCGCCGACCCAATCAAGACGTTCGACACCGACAATGATGGCACGCTCGATCTGGCCGAGGTGAAAAAGGCGGCATCGGCGCTGTTCGCCAAACTGGACCCGGATCATGACGGCACGCTGGATGCACGAGAAGTGCGCGGCCGGTTGAATGCCAAGGAACTGGCGGCTGCCGATCCTGACCGCGACGGAACGTTGACGCTGGATGAATATCTCGCGGTGGTGGAGCAGCGCTTCAATGCGGCCAATCCGGACAAGGATGGGACCCTGGACGCCAAGGAACTGCGTTCGCCCGCCGGTCGGGCGCTGTTGCGATTAATGCGATAGGACAACCTGCTAAAGCGCGATGAGATGAGGATGAATCATCATCGCGCTTTAGGTTGTTGTTTGAGCATGATCTTTTCGGAAAACCGCTTCACGCTTTTCCGGATCATGCTCTAGCTGGCAGGCCCGTGGGAGCAGGCGCCGGGCCGTAGCTTGGCGCCGCGCTTATCGGGCGGCACATTGCAGTTGTCGATCCGCTGCTCATCCATCCATTTCTTGCCGAGCCGTTCCTTGCCGGTCAGTGTGGCCGGCATCTGCGTCTGCCCGGGCAGGGGCCGTTGTTCGGCATCGGCTGGCGACGCAACAACGATCATGATGAATGGAACGAGTGAGACGCGAAATGACGTTCTCATGCGGGACCTCGAAAAGCGCTTGCAACTGACGCGGCGTGAACGGCGGGAGTGAACAGCATCGGGAATCACACCGCCACCCGGAACCTGGGACGCGTGGCTCGGTTCTTCCGTGATCCCGGCGCGCGGGGGGCGCGCCGATCGAAGAAGGAGACGAGACATGCGCACAAGAAGCATCATCTTCGCGGGTTGCTCCATCCTGGTATTGAGCGCCGGCACCGCGCTGGCAGGCCCCTGCGACAAAGGCCAAAGCGCCAACCTGAAGGATGCGGGTTCTGGCCCCGCGTCGACCAGCAGCCAGACCACAACGGGCATGGCGAGCGACAAGGAGCATCCGCCGACCAGCACCATGAACCGAACCAGCGATGATGTCGCCACGTCATCGCAGGACACGCAGCGGCAGATGCAGGGCGAGCCCACGGCGGCGCAGCAAGCCGAAGGCAAGAAGTCCGAAGGCCAAATGGCAAACAAGGACAACGATTGCTGAACGCATTGCTCCGAGCAGCGTCGCGCCTCACGCTGCATCGTGCGATCGGTCGCGGATGCATTCATGCTAGCGTGCCGCCAACCTGACGGGCTTTGCTCAAGAGGGAACTGGTTTGTCCAGGAGGGAACTATCGGCGCTCAACTACGGCGCAGATGCGTTCGCAAGTCGACCTTGTCCACTTGCGCCACGCGCGCGCTGGCCATAGGTTCGACCCCGGCGTGAACCTCGCGCCAAGCCATTTGGGAGGATCGAATGAGCTGGAAGACTCCGAAGATCGTCGAAGTGCAGGTCGGCATGGAAATCAACATGTACGCCTGCGCATCGCGCAAGTAAGCGTCGAGCGCCTGCCCGGCTCGCGCAGCGACATCTGCGCAAGTCGCGGCAGGCGTATTCATTGGGCTCCCTGGGGAACGCTCAAACTTCCTTTGTATCGAAAATGTAGAGGTCGGCGCCGCCATCGGCAAAGTTGGCGAGGTCGGCGCCTGCCGCCTTCCCTTCCGCAGATCCCATGCCTGCCTTCAGCGCGTCGAGCGAGTCGAAATACAGCGTCGCGGCAAGGTGAATGTTGCTCTCGCCTGCTGGCGTCCTGGGCGGACTCGTGCTGATGTCGTATTTCTTCAGCCCAGGGATTTTCTTGGCCAGCGGAATGTGCACCGATGCATAGTATTTGTCGAATGCCGCGGCATCTTTCGGCGTCTTGTAAAGTACCAGAACTCGTGCCATTCGGTTTATTCTCCCTGAAGCGATTGTTCTTCCGCGCGCCCTCCCGGGCTGTTGCATTGCAGCCGAAATGATCCCCGCAATCAAGCGTCCAATCGCAGCCGCTCGATTGGACGTTGTGGTAGGGGTCTTCTTGTCAGCGGTGCTGACGCTTTCGATTCGCTTTCGGGAATAGGAATGTCTTTTCGCGCAACGATGCTCCGGGCGGCTGCCGCGTGTTTTCTCACACTGCCTGTCGCGGTTGCGCGCGCCGAGGATATCGACACGGAGCATCTGTTCGGCTTCATGATCGGCACCGACATCGGGCATGTCGGTGAGCGTGAATTCCAGACCGAGACCACAGGACGATTCTCTAGAAATGGAGGTCGCTATCATTCGGTGACGCAGGAATTCGAACTGGAATTCGTGCCGGCCCGCGACATTCGTGTTGAACTGGGCGGCGCCTTCGTGGCGCATCAGATATCCGGCGTCACCGGTCTCGACGATCGGCGCCAACTGGCCTGGCAGGGTCTCTCACTGGATGTCCGCTACCGCTTCCTCAACCGCGAGACCGCGCCGTTCGGTATGACCTTTGCGGTGGAAGGCCATACTGATCGTGTCGACGAGACCACGGCTGGCCGCATCCGCAATTTCGGGACCGAATTCACGTTGGCTTTCGAACGCGAATGGGTGCCGAATTTCCTCATCGCGGCGCTCAATTTCACCTATGAGCCCGAATGGACGCGTTTTCTTGGCTCGCGCGTCGCGGAGCAGGAGGCGACGGTGGGCGCGGCCGTTGGCGTGATGGCGCAGATCAGGCCCGGCGTTTTCCTTGGTGGCGAGGCGCGCTATCTCCGCCACTATGAGGGGGTCGGACTGAACGAGTTCGAGGGACACGCCTTGTTCATCGGTCCAGTCGCCTATCTCCAGTTATCCGAGAGTTCGCGGCTAACCGCGACCTGGAGCGTTCAGGCCTGGGGACGTCCGGCCGGATCGGCCGCGGCGCTTGACTTGGTCAATTTCGAGCGTCATCAGGCGCGGCTTGTATTTGGCATGAATTTCTAGGAACCTCCGGCGGTGGTTCCGGCTTTCACGGTGAGGCGAAACCTGGCCTCGCCGTCTACGTAGCTCGTTGTGCTGTTGCGTCACCGAAGCACCAGGGATTTGAGGCATGAATCCGATCGACCTCATCGTGACCGTCTGTGCCGTGCTGTCGCCCGCTACCTGCGAGGAGACCCATCTCGTGTTCTCCTTCAACGGTTCGCTGCAGCAATGTGCGATGGCGGCGCCGCCCTATATTGCGCAATGGGTCGGCGAGCATCCGAAATGGACCGCTGTCAAATGGCGTTGCGAATATCCGCACAGTCATGATCGAGCTGAAAAGGGCGCGGCCTCTCCCTCCGGTTGAGGCCTATTTGTTGCAGTCCTTCAGATCCTTGTCTGAAATCGAGAACACCGCGTCCGCCTTGATCTCGATGTCGCGGACGAAGCACTGCTTGGCGCCGGCATAGCTCACCTTGGCATCGTAGCG
Organism: Bradyrhizobium cenepequi; assembly: GCF_020329485.1. Classification (GTDB taxonomy): domain Bacteria; phylum Pseudomonadota; class Alphaproteobacteria; order Rhizobiales; family Xanthobacteraceae; genus Bradyrhizobium; species Bradyrhizobium cenepequi. The sequence goes on from NZ_JAGKJI010000002.1 coordinate 62,210, forward strand.
TCCTGGCTCGACGTCGACGAGGCGCAGCCGTTCGTCGTGGTCGACTTCCTTGTCCTTGTCGTTCAGGGTCTGGTTGGGACCCCACTCGTTCTTTCCAACCGGCGAAAGCTCGAAGCCTGAGATGGTTGAACTGGTGAGATTCCAAAGTCTGATGCCTTTACCTTTGCTCTGCGCGCACAGTTCACCGGGCAATGCAACCAGCAAGACAACGACAGCAATCAACCCGCGTGGCATCGTGACCTCCCAAAGTCTCCTGAATAAGAGCAGGTCTCATATCTTTGCAAGCCGCCGCTGCACCAGGTCGGCCTTGATGTGGTTGATCTCGGCGGCGCTCCGTGTCGTGCGCGGTGTCGGGATCGGCACTTCCTGCAGAATCCTGGCCGGCCGCGCTGAGAGCAGGAACAGCCGGTCGCCAAGATGGACCGCATCGTCGAGGTTGTGCGTGACCAGCAGCGTTATCACCACACGGCTTTCCACGAGCGTTGCGATCTGCTCGCGCAGGTGCGCGGCGAGCGCGTCGTCGAGTGAAGCCAGCGGCTCGTCGAGAATGAGGAAATCCGGCTCGATTGCGAAAGCCCGCGCGAGCGCCACGCGGCGCGCAAGGCCGAGCGAGAGCTCGCCGGGGAAATGGCTGCGATGCTCTGTCAATTCCAGGACGTCGAAGAGTTCCGAGAGCCGTTTCTCGTCAATGGATGGCGCGGCAAGACGGATGTTGTCTTCCACCGAGCGCCAGGGCAGAAGCCGCGGCTCCTGGAACACCATTCCGAGCCGCGCCGCTGTTGGACGCGAGACCTTTCCCTGATAGTCGTGGTCGAGGCCGGCCAGGATCTTCAGCATCGTGCTCTTGCCGCAGCCGGAAGGGCCGACAAACACGCCGACTTCACCGGCTCGAAGCGAGAACTTGATGTCCGCGAGCACGTGGTGCCGCTCGCCCGCCGCACTCTCGAAATGCTTGCCGGTGATCTCGACCTCAAGCTGCACGGGGCCGCCACCGGGATGTACGAAGTTCGAAGGGCTGCACCAGCACCGTCTCGATCACGAGCACGACCGCCGCAAAGGTCAGCGAATAGGCGAGCAGGAGCGGAATGTCGAACAATTGGAAGGCGACGCCGATCTCGAAGCCGACGCCGTTCGGACGTCCGAGATATTCCGCGACCAGCACGATCTTCCAGACCAGCGAGAGCCCGGATCGCGCAGCGGCCGCGATATAGGGCCCGAGCTGCGGCAGGATCACGTGCCGGAACGCCCTCCCGCGCGGAATCGCGAACACGGTGGCCATCTCGTCCAGCGAGCGATCCAGCGCCCGCGTGCCCTCGCGCAGCATGACCACGGCGGTTGGCAGCTTGTTGACGGCGATCGCTGCGATCGCGGCGACCTCGGTGAGCCCCGCCCAGATATAGGCGAGCACGATGACGACAAGCGCCGGCAGATTGAGCAGCAGGATCAGCCAGGGATCGCCGATCCGGTCGGCGAGCTTGACGCGGCCCATCAGGTAGCCGATGGCGGCGCCCAGCGCCATCGCGAGCGTGAAGGACAGCGCCACCCGCGCCAGCGTGGCGCCGAGATTGATGAAGAGCGCGCCGCTTGCAGCTTCTCTGAGCATCACCGTCAATACCGCCGGCGGCGCCGGCAGCTTCACGTCGCCGATCAGCAGCGCAGCAATCCACCACGTCACAAGGAACAGGAGAAAGGAGAGGAGGCGCAGCACGGCTCAATCTCCTGGGATCGCGTGATAGAACGTGCCGGGCTCGAGCTCAGTCGCCGATCCCACCAGTCCGCTGCCCCCGATCTTGGCGAGCACCCGGTAGAGCACCTTTGCATCGGCCTCTTCGTCCGCGATCGGGCGGCGCGGAATGCCTTCGCGATAGCGCTCGCGATAGGCACGCAGCGTTGCAGCGTCCGCCGCGCCAGTCAACGGCGCGATCTTCTCCCATTCGTCGTCGGACTTCGTGAGGATCTCCTTGGCCGCGCGAGCCATCGTGATGAAGCGCTCGACCGCGTCGCGGTTCGCGTTGGCCCAGCCTTCGTCGAAGACATAGCCGACCATTGCGATACGGCCCTTGGCGCCGAGTTTCGGCAGGATGTCCTCGATACCGGCGACGCGGCGAAAGCCCTTGGCTTCCAGCGCTGCGCAGAAATTCCAGTAATTGACGACGGCGTCGACCTCGCCGCTAGCCGCCTTGGCCGCGAGCAGCGGCGGCGCGCCATAGACGATGGTTGCTCCCGATTTCAGGTCAAGGCCGTCCTGCTTCAACGATGCCTGCAGCAAGAGCCAGCTCTTGTCGATCGGCCCGCCGGCGACGGCGAGCTTGCGGCCGCGGAGATCGGCGAGCGAACGGATCGGCGAGGAGGTCGGCACCATCACCGCGCCGAGCGCGCTCGAATAGGGATAGAAAGCGAGCTTGGCGCCAAGCGTCCGCTCGCGCGACACCCACAGCCAGTCGGAGACCATGACATCGGCATTGCCGGCGCGGAGCGCGATCTTGCCTGCCTCGGGGCTTGCGAGCTCGGTGGCCTCGATCGTGAGATTGGCCTTCTTGTCGAGGCCATGTGCTCGGATGACCGCCAGTTCCCAGGCAAAGGTGCCGGTTTTCTGCACTGCAACGCGGATCGTGTCTGCGCCAAAGCAGGCGGCGAGTGGCGTCACCGCAAGAAGCGCGGCGGCCAGCAGCGTGCGAATGATGACACTCATCTTATTGAGCCGTTTCCTCGAACGTGTTCTTTTCTATCCCGTAGTCATAGCATAGCTTGCGTCATTGACAGCGGGAGGATGGCCATGATGCTCGCGGGACCGGTACGACCTATTGTCGCCGCTTTGATCGTGTTCGCGGCAACCGCGGCCACCGCGCGCGGCCAGGAGATCAACGATTATCCGACAGCCACCCGCGCGGAATACGTGTTCGGCTGCCTGAAGGCGAATGGCGAAACGAGGCACGCAATCGAGCAATGCTCGTGCTCGATCGACGTGATCGCATCGCTGATTCCCTATGACCGCTATGTCACCGCCGAGACGGTGCTCAGTCTGTCGCAGGTGAGGGGCGACATGGGCTCGCCGTTTCGCACGTCCGAGCAGGCGACCAATGCCCTCAACGATCTCCGCCGGGCCCAAGCCGAAGCAGAAGTCAGGTGCTTCTGAGACCCGCGCTCCCGTCCGTTCAACTATCCGAATCGATCTTCCATTCGTGCTCGAACACGTGGCCATCGGTGTCCTTGGCCTCGGCGCGGAAACGCTTGGCGCCATTCGAGACATAGGTGAAGCGGATATTGGGATCCTCGGAGATCGAGATTCCGCCTTCCATCTTCAGCACCAGGCTGTCGTCCTGCCAGAGCTGCAGCCGGTCGATATAGAAGGCAGGAATATAGAGCTGCGTCACCTGGTCCATTTGCAGGCCGGAATTGTTGGGGTGGCCGATCATGACCTGCGCCTCCCGGGCTCCGCTCGTGGAGCCCGCGCCGGACTTCGAGAGCTGCCGGTACCGTATCTGGCCGAGCCTGGCCTTGGCCTCCTCCGCATTCTTCAGTGCAGGCGCAGCGCAGCCACCGGACGCCTTTACGTAAGTCTTCACCACATAAAGCTTGCCGTCGGTGAGTTCGGCCACAGCATGGACGTCGGTGTAGTTATTGACGCGCACGCGGGTCGAGATTTCCGTGACATTGGCGTCCGACCCAAGCTCGAACTTCGCCGCCATGGGCGCCGGGTTCTGGTCGATGACGAGGGTAATCGCCCGCACGCGGCGGCCGTCATCGGGTGCAAGCTTGGTGCGCAGCGTCACCGGCACGATCGCGGCATCTTCCGCGCGGGCCGGCATTTCGATCGCGATCACGTTGCTGCCTTCGCCCATCGGGCGATTGTTGAAGATGTCCTGGACGAGGCCGGCCCAGGGATCATAGGCCTCTGCAGCTGCCGCGGGTGCAAGGCGTGCGCCAAACGCGATGATGCCGAGCAGGCCGGCGATAGAGAGCAGACGGAAAGGTGTTCCGAACATAACCGCGCTCCTCTCGGCGACGATAGAAGCAACGCCTCCACTATACGGCCTTGCCAAAACTATTCCCACTCCAATTCCGAGAATGCTGCAGTTGCGTTGCGGGCATTGTAGTCGTCGAACAGTTTCCAGCGCGGCCGCTCCGATGCCGCGGCGCTTTCGGCTGCCGCGGTGATCGGCTTGCCCTTCGCGATCAGCCTGCGCACGTCTGCTGCCAGCGTTTCGAGGTAGCGGCGTTCATCGGCCAGCGCCTGTGGCCATTCGCTCACAGGCCCGTGACCGGGAACCACGCGCTGTGCGGGCAGGGCGGCAAGGTCGCCAAGGATAGCGAGCCATCCTTTGATGCTGCCGTCCACGACGGGGATATGGCTGACGAACACGAGGTCGCCGGCGAACAAGGTCCGGGTCTTTTCATCGAACACAGTGAGATCGTTATCGCTATGCGCGGTTGGCCATGCTCTCAGCATAAGCGATCGTCCACCGAGATCGAGCGCGAGGCTGCCGTCGACCAGCATCGTGGGCGGCACGATGCGGACCTCATTGATCAATTCCGCGCCCATCATCCGGCGGAAGGCCTCGAGATAGAACTGGCCTCGTGCCGTGAGCGCGTCGGGAAGCTTCTTGTGGCCGACGAAAACGGTTCCATCACTTGCAAACGCCGCATTGCCGAAGGCATGATCGGGATGAGCGTGGGTGTTGACGACATAGCGGACCGGCTTGTCGGTGCGGGTGCGAATGGCGGCCAATAGTCGCCGTCCCTCGCGGACGCTGCCGCCGGTATCGATTACGGCAACGGCGCTGTCGCCGACGACGAATCCGACATTGGCGATCGCGCCGTCATTCTTGCCGGTCATCAGGGCGATCTCGCCGATATGCACGAATATTCCGGGCGCGACTTCGCTCACAGGCAATTCTTGCTCCTGCGCCCGCGCTAGGGTCGACAGGCACAGGAAAGCGACGAGCGCGATCAGTGAGCCGATACGAGCCATGTTTCCGCCCAAGTTCATGCGCGAAGCGGCATCGATTGCCGCGCATGCGCATCACGCCTGTTTGCGCTGCAGCACGCCAGGCGAGATCATCACGAAGCTGTTGCACGCCATGACCCGCCGGGCAATCTATGGTTAGCCCCAAAGAAGAAAGAGGAGGATGCGCGATGGCGGATGCCGGACTATATCGCCGCTTGTTACCGGCGCTGCTTGCGATCGCCGCGATGGCGATCGGGCATGGTGCCGCTCGCGCGCAGACCAACGAAAGCGGCGATCTCTCGATCGAGTTGATCGATCCCAAGATACTGCGCGTCTGCGCCGACCCGCGGAACCTGCCGTTCTCCAACGACAAGGGCGAAGGCTTTGAGAACAAGCTTGCCGAACTGTTTGCGCAGAAGCTGCAGAAGAAGCTCGAGTACAGCTATTTTCCGCAGGCGACCGGCTTTGTGCGGATGACGCTCGGCTCGCACCGCTGCGACGTCATCATGGGCTTTCCGCAGGGCGATGAACTCGCCCAGGGCACCAATCCCTATTACCGCACGGCCTATGCATTGATCGCGAAGCAAGGCAGCGGCCTCGACGATGTGAGCACTCTCGAGGACGGGCGGCTGAAGGGCAAGCATATCGGCGTCGTCGCCGGCACGCCGCCCGGCACCAATATGGCCGTGGCCGGCCTGATGGCGAATGCAAAACCCTATCCTTTGATGATCGACACGCGCATCGACTCTTCGGCGGAAGCGATGATGAAGGATATTGCCAAAGGCGAGATCGACGCCGGCGTGTTGTGGGGGCCCATGGCCGGATTCTATGCCAGGAAGAGCAATCCGCCGCTGCATGTCACGCCGCTGGTGAAGGAAACGACGGGCCCGAAGCTCGTCTATCGCATCGGCATGGGCGTGCGTCCGGCAGACCAGAACTGGAAACGCCAGCTCAATCGCCTGATTCAGGAGAACCAGGGCGAGATCAACAAGATCCTGCTCGATTTCGGCGTGCCGCTCCTGGACGAAAATGACCGGCCGATCGGCCCTGACACGGCGACGAAATCGCCATGAGGCGGTGGCTCACGAGCCTGACCGTTGCCGCCGCGGCGTTCGTCGTCGCGGCCGCCGCGCAGGAGCAGGTAGCCGAGCCGAAGGAATACCGTACGGAGAATTATCGCGCACCGGTTCCCGCGACGCTCGCCGGCGCGCGCGTGCTCTCGACCGCAGAAGCCGAGACGATCTGGCGCGACAAGAGCGGCGCCTTCGTCGACGTGCTGCCGCGTCCGCCAAAACCCGCCAACCTGCCCAAAGGCACCGTGTGGCGCGACAAGCCGCGGCTCGATATCCCCGGCAGCATCTGGCTGCCCGACACCGGCTACGGAAAACTCGCTGATGTAACCGAAGACTATCTTCGCCGCGGCCTTGAGCGTGCCTCGGGCGGCAACAAGGCAGCGCTGCTTGTGATCTATTGCCAGGAAAATTGCTGGATGTCGTGGAATGCAGCCAAGCGCGCGCTGGCTTACGGCCATTCCAACATCGCCTGGTATCCCCAGGGATCGGACGGATGGGAGCGCGCAGGACTGCCGCTCGCCGAAGCCGAGCCGGAGCCACGGGCGGGCGAAGAGAAATAGACTCCGCGGTTTCGCTTGAACAAAGCGGAGCCCCGATCCTGCTCCGATGAGGACCGAGGCTCCATCCGACAACTCACTGTTTCTTGAGATCGGTGATGGTCTTGGCGCCACCGCCTTCGGCGGCAGAGAAGGTCACTTTGTCGCCGGCATGAAACGGTTCAAGCTTGTTGGTGTCTGTCACCTTGAACTCCTGGACTGCGCCACTGCCTGCGCCGACCGTGCCGCTCTGCGTCTGCTGAATTGAGATCGTGCTATTCAGCCGATCGATCTTGGTGATCATCCCCGTCACATTTTGCTGGGCCAACGCCGCGGTCGCGAGGACGCTAACGGCCGTCGCGCCAGCCAAGATGATCGTTGCCTTTCTCATCAAAAACTCTCCCGGTTTCGAGATGACCTAGACCACAAGAGGCTGGAATCTCAATTGGTTCCGGAACTAATCGCCCGGAACCGATCACAAAGGCAGCGATGGTGACTTTTTTGCGCCGGAACTGCGCTATTCCATCTCTTGCTGAATGGTGCGGCCAAGCGCGAACAGGCGCTGGTCGATCGTTGTCGGTACTTCGCAGACAAATCTGACCACACGTTGGCGGTCCTCGAAGATCCGCGTTTCCCACAGGAGACGGTTGCTGAGTTCGTCGACCTTGGACTGATCGGGCGAGGACGCGCTCCGCAACGCCTGCAGCGCGAGCGTGTCTTCGCGGATTTTGTCGGCCGCCTCGCGTTGCTTGCGCGTCACCCGCTCGATTCCGCTCATGACCGAGGAACGCTGAGCGTTGAGCGAATCAAACAAGCCGGCGAACAGCAGCTTGCCGGCGGTGGTCTTATCAGCCGCGGAAGCCGTGAGGAAGTCGGTGATTGCCTTTTGGGCATCATCAAGCGGCGTGCGCCGCGCCGCCAGTTTCTCCACGAGCGCACTGATCCTGGCGTTCTCCTTCCACTTGTCCTGGACGTCGTCGAGCGGCGGTCCCGCCCATACCGCTGCGAGCGAAATCTCCGGCACCTTGGCCTGCGTGCAGGGCCAGTCGGGGTAGCGCGGATCGGCGGCACGACCGATCCCGGTCGATGCCGCAAGGACAAGCAATGCTCCGATCGCAATCCGCCCGATCATGTCTCGCCTCCGGCAGGCCCGCGCCGTGCCAATCCGCGCGAGGGATCGTAGGCCAGGATCGCGCCGATCATGAAAACCGCCGTACAGCCGGCGACGACCGCGAGAGAAATCCAGTTGGTCTGACCATACAGCGCAAAGCGGATCAATTCGACCGCATGGGTGAATGGATTGAGCTGGCAGACATAGTAAAGCATCGGACTGCCCTCCTGCACCCGCCACAGCGGATAGAGCGCGGATGAGGCAAAGAACATCGGAAAGATCACGAAGTTCATGACGCCGGCAAAATTCTCGAGCTGCTTGATGCCGGAGGAGATCAGCATTCCGAGCGCCCCCAGCATCAGCCCTGACAGCACCAGTGCCGGCAGCACGGTGAGATAGCCGATCGGCGGCGGGGTGATGTCCCACAGCCACGCGATGACGAGGAAGGCATAGACCTGCAACAGCGAGACCGCGGTGCCCGCCAGCAGTTTGCAGAACAACAGGTAGCCGCGCGGCAGCGGGCTCACCAAGAGCGTGCGCATGTTGCCCATCTCGCGGTCGTAGACCATCGAGAGCGAGGACTGCATGCCGTTGAAAAGCTGGATCATCGCCATCAGGCCCGGCGCGATATAGACCTCGTAGAGGATGTAGGTCTCGTAGGGCGGGATGATCGAGATGCCCAGCACCTGGCGGAAGCCGGCCGCAAAGATGAAGAGCCACACCAGCGGCCTGACCAATGCCGAGACGAAGCGCTCGCGTTGATGCAGGAAGCGCAGCGCCTCGCGCCAGACGATGCCGTTGAGGCAGGTGAGGTATTCGGCAAAGGAAAAGCCGCGTCGCGACGGCGTGACGGTGATGGAGCTCATGACGCCTCGCTCCCGGCTTTGTCCACGGCGCCGGTCAGGCGCATGAAGGCGGTGTTGATGTCCTGCGCGCCTGTTTCCGCGATCACGCGCGACACCTGGCCGCGCGCCAGCACCTTGCCCTGATGCAGCACCACGAGATCATCGCTTGCCGTGATCTCGTCGAACAGATGCGTGGCCCAGAGTACCCCGATGCCTTGCTCGGCGACGAGCTTCCGAACGTGGTTAAGGATGTCTGAACGGGCCTTGACGTCGAGGCCGACCGTCGCCTCGTCCAGCAGCAACAGGCGCGGCCGGTGCAGCAGCGCACGCGCGATCTCCAGCCGGCGCATCTGGCCGCCGGAGAGGTCGCGCACCTTGCTGCCGGCACGGTCGGAAAGCGCGATGCGCGCCAGCACCTCGCCGCTGCGCAAGCGCGCCTCGCGCCGGCCGATGCCGTGCAGGGCGGCGTGATAGAGCAGGTTCTGCGTCACCGAGAGATCGAGGTCGAGCGTGCGAGGCTGGAACACGACGCCGAGAAGTCGCAGCGCCTCGCCCGGCGCGCGGCTGATATCATGGCCGAAAATGCCGATTCGTCCGGCCTGGATGCCGAACAACCGCGTGATCAGCGAGAACAGCGTGCTCTTGCCGGCGCCGTTCAGGCCAAGCAGCGCCGTGAAGCTTGCCGGCGCGACGTCAAAGCTCACATCGATCAGCGCGCGGCGCGCACCATAGGAATGGTTGACGCCTTCGATCGACAAGGCGGCCACACCGGCAGAATCGTGTCGGGCCGATATGTCAGGCGATGATTTGTCAGCGATGGGTATCTCGGTTGCTGTCATTGTGGTGCAATCGTAACGCCCCAGGGAAGTTCGCCGACCTGAATGGTCTTGGTCACTTTTTGCGCGGCGACGTCGATGACGGAGACGTCGTTGGATACGCCATTGGTCACCAGCAGGTATTTTTCGTCCGGCGTGAACGCCATGTGCCACACCCGCTGTCCGACCAGGAGATATTTTGTCACCTTGTGACTGACAGCGTCGACGACCGCGACGCGGTTGGCGGGGCCGAGTGCGACGAAGGCGGTCTTGTCGTCCTTGGTCATGCCAATGCCGACCGGCTGGATCGCCTCGCTGCGCAGGCCGGGAATGCTGAAGGTGACCTTGCCGGTCACCACGTGCTTGACCGGATCGATGATCGACACCGTGCCGCCGATCTCGGAGGACACCCATAATTCCGAGCCGTCATGCTTGAACTCGGCAAAGCGCGGCCGGGCGTCGACCAACACATTAGCCACGATTTGGCGCGTCGACGTGTCGATGAAGTGCGCCATGTTGGTGGTCTCGGAGGTGTTGATCAGGATCTTGCCGTCCGGGCTGATCGTCATGCCCTCCGGTTCGACGCCGACCTGCACGTCGCCGATGCGGGCGCGCTTCTCGAGATCGATCACGGTCACCGTATTGTCGTTCTCGTTGGCGACATACATCACCTTGCCCGCGGCATCCTGGGCGAACAGTTCCGGATCTGGTCCGGAGGGCAGCGTGTCCACCACCTCCTGCTTCTTGGCGTCGATCACCTGGATGGTGTCGTCGTCACCGACCGCGACCATGACGAACTTGCCGTCGCGGCTGAACTCGATGCCGCGTGGCCGCTGGCCGACCTTGATGGTTTTTGTCACCGTCCAGCTATCGGTGTCGATCACGGAAACGGTGTTGCCTTTTTCGTTGGAGACATAGGCCATGAAGGCGGAAGCGGGTGCGGCGGCCGCAAGCCAAAGGACCGTTCCGGAAACTAGACAGCGGCGCCACATGCGCGATCTCTCCTTCACTGCAGCTTGCATTTTGTCTCGGGACGGTCGACGCCGAGCGTGTCGAGCTCGGAGACCTGGTGCAGGAAGCCTTCCTGCGGTGACACCGAGACCACCATGCGTCCATCGACCAGAAGGATCGGTTGGCGAAGCTGCTGGTTCCAATTCCGCAGCGTCAGCCGCGTGCCCTTGAACGCGGCTACCGAGAAATCCGGTCCTTTGAGGAAAGCAAACAGCTTCTTTGCATCGCCCGAGTTCGTACGCGAGGCGGCTTCACCGATCATGCGCGTGGCGGTCCAGGCCTGCATGTCGAGCGCGGTCATGCGCCGCGAATTCAGTTTCACGAAGCGGTTCTGGATCTGGATCGCGCCCCATTGATCCTGCGCCGCGTCCCAGCTCGTGGGCACGAGCCCCGCCGAGCCTGCGACCGGCCGTGGGTCCCAGGTGCGATAGGGCAGATAGGACGCGAAGACCTCGCTTTCGTCGGCGGCGACCAGCACGTCGTGGGCGGGGATCTGCTGGGTGAAGACCGGCATCTGCCGCTGGATCAGCGTCACGCCGCTATCGGTGCGACGCGCGCCGCCGGTATCCTCGAAGGTCTTTTCCTGCACGATCTTGGCGCCGAACCGCGTCGCGGCGCGGCGGAGCGCATCGGCATAGAGCTTGTCCTTGTCGTGCGAGCCGACCACCAGGAACCAGCGCTTCCACTGCTTCCATACCAGGTATTGCGCCAGCGCATCCGCCAGCATCGAGCGCGTCGGCGCGACGTGGATCACGTTGGCGCGGCAATCCTGCTCGCGCAGCCGGTCATCGATCGCGCCGGCGTTCAGCAGCACCGTGCCGCGATCGCGCAGCGCATCCGCCGCTTGCAACAGCCCATCCGGCGGAAGATCGGCGATGATGAAGCCATTGCGATCGGCAAGCGCCGTCGCGGCCTTCGCGACGTCCTCGCCTTCCTTGAGCCGGACCTCCTCCAGGTTGAAGCGCTGGTTGAGGAATTTTCCGGTGGTGTTGTTATCCTCGATCGCAAGCCGCGCGCCGGCTACGCCGTCATTCTCGGCGGGCTGCTCGACCAGCGATAGCTTCTGCTGAACGCCGGCACGGCCGAGATAGCCGATGCCGATCTCGACCGGCTCGGCGGCACGCACGGGCATCGCCATTGCGACCAGACCGATTGCGGCGACCAGCCATCGGACCATGTTTCCTCCCAACGTCTCCTCGCCTTGACCCGGCGATGGAGATACTCTTGGCATGCAAGATGACTGAATTGTCCTGGCTTGCAACCCCGCATTTTGTCGTTGCGACGCTCTCGATTCCGCACGATCACGATCATGAGAGCGCCGTTTGCCGTCGCGGCGATGACGTTGTCCGCCGCGCCTGCATACGCCGTTTGGCGAAGGCACATCGGGCGCGGCAACCACAATGAAGGTGATTCAGGCCGTCAGCCGCGCGGCGTGCCAGCGCAAGTGATCGCCCATGAAGGTGGAGATGAAATAGTAACTGTGGTCGTAGCCTTCCTGGCGTCGGAGCAGGAGCGGAATATTTGCCTGCGCGCAGGCCTGTTGCAGCAGTTCCGGGCGAAGCTGTTCCGCGAGGAACGAGTCGGCATCGCCAACATCGACCAGCAGATCGGAAAACCGTGCGCCGTCCTCGATCAGCGCCACCGTGTCATGCTTGCGCCATGCATTTCTGTCGTCGCCGAGATAGCCGCCGAGCGCCTTGATGCCCCAGGGCACCTGTGATGGCGCCACGATCGGCGCAAAGGCGCTCGCGGCGCGATAGCGGTTGGGATGGCGCAGTGCCACCGTGAGCGCACCGTGCCCGCCCATGGAATGGCCCATGATCGATTGGCGCACGCGATCGGCAGGGAAGTGCGCGGCAACGAGCTGCGGCAGTTCCTCGGTCACATAGCTCCACATCCGGTAGTTCTGGGCAAACGGCTCCTGCATCGCGTCGACATAGAAGCCGGCGCCAAGCCCGAAGTCATAGGCGCCGGCGGGATCGCGGGGCACGCCCTCGCCGCGCGGGCTGGTATCGGGTGCCACGAAGATCAGGCCGAGATCGGCGCAGGTGGCGCGGTATTCGCCTTTCTCGGTGACATTGGCGTGGGTGCAGGTCAGGCCGGAGAGATAGAAGACGACCGGCAGCTTCGCGCCCGCCGGATGCGGAGGAACGTAGACCGAAAAGGTCATCTCGGTCTTGGTCTCGCGGCTGGCATGCTTGTACACGCCCTGGATGCCGCCATGGGATTTGTTCGTTGAAACAGTTTGAATCGTCATCTCCCGGACTCCGGCGCTGTGCTTTGTTTGCGCATGATCTTTTCGGAAAGCCAGCGCCCACTTTTCCGGATCATGCGTGCGCGATCTTCAGGCGACGCCGCTCTCGATCGCCAACCGCACCAGTTCGGCCGAGGTGCGCACGCCGAGTTTCTGGCGCATGATCGAGGAGGTGTTGGCGACCGTCTTGTAAGAGGAATGAACCAGCCAGGCGATCTCGGAGAGCGTCTTGCCGGCGCTGAGCAGGCGCAGGATCTCCATCTCGCGCGGATTGAGCTTCGACAGCGGGCTCTGCGCCGCGGCGGGGCCGGCAAAGGCGACGCGGCGGGCGATCGCGGGCGGCAGATAGACGCCGCCATTGCCAACTTCGTGGATCGCCTCGACGAGATCGCTGGGATCGCCGGTCTTTGCCACATAACCCTTGGCGCCGATCTCGATGGCGCGGGCGGCGAACGCCGGATCGTCGTTCATGCTGAACATGATGATGCGCGCCGAATCGTCCCGCGCCAGCATCCGCCGCGCCAGTTCGAAGCCGGAGACGGTCGGCAGATTGATGTCAATCACGGAGATATCGGGACGTTCGGCGACAAAGACGCGTTCGCCGCTTTCGGCGTCCGATGCTTCGAGCAGCTCGATCTCCGGTTCATCGGCGAACACGGTGCGGCAGCCGGAAGCGACGATCGGATGGTCGTCAACGATCAGAACGCGCATGCTTGAAGTCCCGGATAGCTGCGTCAGTCCGTTGCTGCACCGCATCAGATTACATGAACGCCGCTTCCCGCGGGTGTGCTCATGCATCTCCAGCGCGATTGCTGTACGCTTCGATTAGACAGACGCGGTATTTGTCTGTCAACGCTCCTCTTGATTGAGGAACCGAATGCAGGTGATCGTGGGCAAAGGCGATGTGGCAGAAACTTTCCTTGCGCGGGCGGATCAACCTGCTGCTGGCGCTCGTCCTCGCGCTCGGTCTGGCCATCAACATCGCGCGGCTTGTCGTGGAGGCCGGCCCGCGGGTCCAGGCAGAAGACCAGAGCGTGATCCGCCTCGCGCGAGAATTCCTGACCACGATCGTCGCCGGGTTGAACGAGGCGCCGGATCCGGACGCCCGGCTCGACGAGATCGTTCGCGACCTCAGCCGGCTGCGTCACGTCAGCATCACCCGCCAGGATGGCGCGACAGCAAAGTCCGGAAAGGACGAGGCGACTGACAGCCGCGAGGAAGCGCGATCGCCGCCGGCCTGGTTCGTCGCGCTCGTCCATCCGGAGACAACTTCCGTTAGCGTGCCGATCTCCATCCGCGGCAGATCGGAATCGCTCGTGATCACTTCGCATCCGAATGACGAGATGGCCGAGATCTGGGATGGCATTGTCACCCAGCTCGCGGTCGGTTCCGCGATCGTCGTTGTGCTCTTCCTGATCGTCAGGAGTGTTGTCGGCCGCGCGCTGGCGCCGCTCGAGGCGCTGTCGCAAGCCATGGCGAAGATCGAGGGCGGGCAATACGATGTTCGCGTGACGCCGGGCGGCGCGCCGGAACTCGCTGCGACCTGCGCCAAGCTCAATCACCTCGCGGCCACGCTCGGCGAGGCGATCGAGGACAAGCGGCGGCTCGCCGAGCGCGCGGTCTCGCTGCAGGACAGGGAACGCAAGGAGATCGCGCGCGAATTGCACGACGAGCTCGGCCCGCATCTGTTCGCATTGCGCGCGCATGCAGGTGCCTTGATGCGGCTGTCGGATGCGCGCGAGGCAGGTCCGGATCATGTGCGAAAGCACGGCGGGGCGATGCTGGAGCAGGTCAATGCGCTGCAGCAGTTCACCCGACGGATCCTGGAGAAGCTGCGGCCGGTCGGCCTTGCCGAACTCGGACTTTACGAGGCGCTCTCTGCCTTGTTCCGCCTCTGGAAGGAATCGCATCCGGAGGTCACGATCGAAACCAGCATTTCGCCTTCCCTCGGCGAGACCGGAGAGACCGCCGATCTCACGATCTACCGCGTCGTCCAGGAAGCGCTCACCAACGCCTTCCGTCACGCCGGCGCGACCGCGGTCAAGATAACCGTCGAGCCGGCGGAACAGCCGGACAGCGTGCGGGGAAATCGCGGCTGCGCGCGGGTGCGGGTCCGCGATAACGGCCGCGGCTTGAGCCCGGACCACCAGTTCGGCTTCGGCCTCACCGGCATGCGCGAGCGCCTGTTGGCACTAGGCGGCTCGCTGACGGTTTCGTCCGCCGACGGGGTGACGGTGGAGGCGCTGGTTCCTACGGGAGCGCGCTCCTAACTCTGATCTTGCGGTGTCGCGTCCTAGACGACGTGAAAGTTGGATACTGAATCGTTTGCGAGCTGCGCGATAAGGTGCAGCTCCCAATCGATATAGGCCTGCATTGCAGCCGCCGCATTGTCCGTCCCTTCATAGGGACGCTTGTAGACATCATCGGGTTGCGAGATCCATGAATGTCGATCCCGCTCCAGCGGCCGACCACTGCTGATCCAGGCTTCCGTTCCGCCTTTCAGTACGGCCACGTTGCGTCTTGTGGAGGCGATCGCATCTGCAAGCGCGAACAAGGCTTCATCGCCGTCGGCGCTAGTGAGAATGATCGCTTCCTCGCCGGGCAGTTGCGGCAAATCCTCGGCGAAACGCGACGCCAGTACGAAATGCGCGCCAGGGATATGGCCTGCGGCATAAGCGGGGCTGCGCGCCAGATCAATGACCGTCCAGTTGTCGCGGTTGGCGATCAGCTCCGGCACGTCGATCGCGGGGCCGGAGGCTGCCGGCGCCGGACGGCGCGGCGGCGGGGTGCCGGTCTCGGTCGCCTCAATCACTTCCGGCCCGACGATGTGAGCCTCCCAGCCCATCTGGACCAGCCAGGATGCGGCCATGCGTGCGCGAACGCCGTCGTCATCGAACAGCACCAGCCGCGATCCGCGTACAGCGACCCATTCGTCCGCGGCCTGTACGAGCTGCCCGCCAGGTGCCGAGGCGAAGCCGGGCGGATGTTCGCGCTGATATTCCTCCGGCGTTCTCACATCGAGCAGATAGAGCGTGCGTTCATTCGCTTGCGCGAGGAAGAGATCGAATGTGTTGCGGTCAAGGCTCGGAACGCCGACGCGCTCGGCCCATTGCGCCGCGCTGGCGAGCGCTGCCGGATAAGTCGCTTCGGGGCGTTGCATGAACCGGTCGGTTCGGCCCCGTTCGACATCATGTCCGGCCAAGGTCCAGCCGATCGTGCCGTTTCGTAGCGCGAAAATCTTGTTCGGAAGTCCCGCATTGATGAGCGATTGCGCGCCGATGATGCTGCGCGTTCGGCCGGCGCAATTGACGATGATGGTGGTGCCGGGCGCGGGCGCGATTTCCCTTGCGCGAAACGCGAGCTCGCCGCCGGGGACGCTGACGCCGCGCGGAATGCTCATGGTGCGGTATTCCTCGAAACGGCGCGCGTCGAGCACGATCAGATCGGGCTCCGTCTCGATCAGGGCCTTGACCTCGTTCGCGGGCAGAGACGGGGTGTGGCGGATCGCCTCGACGAGTTCGCCGAACGCCTTGCTCGGCACATTGACGTCGCGAAAGACCTCGCCGACCGTTCGATAGGCTCCCAGGCCGCCGTCGAGGATCGATACATCCGTATAGCCGAGCGCCGAAATGCGTTTCGCCGCCCGCCCGGCATATCCTTCGCCGTCGTCATAGACGACAATGGGGGCGCTGAAGCGCGGGATCAGATCGAGAATACGTAGTTCGATCTGCGAAAGCGGCAGGGAGACAGCGAAGAAGGGATGCGCCAGCGAGTAGGGGCCTTCCTCGCGCACGTCAAGCAGCGCCACCTCTTCGCCAGCGCGCCAACGCCGGCGCAATTCCGTAGGCGTCATGAGTGGCGCGGTATCAGACCGCTTCGGCTGCGTGCCGGAAATTGGCTTCATTGGAGTATCCAGAGGGGAATTCAGGAGGATCGGCATATAGCAGATGTTGGCGATAGCCGACGGCTCCGGTCCCGATGGGTCGGGAATTTTCCCGAAACTTTCGGGAACAGTTGCAGGTAGCGCATAGCTCATTCTGCACTCTAATATCATTCAACCGGCGACAACAGCCGGACGGTGGGTGGAGCGGGTGGACAATGGGGATGCGGGTGCTGCTTGTCGCATCGGTTGCGACGGGGGTTGTTGTTGTGGGGAACGAGACCGGCTTTGCCCAGGGCGCAGGGCAGCAGGTCGAGACATTGCCGCCCGTCGAGGTGACGCCTAGAGACCGCGCCAGGCGCGGCCGGCCTACGACGACTCCCGTTCGTGCGCGGCAAAGATCGCCAAGAGTGGTGTATGTCCCGACCGCGCCGACGCCGACCTCGGATTCGGCTGCGACGGTCGAAGCGGACAAGGTGCCGGCGGCAGTCAATGTCGTCGACAGCAGAGAAATCGCGCGAACAGATTCGTTCAATATCACGAATGCGCTCGAACAACGCGTGCCGGGCATCAGCATCAACGAGGTTGCCGGCAATCCCTTTCAACCGGACATCCAGTTCCGCGGCTTCGTGGCGTCTCCCGTGGCAGGCACGCCGCAGGGCCTTGCGGTCTACCAGAACGGGGTACGGATCAACGAAGCCTTCGGCGACACTGTCAACTGGGACCTGATTCCGACCAGCGCGGTCAGGTCCATAGACGTTGTGACCAACAACCCGGCCTTCGGTCTCAACGCGCTCGGCGGTGCGGTCGTCGTACAGATGAAGGACGGTTTTTCCTATCAGGGCGCCGAGATCAACACCATGGGCGGCTCGTTCGGCCGCATCCAGGGGTCTGCGCAATGGGGCAAGCAGATCGACAATTTCGCCGTCTATGGCGCGCTCGAGGGCCTGCACGACAACGGCTTTCGTAACTTTTCTCCGTCCGACATCCGTCGCTTCTACGGCGATGTCGCCCACAAGACCGACGTCAGCGAATTCCATCTCAATATCGGCCTCGCCGACAACAAGTTCGGCGCGGCGGCGACGGTGCCGGTCGAACTGCTGCAGCGATATTGGGGCGCGACCTACACGACACCGCAAACCTCTGCCAACAAGGTCGGCTACTTCAACCTGACGGGAAAGGTGGAGGCGACGCCGAGCTGGACCATCGAGGGCGCCGCGCATCTGCGGTTCTTCAAGCACAGGACGCAAGATGGCAACCCAACAGAGACGGAGCCCTGCGAGGCCGATGCGGGGCTACTGTGCTTCAACTCAGATGACGTCCCCGCAAACGGATTGAATGGCGTCCAGCTCGCCAATCCGTTTCCGGCGGGCTCGGTGCTTGGCGAGAACGACCGCACCACGACGAAGTCGACCACCGCCGGCATGCAACTCCAGGCGACAAATGAGGATCAGCTCTTCGGCCACGATAATCGTTTCACGATCGGCGGCAGCTTCGATTCCAGTGTCACAAACTTCACCGCCAGCGCCGAACTCGGCACCATCGGCCCCAACTACGTCGTGAGCGGCAGCGGCATCTTTCTCGGCCAGTCCGGCGATCCCGTCTCGATCGGTCCGGTCTCGCTGCGCACAACCAATCAATATACCGGTATCTATGCGCTCGACACTTTCGACGTGACGAAGGCGTTCTCGATCACGGCGGGCGGCCGCTTCAACGATGCGCGCATCAAGCTTCAGGACCAGATCGGCACCGAACTGAACGGCTACAGCACCTATGACCGCTTCAATCCGATCATCGGCGGCACCTACAAGATAACACCCGAGTTGACTGCCTATGCTGGCTATTCCGAAGCCAACCGCGCGCCGACGCCGCTGGAGCTGGGCTGCGCCGATCCCGCGCGCCCCTGCATCGTTGCTGCCTTCCTCGTGTCCGATCCGCCGCTGAAGCAGGTGGTCTCGCGCACCGTCGAGGCTGGCTTGCGCGGCACCAAGGAATTGAACATCGGTACGCTCTCCTGGAAGGTCGGCGGCTTCCGCGCCACCAACAGCGACGACATCCTCGCGATTCCAAGTCCGGTGCTGCAGGGCTACGGCTATTTCCAGAATGTCGGCTCGACGCGCCGGCAGGGCATCGAGGCCGAGGTCCAGCTCGAATCATCCGCCCTGCAAATGTATGCCAGCTACGCCTTTGTCGACGCGCGCTTTCTCGATGCTTTGCAGATCGGCTCCAACAGCCCCTTCGCCGATGATGATGGCAATATACAGATCCTGCCCGGCAACCAGGTTCCCGCGGTTCCCCGTCACCGCATCAAGGCCGGCTTCGACTATGCGCTCACCGATCAGTTCAAGGTCGGCGCGGACGCGATTTTCGTCAGCAGCCAGTATTATGTCGGTGATGAGTCCAACCAGGCACCGAAGCTGGCATCCTACACCGTGTTCAATGCCCACGCCTCCTACCAGCTCACCAGGAATGTCCAGATCTATGGCCGGATCGATAATCTCCTCGACAGCCGCTACGCAACCTACGGCACCTTTTTCGATACCGGCGATGTCCCCAATTTCCCCGCTGGCGGCACGGAGTTCACCGATCCGCGCTCGGTCAGCCCAGCGCGGCCGCGCGCCTTCTATGCGGGAGTGCGGGCGACGTTCTAACCCCAACGCATATAGGCCGCCCAACCAAGGGCAAGCGCCGCGCTGATCCAGACGAAGATGATGACAGCCATTGCGGCGCGGCTGGCCGGAGGCGAGGCTTCGCTCGCCTTGGCGCGGCACTCGATCATGATCTCCCGTGGGACCAGCGCTATCACCAGCCAGATGCCGAGCGGCACGAGGACGAGATCGTCGAGATAGCCGATCACCGGAATGAAATCCGGAATCAGGTCGATGGGCGAGAGCGCATATCCGGCGACCGCAACGGCGAGCAGCTTTGCGTACCACGGCACCCGCGGATCGCGCGCGGCGAAATAGATGGCACGACTGTCCCGCTTCAGCGAACGTGCCCAGGTCTTGATGGCGTCGAGCATTGGCCTTTGCGTGCCAGAGGTGTCCGCATTCCTAGCACCCGCCGCGTCGTGGAGCGATGCGGCACAGCATCCCGCGTCATATCCTACAGATGGATCACGCCGCGCCGCGCCGCATGCGCCACCGCATCGGTGCGACCGGTGGCGTCGAGCTTGTCGAGCAGCGAGCTGACGTGGAATTTGGCCGTGTGCACCGATATCCCCAGCTGCCGCGCAATCGCCTTGTTCGAGGCGCCCTCGGCCATCAGCGCCAGCACGTCGCGCTCGCGCGGCGTTAGCTCGATCTCCGACCGCTCGCCCGCTAGCTGATCCCGCGAGACCAGCGCGATGCTCGCCGCTTCTCCCGGCGCGGCAAGGCGCAAGCCTGCGACGCCGCCGAGCAGCGAGGCGAGCCGGTCCGCAAGCGCGGGGTCGCCGACGTCGATGGCGACGACGAGGGGATGCGAGGTCTCTTCGCTCACGTCTCCGGCCTCTCGCCGACCGTCAGCTTGAACCGCACCGGCTCACCGCCGCGCCGCACCGCCACATCGACGGTGGCGCCGACACTGTCGGGCCCGAGCGCCCGCAGCAGCGCCCGCACGCCGGAGATCTTCTCGTCGTTCCAGCCGACGATCACGTCGCCTTGCCGGATGCCGGCGGCCGCCGAGGGGCCGGTCTTGTCGACGCTCATCACCATCGCGCCGATGCCGTCGTCGAGCTTCACCGGCTGCAGGCCGAGCCCGAGATAGCCGCGCGCGATCCGGCCATAGGTTGCGAGGCGGCTTGCCACACGCTCGATGGTCGCGGCCGGGATGACAAGGACGCGTCGTGCGCCGAGCACGGCCATGCCGATGACGTCGCCGGAGGCATTGAGCGCCAGCCCACCCTCATGGCTTGGCCTCAGCCGAATGTCGAGTTCGATGCGCGCATCGATCTCGCCGCCGCGCAGGCTGCGCCAGGCGCCGCCGACCAGCGATATCAGGCCGAGCGCCGCCGCGGGCGCGCCACGCTCGGCGGCGACGACCAACGCCAGCGATCCAAGCGCCGGCACTTCGGATGAAAGCTTGATTGGCGCAATGTTGCCGGCGTCGAACCGCAACAGGGCGATATCGGTGGTGTGATCGCGTCCGGCGATGGTCGCAGACCGCTCCGTTCCGTCGGCCAAGCGGATGATGACCTCGCCTTCTTCGGCCAGCGCCTCATCGGCGGTGACGACGAGGCCCGTCTTCCAGACGAAGCCCGAAGCGCGCGAGCGGTGCGAGTGCACGGAGACGACGGCAGGCGCGGCGCGGGCGACGATGTCGGCCATCACGCTGGAGGACGTGGCAAGCACTGAGGGATCAGACATGGCAACACTCCGTTGGATTGTCCCCGATCTGGGCACGCTCCGGCGCCGTTGGAAACTGCCCGGGTGGGCAGGGCAAACAGCCGCCTCTTCAGAGAACGGTATCCTTCTTGCACCAGATGTGCATTGCGGCTCTCGAAACGAGACCTGGCTTCCCAATTCTCCAGCCCGACTGGAATTCCCGATATGACCGACATCTTGATCCGAAATGCCCGCTTGCGGGGTCGGGGCGACGCGCTCTCCGATATTGCGATTTCGGATCGCGTCATTGTCGAGATAGGGCCTCGCCTCGGCAGCGATGCCCGCCTGTTGCTGGATGCTGGCGGAAACCTGGTCACGCCGCCTTACGTCAATGCCCATCTGCATCTTTTGTGGATGACGAAGGAACAGGACATCGCCACGCTCTATGATATGATCACGTCGCGACCGGCAGCGGCGATCAATCTGGCGAAGTGCGGGATCGAGGCGGGATATCCGGCCAACCTTGTCGTGCTTGATCAGCCCGATGTCACGAACGTGCTTCGCTTTCACGCTCCACCCGCCGCCGTCATTAGCCACGGGCGCATGATTGATCTTGCGCATATGAGCGATCTTGCCCAAATCAGCCGGAGGTGAGGATGGGGTCTTCGGAGGGACGGATGAGCGATTTGCAAGATGCTGCGCCGCGGTCGGCCGGCGAGATTACGAGCTATCACGCCCATATCTATTATGATCCGGCGACGACGCGGCCTGAGGCTGAGCGCTTGAGGACATGGATCGGCGAGCGCTTCTCCGTCACGCTAGGCCGATGGCACGACGTGAAGGTCGGGCCGCACGATCAGGCCATGTACCAGGTGGCTTTTGCCAAGGAGGTGTTTGCCGAGTTGGTGCCCTGGCTGATGCTCAATCACGGCAGCCTCAGCATCCTCGTGCATCCGAACACGACCAATCCGCGCCGCGACCATCTGGCTGATCCGCTCTGGATCGGCCAGCCGCTCGCCGTGCACGGCGAGAAGCTGCCCGAGGAGACCGAACTCGAGCAGGCGTCTGCGCCAAATACGACGCCGCACCTTCGGCCGTGAGGTTTGTAGGATGAGCAAAGCGACCCCCATCCTCGGCTGCCTCAACGAGCACAAGCTGAAGCGTGCCCACTATCAAGCACTCGGCTCGTGATGGTGGGCACGCTTCCGCCGGTGTTTGTTGGGTCAGCACAGAGCGGGGTCGCTTTGCCCACCCTACGAATTCGCGCATCAATTCGCGCTGTCGATCAGGTTTTCCAGCAGCCGCTTCAATTCGTTGGTGGACTTGTTGCCGTAGTTCTCGACGATATGCGCTTCCTGGCTCATCGCCAGCGAGTTTAGCCGCTGACACAAAATCTTTCCGCGGTCGGAGCAGAACATCAGCACCTTGCGGCGGTCCTTGGGATCCTGGACGCGGTAGACGAGGGCATCTGATACCATGCGGTCGATGATCTTCGTCAGCGTCGGATGGTTGAGCAGCACGGCTTCGGCGAGCTCGCCCATCGAACGTCCGTTGCCATCGAACAGGACCTTCAGGATACGCCACTGCTCGACCGGCACACCTTCCTTGGCCAGACGCGATTCAAGCTGCCGGTTGATTTCCCGGTTGGCTTGCGCGAGCAGGTAAGCGAGATGTTCGGTGAGGGGGGTATCTTGGCTTGGCGGTTTGGCCACGGTTGGAGACTTTGTTTTGACCCTGATGAGCGAATGACTGGCGCTGATTGCCCGTTCTATATGCATGGCAATTGTTGAAGTTTCAATATTTTCGCCTAGGATATTTGTCGAACGGGTGGGAAACCGGCGGCGGGCGCATCGATGCGCTGCGCGACAAGGGGCGACGTGTCGGACAGGAGTGGGCGTGCTCTCAACAGTCAGCGTCAATTGCGGCGGCGCCCCCATGCCGCCCTTTGTGTTCAGAGACTTGTCGGCCCCGACGACCGATCCGTCCTGGCATCCTGCTGATGTCGGCTTCAGCAAGCGCGGTGGCGCCCACAACAAGTTGAGGATAGCGAACTTCCTGACGTTCTCCGGTTCGCCGGGAATCTGGGGACCGGCCACCACCAACGCGGTGTTGCTTGCGGTCTCCGAGATCAATCGTCGCGGCGGCATTCTGGGTCGCGAGATCGAATTGACGATGCTGGATGCCGGCGGCCCGATCGAGGACGTCGTGCGCCGCGCCGCGCAGGCGGTTGCCCTCGACGAGGTCGACGTGATCATGGGCTCGCACATCAGTGCGGTCCGCGTCGCGCTGCGCAAGATCACCGGCGGCCGCGTGCCCTATATCTATACGCCGGTCTATGAGGGTGGCGAGCGGACGCCGGGCGTGATTGCGATCGGCGAGACGCCGCGCTGGCAGAGCCGTCCGGCGGTCCATTGGCTTGCCGATGTCAAGAAGGCCTCGCGCTGGTATCTGATCGGCAGCGACTATGTCTGGCCGTGGCAGTCGCACCGCGCAGTGAAGAAATACATCGCCGAGACCGGCGGGCAGGTGGTCGGCGAGGAATTCGTTCCCGTCGGCGAGGACAATCATTCAGCGCATCTCGCCCGCATCCGTGCCGCGCGTCCCGATGTCGTGCTGATCTCGCTGATCGGCACCGACAGCATCACCTTCAACCGCGCCTTTGCCGAGAGCGGCCTGGCGGCCACGACGCTCAGGCTGGCCGGCGCCATGGATGAGACCGTGCTGCTCGGCATCGGTGCCGACAACACCGAGAACCTGTTCTGCGCTTCCGGCTATTTCATCGGCATCGGCTCGCGCGCCAATGATGACTTCCTCAGTCAATATCACGCCACGTTCGGCCCCACAGCACCGCCGATTGGTTCGGTTGCGCAGTCGAATTACGAGGGCCTGCGCTTCCTGCAGGCCGCGGCTGAGCGCGCGGGCTCGCTGGCGTTCAAGCCGCTGCTCACGGCCGGTCGCAACATCGTCTATTCCGGCGCGCGCGGGCCAATCACCATTCGCAACGGCCGCGCCGAGATGCCGATGTATCTCGCCGAAGCCGACGGCCTCGATTTCAAGTTGATCAAGACGATCTGACGTACGGAAGGAATTGCGCGCGCCGTCCCGTAAAATAATCCTTGAAAAGGAAAATATTTCCGTCTGTAATACCTCTGCGGCTTTCGGGTGGGGACCGCCGTCCTCGCATCCATTCCGCGGCCGCGCGCATCATCAAGCTTCCAGGGAGAGTGTCTTGTCCGTCGTGCTTCCGACCCCAACGCAACTTCGCGCGGTCGCCGCGCAATGCGGCCTCGCGCTTTCCGACGAAGATGTCGCTTCGTTCCGCGGGCTGATGCAAAGCTCGGTCGACGCCTACAACCTCGTCGCTGCGATGCCCGACGAGGTGCCGCCTGTGAAATATCCGCGCACGCCAGGCTATCGGCCGGGCCAAGAGGAGAATCCGCGCAACGCCTGGTACCGCAAGGCGACGGTGCAGGGTGCGCCCAGCGGCAAGCTCAAGGGCAAGAAGGTCGCGCTGAAGGACAACATCATGCTGGCCGGCGTGCCCATGATGAACGGCTCGGCGACGCTCGAAGGTTATGTCCCCGATTTCGATGCGACGATCGTGACGCGCATGCTCGATGCCGGTGCGGAGATCGCCGGCAAGACGCATTGCGAGTCCTTCTGCATCTCCGGCGGCAGCCACACCAATTCCACCGGGCCGGTGCATAACCCCCACAAGATGGGCTATTCGGCCGGCGGATCGTCGTCGGGCAGCGGCGTCGTGGTGGCGCTTGGCGAAGTCGACATGGCGATCGGCGGTGACCAGGGCGGCTCGATCCGCATGCCGTCCTCGTTCTGCGGCACCTATGGCATGAAGCCGACCTGGGGGCTCGTACCCTACACGGGCGTAATGCCGATCGAGATCTTCGTCGATCACACCGGGCCGATGACGGCGACGGTTGAAGACAATGCGTTGCTGCTCGAGGTGCTCGCCGGCGACGACGGATACGATCCCCGCATCAAGGCGCCCAAGGTCGATGAATATACCAAGGCGCTCGGCCAGGGCGTGAAGGGATTGAAGATCGCCGTGCTCAAGGAAGGTTTTGAGCAGGCGGGAGCGGAGCCCGCTGTGAATGAAAGCGTTCGCGAGGCGGCCAAGCGCTTCAAGGACCTTGGCGCATCCGTCAGCGACGTCTCCATTCCGATGCATCTGCTCGGTCCCGCGATCTGGATGCCGATCGGCACTGAAGGCATGACGCAGACCATGATGTACGGCGACGGCTATGGTTTGAGCCGTTCCGACCTCTATTCGACGTCGCTGATGGATTTCCACCGCGGCTGGCGGCGGCAGGCGGATTCGCTTTCCGAAACCACCAAGCTGTTGCTGCTGTTCGGCACTTACATCAACAACACCTTCGGCCCGCGCTACTACGGCAAGGCGGTGAATATCTCGCGCCGGCTAACGGCCGCCTATGATGCGGTGTTCAAGGACTACGATCTGTTGCTGCTGCCGACCACGCCGATGAAGGCGACGGCGCTGCCGCCGGCGAATATGAGCCGCGAGGACTATGTCGCGCGCGCGTTCGAGATGATCACCAACACTTCGCCGTTCGACATCACCCATCATCCGGCGATGTCGCTGCCGTGCGGCATGGTCGATGGCCTGCCTGTCGGGCTCATGCTGGTCGGTCGCCACTTCGAGGAGTCCACCATCTACCGCGCCGCGCACGCCTTCGAGCAGTCCGGCGACTGGAAGAAGATGTGAGGAGGCTTTCGTTGCACTTCGGCCGGATCGCGATGCATGGCTAGTGCATTCGTCGCCGCTTTCGAAATCCTGAGCTTCGGCGCGATCATCGTCCTTGTCGTGCTGGGGCTCGGGATCATCGCCAGCATGATGGGCATCTTCAACTTTGCGCAGGGCGAGTTCGTCCTGCTGGGAGCCTACGTCACCTATCTCGCCTACAGCCATGGCATTCCGGTCTGGGTCGGCATGGCGGCCGCACCGTTTCTGGTCGGCGCACTCGGCTTCGTGCTCGAGGCGCTGATCATCCGGCGCTTCTACGCGGCGCCGATCGTCGCGATGCTCGGCACCTATGCGCTCGGCCTCATCATCCGCGAATGCGTGCGCGGCCTGATCGGCGGGCTCTATCTGTCGGTGCCGGAGCCGATCGGCGGCTCGATCGATCTCGGCAGCGTCCACATCTCGGCGTGGCGTTTCACCATCATCGTGGTCACGATCCTGGTGATAATCGGCTGCTATCTGCTGCTGTCGCGCACCACTTTCGGCCTGCGGGTGCGTGCCACGCTGGAAAACCCGGCGCTGGCACGGGCGTCCGGCATTTCCACCGCCGCGATGTACGGCACCACCTTTGCCTTCGGTGCGGCGCTTGCGGGGCTGGCCGGCGCGCTGCTGGTGCCGGTGTTCAGCCTGTTCGCCGATCTCGGTATCCGCTTCCTGATCCAGGGCTTTGTCGCGGTCATGGTCGGTGGCGTCGGCTCGTTCATCGGCCCGGTGGCGGGCGCGGCCGTGATCGGCACGCTCAGTGCAGCACTGCCGTGGGTGATGGCGCCCGTTATCGCCGACATCCTCGTCTTCGTGCTGGCCATCGTCTTCATCAAATTCCGGCCGCAAGGCCTGCTTTCGGGAAAAGGGGTCTAGTCTTATGCGTAGCGATCATTTGAAGTTGAGCCGGCGTCGTTTCCTGCAGAACTTTGCCTTTGCCTCCACCGCGATCACGACCGGTGTGGGAAGCTGGGTGATCCGTCCCGAATGGGCCAATGCCGCCGAAGGTCCGATCAAGGTCGGCATCGCCACCGACCTGACGGGGCCGATCGCCTATGCCGGCAATGCCGACGCCAACACGGCCAAGATGGTGGTCAAGGAGATCAACGATGCCGGCGGCCTGCTCGGCCGTCCGATCGAACTCTTCATCGAAGATACTGCGTCGAATGAATCGGTCGCGGTCGGCAATGTCCGCAAGCTGATCCAGCGCGACAAGGTGGATCTTGTGCTCGGCGGTATCACAAGCTCGATGCGCAACGCGATCAAGGACCCGATCGTCGCCCGCGGCAAGACGCTCTACATCTATCCGCAGCTTTACGAGGG
Organism: Bradyrhizobium cenepequi; assembly: GCF_020329485.1. Lineage (GTDB taxonomy): Bacteria > Pseudomonadota > Alphaproteobacteria > Rhizobiales > Xanthobacteraceae > Bradyrhizobium > Bradyrhizobium cenepequi. The sequence goes on from NZ_JAGKJI010000002.1 coordinate 89,072, forward strand.
CAAGGAATGCACGCCCTATCTGTTCTGCACCGGGCCGACGCCGGCGCAGCAGTGCGACGAGTTCATCCCCTGGCTGATCAAGAACGGCGGCAAGCGCTTTGCGTTGCCAAGCGCCAATTACGTCTGGCCGCATACGCTCAACGTCTATGCGCGCAACGTGATCGAGGCCAATGGCGGCGAGGTGATCTTCGAGGAATATTACCCGCTCGATCAGGTCGATTTCAGCGCCACCGTCAACCGCATCATCTCCAACAAGGTCGACGTCGTCTTCAACACGGTGATCCCGCCCGGCGTCGGTCCGTTCTTCAAACAGCTCTATGAGGCTGGCTTCCTCAAGAATGGCGGCCGGCTGTCCTGCGTCTACTATGACGAGAACACGCTCAACATCAACCAGGCCAACGAGATTGAAGGGCTCGCAAGCTGCCTCGACTACTTCAAGGCGCTGACCAAAGACGATCCGGTCAGCGCCAAGATCCAGGCGGCCTATGAGAAGGATTTCCCCGGCAACTTCCTATTCGCCGCCGGCAGCGCCGCGACCGGCACCTATCGCGGCCTGAAGCTGTGGGCGGCCGCCGTGAAGGAGGCCGGCAAGATCGATCGCGAGTCCGTTGCGGCTGCGCTCGATCACGCCAAGATCGCGGAAGGCCCGGGCGGTCCTGCCGAGATGGTGCCGGGCAAGCGACACTGCAAGATGAACATGTACACCGCGGTCGCCAAGGGCGGCGTGTACGATATCGTGGCCCGCAGCAGCGGGCTGGTCGACCCCAAGGAATGTTGAGTGAAGAATGGGCGCAACCGAGCAGGCGGTTCGTACGGGGATCGACGAACAGCCGGACCTCTCGATGGCTGAGCGCGGCGCGAGCGCCGCACTGGTGTCACAGGCAAGGGCGCCGCGCAGGGTCCTGCCGATCGTGGAAATCCTGGCGCTTTTGGTCGCAGTCTTCCTGCCGTTGGTGCTGCAGGATTATCTCACCGTGTTCGCCACCCGCGTCATCATCCTCGCGCTGTTCGCGCTGTCGTTCGACCTCGTTTGGGGCTATGCCGGCATCATGAGCTTTGGGCAGGCCCTGTTCTTCGGCTCGGCCGGCTACGGCGTGGCGCTGCTTGCGCGCGACCTCAATGTCACCTCGATCGTCCTGGTGCTGCCGGCGGCGATGCTGATCGGGCTGATAGTCTCGCTCCTGCTCGGAGGCTTCCTGCTGCTCGGCCGCAATCCATCGAGCATGATCTTCGTCGCGCTCGGCACGCTCACGGGATCCTACGCCGCCGATCGCCTGGCGCGGGGCTGGTACTATCTCGGCGGGCAGAACGGCATCCCTTCGATCCCGCCGATGTCGCTCGGCAGCTACGATCTTACGGAGGGGCCGGTCTATTACTACTTCGCGCTCGGCATTCTGCTGGTCGTCTATCTCCTGTGCCGCTTCCTGGTGCGCTCGCAATTCGGTCTTGCGCTCGCAGGTCTGCGCGAGAACGAGCAGCGCATCGCCTTCTTCGGCTACAAGGCCCAGCATCTGAAGGCGATCGTCTTCGCTGTCGGCGGCACCATCGCAGGGTTGGCTGGCGGGCTCTATGCGTTTCATGAGGGTTTCGTCTGGCCCAACATGCTGGGCGTCGTGATCTCGACCCAGGTCGTACTCTACGTCCTGTTCGGCGGATCGGGCACGTTGATCGGCGCTGTCATCGGCGCCGTAATCATCGAGGGCGTCAGCTTCTGGCTGTCGGACAATTACCGCGACATCTGGCCGATCCTCCTCGGTATCTTGCTGCTGCTGGTGATCCTGTTCCGTCCGCTCGGCCTGATCAGCTTCGTGCTCGGCGAACGCGAGCGCGTCGGCAGCTTTGGCGGAAAGGCAAAGGGGAGCCGCCATGCCGCTCCTTGAAGCCACTGGCATCAAGAAGGTGTTCGGCAAGCTGACCGCGCTTGACGGTGCGGGTTTGACAGTGTCCGAGAACGAATTTCACGGCCTGATCGGCCCGAACGGCTCAGGCAAGAGCACGCTGATGAAATGCGTCGCCGGCGCCGAAACGCCGACCGAGGGCACCGTATATTTTGCCGGCAGCGACATCACCGCGCTGTCGCCGACCGAGCGTGCCCGCGCCGGCATGAGTCTGAAATTCCAGATCACCAGCGTGCTGCCGTCGCTGACGCTCTACGACAACATCCTGCTGGCGCTGCAGGCGCAATGCTCGCTGCTCGACCTCGTGCTGTCGCGCACCCGCGGCGTATTGCACGACCAGGTCATGGCGATGCTCACGCAATTCCGGCTCGCCGATCGCGCCCATGACGCGGCGGCGACGCTGTCGCACGGCCAGCAGCAATGGCTGGAGATCGCGATGGCGCTCGCCGGCAAGCCGCGACTGTTGCTGCTCGACGAGCCGACTGGCGGCATGAGCTTGGAGGAGCGGCGGGTCACCGGCGAATTGCTGCAGCCGATCAAGTCGCATTGCTCGCTCGTGATCGTCGAGCACGACCTCGATTTCATCCGTGACATCTGCGATCGCTTGACCGTGCTCGACCAGGGGAAGGTGCTGGAGAGCGGCACGGTCGCCGAGATCCAGGCGAGCCCGGAGGTACAGGAGATCTATCTGCGCCGTGCCTGACAGCCAGTTCCTCGATATCGTCAATCTCGACGCCGGCTATGGCCGCAGCCAGGTGCTGTTCGGCGTCAATATGGGTATTCCCTGGCGCGGCGGCGTCGCCGTGCTCGGCCGCAACGGCGCCGGCAAGACCACGCTGATGAAGACCATCGTCGGCGAACTCGGCCTGTCCAGGGGCGAGCTCAAATTCGACGGCAAGGACATCGGCCGCCGCCCGACCGAAGAGCGCGTGCGGCTCGGCATCGGCTATGTGCCGCAGGAGCATTCGGTATTCGCGCGGCTGTCCGTGCGCGACAATCTCGCGGTCGGCGCGCTCTATAATCGCGACGCAGCCGCCATCGACCGGGTGCTGGCGATCTTCCCGAAGCTGGCGCAGCGGCTCGACCAACCCGCCGGCACGCTGTCGGGCGGTGAGCGCAAGATGCTGGCGATCGGCCGCGCGATGCTCGGCGATCCAAAACTGCTGCTGTTGGATGAACCGACCGAGGGCGTCTGGATCGGCGTGATCGAGGAGATCACCGAGCGCCTGATCGAGCTGGCAAAGGACATCGCGGTCGTCATCGTCGAGCAGCACCTCGACCTTGCATTGCGGGTGGCGGATTACGCCTATGTCCTCGACCGTGGCCGGGTGGCGCTGCAGGGCCCGGCCACCGAGGTACGCCGCGACCCCGAATTGCTGCGGTATCTGGCTCCTTAGATGGAGGCTTGCGCGGGCCTTTTCGGGATCACTTTTGGGGGCAAGGGGGTATTTGGTCTCGATTGTGCCCAACTCTTGTTCCGTGATATCTCCAGTCATTCGGTGAATCCTTATCTGGAGCCCGTCAGAGGCTCCGATGCGCCGAACCGGGGTTAGATGGGTCGTATTGGGACAGGTGCAGCCGAGCGCCCGCGGGGTGGTGCTCGATGGGTGGGCAAGGCGACATTTTCTGTCGCCTCGTTTGCATTGGCGTCTGCTCTTGCCGCCTGGATCACAGAAGTTAACCCCTTGGATTTGCTGCGTGCTCCCGCGCTGGCGAAGAGCACCGCGGCGATTTCCTTCGACGATCGTTTCGGGACGCGCTCAACGCTCGATTCCGCCTTCATCTACTATCCCTCGCGCCCGGTTCTGCGGGGCGGGCGCACCGATTTCAACGCGGAATTCGCCCATATCCAGGGTTCGCTGGGCGAGGAGCTGCGCGACACTCAGACTGATGAACCCGCGCAATCCACTCCGGCCAGCCTGCCGCCTCCCACGGTCGCCGCGGTTCCACTGCCGCGGTCGCGCCCGGTCGAAGCCAACCTGCAGGTCAAGGACAACCCGGCCCCCCTGCCGGCGCCGGTAGCCCAGGCCGAAGACCGCTCGCTGTGGGAGAAGATCACTGACTGGGTGCCGGGACGGCTGCAACTGGCGTCGCTGGAGCCGAATGGCGGAATCGGAATCCTTCCCGGTACCGGGCCAAGGCCGACCACGCTCGGCTATGACAGCACCACCGCCGTCTACGACATCACGGCGCGTACCGTTTACATGCCTGACGGCACCAAGCTCGAGGCACATTCGGGCCTCGGCAGCCTGATGGATGACCCATCGCGTGTGAATGCCCGCAACGCCGGCGCGACCCCGCCCGGCATCTACGAGATGAAGCCGCGCGAGAAGCTGTTTCATGGCGTACCGGCCCTGCGCATGATACCGGTCGATGGCACTGATACGCTCGGGCGCGCTGGCCTCTTGGCCCACAGCTACATGCTCGGCCCGAACGGTGATTCCAACGGCTGCGTGTCGATCAAGAACTACGACCATTTCCTGAAGGCCTATCGCAACGGCGACATCAGGCGCCTGGTGGTCGTGATCAGGCTGAACGATCGCCCACCGCAGGCCGCAGCCACGCGCTCGGCGTCGCAGTCGTAGCCTTACCCCCGCAAGCGCCGCTTGCGGGGGGGCGGCTCCTCCACACGGGCAGTGTGACTAGCGGCAGACCCCCATCCCAACCTTCCCCCTTTCAGGGGTAAGGAGCGCGCCGCGCAAGCGGTTGCATGTCACCTCCCCTTAAAAGGTGGAGGCCGGTTTGCGCGGACGCGCAAACCGGGTGGGGATCAGCTCTCTCCACTTGCACTTATGCTCCGGAGGTGCGTACTCCAGCTTTCTCGGAGCGGGCTATGCCCGTCTTCGGCAAGCCAAGAGGGAGAGGCAACTAACCACCGATCTCCTTGCGGACCAGCGCGGCGGCATCGCACATCGCCTTCAGCTTTCCGAATGCGACGTGGCGCGGCATGTATTTCATGCCGCAATCGGGCGCGACTACCAGCCGCTCGGGGGGCACCTGCTTCAGGCCGTTGCGGATGCGTCCGGCGACCGTCTCCACGGACTCGATCTCGGGATTGCCGAGGTCGAGCACGCCCAACATGATGTTCTTCGACGACAGCTCCTTGAGCACGCCGAGATCGAGCTTCGGCTGCGCCGCCTCGATCGAGATCTGGTCGGCGGTGGTGTCGTTGAGCTCGCCGAGGAAGGAATAGCCCGCCGGCTTGGTCGAGCCAGGGACAACAGCGGCATAGCCGAAGCAGAGATGGACGACGGTCGGCACGGTGATGCCTTGAAGCGCGCGGTTGATCGCCTTCACGGCATAGCGTTTTGCCAGGTCCGGATTGTTGCGCACCCAGGGCTCGTCGAGCTGGATCACGTCGGCGCCGGCCTTCTGCAGCTCGATCGCCTCGGCGTTGACGGCTTCGGCAAAGGCCATCGCGAGCTCCTCGTCGTCCTTGTAGAACTCGTTCTTGGCCTGCTGGCTCATGGTGAACGGGCCGGGCAGGGTGATCTTGGCCGGACGATCGGTATTCTGCCGCAGGAACTCCATGTCATGCAGCTCGACCGCGCGCGTGCGCTTCACCGCACCGACCACGCGCGGCACTGGCGTCGGCTGGCTGCCGGTGCGGGCGGTGATGATCGCGGGGTTCTCGTCATCGATTCCTTCGAGCGCGGTCGCAAACCGGTTGGAGTAGCTTTCGCGGCGGATCTCGCCGTCGGTGACGATATCGATGCCGGCGCGCTCCATGTCTCTGATCGCGACGATGGTCGCATCGTCCTGCGCTTCTTCGAGGTGCTCGCCCGGCAGCCGCCACATCGCATGCAGGCGGGTGCGCGGCACGACCTTCGACAGCATGGCGCGATCGACCAGCCATTCCGGCTGCGGGTAGCTGCCGACCACGGTGGTCGGCAGGAGATGCGTCGGGAGGTTCATGAAATTCTCCTTGTTGTTCTTCGCTAAAGCGTTTTCGAGCGAAGTGGATACCGGTTCGCGTGAAGAAAACGCGTCAAGACAAGAATCTGAGGGATCAGGCCGCACGGGTCGCTGCGGCTGCAGCTTCGTCCTGCACAGGATTGCGCAGCACGCCGATGCCGGAAATCTCGACCTCGACCACATCGCCGCCCTTCATCCAGAGCGGCGGGTTGCGATAGGCGCCGACGCCGCCGGTGGTACCCGTGACGATCACGTCGCCGGGCGCAAGCTCGGTGAAGGTTGAGCAGTAGGCGATCAGGGCAGGGACGTCGAACACGAGGTCCGAGATCGGCGCGGCCTGCACTTCGACGCCGTTGAGGCGGGTGGCGATGCTCTGCTTTCTGATGTCTGGGATTTCGTCCGTCGTCACCATCCACGGTCCGAACGCGCCGGTGCCGACGAAATTCTTGCCCGGCGCAAATTGCGAAGTGTGACGCTGCCAGTCGCGGATGCTGCCGTCATTGTAGCAGGCGTAGCCCGCCACATGCGAAAGCGCGGCTTCGCGGGAAATCCGCCGGCCGGCCTTGCCGATGATGACGGCCATCTCGCCTTCATAATCGAAACGCTCTGATTCCAGCGGCCGGATCATCGGCTGGCCGGCGCCGACCTGGCTGTTGGCGAAGCGGGTGAAGATCATCGGATGCGGCGGTGTTGGATGGCCGCTCTCGGCAAGATGCGTGGCGTAGTTGACGCCGATGCAAAGGATCTTGTCGGGATCGGGCACGGTCGGCAGCAGCTCGACATCCTTCAGCGCGTAGTCCGCGCGTTCGCCCTGCAGCTTCTTCAATTCGTCGAGCGAGCCTGTCGCAAGCAGCGCCTTCAGTGTACGAAAATCCTTCAGCCGCTTGCCGGCGTCGATCACGCCGGAGTCAGTGACAATGCCGTAGCTTGCGACACCAGCCGCCTTGAAACTTGCGATCTTCATGGTCTGACACTTTCTTCGATGGAGGAAACGTAGGCGTCGATAGGCAGCACGATCTCGCCCGAGCGGATCGGGACGCAGTCGGGCGGAAACTCCTGGCGGAAGCGAGCGCCAAGGACGGCGGCGCGGTCGACGAAATCCTCAAGATGGTCCATCGCGCCGGTTGGCAGGTCGTGCACCACCATCAGCGTCCATGGCTGTGAACGGCACTGATCGAGCGCGCGGCTGACCCAGCCATCCGGATCCTCCCAGTCGCGCGGGATCGCATTCCAGAGCACGCAGCTATGTTTGTTGCGGGTGAGGTAATCGACCACAGATGGCTTGAGCAGCCGGTTGTCGAGATTGCCGCCGCCGCCAAACGGCCGGAACCAGCGCTGCGGATGGGCGAGGGCACCGATCGCCGTCTGCGTGCGCCCGATCTCGTTCTCAGCGGTGTCCGCATCAGGTTGTTGGCCGAGCGGAACGCTGTGGGTGAAGGTGTGGTTGCCGATCCAGTGGCCTTCGCCGTGGGCGCGTGCCGCGAGCCTGCGCCGTTCGGGATCGTCAAGCTTCTCGCCGATCACAAAGAACGTCGTCTTGATCTCCCGCTCGCGCAGGATGTCGAGCACGCGTGGCGTGACGTCCGGCTCGGGCCCATTGTCGAAACTCAATGCCAGGTCAAACACGCTCGCATCCTTTACGTCGCTGGCTGCACGGCGCCGGACCCGATTTCGTCGGCGGCGTTCTGGCCGGCGCGGGTGCCGGTCTGCCAGATCGCGGTCTTGCGCTCGATCCACTTGATCAAGGCATTGAAGGCGATCGCCATGAACAGCACCAGCAGCACGCCGGCGAAGACATGCGGGCTGTCCAGGATGGTGCGGTAGCGCGAGATCAGATAGCCGATGCCGGCGGACGAGATCAGCATCTCCGACACCACCACGCCGACGATCACGAGCGCGCCGCCGACGCGCAGGCCCGACAGCACGGTCGGGATCGCAGCCGGGATGATGACACGGACGAGGCGCTGGCTCAGCGTTGCGCCCATGCTGCGCGCGGCGAGCAAAAGCTGCGGGTCTATGGTCTGGATCCCCGCTGCGGTCGCGAGCATCGTCGGCAGGAAGCCGTAGATCGAGGCGAACGCGATCTTGGATTCCGTGCCGATGCCGAGCCACACCGTGAACACGGGATAGAGGATCACGAGCGGCACCGCATAGAGGCACGAGACCATTGGCATGATCAGGACGCGCGGCCGTGGCAGGCTGCCGACGATGGCGCCGAGCAGGATGCCGCCGCCGCAGGCGAACGCCATCGAGATCGCGACCTCATAGAGAGTCACGGCCAGCGCGTGGCCATATTCCGGCGCCTCGTTCCATCCCGCTTTGAGTGTCGATGACAGCGACGGCAGGAACAGCTCCGGAATGAGGCCGGTGCGCGGCAGGATCTCCCACAGTGCGATCAGGCCGATCACGATCAGATGCCGTAGCGTTTTCGCGGTCATTCAAACCTCACGCCGACTTGCGGATGTGGCGCCAGATGCGGTCGCGCAGCTTGCCGAAGGCATCGCCGCTCAGCATCTCATAGGTGCGCGGCCGCGGCAGCGGCACCTGCAGATGGTCGACGATGCGGCCGGGCCGGGCCGACATCACGATCACCTCGTCGGCGAGGTAGACGGCTTCGGTCAGGCTGTGGGTCACAAACACGACGGTCTTGCCGGTCGCGGACCAGATGCGCAGCAATTCGTCGCCCATGGTCATGCGGGTCTGCTCGTCGAGCGCGGCGAACGGCTCGTCCATCAAGAGCACCGGTGGATCCTGCACCAGGCCGCGCGCGATCGAGACGCGCTGCTTCATGCCGCCGGACAGCTCATGCGGATGGCGCTTGCCGAAGCCGTCGAGCCCGACCAGCTTCAGCGCCTCCTGCGCCTTGGCGCGGCGTTCGCTCTTGGCGACACCGCGCAGCGCGAGCGGAAACTCGACATTCTCCTCCGCGGTCAGCCAGGGGAACAGGCTGGCTTCCTGGAACACCACGCCGACGCGGTCCGGGTCGGGCTTGGGGATTGGCGCGCCGTTGATCGTGATGGTGCCGGTGGTCTGCTGGCGCAGGCCGGCCATCATCATCAAAAGCGTCGACTTGCCGCAGCCGCTTGGGCCGACCAGCACGACGAAGCGGCCCGGCTTGATCTCGAGCGAGACGTCTTCGAGCGCGACCAGGTCCTGCGTCGAGGTCTTGAAGACCTGGCCTACATTCTTGACCTCGATCGCGCCGGCGCGTTGCGGAGGTTTGAGCTGCGTCACGTTCGCCAATAGCTGCATCGCGTTTCCACCCATCTGATCAGTTCGTTGAAGGTCATCGCGATCGCCGCGACCATCACCACGCCTGCCAGTAGCTGCTTCATCTGAAAATTCTCGCCCCAGGTCGCGATCTGGTGGCCGATGCCATCGCGCGAGGCGTACATCTCGGCGAGGATCACGCCGGTAAGGTTGAAGATCATGGAGATCCGTAAGGCCTCAAGCAGCACCGGCAGCATGCTCGGCAGATAGACGCGGAATGCAGTCTGCACGGGCGTTGCGCCATAGGAGCGGGCAACCGTCAAATGCTCCACCTTCACCGATTCCACCGCCGTCGTGGTCGACATGATCACGATGAAGATGGTCGAGAAGAAGCCGAACCCGACCTTCTGCGAGAAGCCGACACCGAACACCAGGATGAACATCGGCAGGAAGATCGATTTCGGAATGCTGAAGGCGAAGAACAGCAGCGGTTTTGCCACTTCCGCAAAGTAGCGGTTTTCCGCGATCAGGAACCCGATCAGCGCGCCGAAGGGGACCGCGAGCGCGAACGCGGCCAGCACTTCGGTCGCGGTCACCATCAGATCCTTGCGCACGGCGGCGCGCTGCAGAAGATCACCAAGCGTCACCAGCGTATCGGATGCCGACGGCAGCAGCCGCGGATTGACGATGCCGGTGCGCGACAGCAATTCCCACAGCGCAAAGACCGCGATCATGATCGCGGTCCGCGCCAGCTTTATGGCAAGATTGCCTTGCATCTCAGAACTTCGTCGGAACCGGCTTGAACTTGGTGGAGATGATCTCCTCCACCGGCACGATGTCCTTGAGCCCGCCGAGCTTGGCGAGATCGAGCGAAAGCTGCACGGCGGCGGGCACGTTCGCGGCACCCATGTTGCCGTCGGTCTCCAGCTTCAGGATCGTGTTCTCATATTCCAGCGCGGCGATCTCGGCCGGCATCTCGTAAAGCTCGGAGATCAGCTTCACCGTGGTGTCGCGGTTGGCGCGCATGAACTGCAGCGCGCCGTAGAGCGCGTTGACGGCCTTCTGTACCACCTCTGGCTTGGCGTCGGCATATTTGTCGAGCACGATCCAGCCGGCGCTCAGATTCGGCGGCACCTCCTTGGCATAGTCGAGGATGGTGCGTGCCTCGTCCGATTTCGCAATCTGGAAGCTGAGCGGCGAATAGACCACGGCGGCATCGACGTTGCCCGCGAGCAGGTTCGGCACCAGGCCGCCACCGCCGACCGGCACGCGGGTGAATTCGAGCTTTTTGTCCTGCGCGGTCCACAGCGCGAGCAGGTCGGAGCCGGAGCCGGCCGAGGTGATCGCGACCTTCTTGCCGTTCAAATCCTTCACCTCGAGCGTCGACTTGACCGGCACCATCAATTGCCAGCCGAAGCTGCCCATCGCGGCGTTGGCAACGAGCTTCGACATCACGCCCTTCTTGCGCCCGGCCGACACCAGGGACGGCGGGTCGAGGATGATGTCGGCAGCACCCGCCGCCATCGCCTCGAAGGTCTCGGCGCCGCCGCGATAGATGGTCAGTTCGGCGTTGATGCCTTCCTTTTCGAACAGCTTCTGGCGGACGGCGGTTTCCGCGATCGTCGTCGGCCAATAGGTCTTGGTCGGTAGTCCGACGCGAATCGTCTCCGCCGCGGATGCGGCGACAGGCGCGGCGAGCACGGTGGCGGCGACGAGCGACGCCAGGGCATGGCGGCGGGAAATAGGCATGGTTCTGTTTCCTCCAGGATCATTGTTGTTTTCCGGGACTGTCTCCCGGCCTTCAGTTCGTGCCGCTCACCTCCGAGATTCGGGGCGCGGCGAGCTCGACGAATCCCATGGTAATCGTGAAGTGCTTGGACAGTGCGATGACAGCGGCATCCGCGTCGCGCCTGCGTACGGCTTCGACGATCGCGGCGTGCTCGGCTTCGACATCGCGCGGCTTGCCGACCTCGCGCCGGATCGACAGCCGGCGATAGCGTTCGCTCTGCTCGTGCAATTCGTCACGAAAGCCGAGCAGCCATCGCGAGCCGCAGGCATTGACGAGCGCGCGATGAAAGACGCGGTGGCGCACCACCCACTCCTCATAGTGCACGCCCGGCTGATCGGGATAGCGATAGGGCACCGCCTTGAGGGCCTCCCAGGCGGCCTCGACGGCCGCGAGCCAGGCCGCGTCGCCGCGTTCGATCGAACGCCGCAGCGCCAAACCCTCGATATCGATCCGCGTCTGCGTGACGTCGGCGAGATCGGCCAGCGAGACCGGGCTGACGCGAAAGCCGCGCTGGTCGGAGGCCTGCACCAAGCCATCCGCCACCAGTCGCGACAACGCCTCGCGCACCGCGGCGAGGCTGACGGAGAACTGTTTTGCCAGACCCGCGATATGGAGCTTCTGACCGGGTAACAGCCGGGTCGAAAGGATATCCGCGCGCAGCCGCTCCTGCACTGCAGACGTCAGGCTTCGCGGCCGCTCGCCGCCAAATCCCTCACTAAAACTCAACCCGATGTCGTTCATGGCGGCGGAGATTGACGAGGCCGACCGTTGCCGTCAATCGAAAATCGATTTTTTCTACTCTCAAGTTCCGCGGTGCGACGACGTGCCTTGCAACGGCAACGCGCGGCTAGTGCTTGGTATTGCAGATACCACTTCGCAGTCGCAAAAAGTCAGACCGCTTCCAACTAAGCTGCGTGGATCGAGCGTTGCTTCTTGTCGAGCAGGGCGGGGATCTGCTCGGCCGGAACCGGCCGGCCGATGAAATAGCCCTGGGCTTCGTCGCAATTGGTTTGGCGCAAATATTCCAGCTGGTCGGCCGTTTCCACCCCTTCCGCCACCACGCCGATGCGCAGCTCCTGTGCAAGCCCGATCACGGATTTGACGATCGCGGCGCAGTCGGGCTGCACCAGCACGTCGCGAATGAAGGATTGGTCGATCTTGATGCGGCTGAAAGGCAGCTTGCGCAGGTAAGTCAGCGACGAGAAGCCGGTGCCGAAATCGTCGAGCGCAACGGTCACCCCCAGATCCAGCAGCGAGTTCAGGATCGACAAGGCTGATCCGTACTTTGCGATCAGCATCGATTCGGTGATCTCGATCTCGAGGCGATCGGGTCGCGCGCCGGCTTGCGTAAGCGCCTGCACGATCGTCTGCAGGATGCCCGCATTGTTGAATTGCATCGCGGAGAAATTCACGGCCACGCGGATATCGTCGGGCCATTCCGCAAGCGTCAGGCAGGCGCGGCGGACCACCCATTCGCCGATCTGGTGGATCAGCCCGGTCTCTTCGGCGATCGGGATGAAGTCGCTCGGCGAAACCAGCCCACGCTCGGGATGCCGCCAGCGCAGCAGCGCTTCGAAGCCGGTGATGCGGTTTTCGCCGACATCGATGAATGGCTGATACACCAGGAACAACTCGTTCCGCTCGATCGCTCCTTCCAGATCCCGCTGCAGCGCCAGGCGATCGCGCGCCGACTTGTCGTCGCCAGGTTCGAAGAAGCAGATCGTGCCGGGCCCCGCCTTCTTGGCGCGATACAGCGCGATATCGACATGTTTCATGAGCTCGTGAGGCGTATTGCCGTCGCGCGGCGCCAGCACGATGCCGACGCTGGTCGCTCCGACCGCTTCGCGTCCATCGATCACGAACGGATCGGCGAAGGAGCCAACGAAGCATTCGGCGATCTCGAAGGCTTCTTTCGGCCTGGTCAGATTGGTCATGATGAGCGCGAACTCGTCGCCACCGATGCGCGCGACATGCTCGGTCGCGCGGGTGCAGCGCTGCAGTCGCGCAGCCGTCTGGACCAGGAACTCGTCGCCCGCGGGATGGCCGAACTGGTCGTTCACTTCCTTGAAGCGGTCGAGATCGAGCAACAGCACCGCAAACTCCTCACCGGTGCGTGCCAGCCGGCCAAGCGCGGCCTCCAGGGTTTCGTTGAAGGCGATGCGATTGGGCAGCCCCGTCAGCGGATCCCGCCGCACCGTCCGCTCCGCCTCGAGCTGGCTGATGATGCGGCGTGTGAATTCGAAGGAGTTGACGAACACGGCGCGCAGCAGCACGAAACCATAGATCGCGAGCAGGATCGCAACCAGCAGGTAGGCAAAATCGCCAATCCCGAACAGGCAGATCGTGGAGCCGAGAAAGATCGGGGCGGTGAAGGCAATGGTGGCGATCGGGATGGTGGCGAAGGCGAGCGCGCCGCCCGCGAGCATTCCAGCGCAAAGGCACGTGATCACCAACTGGCCGCCGTTGGACGCATTGGCAAAGAACGCCACCGGAACGATCGCCCACGCGGACCCCAGCACGAGTGCGTTGAACACCAATCGATGCATGGTGCGGCGAGAGACGAACTGCGGCTTTGCTATGCGTCGCGACGAGCGTGACTGCCATCCGAGCCATGTCGCGCCGCCGGCCACAGTCGCGGTCCAGATGACGGCACGAAGCCAGTCGGGCGAATGCCAGAGCGCGACCGCAAGGATGATCGCGTTGCAGGCATTGGCCAACATGAAGCCGACCGCATGGCCGAGCACAAGCGACACCTGCTCGGCGCGAATGTAGCCGGCGACCGTCTCGTCCGTTGCCGGTCCGCCGAATGCGGCCAGATCACCGGCGAACAGCTTTGAGAGATATGAGCTCAGATACGTCCGCATCCCTCGCCCTGCAGGCTTGGCCCCAAGTTGGCCCCAAGGCGGGCGCCGATTGTGGAACCTCGCCGCAAAGCTTTGACAAACTATGAATTATCGGGCGGGCGGAGATCGCAACAAGGCGTTGTGATGGCCCCGTTCGCATGCATTGCTAACAAATCGATACAAATGCGCCTGCCAGCAATGGGGCGTGGTGATGACGACCGAGTGGCCAACTGAGCGTCATAGTCAGGCTCCTCGGGCCCAGGCGCATGACGATAAATCTTTTCAAATTGTGGCTTTGTCTGTACGACCACAGAAAACAACTGGGGGAAACAAAATGAACAATAACAACGACAGCCTGGAATTCGATTACGTCATCGTGGGTGCCGGCTCCGCCGGTTGCGTGCTCGCCAATCGCTTGAGCGCCGATGGCAAGAATTCGGTGCTGCTGCTCGAGGCGGGGCCCAAGGATACCAACATCTGGATCCACGTGCCACTCGGCTATGGCAAGCTGTTCAAGGAAAAGACCGTCAATTGGATGTACCAGACCGAGCCCGAGCCGGAACTGCACGGGCGGCAGGTATTTCAGCCGCGCGGAAAGGTGCTGGGCGGTTCGAGCTCGATCAACGGTCTGCTCTATGTGCGCGGCCAGCACGAGGATTACGACCGCTGGCGCCAGCGCGGTAACGCTGGCTGGGGTTATGACGACGTGCTGCCCTATTTCAAGCGGGCGGAAGACCAGCAGCGCGGCGCGGACAATTATCACGGGACGGGCGGTCCGCTGCCGGTGTCGGACTGGCGGCATCTCGATCCGCTGTCGGAGGCCTTCGTGAAGGCGGCGGCCGAGGTCGGCATTCCCACCAACCCTGATTTCAATGGTGCGAAGCAGGAAGGCGCCGGTTTCTTCCAGACCACGACGCGACGCGGCCGCCGCGCCAGCAGCGCATTCTCCTATCTGCGTTCGGCGATGAAGCGCAGCCATCTGCATGTCGAGACCTCGGCGCTGGCGCAGCGCATCGTCTTCGAAGGCCGCCGCGCTCGTGCGGTCGAATTCAAGCAGGAGGGACGTGTTCGCACGGCGCGTGCGCGGCGCGAGATCGTCCTCTCAAGCGGCGCCTACAACTCACCGCAATTGCTGCAGCTCTCCGGGGTCGGACCGGCGGAACTGTTGAAGAAGCATGGGATCGAGGTCGTGCTCGATCAGCCCGGCGTCGGCAATGATCTGCAGGATCATCTCCAGGTGCGGCTGATCACGCGCTGCCTGCAGCGCGTCACGCTCAACGACGTCGTCAATCACCCGCTGCGCCGATTCTGGGCCGGCGCGTATTATGCGGCCTTACGGCGCGGACCGCTGACGATCGCCGGCGGCACTTCCGGCGCGTTCTTCAAGACCGATCCGCGACTGGCGACGCCGGACATCCAGATCCACTTCATCCCGTTCTCGACCGACAAGATGGGCGAGAACCTGCACACCTTCTCGGGCTTCACCGCCTCCGTCTGCCAGCTCCGCCCCGAAAGCCGCGGCTCGCTCCGCATCAAGAGCGCGGACGCTTCCGTGCCTCCGGAGATCCGCATCAATTATTTTTCTACTGAGACCGACCGCCGCGCCTTCATCGACGGCATCCGCATCCTGCGCAAGATCCTCGCGGCACCGGCGCTGAAGGCCTATTGCGCGGAAGAGATCGAGCCGGGCCCGAAGACGATGAGCGACGAGGACCTGCTCGATTTCTGCCGCCGCACCGGCTCAACCGTCTATCACCCGACCTCGACCTGCCGGATGGGCAATGATGCGTCAGCCGTCGTCGACCAGCGGCTCAAGGTGCGCGGCATCGAAGGTCTGCGCGTGGTCGATGCCTCGATCATGCCCGATCTGATGTCGGGCAATACCAATGCGCCGACGATCATGATCGCGGAGAAGGCGTCCGATATGATCTTGGAGGATGCGCGCTAGCTGGTGCGCTGACGCGTCCATAAACACCGCTGTCATCATCCGCGAAGGCGGACGATCCAGTAAGCGCTAGCCTCTCGGTTCCGATGAGTGCCGGTGGTTACTGGATGCGCCTTCGCGGGGCATGACGGTCAGGATTTGAACGCCCGCACCCGCTGCACCATCTGTTCGACATGGGCGATCGGCGTCTCTGGCTGGATGCCATGGCCGAGATTGAAGATCAGCCGGCCCTTTCCGTAATTCGCCAGCACATCATCGACTGCGCGATCGAGCGCGTCGCCTCCGGTGATCAGCGCGAGCGGATCGAGATTGCCCTGCACCGCGACGCGGCTCTGCACGCGCTCGCGGATCATCGCAGGCTCCGCAGTCCAGTCGATGCTGACGGCGTTCACGCCGGTTGCTTCCACATAGGAGGGAAGCATGCCGGCAGCGCCACGGGGAAAGCCGATGATCTTGGCGTCCGGCGCCTCTTTGCGCACGCCCTCGACGATGCGGCGCGCCGGCTCGATCGACCAGCGCTCGAATTCGCGCGGCGGCAACACGCCGGCCCAGGTGTCGAACAACTGCAGGCAGTCGGCACCGGCTTTCAACTGACCGACGAGATAGTGAATCGAATTCTCCACCAGCACATCGATGATGGCGGCGAATGCCTCCGGATGCCGATAGGCCATCATCCGCGCCGGCGCCTGATCGGGTGTGCCCTGGCCCGCGACCATATAGGTCGCGACCGTCCACGGCGCGCCGCAGAAGCCGATCAGCGCGATTTTGTCGTCAAGCTCGCGCCGCACGCGACGCAACGCTTCATAGACCGGCTCGAGCTTCGCAAAGTCCGCCTGCGCGGCAAGCGTCTTCACTTTTTCCGGCGTATCGAGCGGATCGAGCCGCGGCCCCTCGCCGGCCTCGAACCGCACCGAGCGTCCGAGCGCATAGGGAATGACGAGGATGTCGGAGAAGATGATGGCTGCATCGAAGTTGAAGCGGCGGATCGGCTGCAGCGTGACTTCGGCGGCATAGTCCGGCGTGAAGCACAAGTCGAGGAAGCTGCCGGCCTTGGCCCGCAATTCGCGATATTCGGGCAGATAGCGGCCGGCCTGCCGCATCATCCAGATCGGCGGGATCGGCTGGCGCTTGCCGGCAAGCACATCAAGGAGCGGCTTGGATGAATCCTGGGACAAGAAAGGTTCCTACTGGGATCGACTGACATTTGATGCTCCTGATACACGGCGCGCCGCTTCCGGCCAAGGCTGATCTGGAACCGCCGTGCCGCGGGCGGCGTTGGTTTGGCGTAAATGGAGGGAGCCATGGCTGAGAAATTCAATCCGGCGCCGCACGATAAGCATGCCGACGACCCGCGCGAGGCGCTCGCCGCCGACCGCGAGACCCATGAGAAGCTCGAAGCCGGCCTGGAGCACACCTTCCCGGCTTCCGACCCCGTGAGCGTCGCACAGCCCTCGCCGACCAAGGACAAGGGTGAGCAGGAAGACCCATCGCTTTGGGAAAAGGTGAAAGCGGTGTTCCGCTGACTCTGCGGTCCTCGCGAAAGCGAGGACCCATAACCACAGGATTTGGTATTGAGCTCGGAACTAAGTCCCGAGCTTTTTTTGAACACCGGTGGTTATGGGTCCCGGCTCAAGGCCGGGACGACGGCGATCCTTCAATAATGCGGCGGCCGCTCGTTGATCGGGGCGGCCGCATTGCTCTCGGCTTCCTGCAACCTCTCGCGCAATTCCTCCATCTGCCGCGTCAGCGCATCGATCTGCTTCCATTGCGCGGTGATGGTCTCGTTCAGCGTCTCGATCGTATCGTCCTGATAGGCGATCCGCATCTCCAGCGCATCGATGCGCTCGGCAAGTATCTTCGCATCACTCATCGGCGTTTGCTTCCTGGCGCTCGCGCAAACCGTGGCCGAGCGCGACCCGTTCGTCGAATACGAAACATTCGCCGCGCCAGCGGCTCACTTGCTCCGGCATCTCCTCG
Source organism: Bradyrhizobium cenepequi (assembly GCF_020329485.1). GTDB lineage: Bacteria > Pseudomonadota > Alphaproteobacteria > Rhizobiales > Xanthobacteraceae > Bradyrhizobium > Bradyrhizobium cenepequi. Next base: position 106,649 of record NZ_JAGKJI010000002.1, read on the forward strand.
AGATATTTGAGGATGCCGCCCTTGAGGTGGTAGACCTCGCCGAAGCCGCGTGCGAGCAAAAAGCTGCTCGCCTTCTCGCAACGGATGCCGCCGGTGCAGAACATCGCGATCTTTTTGTGTCTTGCCGGATCAAGTTCATGCGCGGCAAATTCCTTGAACTGCCCGAAACTCCTGATGCCGGGATCGAGCGCACCCTCGAACGTGCCCATGGCGACCTCGAAGGCGTTGCGGGTGTCGATCACAAGCGTGTCGGGATCGGCGATCAGCGCGTTCCACTCGGCCGGATCGACATAGATCCCGACTTGCCGCGTCGGATCGACGGATGCATCGCCGAGCGTGACGATCTCCTTCTTCAGCCGCACCTTCAGCCGCTGGAACGGCATCGCGGCGGCTTCGGAGAATTTCAGCTCCAGCCTGTCGAGCCGGCCACCGAACAGCGCGCCGTGCTGCAGCTCCACGACAAAGTCGTTGATCGCCTCGGCGGGTCCGGCGATCGTGCCATTGACGCCCTCGCTCGCCAGCAGGATGCTGCCCTTCAACCCAGGACCCGCGCAGATTGTGCGCAAGGGGTCCCGCAGCTCCCGGTATTCGGGCAGGCTGGCGAATTGGTAAAAGGCGGCGATTTTCAGCGGCATGACGCGGGTTTATCAGGCGGCTGCGCCAGCGAAAACCCTTTGGGGAGGCGGATTTCCCGGTGCAACGCAGCTCTGGCATGCCAGCCATTGCCGACAACGACACGAATATGCCATGTAGCTCCCGCCCCGCCGGGAACTCCATGAAGCAGAACAACCAAGCGAGCTACCTTTAATGAGAAACTTCTAATGAGAAACTTCCATTTTGCTGGCCGCTCCACGGTCCACTCCCTGAACGGAATGGTGGCGACGTCGCACCCGCAGGCTGCGCTGGTGGCGGTCGATGTGATGCGCGAGGGCGGCACGGCAGTGGACGCGGCGATCGCCGCGTCAGCGCTGCTCGCGGTGATCGAGCCGCAATCGACCGGTATCGGCGGCGACTGCTTTGCGCTGGTGCAGCCGCGAGGCGAGGGCAAGATCACGGCCTATAACGGCTCGGGCCGCGCGCCGATGGCAGCGACCTGCGAATGGTATCTCGAGCGCAAGATCCATTCGGTGCCGCTCACCTCGGCGCATGCCGTGAGCATTCCCGGCGCCGTCGACGCCTGGCAGACGCTCCTCAACGACCACGGCAGGTTCGGCCTCGACAAGTTGCTGCAACCGGCGATCAAGGCCGCGGAAGAGGGCTATATCGTCGCGCCCCGCATCGCCTTCGACTGGAAGAACCAATTCGAGAAACTGAAGAACGGCACCAACACCGAGCGCTATCTGCTGCCGCACGGCAAGCCCGCCGTCGCCGGCGACGTGATCCGCCAGCCCGAGCTCGGCAAGACGCTGCGCGCGATCGCGAAAGATGGTCCGAAGGCTTTCTACACCGGTGAGATTGCCGAGGACATGGTCGAGACGCTGCGCGGCATCGGCGGCCTGCACACGCTGGACGATTTTGCTGACCATTCGACCGATGTCACCGCGCCGATCGGCACCATCTACAAGGGCCATGACGTCTGGCAGTGCCCGCCGAATGGCCCGGGCATCACCATGCTGGTGATGCTCAACATCCTCTCGCGCTTCGATCTGACAAAGTTCCCCGCGCTCAGCGTCGAGCGCTTCCATCTCGAGGCGGAAGCCGCGCGCATCGCGTACATGATGCGCGAGCAGCACATCGCCGACCCCCAGCACGTTCATGTCGACGTCGCCGGCATCCTGGCCAAGGAATTCGCCGACGAATACATCAAGGACATCCGGATGGACCGGCTGCTCGAGCTGCCCAACGTCGCGCCGCCGATGAATCCATCCACGGTCTACATCACCGTGGTCGACAAGGACCGCAACGTCTGCTCCTTCATCAACTCGATCGCGCACTCCTTCGGCTCGGCGATCGTCTCCAACAAGACCGGCATCCTCCTGCAGAACCGCGCCGGCGGCTTCCGCATCCAGCCGGGCCATCCCAACTGCATCGCGCCGGGCAAGCGTCCCTTGCATACGATCATCCCAAGCCTTGCGACGAAGAATGGCCGTGCCATCATGCCGTTCGGCGTGATGGGCGGGCAGTATCAGCCGGTCGGCCAGACCCATGTGCTGACCAACATCCTCGACTATGGCTGCGACGTGCAGGAAGCGATCGATATGCCGCGCGGCCTGCATTACGAAGGCGTCTACCAGCTCGAGGACAGCGTGCCGGCCGCGATCGTCGAAGGTTTGAAGAAGATCGGGCACAAGACCACCAGCGTGGTTGCGCCGCTCGGCGGCGGGCAGGCGATCTGGATCGATTGGGACAAGGGCACGCTGACTGGCGGTTCCGATCCGCGCAAGGATGGCTGCGTGCTCGGTTATTGATCGCCTCTTCGCAATCCTGGAACCGGCGCGACCTCACAGCGCTGTGCTTTGTCATCTCCGGAACAACGCCTCACTGCCTTTGTTAGGGCGGTGAGGCGCAGGCGTGCGCCGCATTTCGTTCGCAGCGGAGGCCGTCATGGATGACAAGACAAATCCGCAATCACCTTCCTCCTTCAATCGGCGTTCGTTCCTTGCGGGAGCTGCCGGTGGCGCGATGTTTCCGCTGGCGGCACGCGCGGCCGGACCGACGACAACCACGATCCCTTCGACGCAGGATCCCACGCTTCCCGTCCCCGTGACGCTGCGCGTCAACGGCCACGACAACTCCCTCAACATCGACGCGCGCACCACCGTGCTCGACGCGCTGCGCGAGCATATCGGGCTGACCGGCAGCAAGAAGGGCTGCGACCACGGCCAGTGCGGCGCCTGCACCGTGCTGATCGAGGGCCGTCGCGTGCTGTCGTGCCTGACGCTCGCGCTGTCGGCGCAGGATCACGAGATCACCACGATCGAAGGTCTTTCCAACGGCGTGCGGCTGCATCCGATGCAGCAGGCCTTCATCGACCAGGATGCCTTCCAGTGCGGCTACTGCACGCCAGGCCAGATCATGTCTGCGATCGCCTGCGTGAAGGAGGGCCATGCCAACAGCGACGAGGACATCCGCGAATATATGAGCGGCAACATCTGCCGCTGCGCCGCCTATCCGAACATCGTGGCTGCGGTGAAGCAGGCCGCGCCCGAAATCCTCTCCGGCTAGCAAGGAGCGGACCATGCGATCCTTTGCCTATCAAAGAGCCGCCGATCCCGCCGCGGCAATCCAGGCGCTCGCTGCGGCAAGCGCCGGCAACAATCCGCTGACCGAAGCTGAAATCCAGCCGCTCGCCGGCGGCACCACGCTGCTCGACTTGATGAAGCTCGACGTGATGCGCCCGCGCGCGATCGTCGACATCAATCCGCTGTCGCCGGCCTGGGCTACCGTCAGTCTCGAAAATGGCAATCTACGCCTCGGCGCGATGGCGCGGATGGCCGACGTCGCGGCCAATCCAGAGATCCAGCAGAACTATCCCGTCGTCGCCGACTCGCTGAAGTTTGCCGCGAGCGCGCAACTTCGCAACATGGCGACCCTCGGCGGCAACGTGCTGCAGCGGACCCGCTGCACCTATTTCCGCGACATCAGCTACGAGGCCTGCAACAAGCGCAATCCCGGCTCCGGCTGCGCCGCGATGGACGGCTTCAACCGTACGCACGCGGTGCTCGGCACCTCTGACAAGTGTATCGCGACCTATCCCGGCGATTTCGCGCAAGCCCTGATCGCGCTCGATGCGAGCGTCGACATCACCGGCAGGGCGGGCACGCGGACCATTCCCTTCGCAGAGCTGCACAAGGCGCCGGGCGACACGCCGCAGCTCGAGACCACGCTTGCGCCGGGTGAACTGATCTCCGGCTTCACCATCCGGGGCCGTTGGCCGCGCTCGGCTTATCTCAAGGTACGTGACCGCCAATCCTACGAGTTCGCACTCGCATCGGCTGCGATTGCACTCGATGTGGAGGACGGCACGGTACGGGATGCGCGTGTCGCGCTTGGCGGTGTCGCAACGCTGCCGTGGCGGGCGCGTGGCGCCGAAGCGGAGCTCAAGGGCCAGAAGTTCGATGATGCCCTGGCCGAGCGCGTGGCTGAGATCGCTTTCGAAGGCGCGTCCGCGCGCAGCCACAATGAATTCAAGATCGCGCTCGGCAAGCGCGTCGTCGCCCGCGCGCTGCATCAGGCCGTGACCATGGAGATCTGACCATGACGACAGCCGCTCCCGCTCCCAAGGCCAATATGGGCCAGCCAATCCCGCGCTATGACGCCGTCGCTAAGGTGACGGGGAGGGCGCAATATGCCTCGGACATGCCGCTCCGCGATCCGGCCTATGCCTATCTCGTCACCAGTGCGATCGCGAAGGGCCGCATCGACAGCTTCGATCTATCGGAAGCGCAGAAGGTGCGCGGTGTCGTCGACATCGTGACGCATGAGAATGCGGAGCGGCTTGAGCCCGCAAAGTTCTTCAGCGATGGCGGCTATGCATCTACGACCAATCAGCCGCTGCGAACCGCCGAGATCGCCGAGGAGGGCCAGATCATCGCGGTCGTGCTCGCGGACACGTATGAGGCGGCTCGCGAGGCCGCGCATCGGGTCAAGGTGAGCTACACGGCGGCAACGCCGACCACGAGCTTTCATTCGGCCGGCACGATAGCGGCTCGCGCCAAGGGCCAGGTTAAGAGGTTCAAGGACGACCCCAAGGTCGGCGATTTCAACACGGCGTTCGAGGAGGCGGAGGTGAAGATCACCGCCGAGTACGAAACGCCGCCGCAGCACCATAACCCGATGGAGCTGTTCACCACGAGCGTCGCATGGAATGGCGACAGCCTGACCATCTACGAACCGAGCCAGTTCGTCTACGGCTTGAAGAACGGCGTTGCCACGCAGCTTGGGATCGATCCTGACCAGGTGCGTGTGATCAATCCTTATGTCGGCGGCGCCTTCGGCTCCAAGGGCTCGATGACACCGCGCACCGCGATCATCGCCAGTATTTCCCGCCGATTGCGCCGGCCTGTGAAGCTCGTCGCCACCCGCGACCAGGGTTTCAACGTATCGACCTATCGCGCTGAGACGCGCCATCGCGTCGACCTCGGCGCACGCCGCGACGGCAAGCTCACCGCGCTGAGGCACGAGGGATGGGAAATCTCCTCGCGCGCGGACGCCTACTGCGTCGGCGGCACCAGGACCACGACGCGGATGTACGACTGCCCCAATGTCGACAGCGCGGTATGGATCGTGCGCGCCGACCGCAACACCCCCGGCTTTATGCGCTCGCCGCCGGAAGTGCCCTATATGTTCGCGCTGGAAAGCGCGATGGATGAATTGGCGCATCAGTTGAAGATGGATCCGATCGAGCTGCGGCGAGTCAATGACACCACCCGGGAGCCGATCGGCGGCAAGCCCTACACGTCGCGCTCGTTGATGGCCTGTTTCGATGAGGGTGCCAAGGCGTTCGGCTGGGCTCAGCGCAACCGTCAGCCGAGATCGATGTCTGACGGCGACTGGCTGATCGGCTATGGCTGCGCTACCACCTGCTATCCGACCCAGATGGCGCCGGCCGCGGCCCGCGTTCGGCTGCGGCATGATGGTCGCGCGCGCGTCGAGATTGCCGGTCACGAGCTCGGCACCGGCGCCTACACCGTCATCGCGCAGGCGGCCGCTACGAGGCTCGACGTTCCCGTCGAGAAGGTCACAGTCGTGATCGGCGACAGCGATCTGCCGCCCGCGCCGGTGGCCGGCGGCTCGAATTCGACCGCGAGCACCTGCTCGACTGTGATGATGGTGTGCGACCAGGTCAGGCAGCGGCTGTTCAAGGCGCTGATGCCGAACGAAAGCCTTTCCGACAAGGCCAAGGAGACTGTCGGCGTCGGCCAGACGCCATCAGGCAGGGCCGCGCGCAGCGACCAGCCGCTCGATCGCGAGAAGGCTTTCGATGCGCTCGGCGTCAACGTCATCGAGGAGTATGGCGAGTGGAAGCCAGAGGGCGCGCCGCAGGATTCGTTCCGCGCGATGCATAGCGGCCTGGTGCGCATTGTCGGTGGTCCCGACTTCAGCGGCAGGATCGCCTATGCCTTTGGCGCCGACTTCGTCGAAGTGCGCGTCAACCGCTTCACGCATGAGGTCCGGGTGCCGCGCGTGCTCGGCGCCTTTGCCGCCGGCCACATCATGAACCCGCGTACCGCGCGCAGCCAGTTGATGGGCGGCCTGATCTGGGGCGTGGCCTCGGCGCTGCATGAGGCGACCGAGCTCGACGAGCGCTATGCGCGCTACGTCAACGACAATCTCGCCGATTATCTCGTCCCGGTGAACGCAGATATTCCTCAGGTCGACGTGATCCTGCTGTCGGAGGACGACGCGCACATCAATCCGGCCGGCGTAAAGGGGCTCGGCGAGCTCGGCAATGTCGGCACCAATGCGGCCCTGAGCAACGCGATCTTCCATGCCACCGGTCAGCGCATCAGGACATTGCCGGTGCGATTGGAGAAGATCGAAGCATAGCGTTCTGAAAAAGCGCTAGGGAAATCGCCTGCCTTGCGCTAGAGACGTCCCCGTCCTAGCTAATAAGGTAGTTGCGATGCGCTCCACACGACGCACCATCGTCAAGATCATCGCTGCCGTCGTGGCCGCGATCTCCATTCCTGCCATGTCGAAAATGGCATCGGCCCAACCAGCAGGAAAAACCGTGACGACACCTTCAGGATTGCAAATCACCGACAGCGTGGTCGGCACTGGTCCTTCTCCGAAACCCGGGCAGATCTGCGTCATGCATTACACCGGCTGGCTTTACGAGAACGGCCAGAAGGGCAAGAAATTCGACTCGTCGGTGGATCGCAACGAGCCATTCGAATTTCCGATCGGCCAGCGCAAGGTGATCACCGGCTGGGACGAGGGCGTCGCCACGATGAAGGTCGGCGGCAAGCGCACCCTCATCATCCCGCCCAATCTCGGCTATGGCGCGCGCGGCGCCGGCGGCGTGATCCCGCCGAATGCGACGCTGATGTTCGACGTCGAATTGTTGGCCGTGAAGTAGGACCCGGTTCTCTCTTCGTCATGGCCGGGCAAGTCCGGCCATGACGGTAAGGCGAACGCTGTTCCAACTGGCGGGTAGTCACGGTTTTCGGTAGCGTTCGCTACGAGATTTTTTTTTGGAAGACAGCGGAGATCACCGCCATGCACGAGCACTCCCATTCCCACGATCACGACGAACGCTGGAAGCACGACGGCGTCCGCATCATTCCCGGCAACCAGCTCGATCCGAACGTGCCGTCGACGGCGGGCATGGACCGTAAGGCCGCAATCAACTTTGCCCGCGTCGGCGCGCAAAAACTTTGGGCGGGCACCGTGACCATCAAGCCGGACGCCAAGACCGGCGCGCACCATCACGGTCACCTCGAAAGCATCATCTATGTCGTGAAGGGCAAGGCGCGCATGCGCTGGGGCGAGCATCTGCAATTCACGGCCGAAGCCGGCCCCGGCGATTTCATCTTCGTGCCACCCTATGTGCCGCACCAGGAGATCAACGCCAGCCCGGACGAAGTGCTCGAATGCGTGCTGGTCCGCAGCGACGGCGAGGCGGTCGCGATCAATCTCGACATCGAGCCGGTAGAGAAACCGGAGACGGTGCTGTGGGTCGATCCCGTGCACCGCGATCCCGCGGAGAAGAAATAAGGTCGTTCCGTCCCCGCGTCGAATACGCAGCAGGTTCCGGTCCTTCCTCGTCCACGCGAAGGGGCCGGCGCGCTCGGCACCGGCCCCAGCCTCCGGCGGTCGGAGGTCTTGTCAGGTGAACAAGAAGTCGCTCGCGTGGAGTTGACTGGGCAAGACGTGCTCCAGCGTGAGGGTGGTCGAGGCGTCGACCTCGATCACCGTGTCGTGGCCGGCCCGATGCGCCGCCGCCATCACGTCTTGGAAACTATTGAACACGCTGTGGTCGAAGGAGATCGCATCCTGGTGGGTGAAATCGGACACGCGATCATGTCCGAAGTCGCCGTTGAAGACGAAGGTATCGTGTCCGGCGCTGCCCCACATGATGTCGTTGCCGGCACCACCGTTCAGCACGTCGCTGCCGTCGCCGCCCTTGAGATAATCATTGCCATTGCCGCCCAGCAGCATGTCCTTTCCTTTGCCTCCCCACACATGATCGTTGCCGTCGCCGGCGGCGATCGTGTCGGCGCCATCGCGGCCGTTGATGGTGTCATTGCCTGTCGTGCCCGCGAGCCAATCCTTCTTGCCGGTACCATTGATCGTCTTGCCTGGCTCGGCGACATTGGTTACCGCAACGCTGATCGCCTGTTCGGAGACGGCGCCTTGTGCATCGGTCGCTGCCACCAGGACCTCGTAGACGTTGTCACCATCGCTGTCCTTTGACGTTTCGAAATCGGGCATTTTCAAGAAGCTGAGTGCGCCGGTATGCGGGTCGATTGCAAACAAATCTCGGTCGCTGCCGCCCGTAACCGAGAACACGAACGCGTCGTTCTCAGGATCGGTCGCCGTCACAGTCTCGACGAATCTAAGATTCTCCGCGACCGACACCGACGATGGAGACGAGAAGACCGGCGCATCGTCGAGCAGGGTAATGGCCGCATTCACCGTGGCTGCAGCAGTCAGGCCGCTGCCGTCGGCGAGACTGACCGTAAAGCCTGCCGTGGTCGATTCGCTGCCGTCCTGGTGAAAGCTGACCTGGCCGGCCTCGAGCTGGACCTGGCTAAAACTTGCGGCCGCCACGCCATCCACGAGCACCTGGCCGTGGCTGGTCGCCGTCACCTTATAGTTCAGCGCGGCGCCTGAGCTGTCGGGATCGGCTTCGGTCAGGTCGGCGGTCGTCAGCACGACCGAGCCGCCCTCGTTGAGAGCGATCGCCAGATCGCCCGCGGTGTGTGGCGCATCGTTCGGATTGCCGTAGGTCGTGCCGATCAGCGCGGCGAGCGCGTCGTAAGTGTCGCTGTCGCGAACCGCGAAGCTTCCATCAATCGGGCTGACCGTGATCTTGCCGGCATTGAACGCGTCGCCCTCCGAATGCGGATCCGAGCCGGACACCGGCGCGCCATACGAGTAATGTGCAAAATTATCGTTGCCGAGCACGCTGAGGTTCGCATCGGTGCCCGCATCGATATTCGTGAAGGCGAAGTCGCCAACAGTGGCGCCCACCGGCACGTTGATGCTCAGACCGGTGCCTTCAGGCAGCAGTGACGGAGATGCGCCTTGCGTCAGTTGCAGGTTCGCGATCAGGCTGGTCAGGAAGTTGGCGCTCGTCGCCAGATCGGCGGCTGCGCCGCTTGCCGACGTGAGCGCGATGCTCGGAACGCCGTAGTTGAACAAGGCGGTTACCGCTCCGGCAAGGGTAGCCGAGTGGTTTGCATTTTCGATGCCGACGGCGTTGCCCTGGTCGGCGCCGACCACGATCAGGTCCGGCCTCGCTCCATTGAACAGACCTTCCGGATCGAGCGCGAGCGCGACCAGACTTGCCGGAGTGCCATTATCGGTTGAATAGCTTTGTGCGTCGTATTGTGTGACTGTAATCGGATCAAGGAACAAGGCGGAACCAACACCGCTTTGATCGGACGCCGGCGCAAGCACGGTGACGTTGTATCCGGCGGCCAGTAGTGAATCACGAGTTGCCGTGATTCCGGGGGAGCCATAGCCGTCTTCGTCGATCAGCACGATATTCAGAGGGGTTGGCGCGTCCGCCGGCGTGGTGAGCGTCGAACCGAGCCGTACTGCCAGCGTGTCGCGGACAGCCTCGGTCGCCCCCCAATTGCCGTCGATCGGCGAAATGGTGATGTGATTGGTCAGGAATTGCGAAGCTTCGGAGGTAGGGCTGCCGGAGGGCGAGGTGTTCGGCACGAACCCTTCGGCGAATGTACCGGGCGAGGTCTCAGCGTAGGGGAACGCGGCGCTCGATTCCGGCGTGATCGTCGTAATCGTGACGCCGGCCAGCGACGGATCGCCGGGAACATTGATTGTCAGCCCTTCGCCGGGCGGGAGAAGCGGCTGGCCTGGAGTCTGCTCCTGCTGCAGCTCCTGCAGGAAGTTGACCATGAAATTCGCGGAGTTGGCAAAGCCGGTGTCATAGCTGCCATTGAACGATGCGGTCGAAACCGCAATCGCGGGTACGCCTTCGAAAAGAGCCTGAACCGCACCATTCACCGTGCCGGAAATATTTTCGCTTTGCCCGATATTGTCGCCTCGGTTGGTTCCCGAAATGACGAGGTCGGGAGCCTCGCCAGCAAAGAGATCGTTGAGCGCTGTCAGCGTCGACGTCGCCGGCTTGCCGTCGACAAAATAGTTCCCGGGCGAGAATTCCGTGATGTCGATCGGGTTATCAAGCGCCGCCGCGCCGCCGAGCGAACTGCCTTGTGCGCTCTGGTTGACTGCGGGAGCCACGATGTGAACATTGAATCCAGCAGCCACGAGCGCGTTGTAAAGCGTGGTAATGCCGGGCGCGTTGTAGCCGTCATCGTTGGTAAGGATAATGTTCAGGGAACCTGACGCCATTTCGTCCTCCACGTTGTTGATGATTGGAGCAGCCGATCGCGATCTCCGCACTGACCGTCGCTGCTAGCGACTAAGAGACAGCTGCGGAGAGCGAAAGTTGGCCCGGCGCCGTTACATGGAAATGACGCGCAAGTGACGAAGCGCTAACCCTCTGGAATGCTTCCAATATGCAAAGGATTTAGTTGCGCGAATTGAGCCTCGCGAAGCGAGGACCGGGAATCTCGCGCCGCAATTTCTGTCATTGCGAGGCGCAACGACGAAGCAATCCATGCCTCCGCAAGGGCGACATGGATTGCTTCGCTTGCGCTCGCAATGACGGTGGGATTTACGCAAACACGCGGTGATCGATGTTCCCGTTCGGCACCACATAGCCGTACCGCGTATTCGACGGCTCCGGCCCGGTCTTCTCGTACTCGGCTTTCATCATCGCGAAGCGGTCGCCTTTCAGTTCCAGCATGGCGCGCTTGGGCTGGATGTTGTAGAGCCGGGCATTATTGTCGCCGAATATGGCGCGCTTCACCGGGCCATCTGCAGGACCAAGCGGCGCATAACCGAATTTCTTCTGCATCGTCTCGGGAATTTCGAGCCTCCGCAAGCCCTCGATCTGCCATTGCGGCGCGCCGGTCCAGAGTGCGTCCGTGCCCCAGCAGACGTGGTCGACACCGAGCCCCTTGATCAGCGTGCCCATCAGCGCGGCGCAGACATTCGGCTCCGCCACCAGCGTGGTGGCAAACAATTGCCCGACATCGCCATAGACATTGTTGACGCCATACTGCGCGGGAATGTCGGCGAGGTCGCTTGTCCAGGCGATGCGCCCGGTGCGCTCGAACTCGGCGAGCGCCACCTTGGGGTCGCCGCCGACGTGGCGATAGGCGGAGTGATAGATCACGAAGTTGAGCTGCGGCCAATCCTTCGCAGCTTGCCCGACATCGGCGACGTCGGCGAAGCCGCGCAGGTTCGGATATTGCTTCTCGATGCCCGGCGGGAACAATCCCTTGTGCACGCAGACATTCTTGATGCCTGCCTTCACCATCTTCTCGTAGCCCTTGTAGGTGACCTTCTCGTCGTCCATCCGCCAGGGATAGCGGCTGATCTCCTTGTGCGTGTTGTCGCCGATCGTGTAGCCCTTGCAGGACTCCGGCTCCAGCGCCAGCGCCGCATCGAGCTTGTCGAGCCAACCGGGCTGGCTAGGGGTGAAGATCGCGTGACAGAACACCCGCCGCGTGCCGGCCTCGTCGTTGATCTTCTTGCGCGCGTCCGCCATCTGCTCGTTGGTCAGGAACCAGTCCTGCTCGATGTCTGATGGCGCCGATGAGATCAGCGCGATCTTGGTGTCAGAGTCGAGAAACATCTCCTTCTTGTAGTTGTTGAACTTCAGATCCTCGATGGTCTGCTCGTGCTCGCTGAGCTGCTTGTTCCAGCCGGCCTTGCCGACCGCCTTGCGCATCTCGACAAAGCCCATGATGCGGGTGTCGTCGCGCAGGAAATGCGTGTGCATGTCCATGATGAACTGGTCTTTCAGCGAATCCGCGCGCTCTTGCGCCAGCGCCGGCGTCGCGGCTTCGGCCTTGCTCACCTCGAACAGCGGTCCATAGACCTCATTCATCGCCACGAACGAGGCCGCCATGCCGGCCGCGGTCTGGAAGAATCTGCGGCGGTCCATGCCTTGCTTGGCCCCGAGCTCGTCGGCCATTGTGAGCAGCCGCGCCTCGACCTCGCGCTGCCGTTCGTTCTGCGGATCGGGATAGAACTCGTCGCTGGAGACGATCTGCGTCGGGATCGGTGTCGGATATCGGCAAAGTTCCGACGGCATCAAGGCTGCAAGTTCTTCTTCGGTGAGATTGCTGCTCATGAATTGCTCCCTGCATTGCGCCGGGTTTTGTCCGGTCTCGCCGTGGCGCAGACTAGGCTCAGTCTTGCCGAGCGTCCGCGACTTCTTCCCGCGGCAACGTTCACAAGATCGTGCGCCGAGTTTCGCAGCGCGGGGAGCACAACGCGCCCGCTCTCTCGCAACGCCGCGCCAACGCTGCTAATCTCTTGACCTGCGATCGGACAAAGAATCCGAAACCAGCGGGGAGACGAGCCATGGCACGTTCCGGACAGGCGGTCCTACGACGCACGGTCATCAAGGGCATCGGTGCCGGTCTTGCCGCCCACGCGATCGGCGCCCCGCGGGCGCAGGCCGAGACGGTGGTTCCACCGCAGGGTCAGGAGATCTGGAGCAGCGAATATTGGGCGAAGAAGGGCGATGTTCCGCTTTGGATGTACCGCAAGCGGATCGGCGCGCCGCAGGCCGGCGAGCCGTCGCGGCCGGTGGTGTTCTTCGTCCACGGCTCATCGGTGACCTCGCGGGTGTTCGACGTCAGCGTGTCCGGCAAGGGCGAATATTCGGTGATGAACGAATTCGCCCGCTATGGTTTCGACTGCTGGACCATGGACCACGAGAATTACGGCAAGTCGGGCCGCACCTCCGGCAATTCCGATATCGCTAGCGGCGTCGAGGACTTGAAAGCCGCGGTCGAGGTCATCGCCGGTGCGACCGGCCGGCAGAAATACCATTTCGTCGGCGAGTCCTCAGGCGCGCTGCGCGCCGGCGCCTACGCCATGGTGGCGCCCGAGCGCATCGATCGGCTGGTGTTCGCAGCCTTCACCTACAAGGGCGAGGGATCGCCGACGCTGGCAAAGCGCGCCGAGCAGCTCGACTATTTCCGCTCGCACAATATGCGCAAGCGCGACCGCGACATGATCCGCTCGATCGCGACCCGTGACAAGCCGGGCACCTCCGACCCGGCCGTGATGGAAGCACTGGCGGATGCGGAATTGCAGTTCGGCGACCAGGTCCCGACCGGGACCTATCTCGATATGACCGCCAATCTGCCGGTGGTGCATCCCGAAAAGGTGTTGGCCCCGGTGCTCCTGATCCGCGGGGACCATGACGGCATTGCGACGGTCGCCGATCTCGAGGAGTTCTTCAACCGCCTGCCGAATGGCGATCGCCAGTTCGCCATCCTTCCCGGCACTGCCCATTCCGTGGTGCTCGCGATCAACCGGCAATTGTTCTGGCACGTGACCCGGTCGTTCCTGACCATGCCGACGCCGATCGCGACGTAAGGGCGGTTGGGTTCCCATCCCAACAATTTTTTTCACCCCCTTGTCGGTCTCCCGCCAGCCCATCCGTCCTTGGGCCGAACCCCATGCGAAGGAGCCCCCTGATGTCCAAACTGATCTTCGTGAACCTACCGGTCAGCGACCTCGCCCGCGCGACCGCCTTCTACCAGGCGATCGGCGCCGCCAAGAACCCGCAATTCTCCGACGATACCGCCTCCTGCATGGTGTTTTCCGACACCATCCACGCCATGCTGCTTACCCATGACAAATTCCGGCAGTTCACGCCCAAGAAGATTGTCGATGCCAGGACCATGAGCGAAGTCCTGATCTGCCTTTCGGCCGACAGCCGCGACGCCGTCGACGATATCGTAGGCAAGGCCAAGAGTGCGGCCGGCGGTGCCGACCCTGGGCCAAAGCAGGATTTCGGCTTCATGTACGGCCGCAGCTTCGAGGATCCGGACGGTCACATCTGGGAAGTGATGTGGATGGATGTCGAGGCGGCCACCAAGGCCGCAACCGCCGGCGCCTGATTGTCGAACACATAAAGGAGTCTCTCATGTCCAGGATTACCCCTTGCCTGTGGTTCGACGGCGAGGCCGAGGAAGCCGCGAAGCTCTACGTCTCGCTGCTGCCGGATTCCCGCATCGAGTCAGTCCAGAAGAACATCATCGACGGTCCCGCCGGTAAGGCGGGCACGGTGCTGGTGGTGGAGTTCACATTGGCCGGTCAGCGCTTTATCGCGCTCAATGGCGGCGCGAAAATGGAATACACCTATGCCGCCTCGTTCATGATCGACTGCGCCGACCAGGCCGAGGTCGATCGGCTGTGGGACGCGCTGCTCGCCAATGGCGGCAAGGCCGAGCAATGCGGCTGGCTGAGGGATCGCTTCGGCGTCCCCTGGCAGATCGTGCCGAGCGCGCTGCCCAAATATGTCGGCGGCCCGGACAAGGCCGGTGCAGCACGCGCGATGCAGGCCATGCTCGGCATGGTCAAGCTGGATATCGAGGCCCTGCGGCGCGCGTATGAGGGTAAATCGGCGGCGTAGTAGCGCGGAAGCGTAGGGTGGGCAAGGCGCGCTTGCGCCGTGCCCACACGCTTTGGTTTGCCCACCCTACCCATCTATCCTCTCATCCTGGGTCCCGCGACCCCGATTCTTGGTGACGATCGGCGCGAAATACGTTCAATCCGATGGACAGAAAAATCGGCAGCGCTCACACTTGACTTCATTGCTGCACCGCGATCGAACACATCGTGCCTGAATCACCTTCCGTTCCATCCGCGCGCACTGCTCTCACCGCGGCGAGTATCTTTATCGTCGCGCATCTCTTGCTCCTGATCGGCGTCACTGCGCCGGAAAAATTCTACTTCGACGAAGTGCATTACGTGCCGGCAGCGCGGCAGATGCTGGAGCCGGTGATGCCGCAGCCGATGCTCAACCCGATGCATCCGCCGCTCGCCAAGCAGTTCATCGCCCTGTCGATCGGGACGTTCGGCGACAATCCGTTTGGCTGGCGTTATCCCGCCGCACTGTTCGGAGCGCTGGCGCTGGTCGCGGTCTATCTCGGCGGACTGGCGTTGTTCGCTCGGCAGTCGTCCGCGATCGCGGCAACGCTGATCGCCGCATTCAACCAGATGCTGTTCGTGCAGTCGCGGATCGCGATGCTCGATATTTTCTCGCTCGCCTTCAGCCTGCTCGCGATCGCGGCGTTTGCCTATGGCTTCACGCGATCGCGGCCGCATCTCTACTTTGCGCTAGCGGGGATCGCATCCGGCCTCTCTGTCGCCTGCAAATGGAGCGGCCTGTTCGTGCTCGCGACCTGCATCGCCATCGTCGCCGTGATCCGGCTGATGCAAGGCTGGCGCACGCAGTTCGCCGACCCGAGAGCAGAGGACTGGTACCGGCCGGACGTCTGGCCTGATTTCCGTTCTCATCACTTCGTCGCATGCTTCGTGCTGCTGCCCGCGATCGTCTATCTCACGAGCTTTGTTCCGCTCTACGGATTTTCGTTTCCCGATATCCTGGAGGCGCAGCGCCGCATCTTTTCCGACAACACCACCACTGCGATCGCCGGCCACACCTATATGAGCTCATGGCCGTCCTGGCCGTTCCTGGTGCGCCCGGTCTGGTATCTCTTCGACAAGCTCGATGACGATCGCATCGCCGCCGTGGTCCTGTTCGGCAATCCCCTGATCCTGTGGCCGGCACTCGCCGCGCTGGCGGTCGCCTTGCGCGACTGGATCAGCGTTCGGCGGGCAGATGCGTTCCTGGTGCTGGCGTTCTATTTTGGCCCCTATCTCGCCTGGGCGTTGCTGCCGCGCACGCTCGGCTTCATCTATTACTACCTGCCGGCGGCGACCACCGCGAGCTTTGCGCTGGTCTATGCGCTGACCCGCGGCCAGACTCCGCGCTGGCTATTATGGGCCTTCGTCGCCGTCGGCGCGCTGGGCCTTGTGGCCATGCTGCCGATCTCGGCGGCCTTTATCGGTACCTCGATGGCGAGTTTCAACCGGCTGATGTTGTTCCAGAACTGGATCTGAGCTGCCGCGGCAAGGCTTGACGGGCAGTAACCGCTCATGGACTTTTGTATGCAAGGGTAGGTCCATCGACTTGCTTCAAGGCAATGGAACGACCGTCATGCTCGAGCGCCTCTTCGACTCGTCAACGCTTTCCCCGCACGGGATTTGCCTGTTGTGGGAGCCTGGGCTGATCTGGCTCCACGTCATCTCCGATGCGGTCATCGCGGCTGCCTACTTCTCCATTCCGGTGGCGCTGGCCATCTTCGTGTCAAAGCGGCGCGACGTCGCGTTCGGCTGGGTCTTCTGGGCTTTTGCGCTTTTCATCCTGTTCTGCGGCTTTACCCATGTGCTGTCGATCGTCACGCTCTGGGTGCCGATCTATGGCATCGAGGGCATCGTCAAATTGTTGACGGCCGCCGCCTCCATCGTCACCGCCGCCATGCTGTGGCCGCTGCTGCCGAAGCTTTTGGCGCTGCCCTCACCCTCGCAGCTCCGTGAGGCCGAGGACTTGCTGCGACAGTCGCAGCAGGTGACCGGCGGAGTCGCGCACGATTTCAACAATCTGTTAACGGTCATCAGCGGCAACCTCGAAATCGCCGCGCGCAGCGTCCAATCGGACAGCGGCGTCAAGCGCGACCGGCTGGCGCGCGTGATCGGAAATGCCTCGAGCAGCGCGCAGAGAGCGGCGGTGTTGACGCAGCAGCTTCTCACCCATGCGCGGGGCGAGCCGCCCGACCCCAAGCCCGCCTACCAGGCACCGCCCGCCACCGCCGCCCCTATCAAGGAGGGCGCCACGCCAGTCGTTGGCAGTGCTGGTAATGAGACGATCCTGGTAGTCGAGGATGAAGACAGTGTGCGCTCCTATCTGGTGGAGACCCTGCAGGACCTCAATTACAAGGTCCACGAAGCCGCCAATGGCTCAGTCGCGCTGGCGCTGTTCAAGACCGGGCAGTTCCATGTCGATCTGCTGCTGACCGATATCATCATGCCCGGCCTGAACGGCCGCGAACTCGCCGATGAGCTGCACCGTCTCGAGCCCAACCTGAAAGTGCTGTTCATGACCGGCTATGCGGGCAATACCGTCGGCGACGATCAGGATCGGACGGACGACGACGTATCGCTGTTGCAGAAGCCGCTGACGCAAACCGTGCTCGCCGCGCGGATCAGGGAAATGCTCGACAAGCCGTAGAGCTTGATGAGATCAGGTCAATTGTGTCCATGACGGGCGCTGCCTCTGTTCACCTCTCCCGTAGGGAGAGGTCGGTGTAACGCCGGGTGAGGGGATTTGCTCTATCGAGGGACCATAACCCCTCACCCGCGCCTTTGGCGCGACCTCTCCCTACGGGAGAGGTGAACTTGCGGCTAGGGCGACTTTCGCTCGACAAGCGGTAGCCTTGCCCGGATTGCGCCACATCACTGCGACGCCGTCTTGGCTTCCATGTTGACGACCTGCACCCGGCGGTTGGCCGGAGCGAGCGGCGCGTTCGGATCCTTCGGCTTGCTCTCGCCATAGCCGACCGTGACCAGGTTGGAGCCGGTGATGCCGTAACGCTCGACCAGGTATTTCTTGATCGTGTCGGCCCGGCGCTCGCTGAGCTGCTGGTTGTAGTCCTCGCTGCCGACCGCGTCGGTGTGACCGGCCACCACGAAGGTCGAGCCCTTCAGGCTCGGATTCGACAGCGCCTTGCCGAGTTCCTGCACCGCCTGTGACGAACTCTTGCTGATTTCGGCCGAGTTGAAGTCGAAATGGATTTCGAGGTTGATCTGCGGTTTGGTCGCGGCGAGCTCGGCGATCTCCTGGCGCTCGCCGAGCGACAGCGAGCGGGTCGGACGGTTGCGCAGGCTGTCGACGAACCTCGTCTCCTTGGCGGTTGCCGCGGTGTCGACCTGCTGCGGGCCCGTCGACAGGCCGCGGGTCAGCGGCTTGGATGTGAGAGCGTTCACGATCTGATCGGCTCGAACGACGCTGTCTCCGGCGAACGCCAGGCCGGCCGTCATCGACAGCGCGGCCCCGATCGCCAGGATGGAAACTCCATGAAAGGGGGTCATCGTCCTAAATCCTCTAACTATGCGCCAGCCGGATTGGCTCGCTTGGCGTTTTGGCGCGCTGACGATAGGTCAGGTTCAATGGAGCGAACGTGATACGGATCGCCCGCAAGCGCGATGCTGCCGCGCACCAAAAAGCATCCCGGAAGGTCGTCCTGTGTGCCGACGGCAAATCGGCTGACGACCGCGACCGCTGGTCGCAGCTCGCCTCTGCTTCATCGCGTTGCAATACAAGAAAAATAACTTTCCACTGGAAGCACGGCAACCAGCCAATGCGTATTGCATTGGTTGGTGTGTCGCCGGTTTCATTCCAAGGGAGATTTTTCCAATGAAACGATTGATCCTGGCTGCCGCGTTCTCGACTGTCGTCTTCGCACCTGCTTTTGCCAAGCCGATGGCCTGCACCACGGAGAACATGGCCAAGTCGACCGCCGCGATGAACACGATGCCGGAAGGGCCCGGCAAGATGGCGATCGCCAAGAGCATGAGCAAGGCCAACGCCGAAATGAGCAAGGGCAACATGCGCGGCGCCTGCAAGCACTACCTGGAGGCCCAGGCGGCGCCCAAGTAGTCCTCCACGAACGATTGCAGCTTTGGCCGCGCCACCTGGCGCGGCCTTTCGTTGCTTCTGCCCTGCGACGCAAATGCGTGAGATCATGATCCAAGCATGACCTCATGGCTCCCTTCGAGCATGATCTCTTCGCAAGACCGGCGTCCACTTTTCTGGATCATGCTCTACATTGCGGGTGATGCCCCGCCCGATTCCATCCCATCGCCTGAGCAGGACGGACGCCCGCCGCATCTGGCTGTGCGCCCAAAGGCTCGATACGCCCGTGCCGTTCGGTGACGGGCCGGCCGCGGTCGCCGCTGCGGTCGAACATCTCGGCTATGTGCAGATCGACACCATCAATGTGATCGAGCGCGCCCACCATCACATCCTTTACAGCCGCATTCCAGACTACCGCCGCGCCGATCTGCGCCACGCCCAGAGCGTCGATAGGAGCGTGTTCGAATACTGGACCCATGCCCTCTCTTATGTGCCGGCCGGGGATCTGCGCTTCTTCCTGCCGGCGATGCGGCAGCACAGGCGCGAGGGCCACAAATGGTTCAATTCGGTCACCCCCGCCGACATGCGCAAGGTGATGCGCCTGATCCGCGAGGGACCGCTCACCATCCGCGATATCGACGACGACGTGCTGGTGGAGAAGGAGCATCTCTGGCAGAGCCGCAAGCCGTCGAAGCGCGCGCTGCAGCTAGCCTTTTACACCGGCGTGCTGACGATCAGCGAGCGCAACGGCATGCTGAAGACCTACGACTTGACGGCGCGGCATTTCGGCTGGGATAAGCCGCCGAAGCCGGCTTCGGCGCGCGAGATCACCGCCTATCTGCTCGACCGTGCGCTGCGTTCGCAGGGTGTCGTCAGCCTGGATTCGATCTGCCACCTCGATGCGCCCAGCAAGAAGCCGGTGCGCCGCCTGATCGAGGCGCGCCTGCGGCGAGGGGAGCTGGTGCCGGTCGCGCTCGAAGGCGCCGGCAAGCAGGAGCATTGGGCCCGCCCCGAGGTGCTGCAGCCGACAGGTGAGGTGGATCCCGCACTGGTCCACATCCTTTCGCCGTTCGATCCCGTCATCATCCAGCGCAAGCACACCGAGCTGTTCTTCGGTTACGGCCACCGCTTCGAGGCCTATGTGCCCAAGGAAAAGCGCCTGTTCGGCTACTTTGCGCTGCCGGTCCTGGTCGGCGACGAGATCGTCGCCGCCATCGATCTGAAGACCGACCGGGCGGACAAGAAGCTTCTGATGCAGAAATGGAGCTGGGTCGGCAGCGGCGCCAAGCGAGGTGCCCGCAAGGACCTCAAACCCCGCATCGAGGAAGAACTGCACCGCTTCGAACGCTTCCAGCTCGGCAACTGAATTGAGGATGCGCAAAGCCATTGGCTTGCGATGACGATCGTTTCCGTTCGTCACTTTCTCCCCTGTCATTCCGGGATGCGCCGCAAGGCGCAGGCCCGGAATCCATTGTGCCACGTACGCCGGCGGAGCTATGGATTCCGGGCTCGATGCTGCGCATCGCCCCGGAATGACGAAGGTGAGAACTGATCCCCGCTATACGACTCTAAGTTTCACATCGGGAACCGGCCGCCTTCCGGCCGGTTAGTTCGTTGCGACTAAATTTCAGGGAGGCGTTATGGGCAAGGACAAATCGATTCTCGACAAGCTCACGGATACGGTGAAGAGCGTCGCCAGCACCGCAAGCGACGCGTTGAAGCCGGATGAGGGGGTGACGAAAGCCGATGAGCGCACGGCGACCTACGTGCCGCTCGCGGCCGACGGCCTCGTCTCCGATCCGATGATGGTGCCGCCGCTGGCAACGGCCCCGCCGCGCAAGCGGCGTGCGGCACCCAAGCGGGTGGCAGGCGGAGCAAGACGGGCGGCGGCCGCGGCAAAGAAGACCGCGCGGAAAAGGTCGGCCAGCAAAGCCGGCAAGAAATCCGCCAAGAAGCGCTCAGCCAAGGCGGCCAAGAAGACCGCGAAGAAGACCAGGAAGGCTGCAAAGAAAACGCGCAAGGTACGGCG
Organism: Bradyrhizobium cenepequi; assembly: GCF_020329485.1. Lineage (GTDB taxonomy): Bacteria > Pseudomonadota > Alphaproteobacteria > Rhizobiales > Xanthobacteraceae > Bradyrhizobium > Bradyrhizobium cenepequi. The sequence continues at coordinate 127,381 of NZ_JAGKJI010000002.1, forward strand.
GTAGCGGACAGCCTGGAGCCGAACTCTCTGGCGTCATTCCGGGATGCGCCGCCAGGCGCAGGCCCGGAATCCATCGAGCCACATGTTCAAGTGGCACCATGGATTCCGGGCTCGATGCTGCGCATCGCCCCGGAATGACGAGAAGGGTAGGCGGACTACGCTGTCGCTAATCCGCCCTGCGCACCTTGATTGACATCGCAGAACGATCCAGAGCCGCACCAAGCAAGATCCCCGCGGCATAGGCGACGATATTCCACAGCGAGAAGACGCGGCCGAGCAACAGCGCGCCCGCGGTCGTCAGGCGGAAAGCGTCGAGCCACGGCGTATGCACCAGCCGAAACAATTCCACGCCGACCGCGACCGCAAGCGCGACCAATGCCGCCGTCCGCCGGGACCACCCCGCCGCGGCGCTCGCGACGAGGAAGAACACCATCGTCCCCCATAACATCGAGCCTCCATACTTCACGACGAACGCCGGAAGGTCGACGCCGAAGCCAAACCGGCGCAGCGCCAGGCCGGCGATGATGATCGAAAGACAAAGCAGGATGCGGACAATCATGGTCGGGAAAGCCTCTTGGGAGACGGAGCTAAAGCGCGGCCCGCCGCTGGGCGCAAGCTTGCGACCGAGCCTGCCTCGCTCCACGCGCGCTCCTCGCGGATGAGCCGTTGTCACAATTCCGATTGACACCGTGCGCCTGATGCTCAAAACCCGCTCGCAACAGCAATAACAGCCCTCGGGGGGAGACCCATGAGCCAGACCGCCACCACCATCGCTTCCGCCGCGACCGCGAAAAGCGAGATCGAGACCTCGACCATCCGCGCCATCTCGGCGCGCCTGATCCCGTTCCTGGTGCTGGCCTACTTCTTCTCCTATCTCGACCGCGTCAATCTCAGCTTCGCCGCGCTGACGATGAATGCAGACCTGAAGTTCTCGCCGCTGGTGTTTGCCTGGGGCGCCGGCATCTTCTTCATCGGCTATTTCATCTTCGAGGTGCCGAGCAATCTCGCGCTGGAGAAATTCGGCGCCAGCCGCTGGATCGCCCGCATCATGGTGACCTGGGGCGTGATCTCTGCGCTGATGGCGACCGTCAGCGGCGAGTGGAGTTTTCTCGTGCTGCGTTTCCTGCTCGGCGTGGCGGAAGCCGGCTTCTTCCCCGGCATTATCCTTTATCTGACCTATTGGTATCCGGCCGAATACCGCGCTCGCTTCCTTGCCGCTTTTGCCATAGCTGTTCCCGTCTCCACCGTGATCGGCGCGCCGGTCTCCGGGCTCCTGCTCGGCCTCGACGGTGTGATGGGCCTGAGGGGCTGGCAGTGGCTGTTCATTATCGAGGGCATCCCCTCGGTGCTGCTTGGCATTGTCACCTGGTTCTATCTCACCGACAAGCCGGAGAAGGCGAACTGGCTGACCGCGGAGCAGAAGGCATGGCTGGCGGCAAAGCTGCAGGCCGAGGTCGCGGCCAAGCAGGCGGTCCGGCATCTCACGCTTGGCGAGGCGCTGTCCTCACCCAAGGTGATCGCGCTGAGCCTGATCTATTTCGGCTTCGTCGGCGCGCTCTATGGCATGCAGTTCTGGCTGCCGCAGATCGTGAAAGCCTTCGGTCTCACCAACGCGCAGACCGGCTTCGTCACCGCGATTCCCTATCTGTTCGGCACCATCGCGATGGTGCTGTGGGCACGGCACTCCGACGCCAGCCGCGAGCGCGTCGCCCATGTCGGCGGGCCGTTATTGCTCACGGCGCTCGCGCTCGGCGTCTCCAGCTACCTGACCGATCCCATCATCACCATGGTCGTGCTGACGATCGCGGCGATCGGCATCTTCTGCACCTTCGCGGTGTTCTGGACATTGCCGACCGCCTGGCTCTCCGGCACGGCGGCCGCCGGCGCGATCGCGCTGATCAACTCGATCGGCAACCTCGCCGGTTTCGGCGGACCGTACCTGATCGGCTGGGTCAAGGACGCCACCGGCAACACCTCGACCGGCCTGCTCGTACTGTCGCTGTTGCCGCTGGCAGCCGGCCTTCTCGTCTTCCTCGGCAGCCACGAGACCAAGACCGAATTCGCCAGCGCGAAGTAGCAGAGCTTCGTAGGATGGGTAGAGCGCAGCGAAACCCATCATTTCCCCCGCGCGCGTATCGATGGGTTTCGCTGCGCTCTACCCGTCCTACGGACCATTGCTCGGCCCGTAGCCCGGATGAAGTGCAAGCGTAATCCGGGACCGGTCCATCAACGTGGCGAGACCCCGGATTGTGCTCCGCTCCATCCGGGCTACGGAGTCTCGGTTCGGGCCGACTCCCTGCCGTCACCGCATTTACAACCGTCAATCACGGCCGACCTCACGAATTGGTGTTTACTGACGATTATTGACATTCGTCAGTGATCAATCAATACTCTCCACCAAGCATCAGGCCAATGGAGAGACCGATGTTCGCCCGTTCGATTTTCGCGAATTATTACAAGCTTCTAGCTGGCGTGCTGCTGGCGCTGGCGGCGATTTCGCTGGCCGGCTGCAACGAGACGGCTGCGGAGAAGGCTGACCCCGGGCGTCCGGTCCTGGTTTCCATGGTGCATTATGAGGCCGAAACCCCTGAGCGTAGCTTTGTCGGCACGATCAAGCCGCGGATCGAAAGCGACATGGGCTTTCGGGTCGCCGGCAAGGTCGCAAAACGCCTCGTCGAAGTCGGCCAGACGGTTGATGTCGATCAGCCACTCGCGACCCTCGATGAAGTCGACCTGAAGCTGCAGGCCGAGCAGGCCGAAGCCGAAGTGCGCGCCGCCACCGGCGTGCTGGCGCAGGCGTCCGCCGCCGAGAAACGCGCCAAGGATCTGCGGGCCAAGGGCTGGACCACGGACGCGCAGTTGGACCAGAGCAGCGCCGCGGCCGACGAGGCGCGCGCCCGTCTCAACCGCGCCGAACGCTCGGTCGAACTGACCAAGAATTCTCTTTCCTATGCAACGCTCGTCGCCGACACCCGCGGCGTCGTCACCTCGACCCTGATCGAGCCCGGCCAGGTCGTGGCCGCCGGCCAGACCGCGATCCGCGTGGCGCGGCTTGGCGAGAAGGAGGCGGTGGTCGCGATCCCCGAGACCTTGCTCGGCCGCGCCAAGACCGGCGTTGCCACCGTGACGCTGTGGTCGGAGGCGGGCAAGAAGTACGCGGCGAAGCTGCGCGAAGTTGCGCCTTCGGCCGATCCCGCCACTCGCACCTATCTGGCAAAATTCTCGCTGCCAGAAGCCGGCGACGACGTCTCGCTCGGCATGACGGCGACGCTGACGCTCGCCGATGCAGAGACCGAGCGCGTGGCAAAGCTGCCGCTGTCGGCGCTGTACAGCCAGGGCGGCGATCCCTCGCTCTACGTCGTGAGCGACGCCGGCGAGATCTCGCTGAAGCCGGTCAAGGTAAAGGCCTATGAGAGCAACTGCGTCGTCATTGCCGGCGGCGTCGAGGAGGGCGCGAAAGTGGTGGCGCTCGGGGTGCAGAAGCTCGACCCGGCCCAGAAGGTCCGCGTCGTCGCGTCGCTATCGTTCTGATCCGTTCGCCGCAAACGGTTCTGGATATTGGAGGGTGACATGAAGCGCTTCAACCTGTCGGGCTGGGCGGTGAGCCATCCGACCCTGATCCTGTTCCTGATGATCGCGCTCGGCGCCGCCGGCTTCTTCTCCTATCAGCGCCTCGGCCGCGCCGAGGATCCGTTCTTCACGGTGAAGGTGGTCAACGTCTCCGTGATGTGGCCCGGTGCGACCGCAAACGAAATGCAGACCCAGGTCGCCGACCCCATCGAGAAGAAGCTGCAGGAATTGCCGTTCTTCGAGAAGGTGCAGACCTATTCCAAGCCCGCCTTCGTGGCGATGCAGGTGACGTTCCGCGATTCGACGCCGCCGAAGGACGTGCCCTATCTCTTCTATCTCCTGCGCAAGAAGCTGGTCGACGTGCAGGGCCAGCTGCCGCAGGGAATCCTCGGTCCCGTCGTCAACGACGAGTTTTCCGACGTCGACTCCATCCTCTACATGATGACCGGCGACGGCGCCGATTACGCGCAGCTCAAGAAGGCGGCCGAAGGCTTCCGCCAGCGGCTGTTGCGCGTGGCGGGGGTGACCAAGGTCGACCTCTACGGCACCCAGGACGAGCGCATCTATGTCGAGTTCTCCCATGCCAAGCTCGCCACGCTCGGCATCACCCCGCAGGCGCTGTTCGACTCGCTCGCCAAGCAGAACAACGTAACCCCGGCCGGCACGGTCGAGACATCCTCGCAGCGCGTGCCGCTGCGCGTCACCGGCGCGCTCGACGGCGCAAAGGCGGTGGCCGAAACCCCTGTCGAGAGCAACGGCCGGGTGTTCCGCCTGGGCGACATCGCGACCGTCACCCACGGCTTCGTCGATCCGCCGACCTTCACCGTGCGCCAGGAAGGCAAGCCCGCGCTCGGCATCGGCGTGGTCACCGCCAAGGGCGCCAACATCCTCGAGCTCGGCGAGGAGGTCAAAAAGGCGACCGCCGAATTCATGAAGGCCGTGCCGCAAGGCATCGATGTCGAGCAGATTGCCGATCAGCCCAAGGTGGTCGAGCATGCGGTCGGTGAGTTCGTGCACTCCTTCATCGAGGCGCTCGCGATCGTGCTGTTCGTCTCCTTCCTCGCGCTCGGCTGGCGCACCGGCATCGTTGTGGCGATGTCGGTGCCGCTGGTGCTCGCGATCGTCTTCATCGTCATGAACGCGATGTCGCTCGACCTGCACCGCATCACACTCGGCGCGTTGATCATCGCCCTCGGCCTCTTGGTCGATGACGCCATCATCGCGGTCGAGATGATGGTGGTGAAGATGGAGCAGGGCTGGGACCGCATGCGCGCCGCATCCTTCGCCTGGGAATCCACGGCGTTCCCGATGCTGACGGGCACGCTGGTCACCGCGGCAGGCTTCCTCCCCATCGGCTTTGCCAATTCGGCCGTCGGCGAATATGCCGGCGGCATCTTCTGGATCGTCGCGATCGCGCTGGTCGCGTCCTGGTTCGTCGCGGTGATCTTCACGCCCTATATCGGCGTGAAGCTGTTGCCCAACATCAAGGTGCATCACAACCACGATCCGCATGCGATCTATGAGACCCGGATGTACCGCGGGTTACGCGCGGTGGTGCAGTGGTGCGTCAACCACCGCATCAAGGTGGTGGCAGCGACCGTCGGCGTGTTCGTCGCCTCGATCGTCGCCTTCGGCCATGTCCAGCAGCAGTTCTTCCCGCTCTCCGAGCGCCCCGAGCTGTTCCTGCAGCTTCGCTTGCCGGAAGGCACCGCGTTCAACGTGACCGAGAAGGCGGTCAAGAAGGCCGAAGCTCTCTTGAAGGGCGACAAGGATATTGCGACCTACACCGCCTATGTCGGCCAGGGCTCGCCGCGCTTCTGGCTCGGCCTCAACCCGCAGCTTCCGAACGAGGCCTTTGCCGAGATCGTGATCCTGGCCAAGGACGTCGAAGCGCGTGAGCGCGTCAAGGCCAAGATCGAGAATGCGGCGGCCAATGGCGCGCTCAACGAGGCGCGCGTGCGCGTCGACCGCTTCAATTTCGGCCCGCCGGTCGGCTTCCCCGTTCAGTTCCGCGTGATCGGTCCCGACGCCCAGAAGGTGCGCGATATCGCCTATCAGGTGCGCGACGTCATGCGGCAGAACCCGAACCTCAAGGACGTGCAGCTCGACTGGAACGAGCAGTCGCCTTACCTCAAGCTCGCCGTCGACCAGGACCGCGCCCGCGCGCTCGGCCTGACCCCGCAGGAGGTCTCGCAGGCGCTGTCGATGTTGATCTCGGGCGCGCCGGTCACGACCATCCGCGACGGCATCGAGAAGGTCGGCGTGGTCGCCCGCGCCGTGCCGTCCGAGCGGCTCGATCTGGGGCGCGTCGGCGATCTCACGATCACCTCACGCAATGGTGTCGCGGTGCCGCTACAGCAGATCGCAAAAATCGAGTATGCGCATGAGGAGCCGATCCTGTGGCGGCGCAACCGCGACATGGCGATCACCGTGCGATCCGACGTCGTCGACGGCGTGCAGGCTCCTGACGTGACCAACCAGATCTCGCCCAAGCTCAAGGACATCCAGAACCATCTCGAGCCGGCCTACCGGATCGAGCCAGGCGGCGCGTTCGAGGAATCGGCTAAGGGCAATGCATCGATCTTCGTGCTCTTCCCGATGATGGTGCTGGTGATGCTGACGCTGCTGATGATCCAGTTGCAGAGCTTCTCGCGCCTGTTCCTGGTGTTCCTGACGGCGCCGCTCGGCATTGTCGGCGCCTCCCTCGGGCTCAACGTCGCCAACCAGCCGTTCGGCTTCGTGGCGCTGCTCGGCCTGATCGCGCTCGCCGGCATGATCATGCGCAACGCCGTGATCCTGGTCGACCAGATCGAGACCGATGTCACCCATGGCCTGACCCGGAAGGAGGCGATCGTGGAGGCCACCGTCCGCCGCGCCCGCCCTGTCGTGTTGACTGCGCTCGCCGCGATCCTGGCGATGATCCCGCTGTCGCGCTCGGCGTTCTGGGGCCCGATGGCGATCACGATCATGGGTGGCCTGTTCGTCGCGACCTTCCTGACGCTCTTGTACCTGCCGGGCCTTTATGCCCTATGGTTCCGCAAGAGCCTGGAGGAGAGCGGCACGGGCGAGAAAGCCGCTTCGGCGGCGCAGCATGACGGCAATGCGCGCCCGGCAATTCCGCTTGCTGAGGCCGCTGAATAGTTGAACAGTAACACGAATTGAGTCCTGACAGATGACGCTGGTTTCGGAACATATCGAGAGTGACACCCGGGAGCGGATTCTCGTGGTGGCCGAACGGCTGTTCCGCCAGATCGGCTACCAGAAGACGACGGTCGCCGATATCGCCAAGGAGCTCCGGATGAGCCCCGCCAACGTGTATCGCTTCTTCGATTCGAAGAAGGCGATCCACGAAGGTGTGGCGCGGACGCTGATGGGCGAGGTCGAGGTTGAGGCGCAGCGGATCGCGGATCGGCCGGGACCCGCGGTCCCCCGCCTGCGTGAGTTGATGAAGACCGTCAACCGGATGAACACCGAACGCTATGTTGGTGATTCCAAGCTGCACGAGATGGTCGAGATCGCGATGCAGGAGGACTGGGAGGTCTGCGTCTCCCATATCGAGCTGATCACCAGCATCATTGGCCAAGTGATCGCCCAGGGCGTCGCCTCCGGCGAATTCGAGGCGCCCGACCTGCCGCTCGCCGCAATCTGCGCCTGTACCGCGATGATGCGCTTCTTCCACCCCCAGATGATCGCCCAATGCGCCACCAAGCCTGGCCCGACTATCGACCAGATGATCGATTTTGTGATCGCGGGTCTCTCGCCGCGTGGTAAATAGGCTGGCCTGCTTGTAGCCCGGATGAAGCGACGCGTAATCCGGGATCAGTCCATCCGCTTGTGATAGCCCCGGATTGCGCTTCGCTTCATCCGGGCTACGAACACGAGAGAGCCCAGCGTGACCGCGAAAGACCTGCATTATTACGAGCCGAAGAACGGCCACGGCCTCAAGCACGATCCCTTCAACGCCATCATCGCTCCGCGGCCGATCGGCTGGATCTCCTCGCGCGACGCCAAGGGTCACGTCAATCTCGCGCCCTACAGCTTCTTCAATGGCTTCTGCTACGTCCCGCCGATCATCGGCTTCTCCTCCACCTCCTGGAAGGACAGCGTCGCCAATATCCAGGAGACCAGGGAGTTCGTCTGGAATCTGGCGACCATGGATCTGGCGAAGCAGATGAACGCAACCGCCGCCCATGTCGCCCATGATGTGAGCGAGTTCGCGATCGCGGGCCTGACGGCGGCCCCCAGCAAGATCGTTGGCGTGCCGCGGGTGGCGGAGAGCCCGGTCGCCTTCGAGTGCAAGCTGACGCAGATCGTCCAGCTCCAGGGCGCCGACGGCGAGAAGGCGCAGGCGTGGCTCACGCTCGGGGAAGTCGTCGCCGTCCACATCGACAAGGCCATGATCAAGGACGGCGTCTACCAGACCGCGGCCGCCCGCCCCATCGTCCGCGCCGGCCGGAGAGGTGACTATTTCGAGATCCGGCCCGAGAACATGTTCGAGATGGTCCGCCCGGATTAGTTCTGACGTAGGGTGGGCAAACCGTAGCGTGCCCACCATCAACACTCCGCCCGGGATGGTGGGCACGCTACGCTTTGCCCACGATTTTCCGACGCCGATAGCGTGGCTACGAACCTCATCCGGAACTGACACGGCGCTCCGGCCGTTATCTCAGCCGCGTCAATTCGCGTCAATTTGCCAGCGAAGTATTCACTTCTGTCGGCCACATTCCGCTAACATATGCCGGAACGCGCCGCCGATCATGAGGATACCGCCATGAGTTTCCGTCGCGACTTCATCACCAAGCCGATCTTCGGGTTCGCCCGCGGCGTGATGCCGACCATGTCGGACACCGAGCGCGAGGCACTGGAAGCCGGCGACGTCTGGTGGGACGCCGACCTCTTTTCCGGCAACCCCGATTGGTCGAAGCTGCTCGCCTATCCGCAAGCCGAATTGACGGAAGAGGAAAAAGCCTTCCTGAGCGGCCCCGTCGACGAGCTCTGCAAGATGCTCGACGAGTGGAAGATCTTCTGGGAATTGCGCGACCTGCCGCGCGAGGTCTGGGACTTCATCAAGCGCGAAAAATTCTTTGGCATGATCATCCCGAAGGAATTCGGCGGCCTCGGCTTCTCGCCTTATGCGCATTCCGAGGTGGTCCGCAAACTCTCCTCGCGTTCGCTGACCGCGGCGGTCACCGTGATGGTGCCGAACTCGCTCGGCCCCGGCGAACTCCTGATGCGCTTCGGCACCAGGGAGCAGCAGGAAAAATGGCTGCCGCGCCTGGCCTCGGGCCACGACGTTCCGTGCTTCGGCCTCACCAGCCCCGAAGCCGGCTCGGATGCGGCCTCGATGGTCGACACCGGCATTATCTGCAAGGGCAATTTCGAGGGAAACGAGGTGATCGGCCTGCGCCTCAACTGGCACAAGCGCTACATCACGCTCGGGCCGGTTGCCACGTTGCTCGGACTTGCGTTCAAGGCTTACGATCCCGATCATCTCGTCGGCGACCAGGAAGAGCTCGGCATCACGGTCGCGCTGATTCCGACGCATCTGCCTGGTGTCCAGATCGGCCACCGCCATCTGCCGGCGATGCAGGTGTTCCAGAACGGCCCGAACTGGGGTCGCGACGTCTTCATCCCGCTCGACTACATCATCGGCGGCAAGGAGCGGCTCGGCCAAGGCTGGAAGATGCTGATGACGGCGCTCGCCGCCGGCCGCGGCATCTCGCTGCCGTCGCTGTCGGCTGCCGGCGCCGCTTATGCTGCGCGCACCACCGGCGCCTATGCCCGCATCCGCGAGCAGTTCGGCATCTCGATTTCGAAGTTCGAGGGCGTCGAGGAGCCGCTCGCGCGCATCGTCGGCACCGCCTACCAGCTCGACGCCGCGCGGCGGCTGACCTGCGCCGCGCTGAACGCCGGCCATCATCCCGCTGTCATCTCCGGCATCATGAAATTGCACGCGACCGAGCGGATGCGGATTGCGATCGACGACGCCATGGACATCCATGGCGGCAAGGCCGTGATCGACGGCCCGCAGAACTATCTCGGCAATCTGCACCGCGCGGTGCCGGTTGGCATCACCGTGGAAGGCGCCAACATCCTCACCCGCAATCTGATCGTGTTCGGCCAGGGCGCGATCCGCGCGCATCCCTATCTCCTGGAGGAGATGACGGCGCTCGGCGAAGCCGACCGCGCCAAAGGCTTGGACGCCTTCGACAAGGCGTTGTGGAAACACATCGGCCACGTCATCAAGACCAAGTTCCGCGCCATGGGGCGGAGCTGGACTTTTGGCCTGTTCGCGCCGGCGCCCGACGCGGGCGACGCCACGAAATTCTACCGCCAGCTTTCGCGCTACTCCGCAGGCTTTGCGATTTGCGCCGATATGGCGCTGCTCACGCTCGGCGGCGCGCTCAAGCGCAAGGAGATGCTCTCGGCCCGTTTCGGCGACATCCTCTCCGAGCTCTATCTGCTTTCGGCTGCGCTGAAGCGCTGGCAGGACGAAGGCCGGCAGAAGGAGGATTTCGCTGCGCTCGAATGGTGCATGGCAAGCGGCTTCAAGACCATCGAGAACCGCTTCGCCGAGATCCTCGCCAACCTGCCGAACCGGTTCGTGGCTGTAATCCTGAAGCTCTTGATCCAGCCGTTCGGCGCCCGCGTGCTCGGGCCGTCCGACCGCGTCGTGCATCAATGCGCTGCGCTGGTGCTGGAGCCGTCGGCCGCACGCGACCGCATCACGCCTGATCTGGCCTTCGTCGAGGATGATGGCGGCGTGGCACGGCTGGAAAAGGCCTTCCGCCTGGTCAGCGCTGCCGAAGACATCGTCAGGCATATGCGCGCCGCGCGGCTGCAAGATCCGGACGAAGCGGTGAAGAAGGGCGTCATCACCCAATCCGATGCCGACAAGCTCGTGGCCGCCCGCGCGGCCGTCGCTGCGGTGATCGAGGTCGATGATTTCGCGCCCGAGGCGCTGTCGCCGATTTACAGGAAAGGCGCCGATGTGCATCAGTTCTTTCAGGAATTGGGAGAGCAGAGGGCGGCGAGCTGATGGCGCGACCAGTCTTTATCGTCGACGGCAGCCGTACGCCGTTCCTGAAGGCGCGCGCTGGTCCTGGGCCGTTCACGCCTGTCGATCTGGCCGTGCAATGCGGCCGGCCGCTGCTGGCGCGGCAGCCGTTCGCGCCTGATGCTTTCGACCAGGTGATCCTCGGGTGCGTCAATGTCATTGCCGACGAGATGAACCCGGCGCGCGTCGCCGCGCTCCGACTCGGCATGGGCGAGAAGATGGTCGCCTTCACCGTGCAGATCAATTGCGGCTCCGGCATGCAGTCGATCGACACCGGCTATCGCTACATCCGCGAAGGCGCGGCCGATCTCATCCTCGCCGGCGGCGCCGAGGCACTGAGCCACGCGCCGCTGGTCTGGCCCAATGCCGGCGTGCGCTGGTTTGCGGGTCTTGCCGGCGCCAAGAGCGTGGGTGCGAAGATTGCCGCCTTCTTCAAGCTCCGCCCCGGCTATTTCAAGCCGATCATCGGCCTGGAGCGTGGGCTCACCGATCCCATCACCGAACTCAACATGGGGCAGACCGCGGAGGTCGTCGGCCATCTCTTCGGCATCACGCGCGCGCAATCCGATGCTTACGCTGCCGAGAGCCACCGGCGCCTGGCGAAAGCCCAGAGCGAAGGCTGGCTGAAGGGCGAAGTCGAGACGTCGTTCTCGCGCGACGGCAAGTTCTACGATCGCGACGACGGCGTCCGCCCGGACTCGACGCCGGAGACGCTGGCAAAATTGAAGCCGGTGTTCGAGCGCCCCTGGGGCCAGGTCACCGCGGGCAATTCCTCGCAGATCACCGACGGCGCCTCCTGGGTGATCCTCGCTTCCGAAGAGGCGGTGGCAAAGCACAGGCTGAAGCCCAAGGCCGTCATCCTCGACAGCCAGTGGGCCGCGCTCGATCCAGGCATCATGGGCCTTGGCCCCGTGCTGTCGGCGACAGCGCTTTTGAAGCGCAATGGATTGAACTTGCAGGACGTCGAGACGTGGGAATTGAACGAGGCCTTTGCCACGCAGGTGCTCGGCTGTCTTGCCGCCTGGAATGACGAGAAATTCTGCCGCGAGATTCTCGGCCTCGATGGTGCTGCCGGGCAGATCGATGATGCGAAGCTTAACGTCGATGGCGGTGCCATCAGCCTCGGCCATCCCGTCGGCACCAGCGGCAACCGCATCGTGCTGCATCTCGTCAACGCGATGACGCGGCTCGGCAAGCGGCGCGGCGTTGCCACCGAATGCATCGGCGGCGGGCAAGGCGGCGCCATGCTGATAGAGACGGTGTGATCATGGATTCCGAGATCATGAACGTCCTCGAGGGGCGCGTGCTCGAACTCGGGCCTGCGCGGGAAGCCGGCCCCTACAAGCATTTCAAATTGACGCGCGATGGCGACGGCATCGCCTGGCTGCTGTTCGACCGTGAAGGCGCCAGCGCCAACACGCTGAACGCCGAGGTGCTCGAGGAATTCGATGCGGTGCTGACCTCGCTCGAAAGCCAGCGTCCGACCGGCCTCGTCATCCGCTCGGCGAAGACAAGCGGCTTCATCGCCGGGGCCGATGTCAACGAATTCCGCGGCGCCAGCGATGCGCGCGTGGTCGAAACCGAGATCGGCCGGGCGCATGCGGTGATCGACCGGCTCGAAGCGCTGCGCGTGCCGACGGTCGCCGTGATCCACGGCTTCTGCCTCGGCGGCGGCCTCGAAGTCGCGCTGGCCTGCCAGTCGCGGATTGCCATCGATGGTGCGCGGTTCGGCTTTCCCGAGGTGATGCTCGGCCTGCATCCCGGCTTAGGTGGCACCGTGCGTTTCACGCAGCTCGTGAACCCGATGCAGGCGATGAGTCTGATGCTGACCGGCAAGACCATCGATGCGCGCCGGGCCAAATCGCTCGGCTTGGTCGATGCGGTGACGCAGGAGCGCCATGTCAGCAGCGCGGTGAAGGACGCCGTGTTCGGCCGCTTGAAACGCGCCAGGCCCGGGTCGCTCAACACGCTCCTGAACTTCGGTCCGGTGCGTGGCTTTCTTGCTTCCCGCATGCGCAGCGAGGCCGCCAAGGCCGCACCACAGGCGCACTATCCCGCGCCCTATGCGCTGATCGACCTCTGGGAGAAATACGGCAGCGAGAAGCATGCAATGCTCGCGGCCGAAAAGCGTTCCTTCGCCGAATTGATGGTGACGCCAACGGCGCAGAACCTGATCCGCGTCTTCTTCCTGCGCGAGCAGATGAAGAAGCTCGCAGGAGGCGGCAATAGGATCACGCATGTCCACGTCATCGGCGCCGGCGCGATGGGCGGCGATATCGCTGCCTGGTGCGCAGGGCGGGATCTGCGCGTCACGCTTTCGGACATGAAGCCGGAGCCGGTTGCGGGCGCGATCAAGCGCGCCGACGATCTTTACAGGAAGATCATCCGCAAGCGTACGGACGTGCGCGATGCGCATGACCGTCTGATCCCGGATATGGACGGCGAGGGCGTGCGCAATGCCGACCTCATCATCGAGGCGGTGCCGGAAAAGCTCGAGCTGAAGCAGAAGGTCTATGCCGGTCTCGAGCCGAAGATGAAGCCCGGCGCGATCCTTGCGACCAACACCTCCAGCATCCCGCTGCAGGATCTGCGCGCGGCGCTCGGAAAGCCTGAGCGCTTGCTCGGCCTGCATTTCTTCAATCCGGTCTCGCGACTGCAGCTCGTCGAGGTCGTCAGCCATGACGGCACTGACGGCGAGCTGTTGAAGCAGGCGCTTGCCTTCGTCGGCGCCATCGACCGCTTGCCGCTCCCGGTGAAGAGCTCGCCGGGCTTCCTCGTCAACCGCGCGCTGACGCCCTATATGCTGGAAGCAATGCTGCTGCTCGACGAGAAGGTCGACAAATCAGTCATCGATGCGGCGGCGAAGAAGTTCGGGATGCCGATGGGCCCGATCGAGCTTGCCGATCAGGTCGGCCTCGACATCTGCCTCGATGTCGGCGACATGCTGCGCTCGAAATTCGGCGACCTGTTGCCGCCGACGCCGGCATGGCTGCGCGAGAAGGTCGCCAGGGGTGAGCTCGGCCGCAAGACCGGCAAGGGGTTTTATCTCTGGAAGGACGGCAAGCGAGAGAAGACTTCTGCACCGGCGTTGACCACCGAGCCCACGCAGGAAATGATCGATCGCCTGGTGCTGCCGATGTCGAACGTCTGCGTCGCCTGTTTGCGCGAAGGCATCGTCGATAATGCCGACGTGGTCGATGGCGCCATGATCTTCGGCACCGGCTATGCGCCATTCCGCGGCGGTCCTTTGAATTACGCGCGCACGCGCGGCGTCGAGAATGTGGTGTCGACGCTGCAGGCGCTCGCTCAGAAGCTTGGTGGCCGCTTTGCGCCCGATGCCGGCTGGGAGAGTTTCAAGTGACTGACACCACCGTACCGCTGTCGGAGAACGAACCGCGGGGCGATCTCTGCATCCGCACGCTGGCGATGCCGGCGGATACCAACGCCAATGGCGACATCTTCGGCGGCTGGCTGCTGAGCCAGATGGATCTCGGCGGCGGCGTGTTCGCCTCGAAGGTCGCGAAATCGCGCACCGTGACTGTCGCGATCGAGGCGATGAATTTTCGTAAAGCTGTCTATGTCGGCGATCTCGTGTCCGTGCACGCCAATCTGGTGCGGATCGGCCGCACCTCGGTCACCGTCCATCTCGAAGCCTGGGTGCTGCGACGGAAAGACCGGCAGTCGATCCTGGTTACCGACGGCAATTTCACTTACGTCTCGATCGACGACCACGGCCGGCCGCAGCCGATCACGCGCGACGGCGCGACGCTTGCGACGTAGAGCACCGGAGGCGGTTGGTTTTACCTCTCCCGCTTGCGGGAGAGGTCGGCGCACCCGGATCGGCGCTTCGCGCCGTCCGAGTACAGGCTCCGCGCCGGGTGAGGGTTCTCTCTCCACGGAAAGTCCCATCGCGGAGGCATCTCACCCCAACCCGCTCCCGCAAGCGGGAGAGGGGGCGTAGCTTCCGTCACTGATGCAATTCCGCCTGACCTCATCACACTCTAGTCTCATCGCTTACACACGATTGTTATCAGCCGCTCGTATCCCACATCTCGCGAGAGCAGGTGATTCGGTGCTCCGGAAGATGGAGCAAGTGCGGATATTTCGTGACGCCGGGCATCGGTTTTCGCAGGGCACGGCGGCGAGATCTGTGGAACGATCAGGCTCACATCACGTTATAGGCCCGCACTTCAATTGGGACTGGGAAATGTCTGATACCTACATCATCGAAGTCGGCTCCAATCCGGCCGGCATCGTCGTGCGCGATGAGCGTGGCTATCGCTTCTTTGCGGCCAGTCATCAATTCAACCGACTCGAGGGCCAGATCTTCCGCAACGCCCGCGAAGCCGAACGCGCTGCGCGCCGCCTTGCCGAAGGCGAGCTGAAATTGGCATCATAGATTCCAGGATGCCCTCTCCGTCCCTGCGAAAGCGGCGGCCCATCACCTCCCCTTGAAAAGGGGAGGTCGGTTTGCGCGCAGGCGCAAACCGGGTGGGGATCAACTCTCTCCGCATGAACAGTGCGACTCGCGGCAGCAGACCCCCATCCCAACCTTCCCCCTTTCAGGGGGAAGGAGCGCGGCGCCGCACAAGCCCGGACGGCGCGTGGAGATAGTGCCGTTGACCGCGGCACCAAACCGCCGCACCATAGGGCGTTCCACACCGCAAGGTGCCGCCGTGCCCGTATTGACCCACCGCCAGACCGAGATCCTCAACCTCGCCCGCGCCTTTGGCCGCGTGGTGGTGGAGGATCTGGCAAAACGCTTCGAGGTCTCCGCGCAGACGATCCGCAAGGACCTCAATGACCTCTGCGACCGGCGCTCGCTGACGCGCATCCATGGCGGCGCGATCATCGCGTCAGGGGTGGAAAATCTTGCTTATGAGGCGCGGCGCTTCGTCGCTGCCGAAGAGAAGAAGGCGATTGGGGCGGCGGCCGCGGCTCGCATTCCGAACGGCAGTTCGCTCTTCATCAATATCGGCACCACGACGGAGGAGGTCGCGAGCGCGCTGACCTCGCACGAGGACATGCTCGTTATCACCAACAACCTCAATGTCGCGATGCTGCTCTACCGCCATCCCCGCATCGAGGTGGTGGTGGCGGGTGGCACCGTGCGCCGCGCCGACGGCGCCGTGGTTGGCTCCACCGCGACGCAATTGATCGGCCAGTTCAAGGTCGACTACGCGATCATCGGCGCGTCGGCGATCGACGAGGAGGGCGCGCTGCTCGACTTCGACTACCGCGAAGTCCAGGTCGCCCAGGCCATCATCGCCAACGCGCGCAACGTGATGCTGGTCGCGGACTCAACAAAACTCCGCCGCAGCGCCCCGGTCCGCATCGCCCATATCAGCCAGATCCAGACCTTCGTCACCGACACCGCATTGCCAGCGGGACTGGCGAGCATCTGCCACACGCGTGGCATCGAGGTGGTCGTAGCGATGGACAAACCGGCAGCCGATGTCGACGACACCACACCCGAGCCCGCGCCGGTGACACTGCGGAGCGTGTAGCACGGCCTCGCCCTTCGAGACGGCGCTGGCGCGCCATTTTCGCCTCTACGCCAGAGCGCGCTGGGTTATCCGGATTTGTGCGAAGCTTTCCGCGGGCGCCTTGCACGGCGTGCTATTCGTCGCTCTCATCGGTGCCCAATCGAATGTGGCGTTGAAGGTCCATTCTGTCGTGCAGGATGCGGACGATTTCGATCGTCGGTTTGGTTGCTACGCGGTATAACAGAAAATGGCTTCTGCGACGCCCGTGTCGCGCGACGGGGAGCGTGTGGAGACCCCGTATGATCTCGTCTCGGGCCTTCGATCCCGCGACGTCAGGACCGTCCGCAAGTTCGCCGATCGCCTGAACGAGCGTGTCCCGATAGATTCGCGATTGTCGAGGACCGAAATTCTCGGCGGTCCATTTCAGGATATTCGCAAAATCGAGCTCTGCGGCTGCGCCGAGACGAACACGCCATTTCTGCTCGGCCATGAGGCGACTATTCCGACGTTCGAGAAATAATCTTCTCCGAGAGATCATTCAAATAAGCGTGCAGGTCTTCTGCGGTTGCGAATTCCTTGAACTCGCCTCTCTCCAATGCGGCGATGCCGACGCGAGCAGCCGCCCGCAGGGCTTTTAGTCTGCTCGCATCCTCAGCGGCGCGTTGCTCCACCAGTCGCAACCCGTCGCGCAACACCTCGCTGGCGTTCTGGTAGCGGCCGGACTCGACGAGGGTTTCAATGAGTTCTTCCTGGCGTTTCGTCAGCACGACGTTTCTGGTTGGCATCGGCGTCCTCTCTGGCCGTTCGAGAACATGAATAGCTATGGCATAATATGCCATGGTTGATTCGTCAGCACAACCGTCCGATCCGCGTAGTGTTGCTGGCAGCCGCAGCGCATGAACATCGTGCCACTCGCGTTTTCGGCACCGGTGTCATAGCGCCACGGCGAAGCAATAGTGCCCATCTTCATCGGCCGCGGCGCGCCTCCTCACCATGAGGAGGAGAGACTACGCTCGTGGCGCGCCGTCGAGCGCGCGACTTGGTGTATGACCCCCACCCTCTCAACCATCATCCTGAGGAGCCGCGCTAGCGGCGTCTCGAAGGATGAGGCCCGCTGCCGCCCTCACTTCTTCTCATCCCCAAGTCGTAGGCCGGTTCCCCATTTTCGGTTTGCTTTCGTTTTACGTTGTGATCTAATCCAATCCGAAAGCGAAATCGCTCAAAGCGAACGCGAGCGGCCGGGGAAGCGTCTGTTGGATCCGATTTTCGACCTCGCAATCATTGGGGGCGGCATCAATGGCTGCGGCATCGCGCGCGATGCGGCGGGCCGGGGCAATTCCGTTTTCCTCTGTGAGATGAATGACTTGGCGAGCGGGACGTCATCCTGGTCGACCAAGCTCGTGCATGGTGGGCTGCGCTATCTCGAATATTACGAGTTCCGCCTGGTCCGCGAAGCCTTGATCGAGCGCGAGATCCTTTGGCAGATCGCGCCGCACATCATCCGCCCCCTGCGTTTCGTCTTGCCGCACCACGCCGGCCTCCGTCCGGCCTGGCTGCTCCGGCTTGGCCTCTTTCTTTACGACCATATCGGTGGCCGCCACCTGCTGCCGCCGACGCGCTCGGTGGACCTCACGCGCGATGAGGTCGGCAAGCCCCTGATCAAGAATCGCTACGTCAAAGGGTTTGAATATTCCGACTGTTTCGTCGACGACGCGCGGCTGGTTGTGCTGACCGCACGCGATGCCGCCGACCGCGGTGCCGAGATCTGCACGCGCACCCGCGCCGTCGAGATCAGGCAGGCCGACGGCCTCTGGACCGTCACGGTCGAGGACCGCGGCAGCGGCGCGCGCCGAACGGTGAGGGCGCGCGCCTTGGTCAATGCCGGCGGTCCCTGGGTCGAGGAGGTGCTGGCCTCGGGCGCCGGCGTTAACGCGCGCGCAAAAGTGCGGCTGGTGCAAGGCTCGCACATCGTGGTGAAAAAACTCTACGACCACGACCGCGCTTATATCTTCCAGAACGCGGATGGCCGCATCGTCTTCGTGATTCCCTATCAGAATGACTTCTCGCTGATCGGCACCACCGACCGCGACTATGATGGCGATCCCGCGAAGGTGAAGGCGACGGAGGAGGAGATCAGCTATCTCTGCGCCTCCGTCAGCGAGTATCTGGCGAAGCCGGTGAAGCCGGAGGATGTGGTCTGGACTTATTCGGGCGTCCGTCCGCTCTATGATGACGGTGCGAGCGAGGCGAAGGCCGCCACGCGCGACTATGTGTTCGAGCTCGATACGCCTGGCGGCGTGCCGCTGCTCTCGATCTATGGCGGCAAGATCACGACCTACCGGCGATTGGCGGAAGAAGCGCTTGAGCGGCTCGCGCCCTATTTGCGCAGCGCCACGCCCCGCGAGGATAAGGCCCGCGAGGGCTGGACCGGCAAGTCGCCGCTGCCCGGCGGTGACATGGATGTCTCCGCGGTCGACGCGCTCGCTGCGGAACTCGTGCGCGATTATCCGTTCCTGTTGAAGGCGCATGCAAGCCGGCTCGCGCATGCCTACGGCACGCGTGCGACAAAAGTACTCGGCGACGCGAAATCGATCGGCGATCTCGGAAAGTCCTTCGGCGCCACCTTGACGGAAAGCGAAGTCAGGTACCTGATGGCGAACGAATGGGCGTTGACCGCCGAAGACATCGTCTGGCGCCGCTCCAAATTGGGCTTGAGGATGTCGGCCGCCGAGATATCGGCGCTCGACGAATGGATCGTCGCTCATGGCCTGTCCGGCGAACGTCCGCTACGCGAAGCGGGAGGACGGCCATGAGCGTCACGCTCGACCACGTCACGCGCACCGTGGACGGCGTCCCGGCCATTCACGATGTCTCGCTGACGCTCGAGCGCGGCACGCTCAGCGTCCTGCTCGGGCCGACGCTTTCGGGCAAGACCTCGATCATGCGATTGCTCGCTGGGCTCGACAAGCCGACCACCGGCCGCGTGCTGGTCGATGGCAAGGACGTCACCGGCATCGACGTGCGGCAGCGCTCGGTCGCGATGGTCTATCAGCAGTTCATCAACTATCCCTCGCTCTCGGTCTATGAGAACATCGCCTCGCCCTTGCGCGTGCAGGGGCGGCCGCGCGAGGAGCTTGACAAGCGCGTGGCGGATGCGGCCAGGCTTCTGCGGCTTGAACCGTTTCTGAAGCGCACGCCGCTGCAGCTTTCCGGCGGCCAGCAGCAGCGCACCGCGATTGCGCGCGCGCTGGTCAAAGGCGCCGACCTCGTGCTGCTCGACGAGCCGCTCGCCAATCTCGACTACAAGCTGCGCGAGGAACTGCGCACCGAACTGCCGCGCATCTTCGAGGCGTCAGGCGCGATCTTCGTCTACGCAACTACCGAGCCGTCGGAAGCGCTGCTGCTCGGTGGCGACACCATCTGCATGTGGCAGGGCCGCGTGCTGCAGGCCGGCTCCAGCTCGAAGGTGTATCGGCAGCCTCAGACGCTGCGCGTCGCGCAGGTCTATTCCGATCCGCCGCTCAATATTGTCAATATCGAGAAGCGGCACGGCACCGTGCACTATCCCGGCGGCACGCGCGCGCCCGCGACCGGCCTCTATGCGAACCTCGCCGACGGCGCCTATCGCGTCGGCTTCCGCGCGCACCAGCTCGAAGTCGCGAAAGGCGTCGCTGGCCGTCACGTATTTCCGGCCACCGTCAGCGTGACCGAAATCACCGGCTCGGAGAGCTTCGTCCACCTGCAGCGCGATTCCGCCAATTGGGTCGCGGTGCTGCACGGCGTGCATGAGTTTCAACCCGGGCAGGCACTCAACGCCGCGCTCGATCCCGACAACGTCTTCGTGTTCGACCTGGCCGATCGCCTGGTCGCAGCTCCCGGCCGGAATTGAGGGAGATGACGCATGGCCCGCATTGACCTCGTCGATCTCGCGCACTCCTACAGCGGCGATGACGCGCCACCGGAATCCTTCGCGCTGAAGCCGATGACGATGACCTGGCGGCAAGGCGGCGCCTACGCGCTGCTCGGCCCCTCCGGCTGCGGCAAGACCACGCTGCTCAATCTGATCTCGGGCATCGTGACGCCCTCGCGTGGGAAGATCCTGTTCAACGGCAAGGACATCACGCCGCTGTCGACGCAGAAGCGCAACATCGCGCAGGTGTTCCAGTTCCCGGTGATCTACGACACCATGACGGTCGGCGAGAATCTGGCTTTCCCGCTGAAGAACCGCGGCGTGCCGAAGCCGGAGATATCAGCCCGCGTGAGGCGGATCGCCGACCTGCTCGACCTTGCGCCCTATCTCAACCGCAAAGCGACGCGGCTCACCGCCGATGCCAAGCAGAAGATCTCGCTCGGCCGCGGCCTGGTGCGATCCGACGTCGCCGCGATCCTGTTCGACGAGCCGCTGACCGTCATCGACCCCGAATTGAAATGGCAGCTGCGTTCGAAATTGAAGGCGCTGCACCGCGAGCTTGATCTCACCATGATCTACGTCACCCACGACCAGACGGAGGCGCTGACCTTCGCCGACACCGTCGTCGTCATGCACGACGGCCGCGTGGTGCAGAGCGGCACGCCGGCCGAACTATTTGACAAGCCCGCGCACACCTTTGTCGGCTATTTCATCGGCTCGCCCGGCATGAACATCGTGCCGGCGCAGGTCGACGGGCGTGAAGCGCGGATCGATGGCCACACCATCGGCCTGCATCGCAATTACGGCGTGCTGCCCGCGGGAGCGAAAATCGAGATTGGCGTGCGGCCGGAATTCGTCGACGTCGCGCCGCCCGCCTCCGGCTTGCTGTCGGCGATGATCGAGCGGATCGACGATCTCGGCCGCATCCGCTTTGCCCGCGTCCGTGTCGGCGATTCCAAGTTCGCCGCGCGCGTGCCGCCGGGATTTTCGGTGCCGGACAACATGGCCGGGCTCGTGTTCGATCCTGCGCATGTGCACGTCTATGCCGACAGCCGCCTGGTCGAGGGGGTCGCCTGATGGACAAGACGGTCAACCAGAAAGCCTGGTTCCTGGTGCTGCCGGTGTTCCTGGTGGTGGCGTTCTCGGCGGTCATCCCGCTGATGACGGTCGTGAACTATTCGATGCAGGACACCTTCGGCAACAACCAGTTCTTCTGGAACGGCGTCGGCTGGTTCAAGGAGCTGCTCGATCCCTCGACCGACCTCGGCGAGCGCTTCTTCGCTTCGCTGTGGCGCAACCTGATCTTCTCCGCGATCATCCTCGCGATCGAGATCCCGCTCGGCATCGTGGTCGCGCTGTCGATGCCGCGCGAGGGCTGGACGGTCGCAGTCTGCCTCGTGATCCTGGCGCTGCCGTTACTCATCCCGTTTAACGTGGTCGGCACCATCTGGCAGATCTTTGGCCGTCCCGACATCGGCCTGCTCGGCTATACGCTGAACAGCCTCGGCATCCCCTACAACTATGTCTCCAACGAGCTCGACGCCTGGGCGACCGTGATCGTGATGGACGTCTGGCACTGGACCAGCCTGGTGGCGCTGCTCTGCTACGCCGGCCTCAAGTCGATTCCCGATGCGTATTACCAGGCCGCCCAGATCGACGGCGCCTCGCGCTGGGCGGTGTTCCGCGCGATCCAGTTGCCGAAGATGAACCGCGTGCTCCTGATCGCGGTGCTCTTGCGCTTCATGGACAGTTTCATGATCTACACCGAGCCGTTCGTCGTCACCGGCGGCGGGCCGGGCAATTCGACCACCTTCATCTCGATCGAGCTCGTCAAGATCGCGCTCGGCCAGTTCGATCTCGGCAAGGCCGCGGCGCTGTCGCTGGTCTACAACCTCATCATCCTGATCGTCTGCTGGGTGTTCTACACCGTCATGACCAATGCCGGCGCCGAGCGGCCGCAAAAAGAGGGAGCTGTGTGATGGGCACGATTCCCGGACGCCGCATCATCATCTCGCTGTTCCTCATCTTCCTGTTGTTGCCGATCTACTGGCTCGTCAACATGAGCTTCAAGACCAACAGCGAGATCGTCTCGACCATGACG
Organism: Bradyrhizobium cenepequi; assembly: GCF_020329485.1. GTDB lineage: Bacteria > Pseudomonadota > Alphaproteobacteria > Rhizobiales > Xanthobacteraceae > Bradyrhizobium > Bradyrhizobium cenepequi. The sequence goes on from NZ_JAGKJI010000002.1 coordinate 149,505, forward strand.
CTGTGGCCGCACCAGCCGACGATCGAGAACTACATGCGCATCTTCACCGACGAGAGCTGGTACTCCGGCTACATCAACTCGCTGAAATATGTCGTCATCAACACCGTGATCTCGATCTCGGTGGCGCTGCCGGCGGCCTACGCATTTTCGCGCTACCGCTTCCTTGGCGACAAGCATCTGTTCTTCTGGCTGCTCTCCAACCGCATGGCGCCGGCCGCGGTGTTTGCGCTGCCGTTCTTCAACCTCTATTCCGCGATCGGCCTGTTCGATACGCCCTGGGCGGTGGCGCTGGCGCATTGCATCTTCAACGTTCCGCTCGCGGTCTGGATCCTCGAAGGCTTCGTCTCGAGCGTGCCGCGCGAGATCGACGAGACCGCGTTCCTCGACGGCTATTCCTTCCCGCGGTTCTTCATCAAGATCCTGGTACCCTTGATCGCAAGCGGCATTGGCGTCGCCGCCTTCTTCTGCTTCATGTTCTCTTGGGTCGAGCTGTTGCTGGCGCGCACGCTGACCTCCGTGGACGCAAAGCCGATCTCCGCGGTGATGACGCGCACGGTTTCCGCTGCCGGCATGGATTGGGGCCTGCTCGCCGCCGCTGGTGCGCTCACCATTATCCCGGGCGCGCTCGTGATCTGGTTCGTCCGAAACTACATCGCGCGCGGCTTCGCGCTTGGCCGAGTATAGGAGGCACCCATGGAAAGCATCGCATGGATGGCCTGGACGCTGCCGACCGCGATCTTCTTTGCGCTGCTCGGCACCACGCTTTTGGTAATGACCTGGCTCGCAGTCGCCTATCCCGAGGCCGAGCGTGTCGGCGTCCTTCGCATTCCGACCACGCGCGGCGATCGTCTGTTCATCTCGCTGGTGCTCGCCGCCGTCATCCATCTCGTCTGGATCGGCGTCGTCGGCTCCGATTCCATCTACACGCTGCCAATCGGAGAGGAGGGCGTCGAGATTTCGAGCCTGTGGCTCGCCACGCTGATTTCGCTTGCCACGGCCGTTGTGATTTTCCGCACCGTCTGAGGAAGTGAAGAAGGGCAGATCCGGGGCCAACCCGGGCCTGAATTGTTTTGTCGCTATATCAGGAGGAATCGCCATGCGACATTTGAGAAGAAAAAATCTTCCCGCGACCAGGGGCCGTCTACTCGCGATGACCAGCGCCGCCGCGCTGCTCGCCGCCGTCGTCAGCGCGCCGGCGCGCGCCGATGACGTCGTCAACCAGAAATGGATCGACAGCGAATTCCAGCCTTCGACGCTCTCGAAGGACGAGCAGATGAAGGAGCTGCAGTGGTTCGCGAAGGCGGCCGAGCCCTTCAAGGGCATGGAAATCAATGTCGTGTCGGAAACCATCACGACGCATGAATATGAAGCCAGAACGCTCGCCAAGGCCTTCAGCGAGATCACCGGCATCAAGCTCAAGCACGACACCATTCAGGAAGGCGACGTCGTCGAGAAGCTGCAGACGCAGATGCAGTCCGGCAAGAACGTCTATGACGGCTGGATCAACGATTCTGACCTGATCGGCACGCATTTCCGTTACGGCCAGACCATTGCGCTGTCGGACTACATGGCGGGCGAGGGCAAGGACGTCACCGATCCCTATCTCGACGTCAACGACTTCATCGGCAAGTCCTTCACGACTGCGCCGGACGGCAAGCTCTATCAATTGCCCGACCAGCAATTCGCCAACGTCTACTGGTTCCGCTACGACTGGTTCACCAATCCTGAATACAAGGCCAAATTCAAGGCCAAGTACGGCTATGAGCTCGGTGTGCCCGTGAACTGGTCGGCGTATGAAGACATCGCCGAGTTCTTCACCAACGACGTCAAGGAGATCAACGGCGTCAAGGTCTACGGCCATATGGACTATGGCAAGAAAGACCCCTCGCTCGGCTGGCGCTTCACCGACGCCTGGCTATCGATGGCCGGCAATGGCGACAAGGGCATTCCGAACGGCAAGCCGGTCGACGAATGGGGCATCCGCATGGAGGGTTGCCGCCCCGTCGGTTCATCGGTCGAGCGTGGCGGAGACACCAACGGCCCGGCCGCGGTCTACTCGATCGTGAAATATCTCGACTGGCTGAAGAAGTATGCCCCGCCGCAGGCGCAGGGCATGACCTTCTCGGAGTCGGGCCCGGTCCCGGCGCAGGGCAACATCGCCCAGCAGATCTTCTGGTACACCGCGTTCACCGCCGACATGGTGAAGCCCGGCATTCCCGTCATGAACGCCGACGGCACGCCGAAATGGCGCATGGCCCCGTCGCCGCACGGCTCGTACTGGAAAGAAGGCATGAAGCTCGGCTACCAGGACGCCGGCTCGGCGACGCTGTTGAAGTCGACGCCGCCGGACCGTCGCAAGGCGGCCTGGCTCTATCTGCAGTTCATCGTCTCCAAGACGGTGAGCTTGAAGAAGAGCCACGTCGGACTCACTTTCGTCCGCGAGTCCGACATCTGGGACAAGTCGTTCACCGAGCGTGCGCCGAAGCTCGGCGGCCTGATCGAGTTCTACCGCTCGCCCGCGCGCGTGCAGTGGACCCCGACCGGCAACAACGTGCCTGACTATCCGAAGCTCGCCCAGCTCTGGTGGCAGAACATCGGCGATGCGTCGTCCGGTGCGAAGACGCCGCAAGCCGCGATGGATGCGCTCGCTGCGGCGCAGGATTCGGTGCTGGAGCGGCTCGAGAAGTCCGGCGTGCAGGGCGCCTGCGGCCCGAAGCTGAACAAGAAGGAGAAGGCGGAATACTGGTTCGCCAAGGCCGAGAAGGACGGCACCATCGCTCCGCAGCGCAAGCTCGCCAACGAGAAGCCGAAGGGCGAGACGGTCGACTACGACACGCTGATCAAATCGTGGCCCGCCACCCCGCCGAAGCGCGCCGAGGCGAAGTGAGTGACACCACTGTCATCATCCGCGCAGGCGGACGATCCAGTATACATCGGCGTTCCGGCATGATTGCTGGTGCCGGTGACTACTGGATGCCCCGCCTTCGCGGGGCATGACGGAGAGAAACAAAGGCCGGGAGAAATCCCGGCCTTCGTCATTCCGGGGCGCGCGCAGCGCGAGCCCGGAATCCATCGGGCCGCCGGCAACGCCGTTGAATGGATTCCGGGTTCAGCCCTGCGGGCTGCCCCGGAATGACGGAGTGTGGAGCTTACTGCGCCGCTTCCGCCGCCTGCAGCGTCGGATAGTCCGTGTATCCCTTCGCGCTGCCGCCGTAGAACGTCGCCTTGTCCCACTCGTTCAGCGCCGCGCCCTTCTTCAGGCGCTCGACCAAGTCGGGGTTGGAGATGAACAGCTTGCCGAACGCGATCAGGTCGGCGGTGCCGGTTTCCAGCACCTTGTTTGCCAGCGCGAAATCATAGCCGTTATTGGCCATATACGCCTGCTTGAAGCGCTTGCGCAGCGAGGCGTAGTCGAACGGCGCGATATCGCGCGGCCCGCCGGTCGCGCCCTCGATGACATGGATGTAGACCAGCTTCAGCGCATTGAGCCCATCGACGATGTAATCGAACAGCGGCTGCGGGTTGGACTCGGAGACGCCATTGGCCGGCGTCACCGGCGAGATGCGGATGCCGGTGCGTACGGCGCCGACTTCCGCGGCGACCGCCTTGGAGACCTCCAGCATCAGCCGCGCGCGATTTTCGATTCCGCCGCCATGGGCATCGGTGCGCTTGTTGGTGCCGTCCTTGGCGAACTGGTCGAGCAGATAGCCATTGGCGCCATGGATCTCGACGCCGTCGAAGCCCGCTTCGAGCGCGTTCGCCGCGCCGCGCCGGAAATCGTCGATAATGCCCGGAATTTCGGCGAGCTCGAGCGCGCGAGGTTCGGAGACGTCGACGAAGCTGCCGCCCACGAAGGTCTTAGTCTTGGCGCGGATCGCCGATGGCGCAACCGGCGCGCCGCCGTTCGGCTGCAGCAAGGTGTGGGAGATGCGGCCGACATGCCAGAGCTGGATGAAGATGCGTCCGCCGCGCGCATGCACGGCATCGGTAACCTTCCGCCATCCCGCAATCTGTTCCCCGGAATAGATGCCGGGCGTGTCCTGGTAACCCTGGCCCTGCTGAGACACCTGGCTCGCCTCGGTGATCAGGAGCCCGGCGGAGGCGCGCTGCGCGTAATAGTCAACCGCGAGCGGGCTCGGCACCATGCCGGGCGGCACCGCGCGATTGCGCGTCAACGGTGCCATCACTGCCCGATTGGGCAGCATCAGCGGACCAAGCTTGAAGGGCTCGAACAGTTTTGAGGATTGGCTCATGGGCGGGGGTTTTCCGGAAATGAACGATAGGGAAGAATTGTGCATGGCGGCGATGGGCGCAATGCCCCAGCTATTCAGCCTGCGCAGACGAGCCGCGGACTTTCTGGACATTTGACTGACGTCAAAGACGAGGGGCCGCCGGCATAGGAAGATTTGTTCCAAATCCGCATTGGCGCAGCATGAACGACTCTCCATGAAGCCCTGTCACGGCGCCATCATTTCCTAGCGCACAGCCGGCATCGCTGCCTCGGTCGGCAGGCCGCGCCCGCGCATCCGCGCCAGCAATTCCGCGGTCGGCCAGGAATCCGCCGGCAATCCATGCTTGATCTGCATCGCCTTCACTGCGCTGCGGCTCGCCTGTCCGAGCACGCCGTCCACCTTGCCGACATTGAAGCCGGCGCGCACCAGGAGCTGCTGCAATTCCTTGATCTCGTGGAACGGCAATTGCGCTACGGCACCCGAAGGCCGCAGCATCGGCGGCGCGCCCGCGATGCGGGTGGCCAGATAGCCGGCCGTGGTCGAATAGATCAGCGAATTATTCCATTCGGTGTAAGCGGCGAAGTTCGCATAGGCCAGGAACGCGGGCCCCATCCGTCCCATCGGCAACAGCAGCGACGCCGGCATGTCGTCATTCGCCAGTGGCCTTCCATCCGGATAGGTGACTCCCAGTTGTGCCCATTTCGATCGCGGCAGTTTTGTCGTGAGGTCGGACTGATCCCACGGGAAGTTGGAAGCGGTCACGCGCACTTCCTGCAGCCACGGCTCGCCGCGTCGCCACTTCAATCCATTGGCGATATAGTTCGCCGTCGAGCCGATCACGTCGGGGCCGCTGCGCAGCATGTCGCGATGGCCATCGCCGTCATAGTCGACGGCATAGTTGAAATAGTGCGTCGGCAGGAATTGCGTTTGCCCGAGCTCGCCGGCCCAGGAGCCGAGCATCTCGTTTGCGGTAAGATCGCCGCGGTCGATGATCTTGAGCGCAGCGATGGTCTCGTTCTGGAACATCTCCGAGCGCCGGCAATCATAGGCAAGCGACACCAGCGAAGGCAGCGTCGGCAGATTGCCCATGTTGGCGCCGAAGTCGCTCTCCAGTCCCCAGAACGCCGCGATGACAGCCGGCGGCACGCCGTACTCCTTCTCCGCGCGCGCGAACGCCGCCGCATAGGTCTTGATGCGCTGCTGTCCCTGCTGCATCCGGTAGGGCGCGGCCATTCTCCCTGCGAACGCGGTGAAGAGCTGGCCGAACACGCGCTGCCCGCGGTCGCGGTTGACGATACCCTGGTTGTAGACGAGGTAGGGCGAGGCTTCCGCGATCGCCTGCTGTGACACCCCTTCGGAGACCGCGCGCTGCTTGAGATCGGCAAGAAAGCGCTCGAAGCTTTGGCCATTGTGGCAAGCCGCCGCGCGCGCCGAGCGCACCGTCGCAGGCCGCGCCGCCGCCGGCGCCTGACGTGTCGGTGCCGGCAACAATTGCTGCGCCGAGGCCGCAGATGAATACGCCGTAATCATCGTGACGGCCGCGATCGCAAATCGGGTCTTGAACATCAGAACTCGCCGGCAGGAGGGAGGGATTCGAAAGAGAGCAACGATTTTACGTGAAGCTTAGCGCTCGGGCTATCCCTCACTCCACTGTCGTCCCGGGCTTGACCCGGGACCCATATCCGCAGGAAATCGTTTCCACAGGAAATCGTTGGGGTGCGAGCAAGCGGTTGCAGCGGAGTACATCAAGAAGTCCTGTGGTTATGGGTCCCGGCGTTCGCCGGGACGACGCAGGGGAGGTGCCTCCCGCGTCGCCCCGACGCACCTTTTGCCCCTTGCGGCGCCCATAGGCAAATCCTTACCTAAACTCCGCCTGCAACAGTGGTTTTTCCGCAAAGACGCAGGGGAAAACGAGATGAACTATTTCAAGACGGCCCTACTTCTCGCCGGCCTCACCGCCCTCTTCATGGCGCTCGGCTATCTCATCGGCGGCGCCAGCGGCGCGATGATCGCGCTGGTGGTTGCGGCCGGAATGAATCTATTCACCTACTGGAATTCCGACCGCATGGTGCTCAGCATGTACGGCGCCCATGAGGTTGATGCGCGCACCGCGCCCGAACTCGTCGGCCTCGTCGCCGAGCTCGCCGGTCGCGCGGGCCTGCCGATGCCGCGCGTGTTCCTGATGGACGAGGCGCAGCCCAACGCCTTTGCCACCGGCCGCAATCCGGAGAATGCCGCGGTCGCCGTCACCACCGGCATCGTGCAGCAGCTCAGCCGCGAGGAGCTCGCCGGTGTGATCGCGCACGAGCTCGCGCACATCAAGAACCACGACACGCTGTTGATGACGATCACCGCCACCATCGCCGGCGCGATCTCGATGCTGGCGCAGTTCGGCATGTTCTTCGGCGGCCACCGCAACAACAGCGGTCCGGGCATTCTCGGCTCGATCGCGCTGATGATCCTGGCGCCGCTTGGCGCCATGCTGGTGCAGATGGCGATCAGCCGCACCCGGGAATATGCCGCCGACAATCTCGGCGCGCGCATCGCCGGCCAGCCGATGTGGCTCGCGTCCGCGCTGATGAAGATCGAGAATGCTGCGCACCAGGTGCCGAACTGGGGGGCCGAGCGCAATCCCGCGACCGCCCACATGTTCATCATCAATCCGCTGTCGGGCCATGGCGTCGACAATCTCTTCGCCACCCACCCGTCGACCGAGAACCGTATCGCAGCGCTGCAGCAGCTCGCCGCCGAACTCGGCGGCGGTAGCGCGAGCGCGCCCGCCGGACAGCGTTATCCCTCTGGCAGCCCATGGGGCCGCACGTCCGCCCCTCGTGGGCCGTGGGGCTAAGCGATATTCGTGGGGCGGATTAGCAAGCCGCCCTACGAATGAGAGGTGCCGGATGCAGCGCACGCTGATCATCCTCGGACTGATCCTCCTCGCCGCCGGACTGCTTTGGCCGGTGATCGGCAAGCTCGGGCTTGGCCGGCTGCCGGGCGATATCTATGTCGAGCGGTCGAACTACTCGTTCTATTTTCCGCTGATGACGTCGCTACTGCTCAGCGTCATGCTGAGCGTGATCATCTGGCTTGCCAACCGCTAACCCTGCGCCAACGCGTTGCACGCCATCGTCACGCGCGCGGCGCGATCTGAAGCTCCATCAGCGCGATCCGCTTCAGCACGGCGACATCGCGCTCGCCCGTATTGGCAGTGCGCAGGATGGATTCGGCGATAAGATTGACATGGGCGGCGTGGACGGGGTCGGGCAATGATGCAACCGAAGCGTCCAGCGCCGTCGTCATGAGCTCGATCTCCTCCGGCGAGAACGCCGCGTCGGAAAAGTTCTTCATCTCCCAGCCCGGCCGTCGCCCCGACCTTTGAGGGCGCGCCACCCATCCCGACAACGCTGGGAGCAGGCGGGGGGTTCCGCCGGAGTCCCGCCACCGGCGGTCCGGCCTCTGCCGAAAAATACGGCGGATTGGCACAGTGCAATCGGCCGCGCCGGTGCTACACTCGCGACAGCAGAGGATGACGCCGGAAACAAGCAATGGCCTTGTTCGGTTGGGGCAGAGAGGTGCCGTCAGACGAGGTCCTGGATGCCAGGGCCGGCGCCGATGCTCTGTTGCAGGGGCTGGATAAGGTCGTCTCAAAATATCTCGAAAAGGCAGACCACGGCGATCTCGTCTATCCCGCCTGCAAGCGCAAACCGAATGATGTCAGCGGCACCCCGCGCGAGATCTGGCGCCACACGCGGCTGGAAGGGATGCGCTATCTGACCATGATCCCGGGACGCGACTCCGCACTTCTGACGGAGCCTTCGCGCCAGGCCGAGATGATCGACGGCTTCCTGCGCCAGCAGCCGCACGAAGACACTGTCATCGATTTCACCGGACGGGCGGTCGACGACGTTGCGATCGCAATCATCGCCGGGCTGAACTGGCTGAACCATTGCGCGCTGCTCGCCAGGGTTGATCGCGCGAAGGCGTCAGGCACCTTGCGCAACTTCCGCAAGGTCGTGACGGTCGCCCAGCAATGGTGGGGTATGGACGGCGCACAGGCCCGCTGCAGGGACATGCAGCAGGCGCGCGAACTACCGCCCTTGATGCTGAATCTGATCTGGCTCGAATGCACGCATCTCGCCAGGGACATCACGGCAGCCGCCGTCTTTGGTCCGGCCGGCGAAGCCGGCGATGCATCAGCCCGCTTCCAGGCCGCACTCGATCCGGACGAACCGGCAGGGTGACGCTCACCGCTCTCTCCGTCATTCCGGGGCGCGCCTCTTGGCGCGAGCCCGGAATCCATCGGGCCGCAGGCGCAGACGGCGAAATGGATTCCGGGCTCATCGCTTCGCGATGCCCCGGAATGACGGAGAGAAAATTCGCTCGCGATTTCAATGCGATTTGCCCCGTCCAGCCTTGGCGCGAAAAATAAATCACTTAACCCGTCGGGCAAATCAGTGATTTAACTCCGCGCGTCTCACGGCGGATGAGGGGCGGCTCGCGATCGTCACGAACGTGCGGTGAGATGCGGTGGACGAGAGTGTTGCGACTGACGAGCGCGGCACTCACGGACGGCGAAGTCGTGTGGTTCTGGCGCCCGACGCTGGCGCTAAGCTTTGTGGATCGAGTGTCCGCAGAGTGACGGTGGCAAGAAAGCCCGGTCACCGGGAAGAGCACGAAGTAAGCCGTAAACCACTGCGCAGGGAAAGCCGGTGTTGCTCCGGTTGACCTGTGGTCCTACCCCTGTGCTTTTTGTTGCACGGGGCCCACGGGTGCAACCGGCACCCGGCTTTCCCTGCGCCCTCACTTCAATGAGAGGGCGGAAAGTGACGCAAAGCTCGGGCGGATCATGCCGCGAGAACGCGGACTCACATCCTCTCGGCTGTTTGAAAGTTGAATCAGAACCTATCCCCACGTCGTCCCGGGCTTGACCCGGGACCCATAACCACAGGTGTTTATGGTGTGCTCCGCTGCAACCGCTTGCTCACGCCACAACACCTCCCTGTGGTTATGGGTCCGCTTTCGCGGGGACAACAGCGGTGCGAGGCGTGCCAGTAACGGCTACGGCTTATGACAATGACGAGAGCGGTGCGAGCATGGGATCGCCGACGCTCACAACTCCCGCGCATTCGTAAATGCGAACGACGACACGCGCCGCGTGTTCTCGTCCAGGATCAGCGTGCGCGTGATCGGCGGCTCGGCGCGCTGGGCACAGTTCTCGCGCTCGCAGAGGCGGCAGTTGACGCCGATCGGCGTGCCCCCAGCTTTTTCGAGATCCATGCCGGCGGCGTAGATGAGGCGCGAAGCGTGGCGGATCTCGCAGCCCAGGCTGATCGCAAAGCGCGGCTGCGGCAGCGGGTGCGGCGCGATCGGCCGGCGCACCATCTGCGCGATCGAGAAATAGCGAGTGCCGTCGGGCAGCTCGATCACCTGCTTGAGCAGCCGGTCCGGCGTGTCGAAGGTGGAATGCACGTTCCACAGCGGGCAGGTGCCGCCGAATTTCGAGAACGGAAACGTGCCGGAGGAGAAGCGCTTGGACACGTTGCCGGCATTGTCGACCCGCAGCATGAAGAACGGCACGCCGCGCGCGTTCGGCCGCTGCAGCGTGGTCAGGCGATGACAGATCTGCTCGAAGCCGGCGTTGAAGCGCTGCGCCAGCACATGCACGTCGTAGCTCAGCGCCTCGGCCGCGCTAAGGAAGGGTTGGTAGGGCATCATCACGGCGGCGGCGAAATAGTTCGCGAGCGCGATGCGGTAGAGCCGGCGCGCCGCATCGTCGAGCGGGCCACCGCGGCCGACGATGGAATCGATGCTCCCTCCGCATTCGGCAAGCCCGATCTGCAGCGCGAGTTGGAAAGTGCGGCTCGGCGTGTCGACCAGTTCGGAAATCAGGAGCTGCCGGCGGTGGCGGTCGAAGCGCCGCAGCGTCTCGCGCATCACGTCAACCGGCATGATCCGGGTGACGATCGAATGTTTTTCGCGCAAGCGCGAGGAAAGCGCCGCGAACAGGGCGTCGGCGGCCACGTTCAGCTCGTCGCGCAAATTCTCCGCCGCCGTTTCGAGCTCGGGGAAATAGTTGCGGTTGGCCTCGATCAGGTCGCGCACGCGCTCGATCGGATTGGCATCGAAGCGGGCGCCCTCGTTGCGATCGGCCATCTGGGCCGCGACCAGGGTCTCGCCGCGGCGGGCCTCAGTATAGGCGGCGTAGAGCCGTTGCAGCGCATGCGTTACGCCAGGACAGAGTTCGGCAAGGTCGCGCAGTTCCTGTTTGGGAACGTCGATCTGGCGGAACAACGGATCGGAGAAGATCTCGTTGAGCTCGGCGAAGAAGCGATCCTCGTCGGCGGTCGCGAGGTCGCGCAGGTCGAGGTCGTAGGTCTCGGCCAGGCGGAGCAGGATCTGGGCCGTTACCGGGCGCTGGTTGCGCTCGATCAGGTTGATGTAGCTCGGGGAAATCCCGAGCCCCTCGGCAATCTGGGTCTGCGACAGCCCCAATTGCTGCCGGATCCGGCGAAATCGAGGGCCGACGAACAGCTTTTTTCCAGTGTCGGCAGGCATGGCAGCGTTCCTGACCTATTTATTTACAAAAATTACAAAATGACATTTCATACAAGAACATATGTTACATGACATCACCATTCGAATGCAAGGTATCTGTACTATTCCCGGCGCTTCGCGTTTAGCTCCTGACACGCATTTCGCAATGCACTGTCAAGAATGTCGATTGAGACGAACGGCGAAGACAAGGATCACGCATATGAATTACCAGCCACGTGGGATCAGCGACCGGGCTATCCAGGGACCGGCTTCCTATCTGAGCGAGATTGAAGCCGCCGAAGCGCTCCTCAAGACCAAAGACACGTGGAACGGTGTGACCGCCGAAGCCGTGGCGCGCATGCGGTTGCAGAACCGCTTCAAGACCGGCCTCGACATCGCCCGCTACACCGCGGCGCTGATGCGCGCCGACATGGCCGCCTATGACGGCGACCCCACCAAGTACACCCAGTCGCTGGGTTGCTGGCACGGCTTCATCGCCCAGCAGAAGCTGATTTCGGTCAAGAAGCATTTCGGCACGACCGATCGCCGCTATTTGTACCTGTCCGGCTGGATGATCGCCGCGCTCCGCTCCGAGTTCGGACCGCTGCCCGACCAGTCGATGCACGAGAAGACCTCGGTGCCGGCGCTGATCGAGGAGCTCTACACCTTCCTGCGCCAAGCGGACTCGCGCGAGCTGAGCGATATCTTCCGCGCGCTCGACGCAGCCCGCAAGGAAGGCGACAAGGCAAAGGAAAAGGCGCTGATCGAGAAGATCGACAATTTCCAGACCCACGTCGTGCCCGTTATCGCTGACATCGATGCCGGCTTCGGCAACGCGGAAGCGACCTATCTGCTCGCCAAGAAGATGATCGAGGCGGGCGCCTGCGCCCTGCAGATCGAAAACCAGGTCTCGGACGAAAAGCAGTGCGGCCACCAGGACGGCAAGGTCACCGTGCCGCACGACATCTTCCTCGCGAAGATTCGTGCCTGCCGTCACGCGTTCCTCGAGTTGGGCGTCGAAGACGGCGTCGTCGTGACCCGCACCGACTCGCTCGGCGCCGGCCTCACGCAGCAGATCGCCGTGAGCCACAAGCCCGGCGACATCGGCGACCAGTACAACAGCTTCCTGGATTGCGAGGAAGTGACGGCCGCCAACGCTCGGAACGGCGATGTCATCATCAACCAGAACGGCAAGATGATGCGTCCGAAGCGGCTGCCCAGCAACCTCTATCAGTTCCGCCCCGGCACTGGTGAAGACCGCTGCGTGCTGGACTGCATCACCTCGTTGCAGAACGGTGCCGACTTGCTGTGGATCGAGACCGAGAAGCCGCATATCGAGCAGATCGCCAAGATGGTCGATCGGATCCGCAAGGTGGTTCCGAACGCGAAGCTGGCCTACAACAACTCGCCGTCCTTCAACTGGACGCTCAACTTCCGTTGGCAGGTCTACGATGCGATGAAGGAAGCCGGCAAGGACGTCAGCAAGTACAACCGTGCCGAGCTGATGAAGGCGGAATACGACAACACGCCGCTGGCAATCGAAGCCGACGAGCGCATCCGCACCTTCCAGGCCGATTCAGCCAAGCGTGCCGGCATCTTCCATCATCTGATCACGTTGCCGACCTATCACACGGCAGCTCTGTCGACTGATAATCTCGCGAAGGAGTATTTCGGCGAGCAGGGCATGCTGGGCTATGTGAAGAATGTTCAGCGCCAGGAGATCCGTCAGGGTATCGCCTGCGTCAGGCATCAGAACATGGCCGGCTCCGATATCGGCGACGATCACAAGGAATATTTCGCCGGTGAAGCCGCGCTGAAGGCGGGTGGCGTCCACAACACGATGAACCAGTTCGGCTAACGGTGGAATTGATCAGTCTGGGGTCTGGTCGGATTCCAGACTGATCACGCCACTCGGACAACAGGAGACTATCATGACCAAAGGCAGCAATTTCTGGGTGATCGGCGGTGAGTTCGGTTCGATGAACTTCCACAAGCTCGTCGAAGGCTCGGCCCAGGTCAAAGGTCCGTTCAAGACCCGCAAGGAAGCGGAGGACTGCTGGCGCGAGGTATCGGAAGAGAACCGCCACAAGGCCGGCGTGCGCTTCTCCATCGTGGAAGAGCCCTCCCGCGTCCTGGCCTGAGGCTGCCGACGGTCAGTGTTGAAGAAGACGTCCAAGGACGGACGGCCCCATCCGGATTTCCGGGTGGGGCTGTCTGATTTCGGGACGCCCGCGTGATGGCCCTTGGGGATAACTGCCGCCATAAGCCCTTGGGAACCAACGGCCTTTGCGGAAGTAAGCGTTACTGATAGGGTTAAGCTCTGGTTAACCGATCAGGACGAGGCCGCAAGCGATGTCGGACGCCCAGAATACCGGCAATGCCGCGAGCGATATGCGGCCGACATTGCGCGATGCCTTGCGGAAAGCGCGCATCGAGGCCGCTGACCGCACCGGCGTCGTAGTCGAGTTGCGCGATGCCGAGGTGGCGCGGCTGGAGATCCTGAACGAGGCGCTCGATCCTTTGTTTGCGCAGGTGCCGGAAAAGGTCGATCTGTTCGACCGCGGCGTCAGCCAGGGCGAGACGCCGCGGCTGTGGATCGATGTGGTCGCCCATATCGTGATGGGGCGCGACAAGCGCATCTACCGCTTCGTGCAGGACACCCGTTTCGGCCGCATCGTGCTCGCCGAATCGCACGACGTGCCCGTTATCGTGGATGCCGTCACCGACTATGTCGCCCGCCGCATGATCGAGCGTGAGCATGCGATGGTAGCAACCCCGGCGCCTAAGCCCCCGCCCGTTGAAACGCCGCGGCGCCGTCGCGGGTTCGGGATGTTCCTGCTCGGCTTCATCCTCGGCGCGCTCGCACTGTTCGCCTTTGCGGTGTTCGCGAGCCTCGGCGATCTCTAGCGGCGTCACATCAAGCGCGTATCGCGCAGACGGCCGACGCGCAGGTCGTCGCCGATCCCACGCACGACTTGGTCGCAGCGCCAGGCATTGCCGTCGCGCTCGATCGAAAACAGATTATACGCCGCCGCCGGATAGTGATGCCGGGGCAGCGCCGAAGCCGACGGCACGCCGATCGCCGGAATCTTGCCGCTCGGCCCGTCGAACCACATCGTGGAGTGGATGTGATCATGCCCGTGCAGGATCAATTCCACGCCGTATCGTTTGAGCAGATCGAGCAGCTTGTGCGAATCCGTGAGCCGCTTGACGCGCGCATCCGAATGCAGGGGATGATGGACCAGGAGCACGCGGAATGCGCCCTCGGTCGACAACTCCGCCAGCATCCGCTCGAGCGCTGCGAGCTGAGCGTGGCCGAGCCATCCGGTCGCCATCAAGGGCGGCGTCGGCACCGCGGAGGATGTGCCGATCAGAGCCACCGGACCGCGCCGGCGCAGGAACGGAAACTGCGCGGCGCCATCTGCGCCATCGCCGCGCAGATACTCGGCGAAGGTCGTGGCGAAGCGATGCCGCGTCGCCCGCACATAGGTATCGTGATTGCCGGGAACGACGGTCACGCGATCAGGTGGGCCCACGCTGTCGAGCCAGGCATGGGCCGGCTTGAACTCCGTCTCCAGCGCCAGGTTGACGAGATCGCCGGTAATCGCAATGTGATCGGGGTGCTGCCCCTGCAGATCCGCCACCAGCGCATCCAGCACCTCGAGACGATGGTATTTGTGACGGTTGCGCGTCCAGTTCAGATAGCCGAAGGCGCGCTTGCCGGCGAGGTCGCGCAGCCGTGCCACCGGCAGCGGCGGCAGATGCGGATCGGACAGATGCGCCAACCGAAACGCCGCCATCATTCCGTCCCTGTTGGCTTGTCCGTGATATACGGCCGCGGCATGGTCATTCCCTGATGGTCCGCTTTCTATTGGCAAGCGGGCGGCCTCCACGCAAGGATCAAACGTCGTTGTCGTTCCAGTCGAGGTTTTCGTGACGATCCTGATGGATTTGCGCAAGCGATACGAGCCGCAGCTCAGGCGGGTGTTCCATCTCTATTTTCGGCTGGCCCGCGGCATGACGCTCGGCGTGCGCGCGGTCGTGCTTAATCAGGAGAACAAGGTGTTCCTGGTCAAGCACAGCTATGTCAGCGGCTGGTACCTGCCGGGCGGGGGCGTCGAGGTCGGGGAGACGCTAATGGAAGCGTTGCGGCGCGAGCTCGAGGAGGAGGGGCGCATCGAGCTTGCCGGCGCCCCGGTACTGCACGGCGTCTTCCTCAACCGCCACGTCTCCCGCCGCGACCATGTCGCCGTCTATATCATCAGGCAGTACCGCCAGGACCGCCTGCCGGAGCCGAACCATGAGATCGTGGATACCGGCTTCTTCGATCCGGCGGCATTGCCCGCCGACACCACACCCGGCACCCGCCTGCGGATCGCCGAAGTGCTCGGCGGCGGCGCGCCGATCGCCACATGGCGCTAGTGACCGCTTGTGCTAGAAGAGCCGTCCTTGAAGATCGAACGCCGCGACAGGGGCTGGATGAAACAATTGAAAACCGCCCTCGGCGTGGTGTTGCTGCTGATCCTGATCAGCAACATCTGGACGATCTCGAAATGGAACGAAAGCCGCGGCGTCTATGATGACATCTGCTATCTCCGCCAAGCGCACCTGTTCCAGCGGTTCGGGGCAAGCGGCTTGGACACGAATATCGCCCGGGATGACGACCGCTACATGCTGCGCAAGCTCCAGGATATCCACTTTCCGGATCCCGGCGATCCCGCACGCCTGCCGTGCCATACCTTCACGGCAGTATTGAACAAGGTCGTGCTGCAGTATCCGCCAGGCACCGGCTTCGTGCTCGCACTGTTTCCGCCGGGCTTTCAGGTGATCTCGCTCTATGTCGCCGCCTCAGTCGCGATTTTCGCCTTTGCGCTGCTTGGCCTCGTCCGCGCTGCCACGCGTTCCACTGTCGCGCTCGCCGGCGTGTTCGGCATTGTGGCGCTCTATCTGATGATCAATCCGACCAAGGCCAGCTATTCCGTGGCGCCGACCATGGTCGTCTGCGCGCTGGCCGGATTCCTGACGGCGCGGCTGTTTGCCAATATAGGCGCCCGTCGCATCCTGCTCGCATCGCTCGTCGGCTTGCTGATCGGACTCTCTGTCAATTTCCGGCTGCCGAACCTGTTTTTGTCGGCCGGCTATGCGGTGTTCTTCCTCATCGCCTTCCTACGCGCGAGGAACATGAACACCTTCTGGCAGGGGCTCTCGTTCGGCATCGCGTTCCTGATCGGCATGGCGCCGACACTGATCGCGAATGCGATCAATGCGGGAAGCCCGTTCTCGACCACCTATGGCGGCGTCGACGCGGTATCGCCGGAATTGAATGCGGCCGTCCTGCAGCAATATGTGCGAGACGGGCAATTCCCGTTGCTGCTGATAGCGATCGCCTGGGTGGTGGCGTTGTGGCGGTCTGAGGGGCGCGTCGCCACAAAAGAGATTGTTGCCGTGGTCGCACTCAACCTCGTCATCAACCTGATCTTCTTCATCAGTCACCCCATCTTCACATCCTATTACCTGATGCCGATCGTCATGCTGTCATTGTGGACGTTATTGTTCGCGACGCTGGATCATTGGGCGCCGAAGCTCGCGTGCGATGTTGGCTTGCCGCAAAAAGCGAGTACCTGATGGTGAGCGAGGACGTCACGGCTCGGCCAGCGACGGTGGCGATGACGGCTTCGACATTGCGCGTGGCGGTGCTCGTGCCGTGCTTCAACGAGGAAGCGGCGATCGGGACTGTGGTTGCCGATTTCCGCAAGGCGCTGCCGCAGGCGCAGATCTTCGTCTATGACAACAACTCGCGCGACCGCACCGCCGAGATCGCGCGTGCCGCCGGGGCCGAGGTCCGCAGCGAGCGCCGCCAGGGCAAGGGACATGTGGTGCGGCGGATGTTCGCCGACGTCGATGCGGATATCTATGTCCTGGTCGATGGCGACGCGACCTATGACGCGCCGAGCGCCCCGCGCATGATCGAAGCCCTGGTGAACGACCATCTCGACATGGTGGTCGGCGTCCGGATCGATCAATCCGCGGCCGCCTACAGAAGGGGCCACCGCACCGGCAACCGGATGCTGACCGGCTTCCTCTCCGCCGTGTTCGGTCACGCATTTCGCGACATGCTGTCCGGTTACCGGGTGTTTTCGCGCCGCTTCGTCAAATCCTTTCCGGTGCTGTCGGACGGTTTCGAGATCGAGACCGAGCTCAGCGTCCACGCGCTGGAATTGGCGTTGCCGGTCGGCGAGATCGAGACGCCCTATTATGCCCGGCCGGAGGGATCGGTCAGCAAGCTCAACACCTGGCGCGACGGGTTTCGGATTCTGGGAACCATCCTGAGGCTCTACCGCTCGGAAAAGCCGCTGCGGTTTTTCACCGGCATCGGGGTGGTTCTCGCGCTGATCTCGATCGTGCTGGCGATCCCGATCATCATCACCTTCATCGAGGAGGGGGTCGTGCCGCGGCTGCCGACGGCGGTGCTGTCGACCGGCCTGATGATCGTGGCGATGCTGTCGGTCTCGTCGGGGCTGGTGCTGGACACGGTGACGCGCGGCCGCCGCGAGATGAAGCTGCTCGCCTACCTGTCCCAGCCGGCCATTAACAAGAAATGACGCCGGCGATGGACCGCGCTCGATCCAGGTGCTATCTCGCGCCTCACCATGAGTGATTTGTCGCTGACCATCTTGCCGGAAACGGCGAACGACGCCCAGGCGATCGAGCGTTTGCACGAACGCACGTTCGGGCCTGGCCGCTTCGTGCTCAGCGCCTATCGGCTGCGCGAGCATGTCGACCATCTGCTCGATCTGTCCTTCACCGCGCGCATCGGCACGCTCCTCGTCGGTTCGGTCAGACAATTGCCCGTCATGATCGGCGATACACCGGCGTTGATGCTGGGTCCATTGACGGTGGAGCCGCCGTTCCGCGGCCGCGGCGTCGGCCGCGCGCTGCTCGACCGCGCGCTCTCCGATGCCAAGGCCAAAGGGCATCGCCTGGTGATTCTGGTTGGCGATGAGGCTTACTACAGCCGCGCCGGTTTCAAGGTGATCCCGAAGGGCAGGGCGACCATGCCCGGCCCGGTCGACTACAACCGCCTGCTGGTAGCCGAGCTGGTGGAGGACGCTTTCACCGACGTCTCCGGTCCGATCGGCCCCGATTGGAGCAAGGCGCGGTAGGACGCGTCGCCACCAGCCCCTCTTCCGCAAGGCGCGAAAGAGGGGGCGAGCCGGCTTAGAGCATGATCCGGAAAAGTGTGAAGCGGTTTTCCGAAAAGATCATGCTCAAACAACAACCTAAAGCGCGATGATGATTCATCCTCATCTCATCGCGCTTTAGAATTTCAAATTCGCAAACGCCCTTACGCCGATGCCGGGCATCAGCACTTGGTCCTTGGTGTAGGAGACGGAGTTACGGATGTTTTCGTTGAGCAGGTTGTTGCCAACCAAGCCAACCGTCATCTCGCGTGCGCCGAACCAGGACGGATCGAGCGTGGTCTTGTAGCTGACCTCCGCCCTCAGCAGGTTGTAGCCTGCCGTCGGCGTCTCGGCAATCGGAGCGACGTCGTTCTGTGCAAACGCGTGCAGCAGGTTGACGCGCGTAAACCAGTTGGCGTCGCGCCAATAGACGCCGCCGCCGACGCGCATCGGAGGAATGCGGGGTACGTTGGTGCCATCACTGAAGGTGGCGCGGACGATGTCGAACTGGTTCTCGATGCCCCAGATGCCGCCATTGAGTGGTCCGATATCGAGTTGGCTTTGGAATTCGCCGCCGCGGAAGGTGGCGTTGCGCTGGGAATAGACCGCCTGGTTCAATTCGCCGTCGGGCGCGCCGCAGGAATTGAAGTCCTCGTCACACATCACGCCGGTGAGCCGGCGAAAGATGAAGTTGTCGAAATGGGTGTAGTAGGCGGTCGCCTCGAAGCGGAACGGCCCAGTTGCCTTGCGCAGGCCGATCTCGACCGATTTAGCGGTCTCGATCGTCAGGTTCGGATTGCCGATGTCGAAGGTAGCGGTCGCGTCGTGCGGGCCGCGCGAAAACAGCTCTGCCGGTTTCGGCGCGCGCTCGACGTATTGCGCGGTGATGCTGCCGACGAGGTCGTAGGGGAGGTCCTGGATTAACCCGATGCTGCCGCTCTTCGGCGTAAAGGACGGATTGCGCGCGGTGCTGAACTGCGGATTTCCGTCAGGCAGGAAGTCGGCCGGAAAATCGGGCGTTGAGCCGTGCAACTCGACATGCTCGATACGGCCGGCGATCTGTGCCTTGGTTGTTTCGGAGAATTTGAACTCATTGAAGACGTAGCTGGCGACGCGGTTGTTGTTGTTCGGATTCCACAGGCCGTTGAACAGGGACCCGGGGTCGTCGGGGCTCGGAGCGGTCAATTCCTGGTGGCCGCCCTGTACGCCGAACGCCGTGGTCACCTCGGCAAAGCGCGCGTTGAACGGCATCAACTGCACCTCGACGCGGGCCTCCTGCTCCTTGTTCGTAAACGTCTGCCTGATGCCGACGCTCGAGGGATCGTCGGGATCGGCAAGCCCGATCTCGTTGTGGTGGTAGTCGGTCGCGCCGGCCCAGAACCTGATGGCGTCGATTGCCGCCGCATCCGGGCGGTACTCGCCCTTGACGGTGAACTTGGTCTGGTGGCCGTCGATCCGGGTTTGGTGATCGGCGCCATCGATGCCGGGAATCCGGTAGAGCGCGTCGTTTTGCGTAACCGCAGCGCCGATGAAGCCACCCTGGAAGAAATAAGAGGCGCCGATCGAGGCGCCATCCGCTTGCGTCGCCGAGTTCGGTTGGCGGTAGTTCACCGGCCTCGAGGTGTCGAACAGATAAGGATAGCTCGGGATATCGTAGTCGCCGGACTTGCGGCCATAGGCGTCGAGATGCACGGCGACATTGTTGCCGCCGGCGTCGAGCAGGACGCCGCCTTCGACGCTGCGATCCACCGAATTCACCGCCGTTCGTGTCTCGACGTTCATGCAGGATGACGATGCGGCCTCTGCGACCGGCGCCTTCACCGGCAGGCCGTAGGTCTGGAACGGCGCCGCCGCGCAGGTCGGCAGCGCATCGGGAACACGGTTGTTGGTGGCGCTGACCACGCCGCCGATCGAGGTCGAGCCGTAGCGCAGCGCCGCCGGGCCGCGCACCACTTCGATCTGGTTGGTTGCGAGCGGATCGATCGGGACGAAATGATCCTCGCCGAGGTCCGACGCGCCTCCGCCGCCGAGACCGTTCTCGACGATGCCGACGCGGTTGACGTCAAGTCCGCGAATGATCGGCCGGCTGGAGGCGCCGGGCGCGAAGCTCGAGCCAGTGATGCCGGGTTTGGAGAACAGGACATCGCCGAGCGTCGCGCCGCCCTCGCGGCGCAGTTCCTCGTTCGGGACCACGGTGACAGTGGCGAACTGGTCGGTCACGATCGGCAGCACACCTTGCTGTGGCGCCGGCGGGGCAGGCGGTGCGGCCGGCGCAGGCTGCGCCTGTGCCGTGCGCTCGCGATTGCGGCCGGGTGTGCTGCGCGCGGCGCGAACGGGGGTGCGCGCCGGAGCGACGGTCCGGCGATGCCGCACGATCGGGCTTGGCGCCGTGACGTTGATATCCGGCAATTGCGTTGCAAGTGCCGAGGCGGGCGCATCCTGGGCGATCGCGCCGCTGCCGAACGCGCATAGTACTAGCCAGCTTGCTCCACCGACGTGGAATGCTCGTTTTCTTTTGAATCCCATTTTCCTGATCCTGATGCCGTCGGCCAAGTCGACGCACCGATTGCGATGTCCTTTGCATCTCGCTTGACCAGCGGGCGTGCGAAGGCAGTTCGGTCAATCGATCAGGAGAGAGGTGGCGCGCGCGACTGGAACGCCCGATGGGTGGTGCCGAGATGGGCGAAGCCGGCTTCGGTGGTGAGCTGGAGGAGTTCGATCGCCTGCGGCAATAACAGCACCGGCGGCGTAGCGAACAGCATGCCGCGCGCCATCGCAATAACGGCGCAGATCGCGCAACCGTCGGCCGGCCGCTGGTGGTTATCCTGGTGCGGAAGCTGCTGCTTGTGGGCGGACGGACTCGTTGCATCCTTGCCCACGAGGTCCGCCGTACGAAGGAAGTCGTTCTGCGATGTTGCAGTCTGCAGCGCGGGAGCGGCCTGCGCCGGATGGAAGTGGCCGAACGACAGCACAAACTGAACGGCGAGCGCGAGCAGCGCCAGCCGCGCGCCAAGTTTGACGTGTTTTCGAATCCACTTCACGAATGTACGCCCACCCCCGCGACAGTGTACCCCAACCGTCCCGATGTTACATTATAACATCGGAAGGAGATGGCGGTGTCAACCGCGGCTTGGGTGAGCGTCGCACGATCGGCAAGAGCTGTGTGATTGCTGCAACGGCGACCAGATGACAGACCCTCATGGTGAGGAGCGCGTCTTCGCGCGTCTCCGGACGATGCTGCGCATCGCCTTGAGAACCATGAGGCCACGATCTCGCCCTGAGCCCATCCGTCGAGACGGCCGCGGTGCGGCCTCCTCGGGATGAGGGGGAGACAGTGGCCGGCTTCGATGGCGTGTTCGCTTACCGTCCCTCGCGTAGCCAGGTGGCGGCGAATGCACCGAGCAGCAGCAAGAGGCCGATGATCCCTGCGAACATTGGCAGCACGCCGACGCCCTTGACGACGCTGGCGTCACGCATTCTGACGCCCATCCAGCCCTCGCCGCGGAACACGCTCGACGCACGCACCGGTACGATGCGGGGCATGTCCAGGCTGGCGCCATCGACCACGCGGCGAGCATCGCCCCCGGTCGCCTGCGCCAGCGGCTTCAGCATCTCGGTCGTGGACGTGACTTCCGAAAATTCCTTCGGGTTGGTCGGGCCGACATTGACCAGCGCCTTCAGCGTGCCGTCGGTCGCCTGCCACAGACCGAGCTCGTTAGCCGGAAGCGTCGCACGCCATTCACCGGGCTCACCCTGGGTCAGCGTCAATTCGCGCGTCGCGCCGCTCGGCGAGGTCACGGTGACCGGCGGGACGCTGTCGCCCATGGTCTGGCGCACCACGGCGAGATCGTGGCCCTGGATCTGCAGCCGCAGCGCCTCCTCGTCCAGATCAGGCTGCTTCATCAGCCAGTGCGACATCCGTCTGAGCAGGTCGAGATGCGGACCACCGCCCTCATAGCCGCGCGCCCACAGCCAGATGTGGTCGGAGAGCAGCAGCGCCACGCGGCCTTCGCCGTAGCGAGACAGCAGCAGCAGTGGCTTCCCGTCGGCACCGGTCATCACGGGCTGGCCGTTAGCGTTGCGGGTATCGACGGCGCGGAAGAAGCGGCTCCAGTGCGGCGGCTCGCTGCCCGAGCCTTCCAGCCCACGTGTCACCGGATGGCGCTTTCCCGCCTCGGAAAGATGCGCATAGAACGGCTTCTCGGTGACGCCGACGGGTTCGGCCGGGAGCACCGAGTCGAGCGGCGTCCGCCAGATGCTGGTCGTGGAGGCATAGTCGGGCCCGGCGGAGACCAGCACCGCGCCACCGGAACGGACATAGCGCGCGATGTTGTCGAAATAGGCGATCGGCAACACGCCCTGCCGGGCGTAGCGGTCGAAGATGATCAACTGGAAGTCGTTGATCCTCTGCTGGAACAGTTCGCGGGTCGGAAACGCGATCAGCGACAATTCGTTGATCGGCGTGCCGTCCTGCTTCTCCGGCGGACGCAGGATGGTGAAATGCACGAGGTCGACGCTGGCGTCGGACTTCAAGAGGTTGCGCCAGGTGCGCTCGCCGGAATGTGGCTCGCCGGAAACCAGCAGCACGCGCAGCCTGTCACGAACGCCGTCGATCGCAACCACCGCGCGGTTGTTGACCAGCGTCAGTTCATTGTCGAGCGCCGACGCCTCGATCTCCACGATGTTGGGACCGGCATGCTTGATGTCGATATCGACATTGGCGGTCTGACCGCTCTGCAAGGTGCGCTCGTTGATCACCTCGCCGTCGCGACGCACGGTGATCCTGGCGCTCTGGCCGGTCACGCCCTGGTCGTCGAGCCGGTAGGTGATGGTCTGGGTCTGGCCGACGATGCCGAAGCGCGGCGCGGCCGAAATGGCAATCCGTCGGTCGCGCTCGTCCTTGCGTCCGGTGATCAGCGCGTGCACCGGCGCCTGGAAGCCGAGGGCGGCGGCGCCCGCCGGGATATCGTGTACACGGCCGTCGGTGATCAGGAAGGCGCCGGCGACACGATCGACCGGAACGTCTGATAATGCGGAGGACAATGCGCCGAACAGCTTGGTGCCGTCGGTCTCGCCGTCGGCCTGACCGGCATCGACAACGCGCACTTCCAGGCCCTTGATCTGTTTCAGGCTGTTGACGAGCGCTTCCTGCGCCTTCGCGGTCTCCTGGTTGCGCGTGCCGAAATTCTGGCTTGGACTCTTGTCGATCACGACGGCGGCGACCGAGGAGAGGGGCTCACGGTCCTCGCGCGTGAAGGACGGGTTGGCAAGCGCCAGCAAAATCAGCGTCAGCGCCCCGACGCGTATCCATGCACCGCGGGAGCGTGAAAACAACAGCAGCGCCGCTATAACGATAATCGCCGCAAGCCCGAGCCACAGCACGAGCGAGGGTACCAGCGGCGTGAAGGCAATGCCGTAATTCATGTCATTGTCCCAGGCGCTCGATCAGGGCCGGCGCGTGCACCTGGTCGGCCTTGTAGTTGCCGGTCAGCGTGTACATCACGATGTTGACGCCGGCGCGGAACGCGAATTCGCGCTGGCGCGGCTCGCCGGGGGTGAGCGGCAGCATCGGCTGACCGTCGGGCCGGATCGCCCAGGCGCCGGCAAGATCGTTGGAGGTGATGATGATCGGCGATACGCCGTCGCCGCCGCGCGCCGGCCGCTGCGCGGCCTCGTCATCGTCTTCGCGCGGCAGCGTCTCGACCCAGGTCTGGCCAGAGTTGAAGCGGCCCGGGAAGTCGCGCAGGAGGTAGAATGTCTTGGTCAGTACGTGTTCGCGCGGCACCGGCTCGAGCTCGGGCACGTCGAGCGAGGACAAGATCTCGCGCAACGTCTGCATGCCCGGCGTCTGCGAGGCACCATTGTCGCCGGCCGGCGCCTCGATGGCATCGCGGGTGTCGAACAGCACGGTGCCGCCCTGCTTCATATAGGCGTCGATCTTGTTGATGGCGTCCTGCGGCGGCTTTGGCGCGCCGGGCACGATCGGCCAGTAGATCAGCGGGAAGAAGGCGAGTTCGTCGCGTGCAGGATCGACGCCGATGGGATCGCCGGCCTCCAGCGCGGTGCGTTGCGCCAGGAACAGCGTCAGCCCGGACATGCCGGCTTTCACGATGGAGTCGACATCGGCATTGCCGGTGACGATATAAGCGAGCCGCGTCTGCGAAACCGCTTTCATGGCGAAGTCGTCGCTGTTCTCGGCGCGCGTGGCGGACGGCACCATCAATGCCAGCAGGAAAGCAAGCGCCAGCACGGCCGGAGCGGCGCGCCGTCGCCACAGCGCGGCAAGGCCGGCGCCGAGCATGGCGACCACGATCGCATCGAGCAGGAACAGACCGAGCGCCGACGACAGCAGGATGCCGCGGAGATCGCGCGGCTCGGCATTGGTGTAGCTTGCCCGCCGTGCACGCAGGCTGGACGTGTCGAGCGGGGCGATGCGGTCGGCAGTCGCGAGCGTGTTGACGGCGATCGGGGAGTCGGCCGGGCCGTAGAAGCCGGGCGGATGATCCGGCGTTGCGCGGTCGCGGTAGTCGGCCGGCATCGGCTTGGCGGTCGAGGGTGGCGGGCCGAACACGCCAAAGCCATCCAACGTGCGGAGCGGCGCCACGGTCTCGGCCTTGACTTCGCCGGCGACGCCCGCGCCAGGCTTCGAGGTGTAGCCGGACATGTCGACCAGCCGCCGCAGCATCTCGACGAACGTGCCGGACATCGGCAGATCCGACCAGCGCGAATCCGCGCCGACATGGAACAGGCTGACCACGCCCTTGCCGCGATGCTCGCCGGTGACCAGCGGCGTGCCGTCTTCCAGCGACGCCCAGCTCTTGGTGGCGAGCACGGCATCCGGCTCGGCCAGCACCTGCCGGCTCACGGTGACGTCTTTGGGCACCGGAAGACCGGCGAACGGGCCGTCGGCGGTAAACGACGCCAGATGCTGCGGCTTCTCCCAGGTCAGGCTGCCGCCGAGAATGCGGCCGCCGCGGCGTAGCTTCACCGGCACCAGATCGTCATCGGCTTGCGCCAGCCGCGGGCCGGCGAAACGCACCAGCACGCCGCCCTGATCGATCCAGGCATTGAGCCGCTCGCGAATTTCCGGCGACAGCGTGCCGACATCGGCCAGCACGATCATCGGCAATCGCTGGTCGAGGAACTGGGCGATCGCCTGCTGCGGCGCGCCGCGGTCAAGACGCACATCAGCGAATGGCGACAGCGCGCGGGAAAGGTAGAAGGTCGAGGCGAGCAGCGGCTGCGCGGTGTCGTTGGTGGCGCCGGAGACGATGCCGACAGCACGGCGCCGCCACCTCTTGTCGAGGAGCTGCACCGCGCCAGCGGAGCGCTCGCCGGCGATCTCCAGCCGGGCGATGTCGTTGCGCAGTTCGACCGGGAGATCGAACGATGCCTCGGTCTCGCGATCCTGCGGGGCGAAGGTGTAGCGCGCCTCGCCGATCGGCGCGCCCTTGGCATCCAGCGCCCGCACCGTGCCGGAGGTGATGCCGGTTTCGGTGCGCAGCACTTTCACGGTCATCTTGGCTGCGGCATTCTCCGCGGCAACGAGGGCCTGCGCGGACGGCGCGCCGCCCTCGTAGATCGTCAGCGTGCGGTTCTCGATCAGCTTGCCGAGGCCTTCGGTGAATTCCGGACCGCGCCCGGTGTCGACACCGTCGGACAGCCAGGCGATCTCGCAGTCGCCGGTCGCTTTCAGGAACCTGCCGATGGCGGGCAGCGTTTCGACGCGGTCGATCGAATAGGGCTTCGGCGCGAACTGCCGCAGCGCGACGCGCGCGGTGCCGGCCGGCATCAGCGCGATGTCGCGCTGCGATTCCGATAGCGGCACCAGCGCCACCCCGCGGCGGTCGTTGTCCGCACTGGCGATCAATTCGTCGGCGGCCCTGATCCGTGCGTCCCAGCTTGAGGCCGAGCTCCAGCCGTCATCGAGCAGGATCACGAGCGGCCCCTTGGAGGAGGCAAGCCCGGTCTGCGGATTCCAGATCGGCCCGGCCGCGGCGAAGATGACGAGTGCGGCGGCGGCAAGGCGCAGCAGCGTCAGCCACCACGGTGTGCGCGATGGCGTCTCCTCCCTGGGTTGGATATCGAACAGCAATCTGGTCGGCGGAAATTCGATGCGCCTCGGCCGTGGCGGCATCACGCGGAGCAGCCACCACAGCGCCGGCAGGCTCACCAGGCCCAGCAGCAGCATCGGTTCGGCGAAGGACAGCGGCAGGCCTGCGATCATGCGCCGAGCCCCACTTTCACGGTGGACCGTACGCTGGCCTTGCTCACGGTCATGCCGTTGTGCAGGAACAAGAGCAGCTCCGCCGCGGAGCGGTTGGTGGTGTGGATCGAGAACAGCCAGTCGAGCCGGTTGGTCTCGGCGCGGATCTCGTCACGATGCAGCGTGACGCGCGCGACATAGTCCCTGGCCCAGCTCTCGGCGCGGCCCGCGGTGATCATACTGCCCGCTTCCGGTTCGACGAATTCGACGCGGCCCGAATAGGGGAAGGTTTCCTCGGCGGGATCGACGATCTGGATCACCGTGCCGTGCGCGCCCGAGGCCGACAGCCCGGCGAGCGTGGTTCTGATCTCCGAGATTGGCGACCAGAAGTCCGACAGCACCACGATCTCGGAAAGCGCCGACGGCACGAAGGACGGCGGCAAGCTGGCGCGGGTCGCATCATCATGCAGCATCGCCTGCGCCATCTTGTCGATCACGCTGCGGCTCGCGGTCGGGTTCATCAGGCCCGGGATGCCGACGCGCTCGCCGCCGGCGACCAGCAATTCGGCCAGCGCAAAGGCGACGATCAAGCCGCGCTCGAGCTTGGAATCGCGCGCCTGCTTGGACGCGAATGCCATCGAAGGCGAGCGGTCGGGCCAGATCCAGACGGTGTGCGCTGCCTCCCACTCCTGCTCGCGGACGTAGAGATGGTCGTCGCGCGCCGAGCGCCTCCAGTCGACGTTCTGCGACGGCTCGCCGGAGACGAAGCGGCGATATTGCCAGAAGTTCTCGCCGACCCCGGCACGCCGCCGGCCGTGCAAACCATGGATGACATTGTTGGCGATGCGGCGAGCCTCGAGCACCAGGCGCGGCAGCGATACGGCGAGCGATCGGCTTTCGCCATCGGCACGTCGGATCGCGACAATCTCCTCGCCTAGGCGCTTGTTCTCAGCGGCCATCAACCGATCCGCGTCTTCAATTGCCTGATCACGTCAGGAATGGTGCGGCCTTCCGCGCGCGCGGTGTAGGTCAGTGCCATGCGGTGCTTGAGCACGGGCTCCGCGAGATCCAGCACGTCGTCGATCGAGGGCGCGAGCCGTCCGTCGAGCAGGGCGCGGGCGCGGACGGCGAGCATCAAGGCCTGGCTGGCACGCGGGCCTGGTCCCCAGGCGATCAGCTTCTCGCCTTCGGGATTGGGCCGCGCGGCGCGCACCAGCGACAGGATGGCGTCGACGACGGAATCGCCGACCGGCAACCTTCGCACCAGCCGCTGTGCGCTGAGCAGGAGTTCCGCGTTCATGGCGGCCTTCGCCAGCGTTTCTTCGGCGCCGGTGGTCTCGAACAAAATGCGCCGTTCGGCCTCACGGTCGGGATAATCGACGTCGATCTCCATCAGGAAGCGGTCGAGCTGCGCTTCGGGCAGGGGATAGGTGCCTTCCTGTTCCAGCGGGTTCTGCGTCGCCAGCACATGGAACGGCTTGGGAAGATCATGGCGCGCGCCCGCAACCGTGATGTGCTGCTCCTGCATGGCTTGCAGCAGCGCCGATTGGGTACGCGGGCTGGCGCGGTTGATCTCGTCGGCCATCAGAAGCTGCGCGAATACCGGACCTGCAATAAAGCGGAACGAACGCTTGCCGGCGCTGCTCTCGTCGAGCACCTCGGCGCCGAGGATGTCCGACGGCATCAGGTCCGGCGTGAACTGGATGCGTTTGCTATCGAGGCCGAGCGTGATGCCGAGCGTCTCCACGAGCTTCGTCTTGGCAAGGCCAGGAACCCCGATCAGCAGCGCATGTCCGCCGGACAGGATCGTCACCAGGGTGTTCTCGATCACCCGGTCCTGGCCGAAAATAACGGTCGAAATCGCCTCTTTCGCCGTACGGATCTGTCCAGCCACCTGCTCGGCCGAGCGGACGATCACGTCTTCCAGCTTTTCGACACTCTCTGCACCAGCCATTCCGTGCTCCTTCTTGACGATGCAACCTCGCGTCGTCACGTCATCGGCCCCATGCTAAGCATAAGTGAAGGCCATGTATTCGTTGAATTAAACTATCCCCACCTTAACGGGTTTTCAGGGTATGAACGCCATCACGATGTGGCGAGAACCGCATCCCGCGCACATCTGGGGTACGTGCACCAATCGTGCCAGATTAAGGCCCTCAACCTTAAGGCAAACCATGGCGAACGAAGGGCAAATAAGCCGTCAGGGCCTGGAAGGGCTGACCGCCGCGGCCACCAATGCCGCGAACACAAAATCCGCCGGAGGCAAGGGTCTTCCCCCCGTGCATTTATGGAATCCGCCATTCTGCGGCGATCTCGACATGCGAATCGCCAGCGACGGTACATGGTACTACATGGGAACACCGATCGGCCGGCCGGCACTGGTGCGCCTGTTCTCTACCATCCTGAAACGGGAGGACGGCAAGTACTTCCTGGTGACTCCGGTGGAGAAGGTCGGCATCCGCGTCGATGATGCGCCGTTTCTTGCGGTCGAGATGCAAAAGGACAAGGACACGCGCGGGCGGCTGCTCAGGTTCCGTACCAATGTCGACGACTGGGTTGATTGCGACGCCGCCCACGCCCTTCGTTTCGAGCCGGCCGATGATGGCGGGCTCACGCCATATCTGCATGTCCGCGCCGATCTCTGGGCCAAAGTCACCCGTCCGCTCTACTACGATCTTGTTGACATGGGGGAAGAGCGGATGGTCGATGGTCATCCGATGTTCGGAATCGAATCTGGCGGCGCGTTCTTTGCGATGGCGGACGCGAAAGAGGTGAGGGACGCGCTTTGAACGAGCCGATGCTGAAGACGGAGCCGGCGGCGATCAACTCGGCGGAGTTTTTCGCGCGCAGCCGCGCGCGGCTGAGTTTCGACGTCCCCCCCGGCCTGGTCGATCCCAACATCATTCCGAAGACCGGCGACTCCGGCAACGACCGCATGCTCGAGATCGTCGCGCGCGAACAGCCAGTGCGGCCGGCCGCGGTGCTGATCCCGGTGGTCGATCACGATGAGCCGACGGTGCTGCTGACGCAGCGCTCGGAGCATCTGAGCAGCCATGCCGGCCAGATCTCGTTTCCCGGCGGCAAGATCGATGCGACGGATACCTCTCCGCTCGATGCCGCGCTGCGCGAGGCCGACGAGGAAGTCGGGCTCACGCGCGACTTCATCGAGCCGATCGGCTATCTCGATCTCTATGGCACCGCATTTGGTTTTCGCATCCTGCCGACGGTGGCGCGGGTGAAGCCCGGCTTCAAGCTCAAGATCAACGAGGGCGAGGTCGTCGACGCGTTCGAGGTGCCGCTTTCGTTCCTGATGAATCCGGCGAACCACCAGCTCCACAGCAAGGAATTTCGCGGCATCGAGCGCTCCTATTATGCGATGCCTTTTGCCGAGCGCTATATCTGGGGCGCCACAGCCGGGATCTTGCGCGTGTTGTACGAACGGATCTACATGCCATGATCCGTCCGGTATTGACCGAGATCGGAATTTTCCTGATCCCTTTCGCGGTCTATGCCTTGTTCCTCATTGCAACGCGCTCCGGCGTCTTCGCGAAGTCTTCCTGGCCGCTGCCTTTGATCGCGAAACTGGCGCTGGGAGCGCTGCTCCTGGTCGTGGCCAGTTTCATGATGCTCGCGCACTTCTCGGGCGCGCCGCCGAATTCGACCTATATCCCTGCGCATATCGAGAATGGCAAGCTCGTGCCCGGAGCCGAGAAATGACCCACGCACCCGCGCTTGAGCAGGCGCCATGGCTGAGATCGGGACCCACGGCGCGCGTGCTCGCGCTGCTCAATGCCGATGGTGAGGAAGCGCGCGTGGTCGGCGGTGCCGTGCGCAACGCGCTGTTGCACAGACCGATCGGCGACATCGATCTCGCGACTACGGCGCCGCCGGAGGAGGTGATGCGCCGCGCCAAGGTCGCCGGGATCAAGAGCGTGCCGACCGGCATCGAGCACGGCACGGTGACGCTGGTCGTCGACAAGCATCCGTTCGAGGTCACGACCCTGCGCGAGGATACCGAAACCTATGGCCGCAAGGCCAAGGTCGCGTTCGGCCGCGACTGGGCGCGCGATGCCGAGCGGCGCGATTTCACCATCAACGGCCTTTCGGTCGATGCCAAGGGCGTGGTGCACGACCATGTCGGCGGGCTCAACGATATCGCCGCTCGCCGCGTGCGCTTCATCGGCGATCCCGGTCAGCGCATCGCCGAAGACTATCTGCGCATCCTGCGCTTCTTCCGCATGCATGCAGCTTACGGCGCCGGCGACCCCGATCGCGCCGGTTATCTCGCCTGCATCGCAGGCCGTGCCGGTTTGGCGCAGCTTTCGGCGGAGCGCGTGCGAATGGAAATGCTCAAGCTCGTGATCGCCGATGGCGCGGTGGTCGCGGTCACTGCGATGGCCGATGGCGGTCTCTTGCAGATGATCCTCGGCGGCGTCGGCTATACCGGGCCGTTCGCAGCGATGATCGCGGCCGAGCGCGAGCTCGGCCTCGAGGCAAGTGCGGTCCGCCGGCTGGGCGCGCTCGCACTCGCCATCATCGAGGACGCAAGGCGCGTGGCCGCAAAACTGCGGCTCACCAATGCGGAGGCGAAGGCGCTGGAAGCGATGGCGGATCGCTGGTGGCAGCTCGCCAGCATCGACGAAACGTCGGCGCGCCGCTGGCTCTACCATCTCGGCGAGGCGGCCTATCTCGACCGGCTGATGCTCGCTTGGGCGCGGACGAGCGATAGCCACGACATCGGTCATTGGCGCGAACTGGCGCGCCTGCCGCAGCGTTGGCAGGCGCCGAAATTTCCGCTGAAGGCGGCCGATTTCATTGCGCGCGGGATTGCCGAAGGGCCTGCGCTCGGCCATCTACTGACGCAGGCCGAGCAGGCTTGGCTTGCCGCGGAGTTTCCGCTCGACCGCACCGTGCTCTCGGCGATCGCCGATGAGACCGTCGCCCGTTTCACCCACGACAACCGATTGTGATACCGCCGTGGTCACGGGCGGTATGGTGATGATCTGATCGGTGCTGACGCAACGTAGTAGCCCGGGTTGTGCTGCGCTCCACCCGGGATACAAGGTTGCTCACCTTCCCTGAGCGCCAAAACTTCGACGCCGCCCGGTTTTGCGAGCCAGGCCGCATCGCAGGCAGGCTTATGCGACCTTGCCCTTGCGGCGATCGTCTTCGTCCTCGTCGTTGTCTTCTTCCTCTTCCTCTTCCTCTTCCTCTTCCTCGTCGTCGTCCTCTTCCTCGTCATCGGGATTGGCGGCTTCGAGGACGGCGAGGGGAAGCGTTTCCCGAAACAGATCGCCGTCGATACCCATCCAAATGCACTCGACCGAGTCCTCGTTGACTTCGGCCACCGTAATCGGGTGCCCACCCGATTTCAGCATCACCACATCGCCTGGCTTCAGTTCCATGGTTCACCCTTCCTTGATTGACGCGGGCAAGCTACAGAGCTGTCATGACAGTCCGATCACGGACTACCGCCGCTATCGGATTTTGATGGGGATTGGTTGCGGGGCGAAGCGCAAGCGTCGTACCGATCCGCGCCGGGAAGCAATTCCGTCAGGGCACGGATGATCCGATCCGGCCTGACGATCGATCCCGCGGGAAGACCGTCGCTGTGCACGTCGATCCAGATAGAGTAGATGCCAAGCCGCTGCGGCGCCACGACTTCCCATTCCAGATTGTCGCCGATCATCCAGGTGTCCGGCGCGCTGACACCGAGCGCATCCATCGCGTGCCGATAGGCGCGCTCTTCCGGCTTGCCGAAGCCGTGCTCGCCTTCGATCTGGATGTGATCGAAGCGGTGCGACAGCGCGAAGCGCTCGATCTTGGCGCGCTGCATCAGCGCGGCGCCGTTGGTGACGAGCGCGAGCTTGATGCCGAGTGCCCGCAAGCCGTCTATCGCGTCGTGCGCGCCGGGAAAGACGAAGATGCTTTCCTCGCGAAACGTTGTGAACCGATCGGCGATCCGGATCGCGAGATCGTCTGAGAGGGACCGGTGGCCGCTCGCATGAAGCGCGGCCAAGCCGCCCCTGACAGTTTCGCGGCGCGCTTCATCGAGCTTCAGGCGCCAGATCGGCTCCGCCGTGGACCAGAATTTCCGAGCGAAAGCGAGGATCGCCGCTGCAACCACCGGCGGATCAAGCGGCGCCAATTCATCGGCGAATTCGGCCGCGATCGTGTTCCAGGCGATCTCGGGCCGGCCATAGGCCGACAGGATGGTGTCGTCCATGTCGATCAGCATGGCGCGGGGAAATTTGGTCACGATGGCGATCTCACGGCCACTTCGCATGCGGCGGCATCGACGACAGGATCGAATCGACATTGCCGCCGGTCTTCAGGCCGAAAATGGTGCCGCGGTCGTAGAGCAGATTGAACTCGACGTAGCGGCCGCGCCGGATCAGTTGCTCCTCGCGGTCGTCAGCGGTCCATGCCGTCGCAAAATTGCGCCGGACCAGTTCGGGATAGATCTTCAGGAACGCGCGGCCGACATCCTGGGTGAAGGCGAGGTCGGCGTCCCAGTCGCCGCTATCGTGCCAATCGTAGAAGATGCCGCCGATGCCGCGCGCTTCCTTGCGATGCGGCAGGTAGAAATAGTCGTCGCACCATTTCTTGTATTTTTCGTAACTTGCGATCCGCACATGCGCATCGCAGGCCGATTGCATCGCCGCATGGAAGGCGAGCGTATCCGGATCGCCCTGTGTGCGCCGCCGGTCCAGGACCGGTGTGAGGTCGGCGCCGCCGCCGAACCAAGCCTTGGTGGTGACGACGAAGCGGGTGTTCATATGCACCGCCGGCACATTCGGATTGTGCAGATGCGCGATCAGCGAGATGCCCGAAGCCCAGAACCGCGGATCATCCGCCGCGCCCGGGATCTGGGCGCGGAATTCGGGCGCGAACTCGCCATGCACGGTCGAGCAGTGCACGCCGACCTTCTCGAACAGGCGCCCGCGCATCATCGCCATCACGCCGCCACCACCGGGCTTGCCGGTGTGGTCGGTGCGTTCCCACGGCGTGCGCGCGAAGCGGCCGGCATCGCCGGGATAGAGCGAAGCAGGCGCGTCGTCCTCCAGCCGCTCGAAGGCTGCGCAGATATCGTCACGCAACACTTCAAACCATGTTCTTGCACGCGCCTTGCGCTGTTCGATGGCGGATTTTTCCATGACTTCAGGCTTCCGGTCCGAAATAGGTGCAGCTCTCATTGCAGCTGTCGCGGTGCACGCTGACGCGCGTGACCTTGCCCGCATGCTGCACCAGTTCGAAGATGAAGCGCGACAGGTTTTCGAGGGTGGGTTGTCCAAGCGCCTCGATCTTGTTGAGGAACTTATGGTCGAGCGTCTTCTGCGCCTCGGCCATCGAACGTTCGAGCAGGCCGAGGTCGAGCACCATGCCGGTTGCTGGGTCCGGCGTGCCGCGCACAGTCACTTCCGCGCGAAACGAATGGCCATGGATCTCCTCGCTGCTCGCGCCAAGCGTCGTTCCGGAGAGCGCATGCGCAGCCTCGAAGCGGAATGATTTCGTCAATTCCCACATCCTGAAAGTCCAGCTCCTATCTGATACCCAGCGTTTTGTGCGTCTGCACGCTCAGCCGCCATTGCGGGTGTCGCAAGCAGTACGCGACAGCGCGCGCGGTGTTTTCAATCGCGTCAGGTCCGTCCATCGGCTGCAGCGAGAAGCGCTCGAAATCGAGATCGACGAAATCTTCCGGCGCGGCGTGCTCCTGAGGATAGACCAGCTTCAATTCGTTCCCTTTCCGTACCACGAGCTCCGCGCCGGCCTTCGGGCTGACGCAGACCCAATCCAGCCCGTCTGGCGGTGCAATCGTGCCATTGGTCTCGACGCCGATGGCAAAGCCGCGCGCATGCAGGGCCTCGATCAGTGCCGCATCGACCTGCAATAGCGGCTCGCCGCCGGTCAGCACGACATAGCGGCCGACATTATCGCCTGTCCATTGCTCGGCGATGATATCGGCGAGCGCTGCGGCGCTCGCATAGCGCCCGCCAAGCGTGCCATCGGTGCCGACAAAATCGGTGTCGCAGAATTGGCAGGTTGCGCTGGCGCGATCCTGCTCGCGGCCGCTCCACAGGTTGCAGCCGGCAAAGCGGCAGAACACCGAGGCGCGGCCGGCATGCGCGCCTTCGCCCTGCAAGGTCAGAAAAATCTCCTTGACCGCGTAGCTCACGGAAACTCCTTCAGCTGCAGGCTGCGGGTCTGCCGCAAGGCCTCGCCAATCGCCATCGCTGCCGACATCGCGACATTGAGCGAGCGCAAGGGCGGCTTGATCGGGATCGCCAGCCGCGCATCGGCCGCGGCCACCACCGCGTCGGTGACCCCTGCGGATTCGCGCCCGAATAACAGAATATCGGAAGCGGCATAGCGAAAATCGAGGTAGGAACCGGCAACCTTGGTCGTGAACAGAATCAGCCGATAGCCCGCCTCGCGACGCCATTCTTCGAATTTCGTCCAGGAATCATGGCGCATCAACCGGACGTGGTCGAGATAGTCCATTCCCGCCCGGCGGAAATGCCGGTCGGAGGTCGGAAAGCCCGCCGGCTCGATGATATGGGCTGCTACATCCAGGCACGCGCACAGCCGCAGGATGGTGCCGGTGTTCTGGGGAATATCGGGCTGGAAGAGCGCGATCTGCATGGCCGTAGCGCTTGGTTAAGTCCCGACGAAATGTCTCAAGAAAACAACGTTCGTCGCTCATTTAGTGCATTGCACGCCTGCGAGCCGATAGCGGGCTTGCGCTCGTCCGGCAAGGGTGCCAATAGAACGATTCTGGACTGCCGTTCCGCCGTTAGGGAGGAGGGACGATGGTCTTCTGCCGCCGCGGGGGCCGCGGGCGCCGGCAGGCCTCCCGGTCGCAATGGGCGCCGCCGGGGCGGTTCCACCGGCTGCAGACAAGAAAGGGCTTGGAATCGTGACGACAGCGTCTTCGGCGGACCATCCGACACGCCGTGATTTCCTTTTTGTTGCAACGGGTGCTGCTGCTGCAGTGGGTGCAGCGGCGACGGTCTGGCCATTCATCGATCAGATGAACCCGGATGCGGCGACCATCGCCGCCGGTGCGCCGATCGAGGTCGATTTGACGCCGGTTGCCGAGGGTCAGGACATCAAGGTGTTCTGGCGCGGCAAGCCGATCTATATCAGCCACCGCACCAAGAAGCAGATCGAGGAGGCGCGCAGCGTTCCGCTCGCGAGCCTGCCCGACCCGCAGACCGATGAGGCCCGCATCAAGTCCGGCCATGAGCAATGGCTGGTCGTGGTCGGCATCTGCACCCATCTCGGCTGCATCCCGATCGCCCATGAGGGTAATTACGACGGCTTTTTCTGCCCCTGCCATGGTTCGCAATACGACACCTCCGGTCGTATCCGCCAGGGGCCCGCGCCCGCCAACCTGGCGGTGCCGCCGTATCAGTTCGTTTCCGATACCAAAATCCAGATCGGCTAAGTTTCGGCGCTGCCGAGACTTTGACCGATTGCGTCGTCTTTCTTCTCAGGAACGCATCAATGAGCGGACCATCCGATTATCAGCCGACCAGCCCCGCTTTGAAGTGGATCGAACGGCGACTGCCGATCTTTGGCCTCATCCACTCCTCCTTCGTGGCCTATCCGACACCGCGCAACCTGAACTACTGGTGGACCTTCGGCGCCATCCTCTCGATGATGCTGGCGGTGCAGATCCTGACCGGCGTGATCCTGGCGATGCACTATACCCCGCATGCCGATCTCGCGTTCCGCTCGGTCGAGCTGATTATGCGCGACGTCAATTACGGCTGGATGTTGCGGTACATGCATGCCAGCGGCGCGTCGATGTTCTTCTTCGCCGTCTACATCCACATGTTCCGCGGCGTCTATTACGGGTCGTACAAGGAGCCGCGTGAGGTGCTGTGGATCCTTGGCGTCATCATCTACCTCCTGATGATGGCGACCGGCTTCTTGGGCTACGCACTACCGTGGGGTCAGATGAGCTTCTGGGGCGCCACCGTCATCACCAATCTGTTCTCCGCCGTGCCCTATTTCGGCGAGAGCATCGTGACGCTGTTGTGGGGCGGTTACGCTGTCGGCAACCCGACGCTGAACCGCTTCTTCTCGCTGCACTATCTCTTGCCCTTCGTGATCGCCGGCGTGGTCGTGCTGCATGTCTGGGCGCTGCATGTGGCGGGCCAGAACAATCCGGCCGGCGTCGAGGCCAAGACCGAGAAGGACACGGTCGCCTTCACGCCCTACGCGACGATCAAGGATCTGTTCGGCGTCTCCTGCTTTCTGATCTTCTTCGCCTGGTTCATCTTCTACATGCCGAACTATCTGATGGAGGCCGACAACTACATTCCGGCCAATCCCGGCGTGACGCCGGCGCATATCGTGCCGGAATGGTATTACCTGCCGTTCTACGCCATCCTGCGTTCGATCCCGAACAAGCTCGCCGGCGTGATGGCGATGTTCTCGGCGATCCTTGTGCTGGCCTTCCTGCCCTGGCTCGACAGCGCCAAGACCAGGTCGTCGAAGTATCGTCCGCTGGCCAAACAGTTCTTCTGGATGTTCGTCGTCGTCTGCATCCTGCTCGGCTATCTCGGCGCGCAGCCGCCGGAGGGCATCTATGTGATCGCTGGCCGCATCCTGACGGTCTGCTATTTCGCGTACTTCCTGATCGTGCTGCCGCTGCTCTCTCGGATCGAGACGCCGAGGCCGGTGCCGAACTCGATCGCCGACGATGTGCTGGCGAAGACCGGCAGCAAGGCCGCACCGATGGTCTCGACCGTGATCGCGATCATGGTTGCGGGCGGGCTCTTGGTCGGCGGTGCGCAAAGCGCCAAGGCCGAGGAGGGCCAGGCGTCGCCGCCGGCGCAGAAATGGTCGTTCTCAGGCCCTTTTGGCACGTTTGACCGTGGCGCGGTGCAGCGCGGGTTGCAGGTCTACAAGGAGGTCTGCTCGACCTGCCACAGCCTGTCCTATGTCGCGTTCCGCAACCTCGCCGATGCCGGCGGGCCCGGCTATTCGCCGGCGCAGGCCGCTGCGTTCGCCTCCGAATACAAGATCAAGGATGGCCCGAACGACCAGGGCGAGATGTTCGAGCGTCCGGGCCGGCCGGCCGACTACTTCCCGTCGCCGTTCCCGAACGAGCAGGCGGCGCGTGCGGCCAATGGTGGCGCGGCCCCGCCGGACCTGTCGCTGATCACGAAGGCCCGTTCCTACAAGCGCGGCTTCCCCTGGTTCGTCTTCGACTTCTTCACCCAGTACCAGGAGCAGGGCCCGGATTACGTCATGGCGATCCTGGAAGGCTTCGAGGAGAATCCGCCGGCCGGCGTGACCATTCCCGAGGGCTCCTACTACAACAAGTATTTCCCGGGCCATGCCATCAAGATGCCGAAGCCGCTGAGCGACGGCCAGGTCACCTATAGCGATGGTTCGCCGACCACGGTCGCGCAATACGCCCACGACGTCACGACCTTCCTGATGTGGACTGCGGAACCGCATATGGAAGCGCGCAAGCGGCTCGGGCTTCAGGTATTCGTATTCCTGATCCTGTTCTCGATTTTGATGTATTTCACCAAGAAGAAAGTCTGGGCCAACGCGCACTGATTGCGCTGTCGGCAACGTGAATTGAAAAAGCCCCCACGACGGGGGCTTTTTTGTTGGCGCGATTGCGTCGCACGCGTTGAGCCGTCACAATGGCGGTCAATCCCTCAGAAGCATCCCGGAGGAATTCATGGGCACCACCATCACCTTCAAGCGTCCGGACGGAAAGGACGCAGGCGGTTATCTCGCCAACGCGTCGCGCGGCGATGCACCGGGCGTGGTCGTGATCCAGGAATGGTGGGGCTTGCAGGACCAGATCAAGGGCATGTGCGACCGCTTCGCGCGGGCCGGCTTCGACGCGCTGGCGCCCGACCTCTACAAGGGTACGGTGGTGCCGTATCACGACACCGATGCTGCCGGTCGCGAGATGAACTCGCTCGACTTCATGGATGCAACCACGCAGACCGTGCGCGGCGCCGTGCAGTATCTGGCGCGGAACGGCGCCAAGGTCGGTCTCACCGGCTTCTGCCTCGGCGGCGCGGTGACCATCATCGGTGCTACCAAGATTCCGGAACTGACGGCCGGCGTCGCGTTCTATGGCATCCCGCCGGAGCAGGCGGCAAAGCCGGCCGACGTGAAGATCCCGCTGCAGGCGCATTTCGCCAACAAGGACGATTGGTGCACGCCGCAGGTGGTGGACGCCTTCGAGAAGGCCATGAAGGCCGCCGGCAAGTCGCTCGAGATTTTCCGCTATGACGCGGAGCACGCCTTCGCCAACGAGCAGCGCATGTCGGTGCATGACCGCGAGGCCGCCGAGCTTGCGTGGGGCAGGGCGACGGACTTCTTCAAGAAGCATTTGGGCTGAGACTGGCTGCGATCACCACAGGTGTCGTCCCCGCGAACGCGGGGACCCATACTCCGTGGCCGTTGGAAGTGGCACGCAGACGGACATATCGCCAAATTACTACAGCCTGTGGTTATGGGTCCCTGCGTGCGCATGCGTTCGCGGGGACGACGCGGAGGATCACCCTTCCGTCTTCATCCCGTCCCACCACGGACAGGTGCCCGACATCAGCTTGAAATTGCCCTCAATCACCTGCACCGGCGCGCGGCGGCCTTGGGCGGCGGCGTGCATCCGCATCTCGCGGGCCAGCTCGCGGTCCTTGGCCGGCAACCAGACGCGCTCGTGACCCCACAGGCTCGGGCCGTCCTGCATTTCGTAGGGCTGCCACGTCGCCGGATCGATCTCGCGGCCGCCCCAGCCGCATTCGATCATGAAGGATGACGGCGTCCTGGCGTAGAACGAGGTCATGAAGTCGTTGGTGTGGCGGCCGAGCGAGGTGCCGATGCGGTCGGGCTGGTTGAGCGCGACGTCGTAAGCCTGCCCGACATCGTCGAGCGAGAACATCTCGACCATCAGATGATGGATGCCGCTCTGCCCGGTCTCGATCAACGCCAGGCTGTGATGGCGCGGGTTGACGTGGAAGAAATAGGCGCGAAACGGCTTTAAGATATAGTCCGAAAGCCCGAAGCCGAGCACGTCGACGTAGAACGCCATCATCGGATCGATGCGTTGCACCGTCAGCACGGCATGCCCGAGGCCGAGCGGGCCGGTGCGGAAGCCCGAGATCGCACGGCCTGGTTTGAACGGCGTGGCGTCGATCTCGGCGCCATAAAACGCTTCCAGCCGGTTGCCTTCGGGATCGTGGAAGGAGATCAGGCTGCGCACATGCCTGGCATCGGCGAGGGCTTGCGGCTCCGCGGTCACCGCGATGCCGGCTTGCTCAAGCCGGGCGGCGAGTTCACCCAGTGCCGCCGCGTCCGCGACCTCCCAGCCGAAGAAGCGCGATCCTTCCGGAGCAGCGCGGTCGATCACGATGCGTTGTTTGCGGTCGTCCATCCGGAAGGCGAGCAGGGAGTTGCCGCGCTCGACCGCCTGCAGACCGACGAGGGTGGTGCCGAACTCCCGCCAGTCATCGAGTTCGGCCGCGCCGAACCCAGCATATCCGAGACCTAATAGCCCCATATGCGCCTCCACCGTTGTCCGTCGGGAGCGGTTGGTCCGCCACTTCTGAGATCATGATCCGATTAGACGGAATCGAATCATGATCTCATCTCTTTGTTTGAGCATGATCTTTTCGGAAAACCGGTTTCCACTTTTCCGGATCATGCTCTTGGGGCCAAACTTACGCGAATTCGCGGGCCTTCAAACCCAAAAGATGGATTTTTGGGCAGGCCAGCAGCCGCGCCCGTCCCTTGACATCGGCTCCGGCGGATGGTGTTTAGCGACCCATGAACACCGTTGCCCGTCCATCCTGTCTTTGGTGGCCCACCTTCTCATAGGTGGCCGGTGCGATTTCATTCAAAATATCGTCGAAGGTCGCCATCGCAGTGCGACGGTCCCTTCGGTTGTCCTGTGTGGCGCTCCCTCGTCAAGTCTCGTAAGAGGAACACATGAACAGGACAGTCTTCTCTCTGCCGGCGAAAAGCGAATACCGCGCCAATGGCGGGCTTGCGGTCACCCGCGTGGTCGAACAGTTCACCGGCAATGCGGGGCGGCTCGATGACCTCATCGATCTGCTCGACCGCCGCCGTGGCGTTGTGCTGTCCTCGGGCACGACCGTACCCGGGCGGTACGAGAGCTTTGATCTCGGCTTCTCCGATCCGCCGCTGGTGCTGGAAACGGCCGGCACGAACTTCTCGCTGACCGCGCTGAATCAGCGCGGCGAAGTGTTGATCGCCTTCCTCGCGGAGGTCCTGCGCGAGCCCTGCGTCGTCATCACCGAGAAGAGTGCGGCGCGCCTCGTGGGCCATATCGTCCGCGGCGAAGCGCCGGTCGAGGAAGACCAGCGCACCCGGCGCGCCAGCGTGATGTCGCTGGTGCGCGATCTCGTGGCAGCGTTCTCCGCCAACGCCGATCCCTTGCTTGGCCTGTTCGGCGCCTTCGCCTACGACCTCGTGTTCCAGATCGAGGACCTCGTGCAGAAGCGGCCGCGCGAGGCCGACCAACGCGACATCGTGCTCTACGTGCCCGATCGGCTGCTCGCCTATGACCGCGCCACCGGCCGCGGCGTGGTGCTGACTTACGATTTCGCCTGGAACGGCCAATCGACCGAAGGCTTGCCGCGCGAGACCGCCGAGAGCCGCTATCTCCAGACCGACCGTCAAGGTTTTGCCGATCACGCGCCCGGCGAGTACCAGGCGACCGTGGAGGTCGCGCGCGCCGCCTTCGCCCGCGGAGATCTGTTCGAGGCGGTGCCGGGCCAGCTGTTCGCCGAGCCTTGCGAGCGGTCTCCAGCGGAAGTGTTTCAGCGGCTGTGCCGTATCAACCCCTCGCCCTATGGCGCGCTGATGAATCTCGGCGAGGGCGAATTCCTGGTGTCCGCATCGCCAGAAATGTTCGTCCGTTCCGATGGCCGGCGCGTGGAGACCTGTCCGATCTCGGGCACGATCGCGCGCGGCTCGGACGCGATCGGCGATGCCGAGCAAATCCGCCAGCTCCTGAACTCGGAGAAAGATGAGTTCGAGCTCAACATGTGCACCGACGTCGACCGCAATGACAAGGCGCGCATCTGCGTGCCCGGCACCATCAAGGTCTTGGCGCGTCGGCAGATCGAGACCTACTCGAAACTGTTCCATACCGTAGATCATGTCGAAGGCATGTTGCGGCCCGGCTTCGACGCGCTCGATGCCTTCCTCACCCATGCTTGGGCGGTGACGGTGACGGGCGCGCCGAAATTGTGGGCGATGCAGTTCGTGGAAGATCACGAGCGCTCGCCGCGGCGCTGGTATGCCGGCGCGATCGGCTGCGTGAATTTCGACGGCAGCATCAATACGGGGCTGACCATCCGCACCATCCGCATGAAGGATGGGCTCGCGGAGGTCCGTGTCGGCGCCACCTGTCTGTTCGATTCGGATCCCGCGGCCGAAGATCGCGAATGCCAGGTGAAGGCCGCAGCCCTGTTCCAGGCGCTGCGCGGCGACCCGCCGAAGCGGCTGTCGAGCATCGCCCCCGATGCCACCGGCTCGGGCAAGAAGGTGCTCCTGATCGACCACGACGACAGCTTCGTGCATATGCTGGCGGACTATTTCCGTCAGGTCGGCGCCGCCGTCACTGTGGTCCGGCACGTCCATGCCCAGGAGATGCTGAAGCAGAAAAGCTGGGATTTGCTGGTGCTCTCGCCCGGTCCAGGGCGGCCCGAGGATTTCGGCATCTCGAAGACCATCGGCGCCGCGATCGAGAAGAAGCTGCCGATCTTCGGCGTATGCCTCGGCGTGCAGGCGATCGGCGAATATTTCGGCGGCCAGCTCGGCCAGCTCGGCCAACCCGCCCATGGGCGCCCCTCGCGCATCCAGGTGCGGGGCGGCAGGTTAATGCAAAATTTGCCGAACGAGATCGTGATCGGCCGCTACCATTCGCTTTATGTCGAGCGCCAGAGCGTGCCTGATGTATTGTCGGTGACGGCGACCACGGAGGACGGCATCGCGATGGCGATCGAGCACAAGAGCCTGCCGGTCGGTGGCGTGCAGTTCCACCCGGAATCGCTGATGTCGCTCGGCGGCGAAGTCGGCTTGCGCATCGTGGAAAACGCATTCCGTCTGGATGCGGATTCGTAAGGACGAAAGCGAGACACCAATGACGTTTGACCTCGACCTGAAGGCCGCCGTTCGTACCATTCCGGATTATCCGAAGCCCGGCATCCTGTTCCGCGACATCACCACGCTGCTCGCGGACGCCCGCGCCTTCCGCCGCGCCGTGGATGAATTGGTGCATCCCTGGGCCGGCTCGAAGATCGACAAGGTTGCCGGCATCGAGGCGCGCGGCTTCATCCTTGGCGGCGCGGTGGCGCACCAGGTCTCGGCCGGCTTCGTGCCGATCCGCAAGAAGGGCAAGCTGCCGCACACCACCGTGCGGATCGCTTACTCGCTCGAATACGGCCTCGACGAGATGGAGATGCATGCCGATGCCGTGCATCCCGGCGAGCGCGTGATCCTGGTTGACGATCTCATCGCCACCGGCGGCACCGCGGAGGGCGCGGTCAAGCTCTTGCGCCAGATCGGTGCCAATGTCGTCGCCGCCTGCTTCATCATCGACCTGCCCGAACTCGGCGGCGCCGCCAAGCTGCGCGCGATGGACGTTCCCGTCCGCACGCTAATGGCCTTCGAGGGGCATTAGAGGTCACCTCGCCCCGCTCTTGCGGGGAGAGGTCGGCGCGCCGCGCCGGGTGAGGGGTCTCACCGCATACTCCCGTCCATCGAATTCGCGGGGGCAGCCCCTCACCCCGACCCTCTCCCCGCGAAGAGCGGGGAGAGGGAGCAGAGTCAGGACCGCTGCAGCATCAAGCTCAGTTCGAGATCGCGGAAGATCGTGTAATTCCGCCGGATCCACTGATGCAACTCGGTGGAAGAGTCCTTCTCGTGCCGGAGATAGCCGGTGAAGGAGAAGTTCAGCCGGTCGATGTAGGTCTTCAGGAACACCGGCAGCGCGCTGAAGCGCAGCACCTGGCCGTGACCCATGGCCGCAGGCACTTCGCCGCGCACCACGAATTCGTTGTCGATGGTGATCAGTGCCCGTGGCGGGATCTGCCGGCGCAGCATCTCGTAGCTGCGCGCGGAGACGCGGTCGATATCGGCGACGAACAGGATGACCGGCGCGACGTGGCGGCGCAGCGCTTCCTTCATGAAGCCGATTTCGTCGATCATCTTGAAGAATTCGTCGAAGGCGTGGAAGCCGAGGTCGATCACCTTCGCCACCCCGTCATTGATGATCAGTCGATCCATCAGCTGCATCTTGCCATAGGTGTCGATGACGTCGGCCGTCTCGGTGGTCCTGGGGAGGTAGTCGAGCAGCGACGGCTCCTTCAGATTGATGTCGAAGGAAACCACGTCGCCGTTCTTCAGCAGCAAGAATTCGCTGAGCAGCCGCGCGACCAGGGTCTTGCCGACCTGGGGGCGAGGCGAACAAATGATGTAGATGGGCGTGGCTGACATCGCCTGCTATATCAGGCGATTTTCGTGCCCAATCCAGCCCCGCATGCCCGGGTGGCGCGACTATTTTTCGCTGCCGCGCGTGACCGACTTGGCGCCGACCAGGTCGGTCAGCTTGATGCGGTCGAACTCGCTCCAGACGTTGGCGAGCCAGTGCCGGACATAGCCGCGCAGCACGAAAGAATAGTTCGCCGCTTCGTCGTGCGGGCCCTTGTTGGCGACGAATTTGAGGAACGGAACGGAAGCGACCTCGACCTGCTCATAGGCCATCTCGTTGAGCTTCGGGATGGTCAGGTCGGTGGCATCCTTGATCCGGTGGAAATAGGAATTGTAGGTCGCCTGGTCCCATTGGAAGAACTGGGTGTCGTTGATGAAGTTCTTCACCAGGAAGTATTTCGCACCGCTCATGAAATTGGCGGTCTCGGCGATCTCGTCCAGCGAGGCGATCGACGGGCCGAGGATATGGAATACGGCGAAGGTAATCTGGCCGGACCGGGCCGCATCCAGAAAGCCGATGTCGCGGAGCGAGGCCAGCGCCGGCGACAGCAGGCCGGCGCGGACGTCGATCACGGTGACCATGGAGCCGGCGTTCAGCGTGTCGAAGATTTTCATCTGGTCCGAGGTCGTCGTCATA
This sequence comes from Bradyrhizobium cenepequi, assembly GCF_020329485.1. Classification (GTDB taxonomy): domain Bacteria; phylum Pseudomonadota; class Alphaproteobacteria; order Rhizobiales; family Xanthobacteraceae; genus Bradyrhizobium; species Bradyrhizobium cenepequi. Next base: position 193,797 of record NZ_JAGKJI010000002.1, read on the forward strand.
TCGACGATCTCGGTGATCTCCGGATGGAAGCGCTTCAGCGTTCCTCGCGGGGATTCGGTGTCGAAGGCCCGAGTTCCGACGTTGTTCGCGTTGAAATAGTCCAGAAGCGTCCGCGACACGGTCGTCTTGCCGACCCCGCCCTTGTCCGCGCCCACCACAATCACGACCGGCTTTGCCATGGAAATCCCTTAAGACACTCGCTCCCGACCGCGCAGGTGCGATCGGCAAGTCCCCATTCCTGCTTTGGGCGCGAACATGGCAGAAACAAGGGAGAATTCAATTCCTTGAGCGCAAAGCAGTGCGCTTGGTAGGGATTTTCTTAATGAGTTGAAGGGCGTGACGCCAATCAAAAATGTCGGCCCCATGGACCTTGAATCGGCGGTTGCCGCTGTGGGCTGGCTGGCTCGGCTGGCCCACTCCAAGGGCCGCGCGGAACGGAAGGCGGCAGTTCGCCTGGCGCCGACGGTTCCTGTGCACCTTCTTCGGCAGTGGTCGTGGGGTCTTGCCCGGGATCATGGCCGCCGGCGAACCTCACCAATGCATCCACCCTGGATTGCACCGACGGATGCGTCGCAAACAGATCTGCGAAGCCCTCTCGCGGGTTGTCCACGCATAGTTCCATCACTGCCGACGTTGCGCCCGGCAACTCGCCGCGGTTTTCGATCTTGCGCAGGGCCGAGATCATAGCATCGGGATTCTTGGTCAGCTCGACCGATCCTGCGTCGGCCAGGTACTCGCGCGACCGCGATAGCGCCAGCTTGACGACCTGCGACAACAGCCAGGCCAGCACGATCAGGACGATGGCGATGATGATCACGATGATCGCGCCGCCACCCGAACCCTTGCGATCGGACGAAGACGAGGAGGACGACGACGATGAAGAGGAGGAGGACGACCAGCCGCCGGTCGAATTCCACGACAGGTTGGTGAACACCCGGAAGAATAGTTCGCCGAAGAATCCGACTGCGCCGGCGATGATGACCGCGATCACCATCAGCTGCACGTCGCCGTTGCGGATATGGGTAAGCTCGTGCCCGAGCACGGCCTCGATCTCCTGGTCGTTCAGCGCCCGCAGCAGGCCCGTGGTGACCGTGACAGAATATTGGCGCTGGTTCAGCCCGCTCGCAAAGGCGTTCAGTGCCGGGCTGTCCATGATCTTCAGCTTCGGCATCGGGATGCCGCGCGAGATGCAGAGGTTTTCCAGGAGATTGTAGAGCCGCGGCTCTTGCTGCCGTGTCACGCTCTCGCCGCCGGTGACGGCGTCGATCATGTTCTGGTGGAAGAAATAGGCGATCACGATCCAGAGCGCCGCGCCGATCGTGGCATAGGGGAAAGCCGAGATCAGGTCGTGCAGCGCCCGCATCAGATAATCGTCGGCCGAGCGGCCGCGGTCGATCATGACTTCCGCGACCAGTGCGCCGGCATAGACAAGCACGTAGATCAGGACGAACAGCCCGGCGAGCAGGAGCGTCGAACGGAACCTGTTCGATGCGATATGGGTGTAAAGACCGTAAGCGGCCATGATGTATGTCCGCTAACCACTGTCATTCCGGGATGCGCCGCAAGGCGCAGGCCCGGAATCCATTTCACCGCATCGCCTGCGGCACGATGGATTTTCGGATGTGCAATTGCACATCATAGCTCGCGCTTCGCGCGCCCCGGAATAGCAGAGAAGATGAAGCGCCATCTCGCTTAAAACTTTACGCTCGGGGCGGTCTCGACTTCGGTGCGGCTGGCGCCGAGGTCGAAGAACTCCTTGCGCGTGAAGCCGAACATTCCGGCAAACAAAGCGGCCGGCATCTGCTGGATGCCGGTGTTGTATTCCTGGACCGCATTGTTGAAGAAGCGGCGGCTGGCGGCGATCTTGTTCTCGAGATCGGAGAGCTCGCTTGCGAGCTGCTGGAAATTGGCGTTGGCCTTCAGGTCCGGATAGGCTTCCGACAGCGCGATCAGCCGGCCGAGCGCGCCGCTTAGCTGGTTCTCGGCGGCGGAGACCTGCGCCGGCCCTTGTGCTGATATCGCGGAGTTGCGCGCCTTGATCACGTCGTCGAGCGTACCGCGCTCATGCGCCGCATAGCCTTTCACAGTTTCGACCAGGTTCGGGACGAGGTCATGGCGCTGCTTGAGCTGCACGTCGATGTCGGCAAAGGCCTGGTTGACGCGCTGGCTCAGCGCGACCAGCCGGTTGTAGGCGGCAAACGCAAACAGCACGAGGGCGACGATGACGCCGAGAACGATCCAACCGGTTGACATGAAAAAACTCCTGATGCGATCAACACGCAAAGCCTAGAGCATGATCCGGAAAAGTGGAAACCGGTTTTCCCTCGCGACAAACGCGAAGCGTTTGCGCGGAGATCATGCTCAAACAAAGAGATAAATGGCGCCGCGCGTCAGCCCGCCTCCAGCGGGCGGCATGCGTTGGTCGGGCCAGGCAGGGAACTAGTTCAAGTGCCCGTGACAGTGTCGCCCCATCGCCAGCGCCGGGCGCGGGCGTAGTCAGCCTTGGCGCGGCGGGGGATCCTTGCAATCGAGAGGCCGTTTGGAGTGCAGAGCTTTGCGGTCACCTCCGCCTTGCCGACGACGGGCTGCGCCAGCACGCGGGACGGGTGGTTCGCGCTAGGCGTCCGCGTCAGCGCGACATAGGAAAAGCGCTCGTCCTCGAACGGCACTTCTGCGCCCTTGACCTGCATATGCGCGCGCGAGCGGGAGAGCCGTTGGCTGAAATGGCACCAGTCCGGCGCCTCGAGCGGGCATGCTTCGTCATGCGGGCAGGGGGCCGCAACATGCGCGCCAGCTGCGATCAGTTGCGCCCGCAGTGCGATGATGCGCGCATAGCCTGCAGGCGTGCCGGGTTCGACGATCACAAGCGCCTCGCTTGTCTTCTCCCACATCAGCCTGGCAAGCGCGGTTCGCTCGGCCTCATCGATCTCGCCGACCATGTAGCTCGCGACGACGAGGTCCGCCGGCTGCGCATCAGCGAGCAGCTTTCGGGCCGGCCCGAGCTCGTAGTGCGCATCGCGCAGCCGCGTGCCGACGAGCTCAAGCGCCAGCGCGCGCAACGCGGGGTTGGCATCAAGCAGGGCAAACCGTTGCAGCGACGAGAAGGCTTGCGCCGCCGCCCAGCTCGCTGTGCCCGGTCCGGCGCCGATATCGAGTAGCGACGTCGGCGCGAAATCCGGCTTGATCTCGACGAGCGCGTTCAGGCTGGCGACAACGGCGGCATAGGTCGCGGGCATCCGCGCCAGGACGTAGGCGAGTGCATCGGCCTCGGATTTGATGGTGCCCGAGCCGCCGCCGTCGCGGTAGGTCCGCGAGATTGTGGCGGCGCGGTTTGCCGCTTCGGTGCGTGAGAAGCCCTGCAGCTTCGCGTCGAGTGCCGCTTTGAGTTCGACGGGAAGGTCGGGCGAGATCACGCCACGTGCTGATCCAGGATACCGACCGCGCCTTCGAGGTCGACCGAGACCAGTTGTGACACGCCGCGCTCAGCCATGGTCACGCCAAACAGCCGGTTCATCCGCGCCATGGTGATCGGGTTGTGGGTGATGGTGATGAAGCGTGTTTCGGTCGACGACGTCATCTCGTCCAACAGGTTGCAGAAGCGCTCGACATTGTGGTCGTCCAGGGGCGCGTCGACCTCGTCCAGCACGCAGATCGGCGAGGGGTTGGTCAGGAACACCGCGAAGATCAGCGCCAGCGCCGTCAGTGCCTGCTCGCCGCCGGAGAGCAGCGACAGCGTCTGCGGCTTCTTGCCCGGCGGTTTCGCGATGATCTCCAGGCCAGCCTCGAGCGGATCTTCGCTCTCGATCAGGTGCAGCGCAGCCTCGCCGCCGCCGAACAGCTCGACGAACAACCGTTTGAAGTGGTTGTTGACGGTCTCGAACGAGGTGAGGAGCCGCTCGCGCGCCTCGCGGTTGAGGCTCTGGATGCCCTGGCGCAGGCGCTTGATCGCCTCCACCAGGTCGTCGCGCTCGGTGGTGAGCGCGGTGTGCTGGGTCTCCACCTCACGCAGCTCTTCCTCAGCGCGCAGATTGACGGCGCCGAGGCGCTCGCGATCGCGGCGCATCTTTTCGAGCTCTTCCTCGACCTGGCCGACCGGCGGCAGTTCGGCGCCCGGCTCGATCTCGGCAAGACCGGCCAACGCCCGCGGCTCGACCTCGAGCATGTCATGGATCTCGCGCTCGATATCGGTGAGCCGACGCCGAGTTCCTTCCATCCGCTCCTCGGCGCGGGCGGTGGCTTCGCGCGCGCTGGAGAGCGCTTCGAGCGAGGCTTTGGCGGCGCGGTCGGTCTCTGCCATCGCGGACTCGGCGGCGGCGAGCGCGTCGGCCGCGGCACGGCGATCGTTCTCGGCGTACTCGATCTCGCTGATCAGCGCGCTGCGCTTCTCCGCAAACACCTCCGGCGCATTGGCGAGTTCCTCGCGCTCCGCCGTGACCTCGGTGATGCGGGCCTCGATCGTTCCGACCTGCGAGGCGGCGCTTGCCTTGCGGTTCTGCCACTCGTTGCGCTCGGCGAGGATCGCTTGCACGCGGCGGTCGGCGAGCTCGGCTTCACGGGCCAGCGCCTGCGCTTCGGCGCGCACCTGGGCGGCCACGCGGCGCTGGTGGTCGATCTCGGCGCGGACGGCGGCGAGCTGGCCTTCGGTCTCCACGCTCGCCGGCAGTTCGGAGAGCGCCGCAGTGGCATTCTCCTGCGCGGCCTCGGCTTCGGCACGGTCGGCGGCAAGGCGGTTGTGCGCTTCCGTCAGCGCGGATTTGCGCGCGGCGTGGCGGTTGATCTCGCGCTCGGCGGCGGCATGGCGTTCGCGCGCGGCATCGGCTTCGCGGCGCGCGGCTCGCGCCGCCTCGCGTGCGGCGGTCTCGGCTGCGGAAGCGGCGCGTAATTCGGCTTCTGCATTCTCCAGCGCCTGCCGCTTGGTGATCACCTCGGCGCGGGCTTGCTCGAGCTCGTGCTCGATATCGACGAGGCGGGCGCGCTCGGCGAGGCGCCGCGCCGCGCCGGTCGGGGCATGCGCGGCGGTGACAAAGCCGTCCCACCGCCAGACATCGCCCTCGGGCGACACCAGCCGCTGGCCGGTTTTCAACTGCGACACCAGCTCCGCGCCGCGCTCCTTTGTCACCACGCCGATCTGGGCGAGGCGCCGCGCGAGTTCGGACGGCGCCTGCACATGGTTGGCGAGGCAATCGACGCCTTCGGGCAGCGCCGGGTCCTCGCCGGCGGGGACGTTGGTCCAGCGCATCGGCGCCGAGGGATCGACGGGCGCATCGAGATCGTCGCCGAGCGCGGCACCAATCGCCTTCTCATAGCCCTTGGCGACCGTGATGCCGTCGATGATCGGCGGCCACAGGTTCTTGGTCTCGCCATTGACGATCTTCGAGATGGTGCGCGCCTCGGTCTCGAGCCGCTGCACGCGCTTTTCCGCATCGGTCAGCGGGCTGCGGGAGGCTTCCAGCGTCTGCCGGGCCACGACGTGACCGGTCTCGCTCGCCTGCACGGTGGCTTCGGCCTCGGCGAGCGTCTGCTGCGCGGTCTCGACCGCGGCAGCGAGCACATCGATGTCGCCGAGCGAGCCGGTCTCTTCTGCGAGCTTCTGCTCCTCGGCCTGGACGCTGGCGATCTCCTGGTCCAGCCGGGCGAGCCGGTCGCGATGGCTGCGCACGCCGGCTTCGAGCTGGTTGCGCTTGGCGGTGAGGTCGGCAAGTTCTGTGGTCAGCTCGGCGAACCGGCGCTCGGTCTCGGCAAGAATGGCTTCCGCTTCCGCGACGCGCTCGTCGACGCCGGAGCGTTGCTCGACCCGCGACTTGATCTCTTCCTTCAGCTCGGCATCCTCGGAGTCGAGCCGCTGCAGCGCGACGTCGGCGTCCGCGGTCTGCTGCTGCTCGCGCGCGATGTCGGCGACGAACTGCGCCAGGCGCCGGTCGAGCTCGGAAACACGTTCCTTGGCGCGCTGCTCCTCGCGGTCGAGCATTTCGCGCGCATTGTTAAGCCGCTGCAGGCCCGCCGCCGCGCGCGCTTCCGCCTCGCGCAGCGCCGGCAGTTCGGCGGCGCGGATCGCCTGGATGCGGGCGGATTCCGCCTGCTCGCGGGTGCGTTCGGCCGCCTCGCGGACGGCAAGTTCACGGGTCTGCGCGGCGTCGTTGACGTCGGCGTGGGCCTCGATCCAGCGCAGGTGGAACAGCATCGCCTCGGACTTGCGCACCTTGGCCGCAACCTCGCGGTAGCGGATCGCCTGCCGCGCCTGCTTCTTCAGCCCATCCATCTGGCCGGAGAGCTGGCCGATCACGTCCTCGACGCGGGTGAGGTTGGTCTCGGCCGCCTTAAGCCGCAGTTCCGCTTCATGGCGGCGGGCATGCAGGCCGGCGACGCCGGCAGCATCTTCCAGCACGCGGCGGCGCTGTTCCGGCTTGGCCTGGATGATCTCGCCGATCTTGCCCTGGTGCACCAGCGCCGGCGACCTTGCACCGGTCGCTGCATCAGCGAACAGGAGCTGCACGTCGCGCGCACGCACGTCGCGGCCGTTGATACGATAGACGGAACCCGCCTCGCGCTCGATGCGGCGGGAGATTTCCAGGATCTGGCTGTCGTTGACCGCGGCCGGCGCCGTGCGATCGGCGTTGTCGATCGTCATCACCACTTCGGCGTGGTTGCGCGCCGGGCGATTGCCGGAACCGGCGAAGATCACCGCGTCCATGTCGGCGGCGCGCAGCGACTTGTGCGAGGTTTCGCCCATCGCCCAGCGCAGCGCTTCCACCAGATTGGACTTGCCGCAGCCATTCGGTCCGACCACGCCGGTGAGGCCCGGTTCGATCATGAAGTCGGTGGGTTCAACGAACGACTTGAAACCGTGGAGGCGTAGGCGCGTGAGCTTCATGAACACAAATCTCTGTTAGCCGGGCGCGAATCTCCCTGCCGTGACAATACCATGGAAGGCAATGTCGGTATCTAGGCGGTCCGCTCGCTGCGGCCCTCATGGCCGCGACAATGGCGAGGCCGGGGCGTACCGGCAACCGCCGCCCCGGGCTTTTCCCAAGGCTTTTGCTTGGTTTATCCGATGTTTCGAATAGCTGTGGACGAATCAGCTTTTCAACAATGAATTGATGCGCTTGCTGAATTCGTCGAACGAGGTTTCGCCCTTCAGCATCTCGCCATTGATAAAGAAGGTCGGCGTCGAATTCACCTTCAACACGTCGTTGGCGTATTTCTGGTCGGCGGCGATCTTGTCGAGCAGCGCCTGGTCCTTCAGGCACTCCTCGACCTGCTGCTGGCTGAGGCCGGCCTGCTTGCCGATTCGCGTCAGCGTCTCCGTGGTGTTCTTCATCACCCAGTCGTTCTGCTGGCGGAACAAGAGGTCGATGACCGCGAAATATTTCGGCGCGTCATCCTTGGAGATGCAGCGCGCCAGCATCGAGCCGGCGGCGGCCTTGATGTCGAGTGGGAACTCGCGGAACACGTAGCGGATCTTGCCGGTGTCGATGTATTCCGACTTGATCTTCGGGAACACTGTTTCGTTGAAATTCGCGCAGTGCGGGCAGGTCATCGAGGCGTATTCGGTGATGGTCACCGGGGCATTCTGCGGGCCGAGCGCCATGTCCGGCAGCGACTGCGGCTTGGCGACATCGGCGGCGCTCTGCGCCATCGCGTCAGAAATCAGGCGCAGCGGCGAAAGACCGATCAGGGCGGCAAGTCCGGTCAGCGACAGGGCAGCGGTAAAGGCGCGGCGCGTGATGATCAAGGTCGGCTCCCGAATTGGCGCGGTCACGCCCAAAGAGGTCGAAAAAAGCGAGCTTTCGCTAGCTTGAAATAGGGATTGTGGCAATGCTGCGCTTGAATACCAATCACGCGAAAAAGCCTCAATTTCGCTTGATCGAGGCTCCCAATCGCGCAAGCGCGGAGCGCAGCGCTTCGTCCTCCACGGCGGACAGGGTCTTTTCGACCGCCGCCACCGCCCTGGCGTCCGGCGGCCGTGGCCGCGCCGGGCGCTCCCGGCGCGAGAGGGGCGCCTGCCGCAGCGCCAGCCGGCCGACTGCGTGCCAGCCGAAGAAACGGTTGACCCGCTCGAGGATGCGGTCCGACGAGTGCTGGATCTCCAGCGCCATTGGCCCCTCGACCCGGAGCACCAACGTTGCCGGCTCCTGCGGCTGCCCCTCCACCGGCCGCGGCCATTGCATCTTCATCGGCTCGGAAAACCGCGCGATCTCGGTCCCCGCGATCTCCGCCCACCGCGTCACCAGTTCGCGCGCGGCGAACCCCTGCCTGGCATACGCGTCCGAGAAGACGTCGTTGAGCAGGATGGAGAGCGGCTTTGCGCTGATCGGACCGGGTTTTGCCATGGTTTGTCATATCACTTCGCAACGATCCCAGGAATAAAGACGTGGATGGCTGCGACAGGCCCGGGCGCGACGTGGAGAGATTTGCGCTCCGACACTAAGATGGGCTCATGAGCTCTCGCGCAGCCGCCAGGACCAAGCCACGTGATGCATCGCCTGACACAGCCGCCGCACGGCCTGCCCTGCTGCTTGCCTGGTATGACCGGCATCGCCGCCGTCTGCCGTGGCGGGCTCCGGCGGGTGAACCGGCTGATCCGTACCGGGTGTGGCTGTCGGAGATCATGCTGCAGCAGACCACCGTCAAGGCGGTCGGGCCGTACTTCGAGAAATTCGTCTCCCGCTGGCCAGACGTCGCCGCGCTGGCGCGCGCTTCGCTGGGCGACGTGCTGCGGATGTGGGCGGGGCTCGGCTACTATTCCCGCGCGCGCAACCTGCATGCCTGCGCCGTCGCCGTGCTGCGCGACCATGGTGGTGTCTTTCCTGACAGCGAGGAGGGGCTTCGCACGCTGCCGGGAATCGGGCCGTACACGGCCGCCGCCATCGCGGCCATTGCCTTCGACCGCCGCACCATGCCAGTCGACGGCAACATCGAGCGGGTGGTGTCGCGGCTGTTCGCGGTCGAGGAGGCGTTGCCACAGGCCAAGCCGCTGATCCAGCAATTGGCGAGCACTTTGCTTGGCCCTTCCCGCGCCGGCGACGAGAAGTGTCGCGCCGGCGATAGCGCGCAGGCGCTGATGGATCTGGGCGCCTCGATCTGCACGCCGAAGAAGCCGGCCTGCGCGCTGTGCCCGCTCAATGACGACTGTGCGGCGCGCGCCCGCGGCGACCAGGAGAGCTTTCCGCGCAAGGCGCCGAAGAAGACCGGCGCGCTGCGCTCCGGTGCGGCGTTCGTCGTCACCCGCGGTGATGAGCTGCTGGTCCGCACCCGTCCCGACAAGGGCCTGCTCGGCGGCATGACGGAAGTGCCGACCTCCGAATGGCTGGCCGGGCAGGACGATGTGGCTGCGCTTGAGCAGGCACCACCGCTGAAGGGCGTTGCGCGCTGGCACCGCAAGGCCGGCGTCGTCACCCACGTCTTCACCCATTTTCCGCTCGAGCTGGCGGTCTATACCGCGACCGTTGCGGCGCGCACGCGAGCGCCGGAGGGGATGCGCTGGGTGCCGGTCGCGACCCTTGCCGATGAGGCGTTTCCAAACGTGATGCGCAAGGTGGTTGCGCATGGGCTCGGCATGTGAAGCTGCTGACAGCATGCTGGCAGCAGGCCTGCGTTAGGTAGGAGCCAACGGAGGCTCCCATGATCGCGACCGCGCTTGACCGTCTCGCTACGCCACCCTGCGCCAAGCTGCTCGGCTGGCAGCTGCTCGACGCGCGCCCGGATGAAGGCTGGATCCGAATCGGCTTCGAGGGCAGGGAAGAGTTCTGCAACCCGGCCGGCTTCATCCAGGGCGGCATCCTGTCGGCGATGCTCGACGACACCATGGGCCCTGCGGTGTTCGTCATGACCGAAGGCAAGCTCTACACCGCGACCATCACCATGACCGTGAATTTCCTGGCGCCCGCAAAGCCGGGACCGATCACCGGCGAGGCCAAAGTCACCCAGCTCGGCAAGACCGTCGCCTTTGTCGAAGGCAGGCTGACCGCGCAAGACGGCGCCGTGCTCGCCACGGCATCGACCAGCGCACGCCTGGTGGAGACGGCGAAGGCCGTTCGCTGATCTCCCTTGTTCCGAGCGGGGTGGACGCGGCAAGAGCGCGCCGTTAACTTCGCGTCCTTCTGAACGAGGGATGGAACATGCTCAAGCTTTACTATGCCCCCGGCACCTGCGCGCTCGCCTCGCACATCGCGCTCGAAGAGTCGGGCGCGCCCTATACGGTCGAACGGCTCGACTTCAAGACCAACCAGCAGAACAGCCCGGACTATCTCAAGATCAACCCGAAGGGACGAGTGCCGGCGCTGGTCACCGACCAGGGCGTCCTCACCGAGACGCCCGCGGTGCTCGCCTTCATCGCGCAGAGTTTTCCGAAGGCGAAGCTGGCACCGCTCGATGACATCTTCGCATTCGCGCAAGTGCAGGCGTTCAACAGCTATCTCTGCTCGACCGTGCATGTCGCGCATGCCCACAAGATGCGCGGCTATCGCTGGGCGACAGAGGAGTCCTCTTTTGCCGACATGAAGCGCATGATCCCGAAAACGGTCGGCGCAAGCTTTGCGCTGATCGAACGCGACATGCTGAAAGGCCCGTGGGTGATGGGCGAGGCCTTCACGATCTCTGACATCTATCTGTTCACGATCGCGCAGTGGCTCGAAGGCGACGGCGTCGATCTCGCGGCGCTGCCGAGAGTGATCGATCACCGCAACCGCGTGGCCGCGCGGCCTGCAGTGAAGAAGGTGCTCGACGCGGAGGCGTGAGCGCTTTGCACTAACCGGGTTGCGCCATCGCGAGACCCTCATGGTGAGGAGCGCGGCACGCGCGTCTCGAACCATGAGGCCCCACCGGTGGCCTCGCCCTTCGAGACGGCCGCGGAGCGGCCTCCTCAGGGTAAGGGGATAGAGTGGAGTACGGAGCCCGGGACGCGGGGATAGATCTGATTCAATTGTCAAACAGCGGAGGGGATGTGAGTCCGCATTCTCGCGGCGCTTTGCGCCCGAGCTTTGCGTCACCTTCCACCCTCTCGTTGAAGTGAGGGCGCAGGGAAAGCCGGGTGCCGGTTGCACCCGTGGGCCCCGTGCAACAAAAAGCACGGGGGTAGGACCACAGGTCAACCGGAGCAACACCGGCTTTCCCTGCGCAGTGGTTTACAGCTTACTTCGTGCTCTTCCCGGTGACCGGGCTTTCTTGCCACCGTCGTCTCTCGCGCAAATTTCTTCGCGCAAAAAACTTAGCGCCAGCGTCGGGGCGCCAGAACCACACGACTTCGCCGTCCACGGATAGTCACGCTCGTCAGTCGCAACACCCGCGTCCACCGCATCTCACCGCAACGTTCGTGACGATCGCGAGCCGCCCCTCATTTGGATGAGACGCGCGGAGTTAAATCACTGATTTGCCCGACGATGGAAGCGGAATGTTTTTCGCCGTAAGGCTGGACAGGGCAAATCACGTTGATTGGATTGGAGAAATTTCCGCGAACGCGACTCGTCATTCCGGGGCGATGCGAAGCATCGAGCCCGGAATCCATCCAACCGCAGAGCATGCGGCGAAATGGATTCCGGGTTCGCGCTGCGCGCGCCCCGGAATGACGGAGAGTGGGGAGCCCATCCCTCGAGACGCCGCTAACGCGACTCCTCGGGATGAGGAATTCGTCTGGAGCGAAGCGAAGCATCGCACCCGGAATCCATTTCGCGCGAATCTACGTTTTCAGCGTACCCAGTTCTCGTCCCGTTTCCAGCATCAACTGGCGCAGCCAGATCGAGCCGGGGTCCATCTGGGCGCGCGTGGGATAGAACATGTGCTGCTCGTCGATGCCGGGATCGAGCGGCGGCGTCACAGTTAGCAGTGACAATTGCCTGGCGAGGGCTGTGATCAGGCGGCGCGGCACGAAGGCGACGAGGTCGGTGCGGGCTGTGACATGCAGCGCCTCGATATAGCCCGGTACAACGAGAGCGATGCGCCGCTCGATGCCCTTGGAGCGCAGCCAGCTATCGATCAGGTCCTCGTTCTGGCCGCGGATCACCACGGCGACATGCCTTGCCGCGAGGAACGCCTCGCGCTTTTTCAACCTCGCGCCGACGGGGTGACCGCGACGCACCGCGAGCGCGTCGCAGTCGACATAGAGGCGCTGGCGGTGGAAGCCCTTGAAAGCGTCGCCGATCGAGATCACGAGATCGACGGTGCGCGCGAATTCGGCGGTGAAGATCGCAGGTCCCCGCCACGGCACCACGTCGATCGTCACGTGCGGCGCGATCCGTGTGATCTTCTCCATCAACGGTGGCATCAGCAGTTCGACCGCGAGGTCCGGCATCATCAGCCGGAAATGCCGGTCGCTGCTGATGGCGTCGAACGCGTCGGGAACGAACAGCGAGCGCACCTGGTCGAGCGCCTGCGCCAGCGGCGCGCGCAACGCCTGTGCCCGCGGCGTCAGCTCCATCCGTGCGCCGCTCCGCACCAGGAGCGGATCGCCGATCAGATCGCGCAGGCGCTGCAGCGCGTGGCTTGCGGCCGGCTGCGACAGACGAAGGCGCATCGCGGCGCGGCTGACACTGGCTTCCCGCAGCAGCGCGTCGAGCGTGGTCAGGAGGTTGAGGTCAAGCGAATTCAAATTCATCGCATGAATAGATATCATATTGGCTATCGATTTGAAGAATGATCTGCGTCGCGGCACAACTAAGGCGTAGTCAACCAGCAACCGGAGAAGCCGCCATGAGCGCAGCCGACAACAAGAAACTGATGCAGCAGATCTTTGCCGCCGCCGGAAATCCCGATCCCGCCGCGCGCGACCGCGCGCTGTTCACCGCGAGCCTCGCCGAGGATGCGACATGGACGGTGACCGGACAGTATTCCTGGTCGCGCACTTTCAAAGGCAAGCAATCGATCCTCAACGATCTCCATGGTCATGTTCGTTCGCTGCTGGCAGAACGGGCGCGCACCGTCGCACATCGTTTCATCGCCGACGGTGACCATGTCGTGGTCGAAGCCAAGGGCGACAATGTCACCAAGCAAGGCGTTCGCTACGACAACGACTACTGCCTGGTGTTCCGGCTCGAGGACGGCAAGATCAAGGAGATCAGGGAATACTGCGACTCAGTGCTGACCGAGAAGGCGCTGGGACAGTTCCCTGCGCCACAGGTTCGTGCGGCGGGTTGAAGCGTCCTCCGTCATTCCGGGATGCGCCATTAGGCGCAGGCCCGGAATCCATTGATCCGCATGTGCAGGTGGTGAAATGGATTCCGGGTTCTCGCTTCGCGAGCCCCGGAATGACGGAAGATGATGTGATCACGCCACCTTGGTCTTGAGGTGGCCGAACATGAAGTTCTTCGCCTCCTCGTCCATCTCGGCCTTGAAGGTGAACTTGTCCTTCAGTGCGATCGCGCGTGAGGCTGCCGGGCGCGCCGAGATCTCGTCGACGAGGCGCTTGACGTTCGGGTATTTCGCGTAAGCTTCGTCACCGAGCACGAACGGCGCCATGCGTGCCCAGCCCCAGAACGCCATGTCGACGATGCTGTAGCTGTCGCCGACCATGTAGCGGCTCTTGGCGAGGTGATCCTCGAGGATCTTGTAGTGGCGGTTCGCCTCGTACTGGTAGCGGTTGTTGGCGTATTCGAGGTCCTTCGGCGCGAAATGCTTGAAATGCACCGCCTGTCCGGAATAGGGACCGAGGCCAGTAGCGATGAACATCAGCCATGACAGCGTCTGCGCGCGGGTCGCGGGCGTGTTGGCGGGCAGGAATTTTCCTGTTTTCTCGGCGAGGTAGAGCAGGATCGCATTGGAATCGAACACGAACACGCCGTCATCGTCGATCGCCGGCGCCTTGGCGTTCGGATTGACCTTCAGGAATTCCGGCTTGAACTGCTCGCCCTTGCGGGTGTCGAGCGGTACAGGTTCGTAAGGCAGGCCGGACTCTTCTAGGAAGAGCGCAACCTTGTTCGGGTTCGGTGCGCCATTGAAGTAGAACTTGAGCATTTGAAAGGCTCCGTTTGTTTTGTTGCCGACTGATGGACCCCGGGCCGCACTCATGCGCCGAATTCGGCAGGGCGCGCAAGCGATGAATTTATGAAGGGCGCCTCTGGCGCTTGGCGATCAGCCGAAATAGATCAAGCTGACTACGCTGGCGAGGATCAGGGCTACGCCGACCACGTCCAGGAGCACGGCGAAGCGCGTTGCGGTTTGCAGATCGGTGGCCTGGACGGCACGCTCGCTGCTCCGTCCATAGCCGTGCGTGATGATGTCCTCGGTGAAGTGGCTATGCGCTTCAAGCGCGCTCGTGAGGCCGACCGAGACCAGCAGCACCCCGAAAATGGCAAGGCCGAAAAAGCCGAGCAGGCCAATCAGCAATATCGGAAACATGCCGATCAGGAAGATCGGCAACAACGGCACAAGCAGCAACGTCTCGGATTGTCTGCGCATCGAGCAATCCAATCGAAACAGCGACCGATGGCGGAATTGTAAGCCCCGCGTTGGCGCCGAATCAAGGCGAAAGCGTTCAACACGGCGTCATCGTGACGTCCGGTGAGGCGTAGCTTTCTGTTCCGCCGAGGCATAACGGAAGTGAGCAGGACTTCCCTTGTCATTCCGGGATGCGCCGACAGGCGCAGGCCCGGAATCCATTGGGCCGCGGGCGCAAGTGGTGAAATGGATTCCGGGCTCTCGCTTGCGCGAGCCCCGGAATGACGGAGGGATTTGAGAAGAGCTCAACCCGCCGCCATCTCGGAGCGGATTTCGGCGCGCAGCTCGTCGATCAGCTTGAGGCCGTTCTTGGTCTCGACGTGCCAGAAGGTCCAGCCGTTGCAGGCGCCCGAGCCCTGGGCGACGGCGCCGATGCGGTGGATCGAACCGACCTTGTCCCCGAGCATGATGGCGCCGTCGGCGCGCACGAGGGCGCCGACCCGCTTTTTGGCGTCGACCAGTTTGGCGCCGGGCATGATCATGCCGCGCTCGATCAGTTCGGAGAAGGCGACGCGCGGGGCCTCGCGTGCGGTCATGAACGGGGCGAGCGTTTCTTGCGGCAGCGGCTCGATGGCGGCGATGCGCGCTTCGGCAGCGACGGCATAAGCGGCATCGCGCTCGATGCCGAGGTAGCGGCGGCCGAGACGTTTTGCCACGGCGCCGGTGGTGCCAGTGCCATTGAAGGGATCGAGCACGAGATCGCCGGGCCTCGACGACGACAGCAGCACGCGCGCGAGAAGCTGCTCGGGCTTCTGCGTCGGGTGCACCTTCTTGCCGTCCTTGCCCTTGAGGCGCTCTTCGCCGGTGCAGAGCGGGATCAGCCAGTCGGAACGCGCCTGCACGTCCTCGTTCGCTGCCTTCAGCGCTTCGTAATTGAACGTGTAGCCCTTGGCCTTCTCATCACGCGCGGCCCAGATCATGGTCTCGTGCGCATTGGTGAAGCGGCGGCCGCGGAAATTCGGCATCGGGTTCGACTTGCGCCAGACGATATCGTTGAGGAGCCAGAAGCCGAGGTCCTGCATGATCGCGCCGACGCGGAAGATATTGTGATAGGAGCCGATCACCCAGATCGTCGCCGACGGCTTCATGACGCGGCGCGCGGCGAGCAGCCAGGCGCGGGTGAAATCGTCATAGGCGGCGAAGGAGGAGAACTTGTCCCACTCGTCGTTGACGGCATCGACATGGGATTCGTCCGGACGCTTGAGATCGCCCTTGAGTTGCAGGTTGTACGGTGGATCTGCGAAGACCAGATCGACCGAGCCGGCTGCAAGCTTTGACATCTCTGCGACGCAATCGCCTAAGACGATACGAGCAGATGCCGTGGACTCAAATTTAGTGCGGGGCGCCTTTGCAGACGCCCCGCGACGCGACTCAACCATGACTCAAGACTCTGACTCAGGCGACGCTGTCGGCGACGCGGGACCAAACAACCGACTGGCGACACCATGACGGGCCAAAGTAAAAATCGACTTAATCGAAAATACCGCACGACAAGTTCTGCGCATTTCGATTGCGCGTTTTCTCAATTGCGCATTTTCGGATTCGAAATCGTGCGCTGCCTCGCAGCATGCATTATGCGGATTGCGCCAGCTACGGCGGAATCAGAACTGGGAATCGAGTTCGCCGGGAAGCTCACGCGATTCGTGATGACGTCGCAGCATCAGCCATGCGCGGATGGCTCGGCATCGCACTAGGCAATATTTGCCGGGCAGGCTATTGATTAACGGAATGGAAATTTTACGTCTGTTCCGCGTTTACCTAGGATAGGACTGAGGGGAAACCGCCATGCGTTACGATGATTTCCGTCGCAGCGACGATATCGAGGATCGTCGCGACGAGGGCGGATCTGGCGGTGGAGGTGGCGGCTTCGGCATTCCCATGGGCGGCGGCGGGCTCGGCATCGGCACCATCATCGTGCTTGGCCTGCTCGGCTATGCCTTCGGCATCGACCCGCGCATCCTGATCGGCGGCGCCGAAATCCTGACCGGCGGCGGACAGGCGCCGACCTACCAGACCGACCGCCGCACCGCGTCCGGCAAGAGCGGCGCGCCGACCGACGAAATGGGCAGCATGATCTCCGGCATCCTGGGCGAGATCGATGATCGCTGGAGCGAGATCTTCCGGGACAGCGGGCAGACCTTCGCCGGTCCGAAGATCGTATTGTTCCGCAACGCCACTAATGGCGGCCGCTGCGGCATGGCGCAGTCGGCGATGGGTCCGTTCTACTGTCCGCCGGACAAGACCATCTATCTTGACACCGGCTTCTTCCGCGAGGTCGAGACGCGCTTCCGCGGCTGCTCAGGCAATGCGTGCAAGTTCACCGCGGCCTATATTATCGCCCATGAGGCGGGCCATCACGTGCAGAACCTGCTCGGCATCATCCCGCGCGTGACGCGGCTGCAACAGGCGGCCGACAACAAGGCCGAGGCCAATGCGCTGCAGGTGAAGGTCGAGTTGCAGGCCGATTGCCTCTCCGGCGTCTGGGTCAATCGCGAAGAGAAGAAGCGGCCGGGCTTCCTTGAGGCCGGCGACATCGACGCGGCGCTCAGGACCGCAACCGCGATCGGCGACGACACGCTGCAGCGGCAGACGACGGGCAGGGTGGTGCCCGACTCCTTCACCCACGGCTCGGCGCAGCAGCGGCGGCAATGGTTCATGACCGGCTACCAGAAGGGCACGGTGTCGGCCTGCAACACCTTTGGCCAGGGGGCGCTGTGAGAGTTGGACAGCTCTCACCTCTCCCGCTTGCGGGAGAGGTCGGCGCATGAGCCCCGGGTGAGGGTTCTCTCCTCACGGGGAGTCCCAATGCTGAGATACCCTCACCCCGACCCTCTCCCGCAAGCGGGAGAGGGAGCAGAGAGAGAAACGTTATGTCGATCGAAGAATCAAAACCGTTCATTCCGCTCAACATCGCGGTGCTGACGATTTCCGACACGCGCTCGCTCGCCGATGACAGGTCCGGAATGACGCTGGCCGATCGCATCACCGCCGCCGGCCACAAGCTTGCGGCGCGCGAGATCGTCACCGACGACATCGAGGCGATCCGGGCCGTCGTGAAGCGCTGGATTGCCGACGAGGGTGTCGATGCGATCATCACCACCGGCGGCACCGGCTTCACCGGCCGCGACGTCACGCCCGAAGCGATCGAGCCGCTGTTCGAAAAGCGGATGGACGGCTTCTCGATCGCCTTCCACATGCTGAGCCATGCCAAGATCGGCGTCTCGACGATCCAGAGTCGCGCCACCGCAGGGGTGGCGGGAGCGACTTATATCTTCTGCCTGCCGGGCTCGCCCGGCGCCTGCCGCGACGGCTGGGATGGCATTCTGGCCGCCCAGCTCGATTACCGCACGCGCCCCTGCAATTTCGTCGAGATCATGCCGCGGCTGGACGAGCACCTGCGCCGGCCGAAGGCGCAAGGCGCGACGGCCTAGTCTCACCACGGTCGTCATTCCGGGGCGCGCGAAGCGCGAGCCCGGAATCTATTGGGCCATTTGCGCAGGCGGCGAAATGGATTCTCTGATGTGCAATTGCACATCATAGTTCGCGCTTCGCGCGCCCCGGAATGACGCCGGTGGCGACATCAGCGCTTGTGAAAGATCCTCATCAGCCGCGCCCACAAGGCGCGCGCCATGCTTTGATAACACTCGGCCCGGAGCGCGTGCGCGCGCCTGATATGGAAGGCGAGACGTTCCGGCGTGACGCGCCGCGGTGGATCGCGACGCCTCGGCTTCACAGCGCCCGCTCCCAGGTCTCGCCGACGAGATCCTGTCCGAAGCTGCGGTGCGGCTCGCTCTTCACCAGCACGAAGCCGGCGTCCTGATAGATTTTCCGCGCGGCGATCAGGATGCTCTGGGTCCAGAGGGTGATTTTGCGATAGCCGCAGGCCTTGGCAAAGGTGATGCATTCGTCGACCAGCCGCTTGCCTACGCGCTGTCCGCGCCCGGCCGGATCGACCAAGAGCAGCCTGAGCTTGGCGATGTCGTCGGAGTGCCTGACCAGGAACACCGAGCCGACCGGCATTCCATCGAGATCGGCGATCCAGCAGCGCTCGCGCGAGGCGTCGAACGAGGTCAGGAATTTTGCGACGATCTCGGCGACGAGCGCCTCGAAGCCTGAATCGAAACCGTATTCGCTGGCATAGAGTGCGCCATGGCTCTGCACCACCCAACCCATGTCGCCCGGGCGCGGGTCGCGCAGCACCGCGCGGGGGGCTGCGGCCTCGCCGAGCAGCCGCTCGATGGTGCCCATCGCCCCTGTCAGGCGGACGCGATCGTCCGGCGCAAGCCGCATCAACATCGCCGCAACCTCGTCATGTGAGGCGCGGTTGATCCTGGCGAAGGCCTGCCGTCCCTTCGCGGTGAGGCCGAGCTGGTATTGACGGCGGTCGGAGGCCAGCGGTGTTCGGGTGAGCAGCCCATCCTCGTCGAATTTCTGGAGGATGCGGCTCAGATAGCCGGGATCGAGCCCGAGCTCGGTCCCGATTTCCTTCGCCGATATCTCCTCGCGATGGGCCAGCTCATAGAGCACCCGCGCCTCGCTGAGCGAGAGCGGGCTTTTCAACAGATGCTGGTCGAGCATGCCGAGCTTGCGGGTGTAGAAGCGGTTGAACGCCCGCACCGCGGCGACCTGGGTTTCGGTATCCGGCTCTGACATCGTGCGCACCTCGATAGTTGCTATTGTCAAATAATTATTTGACTTTGGCAAGTATCAGACATGCAGCCAGAACTGTCATTCCGGGGCGCGCCAACGGGTCCGCGCAAAGCGCGGCCCGATGACAGGCTCCGCGCGAACCCGGAATCCATTCCTCCATATGGGTTGCGGCCCGATGGATTCCGGGCCTGCGCCTATGGCGCATCCCGGAATGACGAGGGAGGCGTCCTACGCCACCATGATCCGGCTGCGCAGCATGGTGCGGGAGGAGCGGCCGAGCTGGCGCAGCAGCCTCGCTTCGGAGCGGCGGGCATCCGGCCGGTAGCCGCCGAGCCGCTCGTAATGATCGCGTGAGATCAGGAGGCCCTGTTCGGCGGTCGGGCCGGTCAGCATGCGGGCGACGAACTTGAAGCCGTCGCGCAGGCGGGTGTCGGCATAGGGCGAGCGGGCGTAGCGGAAGATGCCGGCCCGTGGGCGGCCGCTCATGGCGACGCCCTGGATGAACTGGGTGGTCTCCTCGATCCAGCCGTTGTCGAGCACTGCGCCTGGATGCAGGAACATCAGCCAGGGCGAGCGCGCCTGGCGGGCGCCGGCCGCCAGCGCAGCGGCGCGGGTGCCGTCGAACGCCATGAAGCGGCAGCCGGCGACATCGGCGACGCGTTCGATCACGTCGGACCTGGCGCGATCCTTGGCGCGATCGACCAGCAGCACCTCCTTTATGATTCCGGCCGCGGCGCCAGGAACCAGCGCCGCAAGGGTGGCGACCGCAGCCCGCTCGTCGCCCTCGGTCGGAATAATCACGCTCAGCATTATCTGAGGCTTCGTTGGCTCAAAGTGGTGAAAAGCTTGGAAACTGTTATCACCTTGTCACAATCAAAACAGCCTGAGGGTGCAGTTTTTTGCGGCAGCGCGGCTGTGGAATTTTGCAAATATGTTCTTGATTTGTTCTCGCGGCGTGCTAGCTTGGGAACATGAGCCGAGCATCCTCTCATGCCCTCAAGCACCCGCCGGTGACGGCGCCCTCCACACCGGCGGGTGCGCCTTCCGCGTTTCCCGAACTCGCGGTCGCAATCGAGCGCGAACGGCGGCGCGGCCGCGGCGCGCAATCCAATTCCAGCGGCCGCTATGAGGCCGAGGCGCGCGTCAGCTTCGACGACGGCTGGCAGAGCCTGGAAGAACTGCCGCCGTTCAAGACCACCGTCTCGCTCGACACCTCGCGCAAGGTGATCGCGCGCAACGATTCTCCCGATATCGGCTTCGATCGCTCGATCAATCCGTACCGAGGCTGCGAGCATGGCTGCGTCTACTGCTTCGCGCGGCCGACGCATGCCTATCTCGGCCTGTCGCCGGGACTGGATTTCGAATCGAAGCTGCTTGCCAAGCCCGATGCGCCAGCGCTGCTCGAGAAGGAGCTGGCCGCGGCGGGCTATGAGCCGCGCATGATCGCGATCGGCACCAACACCGATCCGTACCAGCCGATCGAGCGCGAATACAAGATCATGCGCGGCATCCTCGAAGTGCTGGAGCGTGCCGGCCATCCGGTCGGCATCGTCACCAAATCGGCACTGGTGACGCGTGACATCGACATCCTGCAGCGGATGGCGAAACGGAACCTGGTCAAGGTCGCGCTGTCGGTGACGACGCTCGATGCCAAGCTGGCGCGCACCATGGAGCCGCGCGCCTCGACGCCGCCGAAGCGGCTGGAAACAATCAAGCGATTGGCGGATGCCGGCATTCCCACCACCGTGATGGTCGCGCCCGTGATCCCCGCGCTGAACGATTCCGAGATCGAGCGCATCCTCGATGCGGCGGCGCATGCCGGGGCGAAGGAAGCGAGCTACGTGTTGCTGCGGCTGCCGCTGGAAGTGCGCGACCTGTTCCGGGAGTGGCTGCTCGCGAACTATCCCGACCGCTACCGCCACGTCTTCACCCTGATCCGCGACATGCGCGGCGGGCGCGACTACGACTCGCAGTGGGGAACGCGGATGAAGGGCACCGGGCCGATGGCCTGGATGATCGGCCGCAGATTCGAGATCGCCTGCGAGAAACTCGGCCTGAACAAGCGCCGCTCGAAGCTGACGACCGACCATTTCGTCAAGCCGAAGCAAAGCGGCGAGCAATTGAGCCTGTTCTAAACACCTTCATTGAATAATGGGGACGAGTGTAGGGTTCCCCGTTGCGCCGGGGCGGCTGCTTCAGCACAGTCGCGCCCATGATTCGGGACAAGTCCGAGAAGAAACAGCCGGTCAAACCGGCGAAGGGCGTGATCGCAGTGGCGCCGCCGAGCTTTCGGCGCGAGCGCGCGCTGATCAAGCGCGGGGTGTGGCCGGTTGCCGGCTGCGACGAGGCTGGGCGCGGCCCGCTCGCCGGTCCCGTGGTCGCCGCGGCCGTGGTGCTGGATCCCAAGCGGATTCCGAAAGGCATCGATGACTCGAAGCGGCTGACGGCGGAACGGCGGGAAGAGCTGTTCGAGCAGATCTGCGCGACGTCGGCGTTCGCGGTGGCCTTCGCCTCGCCGGCGCGAATCGATCGCGACAATATCCTGCGCGCCTCGCTCTGGGCCTTGGCGCGCGCCGTGCAGGCGCTGCCCGAAGCGCCGCAGCATGTCTTCGTCGACGGCCGCGACAAGGTCGCCGTAACCTGCGACTGCGAGGCGGTGATCGGCGGCGATGGGATCGTGATGTCGATCGCGGCCGCTTCCATCATCGCCAAGGTGACGCGGGACCGGCTGATGCGCGCGCTGGCGCTGGATTGCCCGGGCTATGGCTTCGAGCAGCACAAGGGTTACGCGGTGCCGGAACATCTGGAGGCGCTGGATCGCTTGGGGCCGAGCGCGCATCACCGCAGCTTCTTCGCGCCCGTGATCGCCGCCCGGCAGAAGCATTTCCCGGAAACGATCGACCCCGATCTCTTCACGGTGGACCCTACGGCCGAGACGGTCGACCCGACAATCGAGGCCGAAGCGACGGCCGCCTGAAGCGCGATGCGATCAGGATGAATCATCATCGCGCTTTAGGTTGTTGTTTGAGCATGATCTTTTCGGAAAACCGCTTCACACTTTTCCGGATCATGCTCTAGCGCTGTTGCCTCCATCGCGTGCGGCCTCTATCAAATCTCGGAATCAAATGAGGCCGCACACAGGGCTGATTCTGGGCATTTTGGGCGCATGCGTTTCACCTCCCTGGTCGTCGAACTGATCCGCGCCCGGCCGCGGCTGGTGGTTTGGATCGTGGTGCTGGCGCAGGCGGCGCTGTGGCTCCTGGTGCCGCTTCTGGTCTATCGCAGCCCGCCCGGCGACGTTGCGACCGTGCTCGCCTTTGGCCGGGAATATCAGGTCGGCACCGATCTCGGCCCGCCGCTCGCGTTCTGGCTGGCCGACATCGCGTTCCGCGCCGCCGGCAATCACGTTTTCGGCGTCTATCTGCTGGCGCAGATTTGCGCGGTCGCGACCTTCGTCAGCCTCTATCATCTTGGCCGCGCCATAGTCGGCGGACAGCAGGCCGTGCTCGCGGTGCTGCTCACGATGACGGTGATGGCCTTCTCGTCGCCCGGCCTCGAGTTCGGCCCGCTCGTGCTGGCGCGCCCGCTCTGGGCGCTTTTGCTGCTGCATTCCTGGCAATTGTTCGGCCAGAACCGGCGCAGCGCCTGGTTCGCCTGGTCGATCGATTGCGGCCTGTTGCTGCTGACAACGCCGGTGGCGATCGGGATGATCCTGCTGGTCTTGGTCTTTGCGCTGGCGACCGCGCGCGGACGGCGCACGCTGGCGTCGTTCGATCCGCTGTTCGCGCTGCTCGTGGTGATCGTGCTGGCGCTGCCTTACCTGGTCTGGCTGATGCGGTTGGATGTTCTGACGCTGCCGCCGCTGCCGGCACTGACGGAGTTGGGCGCGCGGACGATACGCTCCGGCGTCGTGCTCGGCGGGCTGGTGG
This sequence comes from Bradyrhizobium cenepequi, assembly GCF_020329485.1. Lineage (GTDB taxonomy): Bacteria > Pseudomonadota > Alphaproteobacteria > Rhizobiales > Xanthobacteraceae > Bradyrhizobium > Bradyrhizobium cenepequi. The sequence goes on from NZ_JAGKJI010000002.1 coordinate 216,803, forward strand.
TGTCGATGGCCGGCATCGCGCTGCTCCTGGTCCTCAACTCCCCCTGGTTCGCCCGGAAGGCGGAGGAGGCGCCGATCATCCACCGGCCGCCGGTCGATCCCTTGGGACGGCAGTTCGTCTATTTCTTCGCCTTCGCGCCGGCGCTGATCGGCAGCCTGCTCGCCGGCCTGTTCAAGCTCGACCACGTGGTCGGCGGCGCGGGCGTCGCGCTGCTGCTCTCGGGACTGGCCGTGATCGTCAACGCCGGCGATCTCATCCACCTCTACCGTCAGCGGCTGTTGCGCTCGGCCTGGGCGGCGGCGATTGCCGCGCCGGCCGCCGCGGTGGTTGCGGCGACACTGCTCGTGCCCTGGGTCAGCACGGCCGAAGTGCGGACCTCGATGCCGGCGACCGCAATCGCGCATTTCTTCGCTGACAGTTTCGAGCGGCGCACCAACCAGCGGCTGCGCGCGGTGACCGGCGATCCCGAACTGGCGCGCCTGGTCGCGATGGACCCGCAGCGCCCGCATCTGTTGCTCGAAGGAACGCCGCGGACGCCCTGGCTCTCGCCGGCGAAGTTCAACGAGACCGGCGGGCTGATCGTCTGGCGCGCGTCCGATACGTCGGGCGCGCCGCCGCCGGAGATCGCGCAACGTTTCCCCGGCCTGGTTCCGGAAGTGCCGCGTTCCTTCGAGTGGCTGGTCAACGGCCGGCAGCCGCTGCTGCGGATCGGCTGGGCCATCGTGCGGCCGAAAGGGCCGTAAGGCAGGCCGCTCAGGATGAGGGGGAGCTTTGCTGCCCCAGCACCTTCGCGATGGCGCGAAGGTCCTGCCATGACATCCGCTTGTAGGAGGGCGAACGCAAGAGATAGGCGGGGTGGAAGGTGGCGATGGCGCGGATCACTCGCGTGCCGGTGTCGTAGTCGACCCATTTCCCGCGGGTGCGCATGATCCCCTCGCGCGTGCCGATCAGCGCCTGCGTCGAGGGATTGCCGAGCGTGACCAGCACGTCGGGATTCACGAGCTCGATCTGGCGCTGGATGAAGGGCAGGCACACCTGTGTCTCCTGCGGCGTCGGCGTGCGGTTGCCGGGCGGCCGCCACGGGATCACGTTGGCGATATAGGCCTTGCTGCGGTCGAGCCCGATCGCCGCGATCATCCGGTCCAGGAGCTTGCCGGAGCGGCCGACAAAGGGCAGCCCCTCGATGTCCTCGTCACGGCCGGGCGCTTCGCCGACGAACATCACCCGCGCCGCCGGATTGCCGTCGGCGAACACCAGTTTCGTCGCGGTATGCCTCAGCGCACAGCCGTCGAAATTCTCGAGCAAGGTCCGCAGCGCCTCCAGCGTCGGCGCGGTCCGTGCCGCCTCGCGTGCAGACGCAATCGCCGCATCGGGTGCGACGGTGATTTCGCTGCGCGGAACTGCCGGCGCCGCAAGCGGCATATCCCGCTGCGCCCGCGGCAGCGGCGCCACCTCGCGCGGCGGTGCGGCGGGAACAGGCTCAAGCTCCGCGAGCCGGTTGACCGGTTCGTCGCTAAGCGCGCAATCGACCCCGGCCTCGAGATAAAAGGCCAGCAATTGCTTCAAGGTAGGAGCAGGCTCGGGCATCATGGTGGGATACAAGTCCTCCGCCCGCAATTTAGGATGCATCGCGCCATCGCGAAATGCATTTCAATGGTTGTCCTCGCCGCAAAAATCGGAAACAAGGCAGCCTAACGGATTAGAAGCGTTCTCAACCGGGCTGAGAAGAGACCATGAGCACCGAAGAACTACCGCCCCGCGAATCCATGGAATTCGACGTCGTGATCGTCGGCGCCGGACCGTCGGGCCTCTCGGCTGCGATCCGGCTGAAACAGCTCAATCCCGATCTCAGCATCGTCGTGGTGGAGAAGGGTTCCGAGGTCGGCGCGCATATCCTCTCCGGCGCGGTGATCGATCCGGTGTCGCTCGACAAATTGATTCCGGATTGGCGCGAGGACGCCGACTGTCCGCTGAAGACCCAGGTGAAGGACGACCGCTTCTACTGGATGACGGCTGCCGGCGCGATCCGGCTGCCGAACTTCATGATGCCGCCGTTGATGAACAACCATCACTGCTATATCGGCTCGCTCGGCAATGTCTGTCGCTGGCTGGCACCGAAGGCGGAAGCGCTGGGCGTTGAGATCTATCCGGGCTTTGCCGCCGCCGAAGTGCTCTATGACGACAACGGCAACGTGCGCGGCATCGCCACCGGCGATATGGGCATCGCCAGGGACGGCTCACACAAGGACTCCTACACCCGCGGCATGGAGCTCCTCGGCAAATACACGCTGTTCGCCGAAGGCGCGCGCGGCAGCCTGTCGAAGCTTCTGATCGCGAAATACCAGCTCGATGCGAAGAGCGAGCCGCCGAAATTCGGCATCGGCTTGAAAGAGGTGTGGCAGATCGATCCCGCCAAACACCAGAAGGGCCTGATCCAGCATTCCTTCGGCTGGCCGCTCAACAATTCCACCGGCGGCGGCTCGTTCCTCTACCACTACGATGACAACCGCGTTGCCGTCGGCTTCGTCGTGCATCTCAATTACGACGATCCATATCTTTCGCCGTTCGACGAATTCCAGCGCTTCAAGACGCATCCCTCGATCCGCTCGGTGCTGGAAGGCGGCAAGCGGCTCGCCTATGGCGCGCGCGCCATTACCGAGGGCGGCTACCAGTCGGTGCCGCGGCTGACCTTCCCGGGCGGCGCGCTGATCGGTTGCGCGGCCGGCTTCGTCAACGTGCCGCGCATCAAGGGCGTCCACAATGCGATGGGCAGCGGCATGCTTGCCGCCGAGCATGTGGCGGCGGCGCTCGCTGCCGGCCGCGCCAATGATGAGCTCGTGGAATACGAAAATGCCTGGCGCGATTCCGCGGTCGGCAAGGACCTGCATCGGGTTCGCAACGTCAAGCCGCTGTGGTCGAAGTTCGGCACCATCGTCGGCGTTGCGCTTGGCGGCTTCGACATGTGGTGCAACACCTTGGGCTTCTCGCTGTTCGGAACCCAGTCGCACTCAAAGCCCGATCGCAAGACGCTGGATCCGGCGAAACAGCACACGCCGATCGCCTACCCGAAGCCGGACGGCAAGATCTCGTTCGACAAATTGTCCTCGGTGTTCCTCTCCAATACCAACCATGAGGAGGACCAGCCGGTCCACCTCAAGGTCGCTGAGATGAACCTGCAGAGGACGTCGGAGCATGACGTCTATGCCGGCCCCTCCAACCGCTATTGCCCGGCCGGCGTCTATGAATGGGTCGAGGAATCCTCAGGTCCGCGCTTCCAGATCAATGCGCAGAACTGCGTCCATTGCAAAACCTGCGACGTGAAGGACCCGAACGGTAACATCACCTGGGTTCCGCCGGAGGGCGGCGGAGGGCCCAATTACGAGGCGATGTAACAGAGAGGCGTTCCGACCACGATTGCGTGAGTGGACACCCCGATAAACCGAGAGGAGCGGCCACGATACCGCCACACTGGAGGCGTTTCCGGTGTTGCTGGTCAAATCGGTGGCTTTGAGGGCTAATCTGCTGATTGATTCGCCACCCGTATCCTTGCGGTTGAAGGCCAAAAGCGGCATTGTCGCTGGCCGGGATGCCGCCGCTTGGGTTCGCATTCGACACTGATCCGAAGAGATCGCCGCCGTAAATCCTGCCGTAATCCCTTGGAGCAAGGCGAACCGTGATGCTTTCTACACGCTTTAACCGCTGGACGATTGCTGCTCTCAGCCTGGCCATGCTCGCCGCACCTGGCGTACTCCATGCGCAGACGCCGGATCATCCTTCAGACAACACGGCGCAGTTTCCGACCAAGAACGACCTGAAATCGCTGACTACGTCCGGCAGCTATCTCGCCGCCCGCCACGCCAGCGTCGAGCGCGATGCCGCGTCCGCTGCAGCATTTTACCGCTCAGCGCTCCGCACAGATCCCAAGAACAACGAGCTGCTCGACCGCGCCTTCATCTCCTCGCTGGCGGAAGGCGATATCGACGAGGCTGTCAAGCTGGCTGACCGCATCCTCGCGCAGGACAAGTCGAACCGCGTGGCGCGGCTTGTCGTCGGCGTACGCGATTTGAAGCTGAAGAAATACACGGCCGCTCAGATCAACGTCAACCAGTCGATCCGCGGACCGATCACCGACCTGGTTGCGACGCTGCTGGCAAGCTGGGCAAGCTACGGCGCCGGCGACTCCAAGGCGGCAGTCGCCAACATCGACAAGCTCACCGGCCCGGAATGGTATCCGCTGTTCAAGGATCTCCACGCCGGCATGATCCTGGAGCTCGCTGGCAAGGAGAAGGACGCCGGCACCCGCTTCGAGCGCGCCTACAAGCTCGACGATTCCATGCTGCGGATCGTGGACGAATATGCGCGCTGGTCGTCGCGCAACAAGGATGCGGCTGCGGCCGCGTCCCTCTATGAGGCCTTCGACAAGAAGCTGCCGCGCCATCCGCTGGTGCAGGAGGGCATCCGCCAGACCAAGGCCGGCAAGAAACTGTCGCCGCTGGTCGATTCAGCGCAGGCCGGTGCGGCCGAAGCGCTCTACGGCATCGGCGCGACGCTGACGCGCCGCGGTGGCGAGGATCTGGCGCTGGTCTATCTGCAGCTTGCGCTGTACCTGCAGCCCAGCCATCCGTTGGCGCTGCTCTCGCTCGCGGACCTCTATGAGAGCGTCAAGAAGCCGCAGATGGCGATCAAGATCTATGAGCGCGTGCCGGCCTCATCGCCGCTGAAGCGCAACGCGCAGATCCAGCTTGCCACCGATCTCGATGCCGCCGACCGCAGCGAGGAGGCGATCAAGATCCTGAAGGAGCTTACCGCCGAATCAAAGGACATCGAGGCCATCATGGCGCTCGGCAATATCGAGCGTGGCCGCAAGAAATTCGCCGATTGCGCTGGCACCTATACGCAGGCAATCGACGCGATGCCGGCGGCGAGTGACAAGAACGCCTGGGTCACCCACTACTATCGCGGCATCTGCGAGGAGCGCTCCAAGCAGTGGAGCAAGGCCGAAGCCGACATGCGCAAGGCGCTGGAGATGCAGCCCGAGCAGCCGCACGTGCTGAACTATCTCGGCTATTCCTGGATCGATCAGGGCATCAATCTCGACGAGGGCATGAAGATGATCAAGCGTGCCGTCGAGCAGCGCCCCGACGACGGCTACATCGTGGATTCCCTTGGCTGGGCCTATTACCGCATCGGCAATTACGACGAGGCGGTGAAGCAGCTCGAGCGGGCGATCGACCTCAAGCCGGAAGATCCGACCATCAACGACCATCTCGGCGACGCCTATTGGCGGGTCGGCCGGACGCTGGAAGCCAAGTTCCAGTGGGCACATGCGCGCGACCTCAAGCCCGAGGCCGAAGAACTGCCGAAGATCGAAGCCAAGCTCGAGAACGGCCTGCCGGAGGACACCCCTAATAACGCTGCTGCCGTCGAGAAGAAGAAAGAAGACGGCAAGGGCGGCGGATGAGGCTGATCGGTTGGTGGTTGCTTCTGGGGGTAGTTAGCCGATGCCGGCGCTAGTTGAAGACGCGCGTGCCAAGGTCAACCTGACGCTGCGGGTGGTCGGGCGGCGCGTCGACGGCTATCACGACCTCGAAAGCGTTGTGGCATTCGCCGATTGCGCCGATCGCCTGACGCTGACGCCCGGCGAAGAGCTCGAGCTTACGACCTTGGGGCCGATGGCGGAGGCCTGCGGCGAGACCGCTGATAATCTCGTGCTGAAGGCCGCGCGGCTGCTCGGCGAGCGCGTTCCCGATCTGAAGACCGGCCGCTTTGCGCTGGAGAAAGTGTTGCCGGTGGCCGCCGGGATCGGCGGCGGGTCGGCGGATGCCGCAGCGGCGTTGCGGCTGCTGGCGCGCCTCAACGGTCTCGCCCTCGACGACGACCGCCTGCGCGACGTCGCGCTGCAAACCGGCGCCGACGTGCCGGTCTGCGTCGCCTCGTACGCCTGCGACATGACAGGGGTCGGCGAGACGCTGATGCCGTTGAACTTGCCGAAGATGCCTTGCGTGCTGGTCAACCCGCGGATTCCCGTCGCCACCAAGGACGTGTTCGCGGAGCTTGGCTTGCGTCCTGGCGACCTCCTGGTCGGCGCCACCGACGTGGTGTTGCAGGCGCCGCCCTGGCCGGAGCAGGGCGGCTCGCTCGATGAGTGGGTCGAGGCCTTTGCCGCCAGCTCGAATGATCTGGAAGCGCCGGCGGTACGCATTCAGCCCGTGATCGGCGAGGTGATCGCGGCGCTCAACGCCACCAATGGTGCCTGGCTCGCGCGAATGTCCGGTTCGGGCGCCACATGCTTTGCGATCTACGAGAACACCGCCGACGCCCAGCGCGCGGCCGAGAAGCTTCGCGGCGAGCACCCGTTGTGGTGGGTGCATTCGGGCCTATTGAGCTGACAACTTGTAGGATGGGTGGAGCGAAGCGAAACCCATCGGTACTTGCGGCACGATGATGGGTTTCGCTGCGCTCTACCATCCTGCGCGTCACTCAGTGCGACCGCGCCAGGCAGAACGCCACGACCTGTTCGAGGGCGGTCTTCATCGGCGAGGCCGGAAACAGCGCCAGCGCGTCGACGGCCATGGCGCCGTAGTGCTGGGCGCGGGTCAAAGTGTCCTCGAGCGTGCGGTGCTTCGTCATCAAGCCGATGGCGTGGTCGAGATCGCCGCCGCGGATTTCGCCGTGCTCCAGCGCCCGGACCCAGAACTCGCGTTCGCTGTCATTGCCGCGGCGGAAGGCGAGCACCACCGGCAGCGTGATCTTGCCTTCGCGGAAATCGTCGCCGACGTTCTTGCCGAGCTTGGCGGACTTGCCGCCATAGTCGAGCACGTCGTCGACGAGCTGGAAGGCGATGCCGAGATTCATGCCGACCGAGCGGCACGCGGTCTGCTCCGCCTTCGGCCGGTTGGCGATGACGGGGCCGACCTCGCAGGCGGCGGCGAACAATTCCGCGGTCTTGCCGCGGATCACGGCGAGATATTCATCCTCGGTGGTGGCGGTGTTCTTGGCGGCGGCAAGCTGCATCACCTCGCCCTCGGCGATGGTGGCAGCGGCGGAGGAGAGGATGTCGAGCGCGCGCAGCGAGCCGACCTCGACCATCATGCGAAAGGCCTGGCCGAGCAGGAAATCGCCCACCAGGACACTCGCTTCGTTGCCCCAGAGCATCCGCGCCGACAATTTGCCGCGCCGGAGCTCGCTTTCGTCGACCACGTCGTCATGCAACAGCGTCGCGGTATGCATGAACTCGACGGCCGCCGCCAGCTTGATGTGACCGTCGCTGGAATAGCCGGAGAGCTGGGCCATCGCCAATGTCAGCATCGGCCGCAGGCGTTTTCCCCCGGAGGAGATCAGGTGGTTGGCGACCTCCGGGATCATGGTGACCTCGGAGCCGGTCCGCGCCAGAATGGTCGCATTGACGCGTTCCATGTCGGTGGCAACCAGGGCGACCAGCGGGTCTATCGAAGCGTTTGACGGGTTTTCAAAGGGGACAATAACCGCCACGCTGGTCTCCAAATTTGCCGAAATCACACTATCCTAGGGCGTGATCCGGCAAATCGATCACTGCGCCTGAAGACTACAATAGAAACTGCGCGCTGGGGCGGCAAGAGTATGAACCTGTTGACATCTGTCGCATGGTCTGCGCTGGGCTGAACATGGAGAACGAACACTTGCGGGAATTGATCCGAACCAACGACATGGTGCTGGTGTCCGCGATCACCGCATTGCTCGACGGCGCCAATATCCACCACCTGGTGCTGGACCAGAACATGAGCATCATCGAGGGGTCGCTCGGTATCCTCCCGCGGCGCATCCTGGTCCATGAGGACGACAACCGCGCGGCGCGCGAGCTGCTCGCCGATGCGGGTTACGCGCATGAATTGCGCGCCGATGAGTGAAGATATCACCGAGGACGCATTTCTCGGCGGACGATTGCTGCTCCGACAGCCCAAGTCCGGCCACCGCGCCGGACATGACGCCATGCTGCTCGCTGCCGCCACGCGCGCGCGTCGGGGCGACTGCGTGGCCGACCTCGGCGCGGGCGTCGGCGCCGCCGGCCTTGCAGTGGCCAAACGCGTTGCCGGCATCGACCTGATGCTGATCGAGATCGACGCGCAGCTCGCGGCACTGGCGCGCGCGAACGCCGCCGCCAATGCGATTGCCGCCGACGTGATCGTGCTCGACGTCGAAGCATCGGCGGAAGCGTTTGCCGCCGCCCGCCTGCCGCCTGACAGCGTCGATGTCGTGCTGATGAATCCGCCGTTTAATGATTTGAGGCGCCACCGCGCTTCGCCGGACCGGGCGCGCGAGGTCGCGCATGTGGCCTCAGTGACGACCTTGCAGGGCTGGACCCATGCCGCGCGGCGCATCCTGAAATCGGGTGGAGGATTGACGCTGATCTGGCGTGCCGATGGCATTGCCGAGGTGCTGGCCGCGCTCGATCGCGGATTCGGCAGCCTTGAGATCCTTCCTGTTCACGCCGATGTGACCGCGGTGGCCGGCCGCATCCTCGTTCGCGCGGTCAAGGGCGGGCGTGCGCCGACGCGACTTCATGCCGCGCTGGTGCTCAATGACGAGCAAGGCGTGCCTATTAAAGAGGTTCAGGAGAGCCTGATGGGGAAGGGGATATTGCTGCTCGCCGAGTGAGGATGCTGTGCTGGGCCGCGGACGTGGTCTCTACTGCTGCGGGAGCGTATCCGACTGCCGTTCGGGTGTCGCGGTGAAGTGGACCGCCGCGAGCAGGGTACCGATCAGCAAAATCAGCAGATAGATTTTCATCTTGCTCTCCGCTGCGCGATTGCAGCTAGAACACCGCGAGGCAAGCGGCGTTCCACCACCAGTGGATGACAGTGGCGGGATAAAAAACGGTTAATTCGAGGTAACGGGAATGAGTGAACAAAGAATTGATCGCCCCGGACTGCCGGGTCTCCTTGAGAGGCTCGAGGGCTGGCTCCCGGCGCGGCTGCGGCGCGGCATGGCCGTGGTGCCGGTGGTGCGACTGTCGGGCGTGATCGGCGCGGTGACGCCGCTGCGGCCCGGCATGACGCTCACCGGTATCGCGAAAACGCTCGAACGCGCATTCGCGATCCGCAATGCCAAAGCGGTGGCGCTGGTGATCAATTCGCCTGGCGGCTCGCCGGTGCAGTCGCGCCAGATCTATTTGCGGATCCGGCAGCTCGCCGCCGAAAAGAAGCTGCCGGTCCTGGTGTTCGTCGAGGATGTTGCGGCCTCCGGCGGCTACATGATCGCCTGTGCGGGTGATGAGATCTTCTGCGACCCGTCGTCGATCCTCGGCTCGATCGGGGTGGTCGGCGGCAGCTTCGGTTTCCAGGAACTGATCCGCAAAATCGGCGTCGAGCGGCGGCTCTATACCGCGGGCGAGCACAAGGCGATGCTCGATCCGTTCCTGCCCGAGAAGCCCGAAGAGGTGGCGAGGCTCAAGACGATCCAGCGCGAGATCCACGAGATCTTCATCGCGCTGGTCAAGCAGAGCCGGGGAGCGCGGCTGAAAGGCGCCGACGACTTCCTCTTTACCGGCGAATATTGGGCCGGCGAAACCTCTGTCACGCTCGGCTTGGCCGATGGGATCGGCGACCTCCGCTCGACGCTCCGCGCCCGCTATGGCGAGAAGGTGCTGACGCCGGTGATCGCCCCTGCAAGCGGGCTGTTGTCGGGACTTCTGGGCAGGCGGTCGCCCGGCGCAGGTTCGCTGGGCGCGCTGGATGGGCTCGGAGGGCTGCCGGATGATCTGATCTCGGCGCTGGAGACGCGGGCGATCTGGGCCAAATTCGGGTTTTGACATCACTCTTTCCGCGCCATTTGGTCCCAAAAGGTTGATTGCGGCGCACCCCGGCTTCGGCGACAATGTACCCATTGGGGGCCCGACAGGTGAACGACAAGGATCGACCGATGCCACCGCTGATCGCTTTCGCGGGTGTTTTGGGTGGGCTCGCCGTGGTCCGCTGGGCCTATCGCACGGCGCTGCGGGTCAACGAGGAACTGGAAGAGGCGCGTCGCGCCCGCATGGCCGAGGCTATGAGCCGGAGCGAGATTCCGACGCTTCGCCGCGACCCCGTCACCGGCGCCTACCGGCCGGGCTAGGCTCCCCCTCATCCTGAGGAGCGGGCGCGAGCCCGCGTCTCGAAGGATGGCCCCGGGCGAGATCCGGGCCTCATGGTTCGAGACGCGCGAAGACGCGCTCCTCACCATGAGGGACTAAGGTCCTCCTTCGCCTTGATTCCCTGTCTCCCCACCGATACGGTCCGCGCGCTTTCAAACCCCTCATCGCGAGACCGATGCCGACGATGGATTCCCTGCCTGCCCATATGCGCCCGGAACGTTCGTTCCAGGGACTGATCCTGACGCTGCAGCGCTACTGGGCGGATTACGGCTGCGTGATCCTGCAACCCTATGACATGGAAGTCGGCGCCGGCACCTTCCATCCCGCCACGACGCTGCGCGCGCTGGGGCCGAAGCGCTGGAACGCGGCCTATGTGCAGCCCTCGCGCCGGCCGAAGGACGGCCGCTATGGCGAGAACCCCAACCGTCTCCAGCACTATTACCAGTTCCAGGTGATCCTGAAGCCGTCGCCGCCTGACATCCAGGAGCTCTATCTGAAATCGCTCGCCGCGATCGGCGTCGACTCCGCGCTGCACGACATTCGCTTTGTCGAGGACGACTGGGAGAGCCCGACGCTCGGGGCGTGGGGCCTGGGCTGGGAATGCTGGTGCGACGGCATGGAGGTGTCGCAGTTCACTTACTTTCAGCAGGTCGCGGGCGTCGAATGCGCGCCGGTGGCGGGCGAACTCACCTATGGGCTCGAGCGGCTGGCGATGTATGTGCAGGGCGTCGACCGCGTCTACGACCTCAACTTCAACGGCCGCGAGGGCGCCGAGAAGGTGGGCTATGGCGACGTCTTCCTGCAGGCCGAGCAGGAATATTCGCGGCACAATTTCGAGATTGCCGACACCGCGATGCTGTTCGAGCAGTTCAGGATGGCGGAGGAAGCCTGCAAGAAGTATCTCGCGGCCGGCTGGCGCGAGGGGAGCAACCAGCGCGAGCACCTGATGGCGCTGCCGGCCTATGACCAGTGCATCAAGGCAAGCCACGTGTTCAACCTCCTGGATGCGCGCGGCGTGATCTCGGTGACGGAGCGGCAGAGCTACATCCTGCGGGTGCGCGACTTGGCGAAGGCCTGCGGCGAAGCCTGGGTGCACACCGAAGCCGGCAGGGCCGCGTGATGCCTGATCTCCTGCTCGAACTGTTTTCCGAGGAAATCCCCGCGCGCATGCAGGCGAAGGCGGCGGACGATCTGCGCCGCATGGTGACTGACAAGCTCGTCGCCGAGGGATTGGTGTACGAGGGCGCCAGGGCGTTCGCGACGCCGCGGCGGCTGGCGCTTATTGTGCACGGCATTCCGGCGCGGCAGCCCGATCTGAAGGAAGAGCGCCGCGGCCCGCGCGTCGGCGGGGCCGAGCCCGCGATCCAGGGATTTTTGAAAGCCACCGGGCTATCCTCGATCAGCGAGGCCAAGATTCAGAGCGACAAGAAGGGCGATTTCTACATCGCGCTGCTCGAGAAGCCGGGCCGGCCCGCGCTCGACGTGCTCGCCGAGATCCTGCCTGTGATCGTCCGAACCTTCCCCTGGCCGAAATCGATGCGCTGGGGCGCGCGTTCGGCGAGGCCCGGCGCGCTGACCTGGGTGCGCCCGCTGCACGCGATCACCGCCACCTTCGGTCCGGAGACCGAGGAGCCCGACGTCGTGCAATTCTCGGTCGACGGCATCGAAGCGGGGCAGACCACGTTCGGCCACCGCTTCATGGCACCTAACGCGATCTCCGTGCGCCATTTTCATGACTACGAGGCCAAGCTGCAGGCGGCCAAGGTCGTGCTCGATCCGCGGGCGCGCAAGGACATGATCCTCGCCGATGCAAAGACGCTGGCGCAGGCGCAGAACTTTGAGCTGATCGAGGACCAGGGGCTGCTGGATGAGGTCGCCGGCCTCGTCGAATGGCCGGTGCCCCTGATGGGCTCGTTCGATGAGGAATTCCTGTCGATCCCGGACGAGGTGATCCGCGCCACCATCCGCAACAACCAGAAATGCTTCGTGGTCAGCGATCCCAACACGGACAAGCTGACCAACAAGTTCATCCTCACCGCCAACATCGAGGCCACCGACGGCGGCAAGGCCATCGTCGCCGGCAACGAGCGCGTGATCCGCGCGCGGCTGAGTGATGCGAAGTTCTTCTACGAGACGGACCTGAAGACCAGGCTCGAAGACCGGCTGCCGAAGTTCGACCACATCGTGTTCCACGAGAAGCTGGGTACCCAGGGCGAGCGCATCAAGCGGATCGAGCGATTGGCCGCGGAGATCGCGCCACTGGTCGGCGCCGACATCGAGAAGACGAAACGCGCGGCGCGTCTGGCGAAGGCGGATTTGCTGACGGAAGTCGTCGGCGAATTCCCGGAGCTGCAGGGCCTGATGGGGAAATACTACGCGCTTGCGCAAGGCGAGGATGCGTCAGTCGCGGCGGCGAGCGAGGACCACTACAAGCCGCAAGGACCTGCGGACCGCGTGCCGACCGACCCGGTGAGTGTCGCGGTCGCGCTGGCGGACAAGATCGATACGCTGGTTGGCTTCTGGGCGATCGACGAGAAGCCGACGGGGAGCAAGGACCCGTATGCGCTGAGGCGCGCGGCCTTAGGGGCGATTAGGCTCATTGCCGAAAATGAGCTTCGTCTCTCGGTCCTGGAAGTGACAAACTCGGCGCTTGGCAGCTTGCTTGAGAAGCGTCCGAAGGAAGCAATTATCGACGACCTTCCGTCGGACCTTCTCGCCTTCTTCGCCGACCGCCTGAAGGTCCAGCTTCGCGATCAAGGTGCGCGGCATGATCTTGTCGACGCCGTGTTCTCGCTCGGTGGGCAGGATGACCTTCTGCTCGTCGTTCGTCGCGTCGAGGCGCTTGGCAAATTCCTTGACACCGACGATGGCAAGAACCTGCTTGCGGGCACCAAGCGCGCGGGCAACATCCTTGCGATCGAGGAAAAGAGGGACAAGCGCACATTCGACGGCGCGCCCGACCCGTCGCTTTATCGGCGGGATGAAGAGAAGGCGCTGGCGAAAGCGATCGATCAGGTGAAGCGCGAGGCAAGTAATGCGGTGGCGCGCGAGGACTTCGCCGGCGCGATGAGCGCGCTAGCGAAGCTGCGGCCGGCGGTGGATGCGTTCTTCGACAAGGTCAAGGTCAATGACGACGACCTGAAGGTGCGCGAGAACCGGCTGAAGGTGTTGAATGAAATTCGCGCGGCGACGCGGGCGGTAGCGGATTTCTCGAAGATCCAGGATTGAGCCTGATGCTGGTCATTCCGGGCCTTCCGAAAGGACGAGCCCGGAATCCATCGGGCGGCAGAGTACGCGGTGAAATGGATTCCGGGCTCGCGCTTCGCGCGCTCCGGAATGACGGCGGGGGGCGACGGCGTGTCCGCCAGAAATATCCCGCAACATTTACCCCCTGTTAACCACGTCCTGCGAAGGTCGCGCCGGGTGAACGGTTTCTTAAGACATCACCCCACGCGCAAATGCAGGAATTTCCCGATGACCTCCATCGGCACGGCGCTCAATCCTTACGCCCAGGTTGGTTCGGCCTATGCGCGGGCCGCGGCGACGCCGTCGCTGGCATCGACACTATCCAACGACACCGCGAACAATGATCCGCTCGGAGGAAGTGCGACCAACCTGACCTTGTCGGAAGCGGCCCGCGCGCAGCTCGCCAAGGCATCGCCGATCGATTTCACGATAGTCACGAATGACGCGCGCGCGACCCTCGACCGGCTCTATACGGCAGCCGGCGTGAAGGGACCGCTGGTCGATGGCAAGACGACGATCGACCTCTCGACGTTGGATCGTCGCTCGCTGTTTGCGATCTCGACCAACAATGGCGGCAAGTTCATCCCCGATGAACAGGCGGTGGCGGCGGGCGAGTTGAAGCAGCGCTTCGATGCTGCGCTGGCGCCGTCGCTGGCGACCACGCGCCTGACCGGCGACTACAATGTCAGCTACAAGGCGGCGCTGGATTATCTCGATGGCGCAAGTCCCGAAGAGAAGGCAACGGCGACCTGGGCGGCGCAGCGCGCCGCGGTGCTCAAAGGCTATCAGGCAACGCAGCAGGACCCGACGGTCGCGCCAAAGGGGATTCCCGGCGATCCGGTCGCGCCCGCGCTCGCCGGCACGGTCACGCCTACGCCGAACAAGAGCCGTGACTTCGGCGATATCGCCAGCGACGTGCGCGGGTTCCTCGACCGCCAGAAGAGCGAGGCGGCGAGCAACGGCAAGGAGTTGGTCTATGATCCCAGGCGCAAGACCGGACAATTGGCCGACTTGTCCTCGCTCGACAACCGCTCGCTGTCGGCGATCACGCTGAACCAGGACAATCGCTTCTCCGGCGAGGAGATCTATGCGGCCAAGCAGGAATTGAGTGCGCGGACACGCGCCTCCGTGCTCGACGCACTGAAGCAGAGCCAATCGACCGGCGATCCGCGCCAGCTCAGCCTCGGCATCCTGAAAGCCTATTCCTCGATGAGCTCCGAAGAGCGCCTGGCGACGAATTGGACGCCTGAATTCCAGGATGCCGCGATCAAGAACTACAAGTCGACATCGACGCTGCTCTCGATGCTGCGAGGGTAATCCAACAAAGCAAAGCCCCGCCTGGAGGGGAGGGCCAGGCGGGGCTCTTGGGTCCGGTCGCGGTCGCGCACATCCGCTTGCGCGGCGCCCGGACTACTCGCTCACGTCCGAAGCTGGTGGACCACTAGTCGATCACCTGAACGATGCGACGCGAGCGTGGCTCGACCAGCACGGTCTCGCCGTTCACGACGGTGTAGCGATAGGGCGTTCCGCCGAAGCGCTGCGGCACGTCGTAGACTGTCACGCCGGTATCGGGCAGCACAGTGCCGACCACGACGCGATCCGGAATCGTGTAATTCGGCACGCGTTCGCGCACGATATACTCGCGGAACGCAGGCTGCTGCTCGGCCGTGATCCCGCCCCCTTCTTCAACTACGACAGTGTTACCGCCGACCACGCCGGTGGTCGTGCCTTGCGCCTGCGCCGCGACCGGTGCACTGATCGCGCATGCCATCGCTGTAGCGGCAAGTAATCGGTTTCGCATGGCTCACTCCTTCGCGACGATTTTGCTTTAGGGCGGGTCTCCTTCGAGATGCCACCGAGTGCCGGCTTTTTGCCGATGCACAATGCGGGGCCAATGCATCGCTCGCGCCGATGTTCCGCAAAAAGCGCGGCCGTATCCGCGGCAATTTTGAGCAGTTTTCGTGAATGGCGGAACCGATTGAACGGCCGGGCGTCTCTAATTTTGGGTCGTATTGGCGGGTCGGGCGGGACCGCCGGTTTGACGCGTTCTCTTCATACGAAACCGGTACCACTTCGCTCGAAAACGCTATCCCGGTACAATGCCCACCTCGATTCGATTTCCCGAACAAATCCGCCGGAGCTTCTTCAAATGATCATCACCGCTGCGCATATTCCTGCCATCGTGGCCCTGATCGCAGGCATTCTGATCCTGATCATGCCGCGGTTGCTGAACTTCATCGTCGCGATCTACCTGATCTTCGTGGGCCTGATCGGCATGGGGCTTTTACGCTGGTTTCATTTGTAGGATCGAAAGCCCGTTCGCAGCTTGCGCCCGACACACCAAAGTGGTGTAAGGCGCGCATCTTCTTCTTGCCCCTCTATCCGGATTGTTGAAAGCCATGGCCAAAGCCGTCGCGAAGTCCAAGAAAGCAGCAGAGAAAATCGCAGCGAAATCAAAGCCCTCCGCCCCGGCCCGCAAGGCCGCCCCGGCGGCGCGACAGGCGCTGAAGAAGAGCGCGGCAAAAATGGCGGCAAAGGCTCCAGTCAAGGCCCCCGCAAAGGCTCCTGCCAAGGCGGCGGTTAAAGCCCCCGCCAAGCCGGCAGTGAAGTCCGTGACCAAGGCGCCGGCGCCAAAGCCGGCCGCATCGGCGATCAAGCCCAACAAATGGGTCTTTACCTTCGGCGACGGCAAGGCCGAGGGCAAAGCCGATATGCGCGATCTGCTCGGCGGCAAGGGCGCCAACCTCGCCGAGATGGCCAATCTGGGCCTGCCGGTGCCGCCCGGCTTCACGATCCCGACCTCGGTCTGCACCTATTTCTATGAGCATGAGAAGACCTATCCGAAGGAGCTCAAGGCGCAGGTCGAGAAGGCGCTTGATTATGTCGGCAAGTTGACCGGCAAGATCTTCGGCGACGCCAAGAACCCGCTCCTGGTCTCGGTGCGCTCCGGCGCCCGCGCCTCGATGCCGGGCATGATGGACACGGTTCTCAACCTCGGGTTGAACGATCAGACCGTAGAGGCATTGGCCGATCTCTCCGGCGACCGCCGCTTCGCCTATGATAGCTACCGCCGCTTCATCACGATGTATTCGGACGTGGTGCTCGGCTTCGAGCATCATCACTTCGAAGAGATCCTCGACAGCTTCAAGGACAGCCAGGGCTACTCGCTGGACACCGACCTGACAGGCGACGACTGGGTCGAGCTGGTCGGCAAGTACAAGGAAGCCGTCGAGCGCGAGACCGGCCATCCGTTCCCGCAGGATCCGCACGACCAGTTGTGGGGCGCGATCGGCGCGGTGTTCTCCTCGTGGATGAACGCGCGCGCGGTCACTTACCGCAAGCTGCACGATATTCCGGAGTCGTGGGGCACGGCCGTCAACGTGCAGGCCATGGTGTTCGGCAATATGGGCGAGACGTCGGCGACCGGCGTCGCCTTCACCCGCAACCCCTCGACCGGCGAAAGCAAGCTCTACGGCGAATTCCTGATCAACGCGCAGGGCGAGGATGTCGTGGCCGGCATCCGCACGCCGCAGGACATCACCGAGTACGCGCGTCAGGAGAGCGGCTCCGACAAGCCGTCGATGGAAACCGCGATGCCCGACGCCTTCAAGGAGCTGACGCGGATCTATACGCTGCTCGAAAAGCACTACCGCGACATGCAGGACATGGAATTCACGGTCGAGCAGGGCAAGCTGTGGATGCTGCAGACTCGCGGCGGCAAGCGTACGGCAAAGGCGGCGCTGCGCATCGCCGTCGAGCTCGCCAATGAGGGCCTGATCTCGAAAGAAGATGCGGTGACGCGGATCGATCCGGCTTCGCTCGATCAATTGCTGCACCCGACCATCGACCCGGCGGCGGAGCGCGATATCATCTGCACCGGCCTGCCGGCCTCGCCCGGTGCGGCGTCCGGCGAGATCGTGTTCTCCTCCGACGAAGCGGCCAAGCTGCAGGCCGATGGCCGCAAGGTCATTCTCGTCCGTATCGAGACCAGCCCGGAAGACATCCACGGCATGCATGCGGCCGAGGGCATCCTGACCACCCGCGGCGGCATGACCTCGCATGCCGCGGTGGTGGCGCGCGGCATGGGCAAGCCCTGCGTCTCCGGCTGCGGCGCCATCCGCGTCGATTATGGCCGCGGCACGATGAGTGTGGGCTCGCGCACTTTCAAGGCCGGCGACGTCATCACCATCGATGGCGGGATCGGCCAGGTGCTGGCCGGGCGCATGCCGATGATCGAGCCGGAGCTGTCCGGCGAGTTCGGCACGCTGATGGGCTGGGCCGACGATGTGCGCCGGCTGCGCGTCCGCGTCAACGGCGACACGCCCGAGGATGCACGTACCGCGGTGAAATTCGGCGCCGAGGGCATCGGTCTCTGCCGCACCGAGCACATGTTCTTCGAGGAGACGCGCATCCGCACGGTGCGTGAGATGATCCTGTCGGAAGACGAGCAATCGCGCCGCGCCGCGCTGTCGAAGCTGCTGCCGATGCAGCGCGCCGACTTCGTCGAGCTGTTCGAGATCATGAAAGGCCTGCCGGTCACGATCCGCCTGCTCGATCCGCCGCTGCATGAGTTCCTGCCGCACACCCAGGCCGAGATCGAGGAAGTCGCGCGCGCGATGAATACCGATCCGCGCCGCCTTGCCGACCGTGCCCGCGAACTGGCCGAGTTCAACCCGATGCTCGGCTTCCGCGGTTGCCGTCTGGCGATCGCCTATCCCGAAATCGCCGAGATGCAGGCGCGTGCGATCTTCGAAGCCGCGGTCGAAGCCGGCAAGCGCACCGGCAAGGCTGTCGGGCTCGAGGTGATGGTGCCGCTGATCGCCACCAAGGCCGAGTTCGATCTGGTGAAGGCGCGGATCGACGCCACCGGGCATGCCGTGATGAAGGAGACCGGCGCCAAGCTGACCTACCAGGTTGGCACCATGATCGAGCTGCCGCGCGCCTGCCTGATGGCCGGCCAGGTCGCCGAGACCGCCGAGTTCTTCTCGTTCGGCACCAACGACCTGACTCAGACCACCTACGGCATCAGCCGCGACGACGCCGCCAGCTTCCTCGGCACTTATATCGCCAAGGGTATCCTCGAGATCGACCCCTTCATTTCGGTCGATCGCGACGGCGTCGGCGAATTGGTCAGGATCGGTGTGGAGCGCGGCCGCAAGACGCGTCCCAACCTGAAGGTCGGCATCTGCGGCGAGCACGGCGGCGATCCTGCCTCCGTGGCGTTCTGCCACGAGGTCGGGCTCGACTATGTCTCCTGCTCGCCCTACCGCGTGCCGATCGCGCGGCTGGCCGCAGCCCAAGCGGCGCTCGGCAAGGCAATCGCCAGCCAGGCGTGACGCATTCGTTCGGCAACTTTCGACGCGGAGCGGCTTTGGAGTAACCTCTCCCGCTTGCGGGAGAGGTCGGCGCACCCGGATCGGCGCTTCGCGCCGTCCGAGTACAGGCTCCGCGCCGGGTGAGGGCTCTTTCCACACGAAGAGTCCTGCCGTGGAAAGAGCTCTCACCCTAGCCCTCTCCCGCAAGCGGGAGAGGGGGTGCAGTGTCGAGCGCGGACGCACTTCAATCTCGTCGCTTCATGAGCTGGCAAGAAATGGCCGGGATTTTCCCGGCCATTTCTTTTTTCTCGCAACGTGCAACGGACGGTCCCGCAGCGCGCGGACAAGGAAAGATGCGTTACAGCCGTAACTCAACTTTCCGCGAGATGAAATCCAACTGTAACCCGCGCTCACAATCCTCTGCCAGTAAAGTGAGGTTGGCATGGCGTGCTTCAAGTTGTTTTTGCGTCTTCAATTGGGATCAGCGCGGCGTCGGTGCTATGGCGGGCGAGCGTCAGGATCGGGGCCTGATGGGAAGTGACGCTTCTATCACGGCTGCTTGTGCTGGTGGCTGTCGCCCTGCTGCCGGCAATAGCGATCCAAGCATATAATGAATTCGACCTGCGTCGCGCCCGTCAGATCGAGGTGCAGAACCAGGCGCTCAATCTGGCCGAACTTGCCGCCGCGGAGCAACAGCAGATCGTTCAGGGAATTCATCAGGTCCTGATCACGCTGTCGGAGTTGCCGTCGATCAAGGCAAAGGACAGCGAGTCATGCAACGCCTATATGGGTGCGATAAAGCAGCGATTCCCGGCCTTCCTCACCATCGTCGTCACCGATATGAACGGCGTCACCTTCTGCACCCCCGACAACAATCGCAAGCCGGTCGATGTCTCGAGAAGGGCCTACTTCGCCAACCTGCGGAAAACCGGCGCATTCTCCGTCGGCGAATTCTCGCTTGGCCTGTCATCCGGTCGAAAGGCCATTCAGTTTGCATTGCCGTTCTACGAACAGGACGGACAGATGGGCGGCGCCATCATCGCGACCCTCAGCCTGGATTGGCTCGCCGACTACATTGCGCGAAAGGGCGCTCCAGCGGGAGCTGCGCTTGGAATCATGGACCGCAACGGCAGATATCTTGCCCGCTATCCCGACAACGCACGCTTTGTCGGGCGGACCCTGAACGAGGGGCATGATCCACACGTTGAGAAATCGGGCGCGGTCGACGCCATGGATATCGACGGCGTGGAGCGGATCGTCGGCTATGCGGCCCTGCCGGACAACTCCGGAGGCCTTCTGATCAGCTTTGGCCTGGACAAGAACCGGGCATTCACCGCGATCCAACACGGCACGCAGCGAGGTATCTTCCTGATCATCCTGAGCACTGCGCTGGTGCTGATCCTGACATCGTTGGGTGCTCGGCGATTCATCCGTCGTCCGCTTGGGCAATTGGTCGACGCCGCCAATCAATGGCGGCTCGGCGATTTTACCCGGCGGGTGGACATCCCCGGCACTTCCGAGATCGCGCGGGTCGCCGATGCATTCAACACCATGGCCGATGCGCTGGAACAGCGCGAGCACGAACTGTCCGACGCGAGGAAGAAAGCGGAAGAGGCCGCGGCCCGAATCACGATGATCTTCGAGAGCACCACCGACAGCGTGCTGATCGTCGATCGGGACTGGCGCCTCACCTATCTCAACGGGCCGGCCTGGTCAGACATTGCGGAAGGCAAGGATGTCAGGGGCATGACGTTGTCGGAGGCGTTTCCAGACGCTGATGACCTCGATACCACCAACCAGGTCCTCGAGGTGATGTCAAAGCAGAAGCCGGCATTCCTCGAAGTGTTCTGCGCACGTCGACAGGTCTGGTACGCCGTCAATGCGTTTCCCTCCAGTCAGGGGCTTGCGATCTTTCTCCGCGACATCACCGATCACAAGCATGCGGTGGAGGCGCGCCGGCTGATCGAGGAGCAATTCCACCAGAGCCAGAAGATGGAGTCGGTCGGCCAGCTCACCGGCGGCATCGCGCACGACTTCAATAATCTGCTCACGGTGGTCTCGGGCAGCCTGGATCTCATCGAGGATGCCGCCGACCTCTCGAAGATCCGGCAGTATGCCGCGGCGGCGCGGCGCGCCACCCGGCGAGGGGAGAAGCTGACGTCGCAGCTTCTCGCCTTCTCGCGGCGGCAGATACTGAATCCCAAGCTGGTCAACGCGAACCAGCTCATTTGCGAATTCCAGGGACTGATCCAGCAAGCGGTCGGGGGAGGATGCGAGGTCAGGCTGCGGACCGACGAGAAATTGTGGTTGTGCCACGTCGATCCCTCTCTGCTGGAGACCGCTCTCCTCAACCTTGCGATCAATGGGCGCGATGCGATGCCGGACGGCGGCGTGCTTGAGATCGAGACGCAGAATGTCGAACTGGAGCAGGGCGCCGTGGCCGAGTGTTTGGCTGGATCGTATGTAAGGCTGGCGGTTACGGATTCCGGTTGCGGGATGTCGCCCGAAGTGCGGGACAGGATCTTCGAGCCGTTCTTCACGACCAAGGAGGTCGGCAAGGGGACCGGGCTCGGGCTGAGCATGGTCTACGGCTTCGTTCGACAGTCCGGCGGGCGCGTCACTGTCGAAAGCACGCCGGGAGCGGGGACTACGGTCGCGCTCTATCTGCCCAAGGCCGACAAGGCGCCCGATGCGCCGGTGCAGGAACGGAAGGCGCGAGCCATAACGGGAGGTTCGGAGCGGATCCTCGTCGTCGACGACAATGAAGATCTGCTCGAGGTCACCGCGGCGATGTTGAGCTCGTTCGGCTACGAAATTGTCTGCGCCCGCAACGGCCTGGAGGCCCTGAACATGTTGAGGAGCGGCGAGCACTTCGCGCTCCTGTTCAGCGACATCGTGATGCCGAGCGGCATGAACGGCATCGAGCTCGCGCGCGAAGCCAGGCGGCTATCCAAGGACATCAAGATCCTGCTCACCTCCGGCTATGCGGGGGATGCATTAGAGCGACATCACGCCGTGGACGAGTTTCCGATCATTGAGAAGCCGTTCCATGTCGCCGACCTGGCTCGCCGCCTGCAGACACTCTTGCGCGAAACGTAGGATCGCGTCGCGCTTGCAAGAAATTCTTCACCACGTTCGTTGACCTCACATTTACCACTTTCGTCCGCGAGGCATTTACCAAAGCATTCGATGCGTCGCGCAAAATCTCTGCGATTTCTTGCCTGTAGCGCGCAAGTCACGCCGATTAACCCCGCGGCAACCTAAATTCGATACCACCAAATTTGGTCGAATTGCACGGATGTACTGCATTCGGTCGGTGTAAGCGTTGCGTGAGCGTATCGATGTTAGTGTTGCGTAACCATCCGAAGGGCGCACGGTTTGCGCTCTTCGGACTCGGTCTTAGCATCTTCGCATTGATGCCGGCCGAGATCGGATATCAGGACATCGCGTCACTGCTTGCCCGTCAGCCCGGCGTCGCCGAACGCTGGCAGAAGCGGATGTTCTCCGCCATGGGAACGATCCACGTCGCCGCCTACAGTTTCGGCCGACCGATTGGAACGTCCTCGCCGCAAGTTGCGACCTATCGGCTGGCGAGACTTGACAGCCAGGGCGGCGACCTCACCGGTTCCATCATCCGCAATGCGATCATCGCGCCGCCGCCGCGCTATGTCGCCTCCGATTTTCCCAAGGTCGATCGCACGCTGAAGGGCGATCGTCTCCCCGTTGCGCCGCCGGTGCCCGCTGAAGCCGCACGCAGCGGGCCCGCGCCCGCAAGTGAAGATCCTTCGACCTCGAATTCTTCCGTGGAGGGCATGAAGACCGCCGTGCGCGCACCCGCCGACCATGTGCCGCTTGATCCCGAACTGCAGGACGCGCTGAACGCGCCGCCATTGCCGCAATATGCCCCGTCGCAACCGGCGTCCGATCAGTTCGACGACTACAAGAACGCGCAGCCCACCGCACCGGCGGCTGCGCCCGAGACGGCGCCACCGCCGCGCGATGTGTTCTCGTTCAAGACCTCGAGCCTGTTCTTCGGCTCCTCGCTCGGAACACCCGAGACCATGGAGCGCTGGCAGCCTGGCGAGGAGCCGACGATCGTCGTGCCCGATGCGTCGTCCGATCCGGACATGAAGGCGATGGCATCACTGCCGGTCGATGCCGACGGGCCGGTGCGCGCCGGCGACGTGGGCGAGAGCATCGCGCCGAAGGGCGAGGTCAACGCCGACAACCAGCACGCCAAGACGCCGGCCGAGCAGCTCGGCCTGTTCGACGAGAAGTCGCGCGCCAAATCGGAAAAGTGTCTTGCCGAAGCCGTCTATTTCGAAGCGAGAGGCGAGGCGGTGCGTGGCCAGATCGCGGTGGCGCAGGTGGTGTTGAACCGCGCCTTCTCCGGCAAATATCCGACTACGGTTTGTGGCGTGGTCTACCAGAACAAGTACCGCCACTTGGCCTGCCAGTTCACCTTCGCCTGCGACAACGTCCGCGATGTGATCCGCGAGCCTGATATGTGGGACCGCGCGCGGAAGATCGCCAAGGAGATGCTCGATGGCCGGCTCTGGCTGCCCGAGGTCGACAAGTCGACGCACTATCACGCCTATTGGGTGCGCCCGTCCTGGGTTAGCGAGATGAAGAAGATGTACAAGTTCGGCGTCCACACCTTCTATCGCCCGCGTGCCTGGGGCGATGGCAGCGACGCGCCGAGCTGGGGAAGCGCGGCCGAGACCGCGGAGATCTCGGCAGAGCTCGCCGACGCCGCGCAAAGCTCCGCTGAGCAGGCCAGCGCGAAGCGCTGAGTCTCGTTGTCCCGCGAAGGCGGGGACCCCCAACCACAGGCCGTTGTTTTTAAACGCGCTGGTCGACGGCCGCTTTCCCAAATTGCGCGATCCCGCGGTATGGGTCCCGGCCTGCGCCGCGACGACGCAGCAAGGCATCATCAATTCTGCAGGGCTGCCCTGCGCTGAAAATTTTTTCTCCGACCCTCTTGGGCCTTTCATGCAGATGCATTAATTCCCTGTAACCTTTCGCCTGGCCGGTTCCGGGCGCCATGTTTTCTAGCGGGGAAATTATTCGATGGCTGTGACCACCGGCGACCTTCGGCCTTCCTCCGGCCTCGATAGCTGGCGCACGCCGCTGATCATCATCATCTGCGGCTGTGCGATCGCGCTGCTCAGCTTTGGGCCGCGCTCGGCGCTCGGCTTCTTTGTGCAGCCTATGAGCCGTGAATTCGCCTGGGGCCGCGACGTCTTCGGCCTCGCGCTGGCGCTGCAGAACCTGTTGTGGGGACTGGGCCAGCCGATCGCCGGAGCGATCGCCGACCGCTTCGGCATCATGCGCGTGATGATCGTGGGCGCGCTGCTCTATGCCGCCGGCCTCTACATGATGCGCTATTCGGCAACGCCGCTGTCGCTCGACATCGGCGCCGGCGTGCTGATCGGCTTCGGCCTGTCCGGCTCCTCGTTCAACCTGGTGCTGTCGGCCTTCAGCAAGTTATTGCCGCCGGAGAAGCGCGGCCTCGCGCTCGGCGCCGGCACTGCCGCGGGTTCATTCGGCCAGTTCCTGTTCGCGCCTTTCGGCGTGGCGATGATCGATAATTTCGGCTGGCAGGCCGCTCTGACCGCGTTCGCCTTGCTAATGCTGCTGATTGTGCCGTTGTCGCTTGCGATCGCAACGCCGCCGGCGGAGACGACGAACGCGCCGGCCGGCGACCAGCAGTCGTTCAAGACGGCGCTGGCGGAAGCGTTTGGCCATCGTTCCTATGTGCTGCTCGTACTCGGCTTCTTCACCTGCGGCTTCCAGCTTGCCTTCATCACCGTGCACCTGCCGGCTTATCTCGTCGATCGCGGCATTCCGACCTCGACCGGCGGCTGGGTGATCGCGGCGATCGGCCTGTTCAACATCATGGGCTCGCTCGGCGTCGGCTGGCTGCAGAACTTCTTCCCCAAGCGCTACATCCTGTCGGCGATCTACTTCACCCGGGCGCTGGCAATCATCGCCTTCATCTCCTTCCCGATCACGACGTTCTCCGCGGTCGCCTTTGGCGCGATCTCAGGCCTCACCTGGCTGTCGACGGTGCCGCCGACCTCGGCGCTGGTGGCGCTAATGTTCGGCACGCGCTGGTTTGCGACGCTCTACGGCTTCGCCTTCGTCAGCCATCAGGTCGGCGGGTTCCTCGGTGTCTGGCTCGGCGGCATCGTGTTCGAGCAGTTCGGTTCCTATACGCCGATCTGGTGGCTTTCGATCCTGTTCGGCGTGCTATCGGCGCTGATCAACCTGCCGATCGTGGAGGCTCCTGTGTCGCGCCCGGTTGCGCAGCCTGCCTGATGCGATAAACACTCCTGTTAAGACTTAAGCGTTTCAGGGAGTGGCATCGTGGCGACGTTCAAGGCGATCAGGATCGACAAGGCGGACAAGGGTACGACCGCCGCGCTTACGCAATTCGACGACGCGGAATTGATGGATGGTGACGTCACCGTCCGCGTCGAATGGTCGACATTGAACTACAAGGATGGCCTGGCGCTGACCGGCAAGGCGCCGGTGGTGCGGCGCTTTCCGATGATCGCCGGCATCGATTTCGCCGGCACCGTCGAGCAATCCTCGCATCCCGACTGGAAGGCCGGCGACAAGGTCGTCTGCAACGGTTGGGGCATGGGCGAGACCCATCTCGGCGCTTATGCCGAGAAGGCGCGGGTCGAGGGCGACTGGCTGGTGCGCCTGCCCGATGGGATCTCGGCGCGCGATGCGATGGCGATCGGCACCGCCGGCTATACCGCGATGCTCTCGGTGCTGGCGCTGGAGGACCACGGACTTACGCCCAAGAGCGGGCCGATCGTGGTCACGGGGGCTGCTGGTGGCGTCGGCTCGGTCGCGATCGCCGTGCTGTCGAAGCTCGGCTATCACGTGATCGCCTCCACCGGGCGGCAATCGGAGGCAGCCTACCTTAAGGGCCTCGGCGCCGCCGAGGTGATCGACCGCAGCGAGCTCACCGGCCCGGTCAAACCGCTTGCGAAGGAGCGCTGGGCCGGCGGCGTCGATAGCGTCGGCTCGACCACGCTCGCCAACATGCTCTCGATGACAAAGTATGGCGGCGCCGTCGCCGCATGCGGGCTTGCCGCCGGCATGGACCTGCCTTCGTCGGTCGCTCCGTTCATTTTGCGCGGAGTGTGCCTTATTGGCATCGATTCGGTGATGTGCCCGATCGAACGGCGCAAGCGCGCCTGGAGCCGCCTCGCCAGCGATTTGGACAAGGCAAAACTCGCTGATATCACTCACGAAATCAGCCTGGACGAGGTCTTCTCTTTTGGGCCGAAAATCCTCGCGGGCGAGGTCCGCGGCCGGATCGTGGTAAAAATAGTCTGACGGCGTTCAGAATTTACCAACCAAGCTGCTCCAATGTTGCCTTGGTTGGTATGGTAAGCAGCGGGTAAAGGCGGGGTGCCCGCGCTGGGTAAGTGGAGTGGCTCATGCTTGCGCGTCTGGTATTGGGGACGGTCATGGCCGGCGCGCTGGCCGCGCCTGCGCTGGCCGGATCGATGAACGCTGAAGAGGCCAGGCGATTTGTCGCCGGCAAGGTGTTCGCCTTCACCTGCTTTGACGGTACCCGCGGCGCTGGCCGTATCCTCGACGACATGGGCGCCGCCGGCTCGATCCAGTTCGCAGGCTCCGGCCCGATTCGCCACGTCAGGCTGCCGGGCAACACCCTGCAGGTTCGCGGCCAGGCCGTCTGTGCCTCGCTGAAGGGCCTTCCGTTCGAGCCCTGCTTCAACCTCGACAAGCGCGACGATCGCTCGTTCCGCGGCTCGGTCTCGGGCATGGGCTTTGCCTATTGCGACTTCCGCCATCAGGGCGTCAAGCAGATGCTGATGGCGCGCTCGGTGGCGCGGCCGCGCTCGCTGCGCGCCTCGGAAGCTACTCGCTCGGCCGACGCCTCCCGCACTGAAGTGTCTGCACGCGTCGAGACGCCGCCGGTCGAGCGTAACAAGCTCGAGGCGGTGAAGCCCGAACCGGCGCAACCGGAAGGCGCGTCGGAATTGCGTCGTTCGACCGACTAATCGAGATCGTCGGTCCTGCCGACTTCGTCTGATCGCAGCGGCAGCGAAGGTCCGTAGTGATACGGGCTCGCGAATTCATGGCTTGGTAGCGACCGGTCTCTTATCTAACGTGAGGGGACGGCCGGGGGCAGGCCAACAACTGAGTTCCAAATGCCGCAATATTTCTTCAGGATCAGCCACGGTCGCTTCGCCGGCGCGTCCGATCAGGGATCGGAATTCGAAAGCCGTGAGGCCGCTTGGGCCGAGATGACCAAAGTCAGCGGCAACCTTCTCGGCAGCATCGCGCGCAACCTCAAGCAGGACGCCGAGTGGCAGATGGAGCTGATCGACGAGAGCAAGAAGCCCGTGTTCAGAATTCGCCTGATCGCGGAGTCGGTCGATTAGAGCGGTCGCGCGAATCGTTGCGCCATAGCCAGACCGAGAGCGGACGCGTGCGTCCGCGGATGCGCGTCTCATTCGGGCCGGTGAGCGTGCCGCTCTCGGTCAATGCGGATGCGGGGCCAGCCTGTCGCAATAGGTCGTCGCTGAGCGCGAGCGCCGCGCCATACTTGGCTGCAACCTCCATCAGACGGCTCGCCACGTTCACGGTGTCGCCGGTCGCTGTGATGTGCTGGTAGCTGCCGCCAAGCCGCGAGGCGACGATCGGGCCAAAATGCGCCCCCACCTTGAAGCCGATCCGTGGCGCCACCGTTGCCGGCAACGAATCGATCCATTGCGCGACATGGTTGCAAAGCGTGACCGCGCAGCGCGCGGCCCTGCGCGCATCGTCCTCGGTAGCTTCCGGCAGGCCGAACAGGATCATGGCGCCGTCGCCAAGGAAGCTCGTGATGATCCCGCTGTGCGACTCGACCTCGTCGTCGACGAGGGTGTGAAAATCCTTCAAGAGCGCCAGCCCTGCGTCGATATCGAGGGTTTCGCTCAATGCCGTGAAGCCCGAGAGGTCGATGAAGATAACCGCCGCATCCTGGTGCCGCGGCTCGAGCAGGAACGCCGGATTGCCGGTCAGCCATTGGTTAAGCGCCGGCGCTTGGAATTGCTGCAACAGCTCGCTTTTGACAGCGAAATATTGGGCCTGCCGGCGGTTCAGCCAAAGCTGGATCGAGCCGAACAGGATCGCGGGCGGCGCGGCGGCCGCAATCGGCAATGCTGCGCCGAGCCAGATGCCGCGCGAAAATGCGACGTAGTTCGTGACAGCCCAGACCGCCACCAGCGCGGCGATCGAGAGCAGGCCGGCCGCGCTGCGCCGCCACGCCAACAGGCCGACCACCGCAAGTGTCAGCGCCACTGCGAGGATCGCATCGGCCAGGCGTGTCGAACGATCGCGCAGGATGCCGTCGCCGGTCATCAGGTAATCGATCGCGGTCGCGACGATCTCGACGCCAGGCATCACAGGATCGAACGGTGTCGAAAACACGTCACCGCCGCCCGTCACGGTGGCGCCGATGACGACGATACGATCGTGGATGGCGGCTTGTGCGACGCTACCGTCCAGCACCAACGCGGCACTCACCGTCGGCACCGTGCCGCGCGGGCCGTAATAGGCGAGAGGCAGCACATGATCGATGTCGGTCGGGATGTTCCGCCCGGCGAGGCGCACGCCATCAGCCTCGATCACCGGATCATGGCCTACGGCCAATGCCGCGACGCGCAGCGGAAACGATAACTCGACCTTGTCGCTGGTGCGGACCAGCAAGGGAATGCCGCGCGGCGTACCGGATTTGTCGGTCGTCAGGTTGACCACGCCGACCGCCGCGTGTTCGGCGAAGGCGGGAAGCGGGCGCAGGAATCTCTCCGCCCGCGGCAGGCGCGCAAGCGGGCTCTTGTCATCCGCCTCCAGGATCTGGATCGCATCGGGAAACACCGCAGCGGCGGCGATGGCGGAGCGGCGCTTTGCGAGCGCTTGCGCCAGCGCAGCATCGCCGCCGTCCTTGCCCTGGTCCAGCAGCAAGAGGTCGACCGCGATTGCGCGCGGCTCATGGCGGGTAATCGTCTCGATGATCGCGGCGAGGTCGGCGCGCGGCAGCGGATAGCCGCCTTGCCTGGCGACGGCCTCATCGTCAATGGCAATGATGGTTACGACGTCGGGCG
The DNA here is from genome assembly GCF_020329485.1 of Bradyrhizobium cenepequi. Taxonomy (GTDB): domain Bacteria; phylum Pseudomonadota; class Alphaproteobacteria; order Rhizobiales; family Xanthobacteraceae; genus Bradyrhizobium; species Bradyrhizobium cenepequi. The sequence goes on from NZ_JAGKJI010000002.1 coordinate 245,608, forward strand.
CCGCGCGTTCACCGCGCGCCAGCAGGCGCAGATCGGTCAGCACGCCTTCGGCACGATCGAGGAATTGAACGTCGCCGTTCCAGTAGCCTATTCCCAGCGCCGCCGCCCAGACGAGCGAGAGCAGAAGCGCGATTGAGGTTTGAGGGATCCGGCCGCTCACCAAGGATCATTGTCCGAGACGCGCGAGCAGCGCATCGACACGAGCCTGCCCCCAGCGCTTGACCACCAGCGGCTCGTTTCCGGGATCGACATCGACGCCTTCACCCGGAGCAAGCACCACCTGGTTTCCGCCGCGCGGCCGGCGCACTGCGACCCGGCCCTGCAGCACCAGCACCGATGTCCTCGCCTCCTGCACATCGACCGCCCATTTGGTCCCACGCACGGCGGCAATCGCTTGCGGCGTGTTGACGCGAAAACGATTCTTGCCGCGCTGTTTGGGCGCGTCGAGCAACAACGCCTTGCTCTGCAGGTCGACTGACGTGGCGCTGCCATCATGGCCTTGCAGCGTGAACCTCGCGCCATCCTCGGCGACGACGATCAGCCCGTCGCGGCAGCGCAGGATTTGCGTTGCTCTCGGGCCTGCCTCCGACGGACATGTCGCGGCCATCGTCTGCGCTGCCGCAGGCTGGATCGCAAGTGTGGTGCAGATGAGAACGAGGCCCGCCAGCCGCGCGAGCGCTCCTGCAATGTATCGCTGCAAAACGCTCCCCTCGCAAAAATGGTCGGCCGCCACAATATCGCTCTTTGAAACTCACACTATGTCCAGAAAATGTCTGCCCACGTCCAGTCCCAATGGCGTGAGCCGACGCGACACTTCGTCATGCACAAAGTCGCGTCACGGGGACGTGATGTCACGCGCGGATGCGATAGGACCCTGCCGATCTATCCCGCGACCGGCGGCGTCTCAGCCTGCCGCCGGAACAAGATGCGCTGGTAGAGCCAGCCGATCGCGACCAGCACCACGCCAAGGCACATGAAGGACAGCGCGCGGTAGACGCCTGTGAGCTGCGACATGTCGACCACGAACGCCTTCACGATGGTCAGCGCGATGACGGCGGCGGAGGCCATCCGCGCGCGCTGCGAGCCAGCGACGATGCCGATCCCGAGCAGCACGACACCGAACACAAGCCAGGCGATCGAATAGGTGTATTGCTCGGCGCCCGTGGTCGGGCCGTGCGAGAGCACGGGGCCGTGGTAGAGCCGGCGGATTTCAAAGCTGACATAGGTGAGCGCGAGGATCAGCGCGCCGGCTGCGAGCGTGTTTGCGTAGGCGGCCGGACGCCGTCCCGCCACCGCATAAGACAACAGCAGCGCCAGCACTGCCGGCAGGGCATAGCCGAGCAGGAGCAGGTTGATGAAGCCGCCGCCGACATTGATCGGCCACAGGATCGGCGTCTCCAGCAGCATCAGGCCGAAGACCGCGGCAAGACCGGCGAACACCGTCAGCAGTACCGCACTGATATTGTGCACGATACTGGCCGTGCGGATGCGCAGACGCTCCAGCCCGATCGCCATCGCCAGCGCGGTGCAGACCTGCAGCGCGACCTCGGTGAGGCCGGCGCTGCTACGGTAGACATCGCCCTGGTTGACGGCGTGCCGGATCTCCATGAAGGCGAGCAGGACCGTGAACAGGATCGCGGCCGACTCGACCGCACGGAGCGCCGCATCGTCGCCATTGCGGCGCAGGAAGATGCTGGCGGCCCAGAACGAGGCGGCGGGAATGCCGTAGCCCCACAACAGCCAGTTGAAGATCGGCGTGGTGCCGACCGCATCGCCGACGATCCGCGGCTCATAGCCGATGCGCAGCACGACGATGCCGGCGAGGATCGCGGCCAGCGTGCGCAGGAAGGCAATTGGCCGCTGCAGCGATATCCAGGCAGTGCCGAGCGACATCAGCGCCAGCGCAATTGTGAGCCAGCCTTTTTCCAGCGCGAAGGTGAGTGCGAGCGCCAGCGCGGCGAGCGTGCCGGTCGCAAACAGCGCGATCGGCGCGGAGTGTTCGGGCCGGTCCTCGCGCCTGGTCAGGAATTCGGTCGTGGCGGCGAAGGCCGCGGCGAGCAATACCGCGAAAATCGCGAACGGGATCGAACGGTCGAGCTGCGCGATCCGGGCGTAGAGCGCGACCAGCAGCGCGAGCGGCGTGAACGTGGCCACCGCAGCCCACTGCACGATGATCGCAGTTGTGGTGAAGCGGCGCTGCGCCAGGAAGCCAGCCACGCCGAACATGCTCGCGAAGATCGCCGCCGTGGTCATGTGCAGCGAGACCGAACCGTCGGTGGCGTTTGGCCCGATGCCGGGCAGGGGGCCGCCGGGCAGCACCAGCATGTCCGGATTGCCGCGCACCGCCCATTCGGCGAACACGACAAACACGAACAGCGCGGCGGCGCCGATCGCAGCAGTAGCCGCCGGCGTCCGCCAGGCGACGAACAAGCTGCCGGCGACGAGGAGGCCGAAGCTGATCAGCGCGGGGTCGGCGTGAAAGCTGTTGAGCACGATCAGCAGCGCGCCGAACAGATAGGCGATCAAGGAGCCCGATGAGATCGGCTCGACATGCTCGCCCTCCGGCTCCGGTCCGAGCATGAAGCCGCAGACGACCAATACCGCCCGCGAGAATGAATCCTGCGATGACATGGAAGGCGTGCGGCCCGATCATCGACGGCCCGCATTGCAGGCAGGGGAACGTCCAGAGCAGCGCGAACACGACCGTGGTGACGGCAAGCCAGCGCCACAGCCGGATGCGGGCGAGGCCGAACGATGCCGCGGTCACGATCGCAAGGTAGATGTAGAGCGCCCAGAAGTCCGGCTTTTCCGATGACACGAGGATCGGCGTAGCGAAGGCGCCGACGACGCCAAGCCCGGCCAGCGCCTGCCCATGCAACAGCGCCGCGGCGAGCGTGCCAAGCGCGACCAGTCCGAGCAGCACGAAGGCGGTGGCCGGCGCAAGGAAGTCGTAGAGCGCGTAGGCCGCATAGATGGTCGCGAATGCCACTGCCGTTCCTGCGGCGGTGAGGATCGCTGGAATGTTGGCGATCGGCAGCGGCGCGATTGTGGAGATGCTTTCCTTGCGCCGCGTCCATTCGCCGGCGCCGAGCAGCGCCAGTGCGAACACGCCGCCGAGCGTGGTGCGCACGCCGGGACCGAGCAGGCCGGCTTCGATCGAATAGCGCACCATGAAGAAGCCGCCGAGCGCCAGCGTCAGGCCGCCGAGCCACACCACCCAGCGGGTACCGATGGTCTCTTCGAAGCCGGGTCGCGCGGGTGGCGGTGCGGGCGGCGCCTCGCTGGGACCACTTGGCGCGGCCGCTTGCTCGGCCATGGCAGGGGCGTGCTGGATGGCCTCTGGCGGCAATGGCGGAGGTGTGGCCACCGGCCGCGAGGTCGCAAGCGTGGGCTCCGGCTCTTGCTCCGGGGCGAGTGGCGGCGGTGCTGGCCTTGGCGCCGCGACGTTCGCGCCTTCGAGGGCGTCCAGCCGCGTGCGCAGCGCGGCCACCTCATTCGTTGCCTTCAGCGCAAATGCAAATGCGACGATCGCAATGACGAAAACAATGAACTCAAGCATCAGGCCTCCAGGCGGACGCGCGAGGGGCGTAACCAATCACGTCCGCGGTCGTCGCAATCTTCTGAGTGGAGGCTGCCCCGTACAAAGTTCAATCGTTAAAGCGGCATTTCCGCGCGACTCACTCCAGGTCGACCCGGAACGGCTGGTTTTCGATGCTCATGGCGCCTGGCCCGATCTCGTCGAGGGCGCGCAGCATCCGCCCCTCCCGCCCGAGCGCCTTGTCGGCGAGGCTCACCAGCAGCCGGTTCGGCGACGCGACCGGAGAGGCGGCGCGGATCTTGCGCGCGATCTCGATCTCGTCGCGATGTGGATTGAGCGCGCAGGCGGCGGCGAAAGCACTCGCGGTCGAGCGGCTGATTCCGGCATAGCAGTGCACCACCATCGGAGCGCTGCGGTCCCACTTCCGCACGAAGTTCAAGACACGTTCGATGTGTTCTTCCGACGGCGCGATGAAGCCGTCCATCACTTCGGTGATGTCGTCGACCTGCACGCGCAGATGGTTGGCCTCGAGTATGGAAGCCGGCCGCTGCACCTGCGCGACATTGGCCATCACGGTGAGGATATGGCTGGCGCCGGTCAGTCTGACGGTTTCGGGAAGCAGGGCGAGCGAGCAGACGTGAAGCATCATGGTCCTTGGGCAAGGTGGTTGGACCCAATTATAACCGCTGCCGTAGGGTGGGCAAAGGCGCCCTTCGCGGTGCCAATTACTGCGCCCTCGCCCCTTGTGGGAGAGGGCTGCGCCGGCGTCGGCAATGAACTCGTTGGGTGAGGGGTTCTTTCCACGAGCGCCGTTGCCCGTGGAGGCAACCCCTCATCCGCGCTTCGCGCCACCTTCTCCCACAAGGGGAGAAGGGAAGGACGCGCGCTTTGCCAACCCTACTAATTTAGGCCGGCTACCGCCTTGAAGCGTTCGAGGAACCGCTTTTCGGCTTTTGCGGCGGTCCAGGGCGTCAGGTAGTCGCGCTCGGTCGCCTCCGGCAGTGCGGGATCACGGCCGAACAGGCGCTTGGCTTCGGTTTCCGAAAATCCGGCAAGGCGGGTTGCTTCGAGAAAGGCGGCGCCGCGGTCGGCGGCCTTGATCTGCTGCGTGATCTCGTCCGCCAGCACCGGCGGCAGGCCGAAGCGGATGTGGATCGCGGAGAGCAGGCGCTTCTCCACCGACTTGTAGTCGCCGCCGAGCACTGCCTTGAACGGCGAGATCATGTCGCCGATGACATATTCCGGCGCATCGTGCAGCAGTGCAGCGCGTCGTACGCTGACATCGACGCGCGGCATTTCCTGGCGCATCACCGCCTCGACCAGCAGGGTATGCTGCGCGACCGAGAAGATATGCGCGCCGCTGGTCTGCCCGTTCCAGCGGGCGACGCGGGCGAGGCCATGGGCGATGTCGGCGATCTCGATATCAAGCGGCGAAGGGTCAAGCAGATCGAGCCGCCGCCCGGACAGCATGCGCTGCCAGGCCCGCGCGTCCTGCTTCGGCGCCGATCGTCTGCTGCTCATTTCACTTTCAAGCGCGGACTGCGATGCTTGCCGTCGCAGGCCTCGTGGCAGAAGCAGGTGACGAGATGGTCATTGACGATGCCGGTCGCCTGCATGAAGGCGTAGACGATGGTCGGGCCGACGAACTTGAAGCCGCGCGAGGCCAGTTCTTTCGAGATCTTGATCGACAATGGCGTCGAGGCCGGCACGCTCGCCGTCGTCTTGAACTCGTTGACCTTGGGTCGGCCGTCGACAAAATTCCACAGGAATTTCGCGAAGCCCGGTCCTTCTTCCATGATCTTCAGATAGGACTTCGCGCTCTCGATCGTGCCCTCGATCTTGGCGCGATTGCGCACGATGCCCGCATCGTTCATCAGCGCGTGGACTTTCTTGGCGTTGTAGCGCGCGATCTTCTCGGGCTGGAAGTCGTCGAAGGCTTTGCGGAAATTCTCGCGTTTGCGCAGGATCGTGATCCAGGAGAGGCCGGCCTGGAAACCATCGAGGATGAGCTTCTCATAGAGCGCGCGGTCGTCATATTCCGGCACGCCCCATTCCTCGTCGTGATAGGCGACGTAAAACGGATCTTCGCCCGGCCACGGGCAGCGAATCTTGCCGTCGGGATGCAGTTGCGCAGCGCGGCTCATGCGACCGTCTTTTTCGGTGTGGCGCGGACGGCGTCCGGCTCGGCGAGCCTCAGGCCAAGGCCGCCGGCGGAGAGTGAAAGGCCGGCATCAAGGGCATCAGTGACGCGGTCGGTGCGGACTAGCGCGAGGCCGTTCTGTCCTGCGGTCGAGCCCATGGTGCCGACCGGCTTGTCGCCGGCGAGGATCGTGGCGCCCGGCTCGGGCGAGAGACCGTCCAGGATGACCTTGATGGTGCGCGTGCGCGCAGTGCCGCGATGCTGCATCCGCGACACGACTTCCTGGCCGACATAGCAACCCTTGTCGAAATCCACGCCGCCCAGCCGGTCCATATTGGTCTCATGCGGAAATGCATCGCCATAGCTGAAGTCGAGCCCGCCGCGCGGGATGCCGCTCGCGATGCGATGCTCCTCATAGACGGCACTGTCGACGAGATCGGCGTCGATAAGACCTGCGACCTTGGCTTTCAAGTTTTCGGGCACCAGGATGCGGAAACCCAGCGCGTCACCCCGGGGATCGGCGAAGCAGAGGTCAGGCTTCAGCGCCGGCTCGCCATCCCAGGCGGCCAGCACGCCAAGCCCGTCGGAGAGGTTCTCGACCGCGACCTTGCTGCGAAGCTTGTAGAAGCGCAGCTTGTCCGTCAGCGCCTGCGCAAGTGCTCGCGGCACATCGATAAGGAAGCCGCCGCCATGGCCCGCGGGAGCCTCCGTGATCAGGAAATCGACGATGATCTTGCCCTGCGGGGTCAGCAGCGCGCCGAACCGGCCCATGCCCGGTTTGAGCTCGGTCAGGTCTGATGTGACGAGGCCGTTGAGGAAGTTGCGGGCGTCCTCGCCCGTCACCTTGACCACGCCCCGATCGGGTAGAAATGCTGCTTTCATCGAGCTGTATTGGGCCTTTTTCCAGGGTTCCTTTGGGAAACGGAGCTAGCGGATATCCCCTGCGAAGTTAAGGCGCTAGACTGCGCCGAACAAGGCCCGGACGGCACGCGCGAGGAGCGATGAATCAGCGTTTTGATACCATTCTAAAATCCGGCACCGTGGTCAATCAGGACGGCGAGGGCGTCCGCGACATTGGCATCAGGGGTGGCCGCATCGCCGAGATTGGCGGCCTGAACTGTGATTCCGCCGACGAGGTGATCGACTGCAAGGGCCTGCATGTCCTGCCCGGGGTGATGGACACCCAGGTGCACTTCCGCGAGCCCGGCCCGACCCACAAGGAAGATCTCGAGACCGGATCGCGCAGCGCGGTGCTGGGCGGCGTTACGGCCGTGTTCGAGATGCCGAACACCGATCCGCTCACGGTGACGGAAGCCGCCTTCACCGACAAGGTGAAGCGCGCCCATCACCGTATGCATTGCGATTTTGCCTTCTTCATCGGCGGCACCCGCGAGAACGTGCAGGACGTGCCGGAGCTCGAGCGCGCGCCGGGCTGCGCCGGCGTCAAGGTGTTCATCGGCTCCTCCACCGGCACGCTGCTGGTCGAGGACGACGAGAGTCTGCGCCGCATCTTCCAGGTGATCCGCCGCCGCGCCGCGTTCCACGCCGAGGATGAATATCGCCTCAACGACCGCAAGCCGCTCAGGGTCGAGGGCGATCCGCGCTCGCATCCGGTCTGGCGCGACGAGGTCGCCGCGCTGATGGCGACACAGCGGCTGGTCAAGCTCGCGCATGAGACGGGCAAGCGCATCCACGTGCTGCACATCTCGACCAAGCAGGAGATCGATTTCCTGCGCGACCACAAGGATGTCGCCTCCTGCGAGGCGACGCCGCATCACCTCACCATGGCCGCGCCGGAATGCTACGAGCGGCTCGGCACCCGCGCGCAGATGAATCCGCCGGTGCGCTCGGCCGATCATCGCGAGAGGATCTGGTACGGCATCGAGCAGGGCATCATCGACGTGCTCGGCTCCGATCACGCCCCGCACACGCTGGAAGAGAAGGCGAAGACCTATCCGGCCTCGCCCTCCGGCATGACCGGCGTGCAGACGCTGGTGCCCTTGATGCTCGATCACGTGAGCGCCGGCCGGCTGTCGCTGGCCCGTTTCGTCGACCTCACCAGCGCCGGCCCCGCGCGGCTCTTCAACATCGCCTGCAAGGGCCGTATCGCGGCCGGCTATGACGCCGATTTCACCATTGTCGATCTCAAGCGCCGCGAGACCATCACCAACCAGTGGGTCGCCTCGCGTGCGGGCTGGACGCCCTATGACGGGATGCGCGTCACCGGCTGGCCAGTCGGCACGTTCGTGCGCGGCAGGCGGGTGATGTGGCAGGGCGAAGTGGTGACGTCCTCACTGGGCGAGCCGGTGCGGTTTCTGGAGACGCTGAGGCCGTAGGATCTACTGCCGCGCCAGCGCCAGCGAGAATTCGCCGTTGCGCACGCGCGCCGGCAGCCCCTCGACGAACTTCGCCACCGCTTCCTCGCCATAGGTGCCGACGAGCTCGGCCAGCGCGGCGAACAGGCTCGCCTGCGCGAGGCAGTCGCCGTCGATGCCGTCATGGCGTGCTTCGGCCCAGGCCTCGTTCAAATAGGTGAGCGCGGCCTGCTTCTGCTCATGGTCAGGCAGGGGATTGCGGGCAATCGAGAACGCTGGAATGCGCATGAAACTCACGGGGCATGTGGGCGCGATTCACGGCGAATCGCGTCATGCAGCAAGCTGTAGCACGCGCATCGGACGCGCCTAGGCCACATCTTTAGGAAAGGTTAATGGCGGCGCCTAGGGTGAATCGCTCAGTTGGCATAGCGCGCGGTCAGGTCGCGCGAGATCTTCGAACCTTCCTCGACGTAACGGCGGATCGCCACGACAGCCGCCGGCGTGCAGCTGCGGTAGGTCTGCTGGAACCCGTTATAGCCGCGGTTGAAGCCCGCGATCATGCGGGCGCGGCGGTCGCCGGAGGGGGTTTCGGCGTCGATCAGCGCCTGCATCTCGTTGCGCCATTTGGCGCCTTCGTTGCTGCCGCAGATGCCGCGCAGATAATGCAGGGTGCCGAGGATTTCGGCGAGCCGCTGAAGGTCGCCATCAAATGGCGCCGCAGCATCCTCGGCCCGCGCGGGCGCAAGACTGCACGCCGTGACGAGGATGAGGGCGGCCAGGAGAAATTTCGACATGGGAGCCGTCATATGCCCGTGGATCGTGCTGCAGGCAAGGCGCCGGAAGCCGCCCCTGGAGCATGATCCGGAGAAGTGGAACCCGGTTTTCCGAAAAGATCATGCTCAAACAAAGAGATGAGATCATGATCCGATTCCGTTTAATCGGATCATGATCCAGGGCTTCAAATCAGCCGCCGGGCCGCCTCAATCATCTCCTGCAGGCCCCCGGTGACCTTGAGGTCGCCGATCGCCTCGGGCTCCAGCCATTTGAAATCATCATGCTCGTCGTTCAGGCGTGGTTCCCGCGCCACCCATCGCGCCGCGAACGACATGATCAGATAATGCCCGCTGCCGGTCGGACCCGGCAGCACCTCGCGCCAGCCGGCCAGCGCGACGACGTCGATCTTGAGTCCGGTCTCCTCGTCGACCTCGCGGTGCAGCGCCGTATGCAGGGATTCGCCGAATTCGACCCGGCCGCCCGGCAGCGAATAGAAGCCCTTGCCTGGCGAGCGGGCGCGGCGAACCAAAAGCACCTTGCCGTTGCGAAAGATCGCACCGGAAACGGCAAGCTGGGGGCGGGCAGGCAGGGCGGGGGAGGTCAAGACGCGATCCAAATCCGGGGAAACCGGCGGCGATCATGCCCGATTGGCGACGAAAGGTCTAACCGCAGCGCAGCTACTCGCTCGCCATGATGCGCTCGATATCGGCTTCGGTGCCGCCATTGATGATGCCGCCGGCGAGTGCGACCAGCGGCTTGACCCAGATCGTGGCCTGCTCCGCCAGCTTGGCGCGGGTCTTGTCCTGGCTCACCTTGCCCATCGCAGCACTCACCGCCGTCAGGATCGAGGTCATGGTCGTCGTGATGTTGTCGAACTCGGCGCGGATGGTGGGATCGGCGGTTTCATAGGCTTCGATCGCGAGATCGCGTGCCCTGAAGTTGGAGGCCGTGAAGTGCTCGGCGTATGACAGCGGGCGCCAGCTCATGAAATCCTCGGCACATTCCGGCATGTCCGGAATCATCTCGAGCAGCATGATGGCTTCGTTGAAGTGATTGAGGTAATCGGTGGCGAGCCCGGTGCGGGGATTGATGTTGGCGGCGCGCAATGTTGCCGTCCGGGCCTCGTCCGGGCCCGCCGGTCGCCGTGTCGGGCGATCGGATTCCGCTGCTGGTGAGCCCGTGGATGTCATCCCGTCCAGTGTTTGACAGAGGCGGTTAAAAGGTCCTGAACGAGTACTTAGTTTTCCTGAACCATGTGCGGACGCTTCGTCATCACCTCGCCGCCGGAGGCGATCAGGCTGCTCTTTGGCTACGTCGAGCAGCCCAACTTCCCGCCCCGGCACAATATCGCGCCGACCCAACCCGTTCCGGTGGTGATCCTCGAGAACGGCGGCCGGCATTTCCGGCTGATGCGCTGGGGCCTGGTGCCCGCCTGGGTCAAGGATCCCCGCCAGGTTGGCCTCTTGTTCAACGCCCGTTCGGAGACGGTGCTGGAGAAGCCCGCCTTCAAGAATGCGATCAGGCGCCGCCGCTCGCTGATCCCGGCCGACGGCTATTATGAATGGCACGATGAGGGCAGCCGCAAGCGGCCCTACTTCATCTATCGTCGCGACAAGCAGCCGGTTGGTTTCGCCGCGCTGGCGGAGACCTGGATGGGACCGAACGGCGAGGAGGTCGATACGGTTGCGATCATCACCGCGCCAGCCAGTGCTGATCTGGCGACGCTACATCCCCGCGTGCCCGTGACGATCTTGCCGGACGCGTTCGAGCGCTGGCTCGATTGCCGCAACGACGATGTCTCGCTGGCAACGCCGATGCTGGAGGGCCCGGTGGTCGGCGAATTCGCCTGGCATGAGGTCTCAATGCGGGTCAACCACGCCGCCAATGACGATGCGCAATTGCCGTTGCCGATTTCGGAAGAAGAGCGTGCGGCCGAGACGCCGAAGGCAAAACGGGCCGCGCCGCGCAAGCCGCCGACCGTGGCGGATGACGACGGGCAGGGGAGTTTGTTTTGAAGTGGTAGCGTGGGGCAAAGCGCACCTCTTTCCCTTCTCCCCTTGTGGGAGAAGGTGGCGCGCATGCAATGCGCGACGGATGAGGGGTTGTCTCCGCGGGCGAGGCGCTCGCAGAGAGAGACCCCTCACCCAATCGAGTTCGTTGCGGACCCCGGCGCTGCCCTCTCCCACAAGGGGAGAGGGCACAGTAACTGGCACCGCGAAGGCATAGTCTCTAGACTGGGCACGCTGCGCTTTGCCTACCCTACACTTCACCTGAAAATATTCAGCGCCGCGTATTGCACGAGCATGATGGTCTTGGCATCGACGATGCGGCCGTCTGCAATCATCGCGAGCGCTTCATCGATCGACAGTTCCAGCACCTCGATGTCCTCGCCCTCATGGGCAAGGCCGCCGCCGTCGCCGATCCGCATCGAGGAATCATATTCGGCGACGAAGAAATGCAGCTTCTCGGTCACCGAGCCCGGGCTCATGAAGGCTTCGAATACTTTGTGGACATGATGAAGCCGGTAGCCGGTTTCCTCTTCCGCCTCGGCGCGAATCCGGTTCTCCGGGGTTTCATCGTCCAGCATGCCCGCGGCCGCCTCGATCATGAGATCATCATGGCCGTTGAGGAACGGCGGCAGGCGGAATTGCCGCACCAGCACCACGCTGCGCGTTGCGAGATTGTAGGGCAGCAGCGTCGCGGCGTTGCCGCGGTCGAACACCTCGCGGTTCAGTGTCTGCCAGGCACCGTCGCTGCGGCGGTAGTCGAAGGTCACCGATTTCAGCACGTAGTGCTCGTCCGAGAGTGTGCGGACCTCCTTGACGCGGACGAGATCGGAGATGCTCATGAGTGACTCCGGCTACGGCGTCGGTTCGCGTCCATCGAGCCATTTGGCGTAGAAGATACGCTTCTGTTCGAAATAGCCGAGCGATTCATAGAAGTCTTGAACCTTGCTGTTGTCGGGTCGCACCATAAGCTGGATTTTTGCGATACCGCGGGCACGGAGCCAGTCTTCAGCCGCCGTTATCATCGCCCTGCCAAAACCCTTGAAGCGGTGATCGGGATCGGACGCGACGTAGTAAACCCAGCCGCGATGGCCGTCGTGGCCAACCAGCACTGACGCGACGATGTTGCCGTCATGACGGCCCAGCAGGACCGTCGAATTACTTTCCTTGCGCGCCAGCGCGATGTCGGAGGCCGGATCATTCCATGGCCGCGCGCTGCCGCAACGTTGCCACAGCGCGATGACGTCGCCGACGTCAGCATCTTCGATTGGCCTGATCGTCAGCGTTTCGTGGGTTGAAGCGTTCACAGCACTTTGCCGGGATTCATGATGCCGAGCGGATCGAGCATCGCCTTGATGCTGCGCATCAGTTCGATCGCGACCCCGTCCTTGACGTCGGGCAATTCATCGCGCTTGAGCACGCCGATGCCGTGCTCGGCCGAGATCGAGCCGCCCATCCGCAGCACGATGTCGAACACGACAGCGTTGACCTCATGCCAGCGGCTGAGGAAGTCCGCGCTGTCGGCACCGATCGGCTGGCTGACATTGTAGTGGATGTTGCCGTCGCCGAGATGGCCGAACGGCACCGGCCTTGCGCCCGGGATCAGCTTCACCACCGCTGCATTGGCCTCTTCAATAAAGGCCGGCACTGCGGCGACCGGCACCGAAATATCATGCTTGATCGAGCCGCCTTCGGGCTTCTGCGCCGCCGACATCTCGTCGCGCAATTTCCAGAACGCCTGGCGCTGGCTCAAATTGGCCGCGATCACGGCGTCGTCGACGATCCCGTCTTCCATGCCCTCGGCGAGGATCACCTCGAGCGTGTCGCGCGCGTCGTCGCGCGGCGAGGACAGCTCCATCAGCACATACCAGGGGTGCTTGCTGGCAAGCGGATCGCGGATGTCGATGCCGTGCCGGATCGAGAAATCCACCGCGATGTCGGCGAGCAGTTCGAAGCTGGTCAGGCTCCCGGCGGCTTCCGCTTGCGAGATCGACAATAGCTTCAACGCGTCCGCCGGCGATTTCAGCCCGACAAAGGCGGTCTCGATCGCCCGCGGCTTGGGAAACAGCCTCAAGGTCGCGGCAGTGATGATGCCGAGCGTGCCCTCCGCGCCGATGAAGAGGTTGCGCAGGTCGTAGCCGGTATTGTCCTTTTTCAGTTTCGATAGTGCGTTGAGCACTCGCCCGTCGGCCAGCACCACTTCGAGCCCCAGCGCCATCTCGCGCGCCACGCCATACGCCAATGCAGCCGTGCCGCCGGCATTGGTCGAGAGGTTGCCGCCGATGGTGCAGCTTCCCTCGGCGCCGAGCGAGAGCGGAAACAGCCGGTCGACATCGCTCGCGCGCTGCTGGGCCACCTGCAGCACCACGCCGGCTTCGCAGGTCATGGTGTTGGAGGCGGTGTCAATCTCGCGGATCTTGTCCAGCCGCCGCAGGGAGATCACGACCTCGCCATGATGCGGTGTCTGCCCGCCGACCAGGCCGGTATTGCCGCCCTGCGGCACCAGCGCGATGCGATGCTCGCTCGCGAGCCTGCAGATATCAGATACTTCCGCGGTCGAGCCCGGCCGCAGCACCAGCGGCGAGCGTCCCTGGAACAGGTTGCGCTCTTCGACCAGATAGGGCGCGATGTCGGTGGCGTCAGTCACCGCATATTTGTCGCCGACAATGGCGCGGAACTTGTCGATCAGGTCCGGCGAAAGCGGCGGTGCTGGCGGCTCTGCGATGTTCATCCCGGTCTCTTTCACTCCGGCCGCGCTTCAGTCGCGGCCAACGGCTGCGCGGCGCAGCCGGTCGTTGATGGCTTCGCCCAGACCTTCACCCGGAATGGGCATCACCGCGATCGCACGCGCGGCCTTGGTGTCGAGCGCGCGGAGATGGCCGAACAGATTGGCGGCGGCCTCGGCAAGATCGCCGCCAACGGACAGATTCATCACGGCGGCGGCCGAATCAACCCCCGATATTCTCAAGGGCCCAAACGCCAGAAGCGCCTCTCCGGGCGCGATGCTGTCGGCGTTGAGTCGCACGCGTGTGCGCGGGGCATAGTGGGAGGCAAGCATGCCCGGCGCGAGCGGCCTGCCGCCGTCGCCCGGCGCGAGCGGCTGGCCGCTGTCGCTTTCGGCATCCGCCGGCAATTGGTCGAGCCTGTGGCCGAGCACGCGCTCGATCTCCGCGCGCGGCCGCCCGCCTGGCCGGAGCAGCGTCGCGCGCTCGAAGCAGCCGACGATGGTCGATTCGACTCCGACCTCGACCGGGCCGCCATCGACGATCAGGTCGATGCGCCCCGAAAGGTCGCTTGCGACATGCTCCGCCGTGGTCGGCGAAACGTGGCCGGACACGTTGGCGGACGGCGCCACCACTGGCCGGCCGAAGGCGCGGAGGATGTCGCGGGCGACGGGGTGGGCGGGCACGCGCACCGCGACGGTCTCGAGCCCCGCGGTCGCGAGCTCCGCCACGGGGCAGTCTTCGGTTTTCGGCAGCACCAGCGTCAGCGGCCCCGGCCAGAACGCCTCGGCGAGCGCGGTCGCCACCATATCGAACCGGGCGATCCGCCGTGCAGCAGTGAGATCGCCGACATGCGCGATCAGGGGATTGAACGCCGGCCGCCCCTTGGCCTGGTAGAGGTGAGCGATCGCGGCCGCATTGGTGGCGTCGGCGCCGAGCCCGTAGACGGTCTCGGTCGGGAACGCCACCAGGCCGCCTCCTGCGAGCGCGCCGGCGGCCGCCGCGGTCGCGGCTGTTCCGGCCGGCAGGATCCGGGTTTCCAGGCTGGTTTCCACTGTGACTAAAATCCTCAAATGCGCTGCTTGCGGTTACCCAAGCCCGACGCTATAAGCCGCGTTCTTAGTCGGAGTGTGGCTCAGCCCGGTAGAGCACTGCGTTCGGGACGCAGGGGTCGCAGGTTCGAATCCTGCCACTCCGACCATTAGTTTCAAGTACTTATAGTTTCGATATCCTGGCTGCACAACGTAATGGCCTGTTGCACGGCGGATGGGCCGCGATTTCGGACAGTTTCCAGACGCTGGTGGCGCGATTCGGCGCGGCCGCCGCAGTCACTCTGCGGGCTGCGGCGTGGCGAGCTCGCGCCGGCGCAACGTGGCGAGCGAGAGTGCGAGAGCGCCGAGCGCGCACAAGGAGATCGTCGCGACCATCGGCCGCGCGGTGCCATCGAAGAACAGGCTGACGATCACGATCATCAGACCGCCCGTCACCATCTGTAGGGTACCGCCCAGCGCCGATGCCATGCCGGCGATCGGGCCGTGCTCCTCCAGCGCCAGCACCATGGTCGAGGGGATTACGAGCCCCATGGCGGCGAAGCCCAGGAACAGCAGCACCATCATCACTGCAAGACTATCGATGCCGGCGAGGTTGAGGGCGAGCAGAAGCGTGGTGAACAGCGCATAGGCCGCCGTCGCCGCAATCACCACCCGGCCCATGCCGTAGCGCTGGCCGAGCCTTGCTGCAAACTGCGAGGCACCGATAAAGCCGAAGGCGTTGATCGAAAACGCGAAGCTGAAGGTGGTTGGCGATAGGCCGTAATGGTCGATATAGACGAAGGAAGAGCTCGCCAGAAACGCGAAGAAGCTCGCCATGCCGAGCCCACCGATGAAGGTGAGGCCGAGGAAGTGCCAGTGCCGCAGCAATTGCCCGAAGCTTTCCAGCACATGGTGCATGCTCACGTCGACGCGCTCGTGCGCGGGCCGCGTTTCCGGCAGGTGCAGCGCCATCAGGATGAAGGCCAGCACCGCGACGATGGTGACTGCCACGAAGACGGCGCGCCAGCCGAACGGCACGATCAACGCGCTGCCGCCGAGCGGCGCAAGGATTGGCGAGACGCTCAGCACCAGCATCACCAGCGCCATCAGTTGCGTCGCCTCGATGCCGGTGTGCAGGTCGCGGATGATGGCGCGCGGAATCACCATCACCGACGAGGCGCCGATGCCCTGCACGAACCGGAAGGCGATCAGCCAGCCGACGCTAGGCGAAAGAGCGCACCCGATCGAGCCGATGATGAACAGCGTCAGGCCGACATAGAGGGGCGGCTTGCGGCCGGCCATGTCGGAGATCGGGCCGTAGACGATCTGGCAGATGCCGAAGGCGACGAAGAACACCATCAAGGTCATCTGCGTCGCCGCCGTCGAGGCGTTCAGGTCATGCGCGATGGTCGGCAGCGCCGGTAGGTACATGTCGATGGCGAATGGGCCGACCGCCGACAGCAGGCCGAGCACAACGGCGTTCTTGGTATAGGTCGAAACCATGAGGGCTGACTTCCAGGGGACTCGTATTCAGACGATCGGCGTTGATGCGCGCGTCAAAAATGCGATCATCCGCCGTTCGAAATATTGATAGCGGGTGACGCCTGCCGTGCACGCGGTCGGGGGTTGCGGCAGGTCGAGTGGCGCATGTGCTGGGAAATGTGGGGTGCCGTATCCGTCTTGGAAGATGACCGACGTGAAGCGCCGATGATCGCGGACATGGATGTCATGGAGTGCGTCCTTCGTGCAACAGTTCGTCGAGTCAGTCGAAAGGCGCGGTCCTGCCGAGTAAGCGATCAGCGCGCTGGATCGCTCCCGCCGCCTCTCGTTCCTGACCTGTTCGCTGATCTCCTCAAACGATTTTCCACTGAGCTACGCTAGTCAGGCAGCACGCAAGCCACTGAGGGAAATTGTCGAAATCGCGCTCCGCGAGGAGGGCTTGCGGGGGCGGAATGGCTCGGCCAGCACCAGCCATATCCGCCGATGGCTGCATATCGAAGCAGTATTTGTTTTGCCCGGCGTCCCCATCATTTGTCTCGCCACCTTGGCGGGTAGGCCCGCACCGGCCCGCGCTCTGTTGGAAAGGACAATTTGATGCCAAACCTCATTTACCGCGTCATCTGATTCATTTGTCCAGCGCGTCAACGACGCCAGGTTCGCGGACCGGCCTGCGCCAGGCGATTGCGGCACGGCGGTCACCGGCACCATCGATGACGCTCTTCCGGCTCAATAGTTTTGACAAAGGATTGAGGTAATCATGAAGCCATTCTCGACATCATGCATTCAAGTTCGCCGCATTACCTTCGCCCGATCGGCTCACCCACGGCCTCCATTCCCCTTGGCGCGACGCAGCAGCTCCACCACTTCGCGGTCCGAGGTCTGGTTGAAGTCCCGGTAGTGCATGCCGACTGCAAAGAACGATTCGGGTGTCATCAGGCAAATGATTTCATCGGCCTCCGCCTTCAGGCTCTCGAGCGTGTCGCGCGGAGCGACTGGCACTGCGAGCACCAGCCGGCGCACCCCCACCCTGGAGAGCGCCTTGAGCACGGCCCTCATCGTTCCGCCGGTTGCGATGCCGTCGTCGATCACGATCACGGTGCGGTCGGCAATGTCGACGGGTGGCTCGCTGTCGCGATAGAGGCGGCGCCGCCGCTCGATCTCGGCTAGCTGGCGCGATGTCTCGGCCTTGAGATAGTCGGCGCCGGGCTCGATGGCGCGAACGATCTCGTCGTTCATTACCACCTGCGCCTTGGCGCCGTCGACCACCGCGCCCAGCCCAAGCTCTTCGTGTCCGGGCGCACCGATCTTGCGCACCAGCACGACATCGAGCGGCGCGTTCAGCGCCTGCGCGACCTCGAATGCGACCGGCACGCCGCCACGCGGCAGCGCCAGCACCACCGGGTTGTCGTTCCCAAACTTCGCGAGAGCCGTCACGAGCCGGCGTCCTGCCTCGCGCCGGTCGGCGAAGACCCATTCGTCGGACGTTCCTGGCAGAGGCGATGACAGGAACTGGCGGAACCAGCGTCTCGCGTGCTCGATGACCTCCTCGAGCGCGCCCGGTTCTTCGAACAGGTGAGTGGCCCGCGGCACGATGACGAAATTCTTTTCGCAGGAGAGCTCATCGAAGGCGGCACGGTTGAGCGGAATGACCGGCAAGTCGGCGCCTCCCACGATCAATTGCGTCGGCGCGGTGACGGCGCGCAGCGCCGTGCCGGCGAGATCGGGCCGTCCGCCGCGCGAGACCATCGCGCCGACATTCTGCCGTTCGGCCGCCGCCACCAGAGCAGCCGCGGCCCCAGTGCTTGCGCCGAAATAGCCGACGGGAAGCATCGCGAATTCGGGCCTGGCATGAACCCAGTCCGTGGCCTCGGCAAGCCGTGACGCCAGCAGGCCGATATCGAAGACATTGCTGCGGTCGCGCTCTTCCTGTTCGCTGAGGAGATCAAGCAGCAGGGTAGCGAAACCTGCCGCGCGTAGTCCCGCTGCCACCTGATTGTTGCGCGGGCTGTTGCGGCCACTGCCGCTGCCATGCGCGAAGACCACGATGGCAGTCGCGCCCTTAGGCACGCCCAGTATGCCGGCGAGATGATGCGGACCAATGCTGACGTCGCTGATCTGCTCTGGTCCGCTCGTCATGATCGGAATCCGAATGGACAGAGGTCGGGCAAGTGCTCACGCGCCGCGCGGAGGAGATCGATGCGCTTGCGGTCGCTGCTCTCGCGGACGCGCTCGGCAGCAGGGGAGAGGGCCATGCTGGGTTCCCTTGGTGTTTGTTGGTTCAGCGCGCCAACATCGCACAGCGGCAGACCGGTCCCGCGGCTGAGAGACGCATTTGGTAATTTTCAACTGGCAATTTTCAACGCAACTCATCCCGCAGCCGGACGTTCCTCCTCATCGCCGCTCGCAGTCGAAGCGTGCAGCGGGTGGAACAGGATCCTCGATCAAAGTTGCAGGAGAAGAGGATGCAAGTTCGAGAAATCATGCGACCCGACGTCGAGATCACCGATCCAAACATGTCGATCGGGGATGCAGCGCGCAAGATGCGGGCCGACAACATAGGTTCGCTACCGGTCGGCGAGAATAACCGGTTGATTGGGATGGTGACTGACCGCGACATCGTCGTGCGCGCCGTCGCCGACAACCGCGCCGCGGGCAACACAGCGGTGCGCGAGGTCATGTCCGAAGGCGTCAGCTACTGCTTTGACGATGATGATGCGGAGGCCGCGGCCCAGGTGATGGCCAAGCATCAGGTGCGCAGGCTTCCCGTGCTCAATCGCGACAAGCGCATGGTCGGCGTGATCGCGCTTGCCGATCTCGGCCGCTCAAAAGGCGGCGCCGCGCAGGATGCGCTGCAGGGCATTTCCGAGATGACGGACAAGGAGCGTCGCTGAGGGTTTGCGTTCCAAGCCAGCAAGAAGCTTCCTGATGCTGAAGCCGCAGGAGTGATCGCATGACATTCAACTTGAAAAGCCCCGCCTTTGCGGATGGCAAGACGATCCCGCAAAAATACACGGCTGACGGTGAAAATCTGTCACCGCCGCTCGAATGGTCGGACCCGCCTGCAGGAACCAGGAGTTTTGTGCTCATTGTGGAGGATCCCGACGCGCCCTCTGGAACCTTCCGCCACTGGGGTCTCTACAACATCATGGGCGAGCGAACATTGCTTCCGGAAGGCGTGGGCCGCGGCCCCAAGACAGAGCGCCTCGGCAAGGGCGTGAACGATTTTGGCGAACAGCGCTATGGCGGACCGGCGCCGCCCAAGGGGCATGGCACCCATCACTATCACTTCAAGCTCGCCGCACTCGACGTTGAAGAACTCTCCCGGGCGCCCAACATGCCGGTCGCCGACATCTGGAGCGCGGCGGAAAAGCACATGCTCGGGCAGGCGGAGCTGATCGGAACCTATAGCCGGTAGCTGCAAAAAAATTCTTGTAACGCCCGGAACGTCGGATACCGATACGCGTTCTGCACGTAAGTGAGCGGTACAAAAGGAAGTCCAACCAGGTACCGTTCACGAGCCCCGTCAGTTTACTAAGGTAACTGGCGGGGTCTCTATTTGCCAGCAGTTCCGCCCTCCTTCACAGCCATCCCCCACATCAGGCCCGCTTATGGGCGGAAGATCGCGCTCGGCCGCGCAAAAGTCTGTCGTGTTATTGAAACGCGACTTCGGCGAAACTCCGGAGCTTGCGCGAATGCAGGCGCTCCAACTGCTGCTCTCTCAACCGCTCGAGTGCCTTCAGGCCGATTTCAAGATGCTGGCCGACGCGCTGCCGATAGAACTCGCTCGCCATGCCCGCGAGTTTGATCTCGCCATGCAAGGGCTTGTCCGAGACGCATAGCAGCGTGCCGTAGGGAACACGGAAACGAAAGCCGTTGGCGGCGATCGCGGCCGATTCCATGTCGAGGGCAACCGCGCGCGATTGCGACAAACGCCGGATAACCGAGGGATCGCCGATCTCCCAGTTGCGATTGTCCACGCTTGCGACGGTTCCTGTGCGCATCAACCGCTTCAGCTCGAACCCTTCGACCCCTGTCACCTCGCCCACTGCCTCCTCGAGCGCGACCTGCATCTCGGCCAGCGCCGGTATCGGCACCCAAAGCGGCAGTTCGTGGTCGAGCACATGATCCTCGCGCACATAGCCATGCGCGAGCACGTAGTCTCCGAGCCGCTGCGTGTTCCTGAGGCCGGCGCAATGCCCGAGCATCAACCATGCGTGCGGACGCAGCACCGCGACATGGTCGGTGATGTTCCGCGCATTGGACGGACCGGTCCCGATGTTGATCAGGGTAATGCCCCGATAGCGGGCCTCGACCAGATGAAAGGCCGGCATTTGCGGCATGCGTTCCGGGGGAATCCCGGTCGTGCCGCCGCCAAGGCGCGCGTTGTGCGTGATCACGTTTCCCGGGCCAACGAAGGCGTCCGGGCCGCTTTCGCCTGCAGCCAGGCGCTTCTGGCACAACTCAACGAACGCATCGATGTAGAACTGGTAGTTGGTGAAGATCACGAAGTTCTGGAAGTGCTCAGGATCCGTGCCGGTGTAGTGATAAAGCCGGCGCAACGAATAATCGACACGCGCCGCACGAAACAACGCCAGCGGCTGAGGAGCGCCGGGCGCGAGCTCGAGCGTATTATTGGCGATCGCGTCGTCGATGGCGGCCAGGTCAGGCACGTCGAAGAGGTCGCGCAGCGATCGCATGACATTCGACTTGTCGCTGGGAGAGAGTGCGGCTTCGATGTTGATGTCGCGACGATAGGCGAAATGGATCGGGATCGGCTCGTCCGACTCGCCGACTTCCACCGGTACGCCATGGTTGTCGATCAATCGTCCGATCTGCTCGGTGAGATAGGTGCGGAACAGGTCCGGTCTCGTGACCGTGGTTTCATACACGCCCGGCCTCGCGACGAAGCCGTAAGCGAGGCGCGAATCGACCCGCACATAGGTCGAGGTTGCAATGCGCACGAACGGATAGTTGGCGCGCACGCGCGCCGCGAGCGACCCGCCATTGGCATAGGCTTCGAAGTGATCCCGCAGGAAGGCGGTGTTGCGCCCGTAGATCTCTTCAAGGCGGGCAACCGCTGCAGCGGCGTCAGTAAACGCGTCGGTCGCAATCCGCGGCGGGGTCAGCATGGTGAGAGCGGAGCACATTGTCGTTACTATGGCAGATTCTCAGGAGCATGAAAGGGGGATCGCTGGCGCCGGTGCGCAAGCGTCGCAGCCGCTCGGCTTGCCCTGCGATCGCGAGAAGGTCACGCGCAATTGAGTGCTTTGCCGGCATCGCCATGCCCCTGCCCCTGGCGGGCTTGCCTGCTTTCTCACCTGCATCCAGTCCGACATCCCCTTTGTGCTAATGGAGAGCTTCCACGCCGACGCCGTCCTCGACACGATCGAGCGGCATCGCTGCACCCTGCAGGTCGGTTTTCCCGCGCAATACGCTGCACCGCTCGATCGCCAGCGAGCGCAGCCGCGCGACCTGATTCACTGCGCTTTTGTCCGACCGCGGCCGATACCTGCCCGGTCGAGCTGCAGCGGCAGGTCACGGCCAACTTCGGCGCTCCGCTCTTCCACTCGCTACCAAAGCAGCTCGTTTAGACTCATGCGCCAATCGCGCCGGGGACATCATGTCTCCCGCCGCGCGTGCGATTGCATATTGTTTCCAGGCCTAAGGACGGTCACGCCAGAGCGATCACGGCAGGTTGTCATGGGCAATCCACATCCCCAGCGATCGTGGTATCAGAGGACGGACGATACTTCGTGCAAGGAGGAAGCATGCGTCAGGATTTCTGGTTCCATCATCCATTTCGGGTACGCTATTCTGAGGTTGATGCACAGGCCGTGGTGTTCAACGCGCATTACCTGACTTATTTCGACACGGCGATCACCGAGTATTTTCGCGCGCTCGGCTATGACTATCTCGGCGAGGTCGAAAGGACCGGCGTCGATTTCCATCTTGTGAGGTCGGTCGTCGAATACAAGGCGCCGATCCGGTTCGACGAGGAGATCGATGTGTGCGTGCGTGTCGCGAGGATCGGCCGATCCTCGATCACGCTCGCGCTCGCGATTTTCGCCAAGGGCAGCGATGACCTCCGCTCCACCGGCGAAATCGTGTGGGTGTGCACGGACCAGCGAACCCATAACTCGGTTGCCGTGGCGGAGCCGTTGCGGGCCCTGATTGCAAGCCGCGAAGAGGCTCTTGCTCAGGCGTGATCGCGGCCTATGGTACCTTTTTCTCCATGCCATGGCCGATGCTGCCTGTCCCGATCCTGATCGGGATGCTCGCCCATGGCGCGCTGGGCCCTGTTGGCCAAGGCCGGCGCAAGCCTGGCGGGCGGCACCTTCGTCGCCTGCCTCATCGTCGGAGTGATCACCACGCCTGTGGCAGAACGCCTCAGGTTGCCCTATGCTGGGCTTGCCTTTTGCATCCGTGGTTTGGTTGGTCCCGGGCGTATTCCTGTTCCGGATGGCGGACGGACTGCTCGAGCTCGTCGCAAGCGACGGTAACGTTTCCTCGCGTTTGCGCCAGGCAACACTTGCGGATGGAGCCAACGCGGTCCTGATCACCCTTGCGATCACCCTGGGGGTTGATCCTGCCGAAGATGCTGATCGGGTCTCGTTTGAACAAGCGGTTTACCGGGAGCAGCGGAAGCACGTAGAATTTGAATTGCACCCCTGCGCAAGACACACGCTTTTGCAATCAGCGTGCACTATATTAAGGGGTGTCGCTATCGTAACTGTCGAGCAGGTGATTGGGATGCGCCTATTATTGCTTATCAATTTGACAGCCTTCGCCGTGGCGGGAGTAGCTGTGGCGGACGAGCGGCCATTCGCCCTTCCGCCCGTGAGCATCGACGCGCAGCAGAATAATCTGCCGCCGGCTCTCGGCGTCGGGCCGCAGGGATCAGGCAACAGCAGCGTCGCCGGCGGCAGCACCGGCAATGCCGCCAATCGCGGTTATGACGATCTCAACCGGCGCTTGAGGGGCGAGGTCAACCGCGTCAATCCTCCGGTCACGAATCAGCCGCCGATCGATGCGCGATCGCCGGACACCCGTGTCGGCGTCATCAACATACCGGCCGTCCAGCAGCAGTACGGACAGAACTTCGGCATTTCGGCCCGGCCGTACCGGCCGCCGCCGCTGGTGTATTCGCCGCCCTTGGGACGGCATTAAGCGTTCAAGCAGAAGACGCCCGAGCGGCACAGGGTGCTGACCCGTTCCGCTCGCGCCGCCCGTTGTCCCAGCTATCCGAGCGGGCTTCCTTGATTTCGTCTTATGATCTTGAGCGCGAGCAGCACCGCGCCGAGCACAAGAAATACAACGCCGACCGTCGTTGTGCTGGCGGATTCGTACGCCACGCCGATTGCCGTCAGCAGGCATCCGATGATGATCGCAACCAACCCACCAAGCTTCTTCACCAGCAGAAGGTGTCCGTCACTCGTACTTGCCACCATGATCAGCCTCGCTGTTCAGATGATCCCCGCCTTCTCCGATTCTCGTCGCGTCAGTTTTCTCAGATCAGCGGCAGGCTCGCATGAGCAGAACGCAATCGTACACTCGACCGGGCCATATTGGAAATTTCCCGGCGTTCAGATTCTGCAGGCAATGACTGCGCTTTGATTCAATTGCGCACGATGATGATTGCGACAGCGTGCCTTACCTAGCGAGTGTTGGAGCCTTGCGTACCCGTGAGAGGCGAAATCGACGGTAGCCCTCACAGCTGGTGGTCCGCCGGCAAACCGTTGCGACGGTTGCAGATTGACTCGATTTAAACGTAGGCGTTAGATGATGAAACGCTGCATCGAGTTCTGGATCGGATAACCCGGCCGGAGTTGAGAGCCGAGTTTGGCGGAGTGGTGCAATGGCGTCACGAGCGGCGATCGATGAACGGCCCTACGTTTCGACCGGCCATCTACCTAATCCCGAGATGGTGCAGTCGCTGGTGGAAGACGCGCACCGGCGCCTCAAATCGAACGCTGACGGCAAGAACTCGCAAGTCTACCCGGCACTCGCCCGAGTGCCGAGCGAGCTGTTCGGCGTTTGTGTCGTTGCGACCGATGGGCATGTCTATGGCGCGGGAGACATAGACTACGAATTCTCCATCATGAGCGTGTCGAAGCCATTCGTGTTTGCGCTGATCTGCGAGACGATCGGCCCCGAAGAGGCGCGCGTGAAACTCGGCGCGAACGCCACTGGATTTCCATTCAACTCGCTCGCTGCGATCGAGCGTGGGGAAGGGCGAACCAATCCGATGGTGAATGCGGGCGCGATCGCCACGACGAGCCTCGCGCCCGGCGGGTCCGCCGAACCGCAGTGGGAGTTCATCCACGATGGGCTGTCGCGCTTCGCAGGCCGCAAGCTTCCACTCAACGAAGAGGTCTACGCCTCGGCTTCGCGGACCAATTTCCGCAATCGCAGCATCGCGCGGCTGCTTGAGAGCTACGACCGGATCTATTGCGACGCCAAGCAGGCGACCGATCTCTACACGAGGCAGTGTTCGCTGAATGTGACCGCAAGAGACCTCGCGGTGATGGGCGCAACACTGGCGGACGGAGGGGTGAACCCCATCACGAAGCAGCGCGTGGTCGACGCTGCGGTTTGCCACTACGCCCTGGCCGTGATGATCACGGCCGGATTGTATGAGACATCAGGCGACTGGCTTTACGACATCGGCCTGCCCGGAAAGAGCGGGATCGGCGGCGGCATTGTCGCGGTTTCTCCCGGCAAAGGTGGCTTCGGCACGTTCGCTCCGCCGCTGGACGCGGCCGGCAACAGCGTGAGGGGACAACTCGCCGCGAAATTTCTGTCGCAGCGATTGGGCATGGATCTGTTCGTCTCGCAACCGGAAAACTGACAAATGTTGACCGGATCGGCGTCCCGTCCAGCTAGTCGATCCAGAAAAGCCCGAGCAAATCAGAGGGCGCCATAGTGGCACAGACAATCTCGATCGGCGGCACCCACCAGGAGGAACGCGCATCATGGATTCCCATGATCGCAATCGCGCTCGGCCAGATGATCATGTCGTTCAACGTCGCCTCATTGCCGGTGGCGATGGGGGGAATGGTCAACAGCTTCGGTGTCCCTCCAACGACGGTCGCGACCGGCATCGTGGCCTATTCCATGCTGGTCGCCGGCTTCGTGATGCTCGGCGCGAAGCTCGCGCAGCGGTATGGCGCGCTCCAGGTGTTCCGCGCCGCCGTTGTGCTGTTCTTCATATCGCAGGTCATGATGACGTTCAGCCCCACGGCTGTCGTGATGGTCACGGCGCAGGCGCTCTGCGGCGCCGCCGGTGCGGTGATCGTGCCTTCGCTGGTCGCCCTCATTGCCGAGAACTACACCGGACGCCAGCAGGCGACCGCGGTGGGTGCGCTCGGCTCTGCGCGCGCGGCGGCTGGTGTCCTCGCCTTCGTCATTGGCGGCATCCTCGGCACCTATATCGGCTGGCGGCCCGCGTTCGGAATTCTTATTGCTGTTTCCGCCATTGTTTTCCTGCTGAGCTTCCGGCTCAAGCGCGACCACGGCCGGCCGGACGTGGAGATCGATCTGGTGGGCGTCGTTCTGGCGGCGGCCGCGATCATTTGCATCAGCTTCGGCTTCAACAATCTGAATGGCTGGGGCGCAGGCCTGGCCACGCCCAACGCGCCGTTTGATCTGCTCGGCATTTCGCCGGCGCCGATCCTGATTGTTATTGGCGTCGTGCTCGGGCAGGCATTCCTGATGTGGACGCACTGGCGGCAGGAGGCAGGCAAGACGCCGCTCCTGGCGCTCGAAGTGATCGACTCGCCGGAGGAGCGTTGCGCGGTCTATGCGCTGTTCGCCGTGGTCGCATTGGAGGCCGCGCTGAATTTTTCGGTGCCGCTCTATATCCAGATCGTGCAGGGCCGCTCGCCGCTGGCGACTGCAATCGCGATGATGCCGTTCAATCTCACGGTATTCTTTGCGGCGATGCTGATCATCAATCTCTACGACAGGCTAACGCCGCGGCAGATCGGCCGCTATGGATTTGCCCTTTGCACCATCGCGCTGGTGTGGCTCGCTGTCGTCATGCGCAACGATTGGAGCGAGATTCCTGTGCTGGTCGGCCTCGTGCTGTTCGGGATCGGGCAGGGTTCGCTGGTCACGCTGTTGTTCAACGTGCTGGTCACCGCTTCGCCCAAGGAACTGGCTGGTGACGTCGGATCGCTGCGCGGTACCACGCAAAATCTCGCCGCGGCGGTCGGAACCGCGGTCGCCGGCGCACTGCTCGTCGGCCTCCTGAGCACGATCGTGCTCGGCAAGATCGTGGAGGACCCGCTGCTGCCCAAGGAAATTCAGAGCCAGGTCAATCTCGACAGCATAAATTTCGTCAGCAACGACCGGTTGCGGACCGTGCTGGAAGGCACGAGCGCCACGCCGCAGCAGGTCGAGGAGGCCGTGCAGGTCAACACCGAGGCGCGGCTGCGCGCGCTGAAGATCGGGCTGTTGATCATGGCCGGCCTTGCGCTGCTTGCGATCATTCCGGCCGGGCGGCTGCCGAACTATCGACCGGGAGAGATTCCGAGCGACGAGGCGGCGAGCGAAGGAGGGCGATCGACCTGACGCGCGCTGGGGTCGGTAGCCTTGAAATCAGGGAGAATGACATGACCACCTACGACAACGGTTCCGCGATGCGCCTGACCGGGCTGCCGACACCGCCTTTGTGGGTATGCATCCTGCTGGGAATCGTGATGATCATCGCGGGCCTGCTGGTCCTGGGCGATGTCGTGCTGTTCACCGTGATCAGCACCATCTTCATCGGTTGGATGGCGATCATCGCCGGTGGATTCGAGATCGTTCACGCGTTCTGGACCAAAGGGTGGGGAGGGTTCGTATGGCAGTTGCTGCTCGGCGCTCTCTATCTTGCCTTCGGCATCGTGCTGGTGACTCAGCCGGTGATGAGTGCGCTGATCCTCACCTATGTGCTCGGTCTGTTGCTTCTGATCTCCGGGATCGTCCGTGTGCTGATCGGCATCACGCACTGGCGGCAGTTCGGCTGGATCATGCTGGTGTCCGGCCTGTTCGGCGTTCTGGCGGGCCTCATCATCCTGACAGGATTTCCGGCCACCGGTGCATGGGTGCTCGGATTGCTGCTGGGCATCGACCTGCTTACTCACGGCGTCGGATGGCTAACCCTCGCCTGGCTGCCGGCTGCCAGAACGGGCTAGCGGCCGTCGATCGACAAGGACCGGCAAGTACACTCGCTAACCGCCCGCGATCATGTCGGGCGTTCTCTCCCGTACGGCAAGATCGATACGGGCTTCGTGCCATGCGCGATTGGCGGAGATCAGATATGTCAGGTTTGAAGCCGCCGGGTCGAACTTTCAAGATTGCTGCATTTCTGGCTTCAATTGGCATGAGCCTCACTGCGTTGCCGGCTGCACAGGCTCAACAGACGCCCGCAATACTGTTCCAGAACGTTCGCATCTTCGACGGAAGGAACGCCGCGCTCTCCGCGCTGTCCAATGTCCTGATCCGGGACAACAAGATCGAGAAGATTTCGGTGGCCGCGATCAAAGCGGACGCTCAGGTGATCGATGGCGGCGAACGCGTGCTGATGCCCGGGCTGATCGATGCGCATTGGCATGCGATGCTGGTGCGCCCGACGCCGGCGGCCTCCCTGGCGGATGATGTCGGCTACAACAATCTTCTTGCGGCTGCGGAAGCGACTGCCACGCTCATGCGGGGCTTCACCACCGTGCGTGACATGGGCGGACCAAGTTTTGGGCTCAAGCGCGCGATTGACGAAGGTCTCGTCCCCGGTCCTCGCATCTACCCGTCTGGTGCCATGATCACCATCACCGGCGGCCATGGCGACTTCCGGCAGCTTACCGATCTGCCGAGAACGATCGGCGGCATGCTCAGCCGCATGGAAAGGATTGGCGGCAGCATGGTCGCGGACAGTCCGGATGAGGTTCGCATGCGCGCGCGTGAGCAACTCATGCAGGGCGCCTCGCAGGTTAAGCTCACCGCGGGCGGCGGCGTCGCATCGCCATTCAGCCCGCTCGATGTATCCACGTTCACCGAGCCGGAGCTGCGGGCCGCCGTCGAAGCAGCGGAGAACTGGGGCACCTATGTCGCCGTGCACGCCTATACGCCGCTTGCAATCCAGCGCTCGATCGCGGCGGGAGCAAAGTGCATCGAGCACGGCCATCTGATGGACGAGGATGCGGCGCGCCTCATGGCTGAAAAAGGAATTTGGCTCAGCACGCAACCTTTCCTCGATCTGGCGGGCGCAAGTGCGCTCGGACCTTCGGAGCAGGGAAAGATGCGGCAAGTGGTTGCCGGCACCGAAAGAGTTTATGCCTTGGCAAAGAAATACGGAATCAAGACAGCCTTTGGCACTGACATCCTGTTCTCGAAGGCGCTGGCGGAGCGGCAAGGTGCCATGCTGGCCGACCTCACCCGCTGGTACACGCCAGCTGAAGCGCTGGCGATGGCGACATCGACGAACGCCGAATTGCTTAGCCTGTCCGGACTCCGAAATCCTTATCCCGGCAAGCTCGGCGTGGTGGAGGAGGGCGCGTTGGCGGACCTCCTGCTGGTCGATGGCAATCCAATTGACAACATCAAGCTCGTAGAAGACCCGGCCAGGAATTTCCTGGTCATCATGAAGGGCGGAAAGGTCTACAAGAACCTTCTGGCCCAAGAACCTTCTCGGCGCTGATCAACCAAGTGCGTACAGAGATACCAGTAACCGATCAAGGTCGGCTGCGCGCTGATGGCTGTTATGAAACTGTGGCATTTGGTGATGTAGTAGTGACCGATGAACCGCTGCTCGGATTCCGTCGCGTCGAGATCCAGAACCTGCTTCACGATTAAGGCGACCGGGTCCTGAACCAGAAGATCGAACCCTGAGGTCGCTATGATTGTCCATCGTTCTGCGTTTGAAGGCCCAACACCTCGATACCGGCGCTTGCGTGCGGGCCGTCATGTCGTGGCTTTGGCGATCATCGGAATGGCCGGCGCTTGGGGCGGGACTGAAGCTGCTCTTGCGCAGAACCCGCCACCGGCGGCGCCGCAGCGGGCGGTGAAGCCGAAGGCGCCCGCCGCTGCGCCGGCGGCTGCCGCGGCGGCCCAGCCGGCTGCTCCGGCGCCACATACCGGGGCGCCACATACCGGGGCGGCGGCATCGGCCGGCGAGCTGGTGGCGCGGGTTGGCGGGCGTGATGTCTCCTCGTCGGAAATCCGCACCTTCCTGGCGGCCGTCGGACCCGATCAGCGCGCTGCGCTTGCCCGCGATCCCGCGCTTCTCAACCAGACACTCCGCGCGATGTTTGCCAGGCAGCTCATCCTCAAGGAAGCCGCAGACAAGAAGTGGCAGGAGCAACCGGCCATCGCCGCTCAGCTCGCCAAGCTGCGCGAGGAGGCCATCGTCGAGACCTATCTGCAGTCGGTGTCGGCGCCGCCGGAGAATTATCCGGATGAAGCTGAAATCCAGAAGGCCTATGACGCCAACAAGGGCGCGCTGGTCATGCCGCGCCGCTTTCATCTCGCCCAGATCTATGTCGCGCTCGCGGAAGGATCGGACAGTGCCGCCGAAGAGAAGGCCAAGGCGAAGGTCGCGGACATCCAGGCCAAGCTGAAGCAGCCGAAGGCGGACTTCGCCCAGATCGCCAAGGATACCACCGACCAGCGCGATCTCGCGGACAAGGGCGGCGATCTCGGCTGGCTGCCCGAACCGCAGCTCGTTCCCGAGATCAAGACCCGCGTGATGGGAATGACGGTCAACGCCGTGAGCGAGCCGATCAAGCTTGCCGACGGGTATCACATCGTCAAGCTGATCGAGACCAAGCCATCCGAAACCATGGCACTTGCCGACGTGCGCGACACCCTGGTCCAGCGCCTGCGGGCGCAGCGCGCCGAGCTCAACCGCCGCGCCTATGTTGCGCGGGTGCTCGAACAGAATCCGCCTGCGGTCAACGAGATCGCACTGTCCCGCATCGCCGGCGAGCTGACGCAGTCGGCCGGCGCTGCCCGCTAACCGCGTTCGGCACGGAAGCGATGGCGTCAAAATCCCCGATCGTGAACGGCCATCCCGGCAGGCTGCGGCGTCTGCTGCGCTCCTTTGGCCTCGTGGCGCTTGGCGTTACCGCCGCCCGCGCGCCGGCTGTGGCGCAGACCACCGACTACAAGGCCGCGTCCGAGGCGCCCGCGGCTTGGCGTGACTATGCGTCGCGGCTGCAGGGCGCCTTTCAGCAGCAGATCGAGGCCGACGGCGACATGTCGCAGTGGCTTGTTAACTTCGCGGCGGGGCGGGAGAAGGAGAACAAGCCGCTGACGTTCGTCGTGAGCGCTTCGATCCTGCCGGATGGCAGGATGGATCGGATCACATTCGACAGCAGCATGGATCCCGAGCTTGGCGGCCGGCTGCGTCCGCTGCTTGCCTCCGCCAATGCCGGCACGCCGCCTCCCGACATGCTTCAGCCGCTGCGTCTTCGCCTGCGGCTTCGATCCACAGAGTGAGCGAGGCGGGGCGTGCGGGGGCAGCGGGGGAAGAGACTGTTACGCGGATGGTCGTTTGCGCTGGCGACCGGCGTCGGCCTGCTGCTGACAAGCACTTTCGCATTCGCCGATACCTTGCCCGCGGCGCCGGAGGAATCTCCTGCTACCGAGTCGGCAAGCGAGCCTGCAAAGGACGCAGCGCCAGCCAAGGACGCTGCGCCGGCCGAAGCACCGGCAGCCATCGAACGGCGATGGCGCGAGAATGCCAAGGTCGGATTGCCCCCGACGCGAGGTGTTACGACCTCGAGCGCGCAGCCCCGCTCCCGCTATCGCGATCTGATCGAGAAGGAAACCGCCGGCACGGGCCTCGCGCCCGAGATCGCGGAAGCCGTGATGGGCGTGGAGAGCGGCTACAATGCTGGCGCGATCGGCGGCGTCGGCGAAATCGGATTGATGCAGGTCCTGCCCTCGACCGCGCGGATGCTCGGCTTCACCGGCACCAGTGCCGAACTCGCCATGCCCGAGACCAACATCCATTACGGCGTGACCTACCTCGCGCAGGCGTGGCGGCTCGCCCGCGGCGATCTCTGCACCGCCGTGATGAAATACCGCGCCGGCCATGGCGAGACGCGCTTCTCCCATCTGTCGGTGAGCTACTGTCTTGCAGTGCGCTCGCGGCTGATGGCGCGCGGCTTCCAGGTCACCGGCAGCGTTCCCGTCGCCACCTTCGGCGAGCCGGCCCGTGGCGGTGGCGGCGGTGGATGCAAGCGCAGATGCATGGCCGGCCTGGGCGGCGCGAATGTCGATTACGCCAAGCTGAACGCGAGTTTGAACGCGCTGGTGGTTCAGGTGCGTGGCGGAAAATAAGCGCGACGATGCCAGGTCGGGAGCGACTGACGATCCTTCTCCCTCTCCCCGTTCTTACGGTGAGAGGGTTGGGGTGAGGGCTCTATCCGCGAATTCGGTGACAGAAGCGTTCGCGGAGGCTCCCCCTCACCCGAAATTCAAGCGATGCTTGAATTTCGACCTCTCCCCGCACGCGGGCGAGGTAAAGCCGAGCGGTTGCTCGATTCAAGTCGTCACGCCTGCGCAGTTAGCGAGTCGCGTGATGCGGCCTGAACAGCCGGCCTCTTTCCGTCGCCAGCACCACCGCCAGCGCCGCCAGCGCGCAGAGGAAGAAGCCGGTCGAGAACGGCAGCAGCGTGCCGTCGTAGCCCTGCCCGATCACCATGCCGATGCCGATGGCGAGCAGCGTGGTGATCGATCCGTACAGCGATGAGGCGGTGCCGGCGATATGGCCCTGCGGCTCCATCGCCAGTGCGGTGAAGTTGGCGATCATCAGCCCGAAGGTGAACATCATCAACGCTGCCAGCAGCATCATCAGAGGCAGCGGCAGCATCTGCAGCTTCGCCGCCACCAGCATCGCCGCGGCAACGAGGACGAAGCCGACCAGCGCGCCGTGGGAGATCACGCGCATGCCGAGCCGTCCGACAAAGCGGGAGTTGAGGAAGCCTGCGATCGCGACGCCCGCGGCGATCGAAGCGAACGCCAGCGGAAAATAATGTCCGAGCCGATAGATGTCCGTGAAGAGCTGCTGCGAGGTGAACACGAAGGCGAACAGCGCACCCTGCACGCCGCCGGCCGCAAGCGCATAGCCCAGCGTCTGGCGGTTGGTGAGCGTCTGCCGGAAGGCGTCGAGCACGTCGCGGATCGCGAGCGACTTCCGCATTTCCGCCGGCAGCGTCTCCGGCATGCGCAGCGCGCTCCACATCAGCGCGATCACGCCGTACAGCATCAGCGCTACGAAAATGCCGCGCCATTCCGTTAGCAGCAGCACCGCCTGGCCGAGCGATGGCGCGACCACGGGCACCGCGATGAACACCATCATCGCGAGCGACATCACGCTCGCCATCCGCCTTCCGGCGTAGCAGTCGCGCACGACCGAGGTGGCGATCACGCGCGTTGCCGACGTGCCGAGGCCCTGCAGCGCGCGCGCCAACAGCAGCGTCTCGAAGGAAGGCGCAGCGATCGCAAGCAGGCTCGCGACGCCATAGACGGCCATGCCGCCGAGCAGCACCGGGCGGCGGCCGAAGCGATCCGATAACGGGCCCATCACGAACTGCCCGACGCCGAAGCCGAGCAGGAAGATCGATAGCACCATCTGCGGATGGTTGACGTCGGCAATCTGGAATGCGGCGCCGATGCTCGGCAGCGCCGGCAGCATCATGTCCATCGCCAGCGGGTTCAGCGCCATGATCGATGCGATCACAATGACAAATTCGGGGAAGCCCATTGGGCGGTGGCCTGACGATACCCAGGCCTCGGCATTGATTTCAGACACGTAGCAACCTCTTGGAGAGGCGCAATCTAGCGATGGTGCTGCGATGCACAATCCCGCGTTTCGGAATAGGGCTCCGGCGGTTCCGGACTGGTTAGGCAACGCGGCGCCATTTTAGGCAGTCAGAGAGGGAGCGCAGCATCCGTTGCGGACGCAACTTAACCTGATCTCAATACACATCAGGATGCCGGTTTCCGCACTCTGCCCGGATGCAACTCAGTCAAGACGCAAGCGACGTTCGCCAAAGGCGTAGAGCTGCCGCCAGAGCAGGCGATTGAACAGCGTCACCACCTCATCCTTCGAGACGCCGCTTCGCGGCTCCTCAGGATGAGGGACTAGCAGAATCGTCGGGCGGGTAGAACGAAACCCATCATCGCGCAGCTTGCTCCACCGCGATGGGTTTCACTCTACTATCATACAGCCTCGCGGAGGCTGCGCGGCACTTTGAAAGCGTTCTAATTGCTTCGGCAACGATTGAGAGGCAGATAGGTTGTTTCGCCCGCCGGCTCC
Organism: Bradyrhizobium cenepequi; assembly: GCF_020329485.1. Taxonomy (GTDB): domain Bacteria; phylum Pseudomonadota; class Alphaproteobacteria; order Rhizobiales; family Xanthobacteraceae; genus Bradyrhizobium; species Bradyrhizobium cenepequi. Next base: position 278,937 of record NZ_JAGKJI010000002.1, read on the forward strand.
AGGCAAAGGACGTGACGCAGATCTATCATCGCATCTTTGATCAGTTCCGTGTCTTCGACTCCGAGGGTGCATCAAGGGAGGATGACTTCGCGGAGGCCGCGCGATGGCTTGAATCTCCCGGCTGCCTGTTCCAGCGAAACAATTTCATCCTTGATCGCATGATACGCGGCGAAGGCGTGATCAAGGCCGGCCTGTTCGTCACCATCGTATTGAAGGGCTCAGGACAGGGCGGGCCGCATCGCGATATGACGCGGTTCCGTTACTCGGAAAATTCGATCGTCGTGATGGCCTTGCGAAAGCCTCTGCTGTGGACCGGCGAGACGTGCAGTGGCGCCCGCATGTTCGCCGCGGGCCTTGCCTTTCCCAAGGCATCGATCGACCGCCTCGGTCTGCAACACGAGTTCTTCGAACTGTTTTCTTCGGCCGAAGCCGATGAATTCGTGATCACGCTGAAGGCGCCGCCACGCATTCTTGCGATGGCGACGGAAATGCTGTCTCCGACGCTCGACGGGCGCGCAGGGGAACTGCTGCTGTCCGCGCATGCAATGGAGATCCTCGCGCGCGTCATATCGATCGCGGGCAAGCGCGCGAGCATGGAGATGGCTGGCGACCACAAGCAGCGGCGCTTGTGCGCGATCCGCAATGCGATCGATGCGGATCTCCGGCGTCCGTGGAAAGTCTCCCAACTGGCGCGAGAGGCCGGCATCAGCCGCCGCTCCTTCAACACCCACTTCCGACGGGCGTTTGGCGTCAGCGCTTCCGAATACTTACGGACCCGTCGGCTCGAATCGGCGCGCGATGCGATCATCGAGCAGGGCATATCGATCAACGAGGCGGCCTATCTCGCGGGCTACGGCAACCCTGCCAATTTCGCAACCGCGTTTCGCAAGCACTTCGGATACGCCCCCAGTCGCTGCCGTCTGCCAACGAATTAGAATAAGAATAATTCTACGTAATAGGCCGACTGGTTGCGACGCGCACCAATATAGCGGGAGCGCGTGCCGAGGCGGAATGTCTCTGCGGCCAATCTGGAGGTCGTCGACAACAGATCAAAGAGTTTTTGCGCAATCGCAAAGGCGTGAGCGTTGAAATTCTTGCACTCAGTCCCCTCAGTTAGCGGGCGCTCCGCGACGGGGGATCAAGCGATGGAATTCAAGCGAAAGAGCGAGTGGGGACTCGCCCTTATGACGATTTGTGGTGTCGCCATGGTGGCGTTCACGGACGCGCCGGCATTGGCGCAGAGCCCGTCCGGCGCCGAGCAGCCGAGATCGAACAGCGAGCTGCCGCCGGTCACGGTCGATGCCCCGCGCCAGCAACGCACTCGTGTGGCCCCGGTGCGATCGACGCGAGCCGCACGATCCGGCCGCAACGTCGCGCGGCGGTCGCCGGCGCCAGTGACGCAGGAAGCCGCCGCGCCGGCCGGAGTGGCGGGCCGCTCGACCGGTGAAAGGGGCACTGGTCCGGTGGTCGGCTATCTCGCCACGCAAAGCGTGACCGCGACCAAGACCGACACGCCGCTGCTGGAGACACCGCAGTCGATTTCGATCGTCACCCAGGACCAGATCCAGGCGCAAGGCGCCCAGAACATCACCGAAGCCTTGCGCTACACGCCGGGTGTGACAGTGCAGAGCTTTGGAGCCAACGCGTTCTTCGACTCCTTTAAGCTCAGGGGCTTCGATGCGCCGAAATATCTGGATGGTCTGCGACTGCCGCAGGATCAAACGACCTTCGCCATCCCGCGGATCGAGACCTACGGGTTGGAGCGGATCGAGGTGCTGAAGGGGCCGTCGTCGGTGGTCTATGGCCAGTCGGACCCGGGCGGTCTGCTCAACCTTGTCAGCAAGCGGCCGACGGCGACGCCGCAATATACGATCGAGGGTACGTTCGGCTCGTTCGAGCGCTTCCAGGGCGCGTTCGACCTTGGCGGTCCGATCGACAAGAATGGCGAGTTCCTGTACCGCATCGTCGGGCTCGCACGTGACAGCAACAGCCAGACCGACTTCGTGCAGGACAATAAGCTGTTCATCGCGCCGAGCTTCACCTGGAGTCCGACGGTGGACACCAGCTTCACGCTGCTCTCGCAATATCAGAAGGCGGACAACAGGGGCTACCAGCAATACGTCACCGGCCAGGTGTCGTTCCTGCCCAATCCGAACGGACACATTCCGTATAGCCGCTACCTCGGCGTGCCCGGGGCTGACGGCTATAGTCTCGAGCAATTCATGCTCGGCTATGCCTTCGAGCACCGCTTCGACAACAACCTGCAGTTCCGCCAGAATCTGCGCTACACCGATGTCACCAACGATCTCTCGTCGGTTCGCACCGAAGGCATGGCAAGCGACCGTCTCGTCAATCGCACCTATAATTACGTGAAGGCAAGCTCGGCCAACATTGCCGTCGACAACCAGCTGCAAGCGGATTTCCTCACCGGGCCGCTCGCCCACAAGGTGCTATTGGGCTTCGACTACTTCAATCTCTGGTCCAACACCGACTATCGATCGGCCGGCATCGCTCCGATCGATGCCTACGCTCCGATATATAATACCGCGGTTCCGTCCTTCGCATCGCTGGCGCCGTTCATCCTGCGCGACGACAAGCTGAGCCAGGCCGGTCTCTATCTGCAGGACCAGATCAAGCTCGATCGCTGGACGCTGACGGTCAGCGGCCGCAATGACTGGGCCCACACGGAATTCACCAGTGGCGCATTCTTTCCCCCCGCCGGAAGCTATTCTCGCGACGACCGGGCGCAGACGGGGCGCGTTGGCCTCAATTATCTCTTCGATTTCGGCCTGTCGCCCTATGTGAGCTATGCGACGTCGTTCACGCCCAACCTTGGCGCGGATCTCGCCGGCAACTCGTTCAAGCCGACGACTGGTGACGGGACTGAAGCCGGCGTCAAGTTCATGCCGAACGGATCGAACCTGATGCTGACGGCGGCCGTGTTCGAGATCAACCAGCAGGACATCCTCACAGCGAGCCCGATCAATCCGCTGTTCAACGTGCAGACCGACGCGGTGCGCGTTCGCGGCTTCGAGTTTGAAGCGAAAGGCAACATCACCCGCGAACTGGAGATCGTCGGCGGCTACAGCCATCTCGATCCGAAGGTCACTTCAAGCATTGCCGGATATGCCGGCAAGTACATGATGAACACGGCCCAGGACCAGGCCTCGCTCTGGGCAAAGTACACCTGGTACGATGGTCCGGTTGCGGGTCTCGGACTCGGGTTCGGCGTGCGCTATGTCGGTGAGACCTACGGGGACAGCTTCAACACCTTCGTCATCCCATCCTACACGCTGTTCGATGCCGCAGTGAGCTACGATTTCGGCTATCTGCGGCCGGACTTGAAGGGATTGAAGGCGCAGGTCAATGTGACCAACCTGACCGACCATTTCTATGTGGCATCGTGCTTGACCGGCTTGCCCTATTGTGGATTGGGAAATGCGCGTACGGTGCTCGGCACGTTGAAATATAGCTGGAACTAGGAAGGCAAAGTGACGGCAGCGACCAGGTCTCTTCGGCGGTGGGGTTTCGTCCACAAGTGGACGAGCCTCATTTGCACGGTGTTCATGCTGCTCCTGTGCATCACGGGGTTGCCGCTGATCTTTCATGAGGAGATCGACGACGTCCTGCACAGTCAGGTGAAGGCAGCGGAGGTGGCGCCGGACACGCCACTTGCCGATCTCGATCATCTGCTCGCCAATGCGCTTGCCAACGCGCCGGGGCAGGTGCCTCATTTCCTGGTCTGGGATCGTGACGACCCGAACGCCATGTTCGTCAGCGTCGGGCCGTCGATCACATCAGATCCGTCCAAGAACCTGTTGATCCGGATGGACGCGCACACGGGTGCCTATCTGGACGCACCCGATGTCACCGGCCGTTTCACTTACATTATGTTCAAGCTGCACGTCGATATGTTCGCCGGGCTGCCGGGCAAGCTCTTCCTTGGCCTCATGGGCATCCTGTTTTGCGTCGCCATCATCTCGGGCATCGTCGTCTATGCTCCATCGATGCGGAAGCTGAGCTTCGGCACCTACCGCGCGGGGCGGAGGCGGGTGGTGCGCTGGCTGGATGTCCACAATCTCGCAGGAATCCTGCTGGTCGCGTGGACGCTGGTGGTCGGCTTCACCGGCGTCATCAACACATGGGCCGACCTGGTCCTGAAGATGTGGCAGTATGGTCAGCTTGCCGAGATGACCGCGCAATATCGAGACCGCTCGCCGCCGACGAGGCTGACGTCGGTCAATGCTGCGGTCGAGGTGGCGGCCCGCACGGTGCCGGGGATGACGCCAGGCTTCGTCGCGTTCCCCGGCTCGATCTTCAGCAGCAAGAGCCACTATGCCGTATTCCTGCGCGGCAACACGCCGCTCACCTCGCGCCTCTTGAAGCCAGCCCTGATCGACGCCGAGACCGGCGCGCTCACCGACAGCCGCGACATGCCCTGGTATGTCTCGACGCTGTTCGTCTCCCAGCCGCTGCATTTCGGCGACTATGGCGGAATGCCGCTCAAGATCCTCTGGGCGGTGCTCGACGTGCTCACGATCATCATCCTCGTCACCGGCATCTATTTGTGGGTACGGCGGCGAAAGGCAGGGGTGAGCGTCGACCGCGTGATCGCGCGCTCCTCCGGCATCGAAAGTCCCGCATTGTCGTCCTGATGCCGTCGCGCAAGTCCATGCATCGTACGCTTTCGCAGATCTTTATCGCGCCCCTGCTGGTTGCGATCGTCAGCACGCTCGGCCTCGTCGGCGCGCTCGTGGGAGACGGCTGGTGGGACACCGTCTCATGGGTGACGCTGGCTGTTCCGGTCGTTCTCTACGCGCTGTTCATCTGGGGGCGAAAGCCGAATTGAGCTGCCGGCGCTTCAGACGATCTGCGTCGCCATGACCGACAATTTCATCGCTGCGGCGAGTACCTGCATGGCCTGGCTGACATCGGCGCGGTTGCGCGCCGCTCCAAGCGAGACGCGGATCCCGCGCGGCGGCGTATCGATGACGGCGAACGCATCTTCGCCGACAACGGCAAGCCCGTGCCGCAGCAGATGCGAGAGCAGGTCCATCCGATTCCAGGATGGCGGTACCTCCAGCCAAAGGTGATGGCTGGCGGGACGGGATGCGAAAGTAATACCCTTCAGGATGCGGCTCGCCAGTTGCTGTCGTCCCTTGGCCTCGTTGCGTACCGCCTCGATGATCTCGTCGGCGATACCGTTTCGGATCCAATGGGTGAGGAGCGCGACCATCAAGGGTGGCGACATCTGCATCGTCGCCTGCAATCCGCTACGCATGGTCTGTGCGGCGGTGGCATGGGGCGCCGCCAGATAGGCGACGCGTAATCCCGGCGCGATGCATTTCGACGTGCTGGCGACGAAATAGGTCCGCTCGGGGATCAGGTTCGCGATCGGGGAAACCGATGGCTCGAGCAGACCATAGGCGTCGTCCTCGATCAGGAAGGTCCCGGCATGACGGATGATTTCGGCGACGGCCTTGCGCCGCACCGGGCCCGCCGTTGCTGTCGTCGGGTTCTGCTGTGTCGGCACCAGATAGACGGCCTTCGGCTTGTGCTTGCGGCATGCATCCTTGAGCGCATCGGGGCGCACACCTTGCTCGTCCATGGGCAAGCCGATCAGCCGAACGCCCAATCGGGCAGCCGCCGTCTTCAGGCCGGGATAGGTGAGAGCCTCCGTCAGGACCACATCACCGGGCGAGGTCAGGGCGAGGAGCGCGTTGAACACGATGGCTTGCGATCCCGGAAAGATCACAAGACACTCGGCATTCGCATCCATCACACGATGGCGCAGCCAATTGGTGGCCGTCTCCAATTCGAGATCGCTGCCGCCTGGTCTTGAATAGGTCAGGAATGCGCTGAAGCCGCTTTCCCGGCGAATGGTGTCCAACCCCTGCGCGATCCGAAGATCCAGATTGGCTTCCACCGGTTGAGGCGGAAGGTTCATCGAAAGATCGATAGTGACTTGCGAAGGAACGTGCGATGGCGAACGGACCGTGGTCTCCGAGACGAACGTTCCCTGGCCGACCCTTGCATCCAGCAGCCCGCGCCGGCGCGCTTCGCCGTAGGCGCGGGTGACGGTGGTGAGATCGATGCCGAGTTCAGTCGCGAGCGCACGGTGTGTTGGCAGTCGCTGTCCGCGAACAAGCCGGCCGCCCTCGATGTCGGCGGCCAGCGCATCGACGATGCGCATGAACAGGGGGCCTTGCCATTCGGAAAGTGTAGGGGCCCAATCCATACAATAAGCCTAGTTGTCTTTGATTGTATCCATACATTCTCGTACTGTATGGACATGCCTCACGTCAAGGAATTCAGCCATGACACAGCCAGTTTCGCTTGCCCAAGCCGCGTGGCGGGGCTTCACCATGCGATGCCCCAATTGCGGGAAGGGTCACCTTTTCCGCCGCTTCCTGAAGGTCGTGGATCATTGCGAGGTTTGCGGCGAGGACTACACGCCGCAGCGTGCCGATGACTTTCCCGCTTATCTCGTCATCGTCGTCGTCGGACACGTGATCGTGCCGGCCCTGCTCGCCGTCGAGATGGCTTACGCGCCGCCAGCATGGCTGCAACTCGCGATATGGCTGCCATTGACGCTGTTCTCGTCGCTCGCGCTGCTCCAGCCGACGAAAGGCGCGATCGTCGGCCTGCAGTGGCAAACGGGAATGCATGATTTCGCGGAATCGAAGAACCGCAGGTCCACCAGTTCCACGAAATCCACCCAGTGCACTCAGTCCACCAACAGCACCTCGCTGAAGAGCCGTGCACTGATCTGAGTTCTGCTAGAGCATTTTCGGTTCTGATTGAATCAGAACCGAAGCTCTAGACTCTTGTTTTGACGCGTTTTCTTCACGCGAACCGGTATCCACTTCGCTCGAAAACGCTCTAGGAACTGGCTGTCCGAGCAAAGAAGTTCCGTGAACCATCTTCACACAGTGAGCCGCACTCGGATCGTGTTGGCGACCGGCGCGGCCATCGTGCTGACAACTTGAAGATTCATTCTGCCCAATCGGAAGCGGGCACACGTCCATACGTGACGTGACCGGCGGCGGGTAGCTTATGACTTGTTGAAAGCAGGTCTATTCGCTCACCAAACAGAACCATCTTGCCCCGCACGCGTTGGCTTGTTGCGTCGCACAGGCGCCGTAATTTGCCTCAAACAATCGAGATATAATCAGTTCTTGGGCCGAACCTGGGAACCTCGCTGAACGAAGGGGCCTCATTGGATTCTTACGTCACCGACCGAGTGGACGCGTGGGCCCAGACCGACTGGTGGCGGCGCGCGGTCCGCTGTCCCCGCTGTGCGGCCCCGCTGCGCGAGATCGACGCGCGGCCGTTCTGTTCCAATGCGACGTGTGAGTACGCCGGAAGCGGGTTTCCGGTCGTCGAGGACCAGCCGGTCCTGATCGATTTCGCCACCAGCGTCTTCGATCGCGGAATGTATCGCGGCGGCAATGGTTCAATCTTTCATCGCGATGTGTCGCGTCGCTCGATCAGCTCGCGCCTCCATCAACTCACCTTCGGCGGCAATCAGGTGGCACAATCGAATTGTGCGCGCTTCATCGAGCTCCTGAAGCAGGAATCCGAACGGCCGGTCGTGCTCGTCATCGGCGGGGGTGCGGTTGGCGACGGCGCCGACGAACTCTACACGGATGACTCGCTCGAGTTGATCGGGACCGACGTCTACGCCTCGCCCTACACCCTGCTGGTGGCCGACGCGCACCGGCTGCCGTTCGAGGATGGCGTGTTTGACGGCGTCTGGGTCCAGGCCGTGCTCGAACATGTGCTGGAGCCTACCGCCGTCGTCAGCGAGATACATCGCGTGCTCCGGCGCAGAGGCCTCGTCTATGCCGAGACGCCGTTCATGCAGCAAGTGCATGAGCGCGGCTATGATTTCTCGCGTTTCACGCGCAGCGGCCACCGCTGGCTGTTCAGGCAGTTCTCGGAAATCCGCGCGGGCCGCGTCGGTGGTGCAGGCGTCGCTCTGGTATGGTCGATCCGCTACTTCGCCCGTGCGCTCGGCGCCGGCGACAAGCTGTCGCGCCTGGTCGCGCTGCCGTTCTTCTGGATCCGCCTGCTCGATCCGTTGACGCGCGGCCGCGCAGGATCGGATGCGGCGAGCGGCTTCTTCTTCCTCGGGCGCCGGGCGGAGCGCCCGATCGATCCGCACGTCATGCCGCAATATTACGACGCACAGAAATGATGCTCGGCGTCTTCGGCCTTCAGGTGAGGCCTTTGATCTTCTTGCAAGGTGTCGCCGAGGTCGAGGAAAGCTGCACGATGTCGACGACGGATTTTATCGCCAGCATCTCCTTGCGGGTGAGGAAGCGCAGCGTCGCGCTCGGATAGGCATTGCAGAATTGCGAAAGCGTCGCTGCCGTGGCGGGAATGGTGTCCTGCTTGGGAACGACCGCGATGCCGCCGTCCTTGAGGACGTAGGCGTCCTTTACATTCGTCATGTTGCTCGCCGCCAGGCAAATCTTGAACAGATCGTTGTAGGACTGGGGCGGCATCTTCAGATCGCCGCCAAGGCTGCCCAGCAGATATTCGCGGCTTCGACGGCAATTGTCGGCGTCAGCGCGCGCTGCGCCGGTTGCGAGCACAAGCAGGGTCGCGGCGAGGGCGATCCGTCTCATGCCGTCACGACCTCCGCTTGGGGCGCAGGCCCCTCGTTCCGCGCCAGTCCGTAGGTCGCGGCAGCGCACCGCTCCCAGGACAATGAGCGCGCGTGAGCAGATGCGCCCGCGGCAAGGGTCGCACGCAATGCGTCATTCTCGGCGAACCTGGCAATCGCGGCGGAGATGCTATCGATATCGGGCGGAACAAGGATGCCGCTCTGGTCCGGCAGCACCGCATCAGGAACGCCGCCGACGGCCGTCGCAACGCTGGGCACGCCGCCGGCGCCCGCCTCGAGATAGACCAATCCAAATCCTTCGACCCGACCGGAGGAATCCGGAAGCCCTGTCAGGCAGAACAGGTCAGCGGCGCCATAGATGTCGCGGATTTCCTCGTTCGGCAGCGGGCCAAGCAGGCGAACATCGCAATTCGCCGTTCCGATCCGGCGCTGGAGCTCGTTGACATACTCGGCCTCGCCGTTCGGGCCGATCACGAGCCAGGTGATGCGCTGGCGCAGCCGCTCGGGGAGACGCGCCAGTGCCGCGAGCGTCAGATGATGCCCCTTGCGGTGGGTGATCCGTGCGACGGTGACCATCACCAGACGTTCCGGCGCCAGCCCAAGGCCGCCGCGGATGTCCGCGCGATCCCGGCGCTCTCCGAACCAGAAGTCCGAAACGCCGAGACTGATCGCGCTGATCTGGCCCGCATCGACGGAAAACCGTTCGCAGAACAAATCCCTGGTGTAGCGGCTGTTGGCGATGATCTCGGTCCGCGGTCCGAACACGCCGGCGCTTCGGATCGCCAGCCGCTTCAGCGGAGTCTGGGTCTCGTTGATCTCGGTGCCATGCACCGTCATCAGCAGGCGTGCCGGCGTCTGCCAGCGTGACAACGCGACGGGAATGAAGAACGGCCAATCGGCCGCATGGATCACATCGTAGCGGCGGTCGCGAACCTTGTTGCGGGCCAGCATCATTTTCGCCGGCAGGTCCTTCATTGAATGCAGGCGGCCGGAAAAGCGGGTCACTTCGAACGGCAGCACGCGATCGCGGCCTGCATTGTCCTGTCCATAGTCCGGCGCCACCAGGGTGACGCGCGCGCCGAGCCGCGCCGCGGCGGCGGCGATCTCTCCTGCATAGGTGCCGATCCCGCCCATGGCGGGAGCGAACTCACTGGTCAGCAGCAGGATATCCACGTCGATGCCTCAAGAGGCGATGGCGGCGGCGAAGCCGCGGGCGTCCTGAATTTCCTGATGATAGCGATAGACGCGCGCCAGTTGCGTGGCCGGCGTGAAGTCCTGGATCGCATCGGCGACCTGCTGGCGTGTGATCCTGCCGCCGTCGATCGCATCGCGGACATCAATGAAGCGCTGCGCGAGAGTCTCAGCCATGTCGTCGCGGCTGCCGTCGCGCGTCACGAGATAACCGCTCTGGCCGTCATGGATGACGGACTCGAGCTGCGGCAGATGCATCGCGACCACGGGACGGCCGACCGCGAGCGTCTCCAGCACGCAGCGCGGCATGCCCTCGAACTCGGAGGTGAGAATCCCCGCATGCGCCCCTGCCAGCGTCTTCGCCATGCCCATGGCATCCTTGAAGCCGTGGCGAATGGTGATGTCCTCGATCGCGGCAAACTCGCTGAAGCGATGCGGATCGCTGGTGCCGATATAGTGAAAACGGATCGCGCCGTTCAGCCGCTGGCGTAATCGCTCGATAGTGCGGAACATCAGCGGCGGGTCCTTGAATTCGTCGAGCCTGCCGGCGAACACGATCTGGAATGGCGAAATGCGTTCAGGGAATGGCTGCGGCTGGAAGATGTCGGTGTTGACCCAGGTCCACAGCGTATCGATCTTCTCTTTGCTGCGCGGATAGGTTTTCTGCATCCGCTCGGTGATGAACGGATTAACGCAGAGGAATTTCTCGCTCATCGTCACCGCGAACCGTTCGCCGGTATTGTGAACGAAGGAATATTTCCGAAGCAGCGAATCCATCTGCAGCTTCGGTGCGCCCTCGCCATGCAGCATCTGCACGAAGGGGAGACGCAGGATAGCCGGCAGCCAGGAGAACTCCACTCGTCGCAGGTCGATCGAGCAGCGCCGCGACCGTACCAGCCGTGCGATCTGGCCAAAATGGTGTAGCAGCGCCATGAAGAATTGACCGGTCAGGGAAGAACGAATGGTGCGCGCGGCTTCACGCGCCTGAGCATCGCTGTAGCGCAGGATCGGAAGGAAATCGAAAGTGCGGCCGCGAAACGTGACCCGGTGCACTTCGCCGAGCGCGAGGTCGCCGATCGAATCCACGCCGACGAATAGAATGTCGGTGTTGTCAGGATGGAAGGTGATGAAGTCGCGGATATAGGTCTCGAGCCCGCCGACCTTCTGGCCGCGCGGGTCGAACGGATGGATCAAGCAGATCTGATAGCGTGGCCGAACGCGGCTTGCATTGCGGGCGCGCAGCGCCAGTGTCACGGTCGAGGTCATGCGGTCTTCCGGATTCGTGCGTTGATGATCTGGGGCAGGGTTCGCGCAACGAGTCCCGGAACGGCGGCCATACAGCGGGCATAGCGCGGTCCGAGCCGGCTCGGATTGCTCAGCATGCGCCAGGCCCATTCGAGTCCGGCCTTCTGGGTAACCGATGGTGCGCGCTTCTGCGCCCCGGCGATGAAATCGAGCGCGGCGCCGATGCACAACACGCCGGTGCCATCGAGTTCGTCGAGGCAGCGTGCGGCAAATACTTCCTGACGCGGCGCTCCGAGCGCAACGAAACAGAGCCTTGCACCGGAGTCGCGGATCAGTTCGATCGCATGGTCGGCTTCGGCCGAATAAGGATCGAAGTTGCGACCTGGCGCGTACCAGCCCACGACTTGCAGGCCGCGGAACCGTTCCGACAAACGTTGCGCCGTGACCTTCAGTGTCGCGTCATTCGATCCGAGCAGAAATACAGGAAGGCCTTTCTTCCGTGCTTCTTCGCAGAGCGGTTCCACAAGGTCGGCGCCGGTGGTCCGCTCGATATGCGTGCCAAGCAAACGCGACAGCACCACGATCGGGAACCCGTCGGCCGTCACAAATTTGGCGCGGCGATAAGCCGCCCGGAAGTCGGGCCGATGTTGCAGTTGAACGACGTGATCGAGATTCAACGTGCACACGCTGAAGTTCTCACCTTGCTCCGCGGCCGATACGATCGAGTTCACGGCTTCGGGAAGTGAGCCAATGTTGATGGCGATGCCATCAACATTGAGATTGGATGTCGCAGGCTGCGTCTGTATTTCCGGCATGTCGATCTCCAGGTGACAGAGGAGCCGAGGTGCGCGCTGACGGAAGTCGTCGGCATGCTCAATGCTTGTGCGAACAGGGAACTCGCATCTCGAAGACTCTTCCTCGACGAGCGGCGTCACGAAATAGAACTATTGCGTCGCAACGATGGCGATGCCGCTGTGCAGAAGTGACTCAGCGCAACGAATGCATTCACTTGATGGAGAGCAGCCATGCAGATGTCGCGACGAAGTGCACTCGCCATTCTCGCAGGAACGAGCTTCGCCGCGCGTGCAGGAGTTTCAACTGCGGCGCCGACGCAAAGTCAGAGTCTCGGTGCGATCGCTGCACAACATGGATTCGCATTTGGCGCTGCTGCTGGTCCCGTCATCGACAAGGACGGTGCCTATCGCCAGCTCTACACGACGCAGACGCGCATCATCACGACCGACATTGCGATGAAAATGGGCACGATCGCGCCACAACCTGGCCCCAAACGTTTCGAGAGCGCCGATCGTCTGCTGCAATTTTGTGCGAGCAACCGCATCCCGATGCGCGGCCACTGTTTGATCTGGAACGATTGGGTTCCGCAGTGGATCAAGAACATGAGCAACGCGGAGCGTCAGGCGTTTTTCGATTCCTACATAGAGGAAGTGGTGAGCCGCTATGTCGGCAAGCTGCATTCATGGGACGTGGTCAACGAGCCGTTCTGGCCGGGCCATAAGGCGCCGGGCGGCTACAGGCTCGGCCCATGGTATGACGCGTTCGGCGGAACCGGCTACATCCGCCGCGCTTACGAACGCGCGGCCATGGTCGACAAGAAAACGAAATTCGTTCTCAACGAAGCGCAGACCGAGCGCGATGACGAGGTGGGACACATCGTGCGTCGCGGATTGCTGCAGCTTGTCGATGAATTGAAGCAGGCCGGTGTGCCGCTTGCGGCCGTCGGCCTACAAGGCCATTTGCAGCCGCGCTATCCGCATGATCCGGGACGGTTTGCGGAGTTCCTGCACGAGCTCGCATCACGCGGCGTGGAGATCTACATCACCGAATTCGACGTCCGCGATGACACGTTCCCGGACGACATCGCCACCCGTGACGCGATGATCGCCGAAACCGGCGAGAAATTCCTCACCAATGTCTTGCGGGTGCCGGCGGTCAAGATGGTGATCGCCTGGGAGCTCGCGGACAATTATTCCTTCTATACGGACGCCGCCAAGAAGAAGGATCCGTTGGCGCAACGGCTGCCGCGGCCGCTGCCTTACGATTCATCGATGCAACGAAAGCCGCTGTGGTTCGCAATCGCGCGCGCGTTCGAGAATGCAAAGAAGGCGTAACAGAACTGTCATGCGCCGGAATGTTGCGGGCGTGCCCGCAACATCTTTAGCAGTGACGGCGCGTACAACAGCGCCAGCGCTGTAAGATAGACCACCGCGCCCGCTGCGATGTGCGCAGCGAGCATGGCGGCGCTTCCCGCCTCCGGGAACTCGCGCAGCAGCGCCGCCATCGCGACGGTCGCCACCGCGATGCGCGCGAGATGTGAAAACGGCAGGGTCAGCCCGAACAGCGAGAAGCCGATGCTGAAACTCGTGGCGGCTGCGGCCGTCGCGGCGAGAACTGTGGCGCCGGCCGCGCCGGCAAGTCCCCAGTAGCGCAGGCCGACCACGCTCAGGATCACCGTCATGGTGGCGTCGATGGCGGAGATCGCCATCATCCAGCGCGTGCGGTTGTGCAGCAGGAAGACCTGGTCGCCGAAATGAGCACGAAGGTTACGGATTGCGCCGGCGAGCGTGGCGAGCGGCAGCACGCTCAGAGTCGCGTCTTGAAACGGCACCGCGATCAGGAGATGCACAATCTCGAACCGCAGCATGAAGATGCCGGTCAGGCTTGGCGCGAGGATCGCGACCAGAAGAGCTGTGTTATCGGCAAGCTGCCGCATCGCCGCCTTGCTGCCGCTTTGTTCCATGCTCTTGACTGCGAGCGGAAAGGCGGCGGCTGTCACCAGCATGGCGGCAACCGCGGCGGCGCGCTGTCCGAGTCCGTAACCAACGGCGAACAGACCAGCGGCGGCCACGCCCGACATTTCGTTGATGATGAAGCGCGAGGCATTGAGCCCGACCCAGCCAAGTCCGCCGCCGATGATCAGGGGAACGCCGTAATGCAGGGCGTGCGCAACGATCTCGCGATCGACCGGCCAAAGGCGTCGGCCGTGGGCCATCTTGGGCAGCACGACCAGCGCGGCGGCGAGTTGGGCGATGGCGTAGCCCGCCAGCGGCCATTCGGCGGACTGGCCGAACAGTTTGATCATCACAAGGCCCACGGCGAAACCGACCGCGGGCCCGACCACCTGCTGGATCGTATAGACCCAGATCTGCTGCTGGGCGCGGGCGCGCTCGCCGATATATAGGTTGAGCGAACGCGTGACCACGTAGGCGATGGCGGCAAGCAGCATGCCGAAGTGCGCGTCGGGGGAAATGACGAGGCGCAGCACGACGACGACGACGAGGCTCTGCAGCAGGACCGACGCCAGCAGCACCGCATTTTCAGTGCGGTAGAAGCGCGGTGCCTCGCCATCCCGATAGCGGCCGGAAAAGCGCAGTGCGTATTGCGACCACCAGGCAAGGAAGGCGATCTGCAGAAATTCGTGCGTGGCGGTAACCAGTGTGATGATGCCCAGCGTGTGATCGTTGACCACATGGGTCCACACGATCATAGCGATCAGCTGGAACAGCGGTCCGACGAACTGCGCAGGAAGATAGAGCAGGGTGTGGCGCAGCAGCATCGTTAGGCTCCAAGCCAGCGAGCAACGCGTGCGGAGGAGAATTGCCTGACCGCGCCGAGCGCGGCGATGCTGACGATGGCCGTCAGTCCGAAGGTGACTGCAAAACTCGCGGCCGAGCCGAACTGGCGCAATCCGGCATGGTCGCGCAACAACATCACGATGAAGATGTGCCAGAGATAGATGAAATAGCTGCCCGAGCCGAGGCTCGCGAGCCAGGGTGCGTTCGGCTGCAGCACAAGCAAAGCAAGGCTGAACAGCGCCGCATAGAGGAAGAACGCCGTCGAGTCGTAGACCGCGGCATCGCCGATTCCGGACAGGCGGACGGCCAGATACAGCAAATAGGCGAGCAGCATGGCAGCGACAAGGATTGCGCGCATGTTCCGCGCGGTTGCGCCGGCCAAAGTGACCGTCAGTGCGCCGAGCGCCACGAACGAAAACCAGAAGGGTATGTTGCGCATCCGCACTTCATCGACGAAAGATTCGACAAAGCCGAGGCGGAACAGCAGGGGATCGAGGTAGCTTCCGGCGACAAGCCCGAAACCGATCGCAATGGCGAGCAGGATTGTCATCCGCAGTTCCGTGTCGTGCCGGTCAGAACCAGCGGCAGCATAGATCAGCCACAGTACGACGGTGCAACCGACATAGACGAACACGTAGTAGTACACGAAGACATAAGCCAGCACGAATCGCGCCGCCGTCGTGGTTACGCGATGATCCATCGCGGGATTGTGCAGGGCCATATAGAGGTAGGCGGCGGCGAAGGCAACGGCATAGGGGATCATTGCCGCTTTCAGTCGCTTGAGCAGCGGTACGCGTCCGGCCCGCGCGGTCAGATAGCCGGACGCGAACAGGAATATGGGTACGCAGGGCCGCAGCGCCGCATCGATCGTTTTTGTCCAGGCGAGATCGAGCGGCTGTGGCAGCGAATGGATCCCGATCACCATCAGGATGGCAACGCCTCGCATGGTGTCGATCACCGCGTCGCGACTCTTCGCCCGCACGCCTGTGGGTGCGTGAACGACGTCCGCCTGTGCCGATGCCGCGAGTGTCATCAGGCGATCTCCCGCTGCGGGACCGGTGCCGCTACGGCCTTTGCGAAGCGGCGGTCGTAGAGATCGGTCAGATAGCGCCGGACCGGCGTCTCGAAATATCGGTAGGAGAACACGCTGGCGATGCCGAGGACGGTGACCGACACGGGTGCCAGGATCAGCTTGGCCTCTGGAGAGGCGAAGAGGGCCAGACGCGAATCCAAAGTGATGATGATGGTCGCGATAGGCATGTGCAGCATATAGCTGGCATAGGTCAACGGTGCCAAGCGATCGAGCTTGAGCATCGATAACAACGTATCGCGGCCGCGGCAGTCGAGTTGGATCGCAAGTACGGCGATGACGTAGACAGCAACGAGCGCAGCCATTGGCGTTAGCCACGAGCCGAACAGGATGAACGCGCCGAGCGTCGAGATCAGCGCGCCGCGCGTTGTGGGCCAGCGCGCGATCTGATCGCGGTAGACGGAACAGGCAATGCCGAGGCTGAATGCGGGAACCGCACGGAAGGCGCCACCCTCGTTGATCCACTCGGGCCACGGCAAGGTGTCGTTGGTCGCCGCCCAAATGCTGTTGGCGAGCGCAGACACCGCCACGAGTGCGATGATTAACGTCTTGCGCCGCAATGTGATCGCAACGATCAGCGGAAACAGCAGATAGCAGAATATTTCCGCCGATAGAGACCAGCTCGGGAAATTGAACGTCAATCGTTCGCCAACGAAAGCATGCAGCAACAGGAACTGGGCCGGCAGATCGGAGAACGAATAGCGCGCGGGATTGTCCGTATGCGCCATGCCGAACGAGAGCGCGAGAGCGATACAGATATAGAATGCCAGCGTGGCCAGGTGCAGGGGATAGATGCGGGCGATGCGCCGCCACAGGAAGCGTCCGATCGCAGGGCCGTCACCGACGTCGTCAAAATATTGACGTGCGATAACGAAGCCGGAGACCACGAAGAACAGGTCCACGAACAGATTGAAATGCCAGACATGGGCGATCATCAAGCGCCCGACGGCGAGTTCCTTGAAGTAATCGGAATAGTGCAGGACCACCACGGCGCAGGCTGCGATGATCCGCAGGCTGTCGAGGTGCCGCATCGCGTTGATGGTCGTGCGCAAATTTCAGATCCGCTTCGGGTTGACCTGGCCGGAGTCGAGGGGGTGAGCAGCAAGGCGCGAGATCAGATCGATCACCGCCTCGCGGTCGCGGTAGGCAAGCGCGTTCCAGCGACCAAGATTCTGCTCGGCAAGCGCGACATAGCGTGCCCGCCAATTCTGGATCGAGAGTGTGGCGACAATCTGCGCTGCCGCTGCGGCGGGGTCGGCGGGATTGATGAAGATGCCGGATGCATCAAGCACCTCGCGGAAAATCGGCGCATCGGGTGCTGCGATCGGCAGCCCGGCATATTGTGCCTCGAGCAAAGGCAGGCCGAGCCCTTCGTCATGCGACGTGCAGACGAAGAGGTCCGCCGTATCAAGCAGTTCCCTGACGCGTTCGGTGGGCTGATAATCATGCAGCGTAACGCCTGGCATGGCTTCCAGCGCTTGCCAGTCATCGCCCCAGCCGCGCCGGCCGACGATATGCAGCGTGGCATCGGCAAAACCCCTCTCGCGCAGCGCCGCAACGAGCGCGCCGGCTGCCTTGAAATTCTTGCGCGGCTCCACGGTGCCGAGTGCGACCAGCCGCAGCGGGCGCGGCGTGGTCGTGCGCCCCGCGCGCTTGTCTGACTGCAGCCCGAACACGTTGCGTACGGAGGGGCGGTACAGCGTGATCTCGGCATCGGATCGCGTGTGGGCGGCGATTCGGCGCCTCGTATCATTGGAATTGGCAAGGAAGCGGGGATAGTGCCGCAGCGCCAGCTTGAAGGGACGCGCCATATACAGACGGGCGCGCGCATTGAGTTCCGAAGGTCGCGTGACCAGGAAATCGTCGTGGATGTAGGGCAGTACGCGCGAGGCGAACGGCAGCAGAAGCGGGCTCGGCGGAAATCCGGGGCAAAGCAGCATCGCCGAGGAAGTCGCAAGCCGTAGCGGCAAGCCAAAGGTCTGCGTCGTCACCATCTGCCGCGTGCCGCGTGCGGTGACCGGCATCACATTGAGCGGAGCGAGTGCGGTCGCGGAAAACAGTTCGAGCGTGATGCGCTCGAGCCCGGTGACATGACGTCCGAGATGGGTGTTGTCGACGTAGATGTCCATACGATGTCCTGACGCCAGAATTACGCGGGAACGGGCCGGTAACGCCGTTGGGCGACGGCAGGCGGAGGGGATGTCCGCCGATATCCCTCGCGCGGCAGCAGCACGGTGATCAGGACGATGAACTGTGCAAGCTGGATGTTCTTGGACGAGAAGCTCACCGAGCTTGCAGCGATCGTCAACATCAGCAGCAGCATCGCCCAGACGCTGCGGTTGGCGCGCCTGATGATCTCGGTGAAGAGGCAGGCAAGTCCGATCGTCAGTGCCGCGGTGTGGATGATGCCGAACTGAGCGATGCAGGAGATCCAGAAATTCTCGATGCCATAACCGAGACCGAGCTGGCTCTGCAGTGAAGTCACCCGGACCGGATTGGGCCCGAGGAGCAACTCTCTCCAATCGAAATACGATAACAGGTGGAAGGTGGCATAGCGCGCCAGCGTGCTGCCCTTGTCGGAGGAGAAGCGCAGCAGCATCTTGTCGAAGATGCCGAGGTCGAGCGCCGCAAACCCGACCGCGCCCGCCACGAACAGAAAGCAGATCGCGAGGATCGCGGCCGAGAGCGGGATGCGCTTGCCCTGCAGCATGCGCAGCATCTCGAAGGCGAGAAGCAGTCCCATCACGATCAGCACGGTCACCAGCGCGGTCCGACCACCGAACGCCATCAGCGAAGCCAGGCTGAAGGCGATCAGCGGCACCCGTATCAGGATTTGAGGGCAGAGCGCCGGGCGCAGCAGCAAGGCCAGCACATAGCCGCCGACGACGCCCGATGCCGTGAGGGGATGGCCGAGAAAGGCCGAGGCGCGCCATTCGCCGAGGACGACGATGTCGCCCATGGTCAGCGGAATCAGGCGGTGACCCGAGAAATACTCATAGTAGCCGACCAGGATATTGATCAGAATCGTGACATGGACCGCCCACACCAGCGGCCGTCGTTGTGACGGCGAGAGCTGCCAGATCGCAAGGCACAGCACGACCGGCAGCAGGAACGTGTCGAAGATCACTGTGAACGGCCGTTCCAGCACGAACATCTGCACCAGCAGGAACAACCAGCACGCCATATAGAACAGCAGAAGCTTCGCCTCCGAGAACATCCGGTCGATCTCGCCGATCGGTCCGCGGCTGCGCATCAGCAGCAGGAAAAAGGCGAGGAACGTAAGGTATGTCGCCGGATGCAGCTTCTCGTAGAAATTCCCGCCTGCCGTCAGATAGTGGATCTTGAAGTTGGTGAGCATGCCGGCCGAGAGCATGAACATCGCGACGATCGCGAGCAGAAGAAACCCCGTCGCCAGCCACTCGACAAACGTGTCGAACGCCATCGCACGCGTCTGCGCTCCGGACGGCACGCGCGACGCCGCGCCGGGCAGGCCCACAGGCTGGCTGGCGAAGCCGCGGACGTTCACCGCGCCGCTCCGGGGCTGAGGCTCGCAGTTGCGTATGGCTTGAGATAGGCGGAGCTGCGGTAGTAGTCGTAGAATTGCAGACGGCTGAGGTCGACGCGGGTCAATACGGTGCCGAGGATGCGGTCCCGAACCGGCGACAACAGATCGATGGTGTGGGTCAGGACCTCGCGCGGGGTCTGATCCCAGGCCAGCGCCAGAATGATGCGGTCCGCAAGCTCGGCCAGCGCCCGGCCGTCAACCAGCGGCACCAGCGGCGGCGAGTCGATGATGATCAGTTCGTAGCGATGACGCAGATGATCGAGCACGTCGACGATGCGGTCGGAGAACATCAGCTCAGTGATGATCTCGGCCTGCTTGACCGCAGTCGACGGCAGCACGGACAGGCCGGTGCTTTCATCGGTCAGGATAGCCTGCTCAATGGCCGCGCGGCCCAGGGCCACGTCCAGAAGCCCGATGTCGGCGCGCGGGCAGAGCGAGCGGGTGAGTTGCGGGTTGCGGAGATCGCCGTCGATCAGAAGCGTCCGGATGCCGAGCGTCGCCAGCGACTGCGCCAGATTGCCGGCGAGCGTGGTCTTGCCTTCACTGTCGAGGGCGGAGGTAACGAGCACGACCCTGACCGGCTGCATCCGCATCGTCCGTTGCAGTGCCAGGCGCACGGAGCGAATTGCTTCGGCGAAGAATGTGGCGGGTTCGTCGATCGCATAGCGTATCAGGGGCGGCTGCAAGGCGGCCGGCAACAGCTTGATCGTCTTCGGATCGTGATTTTCGAGCTCGCGTCGTCCGCGTCGTCGCGCGAGTCCTGCAAGTTCCCTCGTGCCGATCAACGGCACCGCAGCCAGCGCCGGCACGCCAGATACTGATTCCGCCTGCTCCAGCGTCTTGATGCGGCCGTCGAGGTAGTCGGCGCCAAAGGCGAGTACGGTGCCCAAACCGAGGCCGAGCATCCCGGCAAGACCAAGGATCAGCATGCTTTTCGGCCAGGAGGGACGGATCGGGACGCTGGCCTTGGTCACCACCCGCGAGTCCGGCAGCTCCAGGCTCTCCTGCGAGGTCGTTTCCTTGGAGCGCGCCAGATAGGATTCATAGAGCGTGCGGTTGGCCTCGGCCTCGCGCTGCAGCTCATGCAGCCGCACCTGCGCCTGACCGGACGTATTGGACACGTTCTGCAACTGCTCCAGGCTCTGGCTGAGCGAATTCTCGCGGGAGAGCGCCACGTCGTAGTCGTGCTTGGTGCTCTCGAGGATGCGCTTGATTTCCTCGTTGATCAGCCGCTGCGTATCCTTGAGCTGTGCACGCACATTGGTGACGAGCGGGTGTCGCGCGCCGTATTTGCTGGAGAGATCGGCCTCATTCTTGGCGATGTCGGCATACTGCGTGCGCAATTTCGTGATCATGTCCGACGAAATTGCAGCATTGATGCCGCCGGGATCGCCGCCCGACTTGGCGGTCTGCTGCACCTGGTCGTATTTGGCGCGCGCCTCCGCGGTCTGCACCCGCGCCGCGATCAGCTTGTTGTTGAGTTCGGTGATCTGCTGATCGTTGACGGTTACGCCCTGCGACACGGTCAGATTGTTGGCGGAGCGAAAATCCTCGACCGCCTTCTCGGAGGTGACGACCCTCGCCTTGAGATCGTTGATCTGGCCGTTGAGCCAGTTCGCGGCGATGCGGGTCGCGTCATTCTTGGCGCGGACCTGGTCGTCGAAATAGGCGTCCGCGAGCGCGTTGGCGATCAGAGCGGCCTTCGACGGCGATTCCGAGCTGACATTGATGTCGACAAGGAAGGTTGTGCCTTGCCGCGCCACCTTCAAGCGCTTCTGCAGGATATCGATCGAACGCGCACGCGCAGCGTCTTGAGGATTCGCCGCACCCTTGGGCGCGGACGCGGCGAACAGCCGCTTGATCGGATCGAGGAGACCCGGTGTCGGGATGAATTCCGGGTCCTCCGTGAGCTTCAGCCGGCGGACCACCCGATCCAGGATAGCGACCGACTGGATCAGCAAGGCCTGGCTTTCGATGGTTGCATCATCGGTGCCATAGTTCGAAAGCGCGGTCTGGCTATTCGTCTCGACAGCCGCGGCACGGCGTGGATCGACCAGCACGGTGGAGGTCGCCGTATATAATGTAGTGGCCAGAAGACAGAAGGTCAGCGCGAGCGCGACCAGCACCACAGGCGGCAGAATGACGAACTTGTAGCGGCGGCGCAGGATGCGCCCCATCTCGCGCAGATCGACGGTCGGAGGCTGCCAACGGGGCGCCGCAGGTTCGGTGGCCTCTTCCGGGGGGCGAGCCAAGTGCTCAGAACTGCGTTGTAACATTCAATCCCACCAGGTGTTTGTCGTAGCTGAAGGTCGAGACGTTGCTTTCGCGCGACGTGAAGCGGTAGTAGACCGCGATCGCGGCGAAACGATTCAGCAGATATTTGACGCGGGCATCGGAGGTGGTGACTTGATCCTTGCGCACCTGCCCGAAGAAGCGGTCGCTCTCATAGGCGCCGGCAAGCGAAACGATGACGTTGCGGCGCAGCTCATAGTCCAGCCCGAGCTGAACGGCGTTGGCGAGCACGCCGGTCGCGCTGGTATCGGACGTCTGGGTCACCAATTGCTCGGCGTTGAAGTGAACGTCGATCATCCGCGTCGGGCTCCAGGTCAGCCGGGCGCGATAGGTCGGGCCTTCGATCGTGCCGATGGTCGGATCGACGAAGCGTTGCTGCACATAGCCGACGCCGAATTCGCCGGTGATCAGACGGGTCAGTCCGATGGTGACGCCGGTGAGTGCACGATAGCCCTGGGAATCCAGTGGCGCACCTGGAAGGCCGCGGAGGTCGCGCACATTGCCCTCGGCGCCGGCGAACCAGCCGAGGGTTTCGGAAAACGCGTAATCGATCCGGCTGTGCAGCGCGTAGATCTGGCCGTCGCGGGCGTCCTGGCTGATGATGGTCCCGTTCTGCGCGCGGGTCGACCCAAAGTCGTAGGAATCGGTGCTGAATCCAACCGACGTGGTCAGCCGGTTGAATTCTTTGCGGAAGGTCACATCGCCTGAGTACCAATTATAAGGTGTCGGTGCGATGGCGTTGGCGGGCGAACTCAGCGAGCCGACGCCCTCGTTGAAATGTGCGACCTGGAAGCTGGTCAGCAGCGCCATGTCATGGGCGATGTCGATCCAGCCATTGCCCTTCAGGCTGGCATTGGTCTGGTTGAGACTGGAGTTCTGCTTGTAGACCGTCTCCTGGGCATCGAGCTTGAGGTCGATGCCGTGCCGCTCCCAGAGTGTATGGGCGCGCAGCGACGGCTCGACCACCGCCGCGAAGTCACCGCGAATGTCGGTATTCGACGCGAACACGTTGCTGTCGAAGAAGCCGCCGGTGATCAGCGACGGATTGAACATCCAGGAGCCCGAACGAATGCCCACAGGCTCATAGCCAGGCTGCAGGCGGCCTTTCACGGGCGTGTCCTCCGGCGGGATGTCCTCACGGGTGTCAGGATCAGTCAGCTTGGGTAACGGGGATGGCTCGAAGATCTGCTGCGCATTCCATGGCGGTGCCACCTCCAAATTTGGCCAGGGGAGCACCTGCGCATTCGCCGGTGATCCAAATCCAAGGACAATCGCAGTCACCAGCGCGGGTACGATCTTCAGTCCGCGGCGACCGAACGCGACGACCGAACGGGTTTGCGACCCACTCGTTCCAAGCGCGTTCAACCAGCCAAATGCAGTGGTGCGTTCCATAATCCATCCCTTGCGGGAACTCTGGAGACGGCGAAATCGCGAGGTCCGGTTACCCGTGCTCACAAAGTCACCGCGGATTGCCCATCGACATGGCAATCCTTGCACTTATTACGCGCGCACTACGGAGCATTGCTGGTTCGATCAGAGAACATCTTCCCAACGTGCGTCGCGGGAAAAGGTTTTCTGCATTGCAAAATAATACCCACCGCAAATCGACGACACTATGGCAGTGCGCATGACGTAAATGTTTACGCGCGTGATTTGCGAGCGAGATTGCTCCGTCGAACGAGCACTCAGAAGTAGCGCTCGGCAATCCGGATGTTGTCGCCGGGAAACACCAGGATCGGCGCATCGAGCGCGTAGACTTCTTCCGCTGGACTGCCCGAGCGCCGCACATAGACCTTGGCTTCGTTGGCACGATAGGTGAATCCGCCGGCGCTTGCGACGGCATCCATCACCGTCAGACCGAGACGATACGGATATTCGCCGGCCTTCTTGACCTCGCCGAGAATGTAATAAGGCCTGTACGCGACGATCTCGACATTCACCTTCGGATCACGCACGATGTCCTTCGATAGCGCGGATGTGATCGCGCGTTCCAACTGCTTGGTCGTCATGCCGGACGCTTTCAGGCGTCCTGCGAGTGGCACTGAGACCTGACCGCTCGCGTCGATCTCATACTCCCCGGTGATATCAGGCTCCCCATAGACCTTCACACGCACCCTGTCGTTCGGACCAAGCACGTAGGTTCCCGTCGAGAACGCATGCGCGCCGGTATATGTTTGGGCTGATGCGCAAGTTGCGAAGCTCGCGATACTCGCTAAAGCAAGCGCAAATAGGACATTGCGTGGCGCCGCGAGGGCGACACGGATCGTTTGTTGCTGCATGACTATATCCCCACGAAAGTCTGTCAGTAACGGTGCGGATCATAGGTAAGCAAACAAGGCGAAACAATGTGGACGGCGGTTCCGCGACGCCGCCATGCGGTTCCATGGCCGCGCAGCGTTAATGGCGCCTGCCTCCTTTTGCAGGGTTTACAGGACCAGGACTGTTGTTCCCTCGATGGCGACGCAGGTCAGGGTGCCGCTTTTCCAGGCACCGGTGTCGATATTGATGCGGTTGTGCCTGATATCGGGATGGGGGACCGGGGTGTGGCCGTGCACGACACATTTGCCGTGATCTTCATCCGAATTGAGAAACTCCTGACGGATCCAGAGCAGGTCTTCCGGATGCTGCTGCTCGATCGGCACCTTGGGGCGGATCCCGGCATGGGCAAAGAAGAAGTCGCCGCAGCTAAAGCTGTCGCGCAGGCACTGCAGGAACAGGGCGTGCGCGCGTGGGAAGACGCTGAGAAAGCGCTGTTGCAGGCTGACTTCGGAGACGGGCATATCGCGCGGAACGACGCCATAGGAGGCGAGCGTCTGCATGCCGCCGAGCCGCCGCCACTGTGCGAATACCGCCGGATCGTGAAGAAAGTCTTGCAGCAGCTCTTCGTGATTGCCGCGCAGGCAGACTGCGTGATGCCTGACCAGGCGAACTGCCAGCAGATCGAGCACGGTCTTGGAATCGGGGCCGCGGTCGATGTAGTCGCCGAGATAGATCTCGAGAACGTAACGGATCGGCCGCCGGCTTACGTCATCGTCGATGCGCGCGATGGTCTCGGCGAGCAGGTCGGCACGTCCATGAATGTCGCCGACCGCGTAGATGCGCGTGTCTGCGGGAGCCGAGGGTGCAACGAACTGCGGATGTGCAATTGGCGGCCGCATCATCGACTGCTTCGATCATGGAACCGTCATAAGGTCAATCGGCGGCGCCGCCGCGGCACCTGCTTCCCTGTTCCTCCCAAGTATATAAGGTCTAGAAGAAGATCATTCGGATGAGCAGGATGATCACGATCCAGGCAAGCACGTTCGCCAGGATGATGCGGTTTCTCAATTTGCGCCCCGCCGGATCGAGCCGTCTTGGTTCAGGGCGATCCAAACGCGCCGCGATCATTGGCGCCTCCCTGGAAAGTTCTTCCGAGACGAGCGGCTTCTTGGTTAACGCCGTTTCCATATGTTGACGCCTCGCAATCATCGACGAAACCATCAATTGAAATGGTCGCATCGGGCAAAGTACGAGTAGCCGTTTAGTATGCGGTGAAAAAAATCCTTCAAAAATGATCGCACAGATTTAGTGCTGGATGTAGCGCGTGGCCGACTATTTCTGAATCGAATCCGGTTCGCGTGCCGTTTCAGACTTGCGTTAATGCATGGCTGCACCGAAGGACACGCAGCGCAATTCGCGTGCAGCTCAATCTAAGCGCTTCCGAACAAAACGGATTCTTTGCATCGCACAAACTTCACGATGCCGCGATGCAAAACCGCACGCAACATTTTCGTTTTGCTGCCCCATTTCGCTCAAAGAGTTCGTAGAGGTATACGGCCGCGCGATCGAGGCGCGTCTCTGCTACGCAGGAAAATTCGCAATTGCGAAGGTGCCCGCGAGATGGGCAGCGGCCGTCTGCGTGTGTCGCGCATGTGACCTCTTTGGGTTCAACAGAGAGAGCGAGAGCAAATGGCCGCCATCGTCACAGCCAACTTCGATCAGGACAGTATCAGGTCGCTCCGAAACAAGCGGAGCACGATCTCGATGCGCCCGGTCGAATATGCCGGCAGTAGCACATACAGCCCTTATCGTGCAAAGCGCCCACGCGGATCAGCGGCGCGCACCGAACCGGGCTCCTCCATTGCAAAGCGCATCTTCGACATCGTGGTTGCAAGCATGGCGCTTTTGTTCTTCGCGCCGCTCTTGATTGCGATCGCCATCGGCATCAAGCTGACGTCGCGAGGACCGGTGTTGTTTCACCAATACCGCTACGGCTACCGAAACCGGCGCTTCAAGATCTACAAATTCCGCACCATGCGGACTAATGCCTGTGACGTGCGCGGCGTGAAGCAGACCGTCCAAGGCGATTCCCGAGTCACCGGGGTTGGCAAGATCCTGCGCAAGACGAGCCTCGACGAAATCCCGCAATTGATCAATGTCATCAGGGGCGACATGTCGCTAGTCGGCCCGCGTCCGCATGTCCCGGGTATGCTGGCCGCCGATCTGCCTTATGAGGACCTCGTGCCGTATTACTTCCAGCGCCACAGCGCCCGGCCCGGGATCACTGGTCTCGCGCAGGTGAGCGGCTGCCGCGGAAGCACCGTTGAGGCCGGCCGTGCGATCTCGCGAATCGATTACGACCTCGACTACATCGAGCGCTGGTCCTTGCGCATGGACGTCATGATCATCGTGCGCACCGTCCGCCGCGAATTCCTGTCCGGCAGCGGCTTCTAGCCCACCGACGTCATCATCACCAAAAGGGGAGCGACACGATGCTGCAGCCACGCGGCCGCATAGTCCCAGTTCTTTTGTCGGGCGGCACCGGCTCGCGGCTGTGGCCGCTGTCGCGCGAGAACCAGCCGAAGCAACTGCTCGCGCTGCTCGGCGAAAAGACCCTGCTGCAGCAGACGGCCAGCCGCGTGACCGAGCCCTCGCTGTTTGCCGATCCCATGGTGATCGCCAATACCGAGCACCGCTTTGCCATCGGCGAGCAACTGCGCGCGGCCGGCATCGCCTGTCCGACCATGGTGCTGGAGCCGTTCGGACGAAACACGGCGCCGGCGGTGGCGATCGCGGCGCTTCTCGCCAGCGAGATCGATCCTGACGCGGTGATCCTGGTGACACCGGTCGACCACTGGGTGCGCGATCACGCGGCATTCCGGGCCGCGATCGCGAGCGGCCTTCCGGCGGCGCGCCGCGGACAATTTGTCCTCTTCGGCCTCAAGCCGACCGGGCCTGCGACCGGATATGGCTATATCCGCATGGGCGGCGGCATCGGCGATCTTCCCGAGATCCGCAAAGTCGCGGGCTTCGTCGAGAAGCCCGACGTCGCGACTGCGGAGCGCTTGCTCGCCGGCAATGACCATCTGTGGAACAGCGGAATCTTCCTGCTGCCTGCACGGGCTTTCATCGACGAGCTGGAGCGGCGCGAGCCCGCCATTCTGGAAGCCTGCCGCGCGGCGCTGGCCGGCGCGGCGCGCGATCTCGATTTCCTGCGGTTGGAAGAAAAGGCATTCGAGTCCTGCCCGTCCATCTCGGTCGACTATGCCGTGATGGAAAAGACCGACAAGGCCGTGGTGGTGCCAGCCAGTTTTGACTGGAGCGATGTCGGAAGCTGGTCGGCGCTGTGGATGATGGGCGAGAAGGACGCCTCCGGCAACGTCGTGATCGGCGACGCGGTGGCCGAGGAGACCTCCGGCTGCTATGTGCGGGGAGATGGTCCGCTGGTCGCAGCCCTTGGCGTCGAGGATCTCGTCATCACCGCCTCACCGGACGTCGTGCTGGTGACGAAACGGGAGCGCGCCCAGGATGTCGGCAAATTGGTCGAGCGGCTGAAAGCCAACGGCCATCGCGCCGCGACGCAGACCCACAGCGTTCACCGTCCCTGGGGCTACTATCAGTCGATTCATGCTGGCGACCGCTTCCAGGTCAAGCGTATCACCGTCAACCCGGGCGCCAAACTCTCACTGCAGAAACATTTTCACCGCGCCGAGCATTGGGTGGTGGTGAACGGCACCGCGGTCGTCACGCGTGATGACGAGGAGGTGCTGCTGCGCGAGAACGAATCGATCTTCGTTCCGCTCGGCTGCCTGCATCGCCTGGAAAATCCAGGTAAAGTTCCGCTCAACCTGATCGAGGTGCAGTCGGGCACGTATCTTGGGGAGGACGACATCGTCCGGGTGCAGGACATCTACCATCGGGTGTAACGCGGCGACCGCAAGCCAATCCGGCAAGCGGCGTCCGGCACGCCCGACCAACATCAACGCACAACGGAGGGAATGGACATGAGTGCCAAGCAGCAAGCCAAGGATCTCTTGAAGGATGCATTCCCATCGATCTGGCTGCAATGGCATTTCATGCATCGCCCGAAATCGGCGGAGCGCGAGCTTTCCTATCTCGACAAGATCATTCCGGAAGATGCGGTGACGGTCGATGTCGGCGCCAATTGCGGGCTCTACACGCGAACGCTGGCGCGGCTTTCCCGCGAGGTTCACGCTTTTGAGCCTTCGCACGACATGGCGCGGTTGTTGCGGCGGACGTCTGCTTCAAACGTCAGCGTGCACGAGATTGCACTGTCGGACCACGAAGGCGACGCCGAACTCTTCATCCCGCGCGGTGACAGCGGCTTGGTCCATGGCCTGGCCTCGCTCGAGCGGCGGGTGATGGCGTCGTCCGATCCGGTCGTTGCTGCCCATGTGCCGATGGCACGGCTGGATTCGTTGATGCATCAGGAGGTCGCCTTCGTGAAAATCGACGTGGAAGGGCACGAGCTCAACGTCCTCAATGGCGCCGTCGAACTCCTGGATCGCTGCCGGCCTGTGTTCCTGGTGGAAGCAGAGGATCGGCATCGGCCTGCCGCGACGGAATCGGTGTTCGATTTCTTCCGGCAACGGTCCTACCGTGGTTTCTTCCTGAAGGAAGATGATGTGGTCGACGTCGAACGATTCGACGTCGGGGAGCTGCAGGACGTGGCCGCGCTCGACCCAGATGGCGGCCGCAAGGACGGCCGGTTCTACGTGAACAATTTCTTCTTCTTCCCGCAGCATCTCGACGGCGAGTCGATGCTGGTCAAATGATGACCGGCGCGGCCGCTGCGATCATTTTGTCAAACAGGATAAGCCATGCATATCACGATGGTCGGCGCCGGTTATGTCGGACTGGTGTCGGGGGCGTGTTTCTCCGACTTCGGACACTACGTCGTTTGCGTCGACAAGGATGAAAAGAAGATCGCAGCGCTCAACAAGGGCGAGATTCCAATTCACGAACCCGGACTTTCCGATCTGGTGGCGAGAAATGTCGCGCAGGGGCGCCTGGCCTTTGTGACCGACTTGAAGGGGGCGGTGAGCCGTTCCGAGGTCGTCTTCATCGCGGTCGGCACCCCGTCCCGCCGCGGCGATGGCCACGCCGATCTTTCGCATGTCTACGCCGCGGCGCGCGAGATCGCTGCGTCCTTGCCGGAATCTGCGGTCGTCGTGACGAAGTCGACCGTTCCGGTGGGCACCGGCGACGAGGTCGAGCGCATCATCCGCGAGGAGAAGAAGGACGCGAAATTCGCCGTCGTCTCCAACCCCGAGTTCTTGCGGGAAGGGGCCGCGATCCAGGATTTCAAGCATCCCGACCGCATCGTCATCGGCACCGAGGATGCATTTGCGAAGGAAGTGATGGCGGAAGTCTATCGTCCGCTGCATCTCAACGCCTCGCCGATCCTCTATACCAGCCGCCGCACCGCGGAGCTGACGAAATACGCCGCCAACTCGTTCCTTGCGACCAAGATCACCTTCATCAACGAGATCGCCGATCTTGCCGAGAAGGTTGGTGCCAATGTCCAGGAGGTCGCTCGCGGCATCGGACTGGACAACCGGATCGGCTCGAAATTCCTGCATGCCGGTCCGGGCTTCGGCGGCTCCTGCTTTCCCAAGGACACGCTGGCGCTGATCAAGACCGGGCAGGACCACGAAGCCCCGCTGCGGATCGTCGAAACAGTGGTCGCGGTGAACGACCAGCGCAAGCGCGCAATGGCGCGCAAGGTGGCGAACGCCTTTGGCGGCAACATCCGCGGCAAGACCATCGCCGTGCTCGGCATCACCTTCAAGCCGAACACCGACGACATGCGCGATGCGCCGTCGATCCCGCTGATAACAGCGCTGCAGGACCTGGGCGCGGCAATCCGTGTGTTCGATCCGATCGGGATGGAGCAGGCCAAGAAGGTGTTCGAGAACGTCACCTTCTGCCGCGACGCGTATGATTGTGCACGAGGAAGCCATGCGATCGTGATCGTGACCGAATGGGAGCAGTTCCGCGCGCTTGACCTGAAGAAGATGGCAACGATCATGGCAGCGCCCGTGATCGTCGACCTCCGCAACGTCTATTCGCCTGAAGACGTGACGCGGAACGGTTTCCATTATTGCGGTGTCGGCCGGCCGAAACCACTGGCCTATTGAAGACCCGGCAGCGGGCTCCCTTTCACCTCAGGGAGAGGGAGGGCGGCCGTCCATCGATCCAATCTGTCCTGACCGGTCGCCGTGCCCAAAGGCGCGGCCGGCCGCTTTTTTGCCCGGGCGGCCCGGCCCTCGCTTGACAAGATTATTTTAAGCATAAAATATCGGCCGGCTTCGCCCCGGGGAACCTTTCTGTTTGCTGCGCCCCGCTGGCCGTCGAAGCGAGGAGACAGTCATGCGCATCGTCTGCATCGGAGGCGGGCCGGCCGGGCTCTATTTTGGCATCCTGATGAAGATGCTCGATCCCGCGCACCGGATCTCGGTGGTCGAGCGCAACCGCCCCTACGACACTTTCGGTTTCGGTGTGGTGTTCTCCGACGCGACCATGGACAACATGCGCAAATGGGATCCGGTCACGGCAGATGCGATCGAGGAAGCCTTCAATCACTGGGACGATATCGAGGTCCTGATCAAGGGCCGCCGGATGCGCACCACCGGCCACGGCTTTGTCGGCATCGGCCGCAAGCGCCTGCTCAATATATTGCAGGCGCGCGCCGAGGAGCTTGGCGTCGAATTGGTCTTTGAGCGCGAGGTCGATTCCGATCTCGAATTTCCTGACGCCGATTTGATCGTCGCCGCCGACGGCGTGAACTCGAAGATCCGGACGCGCTATGCCGATGCCTTCCAGCCTGACATCCTGATGCGGCCGAACCGCTATATCTGGCTCGGCACCAACAAGCGCTTTGATGCCTTCACGTTCGACTTCCGCAAGACCGAGCATGGCTGGTTCCAGGCGCATATCTACAAGTTCGAGGAGGGCGCGGCTACTTTCATTGTCGAGACCACGGAAGAGACGTTCCTGGCGCATGGTCTCGACAAGCTCGACCAGGCTGGCTCCATCGCTTTCTGTGAAAAGATCTTCGCGGAGATTCTCGAGGGCCATTCGTTGGTCTCCAATTCCCGCCACCTGCGCGGCTCGGCCTGGCTTTCCTTCCCGCGGCTGATCTGCGGCAAGTGGACCGCGTTCAATGGCAATAGCCATGTCGTGCTGATGGGTGATGCCGCGCATACCGCGCATTTCGCGATCGGCTCGGGAACCAAGCTCGCGCTCGAGGATGCGATCGAGCTGACCAACCAGTTCAAGCAGTTCGGCGCGACGTCCGACAAGATTCCCGCGGTGCTCGCAGCCTACGAGGAGCTCCGCCGCGTCGATGTTGCGCGGATCCAGAATGCCGCGCGCAATGCGATGGAGTGGTTCGAGGTGGTCGGCGCGCGCTATGCCGACACACTGGAGCCCGAGCAGTTCATGTATTCGCTGCTGACGCGCTCGCAGCGCATCAGCCACGAGAATTTGCGTCTTCGCGACAAGGCATGGCTCGAAGGCTATGAGCGCTGGTTTGCGGAACGCGCCGGGCTGCCGGATTCCAACGATCGCGTGGCGCCGCCGATGCTCACGCCGTTCCGCATCCGTGGCTTGTCATTGCCCAATCGCATCATCTGCTCGCCGATGGCGATGTATTCGGCTGTGGAAGGCGTGCCGAACGATTTCCACCTCGTCCATTTCGGCGCGCGCGCACTCGGCGGCGCCGGGCTGATCTTCACCGAGATGACCTGTGTGTCACCAGAAGCGCGGATCACGCCGGGCTGCTGCGGGCTGTGGAACGACGCGCAGGCAAAGGCCTACAAGCGCATCGTCGATTTCGTCCACGGCAATAGCGCCGCCAGGATCGGCATCCAGCTTGGCCATTCCGGACGCAAGGGCTCCACGCGCGTGGCCTGGGAGGGAATGGATGACCCACTGCCGGAAGGAAACTGGCCAGTGGTGTCGGCCTCCGCCGTTCCCTACCTGCCGGACGGGCAGACGCCGAAGCCGATGACGCGCGCCGAAATGGACGAAGTGTGCGAACAGTTCGTCGCCGCGGCGAGGCGCGGGGTGCAGACCGGCTTCGACATTCTGGAACTGCATTGTGCTCACGGCTATCTGTTGTCGAGCTTTCTCTCGCCGCTCACCAACCGCCGGACGGACGAATATGGCGGCAGCATCGAGAACCGCGCGCGCTATCCGCTGGAAGTGTTTCGTGCGATCCGCGACGTGTGGCCGCAAGACAAGCCGATCTCGGTCCGCCTGTCGTGCCATGACTGGGCCGAGGGCGGTAACACGCCGGACGATGCGCTACAGTTCGCGAAGTTGTTCAAGGAGGCCGGCGCCGACCTGATCGATTGTTCCTCCGGCCAGGTCTGGGCCGACGATTATCCCGTCTATGGCCGGCTCTATCAGACGCCGTTCGCCGACAAGATCCGGAACGAGGTTGGGATTGCGACGATTGCGGTCGGCGCGATCTCCGAGGCTGATCACGCCAATTCCATCATCGCCGCTGGCCGCGCCGATCTCTGCGCCATCGCCCGCCCGCATCTTGCCGATGCTGCCTGGACGCTGCACGAAGCCGCCAAGATCGGCGTGAAGTCGATTGCGTGGCCGAAGCAGTATCTCTCCGGCAAGCAGCAATACGAGGCCAATCTGGAACGCGCGTCAGCGGGAGCGAAAGCATGACCCGGAAGTTCTGGCCCAACGCGCATGCGCTCATCACCGGCGGCGGCTCCGGCATCGGTGCCGCCAGTGCACGCGCGCTGGCTGAGGCCGGCATCCGCATAAGTATCGCAGGCAGAAGGCCTGATGCGCTTGCCACGACCGCAGCGTCGCTCGGGGAGCGCGCTGGCGCGGTTCTGTCGATGGATGTGACCGACGAAATTGCGGTCACTGAGGGCATCAAGCGGATCGAGGCCGAGGCCGGCCCGATCGACATCCTCGTCAACAATGCGGGGAAGGCGTTGAGCGCACCGTTCGAGAAGACGGATGCGGCTCTGTGGTCGGACATGCTGGCGAGCAACCTCTCCAGCGTGTTCCTGGTGACGCAAGCGGTGGTGCCCGGCATGGCGCAACGAGGGCGCGGGCGGGTGATCAATGTCGCCTCTACCGCAGGCTTGACCGGCTACTCTTACGTCTCGGCCTATGTCGCCGCCAAGCACGGCGTCGTTGGGCTGACGCGCGCGCTCGCGCTCGAATATGCGCGCCGCGGCGTCACCATCAATGCGGTCTGTCCCGGCTATACCGATACGCCATTGGTCGCTGAGGCAGCGGCCAATATCGTCGCCAAGACCGGCCGCAGCGAAGCCGAAGCGCGCGCTGCCCTTGCAAAAGTCAATCCGATGCAGCGGCTGGTGACTTCAGGGGAAGTCGCGGACACCATTCTTTGGCTCGCCTCGGTGGGCGCGTCGTCCATCAACGGGCAGTCCATCGCAGTCGCCGGCGGCGAGGTCTTCACGGGATAAGGGAAACGCCAAAGGAACAAATCATGTCCGAGATGAAAGCAAAGCTGCGATCGTTCAAGAATTATCCGGCGCGCCATTTCAAATGGTCCACCGATGACGATGCCCGTGTCGCCACCATCACGCTGAACCGGCCGGACAAGAAGAATCCGCTGACGTTCCAGTCCTACGAGGAACTGCGCGATCTCTTCCGGGATCTCGCTTATGCCTCCGACGTCCGCGCCATCGTACTGACCGGCGAGGGCGGCAATTTCTGCTCGGGCGGCGACGTGTTCGAGATCATCGAGCCGCTGACGCGGATGGCGATGCCCGACCTGATCGCGTTCACACGGATGACCGGCGATGTCGTGAAGGCGATGCGCAAATGCCCGCAGCAGATCGTTGCTGCGATCGACGGCATTTGCGCTGGCGCGGGCGCGATGCTGGCGCTCGCTTCCGATTTGCGGCTGGCGACGCCGCAGGCCAAGACCGCCTTCCTGTTCACGCGGGTGGGGCTCGCCGGCGCCGATATGGGCGCATGCGGATTGTTGCCGCGGGTGATCGGGCAGGGCCGCGCGGCCGAGCTGCTCTATACCGGCCGGGCCATGAGTGCGGAGGACGGATTTGCCTGGGGCTTTCACAACCGCCTGGTGCCGTCGGCGGAGTTGTCGTCCGCTGCTTATGAACTCGCGCGTTCGCTCGCCGACGGTCCGTGGTTCGCGCATGGCATGACGAAAACGATGTTCAACCAGGAATGGGCGATGGGCATCGACGAGATGGTGGAGTCGGAAGCGCAGGCGCAGGCGATCTGTATGGCCACAGGCGATTTCCGCCGCGCCTTCGAGGCCTTCGTCGCCAAGAAGAAACCGGTCTTCGAGGGGAATTGAGGCGGTGACGGGAACAAGCACATGATCGAACTCCTGCAGCCCGAAGGCTGGGCCCAACCGGTCGGCTATGCCAATGGCGTTAGCGCGCGCGGCAAGATGATCTTTGTCGCCGGCCAGATCGGCTGGAATGCGCAATGCGTGTTCGAGACCGATGACCTCGTGGCGCAGATCGGGCAGGCCCTGCGGAACGTCGTCGCGGTCGCCGCCAGCGGCGGCGCGAGGCCCGAGCATATCGTATCGATGACCTGGTTCCTGCTCGACCGACGCGAATATTCCTCGCGGTTGAAGGAAATCGGTGCTGTTTACCGCGACATCATGGGCCGCCGCTTCCCGGCGATGACGGCGGTGCAGGTCTCCGGCCTGATCGAGGATCGCGCCAAGGTCGAAATCCAGGCATTCGCGGTGGTTCCGGATTGAGGTGGTGAGACGTTAACCTTAAGTCGCGGGCGGAGCGGATGCTGAGACCATAAAGCGTCTTGCGAGCGGCTCTGACGCCGTGCGACCCTGCCAATGTCTCACAACGTCCGGGTTTCGAGTGGAGTAGGGCGATGAAGGCGATTATCGTCGGCGGCGGGATTGGCGGGCTCACAACGGCGCTGATGCTGCGGGCCCGCGGCATCGATTGCGAATTGTTCGAGCAGGCGGAAACGATCCGCGAGCTCGGCGTCGGCATCAACACCTTGCCGCATGCGATCCGCGAACTCGCCGGCCTTGGCCTGCTCGACGCGCTCGATAAGGTTGCGATCCGCACCTTTGAGCTGTTCTACCTGACGCGCCACGGCCAACAGGTCTGGCACGAGAAGCGCGGGCTTGATGCCGGCCACGACGTGCCGCAATTCTCCGTTCATCGCGGCCGCCTGCAGGGCGTCATCCATCAAGCCGTGGTCGAGCGGCTTGGCGCTGAGGCTATCCACACCGGCTGTCGGCTCGGCGCGTTCACGCAGGACGAGGGCGGCGTGACCGCCCATTTCTTCGATCGCGCCGGCCAGCATGTGCACACCGCGCGCGGCGATATCCTGATCGGCGCCGACGGCATCCACTCGAAAGCGCGCGAGACGCTGTTTCCGAACGAAGGCCTGCCGTGCTGGAACGGCCATATGCTGTGGCGCGGCGCCGCCGACTGGCCAGCGTTTCTGACGGGCCGCTCGATGATCATCGCCGGCGGCCTGAACGCCAAGGCCGTGATCTATCCGATCGCGGAGGGCTCGAGCCCGGCAAGCCGTCTCACCAACTGGGCGGTGATGGTGCGGATCGGCGACGGCGCGTCACCGCCGCCGCGCCGCGAGGGCTGGTCGAATCTCGGCAGGCGGGAAGAGCTGATGCCCCATGTCACAGGCTTCTCGATCCCGCAGGTCGATTTTGCGGCGCTGGTCAGCGCCACGCCGGAGTTCTGGGAATATCCGTGCTGCGATCGCGATCCCTTGCCCTATTGGACAAGCGGGCGCGTCACCTTGCTCGGCGATGCCGCGCATCCGATGTATCCGGTCGGCTCCAACGGCGCCTCGCAGGCCATCCTTGATGCGCGGTGCCTTGCGGACGCGCTGACGCGCTCGGAACATCCGCGTCAGGCGTTGGTCGCCTATGAACGCCAGCGCCTGCCGATGACCGCCGACATCGTCGCCGCCAACCGCCGCGGCGGGCCGGAGGGCGTGATTGATGCGGTCGAACAGATCGCGCCACAGGGCTTTACAGACATCGATACCATCCTGAGCTACGAGGCCCGCGAGGCGATCGTGCGCGGCTACGCCGCCAAGGCCGGCTTCGCCGCCCGCGTAGTGGCGCGGCAGTAGCTCGTCCCACCTCTCCCCGGCGGGGAGAGGTCGGATCGCATCGTCAGATGCGATCCGGGTGAGGGGGCGGTGTGCATGAGGGACCGAAACCCCTCACCCGGCGCTGTGCGCCGACCTCTCCCTTCGGGAGAGGTGGAAGACCGAGCTCCATCCTAAGCTATGGGTTTACGCAGGCGGCGGCAGGAAGTGGATGTTGTATTCGGCGGCCAGCCGGACCACGTCGTCCGGATTCTGTTCCCGCATATTGTGGATCGCCCAGAACAGGTCATAAAGCCGGCGCGTCGGCGACACCCAGAACAGCGTCTTCGCCGCCTGCTGCGACTTGTTGAAGATGCCGTGCGGCTTGCCCATCGGCAGGCGCACGAGATCGCCGGGCGTTGCGGATTCATCGGCGCCGTCGAGCATGAAGTCGAGCTTGCCTTCGAGGATGTAGAGATATTCGTCCTGGTCCGGATGGATGTGCGGCGGCACGAAGGTGCCGGGCGGAAACGTCGCATGCCAGGAGAACGAGTGCTCAGTGCGGTTCTTCGGCACATAGGTCTGGCCGAGAATGTTCCAGGTGATGCCCTGGATACCCTCATTGGCGCGGGTGATGCCTGCGATCTCGTCGTTCATCGGTCCACTCCCTCGCTTACTTGGCTGAGCAATCCTTGGCGTAACGATCGCCATAGTTTTCGAACACTCTTTGTACGATCTCGGTCTGGAACTTTCCATCAGGACGTTTCGTAACCTGGGTCAGGTAGAAGTCCTGGATCGGATAGCCATTGGTGTTGAACTTGAAGCTGCCGCGAAGCGAAACGAAGTCGGCCTTCTTCAGCGCCGCCGCGACCGCCTCCTTCTTGGAGAGATCGCCGCCCACCGCCTTCACTGCGCTGTCGATCAAGAGCGCCGCATCATAAGCCTGCATGGCGTAGGTGCCGGGCACGTTCTTGTAGGCGGCTTCATAGGCAGCGACGAACCTCTTGTTCTGAGGATTGTCGAGATTGGGCGCCCAATTGGCGCCGCCGAACATGCCGACCGCCGCATCCTGCTGCGCGGGCAACGTCGATTCATCGACCGTGAAGGCCGACAGCACGGGGATGGTGGCGCCGGCCTGCTTGTACTGCTTCACCAGATTGACGCCCATGCCGCCAGGCATGAAGGTGAACAGCGCGTCCGGCTTCAGCGAGGAGATTTTTGTCAACTCAGGCTGGAAATCCAGCGTGTTGAGCGGCGTGTAGGATTCGTCGACGATCTCGCCCTTATAGTCCAGCTTGAACCCGGCCACCGAGTCGCGCCCGGCTTGATAGTTCGGCACCAGGAGATAGACGCGCTTGTAGCCGCGATCCTGCGCCACCTTGCCGAGGATCTCGTGCACCTGGTCGTTCTGGTATGAGGTGACGTAGAAGAACGGGTTGCACTCCTTGCCGGCGTAGCTTGAAGGCCCCGCGTTGGGCGAGATCAGGAACGTCTTGTTCTCGGTCACGGGGCGATGGATCGCCTGCAGGATGTTGGAGAAGATCGGGCCGACCACGAAATTGACCTTGTCGCGTTCCAGAAGTCCGCGCACCTTGGTCACCGCGCCATCCGGCTTCAGCTCGTCGTCGACATTGACGACCTCGACGTCGCGGCCCGCCATCTTGCCGCCGATATCCTTGATCGCCAGCGCAAAACCGTCGCGCACCTGCTGGCCGAGCGCAGCGGCGGGGCCCGATGTCGTCACGATCACACCGATCTTGATCTTGTCCTGCGCCAGGCTAGGTGCGGCAGCAACTCCGAACAGCGCCGCCAATCCTGCCAACTTCAATGCCTGTTTCATGGTCTCTCCTCGCGCCAACAAGATCAAAACCTCGCGCCGCAGCTTATTCCGATGACGGCAACCGCCGCAAGCGAATGCCACGCTGCGTCTTGGCCATCGGCAGGCCATATGCAAGCGTTGCGCCAAATTGCTTGAAGCTTAAAGAAATTCCGCGATAGGCTACAGTACGCCTCATCATTGGACTTGCGATAGGCTATGAATTGTTTGAAGGTCAAAACGATTGGCCGTGATTGGCGCCGCGAAAGGCGTGATTGTCCATGATGCTTGATTCCGAGACAAAAGCGGTCGAACTGCCGGAGGATCACGGCACGGAGCTTCGGCTCTGGCTTCGGCTTCTGACCTGCACCAACCTGATCGAGGGCGAGGTGCGCAGCCGCCTCCGCGAGCGTTTCGACGTCACGCTGCCGCGCTTCGACATGATGGCCCAGCTAGACAAAGTGCCCGACGGCATGACGCTGTCCGATCTCTCCAAGCGGATGATGGTGTCGAACGGCAATGTCACGGGCTTGGTGGAGCGGCTGGTGGAATCGGGTCATCTCGACCGACGCACCTCGGACACCGATCGCCGCGTGCAGTTCATCCGGCTGACAAAGCTCGGCCGCGCCGAGTTCCGCAAGATGGCGACCGAGCACGAGACCTGGATCGCCGACATCTTCGCCGACCTTTCGCACAAGGACATCCGCGACCTGATGCGGCTGCTTGCCAAGACAAAGGCCTCGGCGCAGCGATCGGCCAAGGCGCGGACGCCATGAGTGCCGTCGACTACGAAGTCGAATACAACAACCGTGCGCGGGTGCCGGAACACCCTGAGCTGATCGAAGGTTGGGCCAGGGACGCAGCCATCTATCGCGCGCAGCATGCGCCCCGCCGCATCGCCTACGGCCCCGGCAATCGCCACACCATCGATCTTTTTGAAAGGGGCGACGGGCCGGTCGTCGTCTTCATCCATGGCGGTTACTGGCAGGCGCTCGATGGCTCGTTCTTCAGCCATTGCGCGCGCGGGCTCAACGCTCACGGCATCAGTGTCGCCGTGCCGAGCTACGATCTCTGTCCCGCCGTGACCATTGCCGACATCATCATTCAGATGCGCGACGCGGCCCGTGAACTGGCGCGGCTCGGCCGGCCGCTGGTGATGAGCGGCCATTCTGCGGGCGGGCATCTCGCCGCCTGCATGCTTGCCACCGATTGGACGACGTTCGATGCGTCGCTGCCGAAACGGCCGG
The DNA here is from genome assembly GCF_020329485.1 of Bradyrhizobium cenepequi. GTDB lineage: Bacteria > Pseudomonadota > Alphaproteobacteria > Rhizobiales > Xanthobacteraceae > Bradyrhizobium > Bradyrhizobium cenepequi. The sequence continues at coordinate 317,966 of NZ_JAGKJI010000002.1, forward strand.
TCATATCTGCCTATTCGATCTCGGGTCTGTTCGAGCTCGCGCCGCTGGTCGAGACCCCGATCAACAAGGCGTTGCGTCTGGATGTCGCATCGGCCAAGACCGCAAGTCCGCTGTTCTGGCAGCCGCCGGCCGGAACGGCGCTGGATGCCGTGGTCGGCGAAACCGAAAGCGCCGAATATCATCGGCAAAGCCGCGCCATCGTTGAGGAATGGGGCGCCGCCGGCGTTGCCACCCGCTACGACGTCATCGCCGAATCCAACCATTTTACCGCGATCGCGCCGCTCGTCGATCCGGACTCGGCGATGGTCACACGGCTGCGCGAATTGGCGCAGGGCTGATTCTCTTCACGTTCCAGCGAAGCGCAAAAAATCGGCGCTTGCGCGGAATTGTTTTAAGTATAAAATTGTTGGCGGATGCGCTGCCGGGCGTCCGCGATGCGTGATCGTGAGCATTCTTGCTGGAAAGCGAGGGGCGATGGATATGGCAGTTCTTGCACCGAAGCTGGGCCCTTCCGCCCACGTCGATACGTTCACGCGCGACAATCTTCCGCCGTTCCATCAATGGCCGGATCTGCTGCTGGACCGGCCGGAGTTTCAATATCCAGAGTATCTCAACGCCGCGGTCGAGCTGACCGACCGCATGGTCGAGAAGGGCTTTGGCGACCGCATTGCGCTGATCGGCAACGGCCGCCAGCGCACCTACAAGGAGCTAACCGACTGGTCGAACCGTCTCGCGCATGCGCTTGTCGAAAACTACGGGGTCAAGCCCGGCAACCGCGTGCTGATCCGCTCCGGCAACAATCCGGCCCTGGTCGCCGCCTGGCTCGCCGCGACCAAGGCCGGCGCCGTCGTCGTCAACACCATGCCGATGCTGCGCGCGGGCGAACTCACAAAGATCGTCGACAAGGCCGAGATCGCGCTGGCGCTGACCGACAGCCGCATCGCCGATGAACTCGTCGCCTGCGCCAAGACCAGCAAATTCCTCAAGCAGGTCGTCAATTTCGACGGCACGCAGAACCACGACGCCGAGCTCGACCGCGTCGCGCTCAGCAAGCCGGTGCGGTTCGAGGCGGTGAGAACCGGCCGCGACGACGTCGCGCTGCTCGGATTCACGTCGGGCACCACCGGCGAGCCGAAGGCGACGATGCATTTCCACCGCGATCTCCTGATCATCGCGGACGGCTATGCGAAGGAAGTGCTTGGAGTCACCGAAAATGACGTCTTCGTCGGGTCGCCGCCGCTCGCCTTCACATTTGGTCTCGGCGGGCTCGCGATCTTTCCGTTGCGTTTCGGTGCCACCGCAACGCTGCTCGAAAACGCTGCGCCCAACCAGATGGTCGAGATCATCGAGACCTACAAGGCGACGATCTGTTTCACCGCGCCGACCGCCTATCGCGCGATGATGGCCGCGATGGACAACGGCGCCGATTTGTCATCGCTGCGTGTTGCGGTCTCCGCCGGAGAGACGCTGCCGGCGCCGGTGTTCGAAAGCTGGACCAGGAAGACCGGCAAGCCGATCCTCGACGGCATCGGCAGCACGGAGATCCTGCACATCTTCATCACCAACCGGATCGGCGATGCCGTGGCCGGGACAACAGGACATCCGGTCTGTGGCTATGAGGCCAAGATCGTCGATGACGACATGAACGAGTTGCCGCCCGGTGTGGTCGGCAAGCTCGCGGTGCGCGGCCCGACCGGGTGTCGCTATCTCGCGGACCCGCGCCAAATCAAATATGTGCGCGATGGCTGGAACCTGACCGGCGATGCATTCGTGCGCGACGAGAATGGCCGGCTTTCCTTCGTCGCCCGCGCCGACGACATGATCGTCTCGGCCGGCTACAACATCGCAGGTCCCGAGGTCGAGGCGGCGCTGCTGACACATCCCGACGTCGCGGAGTGTGCGGTGGTCGGGCAGGCCGATGATGAACGCGGGCAGATCGTTTCTGCCTTCGTCGTGTTGAAGCAGGGCTGCCGCTGCGACGAGTTGCAGGTGAAGCTCTTGCAGGACCACGTCAAGGCCAAAATCGCGCCGTATAAATATCCCCGCGTCATCAGCTTCGTCGACGCGCTGCCGAAAACGCAGACCGGCAAGGTCCAGCGCTTCAAATTGCGCGAAGCGAGCTGATCCAAAGCATGATCCGATCAGACTGAATCTTTACCTCTCCCGCTTGCGGGAGAGGTCGGCGCATAGCGCCGGGTGAGGGTTCTCTCCACTCGGGGAGTCCCAATGCGGAGAGACACCCTCGCCCCAACTCTCTCCCGCAAGCGGGCGAGGGCGCGCACCTTCGCCGATCGCCGATTGCTCCAGGGCGTAGTGCGATTTGGTCGAATTGGCCGTGAGCCCGTTTCACTTTTCCCAGTCCTCCCATTCCACATCATTGTTGATTTCCAGGTAGGTGGAAACGGCGGCGCCGACGGTTGGGAAGAAGTTGTGTTCACCAAGCTGCGCCAACAATCCGAATTTCTTCAGCTTGTCCTTTACGGGATCCTTGAGTTCGGCAAAACACAGCTCGATACCCTGTGCGTGCAACGCCTCGTCCAGCTTGGCAAGCGCATCGCCGGCGGTGACGTCCACGCTCGTGACCGGCTCGGCGGCAACGACCAGCCAACGCACGGGCGTCGGTGATTTCGCCATGGCGTCCATAACACGCTCCTTGAAGAACTCGGCGTTGGCGAAGAACAGAGGCGCATCCCACCGAAACAGGACAAGCCCGGGGATCTGGCGTGCGTCCGGATATCTCGTGATATCGTGATAACCTTTCACGCGATCTGCGCGGCCCAATACGGCCGAGTGTGGGCGCCACGCGTCCCACAGAAACTCGGCAATGGCGATCGCGATGGCGAGACCAATTCCCGGAATGACTCCAAGCACTGCCACGCCGACAAAGCAGATGATCGATAGCCAGAACTCCCACTGCTGGATGCGATAGATTCGCTTGAGGTCGGCGACTTCGATCAGACCGATCGCGCCGGCGATGACGACGGCGGCTAGCGCAGCGTTGGGCAGATGCCGAAGGAGGTTTGGTGCTGCCAGCAGAAGAAGAGCGATGGCCAGCGCGCCGGCGACATTGGCCAGTTGCGTGCGGGCGCCCGCGGCTTCCGCAACCGGCGTCCGCGAACTGCTGCTGCTGATCGGGAAGCCCTGGAAAAAACCGGTTGCCAGATTGGCGGCGCCGAGTGCGATCATCTCCTGGTTGGGATCGGCTTGCGTGCCCAATCGTGCGGCAAAGGCGCGGGAAAGCACGCTGGTGTCGGCGAACGATATCAGCGCGACGGCGCAGCCGCCGATCATGACCGGCAATATGTCGTTGTAGCCGATCCGGGGAACGGCGAAGCCCGGCAGACCTTCCGGAAGAGGACCCAGAACGGTCACGCCGTATTGCGGCCCGAGATCCAGCGCACTGACGACGACCGTCGCCCCGACCACAGCGATCAGAATGCCAGGCAGCCGCTTGTTGTTGCGGAGCAGGAGAATGGCGACCAGCGTGCCGAGCCCAATCCCAAATGCGACCCAGTTTGTCTTGCCTTCAAGGATTGCACCGGCGATCGCCCGCAAGCTCCGCAACAGTCCATCACTCTCAATGGAAAAACCGAAGAGCTTTGGCAGTTGGCTGACCAATACCGTCAGGGCAATGCCGTTCATGTAGCCGTAGCGTATCGGCTTGGAGAGAAGCTCGGTCACAAAACCCAGACGCACGATCCCTGCCAGAATGCATATCGTCCCGGACACGATGGCCATCGCGCCGGCCAAGGTTATGGCGCGCAGAGGATCGCCGCCGGACAACGGAACGACGGCGCCGAGGATGACGGCTGCCAGAGCCGAGTCCGGCGCCAGCACAAGGATGCGGCTGGGGCCGAACAATGCGTAGACGAGCAGCGGTACGATCGTTGCGTACAGACCATAGATGCCAGGCAGGCCCGATGCTTCCGCGTACGCAATCCCAACCGGCACCAGCATGGTCGCCAGGACGAGCCCGGCGAAGACATCGCGCGGCAGCGCCGCCGCTTCATATCGACGGAGGGTGTCGAGACCTGGCAGCCAGCAGCTCCAATGCTTCATTGCCGGTCACTATGAATTGCTCTGCTCCTCGAACGCCTTCAGCGATACCGCCGCGACCTGCCGCAGCGCCTCGCGGTCCGCGCCGGACGAAGCCATCACGCCCATGCCGGCGATGACCGCGGAAAGATAGCGCGCGAGCGCGGCAGGGTCGGCGGTTTCCTTGAGATCGCCCTCGGCCCGCGCCCTTATAAAGCGGTCGCGGAGTTGGTTCTCGGTCTGCGCCCGATGGGCGGCGAGTTCGAAGGGAACGTTTTCCGAACCGGTGCCGCAGGCAAGGCCGCCCTGGACCAGCAGGCAGCCGGGCGGATTGGCCGGGTCGGTCTGGGTATCGGCGGTGCCCATCAGGATTCGCTCGGCCACTTCGCGGGCGGTCGGAGCGCTCACGATTTGTTCCAGCCAGCAGGCGCGCTTGGCGCTGTAACGATCGAGCGCAGCCTTCAAGAGACCTTCTTTGCTGCCGAAGGCCGCGTACAGGCTTGGCGGATTTATGCCCATGGCGTCAGTGAGTTGCGCGATCGTCGCGCCCTCATAGCCGTGTCGCCAGAACACTTCCATCGCCTGGTCCAGCGCCGCATCGGCGTCGAACGCCCGGGGCCTGCCCATCGCCATTGCGTGCTCCCTGAAAATTTCTTAACATCCGCTACATAAGTATCTTGCGGATCGGCGTCCAGCTTCACATTTGTAGCGCTCACTACAATTCTGGAGCGCGCAAATGCCCCCATCCCGCATCACCCCCCGTTCCGGCCGGTTCCGACGCATTGTTGGCGGTATTGTGATCGTTGGCGCCATCGCGGCGGCCGGATCGGTCCTTTCCGGCCGCTATTTCTATGCCGCGCAGGCGACCAGTGCGGCCGCCGCGCCGGAGCCGGCGGTCGCCGTGACGGTCGCCGTCATCGAGCCCCGACAGGCCAATCTGTGGGACGACTTCTCCGGTCGGCTCGAGGCCATCGACCGTGTCGAGCTGCGGCCCCGTGTCGCCGGCGCGATCCTGGCGACCAACTTCACCGAGGGTTCGCTGGTGAAGGCCGGCGATCTCCTGTTCAAGATCGATCCCGCGCCTTATGCCGCCGAGGTCGACAAGGCCCAGGCGCAGCTCGAGGCGGCCAAAGCGCGCGTGGTCTTCACGACCAGCGAGCTCGAGCGCGGCGCGCAGCTCGTCGGCAATGCCGTCGTGACCCGGCGCGACTATGACCAGCGCGACAACGCCAATCGCGAGGCGATCGCCAACGTCAAGGCTGCCGAAGCGACGCTGCAAACCGCAAAGCTCAATCTCGACTACACCGAAGTGCGCGCTCCCGTGGACGGCCGTGTCGGCAAGTTTGAGGTCACCGTCGGCAATCTCGTCGCCGCCGGCACCGCCTCGCCGGTATTGACCTCGCTGGTCTCGGTCAATCCGATCTATGCCAGCTTCGATGCTGATGAAGAGGTGGTGCTGCGCGCGTTGAACTCGATCGCAGATGGCTCCGGCAGGCGCGGCAACCTCGACCGGATTCCGGTCGAGATGACGACGTCCGGCGGCACCACCGCCAAGGGCCACATCCAGCTCATCGACAACCAGGTCAACGGCCAGAGCGGCACCATCCGCGTGCGCGCGGTGTTCCGCAATGACGACGGCCGCCTGATCCCCGGCCAGTTCGCGCGGGTGCGCATGGGTCAGCCGCAGAAGCAGACCTTGGTCATGATCGACGAACGCGCGATCGGCACCGACCAGGACAAGAAGTTCGTGATGGTGGTCGGCGAGGACAGTCGCGCGGCCTACCGTCCGATCACGCTCGGCGGCTCCGTCGAGGGCCTGCGCATCATCACCTCCGGTCTGAAGTCCGGCGACCGCATCGTCGTCAACGGCCTGCAGCGCGTGCGCCCCGGTGCTCTCCTGAAGATGGAGATCGCTGAAATGGGCGCACGCGGTACGCAGCAGGCCTCCAACGAAGACAACAAGCAGATCGTGCAGCGGTGACGCGTGACGGCTTGGCGTTCGATCGAGCCGCCGGACTTCACTTCGCCCCGCCTGCGGGGAGAGGTCGGATCGCATCGCAGATGCGATCCGACTGAGGGGGGAGCCTCCACGAGTCCAACTGTGACCGCATTCGCGGAGACTACACCTCATCCCGACCTTCTCCCCGCGCGCGGGGAGAAGGGGAAACCCGACATCACCTGATCACATTGGAAGGCTCCGCGTAGGCGGGGGAAGACCCATGAATCTCTCAAAGTTCTTCATCGACCGGCCGATCTTTGCGGGTGTGCTGTCGGTCCTGATTTTCCTCGCCGGCCTCATCTCGCTTCTGGCGATGCCGATCTCGGAATATCCCGATGTCGTGCCGCCATCGGTCGTGGTGCGCGCGACCTATCCCGGCGCCAATCCGAAGGTGATAGCGGAAACGGTCGCCACCCCGATCGAGGAGCAGATCAACGGCGTCGAGGACATGCTCTATATGAGCAGCCAGGCGACCACCGATGGCGCGATGACGCTGACGGTGACCTTCCGGCTCGGCACCGATCCCGACAAGGCGACGCAGCTCGTGCAGAACCGCGTGCAGCAGGCCGAGCCGCGGCTGCCGGCGGTGGTGCGCCAGCTCGGGATCATCACCAAGAAGAGCTCGCCCGATCTCACCATGGTCGTGCACTTGCTGTCGCCGAACAACCGCTACGACGTGACGTATCTGCGCAACTACGCGGTGCTCAACGTCAAGGACCGGCTGGCGCGGATCGACGGCGTCGGCGACGTCCAGCTCTATGGCGCTGGCGACTATTCGATGCGGGCCTGGGTCGATCCACAGAAGGCCGCCGAACACGGCCTGAACGCGAGCGACGTCGTCAAGGCGATCCAGGGTCAGAACGTCGAGGCCGCCGCCGGCGTGGTCGGCTCCTCGCCGAGCGTCAAGGGCATCGATCTGCAGCTGTCCGTCAATGCCGAAGGCCGGCTCGCGACCGAGGAGCAGTTCGGCGACATCGTGGTCAAGACCGGTTCACGCGGCGAGGTGGTACGTCTGCGCGATGTCGCCCGCATCGAGCTGGGCGCCTCCGAATATGGCCTGCGCTCCCTGCTCGACAACAAGCAGGCGGTCGCGATCCCGATCAACCAGGCCCCCGGCTCCAATGCGCTGGATATCTCCGACAAGGTCCGCGCGACCATGGCCGAGATCAAGAAGAACATGCCTGACGGCGTCGACTACCGGATCGTCTACGATCCCACCCAGTTCGTGCGCTCCTCGATCGAGGCGGTGGTCCATACGCTCTTGGAAGCGATCGTGCTGGTCGTCCTGGTCGTGATCCTGTTCCTGCAGACCTGGCGCGCTTCGATCATCCCGCTGCTCGCGGTGCCGGTGTCGATCGTCGGCACCTTCGCGGTGATGCATGTGTTCGGCTTCTCGATCAACGCGCTCAGCCTGTTCGGCCTGGTGCTCGCGATCGGCATCGTCGTGGACGACGCCATCGTCGTGGTCGAGAACGTCGAGCGCAACATCGAGGCTGGGCTGTCGCCTCGCGAGGCGACCTACCAGGCGATGAAGGAAGTGTCCGGCCCGATCATCGCGATCGCGCTGGTCCTGATCGCGGTGTTCGTGCCGCTCGCCTTCATCTCCGGCCTCACCGGGCAGTTCTACAAGCAGTTTGCGCTGACGATCGCGATCTCGACCGTGATCTCGGCGATCAACTCGCTGACGCTGTCGCCGGCGCTCGCGGCGCTGCTGTTGAAGGGACATCACGAGCCCAAGGACAGGCTCACGCTCATCCTCGACAAGGCGCTGGGCTGGTTCTTCCGCGGGTTCAACCGCGTCTTCACGCGCTCCTCGGAGAATTATGGCCGCAGCGTCGGCAAGGTGATTTTCGGCAAGGCGGCCGTGATGGGCGTCTATGTGCTCTTGATCGGCGTCACCGCCGTGATGTTCAAGCAGGTGCCGAGTGGCTTCGTCCCCGGCCAGGACAAGCAGTACCTGGTCGGCTTTGCGCGGCTGCCTGACGGGGCGACGCTGGATCGCACCGAAGAGGTCATCCGCAAGATGAGCGACATCGCGCTGACCCAGCCCGGCGTCGAAAGCTCGGTGGCGTTCCCGGGGCTGTCGATCTCCGGCTTCACCAACTCCTCCAACGCCGGCATCGTGTTCTCGACGCTGAAGCCGTTCGACGAGCGGAAGGACTCTTCGCTCAGCGGCAATGCGATCGCCGCCGAACTGAACAAGAAATATGCCGGCATCCAGGAAGCCTTCATCGCGATGTTCCCGCCGCCGCCGGTCAACGGCTTAGGGACCATCGGTGGCTTCAAGCTGCAGATCGAGGATCGCGCCGGCCTCGGCTATGACGCGCTCAACGATGCGACCAAGGCGTTCATGGCGGCGATGTCGAAGGCGCCGGAGATATCGGGCCTGTTCTCGAGCTTCCAGGTCAACGTGCCGCAGCTCTTTGCCGACATCGACCGCACCAAGGCGCTGCAGCTTGGCGTGCCCGTGACGGAGGTCTTCAACACGCTCCAAATCTATTTGGGCTCGTACTACGTCAACGATTTCAACAAATTCGGTCGTACGTACTCAGTCTATGTCCAGGCCGACGCGCCGTTCCGCGCCCGCGCCGACGATATCAGGCAGTTGAAGGTTCGCTCGGCGTCCGGCGACATGGTGCCGCTGTCGGCGCTGCTGAAGATCCGCCAGAGCGCAGGGCCGGAGCGCGCGATCCGCTACAATGGCTTCCTGTCCTCGGACATCAATGCCGCCGCGGCGCCCGGCTATTCTTCCGGCCAGGCGCAGGAAGCGGCGACGCGGATTGCCGCCGAAGTGCTGCCGCCGGGCTTTGCCTTCGAATGGACCGACCTGACCTATCAGGAATTCATCGCCGGCAATTCCGGCATCTGGGTCTTCCCGCTGGCGATCCTCTTGGTCTTCCTGGTGCTGGCTGCGCTCTATGAAAGCCTGACGCTGCCGCTCGCGATCCTCATGATCGTGCCGATGGGACTATTGGCCGCGATGTTCGGCGTCTGGCTCTCGGGTGGCGACAACAACATCTTTACCCAGATCGGCCTGATCGTGCTGGTGGGGTTGTCGGCGAAGAACGCGATCCTGATCGTCGAGTTCGCGCGTGAGTTGGAATTTGCCGGCCGCTCGCCGATTCGCGCCGCGATCGAGGCGAGCCGCTTGCGTCTTCGCCCGATCCTGATGACGTCGATGGCGTTCATCATGGGCGTGCTGCCGCTGGTGCTGTCGACGGGGGCCGGCTCCGAGATGCGGCGCGCGATGGGCGTCGCGGTGTTCTCCGGCATGATCGGCGTCACGATCTTCGGTCTGTTCCTGACGCCGGTATTCTATGTGTTGCTCCGCAGCGCGACCGGCATGAAGCCGCTGACGCATCACGGCGAAGCCACCATTCCTGCAAAGGCGCACGCGGCATGATGTCGCGTGCGCTCGCACCTGCTTCAGGCCGCGAGGTCCTGCAGCAGTTTCGAGGAGCCGCGGACCAGCACCTTGCGTCCGGCCGGCGTTAACACAAGCGATTCGCCGCGCATCGCGACGAGCCCGAGCGTGATCAGGCTTTCGACCGAAAACCTGTTTATTCTCGAAGGATTTGCTGCAGGTGCACGCAAGGCCTTGAGAACTTCCCACTGATCCGCCGTTAATTCGGTGTCGAATTCGTCGTTCATGGTTCCTCGGATTCGTTAACACTAGCGAGCCGGGGTTTACCCAGCGCTCGTGAAGAACGTGCGACCAGATCGAGTCAGGATTTCGAACAACGCGTCACATCATCGTGTGGCTGGAATTCTTCAATAAGATCAAATCATCCATTGAATTTTAACCGCGCCGTACGCTCGCTCCGCCTCATCTCCCTCGCTCCGCTGTTGCGGGGAGAGGGTGGGGTGAGGGGTGTTTTCGCATATTCGGTTTCGAGAGAGATGCGTTCGCGGCGAGATCCCTCACCCGGCGCTGCGCGCCGACCTCTCCCCGCAAGAGCGGGGCGAAGTAAAGCAAGTTAACCGCGCCGTACGCTGGCACCGCCATCCACAGGCAACGTTACTCCGGTAATAAAACCCGCTTCATCTGAAGCCAGAAACAGCGCGGCGTTGGCGACGTCCCAGCCGGTGCCCATCTTCTGTCGCAGCGGCACCTTGCTGTCGCGCTCTGCCTCGACCTCGGCGCGGCTCTTCTTGAACTCGCGTGCACGGGTGTCGACTGCCATCGGCGTGTTCATCAGGCCGGGCAGGATCACATTGGCGCGGATGCCGTACTGCGCGTTCTGATAGGCGAGCTGTTCGGTGAAGGCGATCATCGCCGACTTCGTCGCCTTGTAGGCAACGTAAGGGTAGGTCGTGATCGCGGCCATCGACGAGATGTTGATGATGGCGCCGCTCTTCTGCACGCGCATGATCGGGATCACGTGCTTGGCGGCGAGGATGCAGCTCTTGAGGTTGATCGCAACGCAGCGGTCGAACGCCTCTTCGCTGATCTCGAGCAGTTCCGCGTCGCCGCCGGAGAGGCTGACGCCGACATTGTTGTGGAGGATGTCGACCTTGCCCCAGCGCTGATGCGCGTCCGCCACCATCGCCTTGATCTCGGCGCTCTTCGTCACGTCGGCCTTGAATGCGACCGCGGTGCCGCCGTTCGCCGCGATCATCTCCACCGTCTCCTGCGCCGAGTCCAGATGGTGGTCGACGCACAGCACCTTGGCGCCTTCGCGCGCAAAGGTCAGCGCGGTGGCGCGGCCGTTGCCGATGCCCTCGCCAGGGCTCTGGCCGGCGCCGACGATGATGGCGACACGATCTCGAAGGCGCATCTCGTTTCACTCCCGCTGTCGGATCTTTGTCCGTTGGGTCTTCCCCGTTGCCGCCAGCGTTTCAAAGATGCGCCACCTCGGCAAGGGGCGGAGAATGCTGTGAGATATGCCGTCAGGCCATGAACGCAGCCCTGTCCATGCATAGCAAAATCGGTGCATGCTGTGCGGTAACCACACAATCTGCAGGGACGGGGAGCGAAGCATGGCGCTGATGGAAGTTGGACTGGACGACAAGTACCGGTTGGACGTCAAACGCATCTTCCTTTCCGGTACCCAGGCGCTGGTCCGCCTTCCCATGTTGCAGCGCGAACGCGATCGCGCGCAGGGACTCAACACCGCGGGTTTCATCTCCGGCTATCGCGGCTCGCCGCTCGGCATGTACGACCACACGTTGTGGCGGGCGAAATCTTTCCTCAAGCAGCATGACATCGCCTTCGTGCCTGGCCTCAATGAGGATCTGGCCGCGACCGCGGTATGGGGCAGCCAGCAGGTCGGCATGTTTCCGGGCGCCAAGGTCGATGGCGTGTTCGGCATCTGGTACGGCAAGGGCCCCGGCGTCGATCGCTCGCTCGATGCGCTGAAGCATGCCAATTCGGCCGGCACCTCGAAGAACGGCGGCGTGATCGCGCTCGCCGGCGACGACCATGGCTGCCAGTCCTCGACGCTGGCGCATCAGAGCGAGCAGGTGTTCGCCGCCGCGCTGATGCCGGTCGTCAATCCCGCGACGCTCCAAGACTATCTCGACCTCGGCATCCTCGGTTTTGCCCTCTCGCGCTATAGCGGCTGCTGGGTCGGCTTCAAGGCCATCTCCGAGACGGTGGAGAGCTCGGCCTCGATCATCAGCGATCCCGACCGCATCCGCATCATCACGCCCGATGATTTCGAGATGCCGCCGGATGGCCTCTCCATCCGCTGGCCGGACGCGCCACTGGACCAGGAGCGGCGCCTGCACGGCCCTAAGATGGCGGCGGTCTCGGCGTTTGCCCGCGCCAACCGTTTCGACCGCATCGTGCTCGATTCCAGGCCGGCGCGGCTCGGCATCATGGCGACCGGCAAGGCCTATCTCGATCTGCGCCAGGCGCTCGCCGAACTCGGCATATCAGATGCCGAGGCGCAGGCGCTCGGCCTTCGCATTTACAAGGTTGCGCTGACCTGGCCGCTCGAGGAAGCCGGCGCCCGCGCCTTCGCAGAGGGCCTGCAGGATGTGCTCGTGGTCGAGGAGAAGCGCGGCTTCATCGAGGAGCAGCTCATCCGCATCCTCTACAATGTCGATGCGTCGAAACGTCCGTCGGTGGTCGGCAAGCGCGACGAGAGCGGCGCGGTGCTGCTGCCGAGCGAGGGCGAGTTGACGCCGACCATGGTCGCCGCCGCCGTTGTCGCGCGGCTGCGCAAGCTCGGCCATCGCAGCCCGATGCTAGAGCAGCGGCTAGCCAAGCTCGAAGCCTTCGACCGCCCGGCCGAGGGCATCGGCGCGGCCAAGCTGCAGCGCACGCCCTATTTCTGTTCGGGCTGCCCGCACAACACCTCGACCAAGATCCCGGAAGGCAGCCGCGCCATGGCCGGCATCGGCTGCCACGGCATGGCGCTGTCGATTCCTGCGCGCCGCACCGCGACCATCTCGCATATGGGCGCGGAAGGCGTGGCCTGGATCGGGCAGGCGCCATTCACGGAGGAGAAGCACGTCTTCCAGAATCTCGGCGACGGCACCTACACACATTCCGGCCTGCTGGCGCTGCGCGCGGCCGCTGCCGCCGGCGTCAACATCACCTACAAGATCCTCTATAACGACGCGGTCGCGATGACCGGCGGCCAGCCCGCCGAGGGCAGCTTCACGGTGTCGCAGATCGCGCATCAGGTCGCCGCCGAAGGCACCAGGCGCATCGCCATCGTCTCCGACGACCCGACAAAATACCCGGCCAACTATTTCCCCGCCGGCGCCACCGTGCACCACCGCCGCGAGCTCGATGGCGTGCAGCGCGAGCTGCGCGACATCGCCGGCCTCACGGTCCTGATCTACGACCAGACCTGCGCCGCGGAGAAGCGCCGCCGCCGCAAGCGCGGGCTCTATCCCGATCCGCCCAAGCGCGTCTTTATCAACGAGCGCGTCTGCGAGGGTTGCGGCGACTGCTCGGTGCAGTCGAACTGCGTCTCGGTGCAGCCTCTCGAGACCGAGCTCGGCCGCAAGCGCCGCATCGACCAGAGTAACTGCAACAAGGATTTCTCCTGCATCGAGGGTTTCTGCCCGAGCTTCGTCACCGTCCATGACGCCAAGCTCCGCAAGGCCGACCGCGCCGCTGCCGATCCGTCGGCGCTGTTTGCGGACCTGCCGACGCCGAAGCCGCAGGCGCTTTCCAGCTCCTACAACATCCTCGTCACCGGCATCGGCGGCACCGGCGTCATCACCATCGGCGCGCTGCTCGGCATGGCCGCGCATGTCGACGGGCTGGCGTGCTCGACGCTCGACTTCACCGGCCTGTCGCAGAAGAACGGCGCGGTCATGAGCCATGTCCGCCTTGCGCCTGGCGCCAAAGACCTCGCCAGCGTCCGCATCGCCGCCGGCGGCGCCAATCTGATCCTCGGCTGCGATATCGTGGTCGCGACCAGCGTCGCCGCGCTGAGCCGGGCCGAGCGCGGTGTCACGCGCGCGATCGTCAACGCCGACCTGCTGCCGACCGCAAGCTTCGTGATGAACCCCGACCTCGATTTCGAGGCGGGCGCGATGCGCGATGCGCTGAGCGAAGCCGTCACCTCGTCCGATCTCGACATCCTCGATGCCACCGGGCTTGCCAGCGCGCTGATGGGCGACAGCATCGCTACCAACGCCTTCCTGCTCGGCTTCGCCTTCCAGCGCGGCGCGGTGCCGCTGTCGCTGGAGGCGCTGATGAAGGCGATCGAGCTCAATGACGCCGCGGTCGAGATGAACAAGATGGCTTTCTCCTGGGGCCGCCTCGCCGCGCATGATCTCGCGCGCGTCGTCAGCGCCGCGGGCTTCAAGACATCGAGCGCGGCGCCGGCAAGGCGCACGCTGGATGAGATCACCGCCTTCTGCGCCAAATTCCTCACCGATTATCAGGACGAGGCCTATTCGCAGCGCTACCTCGCCGACGTCGCTCGGGTGCGCGCCGCCGAGACCGCGGCTGCTCCCGGCTCGCATGAACTGACGGAAGCGTTTGCAAAAGGCCTATTCAAGCTGATGGCCTACAAGGACGAGTACGAGGTCGCGCGGCTCTATACTGATGGCGAGTTCGCGAGGGCGTTGAAGGAGCAGTTCGACGGCGAGCCCGGCCTGAAGGTGTTGCTCGCCCCGCCGCTGTTCGCCCGCCGCGACAAGGTCACCGGGCATCTGCAGAAGCGCGAGTTCGGGCCCTGGGTGTTCAGCGCGTTCAAGTTGCTGGCGCGGCTGAAGCGCTTGCGTGGCAGCGCGCTCGACATCTTCGGCTACACGGCAGAGCGGCGGATGGAGCGGGCACTACCGGGCGACTATTCGGCGATGATCCTGGGCCATCTCGACAAGAAGCCGCTCGATCTGCCGCGGCTGGTGGCGCTGGCAAAGGCCGCCGAGCTGGTGCGCGGCTACGGCCACGTCAAGGAAGCCAACGTCGCCCGCTACCGCCAGGAATGCCAGCGGTTAGAGGCCGCGCTTCAAGCCCCGGTCGCGCAGGCCGCTGAATAGGTTCCCTCCGTGGCGGTCCCTGGGCCGTGGGAAGCAATCTGCGGCCATAGCTTCGCTGATCGGTAACCGTGCCCGCAGGATCGGCTGGAATTGTCCGGCCGGCCTCCTACATGATGGGCATGTTCCATTTTGAGTCATTTCGGAGGCGTTCGGTGATCTCCAGAAATGTAGTTTTTGCCGCCGTTGGTACCGCCGCCCTGGTCCTCAGCACCCCGGCGCTGGCGGACGAGTACCGGCCCGGCGACTATTTCAATCTCGATCTCTCCAAGGCCGTGCTGTCGCCCAAGCGCCTCGGTCCGCCTACTGAGTTCGCCCGGGTTCCCGTCGAGGCCAAGAGCGATCCCAGTGATGCGGCGCGCGTGGTCGCGGAACCGAAGCCGGTGCAAACGACGAAGGTCAGGGCGGCGCATGCCGCGCCTGCGCCGCAGCGGTCGGCGCGCACCGAGCGTCGCGCTCACGCCCGCGCCTGGCTTGCTCGCCGCCACGTCAACCCCCTCGACGCCCAGGCCCGCGACACCCGTATCCAGACCTGGCCCTGCCGCTCCGGCGGCATCTGCAACTGGCGCTGATCGCGCTCACGACTGAAAGTCTCCTCGCGACAGAAGACCCTCATCCTGAGGAGCGCGGAACGCGCGTCTCGAAGGATGAGGCCCCGATCTCACAGCGGGGCCATTCATCCTTCGAGACGGCGCTTCGCGCCTCCTCAGGATGAGGAGATAGAGTTGAGTCCGCTGTTCCGTTACTTCTGGTCCACGTTCTGTCGCCTCCGCCAAACGCAGGAGTCATCCGCCTGTCGTAAAACCGTAAGTCGGGAGTCAAGCAGCGCAGGCAACCTCCGTCGCGATTCGACGGAGGTCCTGCCCAATGGCGATCACCACGCGCGCCAGGCGCGGTCTGACCCGGCGCCAGTTGCTGATCCGTTCAGCTTCGACCGCAGCGCTTGCAACTCTCGACACTCTCGCAAAACCCTATCTCAGCCGCGCCGCCGATCGACCGCAGCTTCAATGCGGCATTCAATCGGGCGACGTCTCGAGCGATGCCGCGGTGATCTGGTCGCGCGCCGATCGGGCCGCGCGGATGCAGGTGGAATGCGCGGCTGATGAGAATTTCAAAACCATCCTTCGTACTGCTTCGACCGAAGCGTTGCCTTCCGCCGACTTCACCGCAGAGCTCCTGCTCGAAGGCCCGCCGCCGGGACAGGACATCTTCTATCGCGTCCGCTTCGAATCGTCCGACGGACTTGCGGGCGAGGCGAGCACCGGCCGTTTCCGCACGGCGCCGGTGACGCGCCGATTGATCTCCTTCGTCTGGTCCGGCGACACCGTGGGGCAGGGGTGGGGCATCGATCCCTCCCGCGGCGGCCTGCGCAGCTACCGCACTATGCTGGAAAACCGTCCCGACTTCTTCATCCATTCCGGCGACCACATCTATGCCGATTGTCCGGTGCCGTCAGAGTTGACGCTGCCGGACGGCACGCTCTGGCGCAACATCGTCACCGAGGAGAAGTCGGTCGTTGCCAAGAGTCTCGAGCAGTTTCGCGGCAACTACAAATACAATTGGTGTGATGCGAACTTCCGCGCTTTCCACGCGGAGGTGCCGATGTTCGCGCAATGGGACGACCACGAGGTTTGCGACGACTGGTCGCCGACCGGCAGCGCTGATGAGACCGGCTATGCCGAGGACGGCAGTTCGCTGCTTGTGGCGCGGGCGCGCCAAGCATTCCACGAATTCATGCCCATGCGCGCTATTCCCGCGCAGGATGGCCGCGTCTATCGCAAGATCGCCTACGGTCCGCTGCTCGACGTATTCCTGATCGACATGCGCTCTTACCGCGACTCCACCTGGAACAACGGCGATGATCGCGACTGCTTCATCCTCGGCAAGGCGCAGTTGGCCTGGTTGAAGCGCGAGCTTGTTGCGTCCAGCGCCACCTGGAAGGTGATCGCCGCGGACTTGCCGATAGGCCTCATCAGCCTGGATGCGGTCGCGCTCGGTGACGGTCCGCCGGAGCGGCGCGAGCACGAGATCGCCGATCTCCTGTGCTTTATGAAGCGTGCCGGCATCCGCAACACGGTCTGGCTCACCGCCGACATGCACTACACCGCGGCCCATCATTACGATCCGAACCGCGCGGTATTCCCAGATTTCGAGCCGTTCTGGGAATTCGTCTCCGGTCCGCTGCACGCCGGCACCTGGTCACCCGGCGTGCTCGACAACACCTTCGGCCCGAAAGCGATGTACCAGAAAGGTTGCAGCCCAGAGCAGGGCGACAATCTTGCTCCATGCTTCAGCCTGCAATTCTTCGGCCGCGTCGACATCGATGGCGAAAGCGAAGTCATGACGGTGACGCTGAAGGACGTGCACAACCACGACCTCTGGTCGGTCAACATCGAGCCACGGACGGATGCGCGGCCCGACGAGATCATGGCCCGGCATATTTGACTCCATCCGCGCGTGTCTCGGTCAGCCGCAAACCACCGCTGTCATTCCGGGGCGCGCAAAGCGCGAGCCCGGAATCCATTCGTCCATTTGCGCAGGTGGTGATATGGATTCCGGGCTCATCGCTTCGCGATGCCCCGGAATGACGGAGGAAAATTCGCCAGCAATTCCAAAGTGATTTGGCCTGTCCAGTCAGCCTGCGAAAAACATTCCGCTTCCGTCGTCGGGCAAATCAGTGATTTAACTCCGCGCGTCTCACCCGAATGAGGGGCGGCTCGCGATCGTCACGAACGTTGCGGTGGGATGCGGTGGACGCGGGTGTTGCGACTGACGAGCGTGGCTATCCGTGGACGGCGAAGTCGTGTGGTTCTGGCGCCCCGACGCTGGCGCTAAGTCTTGCAGAGATGATCTGTCAGGCGACGGTGGCAAGAAAGCCCGGTCACCGGGAAGAGCACGAAGTAAGCCGTAAACCACTGCGCAGGGAAAGCCGGTGTTGCTCCGGTTGACCTGTGGTCCTACCCCCGTGCTTTTTGTTGCACGGGGCCCACGGGTGCAACCGGCACCCGGCTTTCCCTGCGCCCTCTACTCAATAAGAGGGTGGAAAGTGATGCAAAGCTCGGGCGCAAAGCGCTGCGAGAATGCGGACTCACATCCCCTCCGCTGTTTGAAATTTTAATCCGCTCTCTCCCCGCGTCGTCTCGGCCTTGAGCCGGTACCCATAACCACAGGACTTTGTGATGTGCTCCGCTGCAACCGCTTGCTCCCGCCACAACAGCTCCCTGTGGTTATGGGTCCCGGCTTTCGCGGGGACGACATCGTAGCCGTAGGGGTGGGCAAAGCGGAGCGTGCCCACCATCGCGAGCGCGGCGCTGGATGGTGGGCACGGCGCAAGCGCGCCTTTGCCCACCCTGCGCAACCGCTTCCTCACGCCACAACACACATCGGTGGTTATGAGTTTTCCGCTTTCGCAGGGACGACAGTCGTAGGATGGGTAGAGCGAAAGCGAAACCCATCATTTGCGCGGCTCGCTCCATCGCGATGGGTTTCGCTGCGCTCTACCCATCCTACGCAGCGCGGCCCTACACCTCTGTTCAGCATGCGATGATGAATGCGTTCAGCGCTGCGCGCGCTCGATATTGCTGCTCCTCGTCGGCACACCGAATTCGCGCCGGCAGACTTCGGCGAGCACCGCCACGCCTTCGCGGATCTCTTGATGCGAGGGGCTGGCGAAGCACAGCCGCAGCCGGCTGCCGGACCAGGCCTTGTTGGTCGACCATTCCGGCCCCGGATTGATGGAGACCCCGGCGGCGAGCGCCGCCTGGTAGAGCTTGAGCGTATCGACATGATCCGGAAGCTTGACCCACAGGAAGATGCCGCCCTTCGGCTCCTCGAATTCCGCCACGGTGCCGAACTGCTCGTTCAGCGCCTCCATCAGCGTATCGAGCTTCTTGCGCAGGCCGCGGGTCAGCTCCGGCACGTGGGTCGCAAAATGCGACGCGCAATATTCGGCGAGCACCATCTGCTCCAGCGCGCCGGAGCCTGCATCGGTCTTCAGCGCCAGCATCCGCGACATCACCTTCCAGGGCGCGACGATGAAGCCGACGCGCAAGGCCGGCGCGATCGATTTCGAGAACGAACCGATATGGATCACGCCGCCATGCTGGCTCATCGCGTAGATCGCGGGCGGGCGCTTGCCGCTCCAGGTGAGGTCGGCGTAGCAATCATCCTCGAAGATCGGCACGCCATAGTCGCGCGACAGCTTCAGCATCTCGGCGCGGCGGCTCTCGGGCAGGATCGTGCCGGTCGGGTTCTGCACGGTCGGGATGGTGTAGATATATTTCGGCGTGATGCCGCGCCGCTTGTGGTCGGCGAGCGCGGCCGCCAGCGCATCGATCCGGATGCCGTCCTGGTCGAGGGGGATGCCGACCGTATTGACGCCGAGCCGCGTGAGCCGGTTCAACGAGCCCTGATAGGTCTCCTGCTCGATAAGCACGGTGTCGCCCTTCGCAAGCAGCGTGTGGTTGACGAGGTCGAGCGCCTGCAGCGAGCCGGAGACGATCAATATGTCATCGGCCGTGCACTTGATGCCGGCATCGCGCTTGAGCTTCTGGCCAAGGAATTCGCGCAAGGGCCGATACCCTTGAGGGCCATGGGCGAGGTTGTAGGTCGCGAGCGCCTTGCCCTCGCGCTTCAACACCGCATTGACCGCCTCGATCAGCCCATCGACCGGAACCCCGTCCGGATCATTGTTGCCGCCGACAAAACTGTATTTGGCAAGCCCGGTCCACTTTGCGGCCGGTGCCGGCAGGCCGGCGGGCAACAGCGCCGTGAAATCGAATTGGGTTGAAGCGGACATGGACATTCACTCCCGTGTTGTTGTCGTTGAGAAGGCCAAAACCTTCCGGCTCTTTATGTCTGCCAAAATCGCGAAAAATAGGCTAAGGGCGCAGATGTGACAGATTGCTCGTTTGACCCCCGTGCTTGGGTCTCTAGGTTGCGACGAGGAGAAGCCCCAAGACATGCATGAACTTATTGGAGATATTACTCTAAGCATCCTGTTCGCCTGGGTGCTTGGCCTGTTAGCTCATTTCTCCCGGCAGCCCCTGATTCTGGCCTACCTTATCGCCGGGTTTTTGATTGGTCCATTCGGCACGGCCTGGGTCAAGTCCCAGGAATCGATCAGCGTCATCTCCGAACTCGGCCTGATCTTCATGCTGTTCATGATCGGGCTCGAGATCGACCTGAAGAAGATCGTTCGCGCCGGCAAGGTGATCCTGTTCGCGGCCGGCGGCCAGCTGTTGGGCGGCTGCCTGCTCGGCATCCTGTTTTTTGTCGGAATCGGGCTGTCGATGGGCGGCGGCGGCAAGTTCGACGCGCTTTATCTTTGCGTCGCCTGTGCGCTGTCCTCGACCGTGATCATCGTCAAGGTGCTCTATGAGAAGCACGAACTCGACACGCTGCCCGGCCGCATCACGCTGGGCGTGCTGGTGCTGCAGGATATCTTTGCGATCCTGTTCCTTGCGGTGCAGCCGAGCCTCGACAACCTCCAGGTCGGCGTCATCCTGCTTTCGATCCTGCGCGTCGGCGTGCTGGTGGCAACGGCGCTGGTGCTGAGCCGCTACGTGCTGCCGCGGCTGTTCCAGCAGATCGCCCGGCGCCCGGAACTGATCCTATTGGGCGCGCTCGCCTGGTGCTTCCTGATCGGCGAGGTTGCAGAACGCCTGCACCTGTCGCGCGAGATGGGCTCGCTGGTCGCCGGGGTGTCGCTGTCGACCTTCCCGTATGCGCTCGACGTCACCGCCAAGGTCACCACCCTCCGCGATTTCTTCATCACGCTGTTCTTCGTGGCGCTCGGGATGACCATTCCGGTTCCCGGCCTCTCCGTGATCGGGCTCGCGCTGCTGATCGCGGCGTTCACCGTGGTGAGCCGCCTGGTCACGACATTCACGCCGCTCTATCTGATGAAGCAGGGGCTGCGCGCCAGCCTGCTGCCGGCGATCAACCTGGCGCAGATCTCGGAATTCTCGCTGGTGGTGATCCAGACCGGCGTTGCCGCCGGGCACATCTCCACGGCGACGTCGAGCGCGGTCTCCTTCGCTTTCGTCGTGCTGGCGGTGCTCAGCACCTTCGTGATGACCAAGAGCGGTGAGGTCACCCGTTCCCTGATCGGGCCGTTGAAGCGGATCGGGCTCCATGACCTCGACCAGGCGCAGCTTGCGGAAGGGAGCGACCAGGAGGGTGGCCATGGCGAGAGCCGCCGGATCGTCATCCTCGGCTTTTTCCGCGCCGCCAGCGCCCTGCTCAGCCAAATCGAGCGGCAGAACGAGGCGCTCATGGAGCAGATCAGCGTCATTGACTTCAACCCGCTGGTGTTCAGGACCTTGAAAGACCGCGGCCTGCAGGTGATCTATGGTGATATCAGCAATGTCGATACGCTGGTGCATGCCGGCATCGGCAAGGCCGAGATCATCATCCTGAGCGTGCCGGATTCGCTCCTGGTCGGCGCCAACAACGAGAAGCTGGTGCGCCATGTCCGGAGCCTCAATCCGACTGCCAAGATCGTCGCGACTGCCGATTTTCTGGCCGACGTGAACGATCTGTACGCCGCTGGGGCGGACTACGTGACGGTGACGCGGATCAGTGACGCGAGGGAGCTGTTCTCGGTGATCGAAGCGGCGGAGGCCGGTCTCCTTGCAGAGAAGCGCGCCGAGATGGATGCGCAACTCGCCGAGCGGCGCGAGGTGTTGCCCTAGATGCAGAGCGGAACGCCTCCTGGCATACCTGCTGGCCTGAGGATTGATGCTGGCGCGGGCTGCCGGTTCCGGCTAATGCACTGCCAGCAAGAAGCGAGATTTTGAGACATGGCCGATACGATCCAGGAAGTGTTGCAAGCCTTTGCCAGGGGTGAACTCGTCGTCGTCACCGATGACGACGACCGGGAAGGCGAGGGCGATCTGATTGTCGCAGCCTCGCTCTGTACCCCCGAGAAGATGGCCTTCATCATCCGCCACACCTCCGGTATCGTCTGTGCGCCGATCACGACCGACGATGCGAAGCGGCTGCGGCTCGACCCGATGGTCGCGCACAACGACTCCAGCCACACCACCGCCTTCACCGTCTCGATCGACTACAAGCCCGATGGCGGCACCGGCATTTCAGCGGAAGAGCGCGCTTCCTGCTGCCGCGCGCTGGCCAATCCGAATGCCGGCGCCAATGATTTTGCGCGGCCCGGGCACATCTTTCCGCTGATCGCCCGCGACGGCGGCGTGCTCCTGCGCTCCGGTCATACCGAAGCCGCGGTCGACCTCTGCAAGCTAAGCGGCCTGCCGCCGGTCGGCGTGATCAGCGAATTGATGAACGACGACGGCACGGTGATGAAGGGCGAGCAGGTCGCCCGCTTTGCCGCCGCCAACAACCTCAAGCACGTCACGATCGCCGACCTGATCGCCTATCGCCAGGCCCGCGAGAAGCTGATCGAGCGGGTCGCGACGTTCACGGCCGACAGCCCGATCGGGCCGCTGCAGGGCTATGCCTACCGCTCGCCGTTCGACGAGATCATGCACGCCGCCTTCGTCTATAACGGCATCGGCGATGGCAAGAACGTGCTGACGCGATTGCACAAGCCTAACATCGTCAAGGATCTCTTCACCGGCCAAAGCCGCATGGAAGCGGTCTTGCAGCAGTTCAAGAAGGCCGGCCACGGCGTGCTGGTTTACCTGCGCGACGGCGCCGCCGGTGTTCCCGTGGAGCCCGTTGGTGCGCCGAAGACCGCGGAGGCGGATCGCCACCGGCAATGGCGCGAAGTCGGCGTCGGCGCGCAGATCCTGCGCGATCTCGGCGTCACCTCGATCCGCAATCTCACCTCGTCCGTGCACGACTACAAGGGATTGTCGGGTTTTGGTATCGAGATTGTCTCCAACGAGAAACTCGAAAGCTGACGAAAGTCATTCCGGGGCGCGCGTAGCGTGAACTGGAGGGAACCCAATGCAATTGCGCTTCCACTCACGGCGCTTTACTTTATCGGTCAATTCCGGAACGACGATGCGAAAGGGATTTTCATGAGCGTGCGCCCCCAGGCCAAGGACAAGCCGACAGCGGCTTCTTTCCAGTGGGATGATCCGTTCCTGCTCGATGACCAGCTCACCGAAGACGAACGCATGATCCGCGACACTGCGCGCGCCTATGCGCAGGACAAGCTGCTGCCGCGCGTCATCAACGCCTATCTGGAGGAGAAGACCGATCGCGACATCTTCAGCGAGATGGGCGAACTCGGCCTGATCGGCGTCACGCTGCCGGAGGAATATGGCTGCGCCAATGCGAGCTATGTCGCCTATGGTCTTGTGGCGCGCGAGATCGAGCGGGTCGATTCCGGCTATCGCTCGATGAACTCGGTGCAGTCCTCGCTGGTGATGTATCCGATCTATGCCTATGGCGATGAGAGCCAGCGCAAGAAATATCTGCCCAAGCTCGCCACCGGAGAATGGGTCGGCTGTTTCGGCCTGACCGAGCCGGATGCGGGTTCCGATCCCGGCGGCATGAAGACCCGCGCAGAGGAGGTTTCCGACGGTTACCGGCTGACCGGCAGCAAGATGTGGATTTCGAACGCGCCGATCGCCGACGTCTTCGTGGTGTGGGCGAAGTCGGCCGCGCACGACAACCAGATCCGCGGCTTCGTCCTGGAGAAGGGCATGAAGGGCCTCTCCGCGCCGAAGGTCGGCGGCAAGCTGTCCTTGCGCGCCTCGGTCACGGGCGAGATCGTGCTGGATGGCGTCGTGGTTCCGGAGAGCGCACTGCTGCCCAACGTCTCCGGCCTCAAAGGCCCGTTCGGCTGTCTCAACCGCGCCCGCTACGGCATCTCCTGGGGAGCGATGGGCGCCGCGGAGGACTGCATGCACCGTGCGCGGCAATATACCCTCGATCGCAAGCAGTTCGGCCGCCCGCTTGCCGCGACGCAATTGGTACAGAAGAAGCTTGCCGACATGGAGACCGAGATCGCGCTCGGCCTGCAGGCCTCGCTTCGCGTCGGCCGCCTGATGGACGAGGGCAAGATGGCCCCGGAGATGATCTCCATCGTCAAGCGCAATAATTGCGGCAAGGCGCTCGACATCGCCCGCATGGCGCGCGACATGCACGGCGGCAATGGCATCCAGATCGAGTATCACGTGATGCGCCACGCCGCGAATCTGGAAACCGTCAACACCTACGAGGGCACCCACGACGTGCACGCGCTCATCCTGGGCCGCGCCATCACTGGCATCCAGGCGTTTTCGTAAACCGTCGCGTCGACAGCGTAGGATGGGTAGAGCGAAGCGAAACCCATCTTAACGCCCCGTGCGCCGCGTGATGGGTTTCGCTGCGCTCTACCCATCCTACAAGACCGCATTCCAGGCACCCCCATGGCCGACAACGACGACATCCCGTTCAACCGCGATTTTCCGCTGAGGCCCGGCGTGGTCGACGAAGTCCGCGCCGGCGTGCGGCGCGTCCTCTGCAACAATCCGAGCCCGTTCACCTTCACCGGCACGGTCAGTTACATCGTGGGCAAGGGCAATGTCGCGATCATCGATCCCGGCCCGGATGACGAAGCGCACGCCAGGGCGCTGTTGGATGCCGTGCGAGGTGAGACCGTGACGCACATCCTGGTCACCCACACCCATCGCGACCATTCGCCGAACACCGCGCGGATCAAGCAAGCGACCGGCGCGCCCGTCTATGCCGAGGGCCCGCACCGCGCCTCGCGGCCGCGGTTCGAGAGCGAGAAGCATAATCCGGAGTCCGGTGCCGACCGCGACTTCAAGCCCGATGTCGAGGTCAAGAACGGCGACGTGATCGAGGGTTCCGACTGGGCGCTCGAGGCAGTGGCGACGCCGGGGCACACCGCCAATCACCTCGCATTCGCCTGGCCGGCGCGCGGCATCAATTTCGTCGGCGATCACGTGATGGGCTGGTCGACGTCGATCGTGGCCCCGCCGGACGGATCGATGATCGACTACATGGCGTCGCTGGAACGGTTGGAGCAACGGCCCGAGGAACTCTATTTCTCCGGCCATGGTCCGGAAATTCCGGAAGGCCCGCGCTACGTGCGTTACCTGGCGCGACACCGAAAGGCACGCGAAGCTTCGATCCTGCATCGCCTCGCCAAGGGCGAGGCCGACATTCCGACCATGGTGCGCGCGATCTATATCGGCCTTGATCCGCGGCTAACCGGTGCTGCGGGCTATTCGGTGCTGGCGCATCTGGAGGATCTGGTCGCGCGAGGGATCGTCAAGACCGATGGTGATCCGGTGATCGGGGGGACCTATCGCTTGGCATGAAATGCGAGTGACGGATGAGGGTGCGTAGCCATCACTCGCTTGCTTCGTCGGATAAGGCCTCAGTGGCCCACCAGCGGGCAGCCGCCCTTGTCGAGCGGACGGAACGCCTCGTCGCCGGACACGGTGGCGAGCAGCGTGTAGAGGTCCCATTCGCCCTTGGACTCCGAGGGCTTCTTCACCTCGAACAGGTACATGTCGTGGACCATGCGTCCGTCGATGCGGATCTTGCCGTTCTTGGCGAAGAAATCATTGACCGGCGTCGCCCGCATCTGCGCCATCACCTTCGGCGCCTCGTCGGTGCCGATGGCCTCGATCGCCTTCAAATAATGCATCGTCGCCGAATAGAGCCCGGCCTGGATCATGGTCGGCATGTGCCCGACCTTCTCGTTGAAGCGCTTCGAGAAGGCTCTCGTCTCGTCGTTCATGTCCCAGTAGAACGCGTCGGTGACGATCAGGCCCTGGGTTGCCTGGATGCCCAGCGAATGCGTGTCGGTGATCTCCTGCAGCAGTGCGATCATCTTCTGGCCGCTCTGGGTGAGACCGAACTCGGCGGCCTGCTTCAGCGCGTTGGTGGTGTCGCCGCCGGCGTTCGCAAGCGCCACAACCTTGGCCTTCGAGGCTTGCGCCTGCAGCAGGAAGGAGGAGAAGTCGGAGGTGTTGAGCGGGTGGCGGACTTCGCCGAGCACCTTGCCGCCGCTTTCCTTGACGACATTGGCGGCGTCGCGTTCCAGCGCCATGCCGAACGCATAGTCGGCGGTGACGAAGAACCAGGTATTCTCGCCGCGCTTGACCATCGCCTTGCCGGCGACGTTCGCCAGCGCATAGGTGTCATAGGTCCAGTGCACTGTGTTGGGCGAGCAGGCGACGCCGGTGAGGTCGGACGAGCCGCCGCCGGAATTGATGTTGATCTTGTTCTTCTCGCGCGTCAGCGCCGAGATCGGCAGCGCGACCGAGGAGGTCGGCACGTCGAAGATCGCATCGACCTTGTCGTTGTCATACCAGTTCCTGGCGATGGCGACGCCGACGTCCGGCTTGTTCTGGTGATCGGCGAAGACTAGCTCGACCGGCTTGCCCTTCACCTTGCCGCCGTAATCGGCGACCGCCATCTGCACCGCGGCGACCGAGCCCTTGCCGGTGGCATCGGCGTAGAGGCTGGACATGTCGGTGAGCACGCCGATCTTGACCACGTCATCGGATATCTGGGCATTGGCTGCGCCACCGGCGACAAGCGCGAGACCCGCCGCAAGGGCGGCCGCGAGCGATTTCATCGTTTCTTCTCCCTGGCTTCTTGTTAAGGGCTTTCGTTAACGCCGCCAGTTCTATCCGGTGCCATAGGAGCGGCAAAGCACAAGACTGCGAACAAGACCGCAGGGGAGGTCTGCGCTTCTCCTTCCCCTTGAAAGGGGGAAGGTCGGGATGGGGGGTCGAGCCACAAGCGCAGGTGTACATGTGGAGAGAGGTGATCCCCACCCGGTTTGCGCCGAGGCGCAAACCGACCTCCCCTTTTCAAGGGGAGGTGAACTAAAGCGCCGAGAGCTTGCTGATGGAGACGTCGATTGCGCCCTCGGTTTCCACGATCACTCGCAACGTCTTGGAGTCGAACGCGATGCCGGCGAGCCGCAGGCTCGTGATCTCGGTCGAGACCTTCACGCCATCGTCGTTCTTCTGGTAATCGGCGATCGCGGCGGCGAGCTTCTCGCGGGCGTTGCTCGCGAATGGCTTCAGGTCGATCGTCATCTTCTCCGCAAGCGCGCGCTGTAGCTGCGGCACCGCTGCGCGCGCGGCAGCACCCAATAAGCCAAAGGCTGCTTCGGATTCGACCGCCAGCTCGATATCGGTCAGCCGCACGATCTGTTGCGCCTGGTCCAGCACCGGCCGTCCCCAGACGTGTACGGTGGCCTCGGCGCCGAACCCGAAGAAGCTCTTCTTCTCCTTTGCATTCACCAGCAGCGAGATCAGAAGGCGATCGCCGGATGCCGCCACGCTCGCGTGCTTCACGGTGACGTCGACCGGACCGGAGCCATCCTCGGGGAAAGTCTTGCCGGCGAGCTGCGCCTCCAAAAGCTTCGTCAGTGACACAAATGACATATCGACGGGCATGCCGATGCTGACATGGCCCGGCGTCTGCGGTCCGATCGTGATCGTCGCCGGGAACGGGCAGTCCGGCTTGGTCGGCGCCTCCGTGATCCGGGTCTCGGCTTCGATGCCGAGTGTCAGCGTCACCGCGGAAGCGTCGACACGCGGCTGTGCCGCCAGCGCACGTATCGGGCGAAGCTCCAGCCACAATGGCGGCATGTTGGCGATGGCACCCGCGTCTTGCAGTGGAATCGAGCGGCAGGCTTTCGCCCATTGCGCACGCGCGTTCTGCTCAAACGTTGGATCGTTGCGCATCCGCGTCGATACGGCGGTGAGCTGGTCGGCCACCGTCTTGTCGATCAGCGGCTTGACCTGCGCCGGCACGTTGACGCGTGCGCCTGCGACCGACAGGCCGGTGTCGCCGAGATTGACCTGCCCCTGCAGGTTAGGCTCGATGCGCCAGGTCGCGGCCAGCCGGGGCCGCGAGGTGATGACCACATTGCCCCTGATCTCGGCGTTTGCATTGATCTGCTTGATGTTGATGTCGCCGATCTGCTTGGCGGCATTAGCGCCGAGCAGGCTGCCCAGCGCATCGCCGATCGCGCCCGTCGCCTTCGCCGACAGCGAGCCCTTGACATTCAAGTTGCCTGTCAGCGGTGTCGAGAGCGACAGCACGTCATCCGCGCCGGTCGCCGCAATCGGTCCGCGCGATGCTTGCCAGCCGATATCGGCATTCTGCAGAATCTGCGACACGGGATTGTCGGCCTTGCCGCTGAAATTCTTCGGCGCGCCGCGGTCGGTCGCGTCGCGGATCGCCGACAGCGCAACAGCGACCGGCGCCATCACCACGGAACTACGCGGCGCCGGCGGCAGCGGCGGCAATTCGGCAAGCGGCGGTGCCGGCATAGTGGCGCGCGGCGCCAGCCAGTCCATGGCCTTCAAGCTGATCAGGAACGACGCCGCAACCACCGCAGCGCCGATCAGCATCGTCTTCGGATGCATCGGCAGACGCATCTTCCCCCCGGATCGAGAAGCCCCCGATTCGCTTATTATAGGGAAGCTGAAGGATGCGCCAGTGAGGCGAAGCGGTGTCCGCCTTGCGGCGTTTCCTTGCTGCTCGGCCTGATTTGGCTACGGGACAAAGAAAACGGCCCCGGCCAAGGCCGGAGCCGTTCATCAATTCGTCTCGCAAGGATCAGCGGATGGTCGTGCCGAGATCGGCGCGACGGTCGGTCACCGGCAGCACGATCACCTTGGCTCCGACGTTAACCCGGGAATAGAGGTCGATCACATCCTCGTTGGTGAGCCGCAGGCAGCCGGAGGAGACGTGGGTGCCGATCGTCTCCGGCGCATTGGTGCCGTGGATGCGATAGACGGTGCCGCCGAGATACATGGCGCGGGCGCCGAGCGGGTTGCCGGGACCGCCGGCCATGTGGCGCGGCAGATAGGGCTGGCGAGCGATCATTTCCCGCGGCGGGGTCCAATCCGGCCATTCCGCCTTCTTGGTGACAGTCTGGACGCCGGACCAGGTGAAGCCGTCGCGGCCGACGCCGATGCCATAGCGGATCGCCTTGCCGTTGCCGAGCACGTAATAGAGATAGGTGTGCGGGGTATCGATGATAACAGTGCCGGGCGCCTCGCGCGTCGCGTAATTGACGACCTGGCGGCGCAGGCGCGCGGGCAGTTCGAACCGGCCCTCTCCCTGGGGCGGCGCAGCCTCGACGGGGGGCGGCGGAGCGGCTTCGGTCGGCGGCGTCATGAGGAAGGGGAAGAACGGCAGCGGCGCGGCCGAGCTCGATGCGGAAAAGCCAATGGTGCCAATCGCCAGCGCGCCCAAAGCGGTGGCGGCAAGACGCGCGTTTCGCTTAATGGAATTAAACATTGTCGACCCCTGTCTGACTACGCCCTGTTGCGCCGTTTGTGGTGTGGCGCTTCATTGACGCATCCAATACAGGTGAAGCGTTTCGGGACGTTTGCACGAAATCGCCAAAATGGTTTCGTGGGGGTAAGGAATTGTTTCGTTAAGATTTCGTCGCTGCATTTCGTCGCTGCGTGGCCGGCTGCCCAACCTACGTCCTTGACTCGCCGTTTGCGTCGCAGGCAAAGTGTTGGTGCAATTAGAAGAAAAACAAACGCATCAGGCAGAAAAGGCCTGCTGCGGCAGGGAGTTTAAAAATGAAGCCATTCTTGAAATGGCTCGCAGCCGCGAGCATTCTCGGTCTCGGTATTTCCGCCCAAACCGCTCTAGCCCAGCAACCCATCCGTATAGGTGTGCCGACCTCCATCCAGCTCCAGGTTGGGCGCGATACCCAGAATGCGGCGAAACTGGCCGCCGATGAAATCAACGCCAAGGGTGGCGTGCTCGGCCGCAAGCTCGAGATTGTAGTCGCCGACGAGACCGAGAACCCCGAGCAGGGGATTGCCGCGATCAAGAAGCTCACCGCCGACGACAAGGTCGACGTCCTGATCGGCGGCTACACCTCCGGCGTGACCCTGGCGCAATTGCCGCACATCTCGCGGGCCAAGACCATCTATATCGGCGTCGGCGCCGCGTCGCCCGCGA
The DNA here is from genome assembly GCF_020329485.1 of Bradyrhizobium cenepequi. GTDB lineage: Bacteria > Pseudomonadota > Alphaproteobacteria > Rhizobiales > Xanthobacteraceae > Bradyrhizobium > Bradyrhizobium cenepequi. The sequence continues at coordinate 347,343 of NZ_JAGKJI010000002.1, forward strand.
TCACCGCGAAGGTGAAAGCCGACTACGACAATTACAAGTATATTTTCCGCGCCTTCCCGGTCAACGCGGCGCACCAGGCCCGCGCGCTTGTCGACTTCATCAACGGCAAGCTCAAGGGCGACATGAAATACACCAAGATCGCGATCGTCGGCGAGAACGCGAAATGGGTGCAGGACCTGGTGCCGATCCTCAAGAAGGGCGCGATCGACGGTGGCACCGAGGTGAAGCTCGCCGAATTCTTCGACACCTCGACCGCGGACTTCTCGCCGCTGTTCGCCAAGGTCAAGGACAGTGGCGCACAGTACCTGATCGTGATCCTGTCGCACGCCTCCTCGGACGTGTTCGTCAAGCAGTGGCATGACGCGCAGGTGCCGATCCCGATCGGCGGCATCGACGTCAAGAGCCAGGATGCCGACTTCTTCACCCGCGTCGGCGGTAAGGCCAACAGCGAGACGGTGGGCATGTTCGCGATCCGCGCGCCACTGACGCCGAAAACAATTCCGTTCTGGGATGAGTTCGTGAAACGCTACGGCACCGCGCCTGTTTATACCGGCATCGGCGCCTATGATGCAGTCTACGTCTATGCCGACGCGGTCGCCCGCGCCAAGTCGACCGAAGCCGATGCCGTCATCAAGGAGCTCGAAAAGACTGACCATGTCGGTATCGCAGGCAAGCTGGTGTTCGACGAGTTGCATGACGTCAAGACCGGGCCCGGTCTGCAGAATCTCATGTTCGTGCAATGGCAGCCGAACGGCGAGCGCGTCGTCGTCTGGCCGAAGGAATCGGCCACCGGCAAGATGATCGCTCCGCCCTGGATGAGCAACTGATCGCGTCTGTTTTCGCTGGGCGACCGGCCCGCTTTGGTGTGGCCGGTCGACCTTGCGCGGGGACGCGGGCTTCGCGACGTTCTACAGGGATAGCATGCTTGAAATTCTGATCTATGGCGCGGTGTCGAGCGCGATCTACGCCATGCTCGCGGTCGGCTTCACGCTGATCTTCGGTGTGGCCCGGATTCTCAACCTCGCCCATGGCGCGTTCTACGCGCTCGGCGCCTATGCGGCCTATGCCTTCACCAGCCTGTTGCATTGGCCGTTGTTCATCGCAGCGCCGCTGGCGGTGCTGCTGGTCGCGTTGTTCGGCGTGTTGATGGAGCGATTCCTGGTCCGCCCGCTGCGCTATTCGCAGCTCGCGGTCCTGATGATCACGCTCTCGGTGTCGCTTGCGGTCGAGCAGGGGCTGTTCATCACCTTCGGTTCCGAATACCGCAACGTGCCGTCCTTCGTGGCGGACAAGATTTCCATCGGCGGAGTCGACATCGGCGGGCAGCGCCTGCTCACGTTGATCGCGGGCGTGCTGGTGCTCCTCCTGCTGTGGCTGTTCATCCAGCGCACGCGGCTTGGTGCCGCAATTCTCGCGGTGTCGCAGGATCCGGAGGCCGCGCAATATATGGGCATTCCCACCAACCGCATCTTCTCGGTGGTGATGGCGATCTCGGCCGGCACTGCGGCGCTCGCGGGCGTCCTGGTCTCGCCGTTCCTCACGGTCCAGCCGACCATGGGACTATTGCCGATGGTGAAGGCCTTTGCCATCGTCATCGTCGGTGGGCTCGGATCGATCCCGGGCAGCATCCTGGCCGCGCTCCTGCTCGGCTATTCCGAGACCATCGTCGCATACCTGATTTCGTCCTCGTGGACTGAACTGGTGTCGCTGGTCGCCGTCGTCATAACATTGATGATCAAGCCGTCCGGGTTGCTCGGCCGGCGGGCGGCGTTCTGATGAAGCAGCTTTCTATCGTCGATCTTTCCGGCGCCGTCGTCGTCGTGGCGTTGCTGGCGCTCACGCCGGTGCTGCTCAACAGCAACTACTTCACCGGCGTCCTCACCGTCTGCGTGATCTACGCGATCTGGGCGGCGAGCTGGGACTTCATGTCCGGGCTCACGGGGCGGGAGAATTTCGGCCATTCGCTGTTCATCGGCGCCGGCGCCTATACGGCCGGCTTCCTTGCTACGGTCTGGTACGCCAATCCCTGGTACAGCCTGCCGACGGCGGTGGTGGTCGCGATCGCCTTCAGCCTGATTGTCGGCTTTCCGACGCTGCGGCTGCGCGGACCATATTTCGCGCTCGCCATGCTGTCGGCCTCCGCGATCATGCAGCGGCTCTGCCTGATCTTCTGGGAGTATAGCGGCGGCGAGGAAGGGCTCTATGGCCTCGATCCACTGATCCAGTCGCCGCTGCATTACTACTGGTTCGTGCTGGCGATCCTGGTCGCTGCAGTCGCGATCCTCACCGCGCTGGCGCAATCTCATTGGGGGCTCTTGCTGCGCGCAATCCGCGGCGACGAGGCGACCTGCCAGGCCGCCGGCATCAATGTCACCTTCTACAAGATCGCCTCGCTGACGATCAGCGCGGCCTTCGCAGGGCTCGGCGGCGCGCTCTACGCGCACTACCAGCTGCAGGTCAGCCCGCCGCTGTTCTCGGTCGTGGTGTCGATCACGGTGATCATCATGGTCTATGTCGGCGGCATCGGCTCGATCTATGGTCCGGCGCTTGGGGCGATCATGCTGACGCTCTTGACCGAGCTCCTGCGCACGTTCGGCGAATACCGGCTCTGGGTCTATACGCTGACCTTGATGCTGATCCTGTTCCTCCTGCCCAACGGGCTGATCGCACCGCTGTGGCGGCGACTGACGGAGCGCTTCCGATGAGCGTCATCCTCGACGTTAAGGACCTCTCCAAGCGCTTCGGCGGCCTCACGGCCACCAAGAATGTCAGCTTCTCGCTCGAGCCGGGCGAACTCACCGGCATTCTCGGCCCGAACGGCGCCGGCAAGACCACGCTGTTCAACCTGCTCACCGGGTTTATCGCCGCTGACACCGGCAGCGTCCTGTTCGAAGGGCAGGAGTTGCGGGGCCTGGCGCCGCATAAGATCGTCAACCGCGGTGTCGCCCGCACCTTCCAGCTCACGCGTCCGTTCCTCGGCATGACGGTGCTGGAGAATGTCGTCGTCGCCTGCCTGTCGCCGCGGGCGCGCGACGCGCATGACAAGGAGGCGCGTGCGCAGGAGCTGCTCGACCACGTCGGGCTCGGCGCCAAGGCGCGGGAGCCGGTCGAGACGCTGCCCTATGGCGATCTCCGACGGCTGGAGATCGCGCGTGCGCTTGCGACCAAGCCGAACCTCTTGCTGCTCGACGAACCCTTTGCGGGGCTCGGCAGCCGCGAGATCGAGCCGCTGGCGCAATTGATCAAGCGGCTGCACCGCGAGCAGAAGCTGACGATCCTTTTGATCGAGCACAAGCTGCGCGAATTCATGGCGCTGGTCTCTCGCGTCATCGCGATCGATTTCGGCGAGATCATCGCGATTGCGCCGCCGGCCGAGATCGTGCGCAACCCGCGCGTGATCGAGGCCTATATCGGGAAAACGGAGGCCGCCCATGCCTCTGCTTGAAGTCGCAGATCTCAGCGTGCGTTACGGCAAGGCGCTTGCGGTCGAGCAGGTCAGCGTCACCGTCGGCCAGGGCGAGCTGGTCGGTGTGCTCGGCCCGAACGGCGCCGGCAAGACCACGCTCTTGAAGGCGATCTCGCGCGCCATCGGCTCGACGGGCACGCTGAAATTCAAGGGCGAGACGCTGGAGCGGCTGCCGCCCTATGACGTCGTCGCCCGCGGCATCTGCCACTGCCCGGAAGGGCGGCGGCTGTTCCCGGAATTGTCTGTCCTGAAGAACCTGCAGCTCGGCGCCTATCTCCGTAGCAACAAGGCCGAGATCGCCGAAGACCTCGAACGTGTCTTCGCGTTGTTCCCGGTGTTGAAAGAACGCCAGCAGCAGCAATCGAGCACGCTGTCGGGCGGCGAGCAGCAGATGGTGGCGATCGGCCGCGCCATGATGGGGCGCCCGGAATTGCTGCTGCTCGACGAGCCATCGGTCGGCATCGCGCCGCGGCTGAAGGGCTTGATCTTCGATGCCATCGAGAAGATCAGGAAGGACGGCACTGCGATCCTCATCGTCGAGCAGGACGCCACCGCAACCCTGCGCATCGCCGACCGCGTCTATGTGCTCGAGCATGGCCGCACCGTCCGCGAAGGCCGCGCGAAGGAGCTTGCCGGCGACGAATATATCCGTCAGGTGTATCTCGGCGTTTGAGTTCGTAGCTAGCTAGGGCGCGTTTGATGGCCATCGGCCGCTGGTTCTAATACGCCGGCAATGAGCACCGAACCGGAATCGCAGGGACGCATCAACGTTCAGGAAAGCGTGCGCGTCAACAACGTGTCGCTGACGTAACGCGGGCGGTGCTCGGTCCAACAGTTCTTGTGGTCTCAATTGAGACGATATTTTGCGCAAGGCCGTTTTGCGACGGTAGTCTCAGATGCATAAACGGCAGCTCGATCAGGTAGTACGAGACGGTCGAAGCTGCCACGAGGATCGGCAATGCAATGAACGCCGTCACGAGCAGGGCGTGCTCCCAAGACGAAGGCTTCAAGTTCAGCCACACAATCATCCTGACAATTGTAGGCAGCAACAAAATGTGCAGGAGGTAGATAGAATAGCTGACACGACCGACGAAGGCCAGTGCGTGTGAGACAAGAGAGGTGTATGGCAGTGTCCGCAGATGCAAATAACCGATCGTTACGAGAGCATATGCGCCCCCTTCGATCGATGGGATGAAAATCCAAAGTGCGGTCTTGTTTGGCCACGCCTCTCCGTTGAAGTTGAGGAGGCCGCCCTGTGCGTGAAACCACCAAAAAAATGCGGCTGCCAGCACGATGCCTCCCGTGAAGAGGTAGGCGGCATTCTTGGCGGAGAAATCTTTGGCGCTCCGTGATGACAGCGCCAGCGCGGCGATCATGCCAATGAGGAATTGGTCCATCCGGCCGAAGATCGAGTAGTAAGCGACCTGCTGCACGGTGCCGCTTGCGCTCCACACGGCGGCTTTAGTGAGCACGAACGCGAACAAGAGGCCAACCAGATATTTGATGCCGTAACGTCTGAAAAAAATCAGCAGCAGCGGGAGAAGCAAGTAGAACTGACACTCGACCAGAACCGTCCACGCGGGGCCCGCGTAGGAGGGAAGTCCGCCTCGGACGAGTCCCGTCAAGGAAACGATGAGAAGATTCGCTGCGTCCCAATCTGATGCGTAGTACGACAGCAGAACTACAAAAATGAAAAGGGGCGCGATCCTAAGAAACCGATTTCTATAGAACGAAAAGAATCGAGGTTCGCGCGGCGCGTAAATCGTGGTCAGGATAAAACCACTTATCACGCAGAACAGGCTAACGCCTGTATGTCCTTCTTTGAAGATCGAGAGAAAGCCAAAGGCTGACGAAACGTCGTGTGGCCATGCTCGTGTGAGGTGCCAAGCGAGCACCATGAATGCTGCGATAGCCCTCAGATGGTCGAGACGGTCCAGCCTATTGGACGATGAGAACTGATCGTCCGCTCGATGTGTACCCAATTCCATTCCCAATGCTCGTGCCCGCTGGAAGGGCTCCACCATCGACTGGGCGCACCAACTAGCACTACAACTACTCCGAGAACAAGCCCGCGCTAATGCGGGATTGTCGTACACACATACCGTAATCCACACCCAATGCCCGCCACCGGGCAGACGACGATCATCAGCGCCGAGATGCGTGCTGGGGCCGCCGTGAGGCAGCTCAGAAAGTTATCCGTGAGGCGCGATGTAATCGGGCCATGACACTGACGGCGCTCCGTTTCTCACGGGCTTTCAGCAGTGCAAGCTCCGTCCGGCACTCGGTGGTGAATGCTTGAAGCCGCTCCACTGTCAGCTTGTCGAACGCGTTGCTTGCTAGACTAGGGTGGAGCGCAAGCGTAACCCGGCGCCGCTCGTAAATGCGGACGCCAGCGCGCCGGGGTGCGCTTAGCTCCACCCGGGCTACAGGTCATGGCATCGCCTGCATTCGTGGCGCATCGGGCAAGCGATGCCGAGCAGGCGCGGCGTCGGCGACGGCATGGTGGAGCTGATCGAGCGCGAGCCCGATTGCGGAGACTCGCCTTCCTCGATGGCGCCGCGTCGGAGTCGGATCCTTGCTCGTCTCTGACATCGTTCTGTCATGTTGGCCGAAAAAGCGGGGGAGCCGGCCGAAAAAGCTTCCTTACATATCGATGACGTCATACGCCTGAAATATCCATGTCAGAACTTCTGGCCCGAAGAATCATTCATTAACGCTTCGGGTCTTCGAGATGCGGATATTAGTTGCGACCGACGCTTGGCATCCGCAAGTCAACGGCGTGGTGCGCACGCTCACGTCGCTGCAGCGTAGCGCCGCGGCGCTCGGCGCCGAGATCACTTTCCTGACACCGGAAGGGTTTCCTTCTCTGGGCGTGCCGACCTATCCGGGGCTGCGCATGGCGCTGCCGAAGCGGCGCGAGATCGCGCGGCGGATCGAGGCGGCGGAGCCGGAGGCGATCCATATCGCGACCGAAGGTCCGATCGGCTGGGCGGTGCGCGGTTATTGCCTGCGCCGCAAGCTCGCCTTCACGACCTCCTACACGACGCGCTTTCCGGAATATGTGTCGGTTCGTACTGGGCTTCCGGCCAGCGTCGGCTACTGGATCCTGCGCCGCTTCCATGCGGCCGGCGCCATGACGATGGTCGCGACGCCCTCGCTCCGCCAGGAGCTGGCTGAACGCGGCTTCCGCAAGCTCGGCTTCTGGACGCGCGGCGTCGATACCGAGCTGTTCAATCCCGATCATCCGGCCAGGCTCGATCTGCCGCGGCCGATCTTCATGGCCATGGGCCGCGTCGCGGTGGAGAAGAATCTCGAAGCATTCCTGTCGCTGGATCTGCCGGGCACCAAGGTCGTGGTCGGCGATGGGCCGCAGAAGGCGGAGCTCGAACGGAAATATCCGAACGCCGTCTTCCTCGGCGAGAAGACCGGGCGGGACCTCACCTCGCATCTCGCTGCAGCGGACGTGTTCGTGTTCCCGAGTCTCACCGACACGTTTGGCGTGGTTCAGCTCGAAGCGCTGGCCTGCGGCACGCCGGTCGCGGCGTTTCCGGTCACTGGTCCCAAGGACGTGATATCGGATCATCCGATCGGCGCGATCGATGCTGATCTGCGCAGCGCGTGCCTGCGCGCGCTCACGATGTCGCGAGAGGCGTGCCGGAACTTCGCGCTGCAGCGTTCCTGGGAGAATAGTGCGCGGCAATTCATCGGCAATCTCTCCGCGCTGCAGCCAAGCCGGGTGCTGCGTCCGGCGCGCCGCGTCGCCGGCAGGAGTGCGGTGCAAGGTTAATTCAGGCATGATCCGGAAAGGTGGGAAACCGGCTTTCCGAAGAGATCATGCTTCAACAAGAGGAGAGAGCGCGATGACTCTTCGCAGAAGAGTCGGCCCGCTCCAGAACGAGAAGGCGTATCTTCGATGGCAGACAACATCATCAAACTCGACGGAAGCAGCCAGTTGGATTTTGATCGTGAGACGGTCGAGCAGGCTTATGACCGCTGGGCACCGGTCTACGACCTCGTGTTCGGCGGCGTGTTTAGGAAAGGCCGGGCCGCGGCGATCCAGGCCACCAACAAGATCGGCGGCTGCGTGCTTGAGGTCGGCGTCGGCACCGGCATATCGCTGCCGCTCTACGCTCCGCATGTCCGCATCTTCGGCACCGATATTTCGGAAGCGATGCTGGACAAGGCGAAGAAGCGCGTCGCCGAACTCGGCCTGAAGAACATTGAGGGCCTCGCGGTGATGGACGCTGAGAAGCTCGAATTCCCCGACAACTCGTTCGACGTGGTGATGGCGCAATATGTCGTCACCGCGGTGCCGAATCCGGAAGCCGCGCTCGATGAATTCGCGCGTGTGCTGCGTCCGGGCGGCGAGCTGATCATCCTGACCCGCGTCAGCGCCGATACCGGCGTGCGCCGCTTCATCGAGCAGAAGTTGCAGCCGGTCGTGCGTCCGCTCGGCTTCCGCACCGCCGAGTTCGCCTGGTCGCGCTACACCAAGTGGCTTGCCGGCGCCAAGGGCATGGAGCTGGCCGAGCGCCGCCTGATCCCACCGCTCGGCCATTTCTCACTGGTCCGCTTCCGCAAGGCCGAAGTCGCCAAGGCCGCCTAAGTCTTCCCGCCCCTCATGGTGAGGAGCGCCGCAGGCGCGTCTCCGGACGATGCTCCGCATCGCCGGAAGAACCATGAGGTCCCGCCGCTGGCCTCATCCTTCGAGACGCGCGTTTCGCGCTCCTCAGGATGAGGGGAGACAGTTTCCTTGAGGGGACGAGTCTCGCCTTGTTGCGTCACCGCGTCGCTGCGCACTGTCATATGTCATTATGATGATGTCACACGCCGTACATCGAATCTCTGTAAGCACGTCCCGAAATCCTCGTGGGGGAAAGAATGATCAGCAATTTTCTGCAGGAACTGCGTACCCAGCGCTGGGACGACCACCGCTACTATCATCACAGCCGGATCAATCAGAGCCTGCACTTCGTCAGCGCCCTGAGCTTCCTGTTCGCCTATGTGATGCTGTTCTTCGATCCGGCGATCTCGGCGCTGGTCGGCTGGCTGGTCTCGATGACCTCGCGCCAGGCCGGTCACTTCTTCTTCGAGCCGAGGGGTTACGACCACGTCAACCAGGCCACCCACGAGCACAAGGAAGACATCAAGGTCGGCTACAACCTGCAGCGCAAGATCGTGCTGATGGCGATCTGGGCGCTGTCGCCGCTGGTGCTCTTTGCCGATCCGACCCTGTTCGGCCTGTTCACGCCATGGGAGACGGTGTTCGACTTCACCCGTCAGGTCGCCAAGATCTGGCTCGCGGTCGGCATCGGCGGGCTCCTGTTCCGCACCGTGCACCTGTTCTTCATCCGCGATGTCGAGACTGGCCTCGTCTGGATGACCAAGATCATCACCGATCCCTTCCACGACCTGAAGCTCTATCATAAGGCGCCGCTCGCACTCCTGAAGGGTGAGCTGATCGATCCCGGCCTGCATCTCGCCGGCGAGCTGGAAGAGAAGCACGCCTGAGCGCCTGCGGCCGTCAGCAAAACGACTTCGCTGTGTTCACTTGCGTCATGCCCGGGCTCGTCCCGGGCATCCTTGTCTCAGGCACCGTCATTCCGGGGCGATGCGACAGCATCGAGCCCGGAATCCATCGGGCGCCAGCCGCTGGCGGCGCAATGAATTCCGGGCTCGCGCGGAGCCTGTCATCGGGCCGCGCTTTGCGCGGACCCGGTGGCGCGCCCCGGAATGACAGTATGAGGTGGAGGGAAGGGCGCCTAGCGCCCGAACTTCCCGGCCAGCATTTCCTTCAGGATCTGCCGCTTGATGTCCTTGTTGGTGACACCGGGCTTGTGCCACCACCAGCCGTCGCGCTTCATCTTCTCGCCGGCGGCGACGAAGCGGTCGGCGACCTCCGTGAAATCGGCGTCGCTGGTGTTCAGGCCAAAGATCAGGCGCCCGGTGCCGACCCAGCTCAGCGCCAGCCCTTCGGCCCGCAAATAGTATTGCAGCATCCAGTTGTAGCGGGACGGCTCGGTATAATGGACCGTCCAGATCGACGAGAGATTGGCGACGCGGACCGGGAGCCCTGCCGCGGTCAGCCGGTCGTTGAGCAGCTTGGCGCGGCCGTTCCAGGTCTCGTCCAGCCCGTTATAGACCGAACGGAAATTCGGGCTGGCGAGCCGGCTCAGGAACTCGTCCATCGCAGTCATGACATAGGGATGCGAATTGAAGGTACCGCGGGCGAAGCAGACGTCCGCGGGTTTGTCGTCGCGGAAGCGCCGCATCAGATCCTTGCGGCCGCAGACCACGCCGACCGGCAGGCCGCCGGCGAGGCTCTTGCCGTAGGTCACCATGTCGGCGCGCACGCCGAAATATTCCTGGGCGCCGCCGGCGGCGATGCGGAAGCCGACGAACACCTCGTCGAAGATCAAGACGATCACGCAGGCGATGTCGCGCCGCGTCTTCAACACATGCAGCGTCTTTTCCGACATGTCGGCGAGCGTATAAGTCTCGTGCGGCGACACCGGATTGCCGACGCCGGGCTGCACGTCGCCCCACCAGCCGTGATAGGCGCCGGCGAAGCGGACGAGATGCGTGCGGCGGGTGTGATAGCGCGCCAGCCGCACCGCCTGCATCACCGCTTCGGTACCGGACATGTGGAACGAGACCTCGTCGAGGCCCGCGATTTCGCAGAGCCGTTTGACGTTGTCGATGATGACAGGGTGGTAGGGGCCGAGCACCGGGCCGAGCGCGTGCGCGCGCTTCTCGCCCTCGGCGATGCACTCCTTGTAGAAATCGTTGCCGAAGATGTTCACGCCGTAGGAGCCGGTGAGATCGTAGAACACATTGCCGTCGACATCGGTGACGGTGACGCCCGAGGACGACTGCATGAACGCGCTGGTGCTCAGATGCTCGCGCACCAGCCGGCTGAACTGGAACGGCACGCGGTAGCTCTCGGTAAACTGCAGGTCGGAGATGTGCTGTGCGGCCTCGGCCGTCATCTGCCGGCCCTTGGCATAGTGCTGGGCATAGAAGCCGGCGAGGCGGAAGAAGCCGTCCTGCCGCTGCATCGCGATCTCGCGCGGCGCGCCGTCGACGGCGAAGAACTTGTCAATATCGAATTCGTAGTGCGGCACCATCCGCGCGACCATCTTGGACATCTTGGAATGTCCGGTCAGCGAGCGATGCTTGGCGCGCGACAGCGCCAGGCGGGCCTGAATCTTGGGGAAAGCTGCGGCGGCGCCGGCGACGGCGGCGGCGGACAGCGAGAGAATCGGAAGGGACGTATCCATGCCAGAAGCGCTAACGTCGGCAGCTAACAGATTCATGACAGTCCGAGGCCTGATTTCGTCGATAAGCCAGCAGGAGGACCTCAATTTCCTGCTGACCAACCGCATCCCGCGGGCGGCCGTGACCCGCTTCATGGGCTGGTTCTCCAAGATCGAGAACCCCGTGGTGCGCGACCTCTCGATCGCCTGCTGGCGGCTGTTCTCCGACCTCGACCTGTCCGAGGCCAAGAAGACCGAATTCAAGAGCCTGCACGACTGTTTCACGCGCGAGCTCCGCCCCGGACTGCGCCCGTTCGATCCGGACCCCGCCGTCATCACGAGCCCGTCGGACGCGATCATCGGCGCGCATGGGCGGATCGAGGACACCAAGTTGTTCCAGATCAAGGGCGCGCCCTATGCGCTTCTCGACCTGCTTGGCGATCCCGCCCTGGTCGAGCAGCACCGCAACGGCCGCTTCGTCACGCTGCGGCTGACCTCGAGCATGTATCACCGGTTCCATGCGCCTGCGGACTGCCGTATCGAGAAGGTCACCTTTATTCATGGCGACGTCTGGAACGTCAATCCGATCGCGCTGAAACGGGTCGAGGGCCTGTTCTGCAAGAACGAGCGCGCGGTGCTTGAGGCGCGCCTTTCCACCGGCGAGCCGCTGACGCTGGTGCCGGTCGCCGCGATCCTTGTCGCGAGCATCCGCCTGCATTTCCTCGATCGCACGCTGAACGCGCAGACCAGCGGCCCGGTCACGTTCCCCTGCGATGCCGGCGCGACGAAGGGCGACGAGCTCGGCTGGTTCGAGCACGGCTCCACCATCATTGTGCTCGCCCCCGATCATTTCGAATTTTGTGAAAATCTCGCCGACGGCACCCGCATCCGCGCCGGCGAACCGCTGCTGCGAAAGCCACCGGCGTAGAGCCGCGTGATTTCTTGTCGGAGCGAACCGCGCTCTTCACCTCTCCCCAGCGGGGAGAGGTCGAATTGCGCAGCAATTCGGGTGAGGGGGCTCAGGTCTCACGAGAGAGCGAAACCCCTCACCCGGCGCTTCGCGCCGACCTCTCCCTATGGGAGAGGTGAAGGAACGCGCGGATGGATCTCCCCGCGCTCCAATCTCGATTTTGCCGCTGGAAGCCCCTATATCGTCCCGACACGATTCGACATTCGAGCAATTCAGGAAGGCAGATGGCGCGGACGCCTGTTCTGGCGGCGGGAGGCATTGTGCTGCGGCGGCAAGCGACGCCGCTGATCGCGGTCGTGCGGCTGCGCAAGCGGAACGAATGGGTGCTGCCCAAAGGCAAGCTCGACGACGGCGAAACGCCGCGTGCGGCCGCCGAGCGCGAGGTGCTGGAAGAGACCGGGCACGAGGTGTCCGTGCACGAATTCCTGGGTACGCTGGTCTATGATTCCGGCGGCCGCTACAAGGTCGTGCACTACTGGCGCATGGAAGCGGGCGACGAACCGGCCTACGAATTGATGTACGACATCAAGGCCGTCGACTGGCTGCCGCTCGAAGACGCGCTCGAACGGCTGTCGCGCGATCATGAGCGTGCGTTCCTCGAGAACGTCGGCCCGATCGCGCTGAACGCCGCAGTCCTCGGTGGAGCCACGCGGCGGAAAGCGGCCAAGCCGGCAATGCGGCGGCCCCGTCGTGCGGTCACGCCGCCGCCTTCTGTCAACGAACCAACGACCGTGCCCTCCGAGCCCGCGCAACTCGATGCGCCGATAGCGCAGGAGGAGCCGCTCACAACAGGCAACGAGGCTGTGGAGGCTCCGGTCTCCGCGTCCGTGACGGAGAGCGAGATCCCGCCGCCATTTGCGCCGGAGATCGAGCCAGTTGTCATTGATGCTGTGCCGATGCAGCCGCCGCATGCGCCGCGCAGAAACCTGATCCAGCGCGTCAGGGACTGGCTCCGCCGCGCGGCCTGAGCGCGCGCGAACCGCTCAATCGCCGCGCCGCTCTCTCCTGCCGTCCCTCAATGGAAATTGCCGTCGCGGCTGCATTGTCGGGCGGTTCAGGAGTCCCGGCCGTTGCACGCCGGGGGCACGCTGCATGAATCCACCTTGCCGCGGTTGTCCCTCGTGGATCGACGGCGGTTGCCCAGCTCGCTGCGGCACGCGCGATGGCGCTGCGCCTTGCCGCGGAGCGCCTTGCTGTCCGCTACGCGGGAGCGGTGTGCCGCCGGGTTGTCCGGGCAGCGTGCGCTGATCGGGGCGCGACGGACCCGCCTGCTGCGATCCTCCAGGTCGCTGCTGCAAGCCTTGCCGCTCAGGCATGCCCGGTTGTCGCTGGCCCGGACGGTTCTGCTGGCCCGGCAACATGTTCTGCCGCTGCGGACCTGGCCGGAACGGCTGGCCGCGGTTCGGATAGGGCACGCCGGGATTGGCGCGGCGGAACGCGCGCTGCTCGCTGACGAGTTGCCGGCCGAAATTCTGCGTGGTGTGCAGCTGGCGGACAAAGCCGCGGTCGCGCTGGACCTGCAGCGCCGACATCGTCAGCGGCACTGCGGCGAAGCGCGCTCCGCCGAGCCCGCCGGGCCGGATCGTGAAGCCGCTGGCGCCGCGCGTCAGTGTACCCAGTTGCGCGCCACCTCGGTCGTTGATCTCGATCCGGCCGACGCGACCGTCGGCGTCGGGATAAAGCTTGATGGCGACGTTGTTGGATGTTGCGGTCGCGCCTTCGGGTACTTCGACCAGGCCCGTGGTGCCGCGAATGCCGAGCGTCGCGGTTGGCGTTGTGATCCGCATGTCACCGGTCTTGGCGACACCGGCGGCGACGAAGGCGAGCGTGCCCTTGACAACGTCGAACAGCGCGCCGTTGCTTTTGCCGCCTTCGTCATAGACATATTTGTCGATCGTGATTCTGGCGCTCGCCGAAAGTTTGAACGTGGTGGCATCGTTGAAGGTGATGCCGAGCGCCGACTTGGCCTGAGTCTCCACGACGTCGCCGGAAAAGATGTCGTCCCTGATCTGCAGCGCCGTCGTGGCGTTGTTGCGCGTGACGCTGGCGCTGCCGGTGAGATCCGCGACATTGCCGATCGGCTCGGCCGCGGGCTGCTGCGCATCCGCCGCCGGCGCGCTCGGTGTGGTTGTTGCCGGCGCCTGTGCAGGGGCGGGTGCGGGCTGCGCCTGCGCGAGTTGCATCGGCTCAGCCGCGGCAACCGGCGAGTCCATGGAGCCGCTCAACAACAAGCCGATAGCAAACAGGAGCGCGAAAGAAAAGCGGCGCCGCGTCACAAGAGATTCCTGGAGAGACCAAGACAGGCGAGGCGGCGATATCAGCCGTGCCGGGCTGAACGCCGGATGAATGGGAGCGCCATCTCTCAGCCGTCATTTCGGGGCGTGCGAAGCGTGAACCCGGAAAATCCAGTGAGCGGCGGGTCGTCATTGCGAGGTGCGTCAGCGACGAAGCAATCCGTGCCCTTGAAACCTGGGGCCGTGATCTTGATGCAGGACAGCGAGTCGCAATTGTGCAGCGCTTCGATGTGGATGCGCTCGCCGTTGATCTCGAGGGTGACGCCATTGCCGGCATGGGCGGCGGCCCATTCGCAGCCACCCTGCGTTACCTCTCTTGGACCCTCGCACTCAGCCAAGCGCTGTTGCCACGGATTTCATCACCGACAATTCATGTTCGGCGTGTCCGGCGCATGGCAGGCCCCACTTCTCGCCATCTTCCGTTCGGTCGTAGCTGTGGCAGGATGTCGCAGATATGTGAACCTGGTCCACGTACCTAGCGACAGCGCACATAACGATTACCCAAAAAGTGCTCGATCCCGATCTCTCCCAGACATTAACCTTCCGCTGCCCCGCGGAACTCGATGGTGTGCTGCCGCCGCCGATCCGAGCCAGCCTTGGGCTGCCGGACTGGCTCAAGACAATGCCGGCCCAGGCGTTCAACGCGATCAACCTGCGCGAGGAAAACACCGTCAAGCGCTGCCCGCCCTTTGTCGACGCTATGACCTCAGGCTTCCTGATCCCACTGATGTGCGATCTCAAATTCGAGAACGGCGAGATCACCTGGGACAACGAACTGCCGCCGGGCGGCGCGGTCAGCTTCGTACGGTCGCCGATCGGATTTCACGATCCGAGCCAGGTGACCGGCACGCCCTTATTCGAAGCCGATCGCTTCCTGATCAAATTCCACAACCTTTGGACCATCGAAGCGCCGGAGGGCTATGCGGTGCTGTTCACGCATCCGTTCAACCGCTTCGACCTGCCGTTCACCACGCTGACGGGCATCGTCGATTGCGATCGCTATCACGACAACTGGATTCACTTTCCAGCCTGTTGGCACGACGTGAATTTCTGCGGCGTGCTGCCGAAGGGCACGCCGATCGCGCAATGCATTCCGGTGAAGCGCGAGAACTGGACGGCGCGCACCGCGCCCTTCACCGAAGAGGAGACGCAGCGGGCGCACGACCTCACCAACCGCATGCAACGCGAACCCGGCTTCTACCGCCGTCAGTTTCGCGTGTGAGCTCACGAGCTGGAGCATGAATCGGAAAAGCGGAAGCCGGTCCTTCCGATAGATCGTGCTCGACCATCGCAGGCAGCATCGATGTGCTGACGGCCTACTCGCAGTCGCAAGTTTGTAGCGCGTGATTGAAGCTCCTGGCTCGGAGGCTTCAATCACAGGACTATGAGATGTGACGAGAAAGCTCCAGGTAGCAAGCCGGACTGAAATTGCGTTCAGCTCGGCTGCGCGAGTATCCACGTCGACTCTCTGACAACGCGGGTAACGGGTTGCTGTCTCTTGCGAGCCATTCTGCCGCGGTACCAGAATCTGCCCGGCGTTGGACTTGTCAACGCAGGATCAATCTGCTCAGTATGGCCGCAATTGTGCTGCGCAACACGCGCCAGCGCTAGAGTCGACACGCAAGCGAGGAAACAGAAAATGCTCAAAATGACGAGGGTCATCGCCGTGGCCCTGCCGATGCTCAGTGGTGCTGCCTACGCGCAGGATACCGTCAAGATCGGCTATATTGATCCTCTATCCGGAGGCGGCGCCAGTGTCGGCGAAGGCGGGCTGAAGACATTCCAGTATCTGGCCGATGAGCTGAATGCCAAGGGTGGTATTCTCGGCCATAAGGTCGAGATCATCCCGCTCGACAACAAGACCAATCCGCAGGAAAGCCTCATCCAGGCCCAGAAGGCGATCGATGCAGGCGCCCATTACATCACCCAGGGCAACGGCTCCTCGGTCGGCGCGGCGCTGGAGGATTTTGTTACCAAGCACAACACGCGCAACCCCGGCAAGGAAGTGCTCTACTTCAATTATGCCGCGGTCGATCCGAGCATGACCAACGAGAAGTGCAGCTTCTGGCACTTCCGCTGGGATGCCAACTCCGACATCAAGATGGAAGCGCTGACCAGCTACATGAAGGGCAATGCGGCCATCAAGAAGGTCTACCTGATCAACCAGGACTATTCGTTCGGCCAGTCGGTCCGGACCCAGGCGCGCAAGATGCTGGGAGAGAAGCGGCCCGATGTCCAGATTGTCGGCGACGAGCTGCACCCGCTGCTCAAGATCACCGACTTCTCGCCCTATATCGCCAAGATCAAGGCGTCAGGCGCCGATAGCGTGGTGACCGGCAATTGGGGACAGGATTTCGCGCTGCTGCTCAAGGCGGCTGCCGATGCCGGGCTCAAGGTCAACTGGTACACCTATTATGCCGGTGGCGCCGGCGGCCCGACCGCGGTCAAGCAGACCAATCTCGATCATCAGGTGTTTCAGATCAGCGAAGGCATCCCGAACTCGGGCAACGAGGCGGCGATGGAATTCGAGAAGGCGTTCCGGGCCAAGGTCGGCCTGTCGCTCTGGTATCCGCGCGCGGTGAACGAGATGCGCATGTTCAAGGCCGCCGCCGAAAAAGCCAACTCGATTGATCCGGTGAAGGTCGCCGCCGCGCTCGAGGACCTGAAGTTTGACGTTCTCGATGGCGGCAGCGGCGTCATGCGCAAGGACGATCATCAGTTCTTCCAGCCGATCTATATCTCTTCATTCGGCAGCCGCAGCGAGAAGGAGCCGTTCGACGAGGAGAACACCGGCTGGGGCTGGCGCCTGGTGGCAAAGATCGACACACCACAGACCATGCTGCCGACCACCTGCAAGATGAAGCGGCCATGATGCGCACGGCGTCCGTCCCGTTCCGGACATCCGGAACGGGACGGACGTTTGCGTCGGCGGCTGTCATGCCGGAATCGATGGGGACTTTTCGAGTCTCTGCTCCGCGATCGTACGGGGCAGACACTAATGGATGAACCGTGCTTGAGCTGATCGTGATTTCTACGCTCAATGGCGTCCTGTTCGGGATGCTGTTGTTCCTCTTGTCCAGCGGTCTGACCGTGATCTTCAGCATGATGGGCGTGCTTAATTTCGCCCACGCCAGTTTTTACATGCTGGGCGCGTTCTTCGGCTATCAGCTCACGAAGTGGATCGGGTTCTGGCCCGCGCTGGTGCTGGCGCCTTTGCTTGTGGCGGCGGTCGGCATGGCTGTCGAGCGTTACGGACTGCGCAACACCCACAAGCATGGACACGTCGCCGAATTGCTGCTGACGTTCGGGCTCGCTTTCGCCATCGAGGAAATCGTCTCGATGATCTGGGGCAAGAGCCCGGTGGATTATCGGGTGCCGGCAGCGCTCGACTTTCCAGCCCTCACGGTTTTTTCCACCAACTATCCTGCCTACAAGATTTTCATGCTGGCGATCTCGGCGCTGATCTTCGTTGCGCTCTTGATTGCGCTCAAGCGCACCCGGGTCGGACTCATCGTGCAGGCGGCGCTTACTCACCCACACATGGTCGGGCATCTCGGCCATAATGTCGGGCAGGTGTTCATGCTGGTGTTCGGCGTTGGCAGCGCGCTCGCCGGTCTCGCCGGCGTCATCGCCGGTCCGGCGCTGGTGACCCAATCCGACATGGCCGCCTTGCTCGGCCCCATCCTGTTCGTCGTCATCGTGTTCGGCGGCCTCGGCTCGTTGCCCGGCGCGTTCATCGCCTCGCTCTTCATCGGGCTCGTGCAGACCTTTGCGGTGGCGCTGAACGGCTCGCTTGCCAGCGCGTTCGGGCCGCTGGATCCTAGCATCGGCCCATCGGTCCTCACCGATATCTGGAATGTCACGATCGCCCAGATCGCCCCGGTTCTGCCTTATGTGCTGCTGGTGTTCATCCTGATCGTCCGTCCCATGGGCCTTCTCGGGACGCGCGAAACATGACCAGCACCGTCACCTCCGCGTCTGACATCGCTGCGAAGTCATCCGGCCAAAACCTGCGCTTCTACGGCGTGTGGGTGGTCGCGGCGATTGCACTCGTCGCCTTGCCCTTGATCTTCTCCTCGGGCGGCTCGCTCACCTCCTTCAGCCTGATCGGCATCGCGATCATCTTCGCGCTGTCCTACAACATTCTCCTTGGCGAGACCGGGCTGTTGTCGTTCGGCCACGCGGTTCATTACGGCCTCGGCGGCTTTGCCGCCGTCCACCTCATGAATGCCGTGACGGCACACGGATGGCCGATTCCGCTGCCCCTGATTCCGCTGGTCGGCGGCATCGGCGGCCTCGGCCTCGCGCTCCTGATCGGCTGGGTGATGACCCGGCGCGCCGGCACGGTATTCGCGATGATCTCGCTCGGCATCGGCGAACTGGTCGCGTCCTCATCGCTGATCCTGCGCAGCGTATTCGGCGGCGAATCCGGGATCAGCACCGATCGCACGGCGCTGCCGCATATCTTCGGCTGGACCTTCGGGCCGCAAATTCAGGTCTATTATCTGATCGCTTTCTGGGTGCTGGTTTCGGCGATCGCGATGTGCGCGCTTACCCGTACGCCGCTGGGGCGCATCTGCAACGCCGTTCGCGATAATCCCGGACGGGTCGAGTTCATCGGTTACGATCCTCACGTCGTCCGCTATCTCGCCTACTGTTTCGCCGGCTTCTTTGCCGGCATCGCGGGCGGTTTGGCCGCCATCAATTTCGAGATCGCGAACTCCGCCTATCTCGGCGCGGTGCAGTCCGGCATGGTGCTGTTCGCGACCTTCATCGGCGGTGCTTCCTACTTCTTCGGTCCGATCCTGGGCGCCATCCTCGTGACCTATCTGCAACTCGGGCTGACAAGCGTGACCAGCGTGTGGCAGCTCTATTTCGGCATCATCTTCATCGGCATCGTGATGTTCGCACCGGGCGGCATCGCCGGCCTTCTGATGATGCACCGGCCGCTGATCCGCGCCAGGACGCTTGGCATGGTGATCCCATCCTATCTGGTCGCGGCGCTCCCGACGCTGGCGCTGGCCTGCGGCGTCATCCTTGTCATCGAGACGGTGGCACGCTACGCCACGGGCGGAGGCGAGGGCAGCATCGTCAGACTGTTCGGCATTCCCTTCAACACGACCGCGCCTGCAACCTGGGGCACCGCGGCCGTCCTGGTGGTCGGCGGCTTCATTGTCGCCCGCATCACCTGGCGGCGCATCACTGAGGCCTGGGACCGCGCCGCCAGCATCGCCCGCGACCGGGGGTATCTCGCGTGACGCCAGCCATCGAAGTTCGTGCCGTCGAAAAGCACTTCGGCAACGTCAGCATCATCAAGGACCTCAATCTGAGCGTCGCGCAGGGTGAGCGCCACGCCATCATTGGTCCCAACGGGGCTGGCAAGTCCACGACATTCAACCTGATCAGCGGCTATCTCAGCCCGAGTTCGGGTGAGATCCGGCTCAACGGCGATGTGATCTCGGGATTGCGGCCGTTCGAGATCAATCGCCGCGGTCTGTCGCGTTCGTTCCAAGTGACCAACGTGTTCGCCCGCATGACGGTGTGGGAGAATGTCCGCTGCGCCGTGCTTTGGGCCACCGGCCACCGTTACGCGTTCTGGAAGAACGTGGACGACCTGCCGGAGGTGCGACGACGCACCGCCGAGATTCTGGATGACATCCACTTAAGCCATCGCCGCGACGTGCCGGCAGGACTTCTCACCTATGCCGAGCAGCGCGAACTGGAGATCGGCATTACCATCGCAGGCGGCGCCAACGTTATCATGCTGGACGAACCGACCGCGGGCATGAGCCATGCGGAAACCGAACGCGCCGTCGCCCTGATCCGCCGCCTCACCGAAGGGCGCACGCTCGTGATCGTCGAGCACGACATGAGCGTGGTGTTCGGCCTTGCCGACCGCATCTCGGTCCTGGTCTACGGCAACATCATCGCCTCCGGCACGCCCGAGGAGATCCGGGCAAACCCGAAGGTCAAGGAAGCCTATCTCGGCGAAGAGGCGCACTGATGCTCGAGGTCAGGGATCTGCATGCCTATTACGGCAAGAGCCACATCCTCCAGGGTGTCGACCTTTCCATCGCGGCCGGGGAGGTGGTGAGCCTGCTTGGCCGCAACGGCGTCGGCCGCTCCACCACGGTGAAGGCGATCATGGGCGAGGTGCCACCCCAGGGCACCATCCGCTTCAAGGGACAGGAGATCGCCGGGCTGCCGAGCTACAAGATCGCGCGCCTGGGGCTCGGCTATGTGCCGGAGCATCGCGACATCTTCCCCGGGCTGACAGTCCGGCAGAATCTCCTGCTCGGCATCAAGAACACGCGTCGGCCCGGCAAATGGCGGTTGCAGGACATGCTTGACATGTTCCCCAATCTCGCGGCACGCGCCGATACGCCCGCCGGCGTGCTGTCCGGCGGCGAAAAGCAGATGCTGACCACCTGCCGGACGCTGATGGGAGACCCCGAGCTCATCATGATCGATGAGCCCACGGAAGGGCTGGCGCCGCTGATCGTGCAGCAGGTAGGAGACCTGATCGCGCATATCGCCAAGGCGGGCGTTGCGATCCTGCTGGTCGAGCAGAAGCTGTCCATCGCGCTCAGGATTTCGCATCGGGTCTACATCATGGGCCACGGCGGCATCGTGTTCGAAGGCACGCCGGACGAACTCCGAGCCAACGACGCCATCCGCAAGGAATGGCTGGAAGTGTAGACGCTGCACTTGCAGCTGATCAGTGGACCGATGTCTTGGACAGAAGGTTTAGCACCAGGACGCCCGCCACGATCAGGCCCATCCCGACGAAGCCCGCAAAGTCGGGGCGCTGTCCATAGATCGCCCACGCAATGAGCGCGACCAATACAATACCGCCGCCTGCCCAGACCGCGTAGGCGATGCCGAGCGGTATGCGATCAAGCGTCTTGGCGAGTAACAGGAAGGCGATACCGTAACCAACCAGAACCAATACGGAAGGGCCCAGCCTGGTAAATCCCTCGGAGGCCTTCATCGCGCTCGTGGCGACAACCTCGACAACAATGGCGAGGGCGAGGACCGCGTAGGGTGGCATTCAAAACCTCCATGCATCTGGAGGCATCGGATGATCAGAAATTCCTCCAATCGTCACGTTCACCTTTATGTGAGCTCGCAACCGCGCCTTGCCCGCGTGAGACTGGCATCAGGGGTGTGTCATATGTGCCGCACTGTGGACCTATTCCTCGAACGAGTTCAATCTGCCGCACTGTGGTCGCATTCCGACGTTCATGGTCGGGAGGAGCGCAGGTTATCGCCTTGTTCCTTCTACGTTGGAGAGAAAATACCGTGAAGAAAATCGTGATTGCAGTCGGCGCAACGCTTGCCATGGTGACCGTCGCCAGCGCGGCCGACCTCCCGCGCCGAGAGCCCGTGCCCGCCTATCCGCAGGCTCCCATCGGCAAGATGCCGATTGGCAAGACCCCGGTCGGGAAGACTCCCGTCGGCAAGACGCCTGTCATTCCGCCGCGCTACTGACGCGATACTCGGCTCTCGTTGAATCCCGGGCTTTATCGTCGACGGTTAAGGGAGCAAAGCGTGGCAAACAGCCTGACGAGATCAGGACGATGCTTGCTTGCGGGATTCACACTCGCAGTTTTGCTCCCGGCCATAGTCCAATCGGCTGCTGCTCAAGAGGCTGACGCTCGCGTCAGCTCGGAACGCGTCATTTCCCAGAAGCGGGAGGTCTACAAGCGCACCGCCAACGCGAATGCGCTTGTTTCCAGTGATGCGGTCACTGATTCGCAACCAGCGCCACCGTCGCCTCGAAAGTTGACGTCGAGATCCGCGAAGGGTCCGTACTACGTTGATTTCAGGGCCCGAACAGCGGCGAGCTGGGGCCATGCTTTCGTCTGGTATGGGAAGACGAGCGAGCGAGCGGTTGATGTCGCGGGTCTTACCCCTGCGGGAGACACCTTGGCCTATGTAGTTGGTCATCTGACGGTGGTGCCGTCGGAGACCGGCGCAAGCTATGGCGATCTTGATCCGGACTACCTGACCGCGAGTTACCGGGTTTACTTGAATGAGGCGGACGCAAAACGGGTTTTCGCCTACATCAAGAAACTGCAGGCGAATTCACCGGTCTGGAACGCTGAAACATTCAATTGCACCGGGTTTATCGGTGACATCGCGACTTTCATGGGATTGAAAGTTCCTCACCGCTGGCAGCGTCCAGAGGAGTACGTCAACAATCTCAAAGCGATGAATGGCGGACGCCAGATCGTGCGTCTGCAGCCAGAACAATAGCGCGCCTTCGTTTTTGGCCTGAGCTTTCAGGCAGCGGATCGGTTTTTGATCGCGCCGACGATGGCCGTCAGGATCGCGCCACCTGCGCCGCCACCGATCACCTGGGTAATGATTGACCCAATGTCGAAATTGCCGCCCTCGATCGATGAGGCGACCGCCGGCCACACCAGCGTGATGATCTGACCGAGAACGCCTCCGCCGACAAGGCCGGCAATCGTGTTGCCCAGCATGCCCAAATCAAAGGTCTGGGACGACTTTCCCACCGCGTTTCCGCCGAGGGCACCCGCTACCACGTTGATGAGAATCTGCTCCATAAGAAGCCTCCCCTTGGGTGCAGAAAGAGATTCTTGGCCTTTCAAATGCGCTAAGCAGTCCGGCCCCTGATCGCCCGCCACAGGAAGATAATGATGCAGGCGCCGATGAATCCGGCGACCAGGTAGCCGATCCATCCGCCGAGCACGATGCCAAACAGGCCGAGCAGCCAATTTGCCAACGCAGCGCCAACGATACCAAGGATGATGTTCATCAGAATGCCGGTGCCGGACTTCATGAACATCTCGGCGAACCAGCCGGCCAAACCGCCAACTATGATTGCAGCAATCCAGCCAATCTCCGCTTCCTGCATCTGGATACTCCCCGTGATTGTGTCCCGATACTACCACAACGCGTAGCCGATTCGCTGGTACAAACGTGTGTGCGTTGCACAGCAGCCGTGCACGCTTGCGCCAGCAGCCACGCTCCCGGCCCGGTTGTGGTTCTTCCGGAGCAGCCCAATCGGGGGTCGCGCCCGACTTGCCGCAAGCCGACTTGGTCTAGAGCATGATCCGGAAAAGTGGATATCGGTTTTCCCTCGCGACAAACGCGAAGCGTTTGCGCGGAGATCATGCTCAAACAAAGAGCTAAAGCGGGATGACGATTCGAAGAAAAGTCATCACGCTTTAGTCTGCACGCCGATCGACGTTCTTCCGGCGCCGAGCCGTCTTGCGACCCGCAACGAACCTAGAATCTCGCCCGTGCCAGCACCCGGATCGTGCGACCTTGGCCTGGCGAGATGTTGTTGTTGCCGTCGGCGGTCGCCCAGTAGCTTGTGTTGAAGATGTTCTCGACATTGAGTTGCGCGCTCCATGTCTCGTCGATCTTCGCGAACAAGCCCGCATCAAAACGCCAGAAGCTCGGGAGCCGCACCGTGTCGTCTGACGAGGCAAAGGAATCCGAGAAGTAGATGATGCCGAGGGAAGCAGCCCATCGCTGATCGATCTGATACTTGTTCCACCAGGCAAACTGATTGAAGGGCACGAGCTGAACGCGATTGCCGGGCACGATCGTTGGCGAGGTTGCACTGGTGATGCGCGCATCGGTATAGGCGTATCCAAAAGTCGTCTGCCAATCGGGCGTCACGTAACCAGTCACGGCCGTCTCGAAACCGCGGATCTTGTGCGCCCCGCTGGGGAAAAAGAAGCCGGGATTGCTCGGATCGGCAATCGGCACATTCGTACGGTTGAGCTCATATGCGGCCGCCGTGAACAAAAGCTTCGGCTGGATGTTCCATTTGACCCCGACCTCGGCGTTCTCGAATTTCTGCGGCTCAAGGATCAGCGTTCCCGGAGAGAGGCTGCTGAACTGGTCGCCGGACGCAGGCAAATAGGAGATGCTGTAGGCGGTGTAGATCGAAAGGTCGTCGATCGGCTTTACGATAATCGCGGCGCGTGGAGACACCTTCTCATCGACCCTGCTGCGGTTGGTGAAGGTATTGAAATCGAACGCCGACAGATCGAAGCTGTCGTAGCGGGCGCCGAGGAACAATTGCAGCCAGCGGTTCACTTCGATCTGGTCCTGCGCATAACCTGAGGCGATATTCAGCCGGTATTTGCTGTTGGCGTCGCTCGGAAGGTGGGTGAACACGACCGGTCCGAAGTAGGTCGGGTTGAATGGATTGACGACGTCGAAGGCCCTGTTTCCGTTGTTCGGGAAGATGCCGGAATCGCGCCTGGACAGGCCGGTCTGCCGACCGAACTCCGTGCCGAAAGCGACCGTGTGAAGAACGGAACCAGTCGCCGTCTTGTAGACGAAATCGGTCTGATTGAACGCGTTCTCGCGCGGCGTATAGTTCTGATAGGCGTTGAGCGAGAGCTGGGTGAGATCCGGCGTCACCGCGCCGCCGCCGGGGCCGCCGCCCGTGCCACCAGGATAAACATTGCGATATCCGCGATTGTAGTCGGCATAGAGGGTGGAATTCTTCACGGTCAGCCCGTTGCCGAAATCATGCTCGATCACGGCCATACCGGTCTGCACCTCGACTTTTGCGCTGTTGTAGATCGGGCTGCCGAAGAACGTCGTCAGATCGCCATTGGGTGCAAACGGTACGGTGGGATTGAAGCGCGTGGCGCCGCCGGGAAGACCGAGCGACGGGTTACCGCGATCCGCGAGGCGGAAATCGTGGTAGAACTCGTAGCTGAGCTTGATCTTTGTATCGTCGGTCGGCTTCAGCGTCACGGTCGGATTGAAGCCGTATCGCTCAAAGTGACCGTAGTCGCGGAACGTATCGCTGTTCTCGTAGAAGGTGTTCAGCCGTACCGCGACGTTCTCGTTTAAGGCCTGTCCCGCATCAAGCGATACGCGCTTGTCGTTGTAGGACCCGGTCTGCATCGTCGCTTCGTAAATTCTCGAGCCGTCCGCTTCCTTCAGCGTCCGGTTCACGAGACCGCCGCCGGCGCCACGTCCGAAGGTGAGTGCGCTCGGTCCTTTCAGCACCTCGACGCTCTGGGCGTTGTAGAGATCGCGGAAATATTGCACGTCGTCCCGGAAGCCGTTCACATAAAAGTTTGCGCTGGAGTCAACACCGCGAATGACAAGCTCGTCGCGATTGCCTTCGCCCTGGTGGATGACGACGCCTGGAACGTAGCGCGTCACATCGGTCAGGGTCTGGAAGTTCTGGTCCTGGATGTACTCCTTGGTCAGGACGTTGACGGACTGTGGGATGTCGATCAGAGGCGTGTTCGTCTTCGTGGCGACCGCTGTGCTGTTGGCATAGACGCCGACCGTGCCTGTGCGGGCATCTTGCGTTTGACCAAAAGCGGGCTTTTCGCTCGAGACCGGTTCGTTTCTGCGCGCGACCTGTGTTCGCCGCCCACGTCTCGCGTTCGTGGAAGTGCGCGCGGCCGGCGGCGCGGGTCGTCGCCGCCCCTCTGGTGGGTTGATCGTGACCGGAGGCAGCGAGGCCGCTCCCCCTTGCCCCGATGTCGTCTGCGCCTGTGCATCTGCTTCGCCGATGGACATGCAGAGCGCGAGGTAGCTCGCCGAGGCAAGAAGTCGAAGACCCGCCCACGATAATTTCATCATGTTTCTTGTGCCCCAAGAACAGTGTTAGCCGCGGACCCACGTCGCGCGGCGACCAATATCTGGTACACAAGGAGAGCGGTGCAATTCCACCGTTGAAATTTTGAATTGTTCGAATTTGCTCTGACGCCAGTATGATTGGAATGATTCTAAGCTGACGACTATGCGCTGCGCGCCACAAGCGCGGGTGTGCACGTGACCCGATAGGGTCCAAGTTCATTCCGACTGGGCAACCCGCATGATCAGGAGCATCGTGACTTTGCCACCTTCTTTCATTGACTGAATGGATGGAAGCGTTCGATCGCAACGGCGATCCTCTAAGCATCCAGGAGCATATGACCTAGTTGCCGTGGCCCTGAATACGCGCGCTCCACGTCACCGGAATCAACAAGTGCTTGTCTCCTGAGCGGAACGCTCTGAACACGTCAGGCAGGATTGAATCGATGACAGATCTTGAACCCAATGAATTCGTGCTCGTAGGCGTCGTCATGAAGCGACTGGTTTCTGGCGAACAGACAGAGGGATCATTTTGCCTCTTCGAAAACAGAAGCGATGGGCAGACGAAGACGCCAATCCATGTTCATGCGCTTGACGACGAGACGATCTACGTCGTCGAAGGGCAATTGACTGCCGTTGTAGACGGCGAGGCCCGAACGCTCTCGCCAGGCGAGAGCATCTTTTTGAAGCGCGGCATCCCGCACCAGCTCATGAACCATGGCAATCAGCGCGCTCGCTACATCCTGATAGGCACGCCGAGTGTGTTCGAGCGGTTTCTCGCCGCCGCGGGCCATGAACTCCGGAAGGGAGAGGTGATCGGGCCGCCGACGCCTGCCGATATCGAGCGACTCGAAGCCGCCGCGCCGAGGTTTGGGATCACGCTTCTGCGGGACTGGCCAGCAAGAGAGTAAGTGGCTCGGTGATCGCGGCTTGGAATTAGCCGCTGTCACACACGCCCTAGCCAGCCAAAAATTTTGCCGCGGCGCTCGGGCGCAGGAAGAAGCGGCCGTGGGAGGAGGCGGCGAGCGACATGATTGCGCGGCACATCATGTCGGGCCTGCCGCGCGCAGCTTCGCGCACGCTTGTTTCACCAGCGGTGCGTTCACCCATCTCCATCAGGCAGACGCCGAGATTGGCGCGCGTTGTCGCATCATCCGGGCGCAGCGCGAGCGCACGGCGGAAGACATCTACGGCGGCGGCGCAGTCGCCGTCGAGCACCATCACCCGGGCGAGTTCGGCCACCACGTCGTGACGCGCCGGCGCGGCAGCTGCCGCCTGCTGCAGCATCGTGCGCGCCTGGGCGCGCTCGTTGCGGCCGATATAGAGCGTCGCCAAGCGAAGCTGCAGCTCGATGATTCCAGGCGCGAGCGCGAAACCCTGCTCGAGCACGGCGATCGCTTCGTCGATCCTTCCATCGGATGTGAGCTGCCCGGCATATTCAAGGAAAGCCGGCGGAAAGGCGGGCCGTCGCGCTATCGCTTGGCGCAGCAGACCGAGCGCGTCGTCGCCCCGGCCGGTAGCCGCGAACGCCGCGGCAAGCAGGGTCTCGGCTGCGGGATCGTCGCCGCGACGCGCGGCCTTCTGCAACGGCGCAATCGCCTCGTCGAAGCGGTTCTGCAGCATCAGCACGCGGCCGAGCAGTGCTGCAGCGGCCAGATTGCCGCGATTCGCCCTGAAGACGGCCGCCGCCAATCGCTCGGCCTCGTCGAGCCGCTGCATCTGCAGTGCCAACGCGGCGCGTTGCAACGTCTGGTCGGCGACGCCGGGGCGTTGAGGCTTTGAAGACAAGGGAGATGTTCGCTCGTTGCAATTATATCACAGGTGCGGCGCATGTCTTACACGCAAACGCGTTGTTATCAAACTGTTACACGCGGACACCATGTTCCGCGCACCGCAAGTTTCAGGGGGCTGGTGGTGAAAGTCGAGTTGTTGAGCAATGCGAGCAGGTTCGCATTGGTTGTTGCTGCGTCGTCCATCGCGTTTGGTTCTGCCTTAGCTGCAAGCTTCAGCGTGCCGTCCGACGATCCGGCGACCGCGAAGACGGTATCGAACAATGATACCGGTTTTGTCGCAGATGGAAGCACGCTCTCGGTGATCGGAACGGCGATCACCTGGACCACGGGGCTCGCTTCGCCAGGCGTGGTCATCACCAACGACGGCACGATTTCGGCGACCTCGCGCGGCATCGATACGTCGAACAGCGCGATCAGTGGCAATTTCACGCTGATCAACAACAAGGATGCGCTGTTCACATCGTCCAATGATGCGTTCCGGATCCAGAGCGGTCTCACTAGCGGAACGGTCAAGGTCGACAATTTCGGCACCATCCAGTCGACGAACAACGGCCGCGTGTTCGACTTCAACTCGGTGACCTCGAATGCGGCGGTGTTCTCGATCACGAACGAGGCCGGCGGCACGCTCAAGGCGCTCGGCAACGACGTGATGCGCATCGGTGCGGGCACCACCACCATCACCAATTCCGGGCTGATCGACGGCTCGGCCCGCGCGATCCGTGCGAATACGAATCTCGACAACGTTTCGTCGCTCTCGATCGTCAACAATGCCGGCGCGACTATCCAGTCGGTTGACGATGCCATCCAGATCAACGGCTCCGGCTCGAGCAATTCGACCACGGCGGCGTCGTTCTCGGTCGACAATGCTGGCACCATCAAGTCGGCGACCGGCCAGGCGCTCGACTTCGACAACCTGACATCGACTGCCGCGACCGTCACCATCACCAACCGCACCAGCGGCCTCATCACCGCCGACAATGCGGACGCGATGCGGCCGGGCCAGAATTTCACGGTGTACAATTACGGCCAGATCATCGGCAATTCGGAGCCGGAGCCTACGGACCGTCCCGGCTCCGATGGCATCGACCTGCAGTCGGGTCATAGCGGCACCGTCTACAATTACGCGGGTGGCCTGATATCCGGCGCCAAGAACGGCACGGCAGGCGATGTCGGCAGCAACATCACGGTCTACAACTACGCTGGCGCCACCATCATCGGCCGCGACGGCTCGGGCGTCGGCTCCGGCGGCGACGCCGTGGTAACCAACTACGGCACCATCACTGGCAGCATCGACACGACGTCGGCGCGCGGCGATGGCGACGGCATGGACATCGACGGCGTGCTCACGCTCTTGACGAACTACGGCACCATCCAGGGCACCGGCGCCAAGGGCGCGGACGATGGGCTTCGCTTCAACAACAGCGAGGGCATCACGGCGAGCGGCGCCACGATCCGCAACTACGGCGCCATCACGGGCGCCGGAGCGGGCATCGTGATCAACAACGATTCCAATCCGGATGGTTCGCGCAGCGGATCGGCGGCGCTCGACCTGATCAACTATGCCGGTGGCACCATCGTCGGCAACAGCAGCTATGCGATTCGTTCCGAGAACAAGACCGGCACCACCGCCGACAACGACACCATCGTCAACTACGGCACGATCACCGGCAATGGCTCCATCCCCGGTCCAAATGGCGTGACGCTGCTGCAGAACGGCAATCCCGATCCGGGTTCAGTCGGCACGCTCAATGGCGTGACCTACACCGGCACCGGCTCGACCCGCTTCATTCGCGGCGACGGTGCGGCGATCCAGACCGGTGAGGGCGATGATATCATCTCCAACTACGGCGTGATCAGCGGCAATTCCGGCCGCGCCATCAGCATGGAAGGCGGCAACGACACGCTTAATCTGTATGGCAGCTCTAGCATCGTCGGCCGGATCGACGGCGGCGTCGGCACCAACACCATTAATCTGAACGGCCCCGGCGCGGGCACGTTGTCGAACGTCATCAATTTCCAGGCGCTGAACGTGCAGGGCGGCAGATGGACCATCACCGACGCGCAGACCTATCAGAACGGCACCGGCGTATTCGCCGGCGCCATCTTGCTGGTGAACGGTACGCTCGCCAGCGAGGTGACGGTCAATAGTGGCGGCACGCTCGGCGGCATCGGCAGCGTCGGAAACACCGCGGTTAGCGGCGTTCTCGCGCCTGGCACCACGACATCGGGCACGCTCTCGGTGCAGGGCAACCTCAGCTTCACGGCAGCCTCCACCTATATGGTGCAGGTCGACGGTGCGGGTGCCAGTCGAACCAACGTGAGCGGCACCGCGATGCTGGGCAGCGCAGGCGTGAACGTATCCCTGCTGGGTGCGTCCCTGCAGAAGCACTACACGGTCCTGAACGCGACCGGCGGCGTCAGCGGCACCTTCGCCTCGTCCGTCACGACCAACCTGCCTTCGGTCAGTGCCGGCCTGAGCTATGACGCCAACAACGTCTATCTGGACGTGGCGCTGAACTTCGCCTCCAGCGCCGGCCTCAACGTCAACCAGGCCACGCTGGCGAACGTGCTGACTGGCTTCTTCAACAATAGCGGCAGCATTCCCGCCGCCTTCGGCGGCCTGACGCCGGCCGGCTTGACGCAGGCTACCGGCGAGACCGCAACGGGCTCGCAGCAGACCACCTTCAACGCGATGAACATGTTCATGGGGATCATGACCGATCCCACCATCGTCGGACGCGGCGACAACGCATCTCCATCGCCCGGCGTGGCGCAGTTCGCCGATGAAGCTGACGGCGCGAGCGCCTATGCGTCCGCGCGGAAGCCGCGTTCGCCCGCCGAACGCGATGCCTACGCCGCCGTGTATCGCAAGGCACCGTCGCCCGTGCAGGCCTTGCAACGCTGGAGCGTCTGGGCGTCCGGCTTCGGCGGCTCGCAGACGACCGATGGCAACGCCGTGCTCGGATCGAACGACACCTCCAGCCGCATCTATGGCGCGGCCGCGGGTGCCGACTACAGGATCGCGCCGAACACGCTTGTCGGCTTCGCGCTCGCCGGCGGCGGCACCAATTTCTCGGTTGCCAATTCGCTCGGAAGCGGTCGTTCCGATCTGTTCCAGGCCGGCGTCTTCGCGCGCCACGATGTCGGCGCGGCCTATGTCCTGGGCGCGCTCGCCTATGGCTGGCAGGACATCACGACCAATCGTACCGTGATCGGCGCCGGGCTCGATCGATTGCACGCCGAGTTCAATGCCAATGCTTACTCGGGCCGCATCGAAGGCGGTTACCGGCTGCTGACGCCATGGATCGGAGCGGTGACGCCTTATGCCGCCGCACAGTTCACGACGTTCGATCTGCCGGCCTATGCCGAGCAGGTCGTGGCCGGCGTCGGTGCGTTCGCTCTGGCCTACGGCGCCAAGACCGTCACGGCGCCGCGCAGCGAGTTGGGCGTGCGGACCGACAAGTCCTTCGCCATACCGGACGCGGTCCTCACACTGCGTGGCCGCTTTGCCTGGGCGCATGACTTCAACGCCGATCGCAACATCGCCGCGACGTTCCAGGCGCTGCCGGGTGCGTCGTTTGTCGTCAATGGCGCAGCTCCCGCGCACGATGCGGCGCTCACCACGGCATCCGCCGAGGTGAACTGGATGAACGGCTGGTCGACCGCCGCGACCTTCGAGGGCGAGTTCTCCGGCGTCACGCGCTCCTACGCCGGCAAAGGCGTCGTGCGCTATAGCTGGTAACAATCACGGAAGCGCCTGGCGGGGGAGGGCCGCCGGGCGCAAGTCCAATCCAGGCTAGCAGGGAAAGCTTACAACAGGCCGAGCACGATCGCGCCGACAAAGGCGAACGCAACATAGGCGGCGACCACGCTCAACCGGCCGACGAGAAGACTCATAGCCATAGGGAACGCTCCCAGCGTTTGCGCCTGCCCGTACAGAACGCGCAAATCTACCAAACCGTTCCCCGCCGAAAAAGCCAGCGATGCTGTCCGTACTGGCTCGAGGCGCCCGGGGCCGCCGACCACATGGTTAAAGATGTGTAAAAACAACGCGTTGAAGAGTCCTTAAATAAATTCGCAGAACCTGCCGCGCATGACGCGTGGAGTTCGTTTGTATCTCGTCGGCTCCGTCGTCCTCGCTTCGCTAGCAGGTTGCGGTCGCGGCTTCTTCCAGGCCGAACGTGAACCCTGGCGGGCCGAGGCCGAAGTCGCTTGCCTGAAATCCGGCGCGGTGAAGGAAGGGCCGGATCTCGTGCGCATCGACCCGATCTCGGGTCCCGGCGCGTGCGGTGCGCAATTTCCCCTCAAGGTCGCTGCACTCGGCGAGAGCAGTCAGACCTTTGGTTTTGCCGACGATCTGCGCCCACCGGCCGATATCGGCTCGAGCCGCGTCCAGCCGCGCTGGCCAATCGCGCGGCAACCGGCGCCCCCGCCGGCACAGGCCCCCTATTATCCGAACTCGACTGCAAGCCAGCCGACCTATGGCGCGCCGTCGAACGGGCCGATTTCGCTGAACGCCCCTGGCGTCGCACCGCAGCAGGGCGAGATCGACTTGCCGGCCGAGGGCACGCCGGAGCCGCCGCGCGGTCCGACCTATGGCGCGCCGCAAGGCTATCCGCAGCGCGAGCGCTCCTCTGCACCTTATTCTCCCGCGCCTTATTCGCCGCCGGAAGGCGCAGCCGCGCCGCTGCCGCGCCTCGGGCCCGAACGCGGCAATCCCGTCACTTCGGTGGGTCCGGTCGCGCTGAAGCCGACCGCGACGCTCGCCTGTCCGATCGTCTCCGCGCTCGACCATTGGCTTGCAGATTCCGTACAGCCGGCGGCCACGCGCTGGTTCGGTGCACGCGTGGTCGAGATCAAGCAGATCTCCGCCTATTCCTGCCGCGGCATGAACGGCAATTCGAGCGCACATATTTCCGAGCACGCCTTCGGCAATGCGCTCGATATCGCCGGCTTCACGCTTGCCGACGGTCGCCGCATCTCGGTGAAGGATGGCTGGCGCGGGCTACCGGAAGAGCAGGGGTTCTTACGCGACATCCAGGGCGCGGCCTGCCAGCAGTTCAACACCGTGCTGGCGCCGGGCTCGAACCGTTTCCACTACGATCACATCCACGTCGACCTGATGCGCCGTGCCAGCCGCCGCGTCATCTGCGAGCCCGCCGCCGTTTCCGGCGAGCAGATCGCGGCGCGCGCCAATTCGCGCAACCCCTATGCCTCTCGCGATCCCTATGTCACGGGCTCGCTCGGCGGCAAGAAGTCGTCCTGGTTCAGTCGCAAGCCCAAGATCAACGAGGAAGACGAATTCGCGGACGAGTAACGTCTGCGTTGCAATCTAGCATCGGCGCGCGCCGTCATCTCGCCGGCATTCTCGCGTCACGCACATCCTTTGATTGTCTGGACAACGAACGACTCCGCGATCGGCGATTGCGTGAGCGTAGAATTTGCGCAACATGAGGCATGGCGTCGCGTGTCTAAGGCGATACGGACGCGATAAACGACAATAAATGCCGGCAAAGGCAGCGTCGATATCGGGGGAGGCGACATGGAGGTGACGGGCAGTCTCAAGCGGCGATCGCCGTGGCTCGCGCGCAGCGTCAGTTCGCTCGCCGGGGCTGCGATGTTCGTCGCCCCGCTGCTTGCGCTGGTTGCAATCTGGGCCGTCGTCGTTCCGCTGTTCGATATCAATCCGCGGGTGTTCCCCTCCGTCGGCTCAGTCGGCACCGCCGCGATGGATTCAATCCGGGATGGCACACTGCCCGCCCATGTCGGCGCGAGCCTGCTGCGCGTCGGGCTCGGCACCCTGATCGGCATCGTCACCGCCGTGCCGCTCGGCATCGCGATGGGCGTGAGCCCGACGGTCGCGGCATTCCTGACGCCGCTGTTCCGCTTCTTCTCGGTGCTCGCCGGCATCGCCTGGATTCCGATCGCAACGCTCTGGTTCGGCTATGGCTTTGGCGCCATCGTCTTCGTCATCTTCAACGCCGTGTTCTTCGTCGTCGCCTACAACACGCTGCTCGGCGTCAAAACCATCCCGCATACGCTGCGCAACGCTGCAAGCTCACTTGGCGCCGGCCGCTGGGCGCTGCTGACGGAAGTGCTGTTGCCGGGCGCGCTGCCGAACATCGTCACCGGCATCCGCACCGGGCTCGGCTTTGCCTGGCGCGGCCTGATCGCGGCCGAGATGATCGCGACCAATGTCGGGCTCGGCTACATGCTGTTCGTCGCCCGCGATTTCTACCGCACCGAGGTCATCGTGTTCGGCATGATCGTGATCGGCGTGCTGTGGCTCCTGATCGACCGTCTGCTGCTGGTCCCGCTGGAGCGGGCGACCATCGAGCGCTGGGGCATGGTGAGGCGCGCATGAATATCCTGCTGCAATGCTGGAGCGGTTACGCACGGATGACGCGGCGCTGGCCGGCGCTCGCGGCTATTGTCCCCTTCATTCCTGTAGTGGCGCTGTGGAGCGCGGTTGCCGCCGCCGGCATCTTCCCGCGCGCGTTCTTCCCCGGTCCGGTCGATGTCGTAAACTCCTTCTTCACGCTGATCTACAAGGGCATCCTGCCGGATTATCTCGGCGACAGCCTGATCCGCCTGTTCACCGGCGCCGCCGTCGGGATGGCGCTCGGGATTCCGTTGGGCGTTCTGATCGGCACCAGCCGCTGGGCGCATCGCATCTGCTGGCCGATCCTCCTGTTCTTCCAGGCGATCGGCGACATCGCCTGGCTCCCGATCCTTTTGATCTGGTTCGGTTTCGGACTGACGACAATGACCTTCGTCATCGTCTATACCGTGCTGTTCCCGGTGGTGCTCAACACCGTGCTCGGCGTCGAATCCGTGCCGCGCGATCTCGCGCGTGCCGCCCGCAGCCTCGGCGCCTCGCCGGCACGCGTGCTCTGGGAGGTGACGCTGCCGGGCGCGCTGCCCAACATCATCACCGGCCTGCGCAACGGCCTCGGCTATGGCTGGCGCGCGCTGATTGCGGTGGAGATGATCGTCAGCACCAGCGGCATCGGCTTCATGATGTTCGACGCCCGCCGCGCCGGCTCCACCGTCGAGATCCTGCTCGGCATGATCATTCTCGGATTGCTCTGGTACATCGTGGACGCCTGGATCCTCGCGCCGCTCGAGCGCGCGACCGGCCAGCGTTGGGGATTGGTGACATCATGAAGACGCTCTCGCTCAAGAACCTCGCAAAGACCTATTTCGATCCGTATGCCGGCTCGCATGTCAACGCCGTCCACGACGTCTCGCTCAATGTCGAGCAGGGCGAGTTCGTCTCGGTGGTCGGCCCATCCGGCTGCGGCAAGACCACCATCCTCAACATGATCGCGGGCTTCATTCCCTATACCGGCGGCGAGATCCTGCTCGATGGCAAGCCGGTCAGGGAGCCGGGCCCCGAGCGCGGCGTCGTGTTCCAGTCGTTTGCGCTGTTTCCCTGGAAGACCGTGCTCGACAATGTCGGCTTCGGCCCGAAGATGCGCGGCGTGCCGAAGGCCGAGCGCGACCGCATCGCGCGCGAATATCTCGCGCTCGCCGGCCTTTCGCACGCGGCGCACCGCTATCCCAACGAATTGTCCGGCGGCATGCAGCAGCGCGTCGGCGTGGTGCGCGCACTCGCCAACAATCCGGATGTGTTGCTGATGGACGAGCCGTTCGCCAGCGTCGACGCGCAGACGCGCATGACGCTGCAGGAAGAGCTGACGCGGATCTGGCAGGAGCGCAAGCCGACCGTGCTGTTCATCACCCATGACGTGTCGGAGGCGGTGTTCCTTGCCAACCGCGTCGTCGTGCTCTCGAAGGGCCGCATCCTCGACCAGGTCGAGGTCGATCTGCCGCGGCCACGTGTGTGGGATGATCTCGTCAAGGACGACAAGTTCAAGCAGCTTTCCGCGCGTGTGCTGCAGATGGTGCGCGCCGCATGAGCCTCGTCGCGCAAGCCTTCAATTCAACCAAGGGCCGCATCGTACTCGGCGTCATCGCCGTCTGGGCCGGCTTTCAGCTTTGGCTGACCTTGGCCGCACCTGGCAAGATCTCGCCCGAGCTCGCCGGTACGTCCGAGAAGGTCAATGTGCAGATCGAGCTGCCGTTCACGCCCGAGCGCTTCCACGTGCTTGCATTCCAGCAATACGGACGTGTCTCGGCCACCGACGATTATTCCATTGAATTACGTGGCGTCAAACGAACGGACCTCAACGCCGTCGCCCGGCCGTACTGGGTCACGGCGGTGGGACCGATAAAACCGGGAGGGTAGGAGAATGAAACGATTGTTGCTGCTTGCGACGGCGTTCGCGCTTCTCTGCACGCCGTCGGGCGCGCAGACGCTGACCAAGTTGAAGGCCGGCATGGTCACCGGCATTGACCAGATCGGATTGCCGATCGCGCTCGAGCGCGGCTTCTTCGAGAAATACGGCCTCGACGTCACCATCGCGCGGCCCTACGCCACCGGCGTCGACGCCCTCAACGCACTGCAGGCCGGCGAGAGCGAGATCGTGCAGGTCGGCGTACCCATGATCGGTGCTGTCTTGCGCGGCATGGATCTGGTTGCGCTCGGCAATTACAGCGGCAACGCCACCAAGGCCGGTTCGGATGCGACCATGGCGATCATCGCGCGCGAAGGCTCCGGCATCGTCAAGGGCGACCTTGCGAGCCTGAAGGGCAAGAAGATCGCCGCGTCCTTCGGCACCATCAACCACCTCTATATCCTCGCCATCCTGGAGAAGGCCGGGCTGAAGCCGGAGGAGGTCACGCTGGTGAACACGCCGCCGCCGGACATGACGGTCGCGCTGCTCGCGAAGGGCATCGATGCTTTCTCCGGATGGGATCCGTGGCCGATCGTGGCGGGCAAGGATGTGCCGGGCGCGGTCGAGATCGTCCGCGGCAGCGACGTGATCTCCTATCTCGGCTTCAACGTTGCGCTACGCCCGTGGGTGCTGGCCAACGGCGAGACCATCGAGAAATTCCTGGCTGCAGTCTCCGAAGCCGATCAGTGGATGCGCAAGAACCCGAAGCGGGCAGCGCAGGTCGCGACCCGCTGGATCCCCGGCCTCAAGCAGGAGATCGCCGAAGCCGCGATGCAGTTCAACATCCAGCAGGCGGACCGCCGTCTCTCGGCGAACAATTATCGCGCGCTCTACAGCGCCGAGGACCGTCTGTCCCGGCTCGGCATCATCAAGTCGACCTTCGATGTGAACAAGCATATCGAGCCGAAGTACATCCTGAAGGTGATGAAGGATCACCCCGAACTGTTCTCCGACCTGCCGCCGATCCCGGAGCAGGCGGCGGTCCGTCCGGGCTACGTCTTCAGGCCGTGAGGCGCCTCGATGTCATTCCGGGGCGCGCGCAGCGCGAACCCGGAATCCATCGATCCACATGTGCAAGCGGCGAAATGGATTCCGGGCTCGATGCTATCGCATCGCCCCGGAATGACAGGACAGCAAAGCCTGTACATTTGTTCATCTTCGGGAAAAACATGCAACCCGGCACGTTCCGCCGGAACGATGGTCGGATCGAGCGGGTTAGCCTTCCTCTAACGAGGAGGAAGATCATGTATCTCAAGTCAGCTGTAACCGCGGCTCTGCTGGTTCTCGCCGTTCCGGCATTCGCCCAAACCAATCAGGGCGCGTCGGGCAAGTCGCCTGGCCACCAGATGCAGAAATCGACCAAGTCTACGGCGCCAGGCGCTTCGGAACATGCACCGGGCCAGAAGATGCAGGGTGCGAGCAAGTCGACCGCGCCGGGCGCATCCGAATACGCGCCGGGACATAAGAGCACGACCGGTAGCAACACCAAGCGCTGACGCAGAGGCGATGAGCGGCTCCGACCGAACCGCAGATCAGCACTCGCTCCACGGTCATGCCCCGCGAATGCGGGGCACCCAGTAACCCGCGGCCGCTCGGCTCAAGCTCAGACGTCTCTGGAATTACTGGATCGTCCGCCATCAAGCCGGACGATGACAGCGGAGCTGTTGGACATTTGAATCAGAACCTCTCCGCCCGTTATTGCGAGGAGCGAAGCGACGAAGCAATCCATGCCTCCACAAGTGGCGCGATGGAGTGCTTCGCTACGCTCGCAATGACGACGCCAGTGCGAGGCGTGAGAGAATCCGTAGGATGGGCAAAGCGAAGCGTGCCCCCCATTCGCGAGCGGAGTGCTGGTGGTGGGCACGCTTCGCTTTGCCCATCCTACGCCGCTACGCCTTCTTCCTGTACGCGGCCAAGAACACCCGCGTTGCGCTGTCGACCACGGTGGCGATCTGCTCGGACGATGGAGAGGGCTTGGCCTGGAAGATGAAAGCCTGAAACAGCGTCGCCTGGCACATCTGCATGAATTGCCAGGCGGCGAGCTCGAAATTGTCGATCGCGAGCTCGCCGTGTCCGGCCCGTGCTTCGAGATAGGTCGCAAAGCGCTTGACGTTGCTTGCGATCACCTGCTCGTAAAATCGGCTGCCGACCTCAGGCATCCGCTCGGCGATCGCCATCACCGTGCGGAGCGCCGAACCACCGCCGGGGCGGCACAGCAGGGCGACATAGGCGCGCCCGAATTCAGGCAGGGTGATATCGGCGTCGCGCTGGGGATCGAAGTTGAAGGCGGTCTTGCTCTGCTCGATCTTCTCTTCCTCGACGATCGCCTCGAATAGCCGGCACTTGTCGTCGAAGTAGACGTAAAGCGTGCCCTTGGAGACCCCGGCGGCGCGGGCGATCTCGCCCATGCTGGCGCCGTCGAAACCCAACTCCAGGAACACCTTGCGGGCACCGTCGAGAATCTGCCGCCGCTTGGAGGAGTCCTCCTCGGCAACGATCTGAAAAGGGGATGTTTGGCCTGCAACCATTGGTTTAGTCTCTCGAAGAATATTTCGATCCGGGGTACTGTCCGGACCCGATTTTCTCCTTAGGGTTCCTCCAAAGTAACGTAGCTTGACCGAACCGTTCGGTCAATGATATTGTAAAGATACGATGCCGCATGGGCCACCTAGCCTCGCTTGCGTCGTGACGGGGTAAGTGAGGAGTCCGGCCATGGCCGCGGCGAGAGATCAGGCTGCACGCATCGTTCGCTCCGAGCCGGAGGCGGTCGAGGGCGACGCTGTGCGCGATGCATCGGCGCAGCCGGCAGAGCAGCTTCGCGGCCCGGCTCCTGAAGAAGCCAAGCACCGGCCTGCCGAAACGCCGCCCGCGCCTGCGCCGGAGCAGCCGGCGCCGGCGGGAAGTGCCGCTGCGCCAAAACCCGGCAAACGCAAATTCGTCATGATGGGCGTGCTCGGCCTGCTCGCGCTCGCCGCAGTCGGCTATGGCGTCTACTGGTTTGTGGCCGGGCGCTTCTACATCTCGACCGACGACGCCTATGTCCGCGCCAACAACACCATGCTCGGCGCGCGTGTCTCGGGCCATCTAGCGGCGATCCTGCCTGCCGACAATGCGATCGTGCGCGCCGGCGAAGTGATCTTCCGGATCGACGACGGCGACTATCGGATCGCAGTCGATGCGGCGCGCAGCAAGATCGCCACCCAGCAGGCGACCATCGAGCGCATCGGCCGCCAGGTCACCGCGCTGGAGAGCGCGGTCGAACAAGCCCAGGCACAGCTCGTCTCCGCCGAAGCGAACCTGAAGCGCGCCGGCCTCGATTTCGACCGCCAGCAGGCGCTGAGCACCAAGGGCTTTGCTTCGCGCGCCACCTTCGAAGTGTCCGAAGCAAGCCGCGACCAGGGTATTGCCGCGGTGAAGTCGGCGCAGGCCGCCTATGATGCCGCGCGCGACAATGTCGAGGTGACCAAGGCGCAGCAGAACGAGGCCCGCGCCACGCTCGCGGAGCTGCAGACCCAGCTCGCCAAGGCCGAGCGCGACCTCGATTTCGCTACGGTGCGCGCGCCGGTCGACGGCACTTTTTCCAACCGCCTGGTCAATGTCGGCGACTTCATCCAGGCCGGCCAGCGGCTCGGCAATGTGGTGCCGCTCGACGACGTCTTCATCGACGCCAATTATAAAGAGACCCAGCTCAAGCGCATCCGCCCGGGCCAGTCGGTGACGATCTCGGTCGACGCCTACGGTCACCGCAAGTTCAAAGGCGTGGTCGACAGCATTTCACCTGCCGCAGGCTCGGTGTTCACCTTGCTGCCGCCGGACAACGCCACCGGCAACTTCACCAAGATCGTGCAGCGGCTGCCGGTCCGGGTTCGCGTGCCGAAGAGCGTCGCGCGGCAGAATATGCTGCGTGCCGGCATGTCGGTCTACACCACCGTGGATACCCGCGAGGGCGCCGCGGATGCGGACAACGATGCCGATCTCGACGCGCCGATGACGATCCATCCGCAGTGATATTTTGAGCCCGCGGGAAATCCCGGGCGCAGGTGAGCAGATATGGCTGACGCCACCACCGCTTCGCCAAACATGATGAATCCGTCCGCCGCGCCCGAGGAGCGCATCGAGCCGAGGCGGGTGGTCGCCTTCGTCATCATGGTGTTCGGGATGTTCATGTCGATCCTGGACATCCAGATCGTCTCGGCCTCGCTCGCTGACATCCAGGCCGGGCTCTCGGCGAGTTCGAGCGAAGTATCGTGGGTCCAGACCGCCTATCTGATCGCCGAGGTCATCGCCATTCCCTTGTCCGGCTTCCTGTCGCGCGCGCTCGGCACGCGGCTGTTGTTTGCGATCTCCGCCTTCGGCTTCACCGTCTCGAGCTTCCTGTGCGGCTTCGCCTCATCGATCGAGCAGATGATCATCTGGCGCGCGCTGCAGGGATTTTTGGGCGCGGGCATGATCCCGACCGTGTTCGCCTCGGCCTACACGATCTTCCCGCGCTCAAAGTTCCACATCGTCGCGCCGATCATCGGGCTGGTCGCGACGCTGGCGCCGACCGTAGGTCCCACTGTGGGCGGCTACATCACGGACCTGATGTCGTGGCACTGGCTGTTCTTCATCAATATCGTGCCCGGCATCGGCATCACCCTCGGCGCGCTTGCGCTGATCGATTTCGACCAGCCGAATTTCGCATTGCTCGAGCGCTTCGACTGGTGGGGCCTCTTGTTCATGGCGGGCTTCCTCGGCTCGCTGGAATATGTGCTGGAGGAGGGGCCGCAATACGAGTGGCTGCAGGACACGTCGGTGGCGATCTTCGCCGCGGTCTGCTTCGTCTCCGCGATCGCTTTCTTCTGGCGCGTATTCACGGTGGAAGAGCCGATCGTCGATCTGAGGACGTTCAGCAACCGCAATTTCGCGATCGGCTGCGTGCTGCAGTTCTGCATCGGCATCGGCCTCTACGGCCTCACCTATATCTATCCGCGCTATCTGGCGGAAATCCGCGGCTACAGCGCGCTGATGATCGGCGAGACCATGTTCGTCTCGGGCATCACGATGTTCCTGATGGCGCCGGTCGTCGGGAAGCTGATGCAGAAGGTCGACCTGCGCTACATCATCGCGTTTGGTCTCGTCACCTTCGCGCTCGGCTCGTGGCAGATGACCTGGATCACCCGCGACTATGACTTCTACGAACTGTTGGTGCCGCAGATCCTGCGCGGCATCGGCATGATGTGCGCGATGGTGCCGACCAACAACATCGCGCTCGGCACGCTGGCGCCGCATTTGGTCAAGAACGCCTCCGGCCTGTTCAACCTGATGCGCAATCTCGGCGGCGCGGTGGGATTAGCGCTCATCAACCAGGTGCTGAACGATCGCACCGACCTGCACATCTCGCGTCTGCACGATCGGGTGCATTGGGGCAACGCGGCGGCGGTCGAGACGCTCAATATGTTGACGCAGCGCATGCAGGGCATGGGTGATTCCGCGCTGATGGCGCTGAAGCAATTGTCGCAGATCGTGCACCGTCAGGCCGCGGTGATGGGCTATGGCGACGCCTTCTTCATGTTGACTGTGTTCTATGTCGGCCTCAGTCTCCTCGTGTTGCTGCTGAACAAGCCGTCAGTAGCGGCGCCCGGCGGCGGCGGACATTAGCGCGAAGACGCGAGCTCACGGCTTTGTCATCTTGCAAATCAGGCGTGACGCATTTATAAGCAACGCATTGTCGCTCGAACCGGGGAGATTTGCATGATTTCGGCTTATTCGCAGATCGCGCGCCCCCGTCCGATGTTTGTGCTGGGTATGTGGTCGCGCCGTTGACCGCCAGCGTTGATCGGGGCTGACGTCCCGGTCCTCCAAACCTTCCAACACTTTATTCAACGACACTTGCGTTGCGCGCTCTTGCGCCTTCGCGCGTCAATTCAGATGGAGCCGGCCTGCGCGGCGAGCGCGGCCGGATTGCGCCATGACCGTTCAAGTCGACAAACGTCCCGCCGCGATCCGCGTCGTGATCCCGTTTGTATTCCGCCACTGGCTGAAGCAACCGTATCGCGCCACGACCGTGTTGGTCGGCTTTCTCGGCGCCACCGTCGCCGACCTTTTCATGCCGGTCTACTCCGGTCATCTGGTCGACGCGCTGACGCTCGGCACCTCGGACCAGGCAGCGCGACATGCGGCGATGGTCGCGTTCGGCGGCATCGTTGCGCTCGGCCTGTTGTCGATCATCCTGCGCTTTGCCGGGCTGCAGGCAATCGTGCCGTTCACGCTGACGACGATGTCGGATGTGGCGCGCGAGGCGTTCGCGCGGGTACAGCGGTTTTCGACCGACTGGCACGCCAATTCGTTCGCCGGCTCAACCGTGCGCAAGATCACCCGCGGCATGTGGGCGATCGACCTGCTCAACGACACTGTCCTGATGGCGCTGTTGCCGTCGCTGTTGGTGCTGGTCGGCTCGATGATCCTGCTCGGGCTGCACTGGCCCGTGCTTGGCGCCGTGATCGGCGTTGGCGCGGTGATCTATGTTGCCATGACCGTCGTGCTCTCGGTGAATTATATTGCGCCGGCCGCGCGCATATCCAACGCCTGGGACACCAAGGTCGGCGGCACGCTGGCGGATGCGCTCACCTGCAACGCGGTGGTGAAGTCGTTCGGCGCTGAGACGCGCGAGGACACGCGGCTCGGCGGCGTCATCGGCCGCTGGCGCAGACGCGTGTCGCGAACCTGGCTGCGCTACAACGCCACCAACACGGCGCAGCTCGTGGTGCTGCTGTGCTTTCGCGCCTCGGTGATCGGCGGCGCCATCCTGCTATGGCTTGCCGGCCGCGCCTCGCCGGGCGACGTCACCTATGTGCTGACGAGCTATTACGTCATCCACGCCTACTTGCGCGACGTCGGCATGCACATCAACAACCTTCAGCGTTCGGTGAACGACATGGAGGAGCTCGTCACCATCCATGGCGAGCCGCTCGGCATCGTGGATGCGCCTGATGCAGGGACGATCGACGTCCAGGGTGGAAGGATCACGTT
Organism: Bradyrhizobium cenepequi; assembly: GCF_020329485.1. GTDB lineage: Bacteria > Pseudomonadota > Alphaproteobacteria > Rhizobiales > Xanthobacteraceae > Bradyrhizobium > Bradyrhizobium cenepequi. Next base: position 390,025 of record NZ_JAGKJI010000002.1, read on the forward strand.
CGACAACGTTACCTTCCTCTACGGCGGACATCGCATACCGCTCTATGAGGGGTTGTCGATCGATATTCGCGCCGGCGAGCGCGTCGGCCTGGTCGGCAGGTCCGGCTCGGGCAAGACCACGTTCGTCAAACTGGTGCAGCGGCTCTATGACGTTTCGGGCGGGCGGATCCTGATCGACGGCCAGGATATCGCGCACGCGACGCAGCAATCGCTGCGCAGCCAGATCGCGATCGTGCAGCAGGAGCCGATCCTGTTCCACCGTTCGCTGGCGGAGAACATCGCCTATGGCCGGCCCGGCGCCAGCATGGCGGCGATCGAGCAGGCGGCGCGGCTGGCCAACGCGCATGACTTCATCCTGCGGCTGCCGAAGGGCTACGGCACGCTGGTCGGCGAACGCGGTGTCAAACTGTCCGGTGGTGAGCGGCAGCGCGTCGCGCTGGCACGCGCGTTCCTCGCCGACGCGCCGATCCTGATCCTGGACGAGGCGACCTCGAGCCTGGATTCGGAATCGGAGGCACTGATCCAAGAGGCGATGGAGCGGCTGATGAGGGGCCGCACCTCGATCGCGATCGCGCACCGGCTGTCGACGGTGCGCGGCATGGATCGCATCCTGGTGTTCGATCGCGGCGAGATCGTCGAGCAGGGCACCCATGCGGTGCTCACGGCGCGGCCGGGCGGCATCTATCGCAGCCTGTTCGAGCGGCAGGCGACCGAGTTCGGCCGCGTCACCGCGGCGGAGTAGCCGCCGTCATTCGTGGTTCCGGGTTCGGCTCTTTGAGCCGTCCCGGAGCCACGGTCGACCCATAGCGCGTGCGCGCACTGATCGCAACCGTCGCCACCACCGCGGCGGCGAACAGCACGACCGGCAAGGTGATGGTCTCGCCGTTGAAGAGCGCGGCAAGCACGAAGGTGACGAAGGGCTGCAGCAGTTGGACCTGCGACACCCGCGCGATCCCGCCCATCGCCATGCCGGCATTCCAGGCGAAGAAGCCGATCCACTGCGAGAACAGCGCGACGTAGAGCAGGCCAAGCCACGGCTTTAGCGAAATGTGCAGGGGATCGGCCGGCATGGTCAGCGCAGCCGCCGGCAGCGCGAACGGCAAGGCAATCACCAGCACCCAGCTGATGACTTCCCAGCCCGGCATCTCCGCGGTGAGCCGTCCGGAGAAGGCATAGCCAATGGCGGCGACCGCAACGGACGCGAACAGGAAGAGGTCGCCCGTCGACAGCGTGCCGCCGCCACCGCGCAGCGCAAAGGCGATCACCAGCGCGGCGCCCGCGGCCGCCGCGATCCAGAACAACGGCCGCGGCCGCTCGTGGGTGATGGCCACCGCCACCAGCGCGGTCGCGATCGGCAGCACGCCGAGCACGACGCCGCCATGCGAGGCGTCCACGCGCTGCATGCCCTCGGCCATCAGCAATGGAAACAGGATGGCGACGCAGAGCATGACCAGCGCAAGCTGCGGCCAGAGCGCCCTTCGCGGTAACGGCCGCCGCAACACGATCAGGAGCGCAAGCGAGCACAGGCCGGCAATCGCCGTGCGGACCGCGGTCAGCGCAATCGGGTCAATTTCCGCAACAGCAAGCCGCGTCGCCGGCAGCGTGCCGCCGAAGATCGCCATGCCGATGAAGCCCAGCAACAGGCCGAGACGTTCGCGCGAGGAGGACGAGGACATGATAGGCGTGGATAGCGGGTTTGCCGATCAGCGTACAGCAATCTACTCGGTGCATATGGCAGCCATGCGCGCGCTATCTCGGAGCAATTCCGCTGCACACCAGTCCGATGCCGGACAGAAACAAAAGCCCGAGCACGATGTTTGTGAAATTCCGGTCGCTCAGCGCATGATAGATTCGCGCGCCGAGCCAGGCGCCGGCCACCGTCGCCGGAAAGGTCAGGACCGCGAGCGCGAGGACTTCCTTGGTGACGAAGCCGGCGAAGGACTGGAGCAATAACGCCGTCGCCAGCACCGAAAAGTTGAAGGTCTGGAAGATCCCGCGGCGCTGCTCTTTATTCCAGCCGCGTACGCTGGCCCAAAGAATCGGTAGCGGGCCGGAGAGGCCAGCGAGGCCGCCGAGGATGCCGCCGGCAAATCCGATGGCGCCGTCGAAAGGCTTTCCGCCAAATTTGATCGCCATTGGCCTGCGTTGAAAATAGAGCGCGGTGGGAAAGATCAACAGCAGCACGCCGATGGTCAGCTTGAAGGTGTTGGGATCGGCATGGGCGATCAGCCGCGTGCCGAGCGGCACCCCGGCGAGGCCGCCGAGCACAAAGGGCCAGACCAGCCTGAAATCGATCGAGCGCCAGATCGAGGGCAGGGTCGTGAGCTGGCCGACGACCGAGCAGATCAGGACCAAAGGCACGGCAATCGCAGGCGGTGCCACGTAAAGCCAGATTCCCAGCGCCATCAGCGCGGTGCCGAAGCCGGCGAGGCCGGAGACTAAGCCTCCCGCGAACGCGCCGACAAACAGCAGCGCTAGAGCGAATCCCCCGTCATCGTCTTGTTCTCATTGTCATTGGCCCGACGTTTACACGACGAGCCCGGCAGGTGGCTTCCAAAAAATGGCGAGGGGTCCGGCGTGTTTGCGCCGAACCCCTCATTTGGTCCATCAAGACGCGTTTTCTTCGAACCGAAAACCCACTTCGCTTGAAAACGCTTTAGGACATCAGCCGGCCTGTAAGCCGGGTTCTGTAGGGCACCATTCTCGCGAATGGTACGTGACGGCCATTCCTCTGGGGCCATCCTCGCAGATGGCCTCGAGCAACCTACCCGGACGGCGGGCCTGACATCGCCCTGCAGCGTTATCGCTTGCGCGAACAGCCTGCGTTGCCGTCCCTATTCGGTTTTGCTCCCGGTGGGGTTTGCCATGCCGTCTCCGTTGCCGGAAACGCGGTGCGCTCTTACCGCACCTTTTCACCCTTGCTGCCCCTCCCGCTAGGGTGGGGGAAGCGGTTCGTTCTCTGTGGCACTTTCCCTGGGGTTGCCCCCGCCGGACGTTATCCGGCACCGCATGTCGATGGAGCCCGGACTTTCCTCCCCCGCGGCCTTTCGGCGCTTGCGGGAGCGGCCGTCCGGCCGACTGACGTCCATAGGCATGGGGGTTTGTAGCCGCAAGGTCAAGGCGAAAGCGGCCTGCGGAACCTTACCAAGATAAATTATCCTGAAGATGTCGTTTTGCGTGCGGCCCGCTCGACCGGCTGTCGGCGATCCAGCCGATGAAAAAGGAGATTTCGTGATGCAGTATCTGTTGATGATCTATCAGAACGAGGTCGAGTACGCGAAACTCGACGCGGCAACGAGCCAGAAGATGATGGAGGAATACGGCAAGTTCACCCAGTCCATCATCCAGAGCGGCAACTTCAAGGCTGGAGACCGACTGCGACCCACGACCACCGCAACCACCGTGCGCGTGCGCGACGGCAAGACGCTGACCACGGATGGCCCGTTCGCGGAGACGCGCGAGCAACTCGGGGGCTATTATCTGATCGAAGCGAAGGACCTCGACACGGCGCTCGCGATTGCCGCGCGCATCCCGAGCGCGAGGCTCGGCGCGATCGAGGTGCGGCCGATCTGGGTATATGATTGAGTGTCTCTCACCAGCGTCATTCCGGGATGCGCCGTGAGGCGCAGGCCCGGAACGACGACGAGCAGTTCACCAGATGACTCCAACCCAGATCGAAAAGATCTTTCGCGACGAGGCGAGCCGGGCGCTGGCGACGTTGATCCGTCTCGTCGGTGATTTCGATCTGGCGGAGGACGCCTTGCAGGAGGCGTTCGCGGTGGCGCTGGAGCGCTGGTATGCGGGTGAACTGCCGCAAAACCCGCGGGCGTGGCTCGTCAATGTCGGACGCAACAAGGCGATGGATCGCATCCGCCGCAACGTTGTATTTCGCGGCAAGCAGCAGGAGCTGACGCACGAACTCCTGCTCAACGCGTCCGCGCCTTCCGAACTCGTCGATGCCACGCTCAACGACGACATGCTGCGGCTGATTTTCACCTGCTGCCATCCATCCTTCGCCGATGAGGTGCAGATCGCGCTGACGCTGCGCACGGTCTGCGGCCTCTCAACGGCGCAGGTCGCGCGCGCCTTCCTCATCAGTGAGGACGCGATGGCGCAACGGCTGTTGCGCGCAAAGCAGAAGATCCGCCTGGCCGGCATTCCCTATGAGGTGCCGGAGCGCGAGGCGCTGGAGCCGAGGCTGCGCGGCGTGCTGGCGGTGATCTATCTCGTCTTCACCGAAGGTTATGCGGCGACCTCCGGCGAGGACTTGATGCGCCCGGATCTGGCGCGCGAGGCGATCCGGCTGGCGCGGCTGATCGATGCATTGATGCCCGCCCGCGGGGAGATCAAGGGGCTCTTGGCATTGATGCTGCTGCACGACGCGCGCCGCGCCGGCCGCGCGACCGCGCACGGCGATATCGTGCTATTGGAGGAGCAGGACCGCTCGCTGTGGGACTATCGCCAGATCGCCGAAGGCTTGCGATTGGTGGAGGAAGCACTGCGGATGCCCGGGCGGCCGCAATCCTACGCCGTGCAGGCCGCGATCGCGGCGCTGCATGTGCGTGCGCCGAGCTATAAAGACACCGACTGGCCGCAGATCGCCGGGCTCTATGAGGTGCTGCTCCGCATCAGCCCGTCGCCGGTGATCGAGCTGAACCATGCCGCGGCGGTGTCGATGGTCGACGGCCCGGCGCGGGCGCTCGACCTGATCGACGCGCTGGAAGCGCGCGGCAGCCTGAAAGGCTACGAATTGCTGCCGGCGGTCCGCGCCGATCTGCTCCGCCGCCTCGGTCGCCACGACGCCGCGCGTGAAGCGTATCTGGCAGCAACCGCCGCGACGCAACTGGAGCCGCTGCGACGGCTCTACGCGCGGCGCATCGCGGAGATGGGTTGATCGCGCTACCTCCCACCTCCCCTTGAAAAGGGGAGGTCGGTTTGCGCTAAGCGGAAACCGGGTGGGGATCATCTCTCTCCACGAGCACCTGTGCCCGCGGCTTGACCCCCATCCCAGCCTTCCCCCTTTTAGGGGGAAGGGGTTCGAGCTTCGTTGCGGAGACAGTGCCTAATTCGCCGCAACCGTCGCCGCCTCAGGCGGCAGGCTTGCCAGCAGCGCGTGCAGCGTGGCCATGGTCGATTGATCGGCAATGCCGTCGACGCGCGCCTGGCGGAAATGGCGCTGGAAGGCGGTGACGACGTCCATGGTGGGGCCGTCGAACTGGCCGGTGGTCGGGATGTTGTAGCCGTAGCGGGCGAATGCCTGCTGCATGCTGGTGACGTTGTCGTTGATCGCGCCGAGCTGGAGCGTATCCCCGCGCACGATTGGCGCAGGCTGGACCCAGTGCCCGACGCCGGAATTGGCCAGCGAATGCCACGGGAACTTTTCGCCGGGATCCTTCTTGCGCGCCGGCGCCACGTCGGAATGGCCGAGCACGCGGTGCGAGGGCACGTTGCGGCGGAGCATGATGCCGCGGCACAGCGCGATCACTGCTGCGATCTGGCGCAGCGGAAAATCCGGATAGCCCCAGTCGTGGCCGCGGTTGATGATCTCGATGCCGATTGAGCAGGAATTGATGTCCTGTTCGCCGGCCCAACAGGACACGCCGGCATGCCAGGCGCGCTTGCTCTCCGACACGCATTGCACGATGCGGCCATCCTCCAGCACGATGTAATGCGCAGAGACCTCGGTGCCGGCGGTGCAGAGCTGCGCGATGGCGCCTTCGACGTCGGGCATGCCGGTGTAGTGCAGCACGATCATGTCGGGCTGCCGGTTGTTGGCGCGCTCGCCGAAATTCACCGACGGGATGACGTCGGAGACGATCGAGGAATCCGGGGTAAAGGTCTTCATGTCGGCGATGGCCCTGGGAACGGGAAGGGCGCGTTGACGTTTCGAATCAGCAGACGTGAACGAACCAAGCGACATCCCAAATCTCAAACCCGGCGGCAGAACGGCAGTCTTGCAATTTCCGGACAGCCTTCAATTTACTATTCCTTTACCCTGCCACGGGCGCAATCATATCGGCGCATATCCCGTGAATTCTAGCCCCGCCTTGTGGACGATGCGCACCGGCCGGTTCCACCTGTGGCTCAAAAGCAAAATAAACCGTGAAGAATTCGGCAACGCTTTCTTAACGCTAAGTGCCGTTACTAAGTGGTGAATAGCCGAACCGGTATTTGAGGGACGGCCGAGGCCCGCTTGCGCGCGAAATCCCATGGCAGCCCAGCAAACTCCGGTCGGACATCAGGATTTGCGGCCTGATATGGGAACCGGCGCGTGCTCCGTGCCGCGGCCGCTCGGCCGGGACCGCGGTGTGACGCGCAACCATTCGAGGCGCCATGGGCTGGTCCGTGTCCAGTTTCGATCCCGTACGTCGGACGATCTTGGGAACCGGCGCATGATGCCTCTTGCGCCCCATGTCTCCGTGCTCGGCCGCGAGGCGGTCGAGATGCTGAATCCGCGGGACGGCGGCATCTACGTTGATGCCACCTTCGGCGCCGGCGGCTATAGCCGCCTGATCCTTGCCGTGCCTGGAACCCGCATCATCGGTATCGACCGCGACCGCTCGGCGATCGCGGGCGGTTTCGATCTGGTGGACCGTGCCGATGGCCGGCTGACGCTGGTTGAGGACCGCTTTTCCAATCTCGCCGACGTCTGTGCGGCCCAGGGCGTCGAGACCATCGACGGCGTGGTGATGGACATCGGCGTCTCCTCGATGCAACTCGACCAGGCCGCGCGTGGCTTCTCGTTCCGCCTGGCGGGCCCGCTCGACATGCGGATGGGGCACGCGGGACCGACCGCGGCGGACGTGATCGCAACTGCATCCGAGCGCGACCTTGCCGACATCATCTATCTCTTCGGCGAGGAACGGCACTCGCGCGCGGTGGCGCGCGCAATCGTTGCCGCGCGCAAGGAAGCGCCGATCACGACGACGCAGGCGCTGGCCGACCTCGTCGCCAGGGTTGTCCGTTCCAAGCCGAACGAGATCCATCCGGCGACGCGGACGTTTCAGGCGCTGCGCATCTTCGTCAACGAAGAGCTCGACGAATTGCAGCAAGCGCTCAGCGCCGCCGAGCGCTTGCTGAGAGCGGGCGGTCGCTTGGTGGTGATTTCCTTCCACTCGCTGGAGGACCGCATTGTCAAGAATTTCTTCGCCGAGCGCGGCAAGGCGGCCAGTGGTTCACGGCACCTGCCCGCGGTCGCGCAGGCGGTGCCCAGCTTCAAGATATTGACAAAACGTCCGCTGATTCCGTCCGAGGACGAGATCGCGGCCAATCCTCGCGCGCGATCGGCCAAATTGCGCGCTGCCGAGCGTACGGATGCACCGCCGCATGCCGAGGGTACGCCGCCGTCATGGCCGACGCTCGAACGTGTGATGAGGGGAGGCTAGCGCATGCGCATCCTCCATTTCCTCGTGATCGGCTTCCTCGTGGTTTGTGCGGCCTATGTCTACCGCATCAAGATGGAATCGACGGCGCGCACTGAGCGCGTGCTGCGGCTGAACGCGGAAATCCGCGAGCAGCGCGACGCGATCGCGGCCCTGCGCGCCGAATGGGCCAAGCTCGACTCGCCGATGAGATTGCAGGGGCTGGCCGAGCGTCATCTGGCGTTGAAGCCGCTCAATGCCAATCAATATGACTCGCTGAAGAATTTGCCCGAACGTCCGCCGAACTTCGCGCGGCCGGGCGCGCATGATCCGATTGGCGCGATGATCAACACCATCGAGGCCGCCGCTGACCAGGAGAGCGTGACCGGATCGGTACGAGAGCCGGCGCAGCAGGGAGATCAGCAATGACCGACCGCGCGCCAAACACAAAGCCGGCCGAGCCGTGGCGGCAGCGTCTGATCCGCAGCCTGCTCTATGGGCGCAACGTCGACCGCGCAGTGAAGGCGCGCGCCCGCGTCGGCTTTGCGATCATCGCCTTTGCTGCTGTTTACGCCATCATCGCCGGGCGGCTCGTGATGTTCGCGATCGGCGCGGACAGCCATGGCGCGCGCCGCACTGCCGCGCAGGATGCGATCGCGACTGCACGCCCTGATATCATCGACCGCAACGGCGCAATCCTCGCGACCGACGTCAAGGCGCCGAGTCTGTTTGGCGAGCCGCGCCGCATCATTGACAAGGACGAGGCGATCGAGCTTCTGACAGCGACACTGCCCGACCTCGACACCGTCGAGGTGCGCGATCGTCTGTCCTCGCGAAAAGGTTTTGCCTGGCTGAAGCGCGAGATCACGCCGCAACAGCAGCAGGATATCCACCGCCTCGGCATTCCCGGCATCGGTTTCCTGCGCGAGAACCGGCGCATCTATCCGACCGGCCCTACCGTTGCCCACCTGATCGGCCTTGTGAATATCGACAACCAGGGCATCGCCGGCATGGAGAAGTGGCTGGACAATAATGGTCTGGCCGATCTGCATCGCGCGGGCTTCGCCACCGACCGCCTGCAGAAGCCGGTGCAACTGTCGATCGATCTGCGCGTCGAGCACGCGCTGCGCGACGAGCTCATGAAGGCGAAGGAGAAGTACAAGGCGAAGGCGGCCTCGGGCCTCGTCTCCAATGTCCGGACCGGCGAGATCGTCGCGCTGGTCTCACTGCCCGATTTCGATCCGAACAATCCGAAGGAGGCGCACGATCCCGATCGCATCAACCGCCTGACGACGGGCGTTTTCGAGATGGGCTCGACCTTCAAGACCCTGACGCTGGCGATGGCGCTGGATTCCGGCAAGGCCACGCTCAACACCATGTATGACGCGCGCGGCGCGCTGCACTACGGCAAGTTCGCGATCCACGACACCCATCCGCTGGGCCGGGCGATCTCGCTGTCGGAAGTGTTCACCTTCTCCTCCAACGTCGGCGCAGCGCGCGTCGCGCTGGCGCAGGGTGTGGAGGCGCACAAGGCGTTCCTGAAGAAGGTCGGCCAACTCGACCGGCTGCGCACAGAATTGCCGGAGAGCGCATCGCCGATCGTGCCGAAGCGCTGGGGCGAATTGAACACAATCACCATCGCCTTCGGCCACGGCATCGCGGTCGCGCCGCTGCAGGCTGTGATGGGCATCAATGCGATGGTCAATGGCGGCTATCTGATTCCGCCGACCTTCCTCAAGCGCTCGGAGGAAGACGCCAAGACGATGGCCAAGCGGGTGATCAAGCCTGAGACGTCGGATAAGGTCCGCTACCTGATGCGGCTCAATGCCGAGATCGGGACCGCCAAGTCGGCCGACGTGAAGGGCTACTATATCGGCGGCAAGACCGGGACCGCGGAAAAAGTCGTCAACGGCCGCTATTCCAAGAAACAGGTGCTGAACTCGTTCACCGCCGTCATGCCGGCCGATAATCCTCAATATCAGCTCCTGGTGATGCTGGACGAGCCGAAGGCGCTGCCGGAGACCCATGGTTTCATTACCTCGGGCTGGAACGCGGTGCCGACCGGCGGCAAGGTGATCGCCCGTATTGCTCCACTTTTGGGGCTTGAGCCGCGGTTCGACCTGCCGCCGTCCGACCGCCTTATTCTTGCGGCATCGAGGACAACCCAGTAAGGCGTGGGGAGGGGCATGATCCGGAAGCGGAGATGTGGGGTTTCCGAAGAGATTATGCTCAAACAAGAAAGATGAGATCATGATCCGATTTCTAATCGGGTCTTGATCGAGCGTGTGAGTCGCCGGCCGGACTGGAAGATCATGAGACTTCGCGACCTCTTCAGTGCTGATGCCACGATCGATCCGCAGGCGGGAGCCGTCGAAATCGGAGGGCTCGCGGCCGACAGCCGCACGGTGAAGCCGGGCGATCTGTTCTTCGCGCTCGCGGGCCACAAGACCGACGGCGCGCGCTTCGTCGATGCGGCCATTGCCGCAGGCGCAGTGGCGGTTGCGGGCGACCATCGGACGCAGCGCGGTCTGCGCGTGCCTTTTGTCGCGACGCCTAATCCGCGGCGCGCATTGGCGTTGGCTGCGGCGAAGTTCTTCCCGCACCAGCCCGCAACGATTGCGGCGGTGACCGGCACCAGCGGCAAAACGTCGGTGGCGGCTTTCACGCGCCAGATCTGGCAGCGACTGGGGCACGATGCCGCGAGCATTGGCACCATCGGCCTGGTGTCGCCGAAGCTCACGGTCTATGGCTCGCTGACCACGCCTGATCCCATCGCGCTGCATCGCCAGCTCGACGAGATCGCCGGCGACGGCGTCACGCATCTCGCATTTGAGGCATCCTCGCACGGGCTCGACCAGTATCGGCTTGATGGTGTGCGCATCGCCGCCGGCGGATTCACCAACCTGTCGCGCGACCACATGGATTATCACCCCGACGTTGCGCATTATCTCAACGCCAAGCTGCGGCTGTTCCGTGATCTCGTGATGCCCGGCGGCGCGGCCGTGATTTCGGCCGATCATGATTGTTCGCCTGAGGTGATCGACGCGGCGCGCACGCGCAAGCTCAGGATCATCGCGGTTGGCCGTAAGGCCGGCGGAGATGGCATTCGCCTGGTCGACGCTTCGATCGAAGGTTTTGCGCAGAAGCTCGTGATCGAGCATCGTGGCCGGAAATACACCATCCATTTGCCGCTGGTCGGCGAGTTCCAAATTGAGAATGCGCTAGTGGCCGCCGGTCTTGCAATCGGAACCGGCAGCGACGTCGACGCCGTCTTCGCAAGCCTGGAACAGCTCGAGGGCGCCAAGGGCCGGCTCGAACGCGTCGGCGAGCGCAACGGCGCGCCGATTTTCGTCGACTACGCACACAAGCCGGACGCGCTCGCCAAGGCGCTGCAGGCGCTGCGGCCCTATGCGAAGGGGAAGCTGATCGTCGTCTTTGGCGCGGGCGGCGACCGCGACGTGGGCAAGCGTCCGCTGATGGGCGCGATTGCGGCTGACAACGCCGACAGCATCATCGTCACCGACGACAATCCGCGCAGCGAGAATCCGGCGGCGATCCGTGCCGCCATCCTCGCCGCGGCAAAGGGCGCGAGCGAAATCGCCGACCGCGCGGAAGCGATCAGGGCCGGCATCGCCGCATTGCAGCCGGGCGATGCGCTCCTGATTGCCGGCAAGGGGCATGAGATCGGACAGATCATCGGCGACAAGACGCTGCCGTTCAGCGATCATGAGGCCGTGGCCGCTGCGCTTGAAGCGAGGGTCGCATGAGCACACAATTATGGACATCGGCAGCGATGGCGGATGCGATGCGCGCCGCAACACAGGGACGCTTGCCCCCCGGAGTCACCGGTCTTTCGATCGACAGCCGCACGATCCGGCCGGGCGAAGCCTATTTCGCCATCAAGGGCGACGTGCATGACGGCCACACTTTTGTCGAGGCCGCATTGAAGGCGGGCGCCGCGCTCGCGGTGGTCGAAACGGCGCAGCGCGAAAAGTTCCCGGCCGATGCGCCGCTCTTGATCGTCCACGACGTGCTCGCCAGTCTCGTCGATCTTGCCCACGCCTCGCGCGCGCGGCTCAAGGCCAGGATCATCGCCGTCACCGGCTCGGTCGGCAAGACCTCGACCAAGGAAGCGCTGCGGCACGTGCTCTCGGCGCAGGGCGAGACGCATGCCTCCGTTGCTTCCTTCAACAATCATTGGGGCGTGCCGCTATCGCTGGCGCGCTGTCCGGCGTCGGCGCGTTTCGCCGTGTTCGAGATCGGCATGAACCATGTCGGCGAGATCACGCCGCTGGTGACGCTGGTGCGGCCGCATGTCGCCGTCATCACCACCGTGGAGCCGGTGCATCTGGAATTCTTCTCCGGCATCGAGGAGATCGCGGACGCCAAGGCGGAGATCTTTCTGGGGCTCGAGCCTGGTGGCGCCGTCGTGCTCAACCGCGACAATGCACAATTCACAAGGCTGGAAGCGCGCGCGAAGGAACTCGGTGTTTCACGCATCGTCTCCTTCGGTACGGACGCGCAGTCCGACGCGCGGCTCCTCGACGTCTCGCTGCACGCGGCCTGTTCCGCCGTGCATGCCAACATCCTCGGCCATGACGTCACCTACAAGATCAGCATGCCGGGCCGTCATATGGCAATGAACTCGCTCGCCGTGCTCGCCGGCGCGTCGCTGATCGGCGCGGACCTCGCGCGGGCGGCATTGTCGCTGTCGCAGCTCGAGGCGCCCGCGGGCCGTGGTGCGCGGCGCGTCCTCGAGGTTGGGACGGGCGAGGCGACGCTGATCGATGAGAGCTATAATGCCAATCCGGCGTCGATGGCGGCTGCGCTGAACGTGCTCGGGCGGACTCAAATCGGTGCGCAGGGCCGCCGCATCGCCGTGCTCGGCGACATGCTCGAGCTCGGGCCGACCGGCCCTGAGCTGCATCGGGGCCTCGCCGAGGCTGTCAACGCCAACAATATCGACCTCGTCTATTGTTGTGGTCCGCTGATGCGCAATCTCTGGGACGCTCTTTCCACGACAAGGCGGGGAGGCTATGCCGATAGCTCGGCGAGTCTGGAGAGCCAGGCGGTCGCGGCCATCCGCCCCGGCGACGCCATCATGGTCAAGGGATCGCTGGGTTCGAAGATGAAGCGGATCGTCAACGCGCTGGAAAAGCGTTTTCCCGGCAAAGCCGCGCATGAAGAAGCGGTATAGGCATATTGAATGTTTTATTGGCTGATCGACCTTTCCAACACGGTCCCCGGCTTCGGCGTGTTCCGGGGGGCGCTCAACGTGTTCCGCTACATCACGTTCCGCACCGGCGGGGCGATGGTGACGGGCGCGCTGTTCGTGTTCCTGTTTGGGCCCTGGATCATCGATCATCTGCGGCTGCGCCAGGGCAAGGGCCAGCCGATCCGCACCGACGGCCCGCAATCGCACCTGATTTCGAAGAAGGGCACGCCGACCATGGGCGGGCTGATGATCCTGTCCGGCGTGGTGGTGGCGACGCTGCTCTGGGCCAACCCGATCAACCCCTATGTCTGGATCGTGCTGGCGGTGACGCTCGGCTTCGGCTTCGTCGGCTTCTATGATGATTATCTGAAGGTCACCAAGCAGAGCCACAGCGGCTTTGCCGGCAAGCTGCGCCTTGCGATCGAGGCGATCATCGCGCTCGCCGCCTGCTACGCGCTGGTGCGGCTCGGGCGCGATGTGTCCTCGACCTCGCTCGCGATTCCCTTCTTTAAGGATGTGGTGTTCAATTTCGGCTGGTTCTTCGTGATTTTCGGCGCCTTCGTCATGGTCGGCGCCGGAAATGCGGTGAACCTGACCGACGGGCTCGACGGTCTCGCCATCGTTCCGGTGATGATCGCCGCCGCCAGCTTCGGCATGATCTCCTATCTCACCGGCAACGCGGTGTTCTCCGATTACCTGCAGATCAATTATGTCGCCGGCACCGGCGAACTCGCGGTGCTCTGCGGCGCCGTGCTGGGCGCGGGTCTGGGCTTCCTGTGGTTCAACGCGCCGCCGGCCTCGATCTTCATGGGCGACACCGGCTCGCTCGCGCTCGGCGGCATGTTGGGGGCGACGGCGGTCGCGGTGAAGCACGAGATCGTGCTGGCGGTGATCGGTGGCCTGTTCGTGCTGGAGGCGGTTTCGGTGATCGTGCAGGTGGCCTCCTTCAAGCTCACCGGCAAGCGCGTGTTCCGCATGGCGCCGCTGCACCATCATTTCGAGCAGAAAGGCTGGACCGAGCCGCAGATCGTGATCCGCTTCTGGATCATCTCCGTGATGCTGGCGCTCGCCGGCCTGTCCACGCTGAAGCTGCGATGATCCCCATCACCTCGTTCGCGGGCAAGACCGTCGCCGTGTTCGGCCTCGGCGGCTCGGGGCTTGCAAGCTGCCACGCGCTGAAGGCGGGTGGGGCGGAGGTGATCGCCGGCGACGACAATGCCGACAACGTCACCAAGGCTACGCAGGCCGGCTTCATCACCGCCGACCTGCGCTCGGTCTCCTGGGCGAAATTCGCTGCGCTGATCCTGACCCCCGGCGCGCCGCTGACCCATCCGGCGCCGCATTGGAGCGTGCTGCTGGCGCGCGAGGCCGGCGTCGAGGTGATTGGCGACATCGAACTGTTCTGCCGCGAGCGGCGGCGATACGCGCCGCAAGCGCCGTTCGTCGCCATCACCGGTACCAACGGCAAGTCAACCACGACAGCGCTGATCGCGCATCTGATGAAGGTCGCCGGCTACGACACCCAGATGGGCGGCAATATCGGCACCGCGATCCTGTCGCTCGAGCCGCCGCGCATGGGGCGTGTCCACGTGATCGAGATGTCGTCCTACCAGATCGACCTCACGCCTTCGCTCGATCCATCCGTCGGCATCCTGCTCAATGTCAGCGAGGACCACATCGATCGCCACGGCACGCTCGCGAATTACGCCGCGGTGAAGGAGCGGCTGGTCGCGGGTGTCCAGCCGGAGGGCACTTCGATCGTCGGCGTAGACGACATCTTCTGCCGCAACATCGCCGACCGCCTCGATCAGGCGGGCAAGCGCGTGGTGCGCGTCTCCGTGAAGAACCCGCTACCCGACGGCATCTATGTCGAGCGCGAGACCATCGTGCTGGCGTCAGGCGCCGCGCGCAGCGAGGTGGCAAGATTCGGTGGCATCGGCTCGCTGCGCGGCTTGCACAATGCCCAGAACGCGGCCTGCGCCGCCGCTTGCGCGCTGGCGATGGGCATCTCGACGGACGTGCTGCAAATTGGTCTGCGCAGCTTTCCCGGCCTCGCTCACCGGATGGAGCAGGTCGGCCGCCGCGGCAACGTGCTGTTCGTCAACGACTCCAAGGGCACCAATGCGGATGCCGCCGCGCATGCGCTGTCGTCCTTCACCGACATTTTCTGGATCGCCGGCGGCAAGCCGAAGGCCGGCGGCATCACCAGCCTGACCGGCTATTTTCCGCGTATCCGCAAAGCCTATCTGATCGGCGAGGCGGCGCAGGAATTTTCAGGCACGCTCGGCGAAGCCGTGCCGCACGAGATTTCGCAGACACTGGACGTCGCGGTTGCCAACGCGGCACGTGACGCGGAAGCCTCCGGCCTTGCTGACGCGGTTGTCCTGCTGTCGCCCGCCTGCGCCTCGTTCGATCAGTACCGCAATTTCGAAATCCGCGGCGCCGCCTTCCGCGACCTCGTGACAGCGCTGACGGGCGTCAAGCCGGTGGTGTGACGCTTCAAAACTTCTGCAATCCATTAACCCCTTAGAAACCACCCTCGTCCACCAATGGTCGTTACCTCTGCCATCTGGGGACGCCCATGCTCGCCCGTGACCAACGCACGCCGTTCTCCGACTGGTGGTGGACCATCGACAAGCCGCTCTTGGCTGCGGTCATTGCGCTGATGTTCGGCGGTGTGATCCTGTCGCTGGCGGCGAGCCCGCCGGTCGCAACCCGGATCGGGCTCGATCCCTTCCATTTCTTCAGCCGGCACGTGCTGTTCCTGCTGCCATCCTTCATCGTGCTGATCGCAGTCTCCTTCCTGTCGCCGCGCCAGATCCGGCGCGCCGCGCTGGTGGTGTTCTTCGTCAGCATCGCGCTGATCGTGATGACGCTCCTGGTCGGCCCGGAGGTGAAGGGCTCGCGGCGCTGGATCACGCTGGTCGGCCTCAATATCCAGGCGTCCGAATCGGCAAAGCCGGCCTTCGTCATCGTTGCGGCCTGGCTGTTTGCGGAGTCGACCAGGCGCCCCGAGATGCCGGCGACCTCGATGGCAATGGTGCTGCTGTTGATGCTGGTCTCACTCCTGGTGATGGAACCCGACTTCGGCCAGACCATGCTGATCCTGATGGTGTGGGGCGCGCTGTTCTTCATCGCAGGGATGCGGATGATCTGGGTCGCGGGACTTGCCGGCGCGGCCGGCCTCGGCCTGTTCAGCGCCTATCTGTTCGTTCCGCACGTCGCCGGCCGCATCAAGCGCTTCTTGAACCCGGCTTCCGGTGACACCTTTCAGGTGGACATGGCGATGGAAGCGTTCTGGAACGGCGGCTGGTTCGGACGCGGGCCGGGCGAGGGCATCGCAAAGCGCAGCCTGCCGGACAGCCACACCGACTTCGTCTTCGCGGTCGCCGCCGAAGAGTTCGGCATCATCCTCTGCCTTGCGCTGCTGGCGCTGTTCGCCTTCGTCGTGATCCGCACGCTATCGCGCGCCTATGCGAGCGAAGATATGTTCGCGCGCTTTGCGGCGTCGGGGCTTGCGATCCTGTTCGGCGTGCAGGCCGCCATCAACATGGCGGTCAATCTGCAATTGATTCCGGCCAAGGGCATGACGCTGCCGTTCATCTCCTATGGCGGCTCGTCGATCGTCTCGCTGGCCTACGGCGTCGGCATGATGCTGGCGCTGACCCGGCAGCGCCCGCGTACCGAGATCGAATCCGTGAACGCGGCCGGCGCCGTGCAGGGCTATGCCTGACTAGCGTCGTCGGCTATTTGAGGCCATGGACAACGCGCCACTTATTCTGCTTGCGGCCGGCGGCACCGGCGGCCATCTGTTCCCGGCCGAAGCGCTCGGCGTGGAACTGATCAAGCGCGGCTTGCGCGTGCGGCTCGCGACCGATGCCCGCGCGCTGCGCTACAGCGGTCTGTTCTCCAAGGACAACATCGACGTGGTGCCGAGCGAGACGGTGCGCGGGCGCAACCCGATCTCGCTCGCCCGCACCGCGGTCATGCTCGGTCATGGTCTCGTGGTTGCCGTCAATCTGGTGCGCCGACTGAAGCCGGCTGCGGTGGTTGGCTTCGGCGGCTATCCAACAGTGCCGCCGCTGCTGGCTGCGCGCCTGCTCGGGGTGCCCGGCATCATCCATGACGCCAACGCGGTGCTCGGCCGCGCCAATCGCTTCCTCTCCGGCCGCGTCAATGCGATCGCGACCTCGCTGCCCGGCGTGCTCGATCGCGATCCGGCACTGTCCGGCAAGACCACCACCGTCGGCACGCCGATGCGGCCCGCGATCCTCGCGGCCGCCGCGGTGCCGTTTGCCACGCTGGAACCAAACGGGCCGCTGCGCCTGCTCGTGGTCGGCGGCAGCCAGGGCGCGCGAGTGATGAGCGATATCGTGCCCGGCGCAATCGAAAAGCTCGAGCCCGCGCTGTGGAACCGCCTGATCCTCACGCAGCAGGTGCGGGAGGAGGACATGGCGCGGGTGCGCGCGGTCTATGGCCGGCTCAAGATCAATGTCGAGCTCGCGCCGTTCTTCACAGACCTGCCGGCAAAGCTCGCCGCCAGCCATCTCGTGATCTCACGCTCCGGTGCCGGCACTGTCGCCGAGCTCGCCGCGATCGGCCGGCCCTCGATCCTGGTGCCGCTGCCCGGCGCGATTGATCAGGACCAGTTCGCCAATGCCGGCGTGCTGTCGCAGGCCGGCGGCGCCTTGCGGATCCCGCAAGCGGAATTCACCCAGGATCGGTTGGCGGCCGAAATCTCTGCTTTCGCTGCTGAACCCGCGAAATTGACCGCGATGGCCGCGGCCGCACGCGGCGTCGGGCGTTTGGACGCCGCCGAACGGCTGGCCGATCTGGTGGTGAAAGTGGCTGGAATTTAGGCCGGAACAGCGAATTTTTCGCCTGTTTGGCGTCATGGCCGGGCTTGTCCCAGCCATCCACGTCTTGCATGAAGGGGCGGAGATTCGCGGATGTTCGGGCAAGCCCCAGGCATGACGAAGGAAAACGCATCATGAGACTGCCGCGCGAGATCGGACCTATCCACTTCATCGGGATCGGCGGCATCGGCATGAGCGGCATTGCCGAGGTGCTCTGCAATCTCGGCTACACCGTGCAGGGGTCTGACGCTTCCGAGAGCGGCAATGTCGTCCGGCTGCGCGAGAAGGGCACCACGGTTTCGATCGGCCACAAGGCCGAGAACATCGACGGCGCCGACGTCGTCGTGGTCTCGACCGCGATCAAGCGCGACAATCCGGAACTGATGGCGGCGCGCGCGCAGCGCATTCCGGTGGTGCGCCGCGCCGAGATGCTCGCCGAACTGATGCGGCTGAAGAGCTGCGTCGCGATCGCCGGCACCCATGGCAAGACCACGACTACCTCCATGGTCGCAGCCCTGCTCGATGCCGGCGATCTCGATCCGACCGTGATCAATGGCGGCATCATCAATGCCTACGGCACCAATGCGCGGCTCGGCGCGGGCGACTGGATGGTGGTGGAAGCCGATGAAAGCGACGGCACGTTCCTGAAGCTGCCGACGGATGTCGCCATCGTCACCAATGTCGACCCCGAGCATCTCGATCACTTCAAGACCTTCGAGGCCGTGCAGGATGCGTTCCGCGCCTTCGTCGAGAACGTGCCGTTCTATGGCTTCGCGGTGATGTGCATCGATCATCCCGTGGTGCAGACGATCGTCGGTCGCATCGAGGACAGACGCATCATCACCTATGGCCAGAACCCACAGGCCGATGCGCGGCTGGTCGATCTGCAGCCGATTCCCGGCGGCTCGAAGTTCAAGGTCGGCTTCCGCAACCGCAAGACCGATGCGACGCACGAAATATCCGACATCGTGCTGCCGATGCCGGGCCGCCACAACGCGTCGAACGCGACAGCGGCGATTGCGGTTGCACATGAGCTCGGCATTTCCGACGAAGCGATCCGCAAGGCCATCGCGGGCTTCGGCGGCGTGAAGCGGCGTTTCACCAGGACCGGCGAGTGGAACGGCGTCACCGTGATCGACGATTACGGCCACCATCCCGTCGAGATCGCGGCAGTCTTGAAGGCGGCGCGCGAGTCCTACAGCGGCAAGATCATCGCCGTGGTGCAGCCGCACCGTTTCACCCGCCTGCAGTCGCTGTTCGAGGAGTTCTGCACCTGCTTCAACGATGCCGATGCGGTCGTCGTCGCCGAGGTCTATCCGGCGGGCGAGGCACCGATCCCGGGCATTGACCGCGATCATTTCGTGCTCGGCCTGCGCGCGCATGGCCATCGCGAGGTGGTCCCGCTGCCGAATGCCGGCGAGCTTGCAAAGATCATCCACGGCCTTGCCAAGCCTGGCGATCTCGTCGTGTGCCTCGGCGCCGGCAACATCACGCAATGGGCTTACGCGTTGCCCGGCGAATTGAAGGCACTGGACTAGCGTGGCTGATTTCCCCGACATCACGCCCGATCTGAAAGCCGCGATGCCGGACTTGCGCGGGCGGCTCTTGGCGAATCAGTCGCTGGCGGAACTGACGTGGTTTCGCGTCGGCGGACCGGCGCAGGTGCTGTTCACGCCGGCCGATGAGGACGATCTCGCTTATTTCCTGGCGCGCCTGCCGAAGGAGTTGCCGGTCTATGTCGTCGGCGTCGGCTCGAACCTGATCGTGCGCGATGGCGGCATGCCGGGCGTCGTGATTCGCCTCGCCCCGCGCGCATTTGGCGAGACCAGGGCCGAAGGCGACATCGTCACCGCCGGTGCCGCCGCGCTCGACAAGCGGGTCGCCGAGACCGCGGCGGGCGCTGACATCAGCGGCCTGGAGTTTTTCTTCGGCATCCCCGGCACCGTCGGCGGTGCGCTGCGCATGAATGCGGGCGCCAACGGCGGCGAGACCAAGGATGTGCTGCTGGATGCCGCCGGCATCGGACGCGACGGCACGAGGCATGTCTTCACCAACGCCGACATGAAATTCGTCTACCGGAACAGCGGCGTTGATCCCTCGATCATTTTCACCTCCGCGCGCTTTCGCGGCAAGATCACCGCGCCCGAGGTAATCCGCGCGCGCATGAATGAGGTGCAGACCCACCGCGAGACCGCGCAGCCGATCCGCGAGAAGACGGGCGGCTCGACGTTCAAGAATCCGCCGGGCAACAGCGCCTGGAAATTGATCGATGCCGCCGGCTGCCGCGGCCTGCGCGTCGGCGGCGCCCAGGTGTCGGAGATGCATTGCAATTTCCTGATCAACACCGGTAACGCCACCGGGCACGATATCGAGACGCTCGGCGAAACCGTGCGGCAGCGGGTGAAACAGACGTCGGGAATCGAGTTACACTGGGAAATCAAGCGAATCGGGGTCGAGCGAAGCTGATGCGAACGACCATTCTCTTCGGCGGCAGCAACAAGGAACGCCTCGTCTCGGTGGCAAGCGCGCAAGCATTGCACCAGGCGCTGCCGGAGGCCGATCTCTGGTTCTGGGACGTAGCTGACAATGTCCACGTCGTGCAGTCCGAGCAGCTTCTTGAACATACCAGGCCGTTTGAGGATGAGTTCATGCCGAGCACGCGCGGCCTCCCGCTCGCGCAGGCGCTCGACCAGGCTGCCCGCGAGGATCGCGTGCTGGTGCTTGGCCTACACGGTGGGCGCGCGGAGAACGGCGAATTGCAGGCGATGTGCGAGATGCGCGGCGTTCCCTTCACCGGCTCCAGCTCGGCCTCATCACATCTCGCCTTCGACAAGGTCGCTGCAAAACGCTTTGCGGCGATTGCCGGCGTGCCGGCGCCGGGCGGTATCGCCTTGGACGATATCGACGCTGCCTTCGCCGAATACGGCAAGCTGATCGCCAAGCCTGCGCGCGACGGATCGAGCTACGGACTGATCTTCGTCAACGCCAAGCAGGATCTGATCGCGGTCCGCAACGCGGCCAAGACCGAGGAATATCTGATCGAGCCGTTCATTTCGGGTGTGGAGGCAACGTGCGGGGTATTGGAGCGGTCCGACGGCTCCATCATTTCATTGCTGCCGATCGAGATCGTGCCAGGGGAGGGCACCTTCGACTACACGGCAAAATATTTGCTGAAGTCGACCCAGGAGATCTGCCCCGGACGGTTTTCGTCCGAAATCAGCGCCGCGATCATGGATCTCGCGCTTCGCGCTCACCGGGCGTTATCCTGCACCGGCTATTCCCGCACCGACTTCATCGTATCGGCGAACGGGCCGATCTATCTGGAGACCAACACGCTGCCGGGGCTGACCAAGGCCTCGCTCTATCCGAAGGCGCTCAAGGTGCAGGGTATCGAGTTTGTCGATTTCCTGCACGACCAGATCGAGTTGGCGACGCGACGCGCCCATAGGTAGTTCCGGCGGCCAAGTGAGGGTTCCACACCGGATTGGGAACCCCCGGGATTGCTAAAATCGTAAGGAATGCGTCGCAAACTACGCACATTGCTCATCAAAACGTGTCCTGCGTTAACCAATTTTACCTTTTGTTTACCAGGAAGCCCGAAGGTTAACGCTGGCGGCGCATGTAGCGCTTGGCTGCCGGGCGTGAGCGGTCGCGGGAACTTTCACTTCGACACGCGTAACGAGGGACAGGGGGCCTTTCTTACTGGCTTCGACACCCAGGCCGGCATCACCGAGACGTCGCGTGCGCCAGGACCCGCAAGCGTGTTGCGGGCACAAGGTTTGACGAGCTCGTGCAATGGATGGTGCAGGCCGCCTCGCCCGATCACTGCGATCGCTGAGGCCCGAAGCTGACCTGAAGGCAGCCGCTATTGGAGCGGCGGTGCTGCTGCGCGAGTATTTTGCCGAGTGGCGTGCGCGCCGTCGTGCCCGCCGCGCTCCGCCGGTAGTGATCGACCGCGAGCCGCCCAGCCGCTTCATCCTCCTGCTGGAGCGCTATCTGCCGCACCGCATCGGTCTTGCGGCCACCGTCTTCATCCTGCTCGGCAGCGCCGGCCTTGGCATCGTCAAGGGCGGCCATGTCGACGAATTCGTCACCGGGCTTTCGGATGCGCGCAATGCGCTCGCCAACTGGGCAGGCTTCCGAATCACCACCGTGGTCATCAATGGCCGCAAGCAGTTGAGCCAGGACGAGGTGCTGGCGATCGGCGGCGTCAACGGCCGCTCCTCGCTGCTGTTCCTGGATGCCGTGACCGTGCGCGATCGCCTGAAGGCCAACCCCTGGATCGCCGATGCGACGATCCTGAAGCTTTATCCGGGCCAGCTCCAGATCGACATTGTCGAGCGGAAGGCCTTTGCGCTGTGGCAGCAGGATGGGCGCCTGTCCGTGATCGCGGAAGATGGCGCGGTGCTCGAGCCTTATGTGTCGCGCCGCTTCCTCACATTGCCGTTCGTGGTCGGCAAGGGTGCCGAGACGAGGGCCAGGGACTTCCTGGCGCTGCTCGACCGTTATCCGCAGGTGCGCTCGGTGACCAAGGCCGCGGTCTTCGTCGGCCAACGGCGCTGGAATCTGCGGCTGAAGGATGGGCTCGACATCCGCCTGCCCGAGAACGACGTCGGCAATGCGCTCGCCGCACTCTCCAAGCTCGATAGGGAAGACCGGCTGTTCTCGCGCGACATCGTCGCCGTCGACATGCGCCTGCCTGACAGGCTCACGGTGCAACTGTCCGAGGAGGCGGCAAAGGCGCGCGAAGAGCTGTTCAAGGACAAGAAGTCCAAGAAGAAGGGCGGTGACGCATGACCGTCCTTGATCGCAATCTGACGCCGAAGACGCGCCCGATGGCCCACAAGCGCACCGCGCTGGTGGCGTCACTCGATATCGGCACCAGCAAGATCGCCTGCATGATCGCGCGGCTGAAGCCGTCGCCGCCGAGCGAGGCTCTGCGCGGCCGCACCCATGCGGTGGAATTGATCGGCTACAGCCAGATCCAGTCGCGCGGCGTGAAGGCCGGCGCGGTGGTCGATCTCGCCGAATGCGAAAAGGCGGTGCGCCATGCGGTGGCGCTTGCCGAGCGCATGGCCAAGGTCCGCGTCGAATCCGTGCTGCTGCCGGTCGCCGGCGGCCGGCCCGAGGGCCAGCTCGTCGAGGCCGCCGCTGACATTCGCGGCGGCTCGGTGACGGAAGCCGATATCAGCCGTGTCACCACGGCCGGCATGATCCACGCGACTGCGCACGGGCGGACGGTGTTGCATGCGCTGCCGGTCGGCTATGCGCTCGACGGCGTCAAAGGTATCCGCGATCCGCGCGGCATGGTGGCGCGCCAGTTCGGCGTCGACATGAACGTCGTCACGGCGGACGCCACCGTCGCCAAGAACCTGATGCTGGTGGTTGAGCGTTGCCATCTCAACGTCGAGGCGATGGCGGCGAGCTCCTATGTCGCCGGCCTCTCCGTGTTGACCGACGACGAAGCCGATCTCGGCGCCGCTTTGGTCGAGATGGGCGCCGGTTCGACCACCATCGCGACCTACTCGGGCGGACGTTTCGTGCATGCGTCGGGATTTGCGCTCGGCGGGCAACACATCACGATGGATCTTGCGCGCGGCATCGGCGCATGCATTGCGGATGCCGAGCGAATCAAGACTTTATACGGCACGGTGCTGACCGGCGGCTCGGATGCGCGCGAGCTGATGTCGGTCCCGACCGCCGGCGACGAACGCGATACGCCGCAGATCGTCTCCCGCGCCACGATTGCGAACATCGTCCGGCATCGCGCCGAGGAGATTTTTGAGATGGTCCGGGACCGGCTCAAGGCTTCCCCGTTTGCGGCAGAGCCGAGGGCGCGGGTCGTGTTGAGCGGCGGTGCCTCGCAACTCACCGGCATGGTCGAACTCGCCACCCGCATTCTCAACCGGCCGGTGCGGGTCGGCCGTCCGCTCGGCTTCGGCCGTCTGCCCAACGAGGCCAAGGGTCCGTCATTCGCGGTGCCCACCGGACTTCTGGTCTATCCGCAATACGCTCACCTTGAACATGTCGAACCGCGGCACACGCGGCAGCTCAAGACAGGGACTGACGGTTATTTCGGAAAGGTCGGACGATGGCTTCGCGAGGGCTTCTGATGACTACTCTTAAGGCCCACAGGATTTTCACCAGCTCCCGCGGCCGCTGGCCGGGGCCAACCTACGCGCGCGCGTAATCGAGAGGCAACCATGACACTCAATCTGACCCCTCCTGACATCAGCGAGCTGAAACCGCGGATCACTGTCTTCGGCGTCGGTGGCGCTGGCGGCAATGCCGTCAACAACATGATCACCGCCGGGCTGCAGGGCGTCGATTTCGTCGTCGCCAATACCGACGCGCAGGCGCTGACCATGTCGAAGGCGCAGCGCATCGTCCAGATGGGCACGCAGGTGACCCAGGGCCTCGGCGCCGGCTCGCAGCCGGATGTCGGCGCAGCCGCCGCGCAGGAGGTCATTGACGAGCTCCGTGATCACCTCTCCGGCGCCAACATGGTGTTCGTCACCGCCGGCATGGGCGGCGGCACCGGCACCGGCGCGGCTCCCGTGATCGCCAAGACCGCACGCGATATGGGCATCCTCACCGTCGGGGTGGTGACCAAGCCGTTCCACTTCGAAGGTCAGCGCCGCATGCGCACCGCCGAGAACGGCATCGCCGAGCTGCACAAGGTGGTCGACACGCTGCTGATCATCCCGAACCAGAACCTGTTCCGGGTCGCCAACGAGAAGACCACCTTCGCCGACGCTTTTGCGATGGCCGACCAGGTGCTCTATTCGGGCGTTGCCTGCATCACCGACCTGATGGTCAAGGAAGGCCTGATCAATCTCGACTTCGCCGATGTTCGCGCCGTGATGCGCGAGATGGGCAAGGCGATGATGGGCACGGGCGAGGCGACCGGTGAGAAGCGCGCGCTCACCGCCGCCGAGGCCGCGATCGCCAATCCGCTGATCGACGATTCTTCGATGAAGGGTGCCAGGGGCCTCCTGATCTCGATCACCGGCGGCAAGGACCTGACGCTGTTCGAAGTCGACGAGGCCGCGACCCGCATCCGCGAGGAGGTCGACCCCGAAGCCAACATCATCGTCGGCGCCACCTTCGACGAGACGCTCGACGGCGTCATTCGCGTCTCGGTGGTTGCCACCGGCATCGAGCAGGCCGTGATCGCGCGCAACGCCGCTGCGGCTCCCGCCGCGCCCGCGGCGCCAGCCGGCAACGGTTCGCCCGAGAGCCGGCTCGCCGATCTGACGGCGCGGCTGCGCGCCGACAACCAGCGCCTGGCCGAGCGTGCCCATAAGCTGGAAGCCGCCGGTGGCGCCCCGACGGCTCCGCCGGCCGCGCCTGCGCCTGCCGCGCCGCCGCCACTGCGCCAGGCCGGGAGCGTCGAGCGCGCCGCGCTCGCTGCCATCGCCGCCGCCGTGTCGCCGGAACAGCAGGCCGCGCCGATGCAGCCGGCGTCCTATGGCGACGTCACCGTCCGCCCGATCGCCCAGAAGCCGACCTTGTTCCCCGATCCCGAAACCACCAAGGTCGAGCACCACGAGCCGGCGACGCCGGAAACCTTCATCCCGCCGACCGCCGAGCGGCCGCCGGTGCGCACGCCGCGGATGCCGAAGTTCGAGGACCTGCCGATGCCGGCCCAGGCCGAGATTCGCCGGGCACGCGGCGACGCCGAGGAGGAACATCCGCAGAAGACCCGGCTGTCGCTGCTGCAGCGGCTGGCCAATGTCGGCCTAGGTCGCCGGGACGAGGAGAGCGAGCCGCCGGTCGCGGCCCGCTCCTCCGGTCCGGCCATGCCGCCGCTGCCGGAGCGCAAGCCGCAGCGCAGCGTGGCGCAGCAGATCGCGGCGAACGAGCCCGTGTCGGAGTATGCGAAGCGTCCCGCACCGCAAGGTTTGGATGCCCATGGCCGGCCGGCACCTGTTGCGCCGATGCCACAGGGAGACGATCATCTTGATATCCCGGCCTTCCTGCGCCGGCAGGCAAACTGAGCTTTGTTACAATTCTGACCATGGAAAGAGCCCCGGCGAAACCCGCCGGGGCTCTTTCCCTTAACCTCGTCCGCAGTGGCAGCTTGGTAAATAAGTAACTGAAATTAAATGATTAATCTGGTATTCCATGGCTTGGTCATGGTGCCGAAAGGGTGTCCGGCCGATCCGCAATTTGGTTAAGCCTTGGCGCGATTGCGGCGGAGATGGGGTAACAATCGGTAAAGAAGCGTGAATTGTACGCTCAGGGGCAGTGACTATGGTCTGTCCAACTTTGGGGATGCCTAAGCGAGTCGGTTGGGGAAGTAAGGCCGCCTCGTCTAGGTCACGTCGGGTATTGGGCGCATATCGGATGAAATTGAGCCGTCAAACAACGCTACGGTCGCAAGCCACTGTGACAGGCGTCGGCGTTCACTCCGGTTTACCGGTCAGCCTTACCATTGGACCTGCTCCCGTTGACGCAGGCTACATTTTTATCCGTTCCGGCCTCGACGGCGCCGATCGCGAAGTTCGGGCCACCGCAGGTGCCGTGATCGCGACGGAGTTTGCGACCGTTCTGGGCGACCGCGAGGGGCCGCTGGTATCGACCGCCGAGCATGCGCTCGCTGCACTGCGCGGCATGGGCGTCGACAATGCGATCATCGAGATCGACGGTCCGGAAGTGCCGATCATGGATGGCAGCGCCGCTGCCTTCGTTGCTGCCGTCGATCAGGCGGGCATCGCCACCCAATCCGCCGCCCGCCGCTTCATCCAGGTGTTGAAGCCGGTGCAGGTCGCGATCGGCGACTGCTCCGGCGAGTTCCGTCCCTTTGCAGGTGGCTTCCGCGCCGAAGTCGAGATCGACTTCGCCAATCCCTTGATCGGCCGCCAGAGCTACTGCTTCGATCTCTCCGCCGAGAGGTTCCGCCGCGAGATTTCCCGCGCCCGCACTTTCGGTTGCATGAACGACGTCGCGCGGTTGTGGAGCGCGGGTTTTGCGCTTGGCGCCTCGTTCGAGAACTCGGTGGTGTTCGACGAGACCCGCCTGCTCAACGCCGAAGGCCTGCGCTTCCGCGATGAGTGCGTCCGCCACAAGGTGCTGGACGTGGTCGGCGATCTCGCGCTGGCCGGCCTGCCGATCATCGGCGCCTATCGGTCGATTCGCGGCGGCCACAAGCTGAACCACGCCGCGCTGACCGCGCTGCTTTCCGATCGCAGCGCTTGGCGCGTGGTCGAATCGGAAACCGCGCGCCGCTCCCGCACCGTTGCAGAGGCCGGGAGCGCCACTGTCGGCGGTCTGATCGCCCCGGCATACGGACCGGACGTGTCCTGACGCGCTGTCCAATAGCGTTTTGCGCGGTGACCACAGGCGTAACGACCGTCTCCGGGCCGCCTTAATCCGGGCGAAATGGCTCCGTATTCGATTGGTCCAGGGTCGTTTTTCGGCTAGACAGGCCTGCGGTTGCACGGGGCAGCACAGGCACGGGGAAAATTTCCGTCCATGGCCTCGTTCGTGGACAGATCGCCATCAACCGCTTTCAAGGCGCCAGGTTCTCACATTCATGCCGGTACCGCGTAGTACGCACGAATCATGCACCCCACCGGCCGGCCGCGCCGGATGGGCGTCGTTGTTGCGGCTGGCCATGGGCCTGATCGTGCTGGCGCTGCCGTTGGGCGGCTGCGGCACGGGTTCGCTGTGGGACAAGTTCCTGGCCAAGGATGACACCTTCGTCGAGGAGCCTGCGGAGAAGCTCTACAACGAGGGCTTGTACCTGATGAACCAGCGCAAGGACCCTCGCGCGGCCTCGAAGAAGTTCGAGGAGGTTGACCGTCAGCACCCCTATTCGGATTGGGCACGCAAATCGCTCCTGATGTCGGCTTATTCCTCCTACCAGCAGGGCGACTACGATACCTGCATCGGGTCGGCGACACGTTACGTCACCTTGCATCCCGGCAGTCCGGACGCGGCTTACGCGCAATACCTGATCGCGGCCTCGCACTACGACCAGATCCCGGACATCACCCGCGACCAGACCCGCACCGAGAAAGCGATCGCGGCGCTCGAGGAGGTGATCCGCAAATATCCGACCTCGGAATATGCGACCTCCGCCAAGGCCAAACTCGAAGGCGCACGCGACCAGCTCGCCGGCCGCGAGATGAATGTCGGCCGCTACTACATGGACCGGCGTGACTACACCGCCGCGATCAACCGCTTCAAGACCGTGGTTACGCAGTATCAGACCACGCGCCATGTCGAGGAGGCCTTGTTCCGGCTCACCGAGGCCTATATGGCGATCGGCATCCCAAGCGAGGCGCAGACTGCCGCTGCCGTGCTCGGGCACAATTTTCCTGACAGCCGCTGGTACAAGGACGCCTATAATTTAGTAAAGTCCGGCGGTCTCGAGCCGAGCGAGAATCAGGGTTCCTGGATCAGCAGGACCTTCAAGAAGATGGGTCTCGGCTAGGAATAGTCCTCGTATGCTGGCGCGTCTGTCGATCCGAGACATCGTCCTGATCGAACGACTTGATATCGAATTCTCGCGTGGCCTTGCGGTCCTCACCGGCGAAACCGGCGCAGGCAAATCGATTCTGCTCGATGCGTTCGCGCTCGCGCTCGGCGGCCGCGGCGATGCCGGCCTGGTGCGGCACGGCGCCGAACAGGGGCAGGTGACGGCCACCTTCGACGTGCCGAAGAATCATCCCGCCGCCAAACTGCTGGCCGACAACGGGCTCGACGACACCGGTGAAATGATATTGCGCCGCGTTCAGCTCGCCGACGGCCGCACCCGCGCCTTCATCAATGACCAGGCGATCAGCGTGCAGACCCTGAAGGCGGTGGGCGCTGCGCTGGTCGAGATCCACGGCCAACATGACGAGCGCGCGTTGGTCGACGCCTCGACCCACCGGCGGCTGCTCGACGCCTTTGCCGGGCTCGAGAAGGACGTGGCGGCACTGGAAACGCTGTGGGAGGCACGGCGCAGCGCCAACGCGGCGCTGGAGCAGCATCGCGCCGGCATGGAACGCGCTGCGCGCGAGGCCGACTATCTGCGCCACGCCTCGCAGGAATTGAAGACGCTGGCGCCGAAGGACGGCGAGGAGACCGAACTCGCCGAACGCCGCACCACGATGATGCAGGGCGAAAAGATCGCGACCGATCTGCGCGAGGCGCAGGAGGCGATCTCGGGCCCGCATTCGCCGGTGACTGCACTGTCGGCCGCCGTGCGCCGCTTGGAGCGCCGCGCCGCCAGTTCACCCGCTTTGGTGGAGCCTGCGGTGAAGGCGATCGATGCCGCCATCAACGCGCTTGAAGAGGCCGACCAGCATCTCAACGCCGCGCTTGCGGCGGCCGACTTCGATCCTGCCGAGCTTGAGCGCATCGAGGAGCGCCTGTTCGCGTTGCGCGCCGCCTCGCGCAAATACGCAACGCCGGTCGATGGACTGGCCGCACTCGCCAGCAAATATGCCGCTGACGTTGCGCTGATCGATGCCGGCGCCGACCAGTTGAAGAAGTTCGAAGCTGCCGCGGAGGAGGCGGACAAGCGCTACGGCGCGGCGGCAATGAGGCTGTCGGCGGCGCGGACCAAATCCGCCGAAAAGCTCAACAAGGCCGTCAACGCCGAACTGGCGCCGCTGAAGCTCGAGCGTGCGAAGTTCATGACGCAGGTCGAGAGCGATGCGGCCTCGCCGGGGCCCCAGGGCATCGACCGCGTCGAGTTCTGGGTGCAGACCAATCCGGGCACCAAGCCGGGACCGTTGATGAAGGTCGCTTCCGGCGGCGAGCTGTCGCGCTTCCTGCTGGCGCTGAAGGTCGTATTGTCCGACCGCGGCTCCGCGCCGACGCTGGTGTTCGACGAGATCGATACCGGCGTCGGTGGTGCGGTGGCGGACGCGATCGGCGCGCGGCTGTCGCGGCTGGCCGACAAGGTCCAGGTGATGGCGGTGACGCATGCGCCGCAGGTCGCTGCCCGCGCCGGCCAGCATCTGCTTATTTCCAAGGACGCGCTCGACAAGGGCAAGCGCGTCGCCACCCGCGTGAACGCGCTCGCCGCCGACCACCGTCGCGAGGAAATCGCCCGCATGCTCGCCGGCGCCGAGATCACCGCCGAAGCGCGCGCGGCCGCGGAGCGGCTGTTGCGCGCGGCAACCGCTTGATCTTGCGCCATGGCCAAGGCAGTAAAAGCGCGTGCGCTTCCCGACGTTGACAAGCTCACCAAGGCGCAGGCCAAGATCGAACATACGCGGCTTGCGCTCGAACTCGAGGCGCACGACAGACGCTATTACCAGGAAGACGCGCCCACGATCAGCGACGCCGAATATGACGCGCTGCGCCAGCGGTTCAACGCGATCGAGAAGCGTTTCCCCGAATTCGTCACCGCGGAGTCGCCGTCGCAAAAAGTGGGTGCGGCACCGTCGGGACGGTTCAAGAAGGTGCGTCACGCGCTGCCGATGCTCTCGCTCGACAATGCGTTTGCCGAACCGGATGTGCTCGACTTCGTCGGCCGCATCACGCGGTTCCTGAAATTGCCGGACGACAAGATCGATTTTTCCGCCGAGCCGAAGATCGACGGATTGTCGATGTCGCTGCGCTACGAGGGCGGCGAGCTCGTCACCGCTGCGACGCGCGGCGATGGCGCCGTGGGCGAGGATGTCACCGCCAATATCCGGACCCTCGAGGACGTTCCGCAGAAGCTAAGGGGCCGCAACGTGCCTGATATCTGCGAGGTGCGCGGCGAGGTCTACATGACCAAGCACGCTTTCCTGGCGCTCAACGAACGGCAGAAGGCCGCCGGCGACACCGTCTTCGCCAATCCGCGCAATTCGGCCGCGGGCTCGCTGCGTCAGAAGGACCCTGGCATCACCGCCTCGCGGCCGCTCGGCTTCTTCGCCTATGCCTGGGGCCAGATGAGCGCGATGCCGGAAGACACGCAGAGCGGCATGATCCACTGGTTCGAGCGCTGCGGCTTCAAGACCAATCCGCTGACCAAGCTCTGCCACTCCGTCGATGAGCTGCTGGCCTTCCATCACAAGATCGAGGAGCAGCGCGCCGAGCTCGACTACGATATCGACGGCGTCGTCTACAAGGTCGACCGGATCGACTGGCAGGAACGGCTCGGTTTCGTGTCGCGCACGCCGCGCTGGGCGATCGCGCACAAGTTTCCGGCCGAGCGGGCGATGACCGTGCTGCGCGACATCGAGATCCAGGTCGGGCGCACTGGCTCGTTCACCCCGGTCGGCAAGCTCGAGCCGGTCGGCGTCGGCGGCGTCATCGTGCAGAACGTCACGCTGCACAACGAGGATTACATCAAGGGGATTGGCGGTCACGGCGAGCAGCTTCGTGAGGGGCGCGATATCAGGATCGGCGATACCGTGGTGATCCAGCGCGCCGGTGACGTGATCCCGCAAGTGGTCGACGTCGTCATCGACAAGCGGCCGAAGAACGCGAAGGAGTTCCATTTCCCGAAGAAGTGTCCGTGCCCGCTGCATACCGACGTGGTGCGCGAGGAGACCGCGACCGGCGAGGAGGGCGCGCGCGCCCGCTGCACCGGCGAGTTCGCCTGTCCGTTCCAGAAGATCGAGCACCTGAAGCTGTTCGTCTCGCGCCGCGCCTTCGACATAGACGGCCTCGGCGAGAAGCAGCTCGCATTCTTCTTTGAGAAGGAATGGGTGCGCGAGCCGGCCGATATCTTCACGCTGCCGAAGCGCAATCAGAAGCTCAAGCTCGAGGAGATCGAGGGCTACGGCGAGACCTCGGTGCGCAACCTGTTTGGCGCGATCGAAAACCGGCGCCGGATCGCGCTTGAGCGCTTCATCTACGCGCTCGGCATGCGCCATGTCGGCGAGACCACGGCGCTGGCGCTGGCGCGCGGCTATGGCTCTTGGGAGGCGTTCCACGATGCCTGCCTGCGCGTTGCCAAGGGCGACGAGGAAGCGATCGCGGAGATGGATGCGCTCGACCAGATCGGCGACACCGTGATCAAAAGCGTCGCCGCCTATTTCGGCGAGAGCCACAACCGCGGCATCGTCGAACGTCTGGTCAAGGAACTCGACGAGATCGTCGACACCGAAAAGCCGAAGAGCAGTTCGGCGATCGCCGGCAAGACCGTCGTGTTCACCGGCTCGCTGGAGAAGATGACGCGCGACGAGGCCAAGGCGACCGCCGAGCGATTGGGTGCGAAGGCCGCAAGTTCGGTGTCGAAGAAGACGGACTATGTGGTCGCCGGTCCCGGCGCCGGATCGAAGCTCGCGGAAGCCCAAAAGCACGGTGTGGCCGTGCTCACCGAGGACGAGTGGCTGAAGTTGATTGGGGAGTGAGCGCGCGCTCACATCACCCCAGCCTCATCCTCTTCCGCTTCCTCAATCGCTTGCTCGGTCACCACCGCCTTCCGCCGCGGCACGAGAAAAATCATGATCGAGGCGCATGCGATCGAGATGATGAGGATCGCGGTCGTGAGCGGCAGTGTCGTCGTGGAATGGCCGCCGAGATAGGCGCCGAACTGCGACACCAGCGAGCCGATGCCCTGCTGCAGGAAGCCCATCGCGCCGGAGGCGGTGCCGGCGGCTTCGGGCCGGACGCTGATCGCGCCGGCTGCCGAGTTCGCCATCACGAAGGCGTTGCCGGCCATCACGATCATCTGGGTGCCGAACAGCCAGAGCGGGGCCTGGTTGAGGCCTGTGATGCTCCAGGCGAGGTTCAACAGGCTGCCGCCGAGCTGCAGCGCGAGCCCGAACCAGATCAGTTGTTCCAGCGAATGGCGCGGCGCGAAGCGCACGCACAGAAGATTGCCGACCAGATAGGCAAAGCCCGTCGTCGCGAACCAGGCGCCATATTCGGCGCTGCTGCGTCCCATCTGGGTCACCACGATATAGGGTCCGCCGCCGGCGAAGGTGAAGATGATCTGCGAGGCCAGCACCTGGCACAGCACATAGCCGATGAAGGCGCGGCTCTTGACCAGGCTGCCGACATCGCGGCGGAAGTTGCTGGCTTCGCTGCGGACGCGACGCGTCTCCGGCAGCGCCAGCGCGATTCCAAGCGTGACGGCAAGGGAGCCCGCGGTGATGGCATAGAAGATTGCGCGCCAGCCGAATGCGGTCTCGAGCAGGCCGCCGGTCAGCGGGCTCAGCATCTGCGCGATCATCATCACGGCGATCACCAGGCTGATCATGGCGCCGACGCGGTCGCGGCTATAGAGATCGCGGATGATGGCGCGGCTCACCACCATGCCGCTGGCGCCGCCGAGCGCCTGGAAGAAGCGCGCCGCGATGAGCTGCGGCAGGGTTTCGGCGAAGATGCTGCCGACGCCCGCCACCACCATCAGGCCGAGGCCGGCCAAGAGCACCGGCCGCCGCCCGAACTTGTCCGACAGCGGGCCCATGACGAGCTGCGAGCAGGCGATGCCGACCATGAACAGCGACACCGTCATCTGCGCGATCGAAATGTCGCGGTCGAAGGTCGCCGCCAGCACCGGCAGTGCCGGCACCAGCATATACAGCGAGATCGGCGCAACGCCCGTCATCGCGACGAGCAACAGCAGCATGAGCTTCGACGTCGCGATGTTCTTGTCCGTCGCCGCGGGCCGCTTGCCCATCACGCCATGCATTCAGCTTCGCATCCTTTCGAGAGGTGAAATGTAGCGTGATGCGCCAACGCGAATACGGATGTTTCGGCATGCGGCTATGCCGATTCCGGGAGGCCGTGATTTTTGCGGCGGATATTGCCGGCCACTCCGCCGTCATCATCCGCCACCGGGTCGGCGCAAAGCGCCGCCCGATGACAGGCTCCGGCGGATGATCCAGTATTCCGGAGGGCGGAGTTATATGCGGCGACGTTGCCCTTGTACTGGATTCCCCGCCTTCGCGGGGAATGACAAAGGAAGGTGCGGCGGGCGCTCGCTTACTTCAGCGCCGCCGTCGCCTCGTCCAGCCACAGCTTTGTGGCCTCATCGTCGAGGTGCGAACGTACCTCGGCCTTGACGCGGGCATGGTAGTCGTTGAGCCATTTGAGCTCGGCCTCGCTCAGCATCGTCGCATCGATCAGTCGGCGGTCGATCGGCGCCAGCGTCAGCGTCTCGAATGCGTTCATCGGCTTTTCCGCGCCTGCTATCTCGATGCCGATCACGAGCTCGAGGTTCTCGATCCTTATTCCATAGGCATCGGTCTTGTAGTAGCCGGGCTCGTTGGAGAGGATCATGCCGCGTTTCAGCGGCGTGGTGCCGAGCTTTGAGATTCGCGCTGGTCCCTCATGCACGGAAAGATAGCTGCCGACGCCATGGCCGGTGCCGTGCTCGAAATCGATGCCGGCCTGCCAGAGATATTGCCGCGCCAGCGTATCGAGCTGCGCGCCGGTGGTGCCATCGGGGAACACCGCGCGCGCAATCGCAATATGGCCGCGCACCACTCGGGTGAAGCGGTCGCGCATCTCCGCGGTGGGCTGACCGATCGCGATGGTGCGGGTGACATCAGTGGTGCCGTCCTCGTATTGCGCGCCGGAATCGATCAGCAGAAGATCGCCTGGTGCGATCCGCCGGTTGCTCTTGCGGGTGACGCGGTAATGCACGATGGCGCCGTTCGGCCCGGTGCCGGCGATGGTCGGGAATGAGACATCCTTCAGCGCCCCGGTCTCGCGACGGAAGGTCTCTAGCGCCTCGACGGCGTCGATCTCGGTGAGCCCGCCGGCGGGCGCCTCGCGATCGATCCAGGCAAGGAAGCGCGCCAGCGCCACCGCGTCGCGCTGATGCGCGGTTCGCGTGCCCTGGATCTCCGCGGCGTTCTTCACGGCTTTCAACAGGCTCACCGGATCGTTGCCGCGTACCGGCTTGCCACCGGCGGCGGTGATCAGGCGGGTCAGCGCGTCGGCCGCGGTTGCACCGTCGAGCGCGATCGAGGCGCCGCGCTGCGCGAGTTCCGTCAGCTTCAATGTCAGCCGGTCCGGCTCCTCGACATCGGCGGATTGCTCGAGATGGTCGCGCGCGAGGTTCGAAAGCTTCCGGTGATCGATGAACACGATCGGCCGGCCTTCTCTCGGCACCAGCGCGTAAGAGAGCGGCAGCGGCGTATGCGAGACGTCGGCGCCGCGGATGTTGAAGGCCCAGGCCACTGCGTGGCTGTCCGACAGCATCAGCGCGTCCACGCCAAGCTTGTTGATCTCATCTCTGATCCGCTCCAGCTTCGCAGCCTCTGCCTCGCCGGCGAATCGCGGGCCATGGATGGAGACTGGCCCGAGCGGCGGGTGCGGGCGCTCCGTCCAGATCGCATCGATGGGGTTGCTGTCGACCGCGACCAGCTCGGCGCCGGCCTTGGCGCACGCCGCCGCGAGACGCTCGACTGCCGCAGACGTGTGCAGCCACGGATCGAATCCGAGGCGGTCGCCGGCGGAAAGATGTCTTGTCAGCCAGTGTTCCGGCGGTGGATCGGCCAGCGGCTGGATTTGCCAGGCCTTCGGGTCAACCTGCTTGCCCGCCTGCAGCGTGTAGCGCCCGTCAACGAACAGGGAGGCCTCCTGCATCAGCACGATTGCAAGCCCCGCCGACCCGGTAAAACCGCTCAGCCACGCCAGCCGCTCCTCGGACGGCGCGACATATTCATTCTGCTGCTGATCGGCGCGGGGAATGACAAAGCCGGTCAGCTTCCGCCGCGCCAATTCCTCGCGCAACGCGGCGAGCCGCGCCGTCAGCGCCACGCCGCCTTCGGGTTCTTCGAACGTCTGGAAATGGGCCTCGAACATCGCCGGTCACTTTATGATGGTTGCGTGGACAAGTCCGCAATGTAAGCGCTACCGCCACAATTTGGCATAAGTTATGCTACAATAGCGTCATGTAGGTTTAGAAAAGACGGAACGGTTTTCAAGGCAAGCCGTTCGACAACGATGCCCCGGGGAAGCTCCAGGAGTGTTTCAACTCAATGGCGAGGGGATACACAATGCCTGCTTTCAGCTTTGAGAAGATTTCGCCGCCGGTTCGCCGCGGCCCGATTGCCCCGATCGAACAGAAGCAGCGCGGCGTCATCGTCCAGATCCTGGATCGCTTCGTTGAGCGGCGCATCAAGCGCCGGCTGAGGGCGGAGAAGAGTGAAACGGCTGCCCGCCAGCCGAAAAATGACTAGCCAACTCTCTCGCTAGGTCTAGCGCGTGGAGCGCAGCAGCAGGCTGCTCCATCCCTCGATTTTCAGATGCCGTAACGGCACCAGGCCGCGCGCACGGTAGGCGGCGATCACGCCTGGCGCCTGATGCGTCAAGAGTCCCGACAGGATCACGAGCGCTGAAGGCGCGAGATGGCGTGCCATTGGTCCCGCCAATTGCCGCAGCGGATTGGCGAGGATGTTCGCAAGCACGAGGTCGAACGGGCCGCGCGCGGAAAATTGCGGCGCCGAGAAGCCGGTGGCGCGGATCGTCGTCACGAGGTTTGCGGTCTCGTTCAGCGCGGCGTTCTCGCGCGCGACCTTGACCGATGGCGGATCGATGTCGCTCGCCAGCACCGCGCCGTGCAGCGCCTTCGCCGCGGCGATCGCCAGCACGCCGGTGCCGGTGCCGAGGTCGAGCACGCGGCGCGGCTGATGCGCCTTCAGCACATGATCGAGCAGCAGCAGGCAGCCGCGCGTAGTGCCATGATGGCCGGTGCCGAACGCCAGCGCCGCCTCGATCTCGATGCCGAGCTTGTTCGGTGGCACGCGTTCGCGGTCGTGCTGGCCGCGCACGACGAAGCGCCCGGCCGGGACGGGGACGAGGTCCTCGAGGCTGGCCTTGACCCAGTCCTTGGCCTCGACCGTGTCGAAGGCAATGGTCGTTGCCATCTCCTCGCCGGCCGCATTGGTGACGACCTCGCGCATCAGCGTCTGATCGGGCGCATCGGCAAAATGCGCAGTGACCTCCCAGCGCCCGTCCGGCCGCTCGAATGCGGCAATCGCCGTCTCGCCTTCGAAGAAGATATCGGTCAGCGCGTCAGCCAGCCGCCGGGCGGTCTGCTCGTCGGAAAGCGCGAGGCTGGCGCGATGGGTGGGTTTGGGCAGCATTTAGCTTAACCGTTTCGACCTTGTCCGGAATTTCAGCGTACTGCGATCGCATTATCATGTTGGATTCCGGCGAGTCAGCAGGGAGCCGAAGCTTTGGGGAACTTTGCTCAGGCTCAGCCGCTGCCTCAAACCCCGTAGTTTTCCCATAATTGAAAGTTCATACGAACAATGCATGATGGTAACCCGTTGCTTTAATTAAATTTATAGTAGTTTTGTTCAGGAGTAGTAATGAGTAGTTGCAAACGGTCGTGGGCTGGAATTCTTCGCAAGAGTGTGAAGCTGATGGCTAGGCGCATTGCTGAACTTCACGACCTTCGAAGACAAGTGCGAGAGGCCGAAGCCAGGGCGCTTGCCGGACGGCGGGAAATGTCGTCCAGACGGTCGCGAAGACAAAGGACAGGACTTTATCGCAGCCGCTTGAATGCACGAGTCCGGTGCATTGAAGACCTGAACAGGAAGTGCTCTCTCTAACAGATGCGCCGATCGGCGCCGCGCGACCGCTTGTTTGCGTCCGGCGTGCTTGGTAAGCCCGCTCTGTTTTTATTCCTGGGCGCGACTCGATGAAACGTGATGGCTTCCGATCCATGTCCACAGATCAACTGTGGGCGTTCCATGAACGAGTAGCGGCCGAACTGACACAACGAATAGTCAGCGAGAAGGCCACGCTTGAGGACCGGCTGCGTCAGCTCCAGGCCCCCGGCCAGGCTGCGAAACCAGATCGTAGCCGTCGCCCTTATCCAAAGGTTCTGCCCAAATACCGGAACCCGAAAAACCCTGGAGAGACGTGGTCAGGTCGAGGCAAGCGGCCTCGATGGCTGGCAAAGCGACTTGTTGCCGGCTCCAAGCTGAACGATTTCCTCATCGCTCGCCCTGGCCGCAAGCGACGCTAGCTCTAAGGCGTGATCCGATCAGGTTGAATCGCCAGTGGATTGGCTTCGCCTCCTGACAGCCTTGGAAAGGGGAGGTCGGTTTGCGCAACGCGCAAACTGGATGGGGGCATCCTGCTTCCACGAATCCGCTCTCACGAGCACCTGCGCCCGGGGCCAGACCCCCATCCCGACCTTCCCCCCTTCCAGGGGGAAGGAGCACGTCGGCGCAAGCGGCGACATCTCACTTGGCCAGCCGGGAGTGCCGGGGTTTTCAACAGGGTTATCCCCCTGATGCACCAAGGCTTGACCACAACTTCGATCGGGTACGCCCGATGTGTTCCTCTCCTTCGGACGCGGGCCTCGCACGCGAGCCGTGATAGGCTGCCACAAAACAAGGAGGGTCCCATGTCCCTGTTAAGACGGCCGCTCTATCAGCGCTCGGAAGGTGCCGACGAGGACCGTTGGCGCCTGGCATTCGATACCGAAACCAGCCGGCTCTTCGTCGAGCACGAAAAGAAGCGGGGCGACTTCCGCGG
This sequence comes from Bradyrhizobium cenepequi, assembly GCF_020329485.1. Classification (GTDB taxonomy): domain Bacteria; phylum Pseudomonadota; class Alphaproteobacteria; order Rhizobiales; family Xanthobacteraceae; genus Bradyrhizobium; species Bradyrhizobium cenepequi. The sequence continues at coordinate 427,842 of NZ_JAGKJI010000002.1, forward strand.
CACCGGATACGCCGTTGAGACCGACGAGATCAAGCTCGCGGAATTCCTGAAACAGCCGAGCGAGGCGCGGGAGCAGCTTATGACGCTGCTCGAAACGCTGTTTGCCGACGTGTCGCGGCCCGCGGCGGCCTGACTGGCTGGATGCACATTCGCTTCCACCTGATATCCACAGGCTGTCCACAGGCTTTTCAACGTCTTGCGAACAGGGAGCGATGGTCGTTCAGGATCGCCTGCGCGGCGTTGTGGCCCGGCGCGCCGGTGACGCCGCCGCCGGGATGGGCGCCGGAGCCGCAGTGATAGAGCCCCCTCACGGGGCCGCGGTAGTCGGCATGGCCGAGCATCGGGCGGGCCGAGAAGAGCTGGTTCAGCGTCAGCGCGCCGTGGAAGATGTCTCCGCCCAATAGACCGAATTCCCGCTCCAGATCGAGCGGGGACAGCAGCTGCCGGCCGAGCACGCTTGCGGCGAAGCCGGGCGCGTATCGGTCCACCGTGGAGATCATGAGGTCGGCGACCTCATCGCGATGATCGTCCCAGGATTTGCCGTCGGGCAGTTCCGGCGCGACATGCTGGCAGAACAGGCTCGCGACATGCTGTCCCGCCGGCGCCAGCGAGTCGTCAAGCGTCGATGGGATCAGCATTTCGACGATGGGCTCGCGGCTCCAGCCAAAGCTGCGCGCATCGAGCCAGGCGCGGTCCATATAGGTCAGGCTCGGCGCGATGATGATGCCGGCGGTGAGGTGGTCGCCTCTGCCCGGCAGCGCGGTGAAGGAAGGCAACTCGCTCAACGCGACATTCATGCGAAAGGTGCCGGAGGCGTTGCGCCAGCGCGACATGCGCTGCAGGAATTCCACCGCCAGCGCGCCCGCTGGCATCAGCCGGGTGTAGAGCAGTTTTGGATTGACTGACGCGGAGACATATCTGGCGCGGATGGTCGTGCCATTGTCGAGCTCGACGCCGGCGGCGCGGCCGCTCTCGACAATCACCTCGCGCACGCCGCTATCCACTTCGATCGCGGCGCCATGCGCGCGCGCCGCGGCCGCCATCGCCTGGGTGATCGCGCCCATGCCGCCGATGGCGTGGCCCCAGACGCCCTTCTTGCCGTTCACTTCGCCGAAGGCGTGGTGCAGCATCACGTAAGCCGAACCCGTCGCATAGGGGCTCGCATAATTGCCGACGACGGCGTCGAAGCCGAACAGCGCTTTCACCAGGTCGCTCTCGAACCGCTCGTCCAGCATTTCGCCGGCCGAACGGGTGAAGAGATCGAGCAGGTCGCGCTGCCGTTCCAGCGACAGCTTGCGCAAGAGGTTGGCGGAGCCGAGCGCGTTGAAGGCTTCGCGCAAGGCGTTTGCGCCAAATCCTTCGACGATGTTCGGCGGTGCGCGCAGCACGAACTGGCGCAGCACGTCTGCGATCGCCTCCAGCTGGCGCGAGAAGATGCCAATCTCTTCGGCATCGTGCGCGCTGAGCCTTGCGACGGATTCCGCGGTGCGCCCCTCGCCGGTGAGGAGATGGCTGCCATCGGGGGACGGCAGAAAGTTTTGCGCGCGGCGCTCGACGATCCGCAAGCCGTGCTCCGCGAGCCTGAGATCCGCAATGACCTTGGGGTTGAGCAGGCTCACCGTATAGGCCGCGACCGAGTTGCGGAACCCGGGATGGAATTCCTCCGTCACCGCCGCGCCGCCAACAACCTTGCGGCGCTCGACCACTGTCACGCGCAGGCCCGCCATCGCGAGATAGGCCGCGCAGGTGAGGCCGTTATGGCCCGCGCCGATGATGACGACGTCCGTTTCGCTCATGTCAGCTTCTTTTCTCAGGCAGCTTGCCAGTAGCTCATCGTTGCGCGCAAGCCGCTAGTTATTTCGCCACTCGCCCCGGTCGTCATTCCGAGGCGCCCTTCGTCCGCTCCGTCATTCCGGGGCGTGCGTAGCGCGAGCCCGGAATCCATCGCGCCGCAGGCACCAGCGGAGAAATGGATTCCGGGCTCGATGCTGTCGCATCGCCCCGGAATGACAGCGTGTGTTGAGGCACGAGCTGCGACAAAACAACCCGACGGGCAAATCATTTCCACTCCCTGCAACCTTGAACTGTCCAGCCTTGCAGCGAAAAATATTCCACTTTCGCCGTCGGGCAAATCAGTGATTTAACTCCGCCCGTCTCACCCAGATGAGGGGCGGATCGCGATCGTCACGAACGTTGCGGTGGGATGCGGTGGACGCGGGTGTTGCGACTGACGAGCGTGACTATCCGTGGACGGCGAAGTCGTGTGGTTCTGGCGCCCCGACGCTGGCGCTAAGTTTTTTGCGCAAACAAGTTTGCGCGAGAGATGACGGTGGCAAGAAAGCCCGGTCACCGGGAAGAGCACGAAGTAAGCCGTAAACCACCGCGCAGGGAAAGCCGGTGTTGCTCCGGTTGACCTGTGGTCCTACCCCCGTGCTTTTTGTTGCACGGGGCCCACGGGTGCAACCGGCACCCGGCTTTCCCTGCGCCCTCTATCCGATGAGAGGGTGGAAAGTGACGCAAAGCTCGGACGCATCGCGCCGCGAGAATGCGGACTCATATCCTCTCCGCTGTTTTGGAATCGTAGGATGGGTAGAGCGAAGCGAAACCCATCATTCGCGAGGCTCGCTCCATCGCGATGGGTTTCGCTGCGCTCTACCCATCCTACGGAATTGCTGTTTGATATTTGGATCAACACTTACCCCACGTCGTCCCGGGCTTGACCCGGGACCCAGCCACAGGCGCTTGTGGCGTGCTCCGCTGCAACCGCAGCGCCACGCCCTCACGTCCACGTTACCGGGTTTCATTGCCCGCCATGCTGCCATATGCTCAACTAGAAACCTCTGGCGTGCCTCCGCCGGAAATCCCGCCGTCGGCGTCCGCCGGGCCCAAGCCGGAGTTTTCATGACTTCCAAGCCATCCGCCGCGCGAAACCGGCTGGTATTGATCGTCTACACCTCCGCGATCTTCGTCAGCGCGCTCCTCTTGTTCTCGGTGCAGCCGTTGTTCACCAAGATGGTGCTGCCGCGGCTCGGCGGCTCACCGGCGGTGTGGTCCGTGGCGATGGTGTTCTTCCAGTCGCTGCTGCTGGCCGGCTACGCCTACGCGCATTACCTGATGAAGCTGAGCAATCGCGCGGCTCCGGTCGCGGTGCATCTGTTGGTTTTGGTCGCGGCCATGCTGACATTGCCGCTCGCGATCCGGAGCGGCTGGGGCGATCCGCCGAGCTCCGGTTACGCGTTCTGGCTGCTCGGCCTGTTCGCGGTCTCGATCGGCCTCCCGTTTTTCGCGCTTGCCGCCAACAACCCCCTGCTGCAGGCTTGGTTCGTGCGCACCGGCCATCCGAACGGTCCCGATCCGTACTTCCTCTACGCGTCCTCGAACATCGGCAGCTTTCTCGCATTGTTATCCTATCCGGTGCTGCTGGAGCCGATGTTCGCGCTGCGCACGCAGAACCTGATCTGGACTGGCGGCTATGGGCTGTTGATCCTCTTGATCGCGGGCTGCGGCGTGCTGCTGTTGCGCTCGCCTGCGAGCGCGGCGGCGCTGAATTTGCCGGCCGATGATTCCGATGCGCCCGCGCCCTCTTGGCTGCTGCGTTTGCGCTGGATCTTCCTCGCCGCGGTGCCCTCTGGACTTCTGATCGCGGTAACCGTGCATATCTCGACCGACGTTGCGGCGGCCCCGCTGCTCTGGGTGTTGCCGCTGTCGCTTTACCTTTTGACCTGGGTGCTGGTGTTCCAGTCGCGCCCGCTTTTTTCGCACAAATTCATGCTGCAGGCGCAGCCAATCGCAATCGCGTGCGTCATCATCCTGCTTGCGGTCGGCGGTGAGCAAAGTCTGCTGCTGACGCTCGGCGGCCACCAGATCTGCTTCTTCATCATCGCCATGGCCTGCCATGGTGAATTGGCGCGGACCCGGCCGGCGGCGAAATACCTGACCGGTTTCTATGTGGCGCTGTCGTTCGGCGGCATGGTTGGCGGCCTGTTCGCTGGCCTGATCGCGCCGTTCACCTTCTCCTGGGTGGCGGAATACCCGATCCTGCTGGCGCTCGCTGCGCTGTGTCGGCCATCCGGCGGGCAGGAGCGGTTGCCGCGCTGGAGCGCCTGGTACTGGCCATTTCTTGCCGTGCTCGCAGTGGCGCTGATCGCGCCGTCCTATTCAACCGGGACGCTGTTCAACTGGTTCGATGAGCGGCGGGCGTGGGTGATCGGCACGGTCGGCGTGCTGTCGGCGCTGCTTGCGCTCACGGTCAACGCCGGCCGCTGGAAGATCTTCGCGACCGTCGTGGTCGCGCTGGTGCTGTTGCGCACTTACCCTTCCGACGAAGGTCGGGTCGACACGGTGCGCAGCTTCTTCGGCGTGCACAAGATCGTGGTGACGCCGAACGGCCAGTATCACGTGCTGATGCATGGCACCACCATTCACGGCGCCGAGCGATTCAAGAATGACGACGGCACGCCGGCAACCGGGCGGCCCGAACCCATCTCCTATTACTACAAGGACGGCGGCATCGGGCAGGCGATCACGGCATTGCGCGAGCGCAAGGGCGCGCCGCTTAAGGTCGCCGTGATCGGACTCGGCTCTGGCACGCTCGCTTGCGCCGCGGAGCCGGGTGAACAATGGAAGTTCTTCGAGATCGACCAGACCATGGTGGATACCGCGCGCGACCCGAAATATTTTACTTACATCCAGAATTGCGCGCCCGATCTGAAGCCGGTGATCGGCGATGCCAGGCTCACCTTCGCCCGCGAACCTGACGGCATCTACGACCTCATCATCGTCGACGCCTATTCATCCGATGCGATCCCGATCCATCTGGCGACGCATGAGGCGATGGCGATCTACAAGTCAAAGCTGGCGCCGCAGGGCGCGGTCGTGATGCACGTTTCGAACCGTCACCTCGAGCTTTCCAGCGTGGTGGTCGGCATCGCCGAGGCCAACGACCTCAAGAGCTGGGTCTACAGTGAGGATTCCGGCCGCGACAGCGAGTATATTTTCTCAACTTCGGTCGTGATCTCCGCGCGCGAGGACGCCGATGTCGGCAAACTCGCCTCGTCGGACCAGTGGACCGAGAGCGAGGCCGATGAGAAGCAGCGGGTCTGGACCGACGATTACTCCAATATTCTGGGCGCCGTTTACCGGCGATTGCGCGACGGCGAATAGGTGAACTCGATATTTTTGCAACACCGGCAGCCCGCGTTCGCGATTTGGCCGGACAATCCGCCGCAACGGTTGCGGGTCGTGGGTGGACTCTATACTGATGGAACTTGTTTCCCAATTGTTCCATTCATCATGCGCGACCATCGGATTATCCGGAGCCGGCACTTTCATCGATTGCAGCGGCAGCATTTCATCCTGTTTGATGTATTGCCATTCATCGGGACATGGATCGCGCTTGGCTCCTTGTTCTATCGCCCGATCGGGGCGCTCGAGGTTAGCCTGTTCTTCGCGATGTGGCTGGTCACGGGGCTCGGCCTCACCGTCGGCTATCACCGGCTGTTCACGCACCGCGCCTTCGCAACCGGGACAGTGGTGAGCGCGATGCTGATCATCATGGGCTCGATGGCGGGAAGAGGGCCGATGGTATCATGGGCCGCGATGCATCGTCGCCATCACGAGCTCAGCGATCACGAGGGCGATCTGCATTCACCCAATCTGCATGGCGAGAGCTTCCTCGGGCGCCTGCGCGGCTTCCTGCATGCACATCTGACCTGGATGATCGAGCATGATTATCCGAACGTCGCCCATTACGTTGCGGACCTGATGGCGCAGCCGACGCTGGTCCGGGTCAACCGCTACTATTACGTCTGGGTGCTGCTGGGGCTGTTGATCCCGACCGCCATCGGCGGGCTGATCGCCGGCAGCCTGTGGGGGGCGGTGGCCGGGTTCCTCTGGGGTGGCGCGGCGCGCATGTTCGCGGTCGAACAGGCGATGTCGGCGATCAACTCGGTCATGCATAGCTTCGGTGCACGTCCTTACCGCACGAGGGATGACAATAGCCGCAATCTCGGCGTAATGGCATGGTTGGCGTGGGGTGAGGGGTGGCATAACAATCACCATGCCTTCCCTTATTCGGCGGCGTTCGGGTTGCGATGGTTCGAATTCGATCCGGGCTATCTCTTCATCCGATTGCTTGCCGCGCTGGGACTGGCCTGGAACGTCAAGGTGCCGAGCGCGGAGAAGATCGCGCTGCGCCGGCTGCACGAGCCGGCGCCAGGGGTTGCCGAACTCGAGCACTGATAGTCGTCGGCTTCCGGCGGATAAGGTGAGTAACCTCGGTCATGCCTGAGATCGCCGGCTGATGCTGTTCAACGACTATCCCTTCCTGCTGGGCTTCCTGCCGGCGGCAATCCTGATCTATCGATTGGTCGATTTGCATCCGCAGTGGCGGATCTGGACGCTGGTCCTGATGTCGCTGGTGTTCTACGCCTACGGCAATCCGCCCTTCGTCCTGCTCCTGATCTTCTCGATCGCGGTCAACTGGTTCGCGGCGATGGCCTTTGCCAGAACCAAGATGCCGTGGATCATCACCGCGGCCATCATCGCCAATCTCGGCGTCCTCGGCTGGTTCAAATACGCCAACTTCCTCGCCTACAATATCGGCCTTGTGCTGGGCCGGCCGATGCCCGTGCTCGACATCGTGCTGCCGCTCGGCATCTCGTTCTTCACTTTCCACCACATCATGTATCTGGTCGATCTGCGCAAGGGAAAGGCGCCGACCTATGCGCTGCAGCGCTATGCGCTCTACATTTCCTTTTTCCCGCAGGCGCTGGCCGGGCCGCTGGTGCGCTGGTCGCAGGTGATGGAGCAGTTCGGCAAGAAGGTCTATGTGCCGGGCTGGCAGCGCGAATTCTGCGTCGGCATTGCCTTCATCCTGATCGGGCTCGTCGAAAAGATCCTGCTTGGCGACCGCATTGCGCGGCTGATCGATCCCATCTATGCGCGGGCGCTCGAAGGTCCCGTGAGCAATGGCGACGCATGGCTGGCGCTCGCTTTCGGCATCCAGATCCTCTACGACTTCGCCGGCTATTCCGACATCGCGGTCGGGCTCGGCCTCTTGTTCGGCGTGAAGCTGCCGTACAACTTCGATGCGCCGTTCCGCTCCACCAGCATCCAGGACTTCTGGCAGCGCTGGCACATCACCTTGATGACGTTCCTGCGCGAATACCTGTTCTTTCCGCTCGCCAACAAGCGCATGGTGCCGCGGCGCTTCTACCAGCTGCAATATTTCGCCGTGATGGTGCTGACCATGGCGCTGTGCGGCCTCTGGCACGGCGCCAGCTGGACCTTCGTGCTGTGGGGCACGCTGCATGGCCTGGCGCTGGTCGTCTGCTCGTTGTGGCGCCGCTATGGCCCGCGGCTGCCCGCGCTCGCCGGATGGGCGCTGACGGTGATCTTCGTGCTGCTGACCGGCGTGTTCTTCCGCGCCGGTACTCTGGATGCGGCGTTGAACATCTTCCACGGCCTCACTGTTGCGCCCAATCTGTCGGAGGGCAAGCATTTGTGGCCGCTCGTGGTCGTCCCGCTGATGGCCTTCCTGCTGCCGGCGACCCAGGACATCGTCGAACGCGTGATGCAGCGGCCGCGCCCCTGGCTTGGTGTGGTGGCCGGCCTCGGCCTGCTGACCATCCTGATCTTGCTCGGAGAAGGGAACGTTCGTGGCTTCGCTTACTACCAGTTCTGACACGTCCCCCGAATGGGGACGCTGCCTAGCCAACTGTGTCGGCACGCTCGTTGGCGGTCTGCTGCTGCTCTACGCGCTGATGATCCTGGTCGATCCCTACGACACCGGCAAGTTCGGCTTGCTCGGGATCGACGGCGTCGACGATCGGAACACGCTGACGTCGGCGGCCAGCCGCGCGCGCGATCCGGATTTCGATTCCGCCATCATCGGCAATTCGACCGCGCAGATGCTTGAACCGACGGAACTGTCGAAGGCGACCGGCCTGCGTTTCGTGCAGCTCTATATGACCGGCGGTAATCCCCATGAGCAGCTCATGCTGCTGGATTTCTTCCTGCGTCATCACAAGCGGGTGGGGGCGCTGGTATTCGTTGTCGATCCCTGGTGGTGCGCCCATGTGCCGGTGCAGTCGCCGCCGGGCACCTTCCCCGATTGGCTCTATGGCGAGAGCTCGCTCCCTTACGCGATGCGCCTGCTGTCCTGGACGACGATCGAGCGCACGTTCCAACGGCTCTCGATCGGCCTCGGCTGGCATCAGCGCAAGGACCCCACCGGCTTCTTCAGCTACGAGGACATCTGGCTGCCCGGCACCTTCCGCGAAATCAGTGCCCCGCGCGATCCGCCGCCTGCGGCCAGTGTCGCGGAGCGCGAGACGCTTCCGGACGTCGCGCGGCTTGATGCGGCGGTCAAGAAGCTCCCGCCCGAGACCAGCGTCGTCATCATCGTGCCGCCGACCCTCCAAAGCAAGATGCCGCAGCCCGGCATGCCGGCCGCCGCGGACCGCGAGGCGTGCAATGCGGCCTTGAAACGGATCGTGGCCGGCCGGCCGAACAGCAATTTCATCAACTACCGCGTCGACAATGCGCTGACCCGGGACCGCGCGAATTTCGCGGATTTCATCCACTACCGCCCGAGCATCGCGACCAAGATCATGGAAGGCATCGCCGCCAGCATCCGCGACGGCGAGGCGGCGAAGATCGATTTCTGATCAATCCGCGTCCGCGGCGAGATCCTCGAACCCACCTTCGGACCACAGCCGGCGCGCCAGTCTGCGCTGGATCTTGCCGCTGGTGGTCTTCGGCAGCGTTCCCGGCCGGATCAGCACAATATGGCGGGCGAACAATTCGTGCTGGCCGGTGACATGCTCGCGGATCAGCCCCTTCATCTCGGCGCCGTCGATGCGGTTGCGCTCGGTGCGCTCGACCTCCTGCACGACGACCAGCGTTTCGTCGCCATGCTCGTCGCTGACGGAGAACGCCGCGCCGCAATTGGCGCGCAGCGCGGTGTGTGCCGCCTGCACCGCGCGTTCGATATCCTGCGGATAGTGGTTGATGCCGCGGACGATGATGAGGTCCTTGATCCGTCCGGTGATGAAGAGTTCGCCCGCGGAATCGAGAAAGCCGAGGTCGCCGGTGCGCAGCCAGTTCGCGCCCTCGTCATCGCCCGCGATGCGCGCGTGCAGGCCGACCTTGGTCGCCTCCGGATTCTTCCAATAGGCGCCCGCGACATTGGCACCGTTGACCCAGACCTCGCCGACCTGGTCGATGGGCAGCCGCGCGCAGGTGTCGGGATCGACGATCGCGATCCGTTCGCCTTCAAGCGCGCGGCCGCAGCCGACCAGCGTCTGGCTGTCCGCCGCATCAGCCGGGGCTTCGACCCGGTGCGCCTGCAGCGCCGCGCGGCTGACATCGCGCGTCACATGGCCGGCGCCACGACTGCCGCCGGAGATCAAAAGCGTCGCTTCCGCCATGCCATAGGCCGGGAATGTGGCGCGGGGATCAAAGCCGTAATCGGCGAAGGTCTTGATGAAATGCTCGATCGTTTCGGCGTGCACCGGCTCGGCGCCGTTGAGCGCGATCTTCCAGGACGTGAGATCGACGCCCTGCATCTGCTCGGCGCGATAGCGGCTGACGCAGAGGTCATAGCCGAAATTCGGGCAGCACGCGACCTCGGCGCGATAATCGCTGATCGCGCGCAACCAGTTGAGCGGGCGCTGGGTGAAGGCGTTCGGCGCCATCAGCACGCAGAGCGCACCGACATAGAGCGCCTCCAGCGTGTTCAGGATCAGCCCCATGTCGTGATAGAGCGGCACCCAATTGACATAGGTCGATCGCTCGGTGTTGCCGAGCGAGATGCGGATCATCTCGAGATTGGCGAGCAGGTTGCCATGGCTCACCGCGACGCCCTTGGGCTCGGACGTCGATCCCGACGTATATTGCAGGAAGGCGATATCCTCTCGGGCGGGAAGCGGCAGATCGGCCGCAGCTGGCGCTCGCGCCGGATCGAGATCGACTGCCAGCCACTGCAGGCCTTCGCGCGAAAACCGCTCCTGCAGATCGCCGCGGATGGCGAAGGCGGAACTGGTGAGCGCGATCGCAGGTTCGCAATTGGCCATGATCGCGGCGCTGGAGTCGCGCGCACTCTGCCGGCGCGGCATCATCATCGGCACCGCGATCACGCGCGCGATCAGACAGCCGAAGAAGGCGACGACGAATTCGAGGCCGGGCGGAAACACCAGCATCGCGCGATCGCCGGGCCGGGTGACTTCGCCGAGCCGCACCGCCAGCGTGCGGGCCGCGTCATGCAACTCGCGAAAGCTGAGGACCGCTTCCTCCGCGCCGCGGTCGGAGAGAAAGATGTAGGCGCGCGCGTCGGGCTGCGTTTCCGCCCGCTTTGCCAGCAGCGCCACCAGCGAGGAAAACGTCTCCATCTTGGTCAATGATATCCGGCGACGATAGGGATCAGGCGGCGGAGCGGGCCGCGAGCTTTTCGGCGAGGTAACGCGACAGCGCGTCGACCGTGGGATAGTCGTAGAAGTCGTCGGTCGAAAGCTCGAGGTCGAGCTTCTCCTCGAGTTCCATCATGACATAGACAACCATTGCCGAATCGAGCCCGAGCCGGTTGAATTTCGTGTCGGTTTTGATCCGGTCCTTGGTGATCCGCAGCACCTTCGCGAGCGAATTCACGCAAAAACCGGATATTTCTTCCTGTGTCATGGGAAATCCAGCGAAACAATTAGACACAATACGGCTGCAGCGGCCGTTGTCAATTTAGGCTCACGTAAGCGTGTCGATGACGATCGTCCACGTTCCGGACGTGAAGGACGGCGTGGCTTAGAGCGGACTTTCAGGAGAAAGCGAGAGGTTTGCGCGGAGATCGGGCGCAGGCACCGAAAGAAATCAGGTGCAGAAAGAAACAGAGCGCGATGACGAAGTCATCCCGCTCTGAGATGTCGACCAGTTCTGCGCTCGTCAGTCCTGGTACGTGAAGAACCCGCGCGGGCGCTGCTGATAGTAATAGCCTTGCGGCGCCGGCGCGTAGCGGTCGGAATTTTGCTGCGGCTGGCGATAGTAAGTCTGTGTATCGTAGACGCGGCGGCTGCGCGGCGCCGGATACATCTGCGAGGTGGAGCTGCCGTCAGCCGGATAGATGTAGCCGTCGTCGGCGCGGACCTGCGGCAGTTGCTGCTGCTGTTGCGGCGTGATCACGACAGGATCGCCAGCGGCGGCGGCGTCATATTGCCGATCGTACTGCTGCGGGGCGCGGCGGGCGACTGCAGTGTTGCCGCGCTTCGGATTGCGCGCGAGCGCCACCTGCGAGGAGCCAGTCAGCGTCACCGTGGCGTTGAGCACGCCTTGCTCCTGCACCAGCGCGTAGAGGGTGGCCGCATGTTCGCGCGACAATCGCACGCAGCCATGGGAAGCGGGGCTGCCGAGGCGGTTGACCGAGTCCGTGCCGTGGATCGCATGCCCGATCTTGGTGAAGAAGATCGAGTGTGGCATCGGCGCGTCGTCAAATTCCTTGGAGAAGTGGTCTTCCTCCATGCGGAAGGTGCGGAAACTGCCGCTTGGCGTCTCGTAGGAGGGGATGCCGGTCGAGACCGGCCAATGATACCGCTCGACGCCGTCGACCGCGACGGTCATCTGCTGATTGTCCTTGTCGACGGTGATGGCGACTTTGGCTTGTGCGGCGCCGGCAAATGCCAGCGTCAGGGCGGTGAAAGCAACGAGGAACGTACGCATCTTACTTGGGCCCTCCAGGCCTTACATTGCAGCGCCGTGGCTCTCCGTCCCCGACATCCAATATGCCTGGAATCCGGCTCAGGTTCCAGTAGCCCGCCTATGCATCGTTAATACAACGAACGGCGCAAGCAAGGCGCGATCGAAGGAATCGGGTGCCAGGTTGCTGACTTTTTCGCGAGTTGTGAACGCGTGACTCGAATTCGTCACAGACGCGCAACCATTTGGCCGCAAGGGCGTTTCACACTCCCGCCAGACGGTACGATTTGCCGTGCATTTTAGGATTTGCCATGAAGAAGACCAACGTCAAGACGGCGGCGGTGCTTCGCGCCACTCCGGCGCGGCTCGTGCTTGCGGCCGCCGCCATCATCCTCGCATTGCTTGCAATGCCCCATCTCGGACACGCTCAAGGCATCGTGCGCGGCGCGCAGCAGGGGTCCCATGAGGGCAATCGGATCGCCGGTCCGGTCGGCGGCGTGGTCGGTGGTGCCGTCGGCGCCGGCGTCGGCGGCGCCGTGGGTGCGGTCAATGGCGTGCTCGGCCTGCCCAATCGCGGCTGGCATCGTGGCCATCGCTGCCGCGGCTACTACACGCGCTCAGGTCGTTTCCGCTGCTATCGCTGACGCCGTGAGGAGAGTCGTAGGGCGCGCGTGAGCGCGAGCCGGGTACCTCGCGCCGCGATCTCTGGATTCCGGGTTCATGCTTCGCATGCCCCGGAATGACGGCCAGGCAATCAATGCTTGAGCCGATAACCTGTCCTGAAGATCCACCAGACGATCGCCATGCAGATGGCGAGGAAGCCCAGGGTCGTACCGAGGCTCAGGCCGACGCTGACGTCGGCGATCTCGGAGAAACTCCAGCGGAAGCCGGAGATCAGGTAGACCACCGGGTTGAGCAGGGCGATGGTGTGCCAGGCCGGGGGCAGCATGTTTACGGAATAGAAGCTGCCGCCGAGGAACGTCAGCGGCGTCACCACCAGCATCGGGATCATCTGCAGCTTCTCGAATCCATCGGCCCAGATGCCGATGATGAAGCCGAACAGGCTGAAGGTGACGGCAGTCAGCACCAGGAAGGTCAGCATCCAGATCGGATGATTGATGTGCAGCGGCACGAACAATCCAGCCGTCGCCAGGATGATGAGCCCCAAGATTATCGATTTGGTCGCGGCCGCCCCGACATAGCCGATAACGATCTCGAAATAGGAGAGCGGCGCCGACAGGATTTCATAGATCGTGCCGACGAATTTCGGGAAATAGATGCCGAAGGATGCATTGGTGATGCTTTGCGTGAGCACCGACAGCATCACCAGCCCCGGCACGATGAAGGTGCCGTAGCTGACGCCCTCGACTTCCGTGATGCGCGAGCCGATCGCAGCCCCGAACACCACGAAGTAAAGCGAGGTCGACACGACAGGCGAGACGATGCTCTGCAACAGAGTGCGCCAGGTGCGCGCCATTTCGAACAAATAGATTGCGCGGATCGCTCGATAGTTCATGGCGCCCTCACTAGCGCTCTGATTTCGAAGTTCGCACGCGTTCGCGGAGCCTCCGATGCGAACTTCGAAATCAGAGGAGCGGTAGCAAATCTATGATTCTGGTACGGCATTAAGTTTGAAGTTCCTATGACGAGGGTGCGGCAAACTCTGATAGGAACTTCAAACTTGCCGCACCAGGCTGACGAAGATATCTTCGAGCGAAGACTGGCTGGTCTCGAGGTCGGAGAAACGAATTCCGGCATTGCGGAGATCGCCGAGCAGGCTGGTGATGCCGGTGCGTTCGCCCGCGGTGCTGTAATCATAGATCAGCTCGGTGCCGCCTTCGGACAGCATGAGATGATAGGGCGCAAGCGCCGGTGGGATGGCGTCGATCTGATGTGCCAGATGCAGCTTGAGCTGCTTCCTGCCGAGCTTTGACATCAGCTTGGCCTTGTCCTCGACCAGGATGATCTCGCCCTTGTTGATGACGCCGATGCGGTCGGCCATCTCCTCGGCCTCTTCGATGTAATGCGTGGTCAGGATGATGGTGACGCCGGCATCCCGCAGCGTCCGAACCACCTCCCACATGCCCTTGCGTAGCTCGACATCGACGCCAGCGGTTGGCTCGTCCAGGAACAGTATCTGCGGCTCGTGCGACAGCGCTTTCGCAATCATCACACGCCGCTTCATGCCGCCCGACAGCGTGATGATCTTGGAATCCTTCTTCTCCCACAGTGAGAGATCCTTCAGCACCTTCTCGATATGAGCGGGGTTTTTCGGTTTGCCGAACAGGCCGCGGCTGAAGCTCACGGTCGCCCACACCGTCTCGAAGGCATCGGTATGCAGTTCCTGCGGCACGAGGCCGATCAGCGAACGTGCGGGGCGGTAGGACTTGATGATGTCATAGCCGTCGACCGAGACGCTGCCTTCACTCGGATTGGCAATGCCGCAGATGATGCTGATCAGCGTCGTCTTGCCGGCGCCGTTCGGCCCGAGCAGCGCAAAAATCTCGCCGCGCCGGATATCAAGGTTGATGTTCTTCAGCGCCTTGAAGCCGGAGCCATAGATCTTTGAAAGATTGGAAACGGAAATGATCGGCGACATGGGCTGATGGTGACGGACTGAGCAGGAAATGTGGCAAGGGGTGACGCGACGCTTGGCCGCGCGAGAGGAGGGGCGGCCACTACATAGGTACGCTTGGCGGGTTCTGCAATCCGTCGAAACGACGATCGGTTCACTCCGCCGCGTGAGCGCGCGCGGGCAATTCAATCAGAGCAACCATATAGGTCCTGATGTCGCTCGCGACCTCCGGATCGGCCTTCAGCTCGGTTAATGTTCGCGGACGCGGCAATGGCTTGCCGTCGCTTTCAAGACCTTCCGCATATAGCTGCAAGGCCTCCGGCGCATTGCGCAAGGCCTCATCGATATCATCGCCGCCGGAAGTGCAGCCGGGCAGGTCCGGAAACCAGACACCAATGCTGTGTTCAGGTCCGGCATCTTCAATAATCGCGACGTAGTGAGCCATGGCTAACCTCAATCGGGCTTCCAGCCTGCACCTTTATAGATAGCGCGCACCAAACCTTTTCCCAAATCTTTCTTCGGGTGCGGAATGACCAGCGTTTCGCTGGATATGGGATTCTTGAACACGTGGTGAGAACCGGTAACGCGAACAAGTATCCATCCTTCTCGCTCCAAGCGGCGTATAATCTCGCGCCTGTTGGTCAACATGAAACCTCTCCCTGGATCATGTAGACCTTAAAGCCTGTCCGCCAGCGTTAAGTGAGCGACCCCGCGGGCCCTCTCCTACACCCGCTCCACGAAACTATCGACCACCTTTTTCTCGCCGGCCTTCTCGAAGGCGATGGTGAGTTTGTTGCCGTCGATCTTCACCACATGGCCGTAGCCGAACTTCTGGTGGAACACGCGGTCATCAAGCGAGAATTCAGAAACGGTCCCGGTTGATTTCGCCACCAGTTCGCCCTCGATCACAACGGGTGCGCGCTTGTTCCGTCCGAAGCCGCCGAAGGGCGATTGCTGCTCATCGAATCCGCCGCGTGAGCCGCCGCGGTTCTGGTTGCGGGCGCGGTTGGCCTGGGCGCGCTGCCAGCCGGGTGTCGTGTAGCTCGAGCCGAAGGCTTCGACATTGTCGAAGCGCGAGGGGCCGTAGCCGCCGGCGCCGCCCCAGCCGGAGCCGCCCTTGGATTCCGTGATCTCGACATTATGCGCGGGCAGTTCGTCGAGGAAGCGCGAGGGGATCGTTGTCGACCAGGTGCCGTGGATACGGCGGTTGGTGGCGAAATAGATTTTTGCCCGGCGCCGGGCGCGGGTCAGCCCGACATGGGCGAGACGGCGCTCTTCCTCCAGCCCGGCGCGGCCCTGCTCGTCGAGCGTGCGCTGGCTTGGAAACAGGCCTTCCTCCCAGCCGGGCAGGAAGACGTTATCGAACTCCAATCCTTTGGCGGAATGCAGCGTCATCAGCGACACCGCTTCCTCGCCCGCTTCGCCGTCACGGTCCATCACCAGCGAGATATGCTCAAGAAAGCCTTGCAGGTTCTCGAACTCCTCCATCGAGCGAATGAGCTCTTTGAGGTTGTCGAGCCGGCCGGCGGCGTCCGCCGAGCGGTCCTTCTGCCACATCTCGGTGTAGCCGCTCTCATCGAGCACGATCTCGGCCAGCTCCGTATGCGCGGTGACGTCGCGCTGCGCCCGCCAGCGGTCGAACTGCAGCACGAGATCGCGCAAGCTCCCGCGCGCCTTCGGCTTCAATTCGTCGGTCTCGACCACGGCGCGCGCCGCCTCGAACAGGGGAATGCGGCGCTTGCGGGCGTGATCGTGCAACAACTGCACGGTGGCGTCGCCGAGCCCGCGCTTCGGCACGTTGATGATGCGCTCGAAGGCGAGATCGTCGGCCGGCGAATTGATCGTGCGGAGGTAAGCCAGCGCGTCGCGGATTTCGGCGCGCTCATAGAAGCGCGGACCGCCGATCACGCGATAGGGCAGGCCAAGCGTGACGAAGCGGTCTTCAAACTCACGCATCTGGAACGAGGCTCGCACCAGAATCGCGATCTCGTTCAAGTTCTCGCCGGCGCGCTGCAGATCCTCGATCTCCTCGCCGATCCCGCGCGCCTCCTCTTCCGAATCCCAGGAGCCGGTGACGGTGACCTTCTCGCCGTCCTCGTCCTCAGTGCGCAAGGTCTTGCCAAGCCGGTCTTCATTGTGCGCGATCAGATGCGAGGCGGCGGCAAGGATATGGCCGGTCGAGCGGTAGTTGCGCTCGAGGCGAATAACTTTCGCGCCGGGAAAATCGTGCTCGAAGCGCAGGATGTTGTCGACCTCGGCGCCGCGCCAGCCATAGATCGACTGATCGTCGTCGCCGACGCAGCAGATGTTCTTCGAAGGAACCTTCTCCCTCTCCCCGCTTGCGGGGAGAGGGGCTGCCTCTGCGAGCAACCCTGGCGGAGAGAGCCCCTCACCCGGATTGCTGTGCAATCCGACCTCTCCCCGCAGGCGGGGAGAGGTCGAAGTATGCGACGGCGCCTGCGCGAGCAGCCGTAGCCACAAGTACTGCGCGACATTGGTGTCCTGATATTCGTCGACCAGGATGAACTTGAAGCGGTTCTGATATTGCCTGAGCACATCCGGGTTCTCGCGGAACAGGCGGATGTTCTCGAGCAGGAGATCGCCGAAATCGGCGGCGTTGAGGATCTTCAGCCGTTCCTGATAGCTCGCGTAGAGCTTGCCGCCTTTGCCGTTGGCGAAGCTTGCGGCCTCGCCGGCCGGCACCTGCGACGGCGTCAGGCCGCGGTTCTTCCAGCTATCGATCAATCCGGCCAGCATCCGCGCCGGCCAACGCTTGTCGTCGATGTTCTCCGCCTGCAGCAGTTGCTTCAGCAGCCGCACCTGGTCGTCGACGTCGAGCACGGTGAAGTTCGACTTGAGCTGCACCAGCTCGGCGTGGATGCGCAGAATGCGGCCGGCGATCGAATGGAAGGTGCCGAGCCACGGCATGCCTTCGACGGCCTGGCCGAGCATCTGGCCGAGCCGCAGCTTCATCTCGCGCGCCGCCTTGTTGGTGAAGGTCACCGACAGGATCTCGTGCGGGCGCGCGCGGCCCTGGCTCAGGATATGGGCGATGCGGGTGGTGAGCACCCGCGTCTTGCCGGTGCCGGCGCCGGCCAGAACCAGCACCGGACCGTCGAGCGTCTCCACCGCCTCGCGCTGCTCGGGATTGAGCCCTGCGAGGTATTGCGGGCCGGCGGCGGCGCGGGCGCGCGCGGCGATGCCGCCAGCCTGCGGCTGGTGCTCGGGAACGGCCTGATGGGACAGCTTGCTCGGCTCAGTCATTGCGAATCGTTTGGCCCCCACGATGGCACCGTGGTGCGGTGAAGGGGAAGCCTTCTTAGCAGGGATTAGGGCCATATAGGGCCTCTTCCTGTGTTTTGACAGGCTTTATCCGCCTCTCGTGCCGCGCTGCCTGCCATGGCCAGCGTGCGATTTGTTCCTTCGAAAACCGCAAATTTCGCGATTTTCAGGCCCGGAACCTTCGTTTTGGGGGCGGATTGTTTTCTCAAGTCCGGCGCGATGATCAATCGTGCCAGTGGAAACGGAAAGCAAAGGGTTTGGCCATGTTAGGCTGGGTCGTGACGTTTTTGATCATCGCGTTGATCGCGGGCATTCTGGGCTTCGGCGGCATCGCCGGCGTCTCCATTGAAATCGCCAAGACGATCTTCTTCATCGCCATCATCCTGTTCCTGATCTCGGCAGTCGTGGGCTTGGTGCGCGGCCGCTCAAGGGTCTAGGCACCCGCGTTATCTCGAGGGCATCGCCACGTTGCGGCCGATGCCCTCAGGGCGCGGGACAGATGCGTGGATATCCGCGATCGCCTTGATGCGGGCGCGGATATCGGATGGAAATGGAGCGACCTTGCGCGAGTTCATGTCGATATGCAGTGACATGTTTTCGGAGGTGGCTGAGATCCAGCCTTCCGTCGCGTGGCGCAACTCTTCGAAGGTGTGCAGTCGCTTCTCGTCGGCGCCGAGCAGATAGACCGTCACCTGCAGGGGATCGCCGAGGTGGACCTCGCGCAAGTACCGCACGTGGCACTCGGCAGTAAAGGTCGAGCCGTGGCGCTCTTTCTTGTAGGCGGGACCGATGCCGAGCTGCAGCCAGATCTCGTCGATGGCGCGGTCGAACATCACGTTGTAATAGGCCATGTTGAGGTGGCCGTTATAATCTATCCATTGCGGTTCGATCTGCATCACCGAGGACAGGAACGGGGCTGAGGGCAGTTTTGCGTTCCTGGCGGCATTAACAGTCGTCATCATTCCATCCCTGCTAGTTCGATTAGCTCACTTGACCCGTTATATAACGTTTGCCACGGTCGGCTGAAGCCGGGAGGAAATTTCACGTGGCGACTACGATTTCGAGCAATTTGACGCGTCCGGAGCCGCAGGCCCTCAAGGGCGCGATCGACGCGTTGGCGGCGCGCTTCGGCAACCGCCTGATCACCTCGCAGGCGGTGCGCGAGCAGCATGCCCACACCACGACCTGGCTGCCGCCACAGCCGCCGGACGCGGTGGTGATGGCGCAGGAGACCGCCGACATCCAGGATGTGGTGCGGATTTGCGCCAAACACCGCGTTCCCGTGATCGCCTTCGGCACCGGCACCTCGCTGGAGGGGCAGGTGAACGCGCCGGCCGGGGGCATCTGCATTGATCTGCGCGACATGAACCGGGTGCTCGCCGTGCATGCCGAGGACCTCGACTGCGTGATCGAGCCTGGCGTCACGCGGAAGGCGCTCAACGAGCATCTGCGCGACCAGGGCCTGTTCTTCCCGATCGATCCCGGCGCCGATGCCTCGCTCGGCGGCATGACCGCGACGCGCGCTTCCGGCACCAACGCGGTGCGCTACGGCACCATGCGTGAGAACGTGCTGGCGCTGAAGGTCGTGCGCGGCGACGGCGAGATCATCACGACAGGCACGCGGGCGAAGAAATCCTCGGCCGGCTACGACCTGACGCATCTGTTCGTCGGTGCCGAGGGCACGCTCGGCATCATCTCCGAGCTCACGATCAAATTGCGCGGCATCCCCGAGACGATCGCGGCAGCCGCATGTTCCTTCGAGACCGTGCTGGGCGCCTGCCAGGCGACGATCCTGGCGATCCAGATGGGCATTCCCGTCGCCCGCATCGAACTGCTGAATGCGGCGCAGGTGAAGGCCTGCAATTCCTATTCAAAATTGTCGCTGCCAGAGACGCCGCTGTTGCTGCTCGAGTTCCACGGCAGCGAGGCCGAGGTCGCCGAGCAGTCGAAGAACTTCAAGGAGATCGCCTCCGAATGCGGCGGGCTCGGTTTCACCTGGACCACCAGGCCTGAGGACCGCACGAAACTCTGGCAGGCGCGGCATGACGCCTATTGGTCGGTGAAAGCGCTGCGGCCCGGCTCCGGCGTGGTCGCGACTGACGTCTGTGTGCCGATCTCGCGGCTCGCCGATTGCGTCACCGAAACCGAACAGGATCTGAAGCGGCTCAACCTGCTCTCGCCGATCGTCGGCCATGTCGGCGACGGCAATTTCCATTGCTCGCTGGTCTGCGACGTCGACGACGCCGAGGAGATGGCGCGCGGCGAGGAGTTCATGCATCGCCTCGTGGAGCGCGCGCAGGCGATGGGCGGCACCTGCACCGGCGAGCACGGTATCGGCCAGGGCAAGCAGAAATACCTCGAAGCCGAGCTTGGGCCGGAGGCGCTCGACGCCATGCGGGCACTGAAGAAGGCGTTCGATCCGCAGAACATCTTCAATCCCGGAAAGATCATTCCGGCCGCGTAGGAATATTGCTCAGCCGATATTCTGCAGCGCCGGAAACGTCTCCAGCAGCCATATGCTGACACTGGTGACGGCACCGGTCAGAAAGCCGATGCCGGTGATCACCATCAGCGCGCCCATGACATGCTCGACCGTTCGAAGATGCCGCTTCATCCGCAGGAACAGTGACGAGAACTGCTCGACCGCGAATGCTGCGAGCAGGAAGGGGATGCCGAGCCCGGCGGAATAGATCGCAAGCAGCGCCGCGCCTTTGGTTACCGTCGCTTCTGCCGCTGCGATCGAAAGGATCGCGGCGAGGATCGGGCCGATGCAGGGCGTCCAGCCGAAGGCAAAGGCGAGCCCCATCGCATAGGCGCCCCACAATCCGACAGGCTTGGGCATGCTCATCCGGCCCTCGCGCATCAATAGTCCGATCCGCGTCAGCCCGAGGAAGTGCAGCCCCATCACGATGATGACGATGCCGGCGACGATGGAAAGCTGCGCCGACCAGGCGCGAATCAGCCCGCCGATCAGGGACGCGCTGGCGCCGAGCGCCACGAACACGGTGGAGAAGCCGAGCACGAACATCAAGGCTGCCGCCATCACCGCGCGCTTGGATGCCTGTGCGCTCTCGTCATGGGCGACATGCTCAATCGTCGCGCCGGTCAGATACACCAGATAGGGCGGCACCAGCGGCAGCACGCAGGGCGACAGGAAACTGACGAGGCCGGCGATCAAGGCTGCCGGGATGGAGACATCGTGCATCAACTGACCTTCGAGAACGGCATCTGGTGGCAACCTATTGGCGTGGACGGCGACAAGTTTCCAGAGGTTTCATGCCTCAAAGCCCGCGAGGTCGGTCACAGGCCCGTGTCCGGGCAGTGTTCGCCAATCGTCTCCGCGCATTCAGCACTGCGGGATAAACGCTGGACAAGCCGGTCCCCTCTGGCTCAAACTTAATTCCCGCCACAAGCCTCGGCTGCGAGCCGGGAAAAACAAAAAACATGCGGACGCCTGCAGTCTAAAGACGGGCGCCGCAAAAGGAAACGATCGGGAGCATCACATGGCTATTTCACGCCGCAACGTGCTGTTGGGAAGCGCCGGCGCCTTGGGCGCCGCATCATTTTCATTCCCAAAGCCCGCCATTGCCCAGTCTGAGCCGATCAAGATCGGATGCCTCGCGGCGATCACCGGCCCGAGTTCCGCGCCGACCGTCGGTTTCAACCGTGGCATCAACTTTGCGGTGGAGAACCTCAACGCGGCCGGCGGCGTCAAGGGCCGCAAGATCGAGCTTGTCATGCGCGACACCCAGGGCGATCCGACCAAGGCGGTCAACGCGACGCAGGAATTGATCAGCCAGGCCAAGGTTCATGCCATCTGGGGGCCGTTCAATTCGGGCGAAGCGCTCGCCACCACGCCGATCATGGGCCGCGCCAAGATCCCGGACATCCATCCTTGCGTGGTCGAAAGCCTGATCGACACCAAGAAATATCCGAACGCTTTCCGCATGGCGCCTTCGAACAGCCAGTGGGATGATGCGGTGCGCAACTACTGCCTCAACGTTCTCAAGGTGAAGAAGGTCGCGGTCATCGGCGATACCACGGGCTATGGCGTCACCGCCGTCGGTGCCTCGGTGGCGGCGTTCAAGAAAGATGGCGCCGACGTCGTCTACCAGGCCAATATCGATGCGACCCAGCCCGACATGACGCCCGACATGCTGCGCGCCAAGAATGTCGGCTCCGAGGCCATCGTGGTCTGGAGCGTCACGACCGGCATGGAGGCGCGGATGTTCAACACCCGCGCCGCTATGGGCTGGGACGTGCCGTTCGTCGGCCATCCATCGCTGGCCTCGGGAGAACTCGCAGGTCTCGTCGAGAAGCCCGAGAACTGGAAGAAGGTCTATGCGATCGGTTACAAGAGCTGCAGCTACGATGCTTCCGGCAAGCTGCCGCCGAAGAGCGAGGAGCTGGTCGCGCGGCTGGCCAAGGCGAACGTCTCGCTCAACGACACGCTGTTGTGGTGGGTCGCAGGCGGCATCGATGCGATCGAATTGATCGCCAAGGCGGTTGCCGAGAGCGGCTCGACCGAGAGCGCAGGTATCGTCAAATACTGGAACACGCTGTCGAAATATCCCGGCTATTTCGGCACCTACACGTTCACGCCGACGCAGCATAACGGCTATCCGACCGAAGAGATCGTGATGTCGGAGGCCTCTACCGCCAAGAACGGCACGTTCGCGCTCGCGCCGGGCTATACATAGGCCGCCGGCAGAGGGTGCATCCGATGCTCACCTCGATCCTCGCTTCCGGTCTCGCGGCTGGCGCGATCTACGCGCTCGTCGGCGTCACCTATAACACGATGTTCTCGACCTCGCGGGTGATGAGCTTCACCGCAGGCCAGCTTGCCATGCTCGGCGGCGTGCTCGGCTCGATGTTCACGCTCAAGTTGGGCCTGCCCATCATCGTCGGCTTCGTCCTGACGCTGGCGGCGTGCGCGATCGTCGGCATCATCACCGAATTCGTTGCGGTGCGGCCGGTCCTGAAGAGCCTCGATCAGCATCTCTACGTGCTCTCGACGCTGGCACTGGCCTTGATGATCCAGCAGGTGGCGGCGATCAAATGGGGTACCGAGCCGCAGCCGTTCCCGCGCGTGATCGGGCTCGGCAGTGGCGTCTGGGACGAAAAGTTCTGGCTGCCGGTGGTTGCCTGCGCGGTGACGATCGTGGGCCTGGAGTATCTCTACCGCCGCACGCTGGTCGGCCGCGCCTTCGTTGCGATCGCGGAGGATAATTTCGCAGCACGTGCGCTCGGTCTTCCCGAGCGCAATCTGAGGATCGCAAGCTATGCGCTAGCCGGCGTGATCGGCGGCATCGCCGGTTTCTCCGGTGGCCAGCTCCTGCTGGCGTTCTTTGCCAATGGCGCGCTCTTGAACTTCTACGGCTTCGTGCCGGTGGCGCTCGGCGGCCTCGGTAACAACCGCGGCGCGATCGTCGGCGGGCTGGCGCTCGGCCTGTTCCAGCAGGCCGCGAACTTCCTGGTCGGGGGCATCTTCTCGTCGGTTGCGGTCTTCACGCTGTTCATCGTGGTCCTGCTGGCGGCGCCGCAAGGTCTGTTCGGCGGAACCACGGCGCGGAGGGTGTGATGACGGCTGTCACCGCGACGTCTGCTCAGGGCGAAAGCGGCGCATGGCGCGCCGCCTTGCCGCATATCGCGCCGTTCATCGGCATCCTCGCGCTCGCGATACTCTTGCCGTTCGTCAGCAACGATTACTGGGTGCTGATCGGCACGCGCATGGCGATCTACTGGGTGCTGGTTTCCGGCCTCAATCTCGTCGTCGGCTTCGCCGGCCATCTTGCGATCGGCTATGTCGCGCTATTGACGCTCGGCGCCTACACGACGAGCGTGCTGGTCGCCGGCAATGTCATGCCAGCCGTGCCGGTGTTGCTCGCGCTGCCAGTTGCCGGCTGTGTGGGTGCGCTGTTTGGCGTGATCGTCGGATTGCCGGCGCTGCGCCTGCGCACCTTCTATTTCGCGATGTCGACGCTGGGCTTTGCCACCATCGTGACGCAGATCGCGCTGGCCTGGCAGAGCGTGACCGGAGGCGGCATCGGGATCGCCGGTCCGGAATTCCCACCGCCGTTCGATACGCCGTGGGGCTTTTACGCACTCTGCGTCGGCTTCGCGGCGGTCGCCACCTGGATGAGCGCCAACATCGCCCGCAGCCGGTTCGGCCGCGCGCTGATCGCGGTGCGGGACGCCGAGGTGGCGGCGGAAGCGACCGGCATCTCCAAGCCAAGGATGCTGATCGCGATCTTCCTGTTCGCCGGCGCGCTGGCC
This sequence comes from Bradyrhizobium cenepequi, assembly GCF_020329485.1. Taxonomy (GTDB): domain Bacteria; phylum Pseudomonadota; class Alphaproteobacteria; order Rhizobiales; family Xanthobacteraceae; genus Bradyrhizobium; species Bradyrhizobium cenepequi. Next base: position 451,654 of record NZ_JAGKJI010000002.1, read on the forward strand.
GCGATCGCCGGCGGATTGTTCGCGACGCTGCAGACCTACATCACGCCCGACGCCTTCACCTTCGACCTGTCGGTCTTGTTCTTCATCGCCATTCTGATCGGCGGCCGCGGCTCGATCCTGGGGCCGATGCTCGGCACCATCATCCTGACCATCCTGCCAGAGATCGCCGCGCCGCTGGCGGCCTGGTCGACTTTCCTCTACGCCGTGCTGCTCCTGGTGATCGTGCTGGTGATGCCCGGCGGCATCGCCGCACTGCTCGATTTCCGCAACCGCCGTCCGCTTGCCAGCAACCGCGCCATCGTGCCGCGCCCGGCTGTTCTCGCCGACATTGTGCGCCGACGCAGTGGCGGCAAGCACTTGAAGCTGCGCGGCATCGCGTTGAGCTTCGGCAATGTGAAGGCGATCGACGGCCTCGACCTCGACGTGGCGCCCGGCGAAATCCACGGCCTGATCGGCCCGAACGGCAGTGGCAAGACCACGACGCTCAACGTCATCTCCGGCTATTACGCGGCCAAGGCCGGCACGATGACCCTGGGCGACGACGTGCTGCCGCCGGGCCAGCCGCCATTGCGCGCCGCTTGCGGCATCGCGCGCACCTTCCAGACCCCGCGCGTGATCGGCGAGGCCTCGGTGCTGCAGAACGTGATGATCGGCGGCGCGGTGGAGGGCAGGGCGACGTTCGTCGAAGCGATGCTGTCGGCGCCGCGCAATCGCCAGGATGAGCGGATGCTCGCTGCGAAGGCGCGGGCGCTGCTCGGCGTGGTCGGACTGGAGCAACTGGCAGATGTGCGCGCCGACCGCCTGCAGCACAGCGAACTCCGCTTCATCGAGATCGCGCGTGCGCTGATGCTCGATCCCGATGTCCTGCTGCTGGACGAGCCTGCGGCCGGCCTCTCCAATGACGAGATCGAGCGGCTGGCCTCCCTGATCAAGGCGATCAGCGCCCGCGGCACCGGTGTGCTCCTGGTGGAGCACCACGCCGATCTCATCTTCGACATCTGCCATCAGGTCACCGTGCTCAATCTCGGCCGCACGCTGGCGGCGGGCACGCCGGCCGAGATCCGCGTTCACAAGGAGGTGGTCAGTGCGTACCTCGGCGGCTGAACCTCTGCTCTCCGTGCGCGCGCTGGAGTCCGGCTACGGCAAGATCCGCGTCCTTCATGGCATCGATTTCCAGGTCGCCGCCGGCGAGGTGGTGGCGCTGCTCGGGCCCAACGGCGCCGGCAAGACCACGATGCTGCGCGCGTTATCCGGATTGCTGCCGGTGACTGCGGGACAGGTGCGCTTCGACGGCCGCGGCATGACCAACGCGACGCCGCGGGATGCCGCGCGGGCCGGCCTCGTCCATGTCATCGAGGGACATCGCGTGTTCACGCAGATCTCCGTCACCGACAATCTCTTGCTTGCCGGCTATGACGTGCCGCGCGCCGAGCGCGCGCAGCGCATTGAGGAAGCGCTGGCGTATTTTCCTGAAATCGCCGAAAAGCGTCACGAGCGCGGCGGCGCGCTGTCGGGTGGGCAGCAGCAGATGCTCACCGTCGCGCAAGGCCTCGTGCGTCGCCCGCGGCTGCTCATGCTCGATGAGCCGTCGGCGGGCCTGTCGCCGGTGCTCGTCGATCGCGTCCTCAACGTCATCGGCCGCTTGCGCGCGCAAGGCACCGCCGTATTGCTGGTCGAGCAATTGCTGGAGAAGGCGCTGGCCACGGCTGACCGCGTCTACGCCCTGGTGCAGGGGAATATCGTGCTGGAAGCCTCGACCGAGGAAAGCAATCTGGCGCAGCGGCTGGAGCGCGCCTATTTCGGCCATGAGAGCCACGCGCTGGTGACGCCTTGATGCGGCTTCCCTTCTTCTACGGATGGATCATCATCGCGGTGACCTTCGTCACCATGGCGATCGGCGTCAATGCGCGCACCGCGTTTTCGCTATTCTATCCGCCGATCCTCAGTGAGTTCGGCTGGGACCGCGGGGTGACCGCGGGCGCGTTTTCATTCGGCTTCGTGGCCTCAGGCGTCGCCAGTCCGCTGATCGGCCGCCTGATGGACCGCTCCGGCCCGCGCGCGGTGATGGAACTCGGCGTCGTGCTGATGGGCGCAGGATTCCTGCTGGCGCCGCTGACGACGCAGCCCTGGCATCTCTATCTCAGCATCGGCGTGCTCGTTGGCGCGGGCAGTGTCTGCCTCGGCTATTCCGGTCAATCGTTTTTCTTGCCGAACTGGTTCATCCGTCGTCGCGGTCTCGCGATCGGCATTGCCTTCGCCGGCGTCGGCATCGGCTCGGTGACCTTGCTGCCGTGGGTGCAGCACATGATCGAGCAGACCGGCTGGCGCACCGCCTGCACCGCGATCGGGATCCTGGTGCTGGTTGTGCTCGCGCCGATCAATCTGTTGTTGCGAAAACGCCCCGAAGATATCGGCCTGCTGCCGGACGGCGATGCCGCGCCGACCGCCGCCTCGGCAAAGCCGGTGTCGAACATCGTCGATCCCGTCTGGGCCGGCACCGACTGGACGCTGCCGCTCGCGCTCCGCACCGCGCGATTCTGGTGGATCGCGCTCGGCTATTTCTGCGGTCTCTACATCTGGTACGCCGTGCAGGTGCACCAGACCAAGTTTCTGCTCGACATCGGCTTCAGCCCGAATGTCGCGGTGTGGTCGCTCGGCGTCGTCAGCCTGCTCGGCATTCCCGGCCAGATCTGGCTCGGCCATCTCTCCGACCGGATCGGACGCGAAGCGGTGTGGGCGATCAGTTGCGCGGGCTTTGCGATCTGTTTTGCGTGCCTGATGGCGCTGAAATATGCGCCACTGTTGCCGCTGGTCTATATGATGGTGTTCACGCAGGGCGCGCTCGGCTACGGCCTGACCTCGGTGATGGGGCCGGTCGTGGTCGAGATCTTCCAGGGCAGGCATTACGGCAGCATCTTCGGCACCATCATGCTGGCCGCGCTCGGGGGTGGTGCCGCGGGCCCCTGGGCGACTGGGCTGTTATATGACTTCACAGGCAGCTACACGGTGGCCTTTGCGATCAGTATTGCCGTGAGCGCCTTGTCTGCCTTCGCGATCTGGCAGGCCTCGCCCGGAAAAGTCCGCGCGGTGGCGGGGCGTTTGCCGCAATTGCGGGCGAGTGCCGGCGGGTAGCTTCACCTCTCCCGCTTGCGGGAGCGGGAGCGCAGCTTCGCCAGGCCTGCGTTTCAACCTGATCGTCGACTGCTTTAGCGCTCCACCCGGGCTACAGCACGGTCGGCGCTGCCGATCGTGCGCTGCAGGTCGCCGATCGCGCGCAGGAAGCTGTCGGCCGGCGTGGTCTCCGGATCGATCAGGCGGTGCAGGCGAAAGCCGTCCTCGAGTGCCAGCACGATCGCGGCGGTCCATGCTGAGTCCAGCTTGCCGCTCCTGCCGCTGTTCTTTCGCGCGGTCTCGATGATGTCGGTGACCAGCTTTCGCCGGGCCCGCAGACGCTTTGCAAGTTCGGGCCGGCGCTTCTCCGCGCGTGCGACGAACAGGATCATCTCCATGTGCAGCAGCGGTGAGCGGCCGAGCGGATCCTGCCTGGTGCGGTCCATGTGCTTCAACGCGTCGATGAAATCGGCGAGATTGGTATGCTGTGCGAGCAGATCGAGGTTGCGCCGGATCGATTGCTCGACATGGTCCTCGAGCATTGCGATGATGAGTTCTTCCTTGCTGTTGAAGTTCGAATAGAACGCGCCGCGCGTGAACCCGGCGGCAGCCGCGATCGCCTCGATGCTGGCGCCGCCGATCCCCTGTTCCTCGAACACGCGCGCCGCCGCCTCGAACAGCTTTTCGCAGGTGTCGTCCCTGGTCGGTCTGGTCCGGACTCTTGACACCGGCCCTGTTTAGGCCACAATGCAACTCGATACAAGAGTGTATCGAATTTCAGGGTGGAAACGTCCGGCCCGCACAAAGCGGCGACCGGTAGCGTTCAATGTGAATTCGTCTCAACACGGCAACCGATTGAGGTCACCATGAACGAGCAAGTTCGGCCGTCGAACAACGATCCGCTGTTCAATCCCCTGGCGCCCGAATTCATCCGCAACCCCTATCCATATTATGAGCGACTGCGCACCGATGATCCTTTGCATGTCACGCCGTTCGGCGCTTTCGTCGCGAGCCGTCACGCGGAGGCGAGCCTCGTGCTGCGCGACAAACGTTTCGGCAAGGACTATGCCGGCCGCACCGTCCGCCGATACGGGCCCAATAGCATGGAGGACCCGATCTTCCGCAGCATGAGCCAAATGATGCTGCAGCAGGATCCACCCGACCACACCCGTCTGCGAGGCCTGGTGGTGAAGGCGTTCACGGCGCGGCGGATCGAGGATATGCGGCCGCGGATTCAAGAGATCGTTGACGAGACGCTCGACCGCATCATCCCTCAGGGGAAGATGGATCTGATCGAGGACTTTGCGTTCCGTCTGCCGGTGACGGTGATCTGCGACATGCTCGGGATCCCCGAGGAACATCGCGAGACCTTTCATACCGGCTCGCGCGAGAGCGGCCGTATCCTCGAACCGGTGCCGCTATCGCCGGAGGAGATCAACCAGAGCAACGCCAGAACCAGGATGTCGGAGATGTACTTCCAGCAGCTGTTCGAGCTGCGGCGGAGGCAACCCGGCGATGACCTGACGACGCAGCTCGTGCAGGCAGAGGAGGACGGCCATAAGCTCAGCAACGAGGAGCTGACCGCCAACATCATCCTTCTGTTCGGGGCCGGTCACGAGACGACGGTCAACCTGATCGGCAACGGCCTGTTGGCGCTCCACCGCAACCCCGACCAGCTCGCGCTGCTGAAGGCAAATCCCACCCTGATCACCAACGCCATCGAGGAATTCCTGCGTTATGATTCCTCCGTCCAAATGACCGGGCGCGCGGCCCTGGAGGACATCGATCTCTGCGGCAAGCGCATACCTAAGGGCGAGGCCGTGCTGTGCCTGCTCGGCTCGGCCAACCATGATCCGGCCGTCTATCCCGATCATCCGGAGCGGCTGGATGTCACCCGTCCCAATGTGAAACCGCTGTCCTTCGGCGGCGGCATCCATTTCTGTCTCGGCGCCCAATTGGCGCGGATCGAGGCCGAGATCGCAATCTCGACACTGCTCCGCCGTCTGCCGGACCTGCGGCTGGATGACGCGGAAAATCCGGAGTGGCGGCCGACCTTCGTGCTGCGGGGTCTGAGGCGCCTGCCGGCGAGTTGGTAACCTTCGTACCGTCTACGTGTTGGGGGCAGCGCGATACCGCTGTGACTTCGCCATACTTGTCTCTATATATTGGGCTGCTCCGGCGCTGCATTTGGCGAGATGTCGGGGCGGGGCTCAAAGGGAGACACCGTGCAGACGACGCTGCTCGGCCTGGCAATCGCGTTCATCCTTGCGCTGATCGCCGCGCTGGTCGGACCGTACTTCATCGACTGGAACCAGTTCCGTCCGCAGTTTGAGGCCGAGGCGACGCGAATCATCGGCGCGCCCGTGCGCATCGGCGGCGAGCTTGACGCGCGACTGCTGCCGGCGCCGCAGCTGCGGCTGCGTGCGGCTGTCGTCGGCGGCGGCGGCAACGATCGCGGCAAGATCCGGGCCGACAAGCTCGACGTTGAGTTCAGCCTGGGTTCGCTGATGCGCGGCGAGTGGCGCGCCACCGAACTCACCGTCAATGGCATGTCGATCGACCTCGGTCTGGACCAGAAGGGACGGATCGACTGGCCGGCCTCGCAGGGTACGTTCGACTTCGCCTCGCTGGCGATCGATCGCCTGAACCTCACTGGTCGCATCGCCCTGCATGACACGGCGAGCCATAGCACGCTGGAACTGCGCGACATCGCCTTTAGCGGCGATGTCCGCTCGCTTGCCGGCGCGATCCGCGGCGACGGCAATTTCACGTTCGATGGCTTCCGCTATCCGTTCCGTCTTTCTTCCGGCCAGAGCGCCGATGGCAATGGCACCCGCGTCCATCTCAACATCGATCCCGGCGAGCGACCGCTGTCGGCCGATCTCGAAGGCGTACTCTCGTTCGAAGCCCGCGCGCCGCGCTTCGAGGGCGTGGTCGCGTTGGCCACGCCGCCCGAGTCAAAGACCGATGACGCCGCGCCAACGCCCTGGCGCATTGGCGCCAGGGTCAAGGCGGATCATTCGGCGGCGCGGCTCGACCAGATCGAGATCAGCTATGGCAACGAGGAGCGCGCGCTGAAGCTCGCCGGCGTTGGCGACATCAGCTTCGGCGCTTCGCCGCTGCTGCGCGCGTCGTTTACTGCGCGACAACTCGATGTCGACCGCTTTGCCGCCAAGGACAGCAATGCTGAGCCGGGGCGCGCTCTGCCGACGCTGCGCGCGCTGCTGTCAGGCGTTCCGCACGTCGCGATGCCCTCCCAGATCGAATTCTCATCCGAGCAGATCATGCTCGGGGGACGGCCGCTGCAGGATATCGCGGCCGAGCTTCGCGGTGACGACAAGGGCTGGACGGTGCGGCGGCTGGATTTCCGCGCGCCGGGTGCCACGCGCGTCTCGCTCAGCGGCGCTGGCCCGCAAAGCGCCCAGTCCGACAGCTTCAAGGCGGCGCTCAACGTCGAATCGTCCGATCCCGACGCGCTGATGGTCTGGTTGCAGGGCCGCCGCGATCTCCCGCCTCGCAACCAGAAACCGCTCAAGCTGCGCGGCGACGCCACGATCACCGCAAGCGGTTTTGCCGTCGATGCCATGAAGGCCGAGATCGATGGCGGCGCGATCGCCGGACGAGTCGCGGTGTCGTATCCCGGCGATAATAGCGGCGCGAAGGTCGAGGCCAACGTGAAGGCCGATCGGCTGGATCTCGATGCGGCCACTGCCGTCATACGTTCGCTGGCGGGACCGCAGGCGGAGTGGCCGGAGGAGGCACAGCTCTCGCTTGATATCGGGCGCGCGATTTCGGCCGGGCAGGAGCTGCGTCCGCTGCAGGCCAAGCTCGGCTATGGACCGAAGATGGTCTCGCTTGAGCGGCTGACGATCGGTCAGCCCAATAGCGTGACAATCGAAGGGATCGGCAATTTCGATCGCGTCAACGCCACCGGAAAGCTCGCACTCAACGCGAACGCGGCCTCGCTCGGCCAGTTGACTGGCCTGGTCTCATCGTTCGCGCCATCGGCCGCCTCGCGCCTCAATACGCTGGCTGCGATCCCCGGTCCGGCACGGCTGAAGCTCGCGCTCGATCTCGACAAGGGGCAGGCTGATCGCGGCAGCCTTCGCGCCGCGTTGGATCTCGATGCGCCGCAGCTCAAGGGCTCCGCCACGGTGACGGCGAAGCCGCAGGTCGCCGCGATCCGCAGCACCGATCTCGATGCCCTCAGCCGCAGTGATCTCGGCGTCGATGCCAGATTTTCGGCCGCGCATGGGCGTGCAATGCTCGCGCTGCTCGGCCTTGATCGCGTCGTCACGGTCGGCGACGGCCCCGCGCAATTCGAAGGCTCGGTCAACGGCGCCTGGCGCGCGCCGTTGCGGCTGAAGGCGAGGATCTGGGGCGCGGGCCTTGATGCCGACGCCGAAGGCTCGGCCGAGCCATGGGACGAAGCGAAGAAAGCCAGCATCAATCTGCGTGTCAGGAGCGCCGACATCAGCCCGCTGCTCGATCTGAAGCCGTCGGACACGCCGGTGAACGACGTCCGCCTGTCGTCGCGCGTCTCGCTTGCCGGCAACAAGCTCTCGTTCGACGACATCGACAGCATCATCGGCGGCTCGCGGCTGCGTGGCCGGGTTGCGCTCGCCATGGGAGACGAGAAGAACGTCGAGGGCGAGATCGGGCTCGACCAGGTCACGCTCGCACCGGCGTTTGCATTTGCAATCGGCGCCGGCGGGCACGATCCGGCCGAGCCGTTAGGTGGCGGCGTGCTCAAGGGGTGGCGCGGCAATATCGTCTTCCAGGCGTTGCGCGGCGCGTTGCCAGGCGGCATCGAATTACAGCCGGTGAGCGGCGCGATCAAAAGTGATGGCCAGGCGCTCACCTTTGACGCCATCAAGGGCAAGATCGGCGGCGGCGATCTCAGCGCCGCCATCGATGCGAGGCCAGGCGCGAACGGCATCACCGTGAATGCGAGCGTGCAGCTTAGCGGCGTCGACGGCTCGGCGCTGCGCTACCGAAATCTCGGCATGCCGAAGGGACGCACCTCGTTGCAGACGACCTTGATGAGCCAGGGCCGCAGTGCTGCGGCGCTGACGGGCGCACTGTCCGGCAGCGGCACGGTCACGCTTGAAGGCGCGCGCGTCGCCGGCCTCGATCCACGGGCCTTCGACATTGCGATCCGCGCCAGTGAGAATGGGCAGGTCTCTGATGACGCGCGGCTGAAGCAGATTGTCGAGCCGGCGCTCGCAGGCGGTGCGCTCTCGGTTGCTTCAGCCCAGATCCCGTTCAATGTCCGCGACGGGCGGATCCGTGTCGGCGCCAGCACGCTCGTGGCCAATGGCGCCAACGCCACCATCTCCGGCGGCTACGACATTCCGGCCGATCAGGCCGACATCCGCGCCGCACTGGTGCCGACCGCGATCACCGCGGCGAGCCGACCGGAAATCCAGCTGTTCGCGGTGGGCACGCCGGATGGGCTCACCCGCAGCGTCGACGTCGCGGCGCTGTCGTCCTGGCTCGCGGTCCGCGCGATCGATCGTGAGACCAGGCGATTGGATGCGATTGAGCGCGGCGAGCCGCCTCCAACGTTCCAGCCGACGCCGCCGCTGATCCCGCCGCAGGAGTCCTCCGAAGCGCCCGATGCGAGCGCGACGATCCCGCCGCCATCTGCGGATGTGCCGATCCCGGGGCGCGATCCGCGCAAGGGAGCGCAAAAGCCGAAAGCGAGCGTGCCGCGTCCGCCGCAGGTTCAGCCGCCGGCCAGTACGCCATCCGCCAACCCGCCAGCGTCGGTCGCAAGCCAGCCGCAGCTCGCCCCATTGCCCCCGCCGATCGACGTCAAGCCGCCGCCGGGTGCAGCGAAACCAAAGCCCCGTCCGCCGCTCGCACTGACGCCGCAAGTCGCCAATCCGCCACAGCGTCCGGCAGTGCAGAATTAGGGTGGGGGTTATCTTCGCGATTCATGCTGTTCGATTGTGGGGAGAGAGCCTCATCCCAATCCTCTCCCGCAAGCAGGCGGGAGAGGGAGCGCAGCTTCACCGCGGCTACCTTTCAACCTGATCGGCGATTGCTCTAAAACGCGATCTCCCGTTCGATCCCGATCGCCCGAAGGAACGCTGCGTCATGGCTGACGACGACCAGTGCGCCGTCGAAGTCGCGCAGCGCGCTTTCCAGTTCTTCGATCGCGGTGAGGTCGAGATGGTTGGTGGGCTCGTCCATCAGCAACAGCAGCGGCGGCTCCGGCCGCGCGAACACGCAAGCCAATCCTGCGCGCAGCCGCTCGCCGCCGCTCAGCGTATCTACGATCTGCAACGCGACCCTGTTGCGGAAGGCAAATCGCGCCAGCGCGGCATGCGCTTCATTGGTTGACAATTCCGGATTGAGCCGGCGCAGATTGTCCAAAATGCTGGTACCGGGATCGAGCAGGCCGACATGCTGGTCGAGCATCGCGATCCGGTCGGTGTGGCGATGGATCGTGCCGCCAGTCGGCTGCGCCTTCCCGGTGATCAGGCGGAGCAGCGTGCTCTTGCCCGCGCCGTTGGCGCCGCCGATCGCAACGCGCGCAGGGCCGCGCAGCTCGAACGACAGCGGGCCGAACAAAGGGCGGCTGGCAACGGCCATCGCTACCCCGTTGAAAGTGATGAGCTCGCGGCTGGCGGGGAGGGCGGTCTTCGGCAGCTCGATCGACAGCGGCGTTATGATCTCCACACGCGCGCGCGCCTCCTCAAATGCATCCGCACGGTCGCCGATCAGGCGCTCGGCGAGATGGCCTTCGCGGCCGGCACTGGCCTCGGCGCGCTCCTTCTCGCGGTCCATGAACATCTTGTCCTCGATGCCCTTCGCGCGCCAGGCGCGGCCGGCCTTGTCGCGGCGCGACTTCCTCTCGCGCGCCTTCTGAGCAGCGCGCTCGGCGCTGCGCAGCGCATCGGCGGCCCGCTCCAGCTCGGTCTCCGCGCGCGAGCGCGCCGCGTCGCGCTGCTCGGCGAAAACCGGCCACGCGCCGCCGAAAATCGTGACGCCGACCGGCGTCAATTCGACGATGCGGTCGACGTGCGCGAGCAGCGTACGGTCGTGGCTCGCGACCACGATGCCGCCTCGCCATCGCCCGAGCAATTGCGTCACGGCCTCGCGGCCGTCGGTGTCGAGATCGTTGGTGGGCTCATCGAGCAGCAGCACGTCAGGGGCTTCGATCAGGAGGCGTGCCAGTGCGACGCGCGTCCGCTCGCCGCCGCTGAGCGACGCCACCGCGCGATCGAGCGAGAGCGCGGGCAGGCCCGCTTCCATCAGCGCGGTCTGCAATCGTGCTTCCAGCGTCCAGTCGGCCGCAGCGGCGTCCTCGAGCGTGCCGTCGCCGCGCTCGAGCCGGCGCAGGCGCGCGAGCCCGCCATCGACGCCGACGGCTTCGGCCACCGTCGCCCGTTCGTCAGCAGTCTGCGCGAGCAGGCCGATCGATCCGGCACGGTGAATCGATCCCGCTGACGGTTCGACCTCGCCCGCGATCAGGCGCAGCAGTGTCGATTTGCCGCAGCCGTTGCGCCCGACGACGCCGGTGCACTCGCGTCCGATCGCAAGCGTCAGGTCATCGAACAGCGGGCGGCCGTCGGGCGTGTGAAGCGAGATGGAATCCAGGACGACAAAGGCAGGCATGGAGAGCTTCCGAAATGGACAAGATTCGCGGCGCGGTTTGCTTGGCGATATCCATTTCGCTCTCCACTCAGATTTGTCGGCGAAGCCGGTGCCAGAGCACCGGCTATCTCAAACGGATCAGGCTTGCGGCCTGTTGTCCGCTGCCTGGGCCGTTGTCGCGGCGATAGCCCGCGAACGGAAATATTCCAGCACGAAAAGCCGGATCGCGGACGACAGGTTACCCTGCTGGCGATTGCTGTCGATCTCGCCGACCAGTTCCGACAGCGTCATGTTCCGGAGGCCGGAGATTTCCTTCATGCCATTCCAGAACGCTTCTTCCAGGCTGACGCTGGTCTTGTGGCCGGCGACCACGATCGAACGTTTGACGACGGGCGATTTCATGACGCGTCTCCGCCGTCGATGCGATGCTGATCCAACAGGTTCTTTTCGCGCGCTTTGCGAAGCTCCTCCGCTTTCCGTTCGGACTTGGTGCGACCAAATCGCGCGCGGTTGGTTTCAGCCTGCCTCGCAGCTTCCTTGCGCTGCTCTTGTTTTCTTACTCGGTTCAAATTGATCATGTGCCCCATGCCCACCCCATCATCCAGCGATCCGAACGTGCAATGCTTGTTGGCGAAATAGGCGCAGCCAAATCGCGCGCAAGCAGAGCAGATGCCCATCCGAAATCCCTATATAGCGCCTGTTGATAGCATCAAAAGGTCAGCTTCGCCCCGCGAAAACCCATATATTTCGCTGCTGTCCCATGCGTCAACGCAACGCCCGTCGCAATCAATCTCATTCTTTAGGCGTTATGATCCATAATTATATCATGCGAGGGGGCCGCGCCAATTCGTAGCGCCTCAATGCAGCCCATCACCGATTTTTCCCGGGAAAAACATGCAACGCGGTTTGGCTTAGCCCGGACGTGTCATTTTGTCCGGCTGTACCAGGGAGTCGAATTCACGTTCGGATACATAGCCGAGCCGCAGCGCCTCTTCCTTGAGCGTGGTGCCACGCGCATGTGCCGCTTTGGCGACTTTCGCAGCGTTGTCGTATCCGATCTTCGGCGCAAGTGCTGTGACGAGCATCAGCGATCTCTGCATCAACTCGCCGATGCGCTTCTCATCGGCACGGATTCCGACCACGCAATGCTCGGTGAAAGAGCGGATGACATCCGACAGCAGCTGAATGGAACTCATCATGCAGTATGCCAACACCGGCTTGTAGACGTTCAGCTCGAAATGTCCCTGGCTGCCCGCGATGGTAACGGCGGTTTCGTTACCGAAGACGTAGGTGCACACCATCGTCATTGCTTCGCATTGCGTCGGGTTCACCTTGCCCGGCATGATCGATGAGCCCGGCTCGTTTTCCGGCAGGATCAGTTCGCCGAGGCCTGAGCGCGGGCCTGAGCCGAGGAAGCGGATGTCGTTGGCGATCTTGAACAGCCCGGTCGCCACCGAATTGATCGCGCCGTGCACGAGGACATAAGCGTCGTTGGACGCGAGCGCTTCGAACTTGTTCGGCGCGCTGGTGAACGGCAGCTTGGTGAGCTTGGCGACGTGCCTGGCGAACAGTCTCGCAAAGCGTGGCTTGGAGTTGAGGCCGGTGCCGACGGCGGTGCCGCCTTGCGCGAGCGGCAGCAGGTCCTTCGCCGCTGTGCGCAACCGCGCGATCCCGCTCTCGACCTGCGCGGCATAGCCGGAGAACTCCTGACCCAGCGTCAGCGGCGTCGCGTCCTGGGTGTGGGTGCGGCCGATCTTGACGATCTTGGCGAACGCCTTTTCTTTCCGGCGCAACTCGCGATGCAATTCGCTCAGCGTAGGGATCAGCTTGCCAGAAATGCCCTGCGCGGCCGCGATGTGCATCGCCGTCGGAAACGAGTCGTTCGACGACTGGCTCATGTTGACGTGGTCGTTGGGATGAACCGGTTTCTTGGCGCCCAGTTCGAAGCCGAGCAGTTCGTTGGCGCGGTTGGCGATCACCTCGTTGAGGTTCATGTTGGTCTGCGTGCCTGAGCCGGTCTGCCAAACCACCAGTGGGAAATGATCGTCGAGCTTGCCCTCGATCACTTCTTTCGCGGCGCGCGTGATCGCGTTGGCGCGGCGCGCATCGATCAGGCTGAGCTCGCGGTTGGCGAGCGCTGCCGCCAGTTTCACGATGCCGAGCGCATGCACGATCTCGATCGGCATGCGATCGCGGCCGATGCGGAAGTTCTGCCGGGAACGTTCAGTCTGCGCGCCCCAATAGCGGTCGGCGGCGACGTCGATCGGACCGAAGCTGTCGGTTTCGACGCGGGTGGTTTTGTTTTTTTGTGAGGATGTTGATCGAGCCATTGCCAATGTCCGTTGCGCCGTGAAGCCGCGCCACGTTCATTCTACAGCGTCGAAGATGGATGCGGGCTTAGATTATTTCTTGCGGAAGCGGTCGAGCCGAACCACCTCGGCGCCTTCGCTCGGCTTTTCCGACTCTTCCTGCTCGTCCGCGGCAGCCTCGGCTGCCGGAGCAGGCGGCGGTGGCGCAGGCGAAGCCGCAGGCAGATTGGGCGCAGGCTTCTCGGGCGCGACGTCTTCCTCGGAGGGTTCGAAATGCAGGCCGAACTTCACGGACGGATCGAGGAAGCTCTTGACGGCAGCGAAGGGAACGACGAGCCGCTCCGGAATGCCACCGAAGGAAAGCCCGACCTCGAACCGTTCATCTGTCACCACCAGGTCCCAGAACTGGTGCTGCAGGATGATCGTCATCTCCTCCGGATATTGCGCAAGCAGTCGCGGCGAGATTTTCACGCCGTCGGCGTTGGAGATGAAGGTGATGTAGAAATGATGCTCGCCGGGAAGTCCGTGCTCCGCGGCGTCCGCGAGCACGTGGCGCACCACCCCGCGCAGCGCGTCGCGCGCCAGCACGTCATATCGGATGTGATCGGTCGCCATGATGGTCCTGTCGTGTTCAAAAATGGCCGGCTGGGATGCCGGTCGCCCGACTCGCCTTTAGCTATATGGTATCGCGGCCATAAGCCAAGGTCAGCAGGCCTTCGGGATCGAATTTGCGGCGCAAACGCCCGTTTCGGGTGCACGCACCTTAAAATGGAAATGTGAAGTGGAGGCTTCTGTTGCCAGGTGCCTCCGAACCCCGCCTAGCGGAGCTTAACCCGCTAGGGCTTTAAAGTGGTCTTTCAAACTGCGTTACGCAGCCTGAGCAACCGGAGCATAGTTGTCGTTGGCAACTATTGCATTGGCCCGATGTCGGCGGAACCATACCGGGAAAAAACACGCCCTTTACGCCCTCGTCGATCCTATTTCGCCCCCGCCGGAACCCACGGGCCTGGTTCCGCATGGGCTCTGGTGGAGGCGCCGGGTACCGCCCCCGGGTCCGAATGGTTTATTTCGACGGTCATTTATTTCCATAGCCGGCAAGCCGGCACGCCCAATATAGGGTGCAAAGCGACGGAAAAACAGGCCCTTGGCGGTCCTATCCCGGCGTTTTGCGCATGGAACGGCTTCGGTTTATCGCCTTGGCCGGCAGGGGGCGGCATTTTAGGGTCTTGCCATGTCCTCCGATTCTCCGCCCGCCGCTCCCGCGCCGGACCTTCCCGCCTCACACCCGCGCATCCAGCCTGGCCTGGGGGAACTGTTCGTGGCCTTTGCAAAAATGTCGCTGGCCGGCTTCGGCGGCGTCCTGGTCTGGGCGCGCCGGGGCATCGTCGAACAGCACCGCTGGATGACAGCGGACGAGTTCAACGAGACCTTCGCGCTGTGCCATTTCCTGCCGGGGCCGAACATCGTCAATCTGTCGTTCGTGTTCGGCTCGCGCTTCCGGGGCCTCGCCGGTGGGATCGCGGCCTTTGCCGGACTGGTCGGCCCGCCGATGCTGATCGCAATCGTGCTGGCGGCGCTCTACAAGCATTACGGCGAGATCGAAGCGCTGCGGCGGACGCTCGCCGGCGTGTCCTGCGCCGCCGTCGGCCTGTTGCTGTCCGTGATGCTCAAGATGACGATGCCGCTGGTCAAGCGGCGCGATCTCGCCGGTCTCGCCATGCTTGTGGCGGTCTTCGTCGCCATCGGACTATTGCGGCTGCCCCTGGCGGAGGTGCTGCTGGTCGCCGTTCCTGCAAGTCTGGCCGTCACGCTGCTGATCCGCCAACGGGTGCGGGCATGAACGAGGATCTTAACCCGATCTGGACGCTGCTTTGGACATTCGGCCTGATGTCGCTGTTTGCCGTCGGCGGCGCGAATGCGGCCATTCCCGAAATGCATCGGATCGCGGTCGAGGTCCGGCACTGGATGACCGACAAGGAGTTCGCCGATGTCTTCGCGATCTCGCAATTGTCGCCCGGGCCGAATGTGCTGATCGTGACCCTGATCGGCTACTCCGTCGCCGGCATCGCCGGAGCGCTGGCGGCGACGCTTGCGATGTGCGGGCCGACGGCGCTGCTTGCCTATAATGTGAGCCGCCTGCTCACGCGGGCGCGCCATTCGCGCTGGCCGGCGATCATCCAGGCGGCACTGGTTCCGCTTTCGATCGGGCTGATGGCCGCGAGCGGGTTGATTTTGGCCCGGACCTCCGACCAAAGTTGGATTGCCGTTCTTACGACCGTGATAACGGCGATTGTTGCCTTTGCGACGCGGCTCAATCCTTTCTGGCTGCTGTTGGCCGGGGGTGTCCTCGGTTTTGCTGGCGTTATCTGACGAAAATCGCTAGGCAAAGGCCGGGGCAGGGGTTGCAATTCCAGCCGATAGAATAACAGGGCCCGCGGTGCGGGCACGGAGGAGACATGCATGGCCGAAACGATGGGCCAAACGGCATCAAGCACACGTAACACGAAGGCCGCCCTCGGCATTCTCGTGCTGGCACTGGCGCCGCAGCTTTTCGAGCTGGTGTGGTCGCTCGGCACGATCATTGGATTGGGTACGGGCCGCGGTCCGGCGCAGGTGCTGCTCGCTCATGGCGCGGCGCTATTGTCCGCCGCCCCCAACGCGGTGTTCGGATCGGTCGCCGCCGACGCCAAGAAGGGCTTCTCCTCGGATGTGCTGTTGGCGCTGATCTATTCCTATCCGCTGTTTGCGGTTGCGATCGTCACGCTGTTCGTCAAGATCCGGGCGCCGCAGGACTATATCGGCGGCATCGTGCTGCTGGCGCTCGCGCTGCTGGCGCTATGGGCCTCGAGCGATCTGCAGGGCATGCGCGGCTTCTCCTTCGGCGCCGGCACCGCGCCGCGGATGTTCGGCGTGCTGATGCTCGCGCTTGGCGCCGGCATTGCCGGGATGGGGCTTTTCGCCGACGGACCGGAACTGGGGCACTATTCCTGGCGCGGCCCGCTGTTCGTTTGCGCCGCGATCATCTTCTTTGCATTGGCGATCCGTCCGCTCGGCTTGGTGGTGTCAGCCTTCGCAAGCTTCATGATCGCGGCATTCGGCTCGCATGAGACGCGATGGGTTGAGGCCATCATCGTCGGCGCCGCTCTGACGCTCGGCTGCGCGCTCCTCTTCCCCTATGTGCTGGGGCTGCCGATGCCAATGTTTCCGCGTTTCTTGATCCAGTGAGGGCGTGATGGACCTTTTTGCTAACCTCGCCCACGGTTTTGCCGTCGCCCTTTCGCCGATCAATCTCCTGATGTGCCTGATCGGCGCCCTTGTCGGCACGCTGGTCGGCGTGTTGCCAGGCATCGGCACCATCGCCACGGTGGCGATGCTGCTCCCGATCACGTTCGGATTGCCGCCGGTCGGCGCACTGATCATGCTCGCCGGCATCTATTACGGCGCCCAATATGGCGGCTCCACCACCTCGATCCTGGTCAATATCCCGGGAGAGGCAGGCTCGGTCGTCACCGCCCTTGACGGCCATCAGATGGCAAAACAGGGCCGCGCCGGTCCTGCGCTGGCGATCGCCGCGATCGGCTCGTTCTTCGCTGGCTGCGTTGCGACTGTCCTCATCGCCATCCTCGGCGGGCCGCTCACAAAACTCGCGCTGGCGTTCGGACCGGCCGAATATTTCTCGCTGATGGTGCTTGGCCTGATCTTCGCGGTGGTGCTCGCCAAGGGCTCGTTGCTGAAGGCGATCGCGATGATCGTGTTCGGACTGTTGCTCTCGATGGTCGGCTCAGACATCGAGACCGGCGCTTCCCGCATGGCCTTCAACATCCCCGAGCTTGCCGACGGCCTCGGCTTCGCGACCGTTGCGATGGGTGTGTTCGGTTTTGCGGAAATCATCCGCAATCTCGATCATGGCGCCGAGCTGAACCGCGATCTGGTACAGCAGAAGATTACGGGTCTGATGCCAACCAGGAAGGATCTGATCGATTCTGCCCCCGCGATCGGCCGCGGCACGGTGCTGGGGTCGATCCTGGGCATCCTGCCGGGCGGCGGCGCGGTCATCTCCTCTTTCGCCGCCTACACGCTTGAGAAGAAGCTCGCCAAGAATCCGTCGCGATTTGGCCGCGGCGCGATCGAGGGTGTAGCGGCACCGGAGGCCGCCAACAACGCGGCGGCGCAAACCTCCTTCATTCCACTGCTCACACTCGGCATCCCGCCGAACGCGGTGATGGCGCTGATGGTGGGCGCGATGACCATTCACGGCATCGTGCCGGGGCCGCAGGTGATGCAGAAGCAGCCGGACCTGGTCTGGGGCATGATCGCCTCGATGTGGCTCGGCAATCTGATGCTGATCATCATCAACCTGCCGCTGGTCGGCATCTGGGTGCGGCTGCTGCGCGTGCCGTACCGGCTGATGTTCCCTTCGATCGTGATCTTCTGCGCGATCGGCATCTACTCCGTGAACAACGCACCGGTCGACGTCATCATGGCCGGCGTGTTCGGCCTGGTCGGCTACTGGCTGATCAAGCACGATTTCGAGCCGGCGCCGCTGCTGCTCGGGATGGTGCTCGGGCCGTTGATGGAGGAGAACCTGCGCCGGGCGCTGCTGATCTCGCGCGGCGACTGGAGCGTGTTCGTCAGCCGCCCGCTGTCGGCCGTGCTGCTCGCCATCGCCGCCGCACTTCTGGTGCTCGCGGTGTTGCCGGCCTTGCGCGCTAAGCGCGACGAAGTGTTCGTGGAGTCAGAGAGTTGAGGCTGTCGCCTGCGGCGGCGTGTCGCAGGCGGAAGTCGTATCGACTCGTGCGGAAGTTCGTTGTGAAAGGAAAATGACGGTAGAGCATGATCCGAAAGGATCGTGCTCGAGGAGAAAACTGGACCATGGCGACGGTTCTAGAAAACGTCGCGGACATGCTCCTGACCGTCATTCTTTCAACGGGAACGTTTTCAGGGGATTTCGATGAACTGGTACGGTCGCTCGCTCGCGGGCGCTTGTGTGGTGCTGGCAGCTCTGCTGTTGGCTGTTGTGGCGCCGGCGCGCGCGCAGGACTACCCGACGCGCAGCATCACCATGATCGTGCCGTTCGCGGCCGGCGGCCCGACCGATGTCATCGCGCGCATCGTTACAGGGCACATGGCGCAGACGCTCGGCCAGAGCATCATCATCGAGAACGTGGTGGGCGCCGGCGGCACCACGGCTAGCGCACGCGCCGCGCGCGCCGCCAATGACGGCTATACGCTGATCACGGGTCATATGGGGACGCACGCCGCTTCGGTGCCGCTCTATCCAAACCTGGCCTATCACCCGGAGAAGAGCTTTGAGCCGGTCGGGCTGCTGGCCGGCACGCCGATCCTGATCCTGGCGCGCAAGGACTTTCCGCCGAAGGATCTGAAGGAATTCGTCACTTACGTGAAGGCCAACGCCGAGAAGGTCAACGCGGCGCATGCCGGCGTCGGTTCGGTCTCGCACGTCTCCTGTCAGCTCCTGAACTCGATCCTCGGCATCGAGCCGGTCGGCGTGCCCTTCAACGGCACGGGCCCGGCGATGAACGCGCTGGTGGCTGGGCAGGTCGACTATATGTGCGACCAGATCGTCAATGCCGTGCCGCAGATCCATGCCGGCACCATCAAGGCCTATGCGATTGCGACCCCCGAGCGGAACCCGTCGCTGCCGAACGTCCCGACCACGGCGGAGGCCGGCCTGCCGGCCTTCCAGGCCCAGGCCTGGAACGCGATCTTCGCGCCCAAGGGCACGCCGGCGCCGATCATCGCCAAGTTGAACGCGGCAGCCGCCAAGGCGCTAGACGACGAGACCGTCCGCAAGCGCCTGCTCGATCTCGGCAGCGTCGTCCCGCAGCCGGCCGACCGCACGCCGGAGGCGCTGGGGACGCTGGTGGGCAACGAGATCAAGAAGTGGACCCCGGTGCTCAAGCCGGCCGGTTGATCAATCCAATCAGTCCGATAGGCGAGGGGTGGAATGCCGGTTCCGCCCCTTGTCGTTTCTGGCCGGGATCGACATTTTTCCGGGTATAATCGGCACTGGGCGCCGAATCGCCGTGTCGGTCGGTGGCCGCGGCCGGTACATTCGCCCTTCCCGAAAGGCCCGAAGCTTACGCCATGAACCAGTACCACGACCTGCTCGAACGCATCCTTGCCGACGGCGCGGAGAAGCATGACCGTACCGGCACCGGGACGCTGTCGATCTTCGGCCACCAGATGCGCTTCAACCTGTCGGCCGGCTTCCCGATGCTGACGACCAAGCGGCTGCCGCTGAAGGCGATCGTGCATGAGCTGCTCTGGTTCCTGGCCGGCGACACCAACATCAAATATCTGCGCGACAACGGCGTCACCATCTGGGACGAATGGGCCGACGCCAACGGCGATCTCGGCCCGGTCTACGGCTCGCAATGGCGCTCCTGGCCGGCGCCCGACGGCCGCAGCATCGACCAGATCTCCAACGTGATCGCGATGATCAAGCGCAATCCAGATTCGCGCCGCCTGATCGTCAGCGCCTGGAATCCGGCCGACGTCGACAAGATGGCGCTGCCGCCATGCCACTGCCTGTTCCAGTTCTATGTCGCGGGCGGCAAACTATCCTGCCAGCTCTATCAGCGCTCCGGCGATGTCTTCCTTGGCGTGCCCTTCAACATCGCGTCCTATGCGCTGCTCACCATGATGGTGGCGCAGGTGACGGGATTGAAGTCCGGTGACTTCGTGCATTCGCTCGGCGACGCGCATCTCTATTCCAACCATCTCGAGCAGGCGCGGCTGCAGCTCACGCGTCCGACGCGGCCGCTGCCCGTGATGAAGATCAATCCCGAGGTGAAGGACATCTTCGCCTTCCGCTACGAGGACTTCAAACTCGAAGGCTACGACCCGCACCCGCATATCAAGGCCGAAGTCGCGGTGTGAGCGCTCACGATGTCGTTGACCATCCGCCGCGCGCGTGCCGATGAAGCGGGGCTCGTCCATTCGCTGGTTCGCGAGCTTGCCGAATACGAAAAGCTGCTCCACGAGGTGAAGGCCACCGAAGCCGACATCGCCGAGGCGCTGTTCGGCGACAATCCGCGGCTCACTTGCGATA
The DNA here is from genome assembly GCF_020329485.1 of Bradyrhizobium cenepequi. Classification (GTDB taxonomy): domain Bacteria; phylum Pseudomonadota; class Alphaproteobacteria; order Rhizobiales; family Xanthobacteraceae; genus Bradyrhizobium; species Bradyrhizobium cenepequi. The sequence continues at coordinate 471,754 of NZ_JAGKJI010000002.1, forward strand.
TCGCCGAGTGGGGCGGGGAGCCGGCGGGCTTTGCACTCTGGTTCGTCAATTTTTCCAGCTTCGCCGGCAAGCACGGCATCTATCTGGAGGATCTGTTCGTCCGCCCGGCGCTGCGCGGCAAGGGCATCGGCAAGGCGCTGCTCGTCCATCTTGCAAACGAATGCGTCGCCAACGGCTGGGAGCGATTGCAATGGGCGGTGCTCGACTGGAATACGCCCTCGATCGAGTTCTACAAATCGCTCGGCGCCGTCATGATGGATGACTGGACGCTCTGCCGCGTCACCGGCCCGGCGCTGCAGGCGCTGGCGGATGGGGCGCGCTGATGGAAATCGTGCTCATCGCCGCGGTCGCGGAGAATGGCGTGATCGGGCGCGACAATGCGATCCCGTGGCGCTTGAAGAGCGACCAGCAGCGCTTCAAGGCCATCACCATGAACAGGCCGGTGGTGATGGGACGCAAGACCTTCGAGTCTCTGCGCAGGCCGCTGCCCGGCCGGACCAACATCGTCGTGACGCGCGACGCGAATTATCGTGCCCGCGGCGCGATCGTCACCGAGTCGTTCGAGAACGCCCGCGCGATTGCGCTCGGTGATGCGCTGCGGCGTTTCGTCACCGAGATCGCCGTCATCGGCGGCGCGGAGATCTACGCGCAATGGATCGACAGCGCCGATCGGCTCGAAATTACCGAAGTGCATGCGCGGCCGGAAGGTGATACGTATTTCGCCACAATTGACGCGGCGAAATGGCAGGAAGTGGCGCGCGTGCGAAATCCGGCCGGGTCGGATGACAGCGTCGATTTTTCCTATGTGACATATCGTCGGCGTGTCAGTTAACCTCGCTAGTCAATGTTTGCATTGACAATTATGGCCGCAGGCATAGCTCGTTCGGCCTGGAAGCTTGCGTTGTAACGGGGCATTCGGTCCCCTATAAAGCCGGGCGGACTGACGAGCCGGGCGTCCATCATCCATCCCGGGCTTGCCGAGGAGAAGCGTTAATGCCGTGGAAGAATCAAGGCGGGGGGCCGTGGGGCTCGGGTCCGAAGGGCCCATGGGGCACCGGTCCGCAATCGACCGGGCCGCGCCCGCCGGATCTTGAGGATCTTCTGCGCCGCGGCCAGGACAAGCTGCAGCAGCTCCTGCCCGGGGGGCATTTCAGCGGCATGGGGATCGCGCTGATCGTCGTGGGCGCGCTCGTGATCTGGGGCTTGTCGGGATTCTTCCGGGTCCAGTCGGAAGAACTTGGCGTCGTCCTGCGCTTCGGCAAGCATGTGCGCACCGTGCAGCCGGGCTTGAATTATCATTTGCCTTATCCGATCGAGACCGTGCTGCTGCCGAAGGCGTTGCGCGTCTCCACCATTTCGATCGGCATGACCCTGATCGACGATCCGGCCCGGCGCGGCCGCACCATGCGTGATGTACCGGAAGAGAGTTTGATGCTGACTGGCGACGAGAACATCGTCGACGTCGATTTCACTGTACTGTGGCGGATCAAGCCCGATGGTGTCGGCGACTTCCTGTTCAATATCCAGAACCCTGAAGGCACCGTGAAGGCGGTGGCGGAAAGCGCGATGCGCGAGGTGATCGGCCGGTCGCAGATCCAGCCGATCCTCACCGGCGCACGCACCACGACCGAGCAGAGCGTGCAGGAACTGATGCAGAAGACGCTCGACACCTACGGCGCCGGCGTTCTGATCGCTCAGGTGCAGCTGCAAAAGGTCGATCCGCCGCAGCAGGTGATCGACGCGTTCCGCGACGTTCAGGCGGCGCGTGCCGACAGCGAGCGGTTGCAGAACGAGGCGCAGACCTACGGCAATCGCGTCGTACCGGAGGCGCGCGGCCGTGCCGCCCAGATTATCCAGGCGGCCGAAGGTTACAAGGAGCAGGCGGTGGCGGAGGCGAAGGGCCAGAGCGCGCGTTTCCTGAAAGTCTATGACGAATACAAGAAGGCGCCCGACGTGACGCGGCAACGCATTTATCTGGAGACGATGGAACGCATCTTCGGTGGCTCGGAAAAGCTCGTCTATGATGGCGGCGGCAACGGGTCCAGCCAGAGCATCGTGCCATACCTGCCGCTGAGCGAACTGACGCCGCGGCGTCCGTCCGCCACCACCGGTCAGCAGCAGGGCGGAGGCACGCGATGAGGTCGCCCGTCACCGGCATCGCCGCGCTGATCATCCTGCTGGTGGTGGTCATCATCGGCTACAGCTCGGTCTTCACCGTCCGGCAGACCGAGCAGGTTCTGGTGGTCCGGCTCGGCGAGCCTGTTCGCATCGTCACCGAGCCCGGCCTCAATTTCAAGGCGCCGTTCATCGATTCCGTGATCTCGCTCGACAAGCGTATCCTCGACCTGGAGAACCCGTCGCAGGAGGTGATCGCCTCCGACCAGAAGCGGTTGGTGGTCGATGCGTTCGCCCGCTACCGCATCAAGAACGCGCTGCGCTTCTATCAGAGCATCGGCACGATCCAGGCGGCTAACGTGCAGTTGACGACGCTCCTGAACGCGGCGCTGCGCCGCGTGCTCGGCGAGGTCAACTTCATCACAGTGGTGCGGGACGAGCGCGAAAGGCTGATGGCGCGGATCCGCGAGCAGCTCGACCACGAGGCCGATGGCTACGGCATCCAGGTGGTCGACGTCCGCATCCGCCGCGCCGACCTGCCGGAGCAGAACAGCCAGGCGGTCTACCAGCGGATGCAGACCGAACGTCAGCGCGAGGCTGCGGAATTCCGCGCCCAGGGCGGCCAGAAGGCGCAGGAAATCCGCTCCAGGGCGGACCGCGAGGGGACCGTTATCGTCGCCGAGGCCAATTCAACCGCTGAGCAGGTGCGCGGCGAGGGCGACGCCGAGCGCAACCGGCTGTTTGCCGAAGCCTACGGCAAGGACGCGGATTTCTTCTCGTTCTACCGTTCCATGACGGCCTATGAGAACGGCCTGCGCGCCAACGACACGCGTTTCCTGTTGCGCCCGGACTCCGATTTCTTCAAATATTTCGGTAGTGCGTCCGGCCATCCATCGGCCGCCAGTCCGTCGGCTGCGGCCGCGGCGCCGAAGCAGCAGTAACCGCATCACGAGGGCGAAGCATCCGCTTCGCCCCTTGGCCAAGAAGAAACGCTCGCGGGAGGTCGCCATCCGATGAGGTCTATAGCGTTCGCCGACTTCCTCATCGGTGTGGGAATTCTGTTCGTGCTGGAGGGCCTGATGTTCGCGGCAAGCCCGACCTGGATGCGGCGCGCGATGAAAAGCGCACTGGCAACCCCGGATAACGTCCTGCGCGTAGTCGGGATTGGATCGGCGGTCGGCGGCTTGATCCTGATCTGGCTGGTGAGGCGGTAAACTAGTTATGCGACTTGGTTGAATCGGTCTGGCCGCAAGTTCACCTCTCCCATCGGGAGAGGTCGCGCCGAAGGCGCGGGTGAGGGGTTACGGTCCCTCGTTAGAGCAGATCCCCTCACCCGGCGCGGAGCCTGTACTCGGACGGCGCGAAGCGCCGATCCGGGTGCGCCGACCTCTCCCTACGGAAGAGGTGAAGCGAGAGGCGACGACGCAGAGAATTGGCGGTCCGGAACCTATCGGCCCAACGCAATCGTGAGCCGCAAGGCGTCGGTTTTTCGCCGAAATGGTTGTCTCAAATGCTTGCGCGGCCACCCCGTTCGGGGGCACTGTGGCCGCAATATTGTGTTGCCTGGAGAGAAGCAGACATGACCGGTGCCAGACCCGCCTTGAGCCGTCGCCTGCGCCTGATGGGAGCTGCGATCGCCATCGGCGCCGCCGGTGTGCTTGCCTCAATGCCCGCGGCCCTCGCGCGAGGGCCCGAAGGCATCGCCGACGTTGCCGAAAAAGTGATCGATGCGGTCGTGAACATCTCGACGTCGCAGACGGTGGAGGCCAAGGGCGGCGGCGCGATGCCGCAACTCCCGCCGGGCTCACCCTTCGAGGAGTTCTTCGACGACTTCTTCAAGAACCGCCGTGGACCCGGCGGCGGCAAGGGCGGGGACAAGAACGGCGAGTTTCAGCCGCGCAAGACCAACTCGCTCGGCTCGGGCTTTATCGTCGATACCTCCGGCATCGTCGTGACCAACAACCACGTGATTGCCGATGCCGATGAGATCAACGTCATCCTGAATGACGGCACCAAAGTCAAAGCAGAGTTGGTGGGCGTCGATAAGAAGACCGATCTCGCCGTCCTGAAGTTCAAGCCGCCGAAGCCGCTGACCGCGGTGAAGTTCGGCGACTCCGACCAGCTCAGGCTTGGCGAATGGGTGATCGCGATCGGCAACCCCTTCAGCCTCGGCGGCTCGGTGACGGCCGGCATCGTCTCGGCGCGCAACCGCGACATCAGCCAGGGGCCCTACGACAGCTACATCCAGACCGATGCCGCCATCAACCGCGGCAATTCGGGCGGCCCGCTGTTCAACCTCGATGGCGAAGTGGTCGGTGTCAATACGCTGATCATCTCGCCGACCGGCGGCTCGATCGGCCTCGGCTTCGCCGTGCCGTCGAAGACGGTCGCTGGTGTCGTGGATCAACTGCAGAAATATGGCGAGCTGCGCCGCGGCTGGCTCGGCGTGCGGATCCAGCAGGTCACTGACGAGATCGCCGACAGCCTCAACATCAAGCCGGCGCGGGGCGCGCTGGTTGCGGGCGTCGATGACAAGGGACCGGCGAAACCCGCGGGCATCGAGCCCGGCGACGTCGTGGTCAAGTTCGACGGCAAGGACGTCAAGGATCCCAAGGATCTCTCGCGCGTCGTCGCCGACACCGCCGTCGGCAAGGGCGTCGATGTCGTCGTCATTCGCAAAGGCAATGAGCAGACCAAGCGGGTCACGCTCGGCCGGCTCGAGGATACCGAAAAGGTGCACCAGGCCAACGCCAAGACCAAGGACGAGCCGGCAGAGAAGCCGGTGACGCAAAAGGCGCTCGGGCTCGATCTTGCGGCGCTGAACAAGGATCTCCGCACCAAGTACAAGATCAAGGACAGCGTGAAAGGCGTGATCGTCACCGGCGTCGATGGCGCCTCCGATGCCGCCGAGAAGCGCCTCTCCGCCGGCGACGTCATCGTCGAGGTCGCGCAGGAAGCGGTTTCCAGCGCCGCAGACATCAAGAAGCGCGTCGATCAGCTCAAGAAGGACGGCAAGAAGTCAGTTCTCCTGCTCGTCTCCAACGGCGACGGCGAACTGCGCTTCGTGGCGCTGAGCGTGCAGTAGCGCTCGTCATTGCCGGGCTTGACCCGGCAATCCATCGTTCAAGGAAGATTCTCTCAAGGTTGATGGATGCCCGGGTCAAGCCCGGGCATGACTATTGATGAGAGAGCCTACCCCTCAACAAACTCATCCCGCCGATAGCCCTGCGCGTAGAGCAGTGCAGAGAGGTCGCCGTAGTCGATCCGCGCCGCCGCGGCGGCTGCGACCGCGGGCTTGGCGCGATAGGCGACGCCGAGGCCGGCCGCCTCGATCATGCCGAGGTCGTTGGCGCCGTCGCCGACCACCAGCGTGTCGATGGCATCGAGGTCGAAGGCCTCGCGCAGCTCGAGCAGCGTGGCTAGCTTGGCCGCACGGCCGAGGATCGGCTCCTTGACCTCGCCCACGAGCTTGCCGTCGCTCGCAATGAGCTCGTTGGCGCGGTTCTCCTGGAAGCCGATCTTGGCGGCGACGACGTTGGTGAACAGCGTGAAGCCGCCCGAGATCAGGCAGGTCCAGGCGCCATGGGCGCGCATGGTCATCACCAGTTCGCGGCTGCCCGGCGTCGGCGTGATCCGCTTTTCGAGGACCTCGTCGACCACGCTGACGGGCAGGTCCTTGAGCAGCGCAACGCGCTCACGCAGCGCCGGCTCGAAGGCGATCTCGCCGCGCATTGCGCGCTCAGTGATCTTTGAGACGTGCTCCTTCAGCCCGGCGAAATCGGCGAGCTCGTCGACGCATTCCTGGCCAATCATGGTGGAATCCATGTCGGCGAGAAAAAGCTTCTTGCGCCTGAAGGCGCGAGGCTGCACCACAATATCGATCGGCAGGTCGCCGCGCGCCTGTTGCAGGCGGGTTTCGATCGCCTTGATATCCTCGCTGCCGTCGAAGGGGATGTCGACGGCGACCTCGTCGAACAGCCACGCTGCCGCGCCGGGCGAGGGCAGGACAGACAGCGCGCCGTCGACGATGGTGGAGTCGAGCGCTGGGTTGGCGGGATTGCAGATGAGGGTGGCGACGAGCGACATGGCGGCGGCTTCGAAAGCTGGGACAAGAGCGGTGCTTATCGCAGGGCCAACCGCCAGCGGCAAGTCGCCGCTGGCGCTCGATCTTGCGCAAAAAGCTCGCGGCGTCGTGATCAATACCGACTCGATGCAGGTCTATCGCGACCTCCGCATCATCACGGCGCGTCCGACGGTGGAGGAGGAGGCGCTGGTGCCGCACCGGCTCTACGGCCATGTCGATGCAGCCGTGAATTTTTCCGCCGGCGCGTGGGTCGCGGACGCTGCGAAGGTGCTTTCCGAGGTGCGCGCCGAGAACCGGCTGCCGATCTTCATCGGCGGCTCGGGCCTGTACTTCAAGGCGCTCACCCGCGGGCTGTCGGCGGTGCCGCCGATCCCTGCCGAAGTGCGCGAGAGCGTGCGCGCGCGGCTCGAGCGCGGCGGCGTCGAGGCGCTGCATGCGGAACTTTCCCGCCGCGACCCCGCCTACGCCGAGCGCCTGAAGCCGCGCGACCGCACCCGGATCGCGCGTGCGCTCGAAGTCGTCGAGGCGACCGGCCGCTCGCTCACTGAATGGCATCGCGACGGTCTGCCGCCGCTGTTGCCATCAGGCGAGTTCGCCGCGCTGTTCCTCGCGCCCGAGCGCGACCAGCTCTATGCGCGGATCGATGTCCGGTTCGAGGCAATGCTGAACGCAGGCGCGCTGGAGGAGGTCGCAACGCTTGCGGCGCGCCATCTCGATCCCCTGCTGCCGGCCATGAAGGCTCACGGCGTGCCGGCATTGATCCGGCACCTGAAGGGCGAGATCACCCGCGAGGAGGCATCCGAGATTGGCCGCGCCGACACTCGCCACTACGCCAAGCGCCAGTTCACCTGGTTCCGCCACCAATTGCCGGAATTCGAATGGGTGGCGCCCGAGACGGCGAGGGGATGGCTCGAGGCGCGCATCTTGTAGCTACGGCGCTTCTGCCATGCACGCAAAAACACTCGCCGAACTTCAGGAACCCCGTTAGACTACGAAAAGTCGCGCTGAACGCGTCCCTGCCTTGACATTCGGGCTTTGGTCGCTATGGTCGCGCGCAACCTTTGGGAAGCCTGAGCCGCTATATGCGTAACATTATTACCAAGCTTATCGTCGTCGTACCCAGGCACACCGCCGGGGATGGCTAGCGGCCATCTGACAGACAGGCGGTGTGCATGGGGGCCTCTCGGGCCCTTTTTTATTTCCCAAATCAAAGACTTAACGCCGCGCAAGAAACAGCGCATCCGGAGCTAGCCATGAAAGACAAGAGCCACGATCCGAACCAGATGACGGGAGCCGCGATGATCGTCCGCGCGCTGATCGATCACGGCGTGCAGCACCTCTTCGGCTATCCCGGCGGCGCGGTACTGCCGATCTATGATGAGATTTTCCAGCAGAGCGAGGTGGAGCACATCCTGGTGCGGCACGAGCAGGGTGCCGGCCACGCGGCCGAGGGCTATGCGCGCTCGACCGGCAAGCCGGGCGTGGTGCTGGTGACGTCCGGCCCCGGCGCCACCAACATGGTGACGGCCCTCACTGACGCGCTGATGGATTCGATCCCGCTGGTCTGCATCACCGGCCAGGTGCCGACGCACCTGATCGGCAACGACGCGTTCCAGGAATGCGACACGGTCGGCATCACCCGCCCCTGCACCAAGCACAATTGGCTGGTGCGCAATGTCAACGACCTCGCGAAAGTCCTGCACGAGGCGTTTTACGTCGCGACCTCCGGCCGCCCCGGCCCGGTCGTGGTCGATGTGCCCAAGGATGTGCAGTTCGCCGTCGGCACCTATCATCCGCCGCGCAAGTCCGACGTGCACGTTTCCTACTCTCCGCGCGTCAAGGGCGATGCGGCCCAGATCCGCAAAGCCGTGGCGCTGCTCGCGTCGGCCAAGCGGCCGGTGATCTATACCGGCGGCGGCGTCATCAATTCCGGTCGTGAGGCGTCAAAACTCTTGCGCGAATTCGTCGAGGTCACCGGCTTCCCGATCACCTCGACCTTGATGGGCCTTGGCGCCTATCCGGCCTCGGGCAAGAACTGGCTGGGCATGCTCGGCATGCACGGCACCTACGAGGCCAACATGACCATGCATGATTGCGACGTCATGCTGTGCGTCGGCGCGCGCTTCGACGATCGCATCACCGGCCGCACCGATGCGTTCTCGCCGGGCTCGAAGAAGATCCACATCGACATCGATCCATCCTCGATCAACAAGAACATCCGCGTCGACGTACCGATCATCGGCGATTGCGGCAACGTGCTCGGCGATCTGCTGCAGGTGTTCAAGGCCGAGGCGAAGCGGCCGGACATCAAGGCGTGGTGGCAGCAGATCGCGCAATGGCGCGCGCGCAACTCGCTGTCCTACCGCAAGAACAACGACATCATCCTGCCGCAATACGCGATCCAGCGCCTGTTCGAGGCAACGCGCGGCAAGGACACCTACATCACGACCGAAGTCGGCCAGCACCAGATGTGGGCGGCGCAGTTCTACGGCTTCGAGGAGCCGCACCGCTGGATGACCTCCGGCGGCCTCGGCACCATGGGCTATGGCCTGCCGGCCGCGGTCGGCGTGCAGGTGGCCCATCCCGACAGCCTCGTCATCGACATCGCGGGCGATGCCTCGGTGCAGATGACGATCCAGGAGATGTCGACGGCGGTTCAATATGAACTGCCGATCAAGATCTTCATCCTGAACAACCAGTACATGGGCATGGTGCGGCAGTGGCAGCAGCTTTTGCACGGCAACCGCCTGTCGCATTCCTATACCGAGGCGCTGCCTGACTTCGTCAAGCTCGCCGAGGCCTATGGCTGCGTCGGCCTGCAGGTGCTGAAGCCGGCCGATCTCGACGGCGCCATCAAGGAGATGATCGCGATCAAGCGCCCGGTGCTGTTCGACTGCCGTGTCGCGGCGCTGGAAAACTGCTTCCCGATGATCCCCTCCGGCAAGGCGCACAACGAGATGCTATTGCCGGAGGAGGCAACCGACGCCGCAACCGCGAGCGCCTTCGCCGGCGGCAAGGCGCTGGTGTGAGATGGACTGATGTTCGATCTTGGACAGCTCGAGCGCGCGCAGGCGATTGTCGGCACCGTGGTGCCGCCGACGCCGCTGCATGCCTGGCCGTTGCTCGCCGAGCGGCTCGGCGCCGATGTCCTGGTCAAGCATGAGAACCACACGCCGACCGGCGCCTTCAAGGTGCGCGGCGGGCTTATCTATCTCGATCGGTTGAAGTGCGAGCAGCCTGATACGCCCGGCATCATCTCGGCGACGCGCGGCAATCACGGCCAGAGTCTCGCCTTCGCCGCGCGTCGTCATGATGTGCCTGCGACGATCTACGTGCCGCATGGCAATTCGGTCGAGAAGAACCGCGCCATGCGCGCCTTCGGCGCCGCGCTGGTCGAGCATGGCCAGGACTTCCAGGCCGCGCGCGAGGAGGCGGTCCGGCGTGCGGAGCGCGCGGGCCTGCACATGGTGCCGTCGTTCCATCCCGACCTGGTGCTGGGCGTTGCGACTTACGCGTTCGAATTGTTCAAGGCCGCGCCCGACCTTGACCTTCTCTATGTGCCGATCGGGCAGGGCTCCGGCATCTGCGGTTGCATCCGCGTGCGCGATCTGCTCGGCCTGAAGACCGAGATCGTCGGCGTGCAGTCGACGGAGGCGCCGTCCTATGCGCTGTCGTTCGCGGCCGGCACCATCGTTACCACCGAGAAGGCCAACACCCGCGCCGACGGGATGGCGACCCGCATTCCTGATGCCGACGCGCTCGCCGTGATCCGCAAGGGCGCCGCCCGCATCGTGCAGGTCAGCGACGGCGAGGTCGGCGCCGCCATCCGCCACTACTGGACCGACACGCACAACCTCGCCGAAGGCGCCGGCGCCGCCGCGCTCGCAGCCGCGCTGCAGGAGAGGAACAGGCTGCAAGGCAAGCGCGTCGGCCTGATCCTGAGCGGCGGCAATATCGATTTTGATCTGTTCCGCCAATGGGTCGGGACGGACGCTGCCATCGCCGGAAGGCCGCTGGCATGACAGAGCATTCCTTAAGGGGACGACCATGAACCAGCCCGCATCAGCCTATTTCCTCGAAGAGCGCCACGACCCGAACGAGACGCACACGCTGTCGGTGCTGGTGCAGAACGAGCCGGGCGTGCTCGCGCGCGTAATCGGGCTGTTCTCCGGCCGCGGCTACAACATCGAAAGCCTCACCGTCTCCGAGACCGAGAGCCAGAAACATCTCTCGCGCGTCACCATCGTCACCACGGGCACGCCGATGGTGATCGAACAGATCAAGCACCAGCTCGACCGCATGATCCCGGTCTACAGCGTCGTCGACATGACGCTGAGCGGCCGATCGATCGAACGGGAGCTTGCGATGGTGAAGGTGCGCGGCACCGGCAACCACCGCGTCGAGGCGCTGCGGCTGGCGGATGCGTTCCGCGCCCGGGTGATCGACGCAACGATCGAGAGTTTTGTGTTCGAGATCACAGGCAATTCCGCCAAGATCAATCAATTCATCGACCTGATGCGCCCGCTCGGCCTTGTCGAGGTGTCGCGCACGGGCGTTGCCGCGATCGGGCGCGGGCCGGAAGGGATGTGAACCATGTTGGCACGCGACTGGTACTACACACAAAGACGCCGCATAGGCATCGATACCGCGGTCGCCTCGATCTATGGCCGGCACGACGATGCCGATCTCCGTGCCCGCCAGACGCTCAAGACGCTCGGCGTCAAGCCGGGCTGGCGTGTCGCCGATATCGGTTGCGGCAACGGCGTACTCGCCTGCGAAGCGGCGCTGATGGGCGCCGATGTCGATGCGATCGACATCTCGCCGGCGATGCTGGCGCTCGCCAACATCTACGCGCGTGACCGCAGGGCGCGCATCCGCACCCAGCCGGCGGGACTTCTGAGTTTTGCCTATCAGCCGGATTCCTATGACCTGATCGTCAGCGAATTCACGCTGCATCATTTGCCGGATTTCTGGAAAGCGGTGGCGCTGTCGCGGATCTTCAACGCGCTGACGCCGGGCTGCGAGTTCTATCTGCGCGACATTGTGTACGTCAGCATGCCCGACGGCCTCGAGCGGGACGTCGAGGGCTGGGCCGATTTTTCCATCAAGAACCATGATTTCGAGCGCGAGGGCGTGATGACGCACATGCGCGACGAATATTCGACCTTCGGTTGGGTCATGGAACGGATGTTGACCGAGGTCGGCTTCACCCTGGTCTCCGCCGACTACCACGCGCCGCTGCACGGCGCTTATCTCCTGCGCAAGCCGAAGCCGGAACAGAAGAGCTAGGGCGTGTCGAGACTGGATCGAGCTATGTCCAGGGTGACGCTGCGCCCCTCTCCCGCTTGCGCCGCTTGCGGGGGAGGGCTGGGGTGGGGGTGTCTCTGCGATGGGACTTTTCGTGGGGAGAGAGCCCTCACCCGGCGCGTACGCGCCGATCTCTCCCGCAAGCGGGCGAGGTGAACGAGTTCGAACAATGAAACCGGCCGACGTCTGCATCGCCGTCATGCTGCTTTCAAGACGTCCACAATCCCAGGCAAAGATTGCATGAGTGGGGCCATGTCGCAGTCGCTTCTCGTTGCTTTCGTCATGTTCGCTGTCGTGATGTTCTTCACGCCGGGGCCGAACAACATCATGCTGCTGTCCTCGGGGCTGACTTACGGCTTCCGTCGCACGGTGCCGCATATGGCCGGCATTACGGTCGGATTTGCGTTCATGGTCGGTGCCGTCGGCCTTGGTCTCGGCACTGTCTTCATCGCCTATCCCGTGCTGCAGACCATCCTCAAATATATCGGCGTCGCCTACCTGATCTATCTCGCCGCGATGATCGCGCTTGCCGAGCCATCCTCGCTGGAATCGGGCGCGAGCGGCGGCCGACCGATGACCTTCTGGGGCGCGGCCATGTTCCAATGGGTCAACGCCAAAGGCTGGGTGATGGTGATCGGCACCATCACGGCCTATGCCGCGATTGCGGCTTTCCCCTGGAATATCGCGATCCAGGTCGGCCTGAGCCTGATCCTCGGCACCTTGTCCTGCATTGCCTGGGCGTTGTTCGGCACCGCGCTGCGGCCGATCCTCACCTCGCGCCTGGCCGTGCGTGCTTTCAATATCGTGATGGCGATCCTGTTGCTCGCCTCGCTCTACCCGGTCTTCATGGACGCATGATGCCGCACCGCGCCATGCGAGAACGGGGTTTCCCCTGAAAGGGAAAATGCTCTAGACAACGCCGGAAATTTCCGGGCGCCCGGCGGTCTGATCCACCTGAAACGCCCAAATCCATCGGCCGATGTTCGGCCCCCCCTCAAGAGGAAACCACGATGCGAGTTTACTACGATCGCGATGCCGACCTGAACCTGATCAAGGGCAAGAAGGTCGCCATCGTCGGCTATGGCAGCCAGGGCCACGCCCATGCGCTCAACCTGAAGGATTCCGGCGTCAAGGAAGTGTCGATCGCACTGCGTCCGGGCTCGGCCTCGGCCAAGAAGGCGGAAGCTGCCGGCTTCAAGGTGCTGAGCGTGGCTGACGCCGCCAAATGGGCCGACCTCGTGATGATGCTCACCCCGGACGAACTGCAGGGCGACATCTATCGCGAGCACCTGCACGACAACATGAAGAAGGGCGCGGCGCTGGTGTTCGCGCACGGCCTCAACGTGCACTTCAACCTGCTCGACCCGCGTCCCGATCTCGACGTCCTGATGATCGCCCCGAAGGGCCCTGGCCACACCGTGCGCTCCGAATATCAGCGCGGCGGCGGCGTGCCCTGCCTGATCGCGATCGCCAAGGATGTTTCCGGCAACGCGCACGATCTCGGCTTGAGCTATGCCTCGGCGATCGGCGGCGGCCGCGCCGGCATCATCGAGACCACCTTCAAGGAAGAGTGCGAGACCGACCTGTTCGGCGAGCAGGTGGTGCTGTGCGGCGGCCTGGTCGAGCTGATCAAGGGCGGCTACGAGACGCTGGTCGAAGCCGGCTATGCGCCGGAGATGGCCTATTTCGAGTGCCTGCACGAAGTGAAGCTGATCGTCGACCTGATCTATGAAGGCGGCATCGCCAACATGAACTACTCGATCTCCAACACCGCCGAATATGGCGAATACGTCACCGGTCCCCGCATCGTGACTGCGGAGACCAAGGCCGAGATGAAGCGCGTTCTCGCCGACATCCAGGGCGGCAAATTCGCCCGCGACTGGATGCTGGAGAACAAGGTCAACCAGACCTCGTTCAAGGCCACCCGCGCCAAGCTCGCCACCCACCCGATCGAGGAAGTCGGCGCCAAGCTGCGCGACATGATGCCCTGGATCAAGAAGGGCGCGTTGGTCGACAAGACGAAGAACTAAGAAGAAGCGGACGCCGTAGGGTGGGCACGGCGCAAGCGCCTTTGCCCACCTTCATATGGGGATTTGTGAGTCAAGGCCTTTCGATTGGCTTGAGTGAGGTTGGCACGGTGCGAGGGCGGCGCGCGGAGCCATGCGTAGCGCAGCGCGCCGACCGTGTTCCGGGCGAGGATTGGCTTCCGAAGATTTCTGCAGCTCACTGCATCACCTCATATCCGGTCGGACTGGTGTGGTCCGGACCCACATTCCGCATGCTTGCGGCGAGGAAGCCCTGAGGATGAGACCCATCTACAAAACGGCTGTTTGTTCGGCCCATGGGTGGCACGGTCATCATCCATCC